>JBBDXG010000021.1:0-91666 GCA_040902435.1 Fimbriimonadaceae bacterium
CTGACCCCCCCCCCCCCCAGATTCGCGAAAGGCTGCTGTACAATGCCAAACGGAGGGTAAGGCATTGAAAAACCAAGGAAACGGCCTGCGACGGGGCATCATGTTGCTCGCAGCTCTTGCGTTGGCCATTGCGAGCTGGGCCATCGCACTCGCGGGCGTTAGAGAAGCGTCGTTCCTACCCGACGTCGAATACATCAACGCCGGCTCATCAAAGAGGATCGCTCTGGCGCCGGGAGGATGCCGATGTTCGCCCGTCGAGGATTGACCTTCGTCGAAGTTTTAACGGTGGTCACGATCCTACTCGTTCTTGCTGCCTTCCTGTTTCCCGTATACAGTCGGGCCAAGCTCCAAGGTACGGAAACATCCTGTACGAGCCGCTTGCGTCAAATCTACATGTCGCTGGAGATGTATGGTGCGGACAACCCGGGATATCGTCCGGTCCATGGGAACGTCGACCTGCCGAACTCCGCTCTCCTTCGTCCACACCATGCCCTTGCGCCATATCTCGCGTCTCGCGAGATCCTGTACTGCCCGGCAACTCCCTCCTGCGCAAAAGGCAAGCGCAGCACGACTTATCGCTGGGTTGGCAAGATTGAAGAGCCGCACCCATACGCGCAGACGCAGAACTCGCAAGTGGATCAGCTCTTCGAAGACCCCGCCAAAGGCTACCCGGCGGTCTACTGCCTTGTTCACGACGAGGTCTACTACTACCCCTCTGAGCGTGGGCTGGCTGAAGACCTCAACCCGCCCTTTGTCATACGGCTCTTACCTAGTGGCGCTGTGAAGAGGGGGCGGTACGACCTCTTTCGCGATCACCATATTGCACGAATCTGCAGCGAGTAAAAATCATGAAGCGTTTTATCATTTCCACCCTTACCATTATGACCTGTGCTATAGCCTCGGCTCCGCCGACTTGCCCGCAGGGCAACAACTGGAACTGCATGTATGAAGAACAGTGCGAAAAGGAAGAAGTAGGATCGATGTTCCGGTGCTGCATGACACCTGCGCAAGGTTATTGTTGTCCAGCCTGGTGCCAAGTTGTGAAGTGCGAATGGAATGGCACTGAACTCGATTGTCCCCTGGAAAGCGGGAGCGACGGTATAGATCGCATCTACGAACCAATCCAGGGCCCCAACTTCAAGTGCCAAGACAACTTCTGCGTGCCCATTGGCCCATGAGTAAGGAGTCGAAAGTGCGTGCCCATTGGAAGTGGATCAGCATCGCAATCGTCATAATCGCGTGCTCTACCGCACTTTTCGTCTTACTGCGCCAGAGGTCAAGCGAACCTTACGGCGTTGAGATAGAGTTCCTCGCCTCGCTTCGCGAACGAGATTGGTCGGGCATTTACGACATCTCCGTCAGGGACCAGTTCGAGAAGAGCGGCATTAGCAAATCGCAGTTCGTCAATTTGATGGGGTCAGCCTCTGCCGGACTTCCAGACTCCTACTTTCAGGACCTTGCGCTCGAAGAAATGGGTCCAAAGGAAAGGGACTATTCCAGAGGGGTACATGCCGTTCTCCTCACTTTCAAAAGCGGCCCTGAGGTCGAAGGCGCCAAGGTTCAACAAGTCCTGCATGTCAAGCGCTCGAGTGACGGCTGGCACATCGCGATCAACGAGTTACCGTTTAGGATCGTGAGGCTTCATAACGCGGACGCGGAATCCCGATGGGGTCGGCTTGCCACTTGTCTCGAAGGCTCGGGGATCACAGAGTACTGGATGGGAGTCAATGGCCCAGTCCTGCATACAGCTCAAATCCGCAAGTATCTTGGTCGGAAGATTTCGGCGGATCAGTTGTACAAGCAGGTCCCGAGGTAGTCCTCCTGCCAATCGCCCTGGTCATCTGGCAGCGTATCGCAACCAGGTTTCTAGTGCTTTGTGGCACGCCTGTTGTCCTGTTGTTTTGCCCCTTGACACAGCAGGGCCTTCTTGTTTTTGAGGCCCCTTGACAAACCAGGGCGCCTGGTGCCAATCTGCTGGTTGAACGATCATCTAACGTTCAAATGGACTAGTGAAACATGGTTTTGAGCCTAACTCTCGCTTTCGTAGTGGCTGCCCAGCAGAAGGATCCCGCCGAGCGGATGCTCGAGCTCGCCACCGCCGATCAGCCGCTGGTCACGACGGCGGTCGTCAACGCCCCGGTCAAGGAGGTCTGGAGGGCCTGGACCAATGCCGCAGAGATCAAGAAGTGGATGGTCTCTGAGGCCGAGTTCGAACTGAAGATCGGCGGGAAGATGAAGACCGCCTACGCGGCCGGCACCGACCTGAACGGTCCGAACTCGATCGAGAACGCGGTCATCGCTTACGACCCGGAGCGGATGCTGACGATCAAAGTCAGCCGCCCGCCTGCGGCGTTCCCGTTCAAGGAGGCGATCGCCAAGTGCTGGACCGTGATCTACTTCCAACCGGTCGGCGACGACAAGACCGAGGTCGTCGTGCGGATGCTCGGCTATGACCACACCGAGGACAGCCAAACGATGAAAGGGCACTTCAAGGCCGGCAACCAGTACACGCTCGACAAGTTGGTCGAGCACTTCTCCAAGAGAGGAGGCGCGCGATGAAGGTCGCCAACAACCCTGACTTTCCGATCACCGACGACGCGTGCAAGAAAGCGACGGGCAAGACCCTCAAGGAGTGGTTCAAAGAGCTCGACAAGTTCGACGGGCTTAAGCAGGGCCGGCGCAACTCGGTGCAGCACATCTACGCGACGACGAAGGACCCGTGGTGGCCGACGACGATATACGTCGAGTACGAGCGGCACAACAATGTCGTCAAGAAGGACGGGCTTGCCGAGGGCTACTCGATCTGCGCGACCAAGACGATCAACGCGCCGGTCGCCAAGGTCTACAAGGCTTGGACGGACGGCAAGTCGTTCGCCGAGGTGTTCGGCGACGACCCGAAGCAGGACGTGAAAGAGGGCGGGACGCTCACGTGCAAGGCCGGGACGAAGGCGACGTTCACCCGCGTACGGCCGAACAAGGACCTGCGCTTCTCTTGGGAGCACAAGGGCAGCACCGCGCCGGTGCAGGTGGACGTGATGTTCCAGGACAACAAGGGCAAGACGCTGATGAACGTGATGCCATCGCGCGTGCAGACGCGCGGCGAGGCGGACGGTCTTCGCGCCGCGTGGGGCGAGGCGCTCAACAAGCTGAAGGCGGTGTGTGAGAAGTAGTGCAGAGTACGGAGTGAGAGAAGCCTCAGGACTAGGCTTGCTTCAAGTGGAGCCGATGCGGAGGAGCATCCTGAGGCATGTGCGTATCCAGGTGCTGAATGACGGTGACGCCGACTGAGAACACGCGGGACAGGCTGGTCGCGGCTGCGCAGGAGCTGTTCCTGTTGCAGGGCTACAACGCGACCGGCGTGGCGCAGATCCTGAAGAAGGCGGGCGTGAACAGCGGCAGCCTCTACTACTACTTCCCGACCAAGGAGGACCTGCTGATCGCGGTGCTCGAGTTCTACTACGCGAACATCGAGCCGATGCTGCTCGACCACGTGTGGACGAGCGTCAGCGACCCGATCGAAAAGGTGTTCGCGCTTCTCGACGGCTACCGGCAGATGCTGCTGGTGATGGAGTTCAACCAAGGGTGCCCGATCGGCAACCTCGCGCTCGAGCTGGCGAACACACACGTGCGCGCGCGCGAGCTGATGGTCGCGAACTTCGACCAGTGGGTGGACAAGGTCCGCGAGTGCTTCGACGAGGCGGGCGACCGGCTGCCCGAGGACCTGGACCGGCAGGCGCTCGCGATGCACGTGCTCACAGTGATGGAGGGCGCCGTCATGCTTGCGCGCTCCTATCGCAACCTCGAACCCTTCGACGCGGCCGTGCAGCAGCTTCGCGACTACATTGAGCGGCTATTGGCGGACGGCCGCGAATGGTCCGCGCCAGGGCGATAGAGCGGCCTGTCGCCGGTGTCACTCCAAGGTGCCCGTCGGCGGCCCATGCGAGTAGGGCCATAATCAAGGGCGGATGGCTCTTTACTACTTGACGCTGCAGGACGTGTTGAACCTGAGCCTGAAGATCACGAAGGCCCCACAGGCGTTCGACGCGCTTGTTCTGGAGGAGGCGACGTTCTTCCAGTACGCGTGGGGCCAGAGCACGGACCTCGCCGCCCAGGGGGCGCGGTTCCTGACGGGCTTCGTCAAGAAGGCGCCTTTCCCATTCGGAAACGAGGCGATCGCGTTCGCGGGGATGCTCGTGTTCCTGGAGGCGAACGGCAAGACGCTCCGCCTGAGCGACGATGAGGCGGCCGAGTGGGTCGGCGCTTTCATTTCCAGCGGTTATTCTAGGTCTGAACTCGCCGAGCGGCTGGCAGACACCGAAGCGAACATGGAACACGGGGTGCCGAACTTGGAGGAGATCAGCGACTCGGTGCTCGCCCGTTATCCGACTTGCTTGGGTCGCATGCTCTCGGCGCAGGCTGCAAACCCTTAAAGGAGTGTTGAAAACCCCGCAAATTTAGGGGCCATTTGGTGGCCGATTGGCACGGTTCTGCTCCGTATAATGGTCTGAACAGGGCCAATCATGGGCGGGGCGAAGTTTTTGGGCTGGGTGACACTGATCGTCGCCGCACTCGTGTGCGGCACGGTGTTCCTCGCAATCCGCAGCGCCCCTGAGACAGTGACTGCGGACCAGCTCGCGGACGAGCGGAGCCGGCAGGACCCCTCGGTGGGTGAATCGTTCAAGCTTGGTGTGCTGAAGGGCGAGCCGGTGCTGCTCGTGACTTTGGGAACTTGCCTGGGTTGCGCGGTGCAGAAGACCGATTTCAGCGTCCTGAAGGACGTCAGGTCTTTCAAGGTGATCGGTGTGTACGAGAAGAACGCGGAGTTGGAAAACGTCAGCGACGCGTACCCTTGGCTCGAGGTCGCCGAAGACTCGGACGGCGCGCACCAGTCCCTCAACTCGTATTGGACTCCTCGGGTCTACGCCTTCGACGAAGCTGGGACGCTCTTGGCGATGCAGCGTTCGGGCGAAGACTTGAACGGCTTTCTTTCACGGATGGGGGTGCCGCATTGAGGCGCGGCTTCACTCTGATCGAGGTGATCGTTTCTATCGCGATCGTTCTCGTCGTCGCTGCGATCGCCTTCCCGGTCGTCGGCAAGGCGAAAGAAGCGGCGCTGAAGACCAAGTCCATCCAGAACATGCGTCAAGTACATTTGGCGATCGAGATCTATTCGCAGTCGAACAACGGCTCTCCGAGTGGTTCTCTGGAGGCGATGGGGCTGCCGCCATGGCCCTCGGCGGAGTTCCTCGGGAGCGGTGTGAAGGGGATGTACCCGCCAATGCGCCCCAGCGAGGACTGGCACAGCTACATGTACATGCCGATCCCGGAAAAGGTCGACAGGCGGTCGCTGACTTGGGCGGCGTACACGGACAAGGTGGGTTCAGGCGCGGTCATCGTGTGCGACCCGTTCTTCAATCCGCCGAAGACCGACGACTACGAGATGTACTGGCAAGACCCGTTCGTACGCAAGTTCGTGATGGGCATTACGGTTTCGGGCTCATTGGTAAAGCGCACCCGGTCCGGTTCATTGAACCTGACGTGGTGGCTGGACTGAAGGCCCGTTTGTATGGAGGAATGTAGCGAAAATGAGACTGAAACGCTTTATTGCACCCGTTCTTGTCGGCTTGTGCGCGGCGGTGGCGTTCGCGCCGCCTGCAGACTGCGCACCGGACGCGGTCCCTTGCACGGGCCCATGGACGATCAACGGCGACGGCTGCGGCTCAGGCTGTCCGCCGACGTATCCGGACGACGGTTGTTGCCAGTACACGGAGTACCGGATCAACTGCGACTTCGGTCCAGACCAGTTCTTCCGCGACCGGTCGTGCTACATGCTGAAGCACTGTAGCGACCCTGTGAATCCGAAGTCATACTTTTGCAACGTCTTATAAAGCGCTACTGGATGGTCGCGGCGGGGCTCATCGTCATCGCCGCGGCCCTTACCTACTGGCGTGGCCTTCAGGCTACGCCAGAGTACGTGTCATTGCGCGGGGCGCGGGTTTTGTTTGAAGACGTTGACTTGGCCCGCGGGCTGCCTTGGCAGGCCGACGAGCTGGAAGAGCTCGGGATCGGCGAAGAGAAGGCGATCTACGTCCTGCGTGAGATGAAGAAGGCTTACCTTCCGAACGCTCGGATGGTCGGCAAGGGTCGGTACGTCGCGGTGAAGGGCAAGGACGCCTACGTCTTCGACGTGGAGGTCGAGCCCGGGGTCGTGGTGATGGCGGCGGTGACCGTGATCAGCCAGGACGGCAAGGGGTACTTGCAGCTCGGCGACCTGATCTTGACTTACCGCAACGTCATCTACGCGGCTGCGCGGAAGTCTTCGCCGAGTGGCGAGGCGGACCGCTCGTGCCTGAACGGTGCGAGCCGGATGCTGATTGACAACGGCGTGCCGGGGTATTGGGACATGACTCACAACCGGTTCGAGCCGTGGCCGATCGTCGAGCCTGGGACGACGCAGGGGTAGTTCGGGGGTTCGGGTTTGTTCGGGTAGGTTCGGATCCGTAGTTTCCCCGTTTTGTTCCCGTTCCGCTCCCGGTTTTGTTCCAGCCTAGGAGCCCGGTCAGCCGCTTGGTGTCTGCGGTAGGGCGGTCTTGGTGCGACGCGGCCAGACCGGGGCACCCTTGGGGGGTGCCGTTTTAAGGCCGTTTTTTTGTGATCGGACGGATTGGACAGATACGACCTATCCGACAGATCGGTCGGATCGGACGAATCGGGCGCTTCTTCCCCTCATAACTTAAGGATACCACCACCAGGTGACTGTCTGTCAAGTTTATTTTAGCAAAACAGGACAAAAGTCCTATTTTTGATCTGGAGCGGGCGACCAGGATCGAACTGGCGACATTCAGCTTGGGAAGCTGACGTTCTACCGCTGAACTACGCCCGCTCAGTGTGTTGATTGTGGCACAGGCGGAGGTGACGGGGTTCGGGCATCGGGGCTGGGATTGCGCGGGCACGTCGGTAGAATCGGCGTTGCGTGATGGCGAGCGTCGAGATCATTCAGGGCGACAACTTGGAGGTCTTGCGCGGGTTCTCGGATGCGTCGTTCGACCTGATCTACATTGACCCGCCCTTCAACACTGGGCGCGCGCAGTCTCGGAAGCGATTGAAGACGGTGTTGGACGAGGGTGGGGACCGGTCGGGCTTCAAGGGGCGCCGCTACAGGACCGAGGAGGTCGGGGCGGCCTCGTTCGCGGACTCGTTCGACGACTATCTGGCGTTTTTGGAGCCGCGCTTCGTCGAGTCGCGGCGCGTGTTGAAATCCGACGGCTCTTTCTTTCTTCACGTTGACTACCGCGAAGTGCACTATTGCAAGGTCCTGTTGGACGGGATCTTTGGGCGCGAGTGCTTCATGAACGAGATCGTGTGGGCGTACGACTACGGCGCGAGGTCGAAGACGAAGTGGCCGGCGAAGCACGACAACATCCTTTGGTACGTGCGCGACCCTTCTCGTTACACATTCAACTACGATGAGATGGACCGGATCGCGTACATGGCGCCGGGGCTTGTGACTCCGGAGAAGGCTGCGCGCGGGAAGACGCCGACGGACGTGTGGTGGCACACGATCGTTTCACCGACTGGATCTGAGAAGACGGGTTGGCCGACGCAGAAGCCGCTTGGTGTGCTGGAGAGGATCGTGAAAGTGCACTCTCGACCGGGCGGGCGGGTGCTGGACTTTTTTGCCGGGAGCGGGACGACGGGCGTCGCTGCGCTGAGGAACGGGCGGACCTGTGTGCTGGTGGACAGCGACGCGGCGGCGGTGGAGGTGATGAGGAGAAGGATGGGAAGGGAGGGGGAGTAGGAGTAGGAGTAGGAGTAGGAGTAGTGGTTCCGCACTCTTGCCCGAGGCTCCGAGCCTCAGGACTTGGTATGTGGCTGACGGAGGATCTTTTGTCAGCGCGTCCTTAGGCATGCCCTCCCTTGTCTCAATCGAGCTTCAGGAGTCCGATGTTTCGGAACTCGACGGGGTGGGACTCGGACTGGAGCGAGATGGTCCCGCGCTTGATCGCGAGGTCGTCCGACTTGATCAGCTTTTTCGCGTCGGCGTCGGCCGGGTCGTACTGTGGCGCGTCGTACTCGATGACGAGCTTGCCGTTGATGAAGTGCTTTATGTGGCCCTTGTTGACTTCGATCTCCGCCTTGACCCACTGGTCTCCGTCGAGGGTGGGGGAGTTGGAGTTAGTGCAGTGCTGGGTGTGGAGCTTTCCGCCTAAGACGACGTTTGTGCCGGGGGTGCAGAGGTTCCCGGTCGGGCGCTTGCCGGTGCCGTCGCCGCCGAGGAACTGGACTTCGATGGAGACGGGGAAGCTCTGTGCCTCGGCCATCGAGTCGGCGGGCTGCCCGTGGACCATGACTCCGCTATTGCGCCACGCCCATCCGGGGCCGCCCTTCACTTGTTCGCCGACGAAGCGGTATTCGAGCCGCAGCCGGTAGTTCTCGAACTCCGACTTGTAGAAGAGGTGTCCGAAGGGGTCCTTGTAGTCTCCTTCGTACTTGTCGTACCGGACGACGATCTTTCCGTCTTCGACGCGGAACGTGCTGTTCTTGTCTTCGCCGAGTTTCTCTCCGACGATCTTCGGGGTCCAGCCGTCGAGGGTCTTGCCGTCGAAGAGGGGGACCCACTCTTCCTGCGGCGCCGAAGCGAGGACGAGCGCGGTCGCGGCGAGGCAGAGGATGGTGGTCGGGAGGAGGGGGCGGGACATTGTGTTTTGAAGTTACCTTTTGTGACCCCTCTCCCCCAGAGGGGAGAGGGGAAGAAACCAGAATGGAGCGGGCGACGAGAATCGAACTCGCATCCCCAGCTTGGAAGGCTGAAGCTTTACCACTAAGCTACGCCCGCTCGTTCGGGCATTTTACCGCCGCTGGGAGCGTTGAAACGGGCTTAGGTAACCTGGATGGACGTGGTCAAGAAAGGCATTGTTCTGGCGGGCGGCTCGGGCTCTCGGCTGTTCCCGGTGACCATGGCGACGAGCAAGCAGCTCGTGCCGATCTACAACAAGCCGATGGTGTACTACCCGTTGAGCGTGCTGATGCTCGCGGGGATCAGGGAGGTCGTGGTGGTCACGACCCCGCACGACCAGGCGGCCTTTGAGCGGTTGTTGGGGGACGGTTCGCAGTGGGGGATGTCGCTGCACTATGAAGTGCAGCCGAAGCCGGAGGGGTTGGCGCAGTCGTTCTTGGTCGCTGAGAGGCACATCGAGGGCCAGGCTTGCGCGCTTGTTTTGGGCGACAACATTTTCTATGGTCGGGGGTTGAGCGCGATGTTGAAGGGCGCGGCGTCGCTGGATTCCGGGGCGGTCGTGTTCGCCTATCCGGTGGACAGGCCGCAGGAGTATGGGGTGGTGGAGTTCGACGGTGCGGGGAGCGCGGTCTCGATCGAGGAGAAGCCGGCTGCGCCGAAGTCGCGGTTTGCGGTGACGGGGCTGTACTTTTATGACTCGCAGGTGCTGTCGCTTGCTCGGACGTTGAAGCCGTCTGCGCGCGGGGAGCTAGAGATCACGGACTTGAACCGGAAGTACCTGGAGAAGGGTTCTTTGCGCGTTGAGGTGATGGGTCGTGGGTTCGCGTGGTTGGACACGGGGACGCACCACTCGATGCTGCAGGCGGCGAATTTCGTCGAGGCGGTGGAGAGCCGGCAGGGGCTGATGATCTCTTGTCCGGAGGAGATCGCGTTCGGTCTCGGGTGGATTGATGCGGGGCAGGTGCGCCGGTTGGCGGAGCCGATGGCGAAGAACGAGTACGGGCGGTACTTGTTGCGTTTGGTGGAAGGGGGATAGGATCGAAGGTCGAAAGTCGAAAGTCGGGAGAGGAGTCCGGGGGCCACGAAATGCCTCAGCAGGCCCTAGGGCGGGCTCGGAACCCTGATACAATTTGATCTTCCTTGCCGCTCGGCCCTGACTATGGCCAAACGACTTTATGATCCAGCAAGCCAGCCCAGAAGGCCGGAGTATCGATCAGGTTTTGATCGATCTCACGGCCGACATGACTGAAGACGCCAAGTTCGGCTTCAGGCGGCTGGTCGTGTCTGCGGGCGAGGTCTCGGTGCTGGACGAGCGCGGCGCGAGCGTGCTGCGCGTCCCCTTTGCAGACATCAAGACGGCCCGGAACGAGCCGCTGGTTTCTGGCGGCCGGCTGTTGCTGCGGCTGAAGTCTGGCGAGGACATCGTTGCGACGTCCTACTCGCTGACGCACGCGGAGCTGTTCTCGGAGGCGGCGCGCGGGATCGAGCAGATCGCGAAGGGCGAAGAGCTGCTGATCAACCTCAAGCGCGAGAAGACGCGGTGCGTGAAGTGCGGCCGGTTGTTGCCGGAGAAGGACGGGGTCTGCCCGTCATGCATCAACCGCGGCAAGACGTTCTTCCGCGTGGCGAAGTACCTTGCGCCATACCGGTCGAAGGTCTACGTTCTGATCGCGCTCTCGGTCGTGGCGACGGGGATGAACCTCGTTCCGCCGCAGTTGCAGAAGCTGATCGTGGACGGGCTGACGTCGTCAACGATAGACACGGGGGCGCTGGTGTCGTTCGTGCTCATTTGGTTCTCGGTGGCCGCGTTCGCGATCGGCATGCAAGTGGTGAGCAACCGCTTGATGACGTTCTTAGGATCGAGCATCGCGGCGGACCTGCGCGCGGCGACGTTCCAGACGGTGCAGCGGTTGCAGGTCGCTTACTTCGACAAGAAGCCGGTCGGTGCGATCGCGAGCCGGATCACGCAGGACACGGACCGGATCTGGATGTTCCTCGTGGACGGCATGCCGTTCCTGGTGACGAACGGTCTGGTGCTGATCGGCGTGCTGGTGTTCTTGTTCAACCTGGACGCGCTGCTCGCGGCGGCGATCATGGCGCCGATCCCTGTGATGGCGCTGATCAGCATGGCGTTTTGGAAGAGCCTCTCGAACATGTTCCACAAGGTTTCTCAGAAGTGGGCGCGGATTTACATGCACATCAACGAGGCGGTTTCCGGCATCCGCGTGGTGAAGGCGTTCGTGCGCGAGGGGCACGAGTACGACCGTTTCCAGGTTCGGAACCAGGACTGTCTGCGCGCCGCGGTGGCGGCGGACCAGCGCTGGTACTCGATCCTGGGCGCGATGTCTATGTGCGTGTCGTTCGGGATGCTGATCAACTGGGGCTTGGGCGGCTACTTCGTAATGATCGGCCGGCTGACGCTGGGTGAGTTCGTGATGGCGAACTCGTATTTGCTGATGGTGTACGGGCCGCTGATGTGGTTCGCGCAGATCAACAATTGGTTCAGCCGCGCGATGGCGAGCGCCGAGCGGATCTTCGAGATGATGGACATGCCGCGCGACGCGGGCGGTCGCGAGGGCGAGAAGCACGCGATCGCCGGAGAGGTGGCGTTTGAGAACGTGCGGTTCGGTTACGACAAGTCGAACCCAGTGCTGAAGGGCGTTTCGTTCGTCGCCGCTCCCGGGGAGATGATCGGCCTAGTCGGGCACTCTGGTGCGGGGAAGTCCACGACGATCAACTTGGTCGCGCGGTTCTATGAGCCGGACGCGGGGCGGATCTGCATTGACGGGCGGGACTACAAGGAACTGGACCTGCACGACTATCGCAGCCAGATCGGGATCGTGCTGCAGGAGCCGTTCCTTTTCCATGGGACGGTGACGGAGAACATCTCGTACGGAAAGCCGAGCGCCTCCTTTGAAGAAGTGATGGCCGCTGCGAAGGCGGCGAACGCTCACGACTTCATCGTGGCGCGGCCCGAGGGCTACGACACGATCGTGGGCGAGCGCGGTGCGAAGCTGAGCGGCGGCGAGCGCCAGCGGATCAGCATCGCGCGCGCGATCCTGCACGACCCGCGGATCTTGATCTTGGACGAGGCGACGAGCAGCGTGGACGTCGAGACGGAGAAGCAGATCCAGCAGGCGATCGCGCACCTCATCAAGGGGCGCACGACGTTCGCGATCGCGCACCGACTTTCGACCCTGCGCAACGCGAACCGGCTGATCGTGCTGGAACGCGGCGAAGTGAGCGAGATCGGCACGCACGAGGAGCTTATGGCGAAGAAGGGCACGTTCTTCAAGCTCGTCGAGACGCAGAGCAAGATCAACGAGATCGTGGGCGTGGGGGTGCTTTCGTGAGGCTGTTCTATCACCCGGAGGGCCGGTTGAGGATGGAGACGGAGGACCGGTGCTGGCTGCAGGTGCGCCCTGCGTGGTCGTCGCCGATCTCCCACCCTGGGCGCTATCTGTCGTTGCTCGACGGCAAGGACCGCGAGATCGCGCTGCTGGCTGACGGGCTGGAGGGACTAGATCGTGAGGGGCGCGCGATTTTGGAGGCGGAGCTGCACCGCCGCTACCTGACGTCGCAGGTCGTGAGCGTGGAGCACGCGCACACTGAGTTCGGCTCGACGTACTGGACGGTCGAGACGGACCGCGGACGGCGGGAGTTCATCACGCAGAGCCTGCAGGAGAACGCGCAGTGGCACAGCGCGACGCACCTGATGCTGATTGACGTTGACGGGAACCGGTTTGAGATCAGGGACACACGCGCGCTGGACGAGCCGAGCCGTCGGCTACTGACGCGGATCGTTTGACTAGGTGCTGGATCCCTCCAGACTCATAGCCGGGATGGTGCGAGTAAGCAATGATCGCCGATAAGCGTCCGGTCGTTGGATTCGCCGCCCTTGGGAGTCGCTGCGTTCTAGGTTAGTTGCCTCGTGGCAATTGCATGGATCGCTTTACGTCGCGCGCAAGGGCGGAGTGGTCTATCGGGAGTTCGGTCGGGACTGTGACCAACGAGCCGATACCGAGTGGCCCGAGGGACGACTGGGAAGTGAAAGATGTGAGCAGGTCAGCATGTGTCCATCGAGAGTCGAGGTGGAATGGGTGGCGCTTGCGCGAAAGAAAGCGCTCTACCGCGAGAGACGGGCTGCAGCAACAGTGAACTTCCACCACCCGGCCCGGCAAGGCGATCAACCACTCGCACGGTGAGCCGGAGTCCACTGTCGAACGTGGATGTTTCCACCAAGACGATAGGATTGCACTTTTGGAACGCAGTGCAAGTTCTTGAAGCTGTTGGTCAGCCCGCATGCTGAGTTCCCGTCGCAGGTGAACATCAATGCGTTCTACAGACTGGAACAGCGACTCTAGCAATGCGTCTTTGTCGATCAGGGGCAGCCCTAACGTCTCAGAGAGGTGCGTGGCAACCGTGGTCTTGCCGCTGGCGGGCAGTCCGCTGACTACGATGAACTGACTCACTGTTGCTCCGCCAAAAGAGACAGGGCCGTCCGTTTGGTCTGTACGCTCGCACCGCAGTTTTCGTCGATAGTAGAAGTCTACATCAAGCTTTCTGGACAACCGCGCGCCACTAGAGCGTCTCTGGGAAACGGCCCGCGCCCACCCAAAGAAGAGTGGAGCCCTTGACGAGAATCGGACTCGTGACCTCTTCTTTACCAAAGAAGTGCTCTGCCACTGAGCTACAAGGGCGCGCTGCTAGATTATGGTGGGGAGTGCAGGATTCGAACCTACGTAGGCTATCGCCGACAGATTTACAGTCTGTTCCCATTGGCCACTCGGGCAACTCCCCACGCGGGTTCGTTTTATACCTCAGATCGGGGCTCCGGGCCGTCGTCATCAGGGCCGTTTGATGGCCCCCTGGTTGACAGGAACATCCAGGCGGTGACGCCCGCTCCGACGACGAACCCGATGCCGGCGGCGACGGCGATGGCTGGTCGCATTTCCTGGACTTTGAGGGCGATCGTCTGGTCGGCGGGCGTGTTCGCGCGGAACACGGCGGCGGAGATCGAGGCCGTGCCGAGCGCGAGCACGGTCGCAAGGCCGAAGCCCGTGACGACTGCGGCGAAGATGCCGAGCAGCGTGCGTCGCATAGGGACAGTTTAGACGGGAACGGCGGGGGCGGCGGGACGCAGACCGCTCACCCCCGACCCCTCTCCCCTGGAGGGGCGAGGGGGGCTAAGGCGTAGAATAGTGGGCGATGCCGAGGACGCTGTTCGACAAAGTGTGGGACGCGCACGTCGTGGGGGACCTGCCCGGCGGCGGGACGCTGCTCTACATTGACCGCCACCTGGTACACGAGGTGACGTCGCCGCAGGCGTTCGACGGCTTGCGCGAGAAGGGGCGGTCGGTGCGGCGCCCGGACCTGACGTTCGCGACGGTGGACCACAACGTGCCGACTGACGGTCGCGCGGTTGACGAGAGCACGGTGAGCGGGCAGCAGATCGCGGCGCTCTCGCGGAACGCAAGCGAGTTCGGCGTGCCGCTCTTTGGCTATCTCGATCCGCACATGGGGATCGTGCACATCATCGGGCCGGAGCTCGGCATCACGCTCCCTGGCCTGACGATCGTCTGCGGCGACAGCCACACCTCGACTCACGGCGCGTTTGGGGCCTTGGCTTTCGGGATCGGTACGACGGAGGTCGAGCACGTCCTCGCGACGCAGACTCTGCGCACCCCGAAGAAGCCGAAGAGCCTCGGGATCGAGTGCACGGGGGCGTTTCCGCGCGGCGTCGTCGCGAAGGACCTGATCCTGGCGATCATCCGCAAGCTGACCGCCGGCGGCGGGACGGGGCACGTCGTGGAGTACAAGGGCGCGGCGGTGCGGGCGCTGGGGATGAGCGGCCGCATGACGATGTGCAACATGAGCATCGAGATGGGCGCACGCGCCGGGATGGTCGCGCCGGACGACACGACGTTCGAGTACGTCGCGGCGAACGACAGGCCATACGCACCGAAGGGGAAGCGTTTCGAAGAGATGGTCGAGCACGCTCGCTCGCTCACGAGCGACGTTGGCGCGAAGTACGACAGGGAGGAGACGATTGACGCGTCGGCGCTCGCTCCGCAGGTGAGCTGGGGGACGAACCCTGGGCTGACTGTGGACATCACGGGGACGGTCCCGGAGCCGAAGGACAAGACGGAAGAGCGGGCGCAGACCTACATGGGGCTCAAGCCGGGGACGGCGATGGCGGACCTGGCGGTCAACACTGTTTTCATCGGTTCCTGCACGAACGCCCGGATCGAGGACCTGCGCCAGGCTGCGGAGATCGTGAAGGGGCGCAAGGCCGCGGAGGGGGTGCGGGCGATGGTCGTGCCGGGCTCGGAGGCCGTGCGGGCGCAGGCGGAGAAGGAGGGGCTGGACAGGGTCTTCAAGGACGCGGGGTTCGAATGGCACCACAGCGGGTGCTCGATGTGCCTTGGGATGAACGGGGACGTCCTGCGGCCCCAGCAGAGGTCGGCCTCGACCTCGAACCGGCCCTATGAGGGGCGTCAGGGGCCGGGTTCGCGGACCCACCTGGTCTCGCCCTTGACGGCCGCGGCGACGGCCCTGACGGGCCGGCTGACGGACCCCAGGCCCTACCTGGGGTGAGCGGGTATCCTTCGAGCCCATTCTTGGATTAGGACTATTCGGACATGAAGCGTACATTCCAGCCCAACAACCGGAAGCGAAAGAAGACCCACGGTTTCCGCGTCCGGATGCGAACGACGGACGGTCGCAGCGTGCTCAAGCGACGGCGTTCGAAGGGGCGCAAGCGATTGGCGGCCTGAGGGGCCCGAGCCGCGCGAGGTTCGAGGAGATCTACAGCACCGGCCTTCGCGCGAACGGCGAGCGCTTCCGCCTCCACGCCTTGAAGGGAACGGGACTGGTCGGCTATGCGACGTCGCGGCAGATCGGGTGCCATGCCCGGCGGAACCGGCAGCGGCGCAGGGCTGCCGAGGCGATGCGAGGGCTGGACGTGCACGGGCTCGACCTGGCGGTGACGGTGAAACCCTCCGCCCGGGACGCGACGCTCGGTACGCTGAGGGAGGAACTGCAGTTTCTGGTTACGGAGATCCGGGCGAGATGGGAAAGTGGATCGGCGTCCGACTGATCCGGTTGTATCAGAGGTCAACGCGATGGAAGCCGAAGGTATGCCGTTTCACGCCGAGCTGTTCGCAGTACACGTTGGAGGCGATCGAGAAGTACGGGCTGATGAAGGGCTCGTGGCTCGGCTTCCGGCGGATCATAAGGTGCCACCCGTTCAACCCAGGGGGGCACGACCCCGTACCGTAGCCCGAGGACCGATTTCACGATGAGTCAAGCAAGGCCCGCGCAGAACCCCGTCATGACGTTCCTGTTGTGGGGCGCCGTGTTCTTCTTGGCGTTCACCATTTACCAAAGCGCGTGCTCCAACCCCGCGGACGACGACACGCGGACGGCCGAGAAGGTGTTCGAGAACATCATCGCGCTGAACAGGGACGCGAACGATGCCGGGGTCACTGCAGAGGTCAGGGTCTACGATGGCAAGCTCGACGCGGCGCAGAAGGCCGGGATCCTCGACGCGAAGCAGGTCGAGGAGATGAAGTTCGACGCGAAGGTCATCGAAGTCGAGACGATGTACGCGAACGCCCTGAAGAACAACAACCAGGGCAAGCTGAACAACGCGTACAACAACATTTTCCGCGCGATGCGGGAGCAGCACGGCGCCACGGCGCTCTGGAAGCGACAGGTCCCGGTCTCGCCGGTCGAGGGCAAGATCCCTGGAAACTCGGTGACGCCGGAGGCGCTGTACAACCTGATGGTCGCGGACCTGAGCGTCATGAACAAGGACGCGAAGGTGCTGGGCTACATCCCGGGTTACCAACTGATGGAGTGGCTGGTCAACCTGACCGGCGCCGCTCCTGGTTTCAGTTACTGGTTCGCCGCTCTGATGCTCGCGATCCTTGTGCGGCTCGCAGTGTTCCCTCTGGCGCAGAAGCAGTACATCTGGGGCCGACGGATGTCGCAGCTCGCGCCGATGATCAAGGAGATCCAGGCGAAGTACAAGGACAAGAAGACGGGTCAGATCACCGACCAGCAAGCGATGACGACGGACACGATGGCGCTGTACAAGCAGTACGGGATGAACCCGTTCTCCGGTTGCCTGCCGCTGCTCATCCAACTGCCGTTGTTCTTGATCATTTACAACTGCATGCTGCTGTACCGGTTCGAGTTCACGAAGGGGTTCTTCCTGTGGATCCAGCCGGGGGCGGGCACTTTCCTCGGCATGCAACTCGCACCGAACCTCGGCGAACGCGACTACCTGATGATCGTCCTGTACGGGATCTCGATGATCGTCACGACGATGCTGACCCCGGTGAGCGACCCGGCGAACGCGAAGCAGCAGCGCCTGATCGGGCTTTCGATGGCGGTGATCTTCTCGGTCTTCATGTTCTTCTGGCCGCTGCCGTCGGCGTTCGTCGTTTACTGGATCTTCACGAACATCCTGGCGACGGCGCAGTCGCTGTACGTGTACCGGATGCCACTAGAGCCGTTGCAGCCGGTGCAGACGGCCGCCGGCGGGGCGATCCCCACGACGGGTAAGGACGTGAACGGCAAGGCCCCGACCGTTGACCCCGGGTTTTTCGGTAAAACCGGGAAGTCGAGCTCTAAGAAGAAGAAGAAGCGCTAGCGGGGCGAAACAGTTTCGTAGGTCATTGACATGAATACGTTGGAAATCACAGCTGCGACAATCGAACAGGCGGTCGCTGAAGCGGCGACGAAGCTCGGCGTGAAGAGCGCCGACATTGACGTGACGGTGCTCGAAGAGACCAAGGGCCTCTTCGGCAAGGGAAAGGTGCGGATCAAGGCGACGGTGAAGCAGACGGCCTCCGTCACTGCGGCGGTCGAGCCGATCGCGAAGGCGCCGGCCAAGCCCGCCGAGAAGGCGCCGGAGCCGGAGCGGCCAGCCGAGGAGAAGCCGGCCGCCGAAGAAAAGCGCCCCGCAAGGGCCAGGGCCGCAAAGCCTGACAAGCCGAAGGAGGAAAAGCCCGCGGCTGCGCCAGCCGAAGAGGGGGCCGAGGAGACCGTGAGCGTGGTGGCGACGCAGGCGGACGCCGACGAGCTGGTCGGGATGCTCACGGAGCTGCTCGAGCTTGCTGACCTGGACGTGAGCGTCAAGGTGATGGAGCTGAACGGCCGCTACGTGAACGTCACGCTTGACGGCCGGGACGTCTCGTTCCTCGTCGGCAGGCGCGGCGAAGTGATCAACGCGCTGCAGTACCTGATGAACGTGATGTCCACTCGCAAGCTCCACAACGGCGTCCGCGTCGTGCTGGAGGGGAACGACTACCGCAAGAAGCGGCAGGACGTCCTGACGAAGCTTGCGACGCAGATCGCCGAAGAGGTCGCAAAGCGCGGCGAAGAGGCCGTGCTGGACGCCCTGCCTGCGTTCGAACGGCGCGTCGTGCACAAGGCGCTCTCCGAGTTCCCTGGCATCGTCACGTACAGCGAGGGCGAAGAGCCGAACCGCCGAGTCGTGATCGCACCGGAGTCTTAGGTGCGCAAGCCCCGGGCGCTGAAGCCAGGCGACCTCGTCCGGGTCGTCTCGCCCGCGTCACCATTGACGGCCGAGCAGACCGCCGATGGCGTGTCGCTGCTCGAGTCCGAGGGGTACCGGGTCTCGCTCGGCGCACACGTCTTCGAGAGCGACGGCTATCTGGCCGGCACCGACCAGGACCGTGCCAGCGACCTCATGTCTGCTTTCGCCGACCCCGAGGTCGCGTGCGTGATGTGCTCGCGCGGCGGCTATGGCTGCGCGCGGCTGATGCCGTTCCTCGACCTGGACGCGATGGCGGCGAGCGGCAAGATGTTCTGCGGCTTCAGCGACGTGACGACGCTCCACATCGCGCTGAACAGGCGCGGACTCGTGACAATGCACATGCCGATGCTGCTGACTTTGTCCGTGGAGCGCGAGCCGTGGGTGATCGAGTCGTTCAGGCGGCTCCTGCGAGGGGACGCGTCCGCGCCTTGCGGCGCTAAGCGGGGACAGACGCTCGTGGCCGGGATCGCCGAGGGCGTCGCTACCGGCGGGTGCATGTCGCTGCTCGGCGACAGCCTCGGGACGCCGGAGGCTCTAGAGACCGAGGGCCGGATCCTCATGATCGAGGACGTTGACGAGACGCCGCAGCGTGTGGACGCCGGGCTGACACAGTTGATCAACTCAGGGCTGCTACAGTCGTGCGCGGGGATCGTGATCGGTGAGATGTCCGGCACGGACGAGAAGATGGACGAGAAGACGGGGCGCTGGAACTGGCGGACTATCGTGGAAGACCGCGTGCGTCCGATCGGCGTGCCGGCGGTGTACGACTTTCCCATCGGTCACATGAAGGCGATGCTGAGCGTGCCGCTCGGCGTGCGGGCCCGGCTCGACGCCAACGCGGGTACCCTCACCTACATCGAGCCCCCATGCTCCTGACAACGCTGCTCGTCATCGCACAGGCACAGACCGCCGCTCCGCAGGTCTGGGAAAAGCTGATCGCGCCGGGCGTGACGTACCGGATGGAGGTCGAGCCGGCGACACCGATGCTCTTGCACGCCGTGCGGGTCTCGCCGAGCGCAGAGGGAGTCCTGATGACGGGCGAGTTGGCGACGGGCCGGGTGTTCGAGCCAAGCAGCCCGACGTTCGGGCGTGAGACAGTGTCGGCGACGGCGGCACGGACGAGCTCGCTGATCGCGGTGAACGCGGACTTCTTTCCTTTCACGGGCGATCCTCTCGGAGCGATGATCAAGTCTGGAGAGCTGGTCAGCGTGCCGGAAGGCGGGAGGGCGGCGTTCTGTTGGGGGAAGGGGTTCTCACAGGCGGCGTACCTCAAGTTTTCGGCGAACTTCAGGGTCGAGGGCCAGACGTTCGGGATTTACGGGATCAATCAGGAGTGCGGCGACAACATGGTGGTGCTTAACACGCCTGTCGCGGGCTTTGCGACGTCGCGCGAGCCAGCGACGCACGTCGTGCTGGGTTTTGACGGCACGGTCTCGCCTGCCGGGCAGTGGGCGATGACGGCGAGGCGGCGGATCGAGAACTCGAGGTCCGTGCAGGTTGATCCTGGAGAGGTCGTATTGACTTTTCGCGGTACGCCCGCGGAAAAGCTCGAGTTCTTCAACGCAGGAGACGAGATCGAGCTGCGCGTGACGTGCACCGGCGCAGACTGGAACAGGGTGACGGACGTGATCGGTGGCGGGCCGTTCTTGGTGAAGGACGGGAAGGCGTTCACTCCGTTCGAGGCGGAGGGTTTCACGCCGGGGTTTGCTAACAACCGCCACCCGCGCACGGCGATCGGGCGGACCGCCCTCGGTGAGATATGGATCGTCGCGCTCGACGGTCGGCAGGCGATGAGCGCTGGGGCGACCGTCGCAGAGATGGCGGCGGTGATGTTGCGGCTCGGGTGCGTTGACGCGATCAACCTCGACGGCGGCGGCAGCACGACCCTGACGATCTCGGGCTTGACGGTCAACCGGCCGAGCGAAGGGGGGGAGCGGGCGGTCGCGAACTCGCTTCTCGTCTTTTCGGGGCTCGCGGCGCCACCGGCGTCGCCCGACCTGGCTCCTGCTATGGTCGTTGCGGGCCAGGCGACCGTCAAGGTCGGTGAGACGGCGCGGTACCGGCTGGTGGACGCGGACGGGGCGGACGTGCCCGACGCAGAGGTCCTGTGGAGCGCGCAGGGATCGGGCTGGATTGATCAGTCCGGGGCGCTTCGCGGGTCGCGGGAGGGGGCGTGCCAGATCCGGGCGTTCTCGCGCGGTAGGACTGCGGCTCTAGCGGTGACGGTCGAGAAGTCCTAGCGCCGCCGGTATTACGAAACGAAACAACCCGCTCTTCGGTACTCTGAGGAGCCATTGCGCGCTCGCGCGCGGAGCAGGCCGATATGTTGTCAACCCTACTTGCCTTGAGCATGCTGCAGTCGCCCAGCATGGACGTCCACCTTATGCGTTTTCCGGACGTCTATGGCGACAAGATCGTCTTCACCTACGCCTCCGACCTGTGGCTCGTCGGGACCGAGGGCGGAATCGCCCGACGTTTGACGAGCCACCCTGGCATGGAGTACCGCGCCAAGTTCTCGCCCGACGGCAAGTGGATCGCGTTCTCGGGCCAGTACGACGGCGACACCGACGTGTACGTCCTGCCGAGCGAAGGCGGCGAGCCGAAGCGGCTGACGTTCAACTCGGGCAACGACCTCGTCGGCGAGTGGACGCCGGACGGGCGGATCGCGTTCACGTCTCCTCGCGAGAACCAGCGTCAGGTGAGCGGCGTTTGGTTCGTCAGTCCGAGCGGCGGAATCCCCCAGAAGTCGGACGTACACGAGGCGGCGGACATCAGTTTTTCTGCGGACGGTCGGACGTTGGCGTACAACCGCGTGAACTCCCACCAGTTCAACTGGCGGCGCTACCGCGGCGGCACCCAGGGCCGGGTCAGCTTCTGGGACTTCAGCACTAAGCAGTACACGGAAATGGCGACCGGCCGCGAGCAGAACTACTTCCCGATGTGGGTCGGCGACTCGGTTTACTACACCAGCGACATCAACCAAGGGACCCTGAACCTTTACAAGTATGACCCGCGCTCGAAGGGCAAGACCCAGGTCACGCGGTACTCCGACGCGGACATCCGCTGGCCGAGCACTGACGGTAAGACGGTCGTGTTCGAGCGAAACGGCCGCATGTACACGTTGAACGTCGCGAACAACAACGTCACTGAGGTCAAGGCGAAGGTCGTTAGCGACCAGTTGAAGCGGCGCCCGACCTTCAGGAACGTCTCGCAGTGGATAGACGGGATCTCGCTCTCGCCAAGCGCCGCCCGGTTGGCCATTACGGCGCGCGGAGACGTTTTCTCGGTCCCGGCCACGAACGGCGCTACCCGCAACTTGACGATGACCCAGGACGCGCGCGAGGAGGTGCCGGTGTGGTCGCCGGACGGGCAAGAGATCATGTTCCTGAGCGACAAGACTGGCGAACGGAAGATCTACCGCGTGCCGCAGATGGGCGGCGAGTGGAAGCCGGTGGTCACGCCTGACGGCGAGAGCATCGCTGCCTTGTCCTACTCGCCGGACGGGAAGAAAATCGGCTACACGACAGACGACCTCGAGATGTTCATCGTAGACATCGAGTCCGGTAAGCGGACGCTGGTCTTCAAGGATCCGCAGGGAATCGCTGGAGCGGACTGGTCGAAGGACGGCAAGTGGATCGCTTACATCAAGACGCAGCCGAACCTCTTCGGCGCGATCTACCTTTACGACGTCGAGAACGACAAGCACGTCCAGGTGACGGACGGCTATTACAACGACACGGCGGTCACGTTCGACCTAAACGGAAAGTACTTGTACTTCGTCTCGCAGCGGACGTTCGGGTTTGCGCCCGGCGACTTCGAGATCGGGCTGCAGCAGGAAAGCACCCAGCGAGTCTACGTCATGACCCTGAAGGCCGACTTGCCTGACCCGATGGAGAAGGACGAGGACGAGGAGCCCGTCAAGGCAAGCGGCGAAGCGGCAGCTGCGGGCGATGCCGAGGCAAAGCCCATCGTTCCGGCGATTGACTTCGACGGGCTTGGGCGCCGTGTGATCGCGCTTCCCCTGCCTCCTGGCAGCTATCCCTTTGTGGTCGGCGCGACCAACGGCGTGTTCACGTATTCCGAGGGCACGCTGTTGAAGTTCGACTTCGCCACCAAGCAGCCGCAGCCGATCGTGAGCGGTTCGACCTCGTTCGACTTTACTCCCGACCGGACGAAGATGGTCTACAGCTTCGGTCCGAACTACGGCATCTCTCCGGTGAGGCCGGGGATCCAGCCGGGCGCGGGGCGCGTGGACATGGGAGACGTGACCATGTGGATTGACCCGGTCAAGGAGTGGAAGGGCATCATGCGCGACGCGTGGCGGTACGAGCGCGACAACTTCTACGACAAGGGCATGCTCGGGCTCGACTGGAAGGCGATCGGCGAAAAGTACTTCGCGATGGTTGACGGAGCAGGCGACCGATCAGACCTGAACTACATCATGGGCATGATGATCGGCGAGCTGGGGACGGGCCACGCCTACAACGGCGGCGGCGACTTTGGCCAACCGATCGGCAACCCGAACACGGGAATGCTCGGTGTGGACTATTCGACCGTCGGCGACAGCGTGGTGATCAAGAAGGTCTATAAGGGCCTGAACTTTGAATCGCCGCGGCGCGGGCCGCTCGGTGCGCCGGGCGTCAGCGTGAAGGACGGGGACTACTTGCTTGAGATTGACGGCGTCGCCGTGACCTCGAAGATTGACCCGAACAGCCTTTTGATCGGGAAGGCAGGCAAGAAAGTGAGGATCAAGGTCGCGACGAGCGCGAGCGGCATTGACGCGCGAGAGTACGTGGTGACGCCGGTCAGCATTGAGACCCAGCTGCGCTATGGCGACTGGGTGGAGAGCAACCGCAAGCGCGTGGAGGAGATGTCCGGTGGAAAGATCGGGTACGTCCACGTGCCGAACACGGCGGTCGAGGGCATCCTCGAGTTCATGAAGGGCTACTACGGCCAGAGCGACAAGGAGGCCTTCATCGTGGACGAGCGCTACAACGGTGGTGGGTTCATTCCGACGTTCTTCGGCGAGCGGCTCCTGCGCCAGGTCGTGACGGCGATCCAGCAGCGCCACGCCGAGGACGTGGTGTATCCGCCGCAGACGTGGGACGGGCCGAAGGTGATGCTGATCAACCGGTACGCCGGCTCGGGCGGGGACCACTTCCCCTGGCTCTTCCGGCACCTGGGCATCGGGCCGCTGATCGGTACGCGCACCTGGGGCGGCCTGGTCGGGATCTCTGGCGGTCGCAACCTGGTGGACGGCGGAAGCGTGACTGCGCCGGAGTTCGCGCTCTACGACGTGCGGACAGGCGAAATGATCGCTGAGAACACGGGCATTGACCCGGACATAGAGGTGGACGACACCCCGGACCTCGTGTCCCAGGGCCGCGACCCTGAGCTCGAGACGGCGGTCAAGTACCTAATGGACCAATTGGCGAAGAACCCAAGGAAGCCGTACGCGAGGCCGAAGTTCCTGACGGGCGGGAACTAGGCGGCGTTCGGCGCCAGGAGAGGGCCCCAGCGGATGCGCTGGGGCCCTCCTTTTTGCCTGGTTATTGCCCGGTAGTTGGCGGGGTTTTCACCAACAGGAGCAGGTAAGTCGTGTGAAGGCGGAATCTAACCTGAAAGCTATGTGGGACAAAGGCGAACGAATCGGCAAGATGCTGGTGAACATGGGACTTGTGGACGAGTCCCAGGCCAAGGCGGCCCTGAAGCTCTCGAAGGAGAACGGCAAATCGCTCGGACAGAACATGTTCGAGCTTGGGCACATCTCTGACTCGTCTACGCTCCAGTTGCTGGTGGCTCAGGGCGCGGCTTCTCCGTGGTTTTTGGGTACCGAGCTCCCAGAGGCGAGGGTCATTCGTTTGCTGTCCCCCTCGGTCATGCGCGAGCACATGTTCGTACCTATCGTGCGCATGGGCGACTTGCTCCTGCTCGCCATGACGGACACGAGCGACCACAACGCACTGGACCGGGTCCGCGCAATGACGGGACTGCGGATCGAGAGCGTCGAGGCCGAGGAGGAGCGCATCAAGGGCCTGATCGAGATTCTCATCAATGAAGAGCGGGCGAAGCAGCCGAAGGCGAAGCGGGTGGACGCTCCGGCCGCCGCGCCTCCTGTCGCCCAGAAGGGCAAGCGCGCCCCGGTCGAAATCACCGACGTCGAAGAGGTCCCTGAAGACCTCGAGGCGATCCAGTTTGAGAGCTCCGAGCTTGCCGAGAAGAAGGCAGTCAGCGAGCCGGTGCCCGTCGTATCGGCCCCGCCTCGCCTCACAGTTGACCACGAAGTCGTGTGCGCTGACGACACGGCCCCAGTCGGTGGCCTGGTTGACCAGGTCATCGCCGACTCTGTGCGCCGCAACGCTACAGAGATCCTCATCGAGTCCACCAATGAGGGCATGGCAGTCCGATACCGCGTTGACGGCCGTCTGCGCTCGATCGGCGACATTCCTCAGAGCCTCGCGCCGCTCGTCGAAGCGCGGCTGCGGCTCATGGGCTCGCTCGACATCGTGTGCGGGGGCGTTCCGCAGACAGGGACGGTCCGTTACCAAATGTCGAGCCGTGCCGTAGAGTTCGACGCGTGCTACACGCCGACGGTCTACGGCACGAGGATCCTGCTGCGCTCCAGGGCAGCGGAGGCCAAAGCGCTGAAGCTCGACGACCTCGGTCTTGCAAAGACGGAGCTCGGCCTCGTGCGCGACGCGATGGAGAAGAACGAGGGGCTGTTGCTCGTCGCCTCTCCGACCGCGGCGGAGCGCAACACTACGCTTTACTCGCTGATCGCCGACCTGGCCTCGCCCGCACGGGACATCCTGACGTGCGAAGAGTCCACCGGCAAGCCGATCGCTGGCGTCAGCCACAGCAAGTTCGTGCACCGGCACGACCGGTCGCGCTCGGAGCACCTCACGCTCCTGTTGCGCCAGTCTGCGGACATCGTTCTGGTTGACCAGCTCTCGGACGAGAAGGTCGCCTCGACCGCAGTCCGCGCCGCGCTTTCGGGCCGGCTGATCGTCGCGGGCATAGAAGCCAAGGGCGCCTTGGCCGCGCTCGCTCGTCTCTCTGACCTCGGGATCGACCCGTACCTTGTCGCAGCCTCGCTGAGCGGCGTGCTGGCGCAGCGCCAGGTCCGAACGCTCTGCAAGTCGTGCCGCAAGAAGGACGGGGACACTTACCGCGCGGCCGGTTGTGGCGAGTGCGAAGGCACGGGCTACAGCGGCACCGTTGACGTCCACGAGTTCGTGCCGATGACAGACGAGATCCGAAAGCTGATCGCCGAGAAGGCGCCTCTGCACAAGATCGAGGAGCGAGCGGTCGCGGCGGGGTTCCGCCCGATGGACCAGCACGCGAAGTCGCTCCTTGAGAAGGGCGAGACCGACGAGCGGGAGATTGAGAACACGTTCCGTCGCCCGGTCGCGGACGCCGCCGGCCCTCGACCGCTGAAGATCGTAGTTTCCGAGGCCGCCAAGGCCGAGGAGAAGGCACTCAGAGCGCTGCGCAAGGAACCGAACGTGGTCGCAGCGGAATACGAAGAGGCCGTGCGGAAGGAGCGCGAAGAGATGGAGTCGCTCTTTCACAAGCAGTCGTACGAGCTCGAAACCCCGGGACTGGACACGGCCGCTTAGAAATGGAGCCGGCCTGTAAGCCGGATTCTGTCTTTGTGTGGCGATCTGTCTGTGCGGCCAACCCGGAGGGTCGCCGGGCCGGGTCATACCCTCCCTATTTGGCCTTGCTTCCAGCGGGGTTTGCCTAGCCGCCCCGATCGCTCGGGGCGCTGGTGCGCTCTTACCGCACCGTTTCACCATCGCCCGTGAGGGCAGTTTGCTTTCTGTTGCACTTTCCGTCGGGTCGCCCCGCCCCCGGTTGCCCGGGGCGCTGTGCCCTACGAAGTCCGGACTTTCCTCCCTCGGCTTTCGCCTCGGGCCGCCACCCGGCCGACTCCAACACAGATTATGGCCCGGCCTAGGGCAGGAAGTACGGGCGCTCGTCGGCGGTCGGGATGCGACACGAGTCTGAGCGGCCCCAAATCTTGTACCTGTGCCTGGCGACCAGCCCATAGACCCAGTCGCGAACGGGGCGCGGCACGATGATCAAGGCGTATAGCAGCGAGGCTAAGCCGCCGAGCCTTCTGCTGACGCGGAGGGCGGCCGTGGACCTATCGTGAACGCCATCCTCATCCTTGAGCAGGAAGCTGTTCATCCGCTCTTCTTCGGTCATGTCGGTGAAGATCGCGCCTGCGGTCTCGCCTTGCAGCGGGGCGAACCGGAAGACGTGGCCCTTGTCGCGGCGAAGGACGGCGTCTACGGAGCGGTTGCACAGGCCGCAGTGGCCGTCGAAGAAGATGACCGGACGGTCGTTCTCGTCCATCGGGGCTACTTCGCCTTCTCGAGGTCCTTCGCGCGCACGAGCAGGACGTAGTGCGGTGTGAACTTCAGCTCTTCTGACGAGAGCTGAGTCTTCTGCTCTGCGCTGATGGAGTCCTCGAACTTCTCGCGCATGCGCTTTGTCGCGTCCTTGTGGACGCGGCGCGCGACGTCCGGCAGCGCTTCGAGGTCAATCTTGACTGCGATCTCGTCGTCGCTGTAATAGTTCTCGACGACGCCCGGTAGCCCGGCCATGTGCTCGAAGTAGAAGGTGACCGCCGAGTCCTCCGGCGTTGCGGGCCGCTTGACGACCTTGACCTTATCGCCCTCTTTGAAGCGCGCCATTTGGGTTCATTTTACCCCTCGCCCGGCCCGGGGAGGGCCGACCGGCGAACGGTAGAATCTTCCCCATGAGCCAGCGCGAGTTCCGCCTGCGCGACACGATGTCGGGCCAGGTGAAGCCGTTGACGACCTCCGAGCCGGGGCACCTCCGGTTCTACACGTGTGGCCCGACCGTCTACTCGTACGCGCACATCGGCAACTTCCGCTCGTTCCTCGCCGCGGACCTGGTCGTCCGTACGGCCAGAGCCCTGGGCTGGAAGGTGACGTGGGTCGTGAACATCACCGACGTCGGGCACCTGACTCAGGACGACGTCGCGGATGCGGGCGGGGAAGACCGCATGGAGAAGGCGCTGAAGAGCAAGGAGGGCGAGCAGTTTGCGAACGTGTGGGACCTCGCCGAGTACTACGCGACCGCGTACATCGAGGACTGGAAGCGGCTGAACCTGAGCGAGCCGAGCGTGAGGCCGCGCGCGACACAGCACGTCCGCGAGCAGATCGTGATGGTCGAGGAGCTGCTCGAGAAGAAGCACGCCTACGAGACTCCGACCGGCGTCTATTTCGACGTTGACTCGAAGGGAGACTACGGAAAGTTGAGTGGGAACACGCGCGACCGATTGAAGGAGGGCGTGCGAGACGTCGTGCTCGACGAGAACAAGCGGCAGCAGGCGGACTTCGCCCTCTGGAAAAAGGACGACAAGCACCTGATGCAGTGGTACTCGCCGTGGGGCTGGGGGTTCCCCGGGTGGCACATCGAGTGCTCGGCGATGTCGCGCGTCTATCTCGGAGACACGATTGACCTGCACAGCGGCGGAGAGGACAACATGTTCCCGCACCACGAGTGCGAGATCGCGCAGACCGAGTCAGTGACGGGCAAGCCGTTCAGCAACCACTGGATGCACGTGAGGTTCCTGCAGGTCGAGGGAGAGAAGATGGCCAAGCGCACGGGGAACTTCTACACGGTGCGCGACCTAGTCGAGGCGGGTCACGATCCGATCGCGCTTCGCTACGCGCTGATCTCCGTGCCGTACGGCAAGCCGCTCAACTTCACGATGCAGTCGCTGCGCGACGCGGAGAGGAACGTGGAGCGCATGCGCGAGGCGCTCCGGCGCGTCGAGGGCGCGCTCGGGTCTTTGGAGGGCGAGGGCTCGCCGTCTGCCGAGCTCGAGAAGATCTATGCCGAGGCGCTGGACGCGATGTGCGACGACCTGAACACGTCGGTCGCGATCGCGAAGGCGCTCGAGGGCGTCAAGGTCATCAACCGCGGCGCGAGCCTGTCCGTCGAAGAGGCCCAGGCCGGGCTCTGGTTCCTCGGCAGGGTCAACGCACTGCTCGGGATCGTCTGCAACGACTACGAGATGTGCGGCGGGACTCGTGAGCCCGAGGAGCCGAGCGTCGAAGGGAAGAGCGTCAGCGAGTGGATCGAGGACCGCGACACCGCCAAGCAGTCGCGCGACTACGCGGCGGCGGACGCGATCAGGGTGAAGCTGGCGTCTGCCGGGATCGAGCTGCGCGACTCGCCAGAAGGCACGACGTGGGTCAGACGGCCGGTGGGAGTTTAGCGGCGCGGGCGCGCCGATAGACCCCGCGGCCTACGAAGAAGATCACCAGCGGTAAGCCGATGAGCACGAGCGCCATAGTGCCAAACACGAAGAACGGCGATTGCCAGGTCTTCCTTGGGATCAGCGGTTCGAACTTGCGGACGTCTGCGCGCGGAGTCTCCACGTAGCCGGTCCAGAAGTCGGTGTCTGTGTCGGGGTGCCTGCCCGACTCGAGGCGGGCGAGCATGAACTCTGTCCGGTTCCTGTGGAACTCCTCAGCGTTCTCGCGAAGCACCCCGTACGCCTTGTCGAGCGATTCGGTCGTTTGCCCGGAGGCCCGATCGCCACTGAAGAACAAGTACTCTTCCTTGAACTTGTCGCTGAGCAGAGAAGCTCGGCCTTCATTCGAGAGCTCCTTTGACCTCTGAAGTGCGATGTACGCGATGGACTGGTCGCGGAGCGTGAACTGGCCACTTGAGAGGAGAGCAAAGACATCGGGGCTCTCCCACGCGTTGCCCAGGGCGACGAGCCCGACGAGCCCTTCGACAAGGTCTGTTCTTTCACGGCCCTCGATCACTTCATCGAGGATCGCGGACACTTGCTCCTCTGTCCCCGTCCCGCTTGCGAGCATGACCTTCATCAGCCCAAGCTGCACCCACTCGCGGCCGAAGTGCGCGTCGGGGTTGATCTCGATGGCCGCCTCTATCTCTTCGATCGCTTGTTCGAGCTCTGCAATGTCCTCTTGCTTCATCCCGTTGCCAGCCCAACGATGGACGCGCAGGGTGCCGACGTTCGCGAAGTAGCGGTACCAGTCGTCCTTGCGCGTCCCGTCTGGATCGAGGGTCTTCAAGACCTTGTGCTTCTTCTCAAGCCAATCCATGCCCTCGTCTCCACGACCGAGCCTGTCACACGCCACGGCCGCGTCGTCGTAGAGCAAGAGTCGGTCAGGGTGCGTCGCGAGGTCCTTGCTCACGCGGTCCAGGCGCATCTCGTAGTAGAGGGGCGGATTGCGCTCGAACCGGCCGACGATGACGTCCACGGCTTCGGGCATCCCCTTGGCCTCCATCGAGAGCGTGTCGTAGTCCCACAGGCACGCGGGAACGGATACGGCGAGCATCACGGCCAGAGCGATGGCAAAGCGCTTCATTGCGGCTCCTTTCATTGAACAACAGTTTGGGGGCAAAGTCAACTAGGGCTTTCGCAGAATCTCGACAGATGCGACGGCGTGGCCGGGGTCGAACTGCAGCGCCGCCCGGAACGCCTCGACCGCCTCCTCCTCGCGGCCCGCGCGGCGCAGCGCCACGCCGAGCATCGCGTATGCGTCGGTGTAACGCGGGTTGATCGTCACCGCCTCGCGGAACTCGGCGATCGCCTGCTCGACCTCGTCGAGCTGTAGCAGCACCTGGCCGTGCTTGCAGCGGAAGTCGGCGAAGCCTGGAGCGACCTCGATCGCGCGGCGGTACGCCTCTTCGGCGTCGCTCCATCGCCTGTCCTGGGCATAGGCGTCTGCGCCCTTGGCGATCTCTTCGGGGTCGGCCCTCATCACAGGCACGACGCCTTTGAACCCCTGGATCGCCTCTTCGACCCGACCGGCTTCGAACGCCGCCATCGCTTCCTGGAACTTGTCAGAGTCCAGCCGCGGGTCGGCCAAGATGGACTCACGAACACGGGCGATGCCCCCCTCGCCCTCGCCGTGCTCCATCTTGTAGATGCCGTCGTGCAGGATTGCGAAGCCGTACTGGGGGTTCAGGTCGAGCGAAAACCTGACCTCGAACATCCGGTCCTCGTGCTTCCCGAGCGCGTCGAACACCTGCGCACGAAGGATGCGTAGATCCGCGAAACCCGGCCTCAGCGTGATCGCGTCGTCGAGAAAGTGCAGCGCTCGAGCCCACTCGCCCTCTGCGACCGACCGGCGAGCAAGCTTTCCGAGCGAACCGGCCATGTAGCTTCGCGCCCGTTCGCGCGTCGAGACGTCGGGGTCACTGGAAAGGCAGATTTTGAACTGCTCGATGGCGTCGAGGTACTCGCCGAGCTGATAGAGGCGGATGCCCTCGTCGTAGTGCTCGTTCTTGCCAAACGTGAACCATCTTCCAACGATGTCCACGTGAAGATTAGACCCGACACGCCCCCGTAACGATCCAGACAGGAGCTCCAACTGGCCCTCCGTGGCCGTGAAACCACTCCATTGGCCAGGTTTCAGGACGAGCACGGCCAGGAAGAAGCACCGCTAAAACTCGACGGTGAGGCCGTCGAACCCGACCTGGATGCCGTGCGGTGCGAAAAAGGCCGTCAGTTCGTCATGCGTGCCTTCACCGTTGTGGCTGTGGTGCGTGGTGACGATCTGCGAGGAGTCCTTGAGGGTCCCCATGCGCCGCAGCCGGTCCACGACTGCTAAGAACTCGTTGGCGTCGAGGTGGCCGTTGTAAGGCGTGGGGTTGAAACCCTCGCTGCACTCGAGCACCATGCAGTCGAGGCGGATGCCTTGCAGGTAGTCCCAAGTCGTGTCGAACCAGTACCCCGTGTCCGTTGCATAGAGGCAGACGGTTGAACCGTCGTCAATGATGAAGTTGTGCGAGTCCTCGTCGCGCTTGTGGTTCGCCTCGATCGGGGTGACCTTATATTCGGCGATCTCGACGGTCTGGAAGCTCTTGGTGACGGTCACTTCGAAGGGCCAGTCGGGGTACCGCTCGATTATGCTGCGGCAGACGGGCTGGTTTGCGTAGATGGGGAAGCCGAAGAACTCCATGTCGTTGAAGGGGAAGACGGCGTACTGGAGCTCGTCAATGGAGAAGTGGTCGTCGTCGCTGTGGGTGATCAGGAGGGCGATCCAGTCGTGGGCGTCGAGCCCCTCCCGGGTGAGCTGGTACCAGGTGTCTGGTCCGAGGTCTATCTTGAGCACGTCGTCCACGATCGCGGCAGGGCGCGAGCGGATGTCCTTGCCCCTGTGTTCGCGCGCGTGTTTGCTGACCCGCGTCTCGCTGTAGAACGCAGGGATGCCGTCGGCGGCGCCGGAGCCAAGCATCGTGAGTTTCATTGTTGGAAGTCTTTCAGCGACCAGACGACGAGGCCGCTCAGCAGCTTGGGGTAGTAGTAGGTGCTCTTTTGCGGCATGAAGTCGCCTGCCGCGGCGACGGTTCGCATGTCCTGGACGGTCGGTGGGTTCATGAGGAACGCGGCGGGCGAGCCGTGCTCGACCGCGTCGAGGGCCTCTTGTTCGACGCGCGTGTAGTCGAAGAAGTCCAGCCCCGTGAGGCCGAGGACCCTCTCAAAGATGAAGCCGTGAAGGACGCTGACGTCGAGCCGCTTGACGTCGTCTCCCCCCTCGCCTGGGATTTGCTCAAGGAAGGCGCCGGGGTCGTCGAACTCTGCGACTAGTCCGTCGCCGCCCGGCAGCGCGACGCCGATCGCCCTCTTCGCCGAGATCGCCTTCATCAGGCCCCGGTTTGGGACGTGTGAAACACGGAAGTGCTGAGAGAGCAGCCTTTCGAGCTCCGTCACATCTACCGGCATGTGCTTGAGGATCCGATGGGTCGGCAGCAGTACGAGCCCAGGGTCGCTGATGCTGCAGAGCGCCATCATCATGAAGTCCTCGGCGATCAGTCCTTCGCGCGGGCCGAGCCGCTCTCGAAACGCGAGCGCGGTCTCGTACCTGTGGTGCCCGTCCGCGATCCAGACCCTCTTGTCGGCGATCGCTTTGGATATCGAGCCGCACGCCTCCGGGTCGTCAATTCGGTCGAACACGTGTCGGATTCCATCGTCGGTAGAAAAGTCGGCGAGGTTCGTCGCTGGTGCGCCGGCGATGAGCGCGTGGACCGACGTGTCGTCGTCCTCAAAGAGCCCGAAGATGCACTCGAGGTGCGAGCGCGTCGCTTCCAGGATGCGCAGGCGGTCCTCCTTGTGCTTTGGAAAGGTCCTCTCGTGCGGCAGCACGACGCAGTTGCTGTAGGGCTCCACCTTGATCGTCGTGACCAGCTTTGTGCGAGAGAGGACCGTCTGTGACCCAGGGACTTCGAACGTCTGAGTGTAGCGGTAGAAGGCGGGCTTGTCTTCGAGCAGCAGGGCCCCTTCGCGCCGCCATTCTTCGATCCTGGCCGCGCTTCGCGCGTACTTGATGTACTTGCTGCGGTCGTCCGGCTCTTGTTCGGGCAACGTCAGCAACACGACGTTGTGCGCGTTCTTTTGCGCAAACGCTTCTCGCTGTTCTGGCGAGATCACGTCGTAAGGTGGCGCCGTGACGTCGGCGAGTGGCCCGACCGACCCAGCGTAGCGGAGACCCCGGAAGGGCCTGACGGTCGCCATAGTGAAGGGTGAGGATACACAAGAGCCGGAATGGGCGACTGGTAGACTTCAAATCGTGCCTGACGACTCCCGACTTAAGGCCTACCAAGCATTGGCCGAGGGACGTTTGGACGTTCTGCTCCCTTCGGTCTCGCTCGTGCCGCAGCGATTGCACGAAGCGATGCGCTACTCCGCGATGGCGCCTGGAAAGCGCATCCGTCCGGCGCTGTGCATGGCGAGCGCGGAGGCGGTCGGTGGTGCGGCGCTCGACGCGCTCGACGCTGGCTGCGCCGCAGAGCTCGTGCACTGCTTCTCATTGATCCACGACGATCTGCCCGCGATTGACGACGACGACCTGCGGCGCGGACGGCCGACGTGCCACAAGGTTTATGGCGAAGCGCTGGCGATCCTCGCTGGCGACGCGCTGTTCGCGCTCGCGTTCCAGGTCGCGTCGGACGTCGCCGCTCCTGCGGAGCGCGTCCGACGCGTCACGTCGTGCCTCGCGCACGCGACCGGGAGCCACGGACTCGTCGGCGGCGAAGTCCTGGACATCGAGGGCGAAGGTGCGGCGCCGGACGAGGCGTTCCTCAGGACGATCCACGAACGCAAGACCGGCGCGCTGATCGCCGCTTGCTGCACGATGGGCGGAATCCTTGCCGGGGGCACAGAGGGCCAGTGCGCTGCGCTCGAGTCGTTTGGGCAGAAGCTAGGGCTCGCTTTTCAGATCGCAGACGACCTGCTCAACGCGACCAGCACGACCGAAGCGCTCGGCAAGGCGGCGGGCAGCGACCGTGTACACGGCAAGCAGACGTATCCGCTCCTTATGGGCAACGACGAATCGGCGAAGGTCGCGCAGGCAAGGGCGCTCTCCGCTCTGGCCGAGATCGAGTCGCTGCCTGGCGACACGTCGGGCCTTGTCGAGCTTGCCCGCTTCAGCGTCGAGCGCGAGAGCTAGGGGTACGATCCTGGCGGCGCCTTGCTGGGAGAGTGAAGGATGTTCACCCACATTGACTCGTTGCCTGCGCTGATCACCTCGATCGCGCTCGGTATCGTCGGTGGCGTCGCGATCTTCGTTGTCGCGCACTGGATGCTCGAGGGAGCGCTCGAACTCTTGCACGGCATCGGTGCGATCGTCCTCATCCTGCTCGTCGTGCTCGTGACGATCATCTCGAAGAGCAACGTCGTCGCGGGTGTCGTTCTGGTCGGAATCGTCACGCTGATGGCGTTCCTGCCATACGCGGTGGACCAGTTGGCTAAGGCGGAGGTCCGCGGCATGGACATAGACAAGCTCGACCGCGTGCACAGGGAGATCAGCGAAAGGCCGGAGAACGTCGCGTCGTACTTCCTCATTGCGGAGCTGGTGTACGGGTTCGGGCTGCACGGCCACGCGGTTGCGATCACAGAGCGGACCCTGGAACGTCTCTCTACCGCGGTTGACCCGATCAAGAACCAGTCCATGCGCGAGGTCTTTCGTGCCGAAGAGTCTCGTTGCCACGAATGGCGGCGGAATCTGGTGGACCGGGCGGCATTCCGCCCGGTCGCGTGCCCGCGCTGCGGGCACCGCAACGAGCCGGGCACGATCGCGTGTGGACAGTGCCAGGGCCCGTTCCTGCTCGACCTCGCCCGGCGAATTGACCCGCGCCCAAGGGTCCGCTCCAAGCTGGTGTTTGGTTGGGCGCTGGTCGCGCTGTTCTTCACGGCAACCGTCTACGGTTGGAGCCAATACGAGGGGACGATGCGGCTCGTCGTGCTCGGCGGCGGGCTGGTCGTCGTAGCCGGTGCCTTTACCTGGCTGTTCCACCCCCGTACCCTCGGCAGGGCATGACCCCCTGCGGTTCTGCCAAAATGAGCCAATGGCCGGGCATAGCAAGTGGGCGAACATCCGCATCCGCAAGGGCAAGCAGGACGCGGTCCGCAGCAAGCTCTTCACCAAGCTCGCTCGCGAGATCATCGTCGCGGCGAAGCTCGGCGGCGGGGACCCGAACGCGAACGTCCGGCTGCGCGCCGCGGTGGACAAGGCCAAGGCCGAGTCTATGCCGAAGGACAACATCGAGCGCGCGATAAAGAAGGGCACGGGCGAGATCGCGGGCGAGAACTTCGAGGAGATCACCTATGAGGGGATCGGCCCGGGAGGGGTCGCGGTGATGATTGACGTCTACTCTGAGAACCGCAACCGCACGGTGGCCGAGATCCGGCACGCGCTCAGCCGGAACGGCGGCAACCTCACGGAGAACGGCTCCGTCGCGTGGCAGTTCAAGTCCGTCGGACAGATCACGGTAAAGAAGGACGCCGTGGACGAGGAGACCCTGACGCTCGCTGCGCTGGACGCCGGGGCCGTAGACGTCTCGACCGAGGGCGACGGAAGCTTTGTTGTCGAAACCAAGGTCGAAGGGTTGCACAAGTGCGCCGACGCTCTCAACAAGGCTGGTATCCCGACGGAAGACGTTTCGATGACCCGGATCGCTACAAACGTCGCAAACCCTACTCGGGACGAGATGCGGCAGTTGGTCCGGTTGCTCGATGCGCTTGAAGAGCTGGACGACGTGAAGGAGACCCAGATCAACGCGGACATCCCTGAGGAGATTCTTCAGGAGGCCTAGAGCCGCCAGGGAAGGTCTGCGCTGAAGCCACGTGCACCGATCGTCACGCTCGTACTGGTCGCCGCGAACCTCGCGGTCGCCTTTTGGGCACCGTTCAGCTTGCTCTCCGCCGAGTATGCGTTCGATCCGCTGAAACCGAACGTGCTCGCGGCGCTGACGTGCCTCTTTCTGCACGATCCCGAGAACATCCTGCACCTGCTCGGAAACCTCGTGTTCCTCGCTGCGGTCGGGCCGCTCGTCGAGGCGAGCCTCGGCCAGTTCCGGTTCATGTTCGTCTACTTGGCGAGCGGGCTTGCGGGCGTCGCGGCGCACTGGGCGGTCGCGTCGCTTTCAGGAGTGAGCGCTCCCTTGATCGGAGCGAGCTCTGCGATCGCAGGGTGCGTCGGCTATTGCTGTGTGCGCTATATGCGGAGAAGGGTTTCGATTGCTCCCAACCTCCGGCTGTCGGTCGCGCACGTTGCGGTCTTTTGGATCGTGTTGCAGGCGGTCGGCGCGTTCGTGCGCTTCGGAGACGGCGGAGGCACGTCGTACGTCGCACACATCGGCGGTTTCGTCGGCGGACTCTTGCTCGCGTTCGTGTTTCACGCGCAAGTCGAGGCGAGCGTCGAGGCCGGCCGTGAGAAGATCGAAGAGATGTCTGGGCGAAGCCCGGCTGCTGCGCTCGCCGTCGCAGAAGAGCACCTGAGGGCGCACCCGACCGACGTCCGCGCGCTCTGGGAGAAGGCCGACGCACTGCACGTGATGGGTGAGCGCGATCAGGAGGCCTCGGAGCTCGTCCGCCTTCTGAGGGCCGGCGAGGACGCGGAGCGCGTCCTGTCAAGGATGGACGCCATTGGTCTGCTGAGGCTCATCGCCCCTGTCGAACGCATGCGGTACGCCTACGCGCTCGAAGGGCCGGTGAAGGCAGCGCTGCTCACGAGCGTCGCGGCCGAACCGGACGGCGAGCAGGAGCGCCCGCACGCGCTGCTCGAGCTTGCGACGGCGTTTGAAGAGGGACGCGAGGAGCGCCTGCGCGAACTGAGCGAGAAGTACGCGTTCCACCCTGCGACGGAGCTTGCCAGGGCGAAGGGGCTCTTGCAATGAAGCGCCAGTGGCGCTCGATGAGGACAAAGGTGCTTCCGCCCGTCCTGTACGCGTTCGTGCGCTTGCTCGGGTGGACGCTTCGCATCGAGTCCCACGAGTACGAAAGGCTGGGTGACATCGGGCGCGGCGTCATTTTCGCCGGATGGCACGGCAGGACGCTCGTGCCCGCGTTGTTCTTCCGCAACAAGGGCGTGTGGACAATCATCAGCCGCTCGCGCGACGGCAACGTGCAGAACGCGATTTTCACGCGCTTAGGCTTCAATACGATCCGTGGCTCGACCGGGCGCGGCGGCGTAAAAGCGGCCGTAGAGTCAATCCGCGTGCTCAAGAAGGGCGCGACGATGGCGTTCACTCCTGACGGTCCGCGCGGCCCGAGCGGCGTCGTCCAGGGAGGGGTCGTGCTGATGGCCAAGAAGTCCGGCGCGGCCCTGGTCGCTTGTGGCGTCTCGGCCTCGCACAAGTGGCACGTCCCGACGTGGGACAGTTACATGGTGCCGTGGCCGTTCGCACGGTGCGTGCTCGTGTTCGGCGATCCGATATTCGTTTCAAAGGACGCGAGCGACGAAGAGGTCGAGGCCGCTCGCGGCAAGCTGGAGGCAGAGATCCACCGCGTGCAGAAGTCGGCCGACGATTGGTACGTCAAGAGGCGCTAGCCGACGTCGGAGACGTCTTCGTCCTGCCTGGGCAGCGGCTCGATGTAGAGCATGACGATGCGCTTGCCGTCGGTGGCACGGACGCTAAAGCGGAACCCCTCGGCCTCGATGTTGTCCCCTTCCTTGGGCATTCGCCCGAACAGCCCGAAGACGTATCCGCCGATCGTGTCGAACTCGTGGCTCTCCAACTGCCCTCCGATGACTTCGTTGACGTCGTCGAGCTCCATGCGCCCGTCGGAGAGGAACCCCTCGTCCATCGGCACGATCTGTGGCAGGTCGGGGTCGTACTCGTCCACGATCTCCCCCATCACTTCTTCGACTATGTCCTCGATCGTCACGACTCCCGCTGTGCCGCTGTGCTCGTCCTGCACGATCGCCATCTGCGCCTTGTTCTGCCGCATCTCTTGCAAGAGGTCGTGCAGCGGCTTGCTCTCGGGCACAAAGAAGGGAGGGCGCATAAGCTCGCGCAGCGGTCTGTGGCTGTAGCCGCTCGCCATCGCGCTCAGAACGTCCTTCGCGTGGACGATCCCGAGGATCGTGTCGTCGGTGCCCTCGTACACGGGGATGCGCGAGTGGCCGCTCTCCTCCACCAGTTTGGCGACGTCCTTGATGGTCCAGTGGACGGGCACCGCCTCGAGGTCGGCCCTCGGCGTCATGATCTCTCGCACGACCGTGTCGCCGAACTCGAACACCGACGCGACCATCTCCTTTTCCTCCTCCTCGATCTCGCCGCTCTCTTCGGCCTCTTCGAGCAGTTCCTTGATCTCTTCCTCAGTCGGGTTTGTGACGGCGAAGCTCGCCTTGGCACCGAACCGGAGCGTGACGAGACCGGCGAGCGACATGAACGTCGCGATCGGCAGTGCGAAGAGCCAGTTGAAGAACTTGACGAGCCCATAGAGCCGCATGCTCGTCACCAGCGGGTGCGCAGCGGCATAGCTCTTTGGGATCAGTTCGCCGAGCACGACGTTGAGCGCGACGACCGGGATCGCGATCAAGAGCACGGCGATCATCACGACGACGCCGAGGCCGATGTTGCCAGAGGCTGCCCAGCGGTCGAACACCGGCAACTCTCCGCGCAGCCACTCGGTCGTCGTCACGGCAGGGACCACCGTCATCGCGACCATCCACGCGCGCATCGTCATCGAGCCGAGCGAGCACGCCGCGACGAAGCTCGGTTTGCGCACGACCATGTCGCGGAATGCCGCCAGCTTCTTGTCCGTCGCGCCCTCCAGCGACTTCTCGTGCGACGAGCGCAGCAGGTCAATCGAGGTCTCGCCGGCGACGAACAGCCCGTTGAGCAGGATGATGACGAGCAGGACGAGCAGGAATTCGACCGCGATCGCCCAGTCGAGCGAACCGGGCGCGGCTAGTAGGCTCTTTCCCAAGACCAGCAGTGGGGTCAGGATGAGGCCGGCAGCGAGGACGCCCGGAACCGCCGAGCCTTTGCTCGACCGGTCGGGCGCGCCCCGCGCTCTACGTTGGTAGGGTTCGGTGCTCATTCAGTGCGCCTACTTGGGGATTATGCCGAACAAGAGCACTCCCAGCACCGCGCCGACCGTTGCACCCAGGGTGAGTTCGAGGACTGAGTGGATCTTGGCCTCCCAGCGGCTCTGGGCGACGAGGCAGGCGAGGAGGATGCCGATCGCCGGCACCAGGGCGCTGTCGGTCAAGAAGAACATAGAGGTCGCCAGGAAGAACCCGATCGCCGCGTGCCCGCTCACCATCCCGCCTCGGAGCACTTGCCCGTGCTTGCCCAGCCCCTTGCCGATCACGACGACGATCACGACTATGAACGCTCCGGCCAGAAACCGGAACATCACGGGCAGGCCCCACTCGTGGGTCGTCAGGTTGATGCGGATGCGTTCCCACTGGTCGTCGCCGACCGCGATCATTGCTCCGACGACGATCGCCATGATCGTCGTAACGAGGACCGCGCCCGCAGAGATGTCCTTCGCGAACTTCGCGAGCGGGTGGTAGTTGGGCGAGACGAGGTCCACTACGGCCTCGATCGCGCTGTTGAACATTTCCGCGACGAGGACGAACGTCACCATGAACAGGAGGATCAGGATCTCGCGGATGCGCATGTTCAGCACGAGGGCGCCGAGGATTACGATGAGCGTGACGTAGAGGTGGACGCGCATGTGCCGCTGCGTGCGGAACGTGTGGACGATCCCGTTGAAAGCGATGCGGAACGGGCCGACGAGGTCCTTCGTCGCCACTAGCAACCACCCCCGTGCGGCAGCGACGACCACTCATCGTCGGTCGCGATCCCGCACGACGCCGCGGCCTCGTTCATGCGCGCCACCATCTCGGCGCGCTGCTCGGGCGTACCGTCGTCGAAACCCGCAAGGTGGAGCGCACCGTGAATGACCAGCATTGCGACCTCGTCTTCGATAGGGACGCCCCGGGCCTCCGCCTGGCGTCGCGCAAAGTCAATCGAGACCGCGATGTCCCCGACCTGGCCCGGCACCGTTGCCGGGGCCGGAAACGACAGCACGTCGGTCGGCCCGTCCGTGCCCCGGAACTTCCTGTTCAGGCCCTCCATCGCCCCGTCAACAGTGATCAAGACCGACGCCTCGCCCGAAGGGACGCCGTGCTGCTCAAAGACGTGCCTCAAGGCTGCCTCCATTCGGTCAAGCCTCAATGGCACGCTGGATTCGTTCCGAATCGCTATCTGGTGCACCATGGCCCTCCTGTCCAGGGTACGGCACGCGCTCGTGGCGTATGGCGCCGATCGTGTGGACGAACGACTCGCGCACCGTCTGCAGGTCGCGGAACGTGAGGTCGCACTCGTCGAGCTGGCCGTCGGCCCGAGTCGCCTCGATGAGCCCGTGGACGCGACCCTCGAGCTCGTCGCGGTTGCGAACGCTGCGGCTCGCCGCCTCGACCATGTCGGCCAGGTGCAGGATCGCCGCCTCGCGGGTCTGCGGCTTGGGGCCGTCGTAGCGGAACCTCTCCTCGAGCTCGGGGTCTTCGTCCGCGCCCTCCTTCCTCGCGCGGTCGTAGAAGTAGGCGATCAGGGTCGTTCCGTGGTGCTGACGGATTCCGTCTATGATCGCGCGCGGCAGCTTGGCGTTCTGCGCCATCTCGACGCCGTCCTTCACGTGTGCGGCGATGACCTTGGCGCTCAGGCTCGGCGGCATGCCGTCGTGGACGTTGTCGTCCATCTGGTTCTCGACGAAGTAGGTCGGGCGCGCGAGCTTGCCGATGTCGTGGTAGTACGCCATCGCCCGGCATAGCACGGCGTTCGCACCGATCTCGCGGGCCGCGTTCTCCGCGAGGTTCCCGACGCCGACCGAGTGCGCGTATGTTCCGGGCGCGCGGAGGTTCAGGTCGTGGATGAGCGGGCTCTCGGGGCTGCAGAGTTCGAGCAGCGACCAGTCGCTGACGATCCCGAACACCTTCTCGAACACCGCGACGCCGAACCAAAAGATGCTCAGGGCGATCGCTGCGGAGAGGGCGGCCCACCCGATTCCGAGCGCGGCCTGCGCGAAGCCGGTCTGGATCGCCGTCGCGGTGACGAGGGCCAGCAGCACCTGCACACCGACCTGCACAGAGAGCGCGCGGAACAGGTCGGCACGGCGCTTGAGCCGGTTCACCGTGTGGCACCCGACCGCGCCGGCGAGCCAACAGGCGGCTAACAGCTCCGTCGGGACGGCGCCGAAGAGGGCGAGCATCACCACCGTCAGCGTCAGGCCGACGATGCCGACGTTCGCACCGATCAGAGCGGCCGTGAGCATCGCCTGCGCCGCGAGCGGCGCCATCATCAGGAAGCCCTCAGGCCCCGGCGTGCCCTTCGTCAGGAGGTTGATGACCTGCACGCCGAACACGCCGAGGAGCCCGGTGGTCCAGATGAGGCGCTCCGCGATCCGCGGGGTCGTCGTGCGCAGGGGCGACTGCTTGAGGTGGTACCGGAGCAAGAGCCCGGCGACGAGGCTGACCAGCACCGCGCCGACGATGCGCCAGGCGTCCTGTGGCCACGCCAGGTGCATGCAGAGCAGCAGCCCCATGAGCAGGGAGCCGAACAGCCGGGTGAGGCTTCGACCGAGGTACCAGCGGAACTGCTTTGGGTCGAGCCGGTCAACCTGCCAGAGCGATCGGGGTGTGAAATCGGCCATGGGCGACCCGTCCCATGTCATGGGCGGGCCTCTTGGTCAGGGTTCGGGCTATTGCCGGGTCAGGCGGCGTCGGCGCTGTCGGCGCCGCTTCTCGCTCGGCTTCTCGTAGTGCGCGTGCTCCTTGACTTCGCGCAACAGGCCGCTCTGCTGAAGCTTCATGTTGAATCGCTTCAGCGCCGCGTCAATGGACTCGTTCGGATGGACCTCGATTTGAATCAAGCAGTCGTGCCTCCAGGAGCCATGATACCAAAGACTGAACCTAGGGAGTCCGGGGGTCCGGGTCGAGGCGAAAGTGCGTGGGACGACCGGTCGCCAGCGGGTCCGCGGGCACTTTCCCTTCATGCCCCGCCCCCACCTGGGGGCACACGGGGACTGTTCAGGTTCAAACAGGTTCAAATGTGCCTGGAACGCTCCGTCCGTACGGTGGCCCGGTTCAATTGAGCCTAGGCACGGGCGGTCCGGAGGGTTGCACGGTCCGTCCGTGCAAGGGTACGGAACCTCCGGGGGGTTGCACGGAGACGCCGGAGGGTTGCACGGACCGTCCGTGCAAGGGTACGGGGGCTCCGGACGGCTGTCCGGACTGCCCGGACAACTGCCGAGAGTTCGGGACGGTTACGCGGAAGCCCCGTCCAATGGCACGGCCGGGCCGTGCCTGCTCCTGAAATGGCCGGACAGACGCCGGACGGCCCGGGCCGCCTACCTCGACACGGCCACGAAGTCGGCGATCCCCTTGCTGACCTGGCGGGGGCCGTCGGAGTTGATGCAGACGACGTTCAGGGTGCGCTCGCCGGTCTTGCGCCAGACCCGGTAGTTGATCCCCTGCCCGTACATCGTGTGCCCCGAGCCGGCGACCACCACCATCACCGCGTTCTTCGAGTGCCGCTGGCCCATGTAGTCCAGCGCGCTCGTCGCCATCCCCTCGTCCCAGCAGACCTGCGCCGAATAGATGTTCTCGCCCTGCGTGCCGGTCATGGGGTGGCCGCCCATCATGGCGGTGAACAGCGCCTTGTGCTTCTCGTTGCCGAGGTATGGGTCGGGCACCCACTCGCGCTGCTCTTCGGTCAGGACGCTGAGGCCGTTGCGCCCGACCTGCCGCACCCAGTCGCGCGGAAGGTTGAGCGCGACCATCGGGAGCTTGTGCGCCTTTACGGCGTTGAAGATCGGTTCGTAGAGTGCGAAGTCGAAGCCCCACTGTGTCTTCCATGCCGCGTTCTCGATGAACTCTTCGCGCGTCCACCTACCGCGCGTCCACGGTGCGAGGTTGTGCTGGTTGTCGCGGGTGAACATCTCGAAGCCCACGACGACGTCGCGGCCGGACGCCGCGAGCAGTTGGATGATCGTCGCTTGCGCAAGGTGGTGTTGCAGTTGGTCGTGCGACTCGCCGACGAACACGAACCGCACGTCCTTCGCCGCATCCACGACTTCGCGCACCGTTACCTTCGCGCCGTCCGTCGTCCGATAGATGCCGTCTTCGACCGTGATCCGCCCGGGGCCGACGATGTCGAGCAGGTACGGGTCCGGGCCGTCCTGTGCGATGGCGAGCGCAGCGATGAGCATCAGCCGTTCCTCCGTGCAAAGTCCGACATGAACTGCGCGAGCGCCGTCGCGCCCTCCGGCGGGAACGCGTTGTACAGGCTCGCGCGGCAACCGCCCACGGACCTGTGTCCCTTGAGCTCGACCATGCCGTTCTTCGCCGCCTCGGCGACGAACGAATCGGTCAGGTCCTCTTTGCTGAGCCTGAACGGGATGTTCATCCGCGACCTGTTCGGCTTCACCGCGTGGCCCTCGTAGAACCCGCCCGAGCCGTCAATCGCGTCGTACATGACCTTGGCCTTGGCCTCGTTCCTCTTCGCCGCCTCCACGAGACCGCCGTTCTTGGTCCAGTGCTTGAACACGAGCCCGCACATGTAGACCGACCAGCACGGCGGAGTGTTGAGCATCCAGCCGTTCTCCGCCTGGACCTTGAAGTCGAGCATCGGCGGCAGGCCCTCTGGCACGCGCTCGAGCATCGAGCCCTTGATGATGACGATGGTCGCGCCCGCCGGGCCGCAGTTCTTCTGCGCGCCGGCGTAGATCAGGTCGTACTTGGACACGTCGAACGGCCGCGAGAGGATGTTCGACGACATGTCGCAGACGACGGTCGCGCCCTTGATGTCGGGTTCGGCCATGTAGTCCACGCCCTGGATCGTTTCGTTGAGCGTGAAGTGGAAGTAGTCCGCGCCGGGCGTGAGATGGAGGTCGCCGTAGGCGGGCGCGCGGTCGTAGTTCGTCTCCTTGGCGTCGTACACGACGTTGATCTTGCCGCCGAGCTTGCCCGGCTTGACGGCCTTTTTGCCCCATTCGCCGGTCACGGCGTAATCGGCTGTGCCTCCGGCGGTAAGGAAGTTCATGGGCACCATCGAGAACTGGAGCGACGCGCCGCCCTGCAGGAAGAGGACCTTGTACGAGTCGGGGACCCCGGCCAATTGCCGGAACGCAGCCTCGGCCTCTTCGGCGATCTTCATGAACGCCTTGCCCCGGTGGCTCATCTCCATGACCGACATCCCCGCCCCCTGCCAGTTCAGGATCTCCTCCCGTGCCTGCTCCAGCACCTCGACCGGCATGACCCCCGGCCCGGCGGAGAAGTTGAACACGCGGTCGTACGGCTGGCCCATGGGCGCTATTCTATCAGCCCGCCCCGGGCGGTCCCGGAACACCAGAACTTGCCCGGATTCCGGACATTTTTGCCTGCCATGGGCAAATCCGCCTTATACTTCAAGTCTGGGTATCGGCTAACCAGTCCCATGACGACCGACGGACTCGTTTCTCTCAGCTACGACGGTGCGCTGCTGTGCCACTTGGAGACCGCCTTGCCCCACCTCGAAGAGGTCGGGCTCAAGGCGACCTTCTACTGTGAGCCTGCCCTCCTGCTGGAGAACCTGCCTGAGTGGGCGCACGTCCTGGCCTCAGGGCACGAGCTCGCCAACGGCGCCCTCCACGGGGCGGTGATGGAGGACGGCTCGCTCCCCGGCTGGACCCTGCAGATGGTGCGGGAAGACGTGATCGAGGCCAAGGCGCTGCTGGAGGACCTCTTCCCGGAGCAGCCCGACCACAGCTTCGGGTTCCCCTGGGGCAAGGCCCTGAGCGACGGAACCGACGTCACGTCGGCAGCCCAAGACGTCTATCCGGTCGTCCGGCTTGGCGAGCACGGTGTGAACAAGGCGCCTTGGGAGCCGCGCAGGCTCAACTGCGTCCAGTGCGACGACCTGGACTCCAGCGAGCTCATCGCGATCGCCAAGCAGGCCATCGAACCCGGCACTTGGGTCGTTTTCGCGTTCGAGGGCGTCGGAGCGGGCGACCGCGCCGTAGACGCGGCGGCGCACCGCGACCTGTGCCTCTTCCTCGCCAACGAGCCACGGCTGACCGTCCTGCCCGTCTGCGACGTCGCCACGAGCCTCGCCTCGCTGCGGGCCGAGGCGTACAAGCTCGTTTAGGTTCATTTGAACCTGCCTCTAGCTCATTTGAACCTGGCTAGGTTCAAAATGGCCGTGTACCAGCTCCTGGTACACGTGCGCCAGCCTCCCGCGCACGTGTTTTTGCCCCGCGCACACGTCCGCCAGCTCCTGGCACACGTCCGCCAGCTCCTGGCACACGTCCGCCAGCTCCTGGCGCACGTCCGCGAGCCCCTGGCACACGTGCGCGAGCCCCTGGCACACGTGCGGCAGCCTTCCGCGCACGTGACTTTGGCCCGTCCCAGCCTCATTTGGTCCCCAAGAGCATGACAAGTCGCGCTCGCTGCCGCGCCAGCGGCCATGAAGTAACCTCCCTGGCTAGTGGAGCCGACCCGAACCGAGTTCCTTTTCATGGACAGCCCGCTCTGGAAGGGGGCGTTCTACGTCGGGACGTTCCTTTGCTTGGCGTACATCGGCTGGGTGTTCTGGCGGCGGTCGCGGCTCTGGATGAAGGGGAAGCCGGTGACGTGGAAGTCGGACTGGGTCGCGAACGTCGTCAAGTACGCGGTCGGCCAGAAGAAGGTGCAGGGCAGCCGGCCGCGGTCCGGCGCGCCGATGCACCTGATGCTGTTCTGGGGCTTCCTTGCGCTGTTCCTGGCGACGACGCTGCTGGCCTTGGCGACCTATGCGCCGCTGGTCGGGATCGAGAACTTCCACCGCGGGCGCTATTACTTGGTCTATGAGACCGCGTTCGACGTGCTCGGGCTGTTCTACGTCGCTGGCGTCGTGTGGGCGATCGTGCGCCGGGCCAAAGCGGTCCGGGACCCGAAGAGCGCGATCAGCCACCAGCCATCGGACTGGTGGGCGCTCACCGTGCTGTTGATGCTCGGCGTGACGGGTTACCTGCTCGAAGCCGCGCGGATCGCCGCCGACCCGAAGGAGTGGGACGTCGCCTCGGTCGTCGGGTACGCGCTCGCCCAGCCGATCTCGGAGCTTTCCCCGACGGTCTACGTCGGGATCTGGTGGTTCCACGTGCTGTGGGTGTGGGCGTTCTTCGTCTCGATCCCGCACATGCGGATCAAGCACCTGGTGACGGCGACGCTGACGGCTGCGGGGAAGCCGGACACGCACATCGGGCGGCTCGAACCGATCACGATGGAGCAGGTCGAGCAGAGCGGGAAGATCGGCGTGGACGTCGCGACGGAGTTCAGCCGCTGGCATTTGCTCTCGCTGGACGCGTGCATGTCCTGTGGCCGTTGCACCGAAGTGTGCCCGGCGAACGGGGCGGGCAAAACGCTCGACCCGAAGAAGGTGGTCGCAGACATCTTTCAGACATTGAGGACCGGCGACAACGTGCCGGCGGCGGTGACCGCAGAGGCGCTGTGGGCGTGCACGACGTGCAACGCGTGCGTCGAGGCGTGCCCGGTGCTGATCCCCCACGTTTCGCTGATCGTGGACGCGCGTCGCAACCTAGTTGCTGAAGGGAAGCTCAGCGGGACAGGAGCGGTGATGCTGCGGCAGGTCGGCGGCACGGGCCACGCCTGGGGCCAGCCCCAATCGAGCCGAGAGGAGTGGATGAAGGGGCTCGATGTGCCGCTGTGCCGCGACGGTGTGGAGTTCGAGTACCTACTGTGGGTGGGTTGCGCTGGGGCGACCGACCCTGGCGCGGTGAAGACGACGCGCGCCGTCGCGAGGCTGCTCAAGCGGGCGGGCGTGAGCTTCGCTTGCCTGGGCAGCGAGGAGTCGTGCACCGGCGACCCCGCGCGCCGCGTCGGTGACGAGTTCCTGTTCCAGGAGCAGTTGGGAAAGAACCAGTCGGTGCTGGAGAGATACGGCGTGAAGAAGATCGTCACCGCGTGCCCGCACTGCATGAACACGCTGCGGAACGAGTACCCGGACTTCATGGAGCGCGCCGAGGTGTTCCACCACACCGAACTGCTGAACCAGCTAGTGCAGGACGGGCGGCTCGTCGCAGCCGACCCCGGTGACGGGAAGACGACGTACCACGACCCGTGCTATCTGGCTCGCGTGAACGGCGCGAGCGACGCGCCGCGAGGGCTGGTCGGCGACGAGACGCACATGGACACGGACAAGTCGGCGATCGTCCACGCGCTCGGGCGTCCGAGCGACGGCGCGCGGCGGTTGGCCGAGCCCGAGCACCACGGCCGCAAGACGCTGTGCTGCGGCGCGGGCGGGGGCAGGATGTGGATGGACGAGGAGCCCGACAAGCGGCCAAGCTCGAGGCGGGTGAAAGAACTGTTGGGGACCGGCGCGAAGCAGGTGGCGGTCGCCTGCCCGTTCTGCCGGATCATGCTGGACGCAGGGATCAAACAAGAGTCTGGCGAGGAAGTCCGGCTGGTAGACCTGGCCGAGATGCTCGAAGAGGCGAACCGGTGATCGTCGGCTTGGGCGTTGACGTGGTCTCGATCGAGCGGATCCGCTCGGCGATGGAGAACCCGCGCTTTCTGGAGCGGATCCTGACGGAGCGGGAGCGGGCGATGGGGCTGACACCCGAACGTGTGGCGGGCCGCTGGGCAGCCAAGGAGGCCATGTCCAAGGCCCTACCTACGCTGCGCAACTGGCACCACGTTGAGATTGACAACGGCCCTGGCGGGGAGCCCTTCATCGTGCTCCTGAAGCCTCTGTTCCTCGAGCCTGGCGTGAGCCTGCACGTATCGATCAGCCACGAGAGCGGGTACGCGGCCGCGGTGGCGATTGTGGAAAAGGCCTGAGCAGGGTTAATGCGCCGTTAACTTGCGGCTCGACTGGCGGTTCTATAGTAGGGCCGATGAAAGGTCTAAACGTATCTCGCCCATGGGCGGTCACGGGCACGCTCGCGATCTTGGCAGTAGCAGCCTTCGCGCTCACCGCTTGCGGTTCAGATAACGGCGCTGGCGGAACCGATTCAACGGCCCTATCGGACGACGTCGCAATTGACGGCTCGAGCACGGTCACTCCGATCTTCGAGGCGATTGGCGAGGAGTTTGGAATCGCCAACCCCGAGGCCAACGTTACCGTCGGCACCTCTGGCACGGGCGGCGGCTTCAAGAAGTTCATCAGCGGCGAGACGGACATCTCCATGGCCTCGCGCCCGATCAAGGACAGTGAAGCGGCAGACTGCGCGGCCAACGGCATCGAGTTCATCGAGCTTCCGATCGCGTTCGACGGTCTGACGGTCGTCGTCAACAACGGGAACACTTGGGCGGAGCAGCTCACGGTCGAGGAGCTGAACTCGATCTGGAAGGAGGGCAGCAAGGTGGACAACTGGAGCCAGGTCCGCGCAGGGTTCCCGAACGTACCGATCAAGCTGTACGGTGCGGGCACTGACTCAGGCACGTTCGACTACTTCACGCTCGCCATCAACGGCAAGGAGAAGTCGAGCCGAGCGAACTACCACGCCAGCGAAGACGACAACAGCCTGGTCACAGGCGTCATCGGCGACAAGGGCGCGCTCGGATACTTCGGATACGCGTACTACGCCGAGCGACCGACAGAGATGAAGGCGGTCAAGATCGTGAGCCCGAAGACCGGCCTGCCGGTCGCGCCGAGCGAGGCGACGATCAAGGACGCCAGCTACCAGCCGCTCTCACGGCCGCTCTTGATCTACGTCAAGGTCTCCGCGCTCGAGAACAACAAGACCCTGGACGCGCTCATGAAGTACATGTTCACGGACGAGGGGTCCGCGCTCATCGCCTCGACGGGCTACGTGCCGTTCCCGACCGAGATCAGGGACGTCGTGCTCAAGCACTACACGGACCGTGTGAAGGGCACGAAGTTCCAGGGTGCCGAGGTCGGCATGACGATCCAGCAGATCATGGCCGCCGAGAAGGGCTAGAATCCTTCAGTGGACGCCAGCCACGTCGTGACAAAAGAGAAGGCCCTCTTCCAGAGGGCCTTCTCTTGGCTCCATTTTAGGGAGGGGGCTTACTCGCTAGTGAGCTTCGCCTGCGCGTTCGTGTCGGTGATCATCACGTTCAGCATCGTTTTTGTGCTTGGCAAAGAGACGATCGCGTTTTTCCAAAGCCCCGACGTCACGGTCCGAGAGTTCTTCACGACCACGGACTGGCGACCGACGTTCGACCCGCCCGGGTTCGGCATGGTCCCCTTGATGACGGGGACTCTGATGATCACGCTCGGCTCTGCGCTCGTCGCCGTTCCGTTGGGGCTCGCGAGCGCGATCTATCTGGCCGAGTACGCCAAGCCGGCGGTGCGAAAGGCGCTCAAGCCGATCCTAGAGATCTTAGCGGGCATCCCGACGATCGTTTACGGTTACTTCGCGCTCTTCCACCTCACACCGTTCTTGCGTTCGATCTTTGGCGCTGACCGGATCGAAGTGTTCAACGCCGCTTCGGGCGCGATCGTTGTCGGCGTGATGACGCTGCCGCTCGTCACCTCGCTGTGCGACGACGCGATTACGGCGGTGCCGAGGAGCCTGCGCGAGGGCGGCAAGGCGCTGGGCTCGACCAACTATGAGACGATCCGTCGCATCGTGCTGCCAGGCGCGCTCAGCGGGATCATGGCGTCGTTCATCCTGGCGGTCTCTCGTGCGATCGGCGAGACGATGGCCGTTACGCTCGCTTCTGGCCAGACCCCTAACGTGACTTTCAACCCTGGCGAGGCGATCCAAACGATGACAGCCTACATCGTCCAGATCAGCAAGGGCGACACGCCGACGGGGAGCACGGCGTATCTGACCCTCTTCGCGGTCGCAGCGACGCTTTTCGCAGTCACTTACGCGCTCAACATCTTGGCGCGCAAGCTAGTTAGGAAGTACGGGAGCCGATTCTCGTGAGGCAGTTCCAGTTCGCCGGAGGGATTTCGCCCGCGCGCAGGCGGCAGGACAAGGTTTTCAAGTCCGTGTGCTTCATCGGCATTTTGACCGCCTGCCTATTCCTCATCGTGCTGCTTTGGTCGGTGGGAAAAGACGGCGTGGACCGGATCAACGGTGACTTCTTTACGAGTTTCGCCTCGCGCTTTCCCGACAAGGCCGGGATCAAGGCTTCGCTCTGGGGCTCGCTCTGGGTCATTGTCGTCGCGATTGTCGTTGCGGTCCCGGTCGGAGTCGCGGCCGCTGTCTACTTGGAGGTGTTCACGTCCTCGCGGAACAAGCTGGCGTCGTTCATCCAGCTCAATATCGCGAACCTCGCGGGCGTGCCCTCGATCGTTTATGGGCTGCTCGGACTGGCGCTGTTCGTCCGTGCTATGAGTTTGGACCGTTCGGTGCTCGCCGGCGGGCTGACGCTCGCGATCCTCGTGCTCCCAATGATTATCGTTGTCTCTCAGGAGGCGATCAAGGCGGTGCCGCGGCTCTACACCGAGGGCTCGCTCGCGCTCGGCGCGACGAAGTGGCAGACCGTGTTCCGCCAGGTCCTGCCAGCCGCATTGCCGGGGATCATCACAGGGATCATTCTCAGCGTTTCTCGCGCGATGGGCGAAACCGCGCCGCTGATCACGATTGGCGCCGTGAGCGTGATTCGTCAGGTCCCGGACGGTCTCGACAGCAAGTTCACGGTCCTTCCGATGCAGATCTATGACTGGTCCACGCGCCCGCAGGCCGGGTTCCACGACGCAGCGGCGGCAGCGATCATCGTGCTGGTAGGGATGCTCCTGTTGTTGAATTCCGCCGCGATCGTGATCCGGGCGCGCTCGCAGAAGAAGGTGTAGCGCACAATACGAAGTGATGGCCAGCTTTGGCCCGATCGCTCCATATTACGACCGCCTGATGCGGGACGTGCCGTACGACATGTGGGCCGGCTACTACCGGTTGCTGCTCGCCCAGCTTGGTGCATCGCCAAAGACGCTCTTGGACGTGTGCTGCGGGACTGGGACCCTCGCGGAACTGTTGGCCTGTGACGGATTTACCGTCACGGGGTTCGACGTCAGCGCGCCGATGGTCGCTGAGGCAGTCAGGAAGGCCAAGGAGAAGGGCCTGAACATCGAGTACCACGTTTCGAACGCCGCAGAGCTCGACCTGGGGCGCCGCTTCGACGGCGCCTACTCGTTCTTCGACAGCCTGAACTACATCACCGATCCTGAAGACTTGCGATCGGCGATACGCCGCGTCGGCGAGCACGTCGAACCATCGGGGTCGTTCATCTTTGACGTCAACACGGCCTACGCTTTCGAAAAGAAGATGTTCGACCAACGGGACATGCGAAAGGCGAGCAAGCTCAAGTACGAGTGGCGCGGGGACTACGACTCTACGACGCGGCTGATCGAGGTCAGGATGGACTTCTGGTACGCGGGGGAGCCGTTCTCCGAGGTCCATGTCCAACGTGCCTATACTGACGATGAACTGAGCAGCTACCTCGATGAGGCCGGCTTTGACGTCGAACGCGTGTACGAGAGCTATACGCTTGACCCTCCGCGCGCGGCCAGCGACCGGTTGCACTACGTCGCAGTCCGGAGGAGGGGCTAAACTGGGCCATGCTCGCCGCGATCCTCGCGCTCACGCTTTCACCCCAAGAGACGGTGACGCTCTCGCTCGCGGCCGACGCCTACCTTGACCGCAAGGCTCCGGGCGCGAACACGGGACGCGAGCCTCTGCTCGTCGGCGGCGTGGACAAGGCCGTCCTCATCCGGTTCCCTGAGCTTGGGCTTTCAATCGGCGCGGGCAAGCGCGTGCGCTCTGCCCACTTGAGGTTTACGACCGCGCGCCCTGGCGAGCCGAAAGTCGGCTCGGTCGGTCGCGTTTTGAGGCCATGGGGCGAGGGCGGGTGGCGCCTCGACCAGTTCGGCGGAGAGAAGCCTCCGACTGTGGTCGCAGCCGCCACTTGGAACGATTCACTTGCCGGCAAGGACGGCCTGGCGTGGGAGCGCGGCGGTGCGGCGGGACGCAACGACACGACGCCGTTGACGGTCGGTCGGACGGAGCTGAAGGACGAAGCGTTCACGTTGTTCGGCCTCGAGAGCGCCGTTCAGGCGATGATTGACGACCCGCAGCACAACTATGGGCTGAGGATCGAGTTCAGCAACGCGACGACGCTGTTCAGCGCAGACTCGCTCGGATATGGGCCGCAGCTCGTGTTGGTGCTGGAGGCTAAGGCCGAGCAGCCTGCGCCGGACCTGCGCGTCGTCTCTTGCGAGATGCGGCAAGCGGCGCCTCCCGTCGAGGGCCAGCCGATGACTTGGAACGTCGCTGTGCGGAACGTCGGCGACGTTGACTCGCGGGCGCAGTCGCTCGTGGTCACCTACTACGGCAAGGAATCCGTTGAGAGGAAGATCAACGATGCGATCGCGGTCGGCGAGACGAAGACGCTGACGTTCACGTTGCCGCACCGTAATGCGACAGTGCAGCCGGCGATGCAGCCGGTCGTGGTGCGCGTGTTGCCAGAAGAGGGCGATCGCAACGCGAGCGACAACGGCCTCACGGTCTATCAGGGTTCGCTCAAGGTCGCCGTCGCTGGCGTCGAGTGGGACGAGGCGCTCGCCGTGGTGACGGACCTGAACGAGCGCGTGTTCCCGTTCAGCAAGTTCGGCGCATGGCCGATGGGTTGTACGGAGCGGCTGCAACTGGTCATGAATGCAGAGGGCGCGGACGTCGTGGCGCGCGTGGTTGACGGCGACGTGCGAAGAGCGGTCCTGCGCGCCGTCACGGGCCTGCCGGACGCGCTGTTGCGCCCCTTCGCGTCGCAGGCGCCGCAGGTCAACGGATCTCAAGCGACGGGGTTTGTGACGGACGCCGGGCAGGCCGGGCTGTTCCCGGACACCCGCGATGACGTGATCGTGCCGCAGGCGCTCGCGATTCCGGACAGGGCCTCGACCGCGCTGATCTTAGGCGACCTCGCTATGAACGACCACAAGATGCTGAGTCGCAGTGAGACGACTATCATCAATTCCATGGCCGGCAAGCGCGGCGCGGAGCGCGCGCTGCCTTGGACCCTGACGCCGAGCTCGATCTTCTTCCGCGTGTTCACGCCGGACGGCGTGACGACGAGCGGCGCGAAGCTGGACGTCTACCAGTTGGTCGGCGGGGCGTTCGGTTCGCAGCCGGTCTTTACCGCACAGCTCGGCCAGGACGGCTCGGCGCTGATGACGCCTCGCCCGAGCGGCGCGTTCGCAAAGCCCAACCCGTACGGCGACCTACAGCCGGACGGTTCGAACGGATGGCTGCTGGCCGTCGTGACGGCGAACCAAACGACCCACTCGTCGTGGATCCCAGTCTGGCAGCTTTGGGACGAAGCAGTGCGCGGCAACACGGCCGCCGCGTTCATCGAACTGCGGGTGCAGCTCGCCTCGGGCGTGCTCGTGCGTGGCGAGAACTTGGCGCTGAACCGGCTGGTGACGGACATGAAGGGCCGGTTCCCGGCCGAGCTGAGCGCGCTCGTGGACGGGAAGGAAGAGACTTCGGTAGCGTTCGGAAAGGAGCCCGAGGGCTATTGGATCGAGATTGACCTTGGGCGCGACCTTCAGATTGGCGAGGTCTCCCTCGTGTTCGATGGTCCCGTGTGGAAGCAGTTTAGGATCCTGACGTACAAGACCGCACAGAGCCCGGACGAAGGACAGGTGTGGTCGGAAGAGGCGAACGGACCGGCGAACCCAGGATTGAAGACATCGCCAGATGGAAAGACCACGCTGAGCTATCTGGCAAAGAGCGTGCGCTCGCGATTCATGCGGATCGTGCCGTTCTCGGGTGAGAGCGTCAAGCTCTCAGAGATCAAGATCGTGCCGATCGGTACGGGCTAGATCGGGTCCATTTCGAGCCAGTTCGGCCCCTTCTTTCCGTCCACCTCGACCGGGACGTCGAGCGGGTAGGCCCTTTGCATGGTCTCGCGCACGGGCTCGAAGAAGGACTTGTCCTTGCTCGGGACTTCGAACACGAGCTCGTCGTGGACCTGGAGGAGCATCTTTGCGGCGTCGGTCCCGAGCTCTTGCCGGACCTTGACCATTGCGATCTTGATCATGTCTGCGGCGGTGCCCTGTAGCGGCGCGTTCATCGCTTGTCGCTCGGAGTAGGAGCGCGTCTGCCGGTTCGCGGCGTGGATCTCGGGGAAGTAGCGGCGCCGTCCGCTGAGCGTCGTCGTGAACCCCGTCTTTCGCGCGCCCTCGACGATGGAGTCAATGAACGCCTTGACGCTCGGGAAGCGTTCGTAGTACTGCTTGATGAGCTCGCGCGCCTCTGCGACGGAAAAGCCCTTGCCGAGCTGACGCGCAAGGCCAAAGTCGGTGACGCCGTAGAGCACGGCGAAGTTGAGTAGCTTGGCTTGGTTGCGCTGTTCGCGTGAGACGGCCTTTGGCTCGACGTGGAACATGAGGGCGGCAGTAGCGCGATGGACGTCCTCGCGGCGTTGGAACGCGCCGACGAGCGCCTCGTCCTTGCACATGTGGGCGAGCACGCGCAGCTCGATCTGCGAGTAGTCGAAGCTCGCTAGCAGGCAGCCCTTTTCTGCCACGAACGCCTTGCGGATCTTGCGGCCGAGCTCGGTGCGGACGGGGATGTTCTGCAGGTTCGGGTCGTTGCTGCTGAGGCGGCCCGTGGCGGCTACGGCTTGGCTGTAGGTGGTGTGGACGCGTCCGTCCTCCGCGACCATCCTCGGGAGCGCGTCGGAGTACGTGCTCTTGAGCTTCGTGTGTTCTCGGTATTCGAGGATCGCGCTGGCGATCTCGTGTTCGGCTGCCAGGTCTTCGAGGATGTCGGCGCCGGTGCCCCAGCCGGTCTTGGTCTTTTTGCCGCCTGGGAGCTTCATCTTGTCGAAGAGCACTGCGCCGATCTGTTTAGGCGAACCGATGTTGAACTCCTCGCCCGCGAGCTCGTAGACGTGCGCCTTGATCTCGTCTATCTTCTTCTCGAGCATCTTCGAGTACTCGCCGAGGTACTTGGAGTCGAGCTTGATGCCGTGCCGCTCCATTTCGGCGAGGACGGGCAAGAGCGGGAGCTCGATGTCGTCGAGGACCTTCTCCTGTCCTTCGGCCTTGAGCTTTGCGCGCATCTCTTTCTCGAGCAGTCCGACGGCGACGGCCTTTTGTTCGGGCTTTTCGGGGCTGGGAATGTCGAGGAAACCTTGGATGAAGTCGCCGAGCTCGTAGCTGCCGCGGTCGGACTGCAGGACATAGGCCGCAAGCATCGAGTCGAAGCGGGGCGGTGTGAGCGGAGCGTCTGGGGCGTGATAGAACGGCTTCACGTCGTGGCCGATGGCGCGCGAAGGGTCTGAAAGGAAGAACCGCTGCGCGTCGGCGACTGAGGACTTCCGCACGTCCTTGCCTACGGCGACGTAGGCGTCCGCAGCCTGCTCGTCGAACATGCTGGGCTGCGCCTCAGTCGCTGCGACGACGACGCTGAACGGTCGGCCCTTCGTCCACTTGACGAGGTCGTCGAACGTCGCGGTGTCCTTGTGGAGCTTGAAGTCAACGGACTCGCTCACGACCTCGGCGGGTGCGGCGAGGCCTCCTTCGACGTACGGTGCGAGCACAGCGTCCAGTCGCTTGGCCTGAGAGCGGAACTCATACATGCCGAGGAACTGGCGCACGTGCTCGAGGTCGTCGCCGTTGATCCTATATGGCTTGAAGTCGAATGTGACCGGGGCGTCGCGGTCAATGGTCGCAAGCCACTTTGAGAGCTTCATGTCCTCAAGGCCGGGCTCGAGCTTCTTGCGGTGCTTCGGCTCGATCTGCTCCATGTTCGCGATGATGTTCTCGACGCTTCCGAAGCGCTTGATCAGTTCGGTCGCGGTCTTCTCGCCGACCCCCTTGACGCCCGGGATGTTGTCGCTACTGTCGCCTGCCATCGCCTTGTAGTCCACGACGTGCTCCGGGCCGAAGCCGTAGCGCTCGACCACTTCGTCGGGCGTGTAGGTCTTGGGCGGGGCGCCGAAGTTCTGCGGCGTCATCACGCTCACGGCGCCGTCTACGAGCTGGAGCGAGTCGAGGTCGCCGGTGACGATCGTCGTGTCGTAGCCGTTCTCCTCTGCGATCTTGGAGAGCGTGCCGACGACGTCGTCGGCCTCGTACCCGGTCAGTTCGATGACCGGGATCTTGAAGGCGGCGATGAGGTCGCGCGAGCCATCGAGCTGTTCGATCAGCTCCGGCGGGGTCTCGCGCCGCGTGCCCTTGTACTCGGGGAACTCGGCGTGCCGGAACGTCTTGCCCGGTGCGTCGAGAGCGACGACCATCGCGTCGGGTTTCACCTCGGTGAACAGCACGAAGAGCATGTTGAGGAAGCCAAAGAGGGCGTTTGTGGGCTTTCCGGCGCTGGTGCTGAGGTACCTGGTGCCGTAAAAGGCCCGGAAGAGCAGGCTGTAGCCGTCAATGATCACCAGGCGCTTCCGAGCCATCCCAGGACGATACCCTCGGTTCAATTGCCCTGTTCCGGTCCGTAACTGCCTGGCAATTCTCGGGTACCATAGGGCCTGTTATCATGTTCTTTTGGCCCAAGCCGACGGGGGTCGGGGCGGGCTGTTCGAGGGAATCATATGGTTTATCGGCCGCTTCGATACGAGCAGATGATGAAGGCCGCAGAGGGCCTTGACGTTCGGGCTAGGCGCATGTTTGACGGCATGGCGATCTACTCGGGCGAGAAGATGTTCGCCTACCTTGTGGGCGAGGACATCGGACTCAAACTTTCTCCGAAGGACAGGAAGAAGGCGCTCAGCCTCAGTGGGGCCGAGCTTCTGAAGGCCAATCCTGCCTCCGAGCCAATGAAGGAGTACGTCCGCATGCCGCAGGACGTGCTGGACAACTACGACCTCTTCGTGGACTGGGTCCAGAAGAGCGCAGATTACGCGACGAACGCAGTGCACTGAGATCGAACAGTACGGCTGCGCCCGTCGTCTGAAGACGTACGGACCGTCCGCAACGAAGCGGACCACTCAAGGTCCGGATGACTCATCACGGGGCCCCATAGTGGGCCCCTTACTTCGTTAAGATGCCATCGAGCCCTGTCCTGAAGAAGATCGCGGTGGTGACGAGCGGCGGCGACGCGCCGGGGATGAACGCTGCCGTCCGCGCCGTTGTGCGCGCTACGCTCGCTAAGGGCGCTACGGTCATCGGGTTCAACCACGGCTTTCGAGGGATGATCGCCAACGAGGTCTGTGAGCTGGACTCCAAGGGCGTTGGTGGCATCGTCAGCCAAGGTGGGACGATCCTGCACACGGCCCGCTCGCCAGAGTTCCGCTCGCCGGAAGGGAGGAAGCAGGCGCACGACATGCTGAAAGAGAACGGCGCCGAGGGGCTGGTCGTGATCGGCGGGGACGGAAGCCTGCAGGGCGCGCGCCGCTTGAACGAGGAATTCGACTTTCCGGTCGTCGGCATTCCCGGCTCGATTGACAACGACATTTCTGGCACGGACTATTCGATCGGTTTCGACACGGCCGTGAACACGGGGGTCGAGGCGATAGACAAGATCCGCGACACGGCCTATTCGCACGAGCGGGTCTTTGTGATCGAAGTGATGGGGCGGCACAACGGCTTTATCGCGCTGGACGTCGCGCTCTCGTGCGGCGCGGAGGCCTGCCTGATCCCGGAGATCCCCTACCGGCTCGAAGAGGTGTGTGAGAACCTGCGCAACATGCGCAAGCGCGGCAAGCGCAGTTCGATCGTCGTCGTGGCCGAGGGGGCCGCAAGGGCTGCCGACGTGCAGGAGTTCATCGCCAAGCACACGGGGTTTGAGGCGCGCTACACGGTCCTCGGTCACATGCAGCGCGGCGGCCGCCCGACGGCCTTCGACCGCGTGCTCGGGCTTCGGCTCGGTACCAAGGCTTCTGCCGAGCTGCTTGCGGGCGCGAGCGGGGTCATGGTGGGGCTCGATGGCGGTAACCTCGTGTCCCACTCGCTCGGCTATGTGCTGAGCACGGAACGGACGATAGATCCGGACAAGCTGCACCTCGTGGACCTCATGTCGCAATGATCCTCTCCGTCACGCTCAACCCCAGCATTGACCAGACGCTCTTTGTCGAAGGGCTCAAGCCCCACGACACCAACCGTATCGTGCGTTCTGAGACCGACGCGGGCGGGAAGGGCGTGAACCTCTCGCGCGTCGTCGTCGAACTTGGCGGGGTTTCTGTCGCGACCGGGTTTCTCGGTGGTGGGCCAGGCGCGTACGTGCGAAGGGTCCTCGACGCACAGGAAGTCGCGCACGACTTCATCGAGGTGCAGGGCAACACCCGCACGAACATCGCGGTCGAAGACGGCAGTGGCCAGGCGCCAACGGCGTTCAGCTTCAAGGGCCCCTCGGTCAGCGAAGACGAATGGCACCTGATGGTCCACAAGGTCGCCGGTTGGGCGCCGAAGTCGAGCTGGGTCACGCTCGGCGGTTCGCTCCCGACAGGCGTTCCAGTCGAGGCGTACCTCATGCTCGGCCAACTGGCAAAGGAGAAAGGTGCGCGCCTCGCACTCGACGCGGACGGCGAGGCGATGCGCCGAGGCATCGAGGCAAGGCCGCACTTCATCAAACCCAACGGAAAGGAGGCTGGGCGGCTGCTCGGACGTTCGGTCGAGAAGATCGAGGACGCCATCTTCGCCGCAGAAGAGCTGCGGCAGTACCTGGAGCCCGACGGCGTGTGCGTGGTCTCGCTCGGCGTGGCCGGCGCGGTGATGTCGTCCCCAGCAGGGACACTGATCGGGCGGCCTGTCGCCGTGGAGGCCCAGAGCACGATCGGGAGCGGCGACTCCCTCGTCGGGGCGATGCTGACGGTGCTGGACAAGGGGCGGTCAATCGAGGAGGCGTTCAAGCTCGGCATCGCGGCAGGTACGGCTACAGCGATGACCAGCGGAGCGGAGATCGCGCGGAAGCCCGTCGTTGACGAGGTCCTCACCCGAGTCCAGGTCGAAGCCGCAAACTGACGGCTGCGGGACCCGCGGCCCTGAAAAGGTATCTTGCCCCCTGGCGCCGGGGTGGCGGAACGGTAGACGCGGCGGTCTCAAAAACCGTTGGGGTAACACCCATGAGGGTTCGATTCCCTCTCCCGGCACCAAAGAGTAACGGTCGGGGCCCTCAGCCGTCATGTCGGCATGAAGCTGATCAACTGTGCGGTGGCAATGGCCGCCGCGGCGACGGCGCTGGGACAGTCCACGTACTTTGAGTTCGGCGAACGGCCGGTCCGCCACGAAGTCGCCTATAGCGGGGTAGTCCCGTTCACCAGCTTCACGGGAATCGCGATCATAAGGACGCAGGCCGACATGGACGGCCTCTGGGCAAAGCTCCAGGGAGCCGGGGTCGGGATCAAGCCCGTGTCTCCTTTGCGCCTCAACTCTGAACATGAGCAGTTCATCGTCATCGTGATTCCCGCTGGACTGGCGGCACCGAACCTCCCGAGCGTAGCCGCGCTCGTAGATGTCGGGCGAGAGAACTGGCGTATGGAGATCGTCCCAAACCGGACGTTCCGCAGCCCGGGCCCTGCCCGCACCGCGCAGACCCTGGTCGTTCGGACTCCCAGGGGTCCAGACAACCTGGACGTTTGGATCAGGGCCCAGAGTGGCTCGATCCTCGCCAGCCTGAGGCAGGCCAATCCGCACGGCAAGACAGGACAACGGAACCAGGGCTGAGGAAGTGGTATTAGTCTCATATAGCGAGAATTCAGCCCATTAGGGCGTATTCTGTAGCTGGAAAGCGCGTCAAATAGACAGAGGAACGACCATGAGGATCTTCGCTACGTTTGCGTTGGTGGCGCTGGGAGCACTCAGCTTCGCCCAGATCAAGTTCGATGAACTGACCAAGAAGAACATGTCGCCCCAGTGGGGCACGGTTCTGGTCGGCTCGCAGGCCTACTTCAACGACCCGTGCCAGATGGTGATCAACAACTATCACGACTGGCAGCAGATCTGGCCGTATATCGCCGGCCCGTACTACCAGCGAGGGATGCAGGTTCCTCCGTTCGTTGACTGGAACAACGAGCAGATCGTCTTTATCAGCATGGGCAACATGGGTGCCCAGGGGTACGGGATCTACGTCGAGAACGTCCAACGGATCAGCTCGTTCCAGTTCGATATCCGCTACGTCATCACACGCCCGAACATGCAGGTCGGCGTGAACTACAGCAGTTTCAGCTTTGGCATGGGCACGACGCCTTACGTCGCGCTGCGCGTGCCGCGGAACTACGGCATTCCGAACTTCTACTCGCGCTACTACCAGCCGCCGAGCTATGTCGTCCGGAACGGTTGCGGGTGTGGGCACTGCCAGACCCACAACAACCAGGTCTGGATGGTCGGTGCTGGCGGAGTGCTCTTACCCTACACGCCCCCGGGACAACAGCAGGGCGGCAAGTAGGCCAGAATCTCGGCATGACAGCCGAGAGCGTCGCCGTCGGCACTGAGCTGCTGCTGGGCGACGTCGTAGACACGAACAGCGCCGAACTGGGCAAGGTCCTCGCCCAGTTCGGCGTCCTTCATTTGCACCGGCAGACGGTCGGGGACAACCCGGAGCGGCTCGCCGCCGCGCTGCGCCTGGCGCTCTCGCGCGCCGACATCGTGTTCACGATCGGTGGTCTGGGCCCGACTTTCGACGACCTCACGCGGGACGGGATCGTCTCCGCGCTCGACGACGAGCTGGTGTTCGACCAGGCGGTCGAGGACGAGATCCGCGCGAAGCTGGAGCGCCGGCGTGTGCCGTTCGTGACCAACCAGTCCCGCCAAGCGATGCGGCCCTCGTCTTCGCAGGTTCTAGATAACCCCAACGGCACGGCGCCCGGGCTCCTGTGCGTCAAGGGCGGGAAGACTGTGATCGCGATGCCTGGCCCAAGGCTGGAGTTCGTTCCGATGCTGCTCGCGCCCGTGAGCAGGTATCTGGCGTCGGTCTCCGACGGTGTGATCGCTTCTCGGACCTTGAAGATCGTGGGCATGGGGGAGAGCATGGTCGAGCGCAAGCTCGAAGACTTGATGAAGGGCGAGGACCCGACGGTCGCTCCTTACGCCAAGACGGGGGAGGTGCACGTGCGGATCACGTCGCGCGGTTCGACCCGCGAAGACGCGATGGCGCGGGTGTCGCCGGTGGAGACAGAAGCGCGCGCGCGGCTCTGCGACGTCGTCTATGGTGCGGACGAGGACACGCTTGAGTCCGTCGTCTTGGGACTCTTGCGAGGGCGCGGCGAGACGCTGGCCGTCGCGGAGAGCTGCACCGGAGGCGGGCTTGGGCGGCGGATCACCTCGGTACCGGGCGCGTCGGACGCCTTCCTCGGCGGGGTAGTCAGCTACAGCAACGGACTGAAGGCGTCGCTGCTCGGCGTCTCGCCCGACACGTTGGCCGCGCACGGTGCGGTGAGCGAAGAGTGCGCGCGGGAGATGGCGGAGGGCGTCTGTCGCGCGACAGGTGCGACATGGGGGGTCTCTGTCACCGGCGTCGCTGGCCCTGACGGCGGCACGGACGAGAAGCCCGTCGGGCTCGTCTTTACCGGAGTCAGCGGGCCAGGCGGCACGACGGTCGAGCGCAACGAGTTCCCCGGGGGGCGAGAAGCCGTGCGCGAGCGTAGCGAGAAGTGGGCGCTCCTCCAACTCAGGAAGCGGGTCTCGCGCTCCTAGCTCACTTCCTTGGAGGCGTGAGGATCAGCCGTTCGATGAAGAACTCCAGCGCGCGGTTGCCGTTGACGCCGGTGTGTCCTTGGTCTGGCCCGACCTGCACTTCGAAGTACTTTCCCGCGCGCTGCAGCGCCTGGATCAGCTCGTGCGAGTTCGACTGGTGGACGTTGTTGTCCGCCGTCCCGAAATAGATGAGCAGCCAACCCTTGAGGTTGCGGGCGTAGTTCATCGCAGAGCCCGCCTCGTACCCTTCTGGGTTCGCCTGCGGCGTCCGCATGTAGCGCTCGGTGTAGATCGTGTCGTAGTGCTTCCAGTGCGTGACGCTGCTGCTGGAGACCGCGGCCTGGAACAGCTCGGGGTACTGCAAGAGGCACATCGCGGACGAGTAGCCGCCGTACGACGTGCCCGTGATGCCGATGCGCTGGGAGTCAATGTAAGGAAGCTTGCCGATCTCTTTGACCGCCTCTGCGTGGTCGTCAATCTCGGTCGTGCCCATTTTCATGTACATCGCGTCCATGAACGCCTTTCCACGCCCGCTCGTCCCGCGGCCAGCGAAGCTGGCGACGATGAACCCGTAGTCGCCCTGGCGCGGGAGCGACTGGAACCGCTCACTGTGTCCGCCGGACTCTGGCCCCGCATAGATGTTGATGATCACCGGGTACCTCTTGTTGGGGTCGAAGTTTGCAGGGAACTGCAGTGAGCCATAGCACTGCGTCTTCCCGTCCGCGGCAGTGAAGAGCACGCGGTGGCTCGGCCTGTAGCCTTGCGCGGTCGCAGCGCCGACGTTGCTCTCGGCGAGCACCGAGACCGCCCTGCCTGTGCGGTCGCGAAGGGTCACGCGCGGCGGCATGTTGAGCGTCTGCTCGGTGTCCACAAAGTAGTCGCCCGTCGGCGAGAGGTCCACGGTATGGTTTGTCGCGGCGTCTGTGAGGCGCGTTTCGCCGGTGCCATCGAGGCGGACGCGGTGGAGCTGGGTCATGTACGGGTTCTCGGGGCCCGCGGCGGAGTAGTAGAGCACGCCGTTCTTGAGGTCAACCCTGACGATGCCCGTTGCCTCGACGTTGCCCTTCGTGACCGCCGTCGTCGCGCCTGACTTCAGGTCAACGAGGTAGTAGTTGTCGAACCCGTTGCGCGCGCTGCGCCAGAGCATCTTGCCCTTGTACTGCGGCGCGTCGGCGATCGTCGCGCTCGAATCGAGGTACGAGCGTTGCGGCGCGTTGTCGGTCCACGAGGCGAGCCACTCTTCACGCACGATCACGCGCACCGCGCCGGTCGCGGGGTTGGCGGCGCAGAACTCCATCGTGTTCTGCCACCTGTTCGTGCGGTGGAAGAAGAGCTCCTTACCGTCGGGCGACCAGGAGATGTTGTAGACGTAGTGGCCGACCGCTTCGTCGAACGCTCCTGGCCGGACGTCCACCTTCACCCGCCGCTTGCTCGCGAAGTGGTACACATAGAGGTCGCACTCCGGGTTCGGCGTGCCTGCCTTCGGGTATGCCTCGGTATCGAGGGTCGTTTGCACGCCCGTCTGGCCCATCGCGATGTAGTAGTCCTGCACCATGCTGTCGTCGAAGCGATAGAACCACACCATGGTGGCGTCCGGCGACCACCCCATTGCGGTGTTCTGGCCAAGCTCTTCTCCGTACACCCAGCTCGCCGTGCCGAACTTGACGCGCTTGGCCGCATCGCCTTCGGTCGTGACCGCGCTCTCGTTCTTGCCGTCGGCGTCGCTCGTCCAGAGGTTGCCGTCGCGGTAGAACACACGCCTGAGACCGTCGGGGCTGAACTCCTCTGTGTACTGCCTGCCGCGCTGTGGTCGCTGCCTGCGGTTGTTAGGGTGGCTCGGTGGCGCCTGACCGATCGGGTTCGCAGGAGGTCCTTCGAGCGGCTTCTTCTCGCCCGTCCGAGAATTGATCTCTGTCCAGCCCGACCCGCCGTTGTAGGCGAGGGTCTCATTGCCGGTCCAGCGCGTTTGCACGCGGGCGATCTTCATCGCCTGCTGCAGCGCCTCGCGCTTGGCAACGGCGCCGCTCACGTCCATCATGCCGGCGAGGCGGTCCTGTGCGAACGAGCAGGCGCTGAGGGCGGCGATGGCGAATAGCAGGGCGCGGTTCCGGGCCATGTGCCTATTTTGCCCTAGAACGCTAGTCGGCCACAGGGGTCGGGAGCGATCCGTGCTCGTATACGATCTTGCGCGTCGGGTAGGCGAAGTTCACGCCCATTTCGTGCGCGATGGTGAGTATCCGCCTCAGGATGTCGTCGCGGTACTCGAGCTCCTTTTGCCAGGTCGGCGCGATGATGAAGCAGTAGAGCATGACGTTGAGCGTACTGTCGTCGAACTCGTTCAAGTAGACAAATCGCTTGTCGTCCCAGACCTGCGGATGCTCCAGCAGCATCGTCCGCAAGCGCGCACAGAACTCCTCTACGGTGTTCGCAGGCGTCTCGTACTCAATCCCGAGCGTGGCCGTCAGGCGCCGGTGACGCCTGGCTCCGAAGTTCTCGACGTGGGACGTGATCATCCTGCTGTTGGGCATCGTGATCAAAGAGTCCTTGAACGTCCTGATCCGCGTGCTTCGAAGGTTGATCTCCTCGACCTCACCGTCAATGTCGCCGATCTTGACCCAGTCCCCGACGCCGAAGGGCATTTCCATCAGGATCGTCACTGACCCCAAGAAGTTCTCGACGCTGTCCTTGGCCGCAAGCGCGAACACGAGCCCACCCAGGCCCAAGCCCGCGAGCAGTGCGCTCACGTCGTAGCCTAGTTGGGCGATGAAGAACACGAGCACGCTAACGAAGATGAAAAAGCGCCCGAGCTTGCTGACGACAGGGACGACGACCTTGTGCGTCGCACGCTTGCTCTCGCTGGCCCGGCTGGCGACGATTCCGACAAAGATGTCCCAGGCGACGCAGAGGAACCAAGTCCATGCGAACGCGTTTAGCAGCTTGAGGACGAACAGCGTCGGGCTCGCAATGTAGAACGGCACACCGAGAAAGGGCAGTCCGAAGCCGATGAACGCGACGTTGACGATCAAGCCGAGCGAACGACCCAGGGACTTGATCTGCCTCTTGTCTGCAATCTCCTCCCGGATGTGCAGCGACGAACGCACGATGAACCGAGTGATGAGGCGAATCAGTGCGCCCGCGACGAACGCCAGCAAAACGAGGCCAACGGCCGCGACGGCCTGCCAGAGCCTCGCGCCAAGGATGGAACGCTCGTGCCACGATTCGGGGAACTTGTGCCGCAACCAGGCTGCGGGATCCACCTGATAGAGGTCAATCGCCGATAGTCCCTCTATCGTCCGAAGGTTCCTCACTGACTCCCAGATGCCGCCAACGTCTGCGAGCGAGTCACGAGTGAACCTCCAGGCGCCGTCCTCCCCTGGGGCGATCACAATCGAGCCGAACTCGCCAAAGTCGTGCCAAGTATAGGGATCGCCGCGCCCCTCGTCCGGAACCTCGCTCAAGACGATGAACTCAGTCTTGTTCATGATGTCGAGCAAGCGGTGGGCAAGCTTGCGCCCTTCCTGCTCGCGCGCGACGCCGTACGCCGAGAGGTCCATGGTGGCGAGCGCGTCGCCAACGCGGTCCTCGTTCATTGCAGCGAGGAAAGTCTCCAATGTGGCGCGTGCACTGCTCAGGCTTTCAGGGACACTGGGAGTCGTCGGCGGGCCACTCAGCTCGGGCAACTGCGCAATTGCGGGCGTGACGAGCGCCGTAATGAGGGCAAGAACGACCAGGAGGCGCGCAACAACCATTCCCAGGAACTTACCCGACAGGTTCCTGCGGGCCCAACTCTTCGCGCCTGAGGAACAGCGGCGCGACGAGCGGGGCGATGAAGAGCGCGGGCAAGAAGACCTCGGTCGGAACTTCGCGCAAGTCGAGCAGGTTGATCGCGATCGCGATCATGATCGCTCCACCGGCGGCAGACGCCTCTGCGGCGAGCTGTGGACGCTCGGCGAGCCGGCGCAACGGCCTCGCAAGTGCGGTCAAGAGCACTTGCACCACGAGCACCACCGCGGCCGACACGAGAACGCCGACGCCGAGCCCTGCCGCGAGGAAGAACGCCGCCACCATGTCGAACACGGACTTGACCGCGAGCAGGTGGATGTCCCTTTCAAGCCCCTCTTTGATACAACCCAGCAGCGTCATCGGCCCGACACAGAACAGCACGCTCGCCGTGATCAGCCCATCGCTAAAGTGTTCATCGCCACCGATGGCGCCTCGCATGGCTTCCGCGAAGTTGGCGACGCCGACGTCAATGCCGACGGCTGCGCCGATCAGCCCGCCGCCGATGACGGCGATCGCTGTGATGAGGATGTTCTTCGTCTCCAGGAACAGCTTGACGCCGAGCCCGACGCTGATCAGGCCGATGCCGGTGAGCGCGACGGCCTGAAGGTCTTCGCGAAGGTTTCGACCGACCCACAGCCCCAGGCCCGCGCCGGCGAGCACGGTCAGCGTGTTCAGGAGCGTCCCGCGAAAGGGAAGGCGCGAAAGCACGCGCGAAAGGTACCCGCTAGAACCGCAGGCCGACCGAGAGCTGAAAGAAGTTAAGCCCTTCGTTGCCGCCGGCCGTGCCCGCGTTCGAGATGTGGAAGTACCGCAGAGAGAACATGACCTCCTCGTCGCTCAGCGGTGAGATCAGCCCGACGCCGACCATCGGTGTGGAGTTCACCCGGGTGTCAATGTCGTGCGTCAGCCTGTTCGTGAACTGCAGCCCCCAGCCCGCCTCGACGAACGCGCGCGTCGCCCTCGTGTAGCGCTGGTAGTAGCGGCCGATGACGAGCACTCCATAGTGGTGAGAGCTGTTCGGGCCAGCGATGAAGTCCGAACCGCCCTTGGTAAACATGTAGTACCCCTCGATGTCGAGCTCTCCGCGGTACCCCCAAAAGTGGATGCGCGGCTCTGGCCATGAACGGGAGAGGGCGTAGTACCCTCCGCGACGCGTGTCTTCGGAACCGAGCCAGTCCTGACCATAGAGCGCTCCGGCGGAGGCGCGCCACTTCGGCTCTTGTGCGTGGGCCGTGCCGAAAGCCGCGAGGGCCGCGAGAACAATGATGCAGCGGCGAGTCGGCACGGGCGGGAATATACCTTCGCCCAAGCTCCGCACAGGACTGATGTAGACTCCCCGGACGCATGGCGACCGAGCGCATTCTGCTCCTCATGGACAACAGGGCGGATTCGAACTGGGGGAGCCAGGCGACGACCAGCGCTTTGGTTCGGCTCTTGTCGGAGGCGTTTCCCGGCGCAGAGGTCCGCGGCGTGCCGCGCTCGGCGTGCCGTCCCGAGAACGGGATCAAGAGGTCGCTTGCAACGGCGCTCGTCCAGAAGGGCTCACGCTGGGCGCTCGACGCCCTGACCCGGTCTTGGAGGCAAGACTTCGAGTGGGCGGACCTCGTCGTCGTGAACGGGGAGGGCACGCTCCACCCTCAGCCGCAGGCGCTGCGCTGGGTCTGCTCGGTCACGGCGATGGCGAGGCTGCACAAGAAGCCTTTCTGGATAGTGAACTGTTCGCTTCGGTGCCTCGGCGACAAGACCGAGCCGCTGTTCGCCGCGTTCTTTCGTGAAGCAGAGCACGTTGCCGCGCGTGAGCCGGTCTCGTTTCGTGAAATGAAGGCGATCGGGGCGGATCCGGTCCAGGCTGCGGACTGCGCGTGGTTGACCCAGCCGTCCTCGCGCGATGAGGCGCTGCAGATCGTGGGCGCGGCGGGGGTCAAGGGCGACTTCGCGGTCATGACGGGGTCTGCGTCCGTGCACAAGTGGCCGGTGGCGCACCAGGCGTCTGTCATCGAGGCCTTGCGCGCTCGCGGGCTGGAGGTCCTGTACACGCACTCGGACCGGCGCGACGTGGAGAACCTCGCCGCGCTCGGGGCCGGGCTGCCGGTCGTGACGCACAAAGAGGCGAGCTTTCAACAACTGACGGCGATCCAGTCGCTTGCAAAGATCGTCGTTGGCGGGCGGTTCCACCCGACCATCCTCGCCGCGCTCGTCGGCACGCCGTTCGTCGCGGTGCCGAGCAACACGCACAAGATGGCTGGACTGATGGAGATGCTTAGAGCGAGCGAACTTTTGTGCGACTTCTCATCGCTCGACAAAGTGGTACCGACGATCAAGACAGTGCTGGACGAGCGCGACAAGTGGTCGGCGCACCTCACCGCGCGCGCGAATGAGATCGCGCGCCTCGCACAGAAGAACGTCAAGACTTGAGCAACTGCCGAAGGACGTACTGCAAGATCCCGCCGTGCTTGTAGTACTCGACCTCCATCGGCGTGTCAATTCGCACGAGCGTCTCGAACGCCTTCACCGCCCCGCCTGCACCGGTCGCGTGGACTGTGATTCTCTTCGCGGAGGAGAACCCGTTCTTGACCGCGTCGCCGAGGCCGATGACAGAGTACGTCTCGTGGCCCGTCAGCCCGAGCGTCTCCGCGCTCTCTCCGTCCATGAACTGTAGCGGGATCACGCCCATGCCGATGAGGTTGCTTCGATGGATGCGCTCGAACGACTCGGCGATCACTGCCTTGACGCCCATCAGCAGCGTCCCCTTCGCGGCCCAGTCCCGGCTCGAGCCCGTGCCGTACTCTTTGCCTGCGATGACGACAAGCCCAGTGCCGGCAGAGTTGTACTGTTCGGCGGCGTCGAAGATGGTCGTGACCTCGCCTCCTGGCGGGCAAGTGGTGAACCCGCCTTCGGTCCCGGGCGCGAGCTGGTTCTTCAGTCGAACGTTCGCGAACGTGCCGCGGATCATCACTTCGTGGTTGCCGCGCCGCGCACCGTAGGAATTGAACAGGTGCGGCCGGACGCCGTGCTCCGTGAGATAATGCCCCGCGGGCGAGTCGAGCTTGATCGAGCCGGCGGGCGAGATGTGGTCCGTCGTGACCGAGTCGCCGACCTTGGCCAGGCAGACGAGGCCGACATGGTCGGAGAAGACCGTCGGCGGCTCGGCGGACATGCCCTCGAAGTACGGCGCCTCCTTCACGTACGTGGATCCGCCGTCCCACGAGTAGCGCTCGCCACCGGAGACCGAGATCGCGCGCCACTTGTCGTCGCCGTCGAAGACGCTCGCGTACGTCTTCGTGAACATCTCGCGCGTGATGTGCCTCTCGATCACGTCCGCGATCTCCTTCTGCGACGGCCACAGGTCCTTCAAGAACACGTCCGTCCCGCTGGAAGAAACACCAATCGCGTCGTTGGCGAGGTCAATGTCAATCGTCCCGGCGATCGAGTACGCGACGACGAGCGGCGGCGACATCAAAAAGTTCGCCTTCACGTCCGGACTGATGCGGCCCTCGAAGTTTCTGTTGCCGCTGAGCACGCTGACGACGGTGAGGTTCTTCTCCCGCACCGGCACGCCCACCTCTTCAGGCAGCGGCCCCGAGTTGCCGATGCACGTCGTACACCCGTAGCCGACGACGTTGTAACCGATCGCGTCGAGGTCTGCGAGCAGCCCGCTCGCCTCCAAGTACTTCGTAACGACCTTCGACCCCGGCGCGAGCGACGTCTTCACCCACGGCTTCGGCTTCAGCCCGAGCGCGCGCGCCTTGCGCGCGACGAGCCCCGCCGCCACCATCACGCTCGGGTTGCTCGTGTTGGTGCACGACGTGATCGCCGCGATCACGACGCTGCCGTGCGTCAGGCGCTGCGTCGCGGTCCGTTCCAGCACTGCCGCGCCGCCGCCGCCGTCGCCGTCCGCGCCGGGGCGCGAGTCGGGGAAGGCGGCGAAGTAAGAGTCCCGAGCCTGGCTCAGGGCCACGCGGTCCTGCGGCCGCTTCGGCCCCGCGACGCTCGGCTCCACGTCGCCAAGGTCCAAAGAGAGCACGCTGGAGTACGCAGCCTCCGGGGAGTCCGCCGTGTGGAACACGCCCTGGTGCTTCGCGTACTCCCCGACCGTGCGCACGTGCTCCTCGTCGCGGCCGCTGCGGGTCAAGTAGTCCAGCGTCTCCTGGTCAATCGGGAAGATGCCGCACGTCGCGCCATATTCCGGCGACATGTTCGCGATCGTCGCGCGGTCGGCCAGCGGCATGTTGCCGATCCCAGGGCCGTAGAACTCCACGAACTTGCCCACCACGCCGTGGTTTCGCAGCATCTCGGTCACCGTCAGCACAAGGTCCGTCGCCGTCGCGCCCTCGCGCAGCCGCCCAGTGATCCGGAAACCGACGACCTGCGGGACCAGCATCGAGACCGGCTGCCCGAGCATCGCGGCCTCCGCCTCGATCCCGCCGACGCCCCAGCCCAGCACACTGAGACCGTTGATCATCGTCGTGTGGCTGTCCGTGCCGACCAGCGTGTCGAAGTACGCGCGGCCCTCGTCGCGGAAGACCACGCGCGCGAGGTACTCGAGGTTGACCTGGTGGCAGATCCCCGTGTTCGGCGGAACGACCTTGAAGTTCTGGAACGCGCTCTGCCCCCACTTCAGGAACTGGTATCGCTCCTCGTTCCGCTCGAACTCCATGTCCAAGTTGATCTGCAGCGCGGCGTCGTTGCCATAGGCGTCCACCTGCACCGAGTGGTCAATGACCAGCTCTACCGGCTGCAGCGGGTTGATCTTGCGCGGGTCGCCGCCGAGCCGCGCCATCGCGTCGCGCATCGAAGCCAGGTCCACGACGCACGGCACGCCGGTGAAGTCCTGCAAGAGCACCCGCGCTGGCGTGAAGCTGATCTCCTTGTCCGGCTCGGCCTTTGGGTCCCACGCCAGCAACGCCTCGATGTCCTGCCGCCGCACCGCCTTGCCGTCCTCGAGCCGCAGCAGGTTCTCCAGCAGCACCTTGAGCGAATAGGGCAGCCGGTCCACATCGTGGCCGGCCGACTTGAGCTTGGAGAACGACCAAACGTCGTACACCTTGCCTGCGAGTCCAACAGGGGTCTTGGTTCCAAAGCTGTCCATTGCGGGTTCCGTGGGGCGTGTCGGAAGGTTACCTTTGGGGCGGCTGGGGGGCTGGGTGGCACGCGGCTCGGCCCGGTCGCGTAGTGTGGCGGTCAGCCTCGATCCGGCGCCCACGGGCCAGTGCCGCGCACAAGCGGCCGGTGCGGCGTGGGCGGCAGAGGTATCGGAATTCAAATCTCAAGTCTCAGATCTGAGATTGCTCGGAGGCGTGGCACGGGCGGGTGGGCGAGCCGAGGAGTGCCCCCAAGCCCTCGAGCAGCGCGGGTTCTAGACGCTCGGCGCCTGCAAGACCCTCCCCCTCCTACTCCTACCCCTACTCCTCCCCCATTTGACCCCACGTCCTAGGACCAGACAAAAACCATGGAACCTTCTGGACACTACGTCCGTCTATACCTGTGGACTCAAGGAGAGTTACACATGAATACGAACCAAGACGCCCGCACCCAGGCCCAAAAGGGCCTGTTCAAAAAGGTCACCACAGAGCTCCTAAGGGAGACCGAAGAGCCGCTGCCAAACGACGGGAATGGACGGGAAATAACGGGAATTCAAAAAAAATAAAAGAAGAAAAAACCACCCCCGAAAACCCCGAAAAACCACACCCCAAAAAGCCCCCCAAAAGCATGCGCGAGGCGATCCAGAGGGCGCTCTACGAGAACGACGGGCGCCTCTTAGACGAGCTCTGCGACGCCGTGCTCGTCACCGCGATCAACGGCAACGTCCCAGCCATGAAGATCGTCCTCAAGCTGACCAACTAGCCGTTTGCACCCCGCCGCGCGACAGGGAGCTTGAGCCCGGCATTGGCCCGAGGATTGCCAAGGAGAGATTGCGTCGGAGGCTTGCATCCCCGGCGCCTGCCGCCGACGTACAATAGCGCGAAGGGAACCAGATTGCTCACAGCGACCCTCCTCGTCTGCCTCCAGGCGACCGGCGGCCCGGCCCCGGCGCAGCAGTTCGACGTCCGCTTGCGCGGGGCGGTCGGCGAGGTCATGGCCAAGCGGCTCAGCGACGTCTTCGGTACCAAGGTCACGACCGACGCCTCGCTCGCCGACGTGGCGCTGATCTTTAACGTCAAGGGTGTGACGTTCGAACAGTTCCGTGGAATCTCCGCCGAAGGGCTCGACGCCGAGTGGCGACACGAGAACGGCGTCTGGCAAGTCTACCGGAGCAAGGAGAAGCAGGACGCAGAGATGCATGCGCTGATGCAGCGGCGTAGGGCGTTCCTCACAAAAACCGTCAACTCGCGAACCGCGACGCCACTGCCCACGCAGCGGGCCCTGGCTGAGCTCGCGCAGAAAGTCAAGCTGGCATACGACGACGATCTGCACGAGCTCGTGTTCGGCGAAGAGGTCCTCACAGGCGAAGGCGTGCTGTTCGACGTTTGGGAGTCCCTCGGCGTCGAGGCGATCGCGGCCATGCCGCTCGACCAGAGGTGGACCTACACGTCCGACGGTTTCGGAAAGACACGCAAGCTCGAGGTCCTCGCGCAGACCGCCGCCCTCGTCAACGCCGAGTACAAGCGCGTCGAGGCAGAGTTCCGCCGCTCAGGGGCCTGGGACCGGCTGACAAGCGAAGCCAACGGATTTACGCCAGAGCAGTTCATGCGTTATCTGGGCGTCAGCCCCGTGGAAAAGATGGTCCTCGAAGTCATGACGAGCGTCGAATACGTGGAGCTCACGCTGTCGGGCTTCGACAAAGACGGCAATGAGACCGTCAACTTCTACGACTATATGGAGACCCTCGATCCGGAGGACAGCCCGTCGCTCAGGCTGATCCCGGAGGTGCCGTTCGAGCCGTCGAAGGAGTCGCTCGCGATCCGCACCGCGGTAATGACTATGTTCGACGACGACAGCCAGACAGACAAGGAAGCGGTCTTCGACCTCCTAGGTGGCATGCCGGAGACCGATCCGCTCGCGCTCGACGTCTCCGACATCCTGTTCGCGGCCTCGGACAAAGCCGGCCTGCAGCTCGCAGGCAGGCTGAGCGACGACCTCATCCAAGAGTTCGGGCTCTATCGCTTGATGGAGTACGAAAGTGGGGAAGAAGTGACCAAGCAGCCCGCGACGATGCGGGGCGCACTGTCGTGGCTCGACACCTACCTCAACCTGAACGTGACGCCCGACAAGAGACTGCTCGTTCGCCCGGAGCTGCCGGCGCAGTTTCAGACCTTCGTCGCACGAAAGGCGATGGCAGAATACGTCAGGAACAACGTCGGCAGTCCGGTCCTCGACATCGCGCGATTCCCGTCGTTGTTCCAGCCGCCCCGGTCCTTTGGAGTCGAGTCGCTCTCCGAAGCCGCGCTCATCGCGCACTCTAACGAGAACATGATCTGGGTGGATTCGCCCTACTTGATCGCGACGTGGCAAGGACTCAACCAACAGATGAAGGCGCAGGCCGAGACGCCGCAAGGCGCGACTCTTACCGTCGGGCGCGCGCACCCGTCGCTCGGCTACCACTTCGAGCAAAACGCTCTCAATGGCGGCCGGTGGTCGAGTGTGAGCTACGGAATTGAAGCGGTGAGCGATGACTTCATTGAAGAGCCGAGCGATCATGTTGCCCTCAACGACCTCTTGTTGTTCGACATCGTTCCCGGAGTCTTCGACCGCCTTCAGATCAACCTGCGCGTAGAGCGGAAGCCGGTCGTCATGGTCACAGTAGAGGGGTCGGAAGAATCCAACCTCGTCACCGTCGAAGAAATGGCTGAGTGGTTCTTCTACAACGATGAGGACGAGGCAGCCGCGTGGCTTTCGAAGTGCCGTTTCGGGATGGAAAACGGTGTAGAGATCAAGCTCAGCTTCCAGACCCCGATAGGGCTCGCCACCGAGGAGACGACTGTCGTCATGTCGGCATCCGGTCGCACGGACATGACCTTCCAGCAGATGCCCGCCGACTGGCAACAGGCGTTCCGCAGGGAGGTCGAGCGACTCAAGAAGGACGGCGGTTGACGTAGAATCGAGGGCCAATGGAGCAGTTGCGCAAGACCCAGCAGGACCACATGACCCCGGTCGAGGCCGAGGAGGTTCTCAAGCGCTTCCGCGAAGAGGAAGAGTCGAGGCAGAAGGAGATGGAGGCGCAGGCTACCAACCCGACTGTCGCCGACCTGGCCGAGGGGCTGGGCGTGTCGCAAGACCGCATCGCCGCCCTGCTCTCCCAAGTGCGGCGCGACGCGCCTCAGCCTGTCCTGTCGCAGCCGATCTCGACCGTCGCGGCGCAGGAGTACGTGCGCAGGCAGAACACGAGCGCGTGGGTGATCGCGCTGATCATCATTTCCGTTGTGGCCTTCGCCTTCGTTACGATGCTCTTCATGGCGGCCCCTGCGATCACGATCGAGAACGATCCGGCCACAGTCGTCACCCCGGCGCCGGACGAGCCGACGGCTCCGGCACCAGTCGCTCCTAGCGAGACACCATAGTCTAAAGTTTCCTGTTACAATGGGTGACAGCAAAGGAGGAAACGATGCTAGCCACCATCCTCACAGTCGCCCTATCGCAGGAGACCAAGTACAGCTTTGACGCTCCCGCCGCCCCTGTCCCGGTGGTCGTGACGAAGCTGGGCAAAGCCCTCAACCTCGACCTCGTCGCAGACGAGGACCTTGCAGTAGACATCGTTGTCGTTCACTTGAACGACGCCACGCAAAAGCAGGCGCTCGCCTGGATCGCTGAGTGCATAGACGCCGAGTGGGTGCGCCGGGGCGACACATACCGGCTCACTCGATCGCACTCGACCGAGGTCGCACAGGCGAGGGCCGAGCGCGAAGCGAAGCTGACCCAGATCAAAGAGCGCCTCGCCTTGATTCCAGAGACAAAGCCCCTTGACCAGGCCGCTGTGGACACCATTGCGAAAGCGTCTTTGGAGGCGAGCGCGGAAGAAGGGCGTTCCTTCCGACTTTCGCCGGAACTGCACGCGAGGATTCCTGCACAGCGGTTTTTGCTCGGTATTGCCAGGCAGTTTGACTACGCTCGGTTCTTGGACATGCCGAGCGGCACGACGATTTATCTGCCGTTTGACCAGGGGACCGCCGATGCACGGCTGCCCAGGTCGTTCCGCAGCCTCTACCAGACGTACGAGCGCGAAGACCGGGCGTACGGCGCAGGGATGGAGCGAATGGGCGCTCCCTCTTCGCGACCGGGAACCTCCTTCGAGATTAATCCAGGTTATTGGGTGAACGGACCGCTGAAAGGCGCGGTGAAGGTCAGCTCTTTGTACGACGACATTCACCTCTCGCTCGTTCTTAGTTGGGGTGAGCGAAGGATGAGCGTGTCGTTGGCTCCATCAAGTGCAACCGCATCAACGCCCGCTGTCGGCAAGCCAAGGGAGGAATGGGACGTGCCGGTCTCACAGTCGCAATTGACAAAGGACTTCCTCACGTTGGTCGCGCCTCGAAACTTTAGCCCAGGCGGCACGCCAACAAAGGTCCCAACGACGGTGCTCGACTTTTTCCTAGTTGACGAAAACTTCGACCTCTTCGGCCTCGGCACTTCAGACATCTTGGTTCAAGCGGCCAAGAGGCTGGGCAAGAGCTTGGTCGCGTGCATGCCAGACGTGTCGGCGTTCCAGGTCAGACGCATGGCCGTAGTGCCAGGTATGTCGCTCCAAGCGATCCTGGAAAGCCTGCTTCATCCGTACATGGTGGTTGTCACGGAAGACGCCAGCGCACTTGTCATTGAGCCCAGGCGCCCAGTCGAGACTCGTGAGCTGCGCTTTCCAAGGCCCGCCCTGCGCCAAATCGTCCGCGACGCACAACGGTGGCACAGCGACCTGGCCGTCTATGCAGAACTCTTGGCGAAGTCAACGTCAGAAGGCGCGGTCTTCGACCCAAGGACCTCACTCACGATGGTGACCCGCCTGGTCCACCTGCCGCAGTTCTACGACGACTCGAAGGTAGTGCTAAAGCTCTACGGCTCGCTATCTGACGCGCAGCGCGATCGCACCAAGCAAGGCGGACTGTTCTTGCCTTGGGCGGGGCTGAGCCAGGACCAGCGCAAGGCATGGTCGTACATGGTCGCGTCCGAGGGGCAAATTGGATCTCCAGGCAAGCCAAACATCGAGTATGGCCCTGGCCATGAGGCCGTGCTCGAGCGCATCGCAGCCTTCGCGGCTGCGGCATCTTCGGGCAGGCAGCCGGACGGCTTGTTCGTCGTGTATGCCGAACGGCCCGTCCTCGCCGGAAGCTCGAGCACGGACCAGCGCACTAGGGCACAGGTCATTGACGGCACAAGCCTCAGTTCGATGGTCGCCTCAAATGAGCTGCGAGACGGCAACTGGAAGGTGGACCGGTTCGTTGTGATCCCATACACGGAGATCACGGTCTTCGTGCGCTTTGACGGCAAAGACATGAAACTCGCGACCTATGCCGAGGCATATGCGCACGAGTCAACTCCGACGATCAGCTACGAACAGATTCCGAAGGCGATGATCGAGGCCAGGCGAGCCGAAATCGAAGAGATGAAGAACCGCTTCAGGCGCATTCCGCCGAACTAGTCCACCCAGTCCGCGACGAACACGTTCGTCTCGCCGGCGACTCCGCCGTGGCGGTTGCTCGCCCACACGATCTTCTTCCCGTCGCGGGAGACCATCGGGAAGCCGTCGAAGTCGGAGGAGTACGTCACGCGCTCAAGGCCCGTGCCGTCCAGTTTGCACATGTACAGGTCGAACTCTCGGCCGCGCGGATCGCTGTGGTTGGACGCGAAGACCACGCGCTTGCCGTCCGGCAGGACGAACGGCGCGAAGTTCGCGCCGCCGAGCCGCGTGACCTGCCGCTTGCCCGACCCGTCGGCGTTCATCACCCACACTTCCATCTTCCCCGGCCGCACCATGTGGCGAGAGAGCAAGGAAGAATAGTCCGAGCGCTCCTGGTCCGTCATCTCGAGCGGTGCGCGCCGGTACGCGATCAGGCTCCCGTCCCAAGAGACGAACGGCCCGCCGTCGTATCCGAACTCGCTCGTCAGCCGCTTGACGGAGAAGCCGTCGAGCGAAGCGCGGTACACGTCGAGGTCTCCCTGGAAGTCGCTCGTGAACGTCAGGTACCGCCCGCGCGGGTCAATCGTCGTCTCTGCCACATAGCCAGGCAAAGACATTACGTCCTCTAGGGCCCAAGTCGAGAGGTCGCGGCGGTACATGTCGAAGTGCGGGTTCACCATCCAAACGTAGCCGAGGCTGTGGTCCACCGGCGGCTGCTTGCCCTTCCACGTACGGTGCGTCGAGCTGAAGTAGACGGACTTGCCGTCCGGCGAGAAGTAGCCGCACGTACAGCGACCTTCGCCGGTGCTCACGAGCCGCTTGCCCGAACCGTCCGCGTTCATCACGAAGATCTGCTCGTCAGGAAACCCGGGCTGCGAGGACTGCCACACGATCCGCTTGCCGTCGGCGCTCCAGTAGGCCTCTGCGTTCTGCCCGCCGAACGTCAGCTTCCGCACGTTCTTGAGCCGCCTTTCTCGAACGTCCGCCTTCACCGGCTTAGAGCTCGGCCACGACGCAAACGTCTTGTCTTGGACCGCTAGGGACAAAAGCACCGCTGAGAGCATCTGGGAAAGATTCTGGCCCGGGCCGGGCGCAGTCCCATTGACCTTATTGACGGGCGAATGCCCGGCCTGACTGACCGACAGCTATACTGTGGCCAGGAGAGGACAATGCTTACCGCCCTGCTGGTCGGCCTGCTCGGGCCACAGCCCCAGACTGTGACCTTCTCCCACCCCTGCGCGCACTCGTCGGTCGTGCTGGAGGCGCTGGGGAAGGAGCTTGGCGTGAAGATGGGCCCGGGCGGCTCCGTGCTGCAGGACTACTTCGCTGTCAAGTTCACAGACCGCCCAGTCGAGGACGTGAAGCGCGTCATCGCCGAGACGCTCAACGCTGTTTGGGTGCAAAGGGGCGAGTACCTCGTCCTCGACCGCGGGCCCGTCCAGCACAGAAAGGAGCAGGAACAAGACAGCGAACTGCTGCGAGCAGAGATCAACAAGTATCTCGAAGTAAACCCGGCACGGGAGTTCGACAAGGCAGCGTTCAAGGTCAAGGCCATTGAGCTAGTCGCCGCGTCGAGCAACGCTCAACAAGCTAGCAGGGCCGAGACGGACCTACGAAAGCTATCGCCAGATGCTCTGCTCGCGCCGAAGGTCATCCGCTCGCTTGGCCCTGACGCTCTTTTGGCGATAAGAGACGGCGAACCAGTCACATACGAGTTCAAAGGCAACGGCGAGACGAACATGCCACCAGCCTTGCTACGAACGCTACAACGTTACTTCGAAGACTGCGACGCAGCCGATGAACTGGCCCGCAACGTCGGAGTTTCCTGGGGCGCATATGTTCGCAGACCGGCGCTGGGCGATAAAACGACGTTGCGAGCAAGCCGCCAAGAAGGCATGGTCAGAGTCGTGATCAATTCGATGAGCAATGGACCTCAAGGCACACCCATGAGCTTCATCCACCACTTGAAGACGTTTGCAGGCGCAGAGTTGCCCAGAGTGAAGTTCGAAGGACTAACCCAGAGACTCAAGATCGAAGACCCGGCGAAGAGCCTCTTGAACGTCGCGTGGTCGAATCGGAACGTGTACGGCGAGGTCGCGGAGCCCGCACCGAAGGAGCAACAATCGCTCGCGTTGAACCTTGCCCAGGACCTTGTCTCCAACGAAGTCCTCGACATCGTCGGCATGCTTCCGCTCAAGGCTGTCGCAGAGGCGAAGAAGCGCGACTATGTCGCACTCATAGATGACAATCAGGCGGAGAACGCCCCTTGGATGGGCCTTGTCGAGACGGCGACGCTCCAAGCTGTCTGGGAGAGTTGGGGACAGGGTCTCAGTATCACTGAGGACACTGAAACGAAGATACTGAAGGTCTTCCCGAACAAGTCTAGAAATGTGCGCGAAGCGAGGTTCGATCGCGCCGAAGCGTCGAGGTTCGTCAGTTCCTTTGTCGCCAATCGCCGAGTCACGATAGATGCCCTTGCCGGCCTTGCAGTCGCTTCGGACAGCGAGCGGTCTTTCGGCCACAACGTTTTTGCTGGCCGGCTCTTTCTGCCGGTCACTCACTTTCAAGGCAGCAACTGGGAGGCACTTCGAGTCTACGGTTCGATCAACGGGGGCCAAAAGCGCCAGGCTGAGACTGACGGTGCGGTCTTTGAATGGAGGAACTTGCCACGCAAGGCGCAAGAAGCGATCACGCACAGACTTAGTCGGAACTTTCAGATCTTCGCAGTGCGACCGCCCTCGTCGGTCGTCTGGCACACGTTTGCCATAACGTACACGAGTCCGGCCTCGGAGAACCGCGAGCGAGTAGCTTCCATCCCCCCTGACACACAAGTTCGCGTCTATTGCTGGAAGACAAGAGCCATGCACCCGAAGACCCACCCCTCAGGGAACTTCAGCCTGCTCACCGTAGATCAGTACGCGCGGTTCAAGGCTCTGGGACTGCGAAGCATGGGGGACGAAAATGTCCATCCGCCCGACTATTCGCAGCTTGGAATCGTAGACGCTGAATGGGTGCAAGTCGAAGTCTTCGTGCCCGGCCGTGGGTACACCGCTCTTGCCGCACACGCGACCAGCATAACGAACGACACGCCCTTTTTCACCTCAGACAAGCTCCCCGAACCGTGGAAGTCTCAGCTCGCCGAGGCGATCAAGAAAGCCGGAGGCGGAACCCAATGACCACACTTCTCCTCGCACTCGCCATCGCACAGCCACAGACCATATCGTTCTCCCACCCCTGCGCGCACTCGTCGGTCGTGCTGGAGGCGCTGGGGAAGGAGCTCGGCGTCACCATGAAGCCCAGCGGCTCGGTGAGCCAGGACTACTTCCTCGTCCACCTCACCGACGTCCCCAAGCAAGAGGCCCTCGACAAGATCGCAGCGACCCTCAACGCGACGTGGAACGAAAAGGACGGCGTCACCTACCTCGGCCGAACGCACGCGCAGGACCTAGAAGACGCCAAGGCCGAGCGCGACGCAGACATGAAGCTCGTCCAGCAGTGGCTCGACAAGCGCCAGATCAAGGACGAGTACACGACAGAGTTCGCGAAGAAGCTCGTCGAAGCCGTCATCCCGCTGATGAAGGAGTCGGAGAACCCTGGCACGAACAGCTATCAGCGCATGCAGGAGTACGAGGTCCATGCGCCCACGATGCGCCTCCTCGTCAGGATCATCAAAGAGATCGGAGTCGAGAAGATCGTTGACCTCGGCGACGACGACAAGATGACCTATGTCTACGAGCCCAACGCGTTCCAACGAAAACTGCCGAAGGGCCCGGCGTTCCAAATGTACGAAAAGGAACACGCCGTGCACAAGGCGCTCTTCGAACAGGGCATCTACGGCGACCTGGCCCCGAACATCGGCTATTACTCCGACCTTGTCAGCCCCTACACCGACAGGTACTTCACCAATCGGCAGACGTCGCTCGTGTGCGAGCGCACCGACATGGGCCTGTCCGTGAGGCTGCAGATCGAAACGGGCGGAACGGCGCGCGCGACGATCAACGCCAACGAGTTCCAGACGCAGTACATCCCAGAAGAGCTGAGAAAGCTCGAAGGGAAGTACGAGCCGACCCCGATCGAGACCGAGATCGCGTCCAAGGCAGCGCTCCTCTTCGGCGGCGGAGGGGCCGGGTCCGCGACCGTGGACCAGCAGACCGCGGCCGTCCTGCGCGACCCCGTGGCCAACGAGCCCCTCAGCGTGCTCGGCTCGCGCTGGATCACGGACACGTCGAAGGCGCTCGGCAAGAACTGCGTCGCGCTCCTTAGCGACGAGATGTACTTCGTCCCGTTCGCCTGCATCGCGCAGGGAAACAGCTCCTACGCGTTCATGTGGAGCATCCTCCCGCAGATAGACAAGATCTACGACATCAAGCTGGAAGAGAAGTGGTTCACCGTCGCGCCATCACGGCGCGTCGAGGTCCGCAACGACCGCATTGACCGCGAAAAGTGGGGCGGGCTTCTGCGGACTGGCCGCCCAGGGACGCCGATGACGCTCGAGCACACTGCGGGCTTCGCCTCGCTCAGCGACAACGAGATAACGGTCATCATCTCCGTCCTGCCTGCGATCCTGACCGGCATGGACGTTTCGTTGGACGCGTTCTCCGGCAGGGAAGGCGTGGACGCGCTCCGCCTCTTCGGGGGCCTCACTGCGACTCAGCAAAAAGCAGCGCGCAACGGCGGCACCGAAGTCCCGCTCGCCGGCCTCAACGCCCGAATGTCCCGCGCTGCGCGCCGTATCGTCTTCGGAGCAAACTCATCGGTCACAAAGGACAAGGTCGTTCCAAACTGGGAATCTGGCCAGTACTTTTATGGCCCAGGCGTGGACAACGACCCCGACAAGCTGCTCGGCCAGGGAGCGCCTAACGGCAGCATCGTGCGCCTCTACGTCGTCGAGGGCGAAGTCGTCTATCCTCGCCCGCCTGGGCCAGGCTACCGAGCGCAAGGCTATAGGCCGGACGAATACGGGCGCCAGCGCGCCCACAGCGAGAGCAGAAACGTTGGACAGGAGACTGACTACGGCTTCGCGATTGTGGCGAAGGCGGACCTGCTTATCGTCGAGTTCGAATTCCCAGGCATCGGGTTCGTCTACAACAGTCTGCAGTTCGACCGCGTGCCGCGAAACGCGGAGTACAAGCCGATCAAGGACCTGCCCGAAGCCGTCCGCACCGCGATAGAAACGTCGTACAAGGCGACCGCCGATGCCATCAAAAAGGCTGGAGGTGGAGGTGGCGGCGGATGATCGCAGCGCTCCTCCTCCTTGCACAGCAGCCCCAGACCGTCACCTTCACCCACCCCGCCGCGCACGCGTCGGTGGTGCTCGAAGCCCTCGGCAGACAGCTCGGCGTCACCCTCCGCCCTTCGGGCTCGGTCACACAGGACTGGTTCGCGGCCCGCTTCACCGACCAGCCCGCCAGCGAGGCCATGCGCCTCATCGCCGAGTGCCTCAACGCCGAGTGGGTCGCGAAGGACGGCGTGACCTACCTTACGCGCGGCACGAAGCAGCACAACGAAGAGAAGCGGGAGGAAGAAGCGTCCATTCGCCAGGCGATCCGCAAGTTTATTGCCAGCAACACGCCGACGGAGTTCGACCGGGCCAAAGCAAAGGAAGCGGTCATTGTCCTGAGCCGCGAGCGCGCGACGCGCCCGAACAGCTTCTCGACCGCCTCGTATGGCTTGGTCCGGGCGTTTTCGCCAGAAGAGAGGGTCGGGGGCGAAATCGTCCGTGCGCTTGGAGAGAACACCCTTCTCGCACTTGACATTGGCGAGACAAAGAGGTTCGTCCGCCATCCAGACGGGAAGACCGACATGCCGCCCACGCTCCTCGCGGCCATCAACAAGTATTTGGCGGAGAAGCAGAACTTCGCAGAGATCGTGCAGAGCGTTGGAGCCGAGGACATTGTTCAGATGTTCACGGCAATGCCGGTCGGGGCGCCGCAAACGACGTTCGTCGAGCTCTCTCGACTGCGGGGAAGGGTACAAGTCTCACTTCGCGAATCGTCAGGCACTCCGCAGAGCGGGGTATCCACCTCGACGCGCACGATCGCAAACTTCTCAAGGGCGCGTCCGAGCTCGCGGTTCTCTGCTTGGCCGAGGCTCACTGGGATGCTCGAGCTCGATGCCACCGCGTGGAGCTTCCTGCGGATGGTGCGGGCGAGCGACAACCCAGGTCAGGCGGCAAAGCCCGAGGACGCGCTCGTCGTCAAAGTGCTCGCCAAAGACCTCTCGAGGAACGAGCCACTTACGATCTACGGCTCGGCGCCGCTCCTGGCGATGGGAGAGCAGTCGAAGCGCGACTACGTCGCGCTCGTCGGCGACGACGCCTTCACGGGCAACTGGCTCACCGTCGCGGAGAACGACAACAGCCTCGAAGCGGCCTGGCAGCGATGGATTGGGAACTACTGGTGCGCCGAGGACGCGAAGACCAAGGTCGTACTCGTCCGCCCGTACTTTCCTGCAGACGTGCGCGACTATCGCATTGATCGCGCAGCCGTGTCGCGCCTCGTTACGCAGCAGGCGGCCAAGGGACACCTCACGCTGGACATGCTCGCCGACCTGGCGGTCCGTACTGGCGATGGCGCGCGGTTCTCCAATCACGCGAAGATCGCTGCAGCGGTCCTGCGCGCCAACGCAAACACTTTTGGTGACTGGGTAGCCCTCCGAACATTTGGCGCGCTCAACCTGACCCAGCGACGAATGGCGCGGGACGGCGGCTTCGTCGTCGAGTGGCGGGCCCTGCCGCAGCCCGTGAGGGCCGAGATCGAGCGAATGCTCGCTTACGACGCCCTCGGCTTCAGTGCAGAACATTCCCCAAGGGTCAATTGGACCGCAACCCAGCGCGTGTTTTATGGCCAGACCTTCCAGGGCAACATGGTTCCGCCCGTCTCGCTCTCATCTGGGACCGCACGCATTGCCGTCTACACGAACACGATGCTGCTTCCTTCGCCTCCGACGAGCGGAAACGCCACCAACTCCGTCCTCTCGACCGACCAGGTCGCCGGAGCGATGTTGACGCGCAGCTCCGACAACAAGTTTTGGCCCGACTACAACCGTCTCGCCGTCGTAGGTGTGGAGCGGCTCCAGCTCGAGCTCTTCGTCCCCAGCGTCGGATACTCGACGTTCGCCTCACAGGTGGACACCTCCTCGGACTCGACCCAGTACGTCGCGGTAGACAAGCTACCGCAAGAGTGGCAGCGCGCGATCAACGAGTCCAAGCGACGCCTTGGCGGCTAGCCCGAGACCCGAAAACCCGCTCGGGTACATTCCCACAAACGCCCCTGTAGCTCAGTGGATAGAGCGCCTCCGTCCTAAGGAGGGCGTCGTGGGTTCGATTCCTGCCAGGGGCGCCAGCTAGTTCTCGATGTTGAAGTTCGACTCGCCGCCCTCGAACGCGCCCGACTGGTACATCCCAAAAACGACGAACCCGATGATCGTCAGCCACACGACGGCCTGGATGATCGAAAGCACCATTCCGACCTTGTAGGGCGTTTCGCCCTCGCTGTTGCCCATCCGCCTCGCCCGGTTCGCGTTGTAAGCGCCGAAAGGAGTGATCAGCGGGCACGCGAGGATGAACCCGATCCCGATCAGCACCCACGCCTGCTTGACAAGCTTCGCGCTGCCGTCGTCAACGTGCCGGTTGTACTTGTGTTCCCCCGGCGCGGCGGCGGGCCGCGTAGCCGAAGAGTAAGAGCTCGGCAACGGCTCTGCGTAGGACTTCAACTGGTCTTGCCCAGTATTGTACGGCGCGGCGTCATCGCGGTGCCCCGCCACGTAAGAGGTCGGCTGTCCGGGGATACTCACTGGGGCGCGCTCGGGGGCCTGCGGCTGTGGCGCGGCGACGGCGACGTCCTCGGCCGGGAACTTCAGCCCGGGGATCTCCCCGGCCCGGCCGCGCACACCGTTCTCGGCGTTCTCGATCGTGGTGTCGCGCACCACCCGGCCCTGCGCCGCCCACTGGCTCAGCGTCTGCACGTCCGCGGGTCCGAACTTCGCCCCGTCACTTCCGACAACAAAGAAACTCATTTTGGCTCTGTAGCTATTTAACCAGATCGCAGCGCTAGAAGGTTGGCGACGGCCCGGTAGACGCTACCGCCATGATGACCAAGGCGAGGTAGAGGGCGGCGCCCAGGAGCTGGAGGGCAAAGAGAATCCAGCCGACGATGAACGGCGCGTTCGCGTTGGGGTTCCCCATCTTTTTCGCCTTGTTGGCCTGGCCGATCCCGAACGGTGTGACGAACAGGCAGCAAGTTAAGAACCCGACGACGATGAGGATCCAAGCCGAAGTGATCATCTTCGCGCTCCCGTCGTCGTGCTGGCCAGCGGCGCGTGGGTACGGGCTCCCTGGCTGTGGAGGGCTGGCGTACTGGCTCTGCGCTGGCGCGCTGTGCTGCTCCGGGTGCCCGGCGACATAGGGGTTCCCAGGCGTCTGGAACGACGTCGTGGCGAGAGGCTTCTCGCCCGCCTTGAGCGCGGAGTCCGCGCCGCCCAAGTCCGCGGCCGCAGCGATGAACTGAAGGCCCGGCACGTCCCGCGCGTGCAACTGCTGGCCCGTGTCCGCGTTCTCCAGCATCGTGTCGCGGTTGAGGCGGTTCTCCCTGACCCACTGGTTCAGGGTCTGTACGTCCGCGGGGCCGAACTTCCTTCCGTCGCTCGAGATCACGTAGAACTTCATGAATCAGACTCCAAACGGCCCCGCACCGGCGCGTTTTCCACACCCTCTGCCGCCTTCGGCGCGTCAAGGTATGTTGTAGCACGGCGGGGGAGCGGAAGTCTATGCGCAAATCGTGGAACGCGGGCCGGCCCTCCGGCGCCTTCAGGCCGAGGGCCACCATCGCTATCGTGGCCGCCCTCGTCGCCTGCTTCCTCGGCGCGTTCTTCTTCAGCGGCCAAGACTCCAATCCGTTCTTTGAACTACTGGCATTCACTCCCGACATGTCCAAGCCCTGGACCCTGCTGACATACCCGTTCAGCCTGCTCATCAGCCGCGTGTTCTGGTTCGCGATCGCGTGCTGGGTGCTCTTCCAGTTCCTCTCTGACCTTGAACGTACGCTCGGCAACTGGGGAGCGGCAGCTTTCTTCTTCGCGGTCACGCTGCTCGGCGGCATCGGGTTCCTCGTCGGAGTGCAGCTCTTCCCCCACCCCGCGGCCCTGCTCTCGCTCAACCTCCCTCTCGAGACCATCGTCTTCACGTGGTGCCTCGTCCGGCCCGCCACACAGATCATGCTCTTCGCGGTCATCCCCGTCCCGACGAAAGTGCTCATGTGGCTCTGCGTCGCGGCAGTCGTGGTCGAGCATGGCTGGGGGAGCCCGCCAGTCGGGCTCTTCGCCGCCCTACCGATCCTCGTCGCATGGCTCTACGCGACCGACCGTATCTCGTTCTTGAAGTTCGGCGCCGTGCCGAACATCCCCGGCGCAAAGCAGGAGAAGAAGCGCGACCAAGGGTTTGACCGATTCATGGGCGACGTCAAGCTGCGCGAACAGGAGCGCGCAGAAAAGGAGCGCCTGAGAAAGCTGTTCGAAAGCAGCCTCGACGACGAGGACAAGAAGGGCGGCTAGCCGACCACGTTCGAACTGAAACCGATCTGATCCATCGCTTCTCGCAGTGCCTCGACCGTCACCGACTCGTCGTGGTCAACCACGACGATCTTCGTCTCCGGGTCGCCCGCGACCGACTTCACGCCGGCGAGCGCCGTCAGCGCGCTCTCGATCGAAGAGGTGCAACCGCCGCACGCGATGTCGTCAGACCGTAAGACCGTGCGCGTCATTTGGCCGCCAGCGCCTTTTCGACCGTCGCGACCAGCGTAGCGTCGTTCGGCGCTGTCTTCGGGTGGTACCGCGCGACCACCTTGCCGTCGCGCCCGACCACGAACTTCGCGAAGTTCCACTCGATCTCGGCCTTGTTCTCCGTCTGCTCGGTCAGCCACTTGTAGAGCGGGTGGATCCCATCGCCCTTCACGACGATCTTGCTGAACATCGGGAACGTCACGTTGTACTTGCCGGTGCAGAACTCCTTGATCTCCGCGTTCGTGCCCGGCTCCTGTCCGCCGAACTCGTTGGCAGGGAACCCCAGCACCACCAGCCCCTGGCCCTTGTACTTCTTGTACATCGCCTCCAGGCCCTCGTACTGCGGCGTCATCCCGCACTTGCTCGCGACGTTGACCACGACGAGCACCTTGCCCTTGTACTCCTTCAGGGCGGTCTCCTTGCCGTCTATGTTCGGCATCTTGAAGTCGTAGATCGTCGCAGGAGGCGTTGCGAGGATGGTGGCGAGGATCATAGTCGTAATCATGGCCCTATTGTACGCAATGCGCGAAACCCCAGCGCCATTCTCCTCAAATCGGCGTGAAGGAGCCCTTTGGCCCGTCTTTGAGCACATGCGTACTGCCGTCTGGTTCGTGCTCGGGCTCGTGTGCCTGGGTTGTGGGAGAGCCGACTCTCCCGAGCCCGAAACGGGCCGCAACACCTCTCTCAACGAGGAGGTGGACGAGGTCGCCAAGGTCAGGGACCAGGCCCTAGACTGACCCCTGGCACACCAGATCCCCTACTTCACCAGCTTCTTGACGACCTCGCCGTGTACGTCCGTGACCCGGAAGTCGCGCCCGAGGTGCTTGTAAGTGAGCCGCGTGTGGTCCATTCCCATCAGGTGCAGGATCGTCGCGTTCAGGTCGTGGACGTGCACCGGGTTCTCCGCAACGCTGTACCCCAGCTCGTCCGTCGCGCCATAGGTCGTCCCCGCGTTCACGCCGCCGCCGGCCATCCACACCGAGTACGCGTGCGGATGGTGGTCGCGGCCCTTGAACTTCGAGCCGTCACGCTCCTCGTTCATCGGTGTCCTTCCAAACTCACCGCCCCAAACGATCAACACGTCGTCCAGCATCCCGCGCTGCTTCAGGTCCTTCACGAGGGCCGCTACCGCCTTGTCTGTCTGCCGACAGCGCAACGGCAGCGACGTCACCAGGTCGTCGTAAGAGCTCGTCCCGTGGCTGTCCCAGCCCCAGTGGTACAGCTGCACGAACCGAACGCCGCGCTCGACCAACCGCCGCGCCAGCAGGCAGTTGTTCGCAAAAGTGGACGCGCCCGGCTCGGTCCCGTACATCTCGTGCACCGACGCCGGCTCGCTCGCGATGTCCATCAGCTCAGGAACGCTCGACTGCATCCGGTACGCCAGCTCGAACGATTCGATCCGCGTGTCAATCTCCGGGTCGCCGGCCTTCGTCAGCCGCATCCTGTTCAGCGCGTTGATCGCGTCAATCGAATCGCGCCGGACCTCCTGCGTCACGCCGTCCGGGTTCGTCACAAACAGCACAGGGTCGCCAGACGAACGGAACTCCACGCCCTGATAAGTCGAAGGCAGGAACCCGCTGCCGTACACCGCCTTCCCGCCGTCCGGGTTGTGGTCGCCAGAGAGCAGCACGACGAAACCAGGCAGGTCGAACGCCTCGCTCCCCAGCCCGTACGTCGTCCAAGATCCCAGGCTCGGCCGGCCAGGAAGCTGGTGCCCGGTGTTCGAAAAAAGCTGCGCAGGAGCGTGGTTGAACTGCTCCGTGTGCATCGAACGCACGATGCAGATGTCGTCCGCGATCTCCTGTGTGAAGGGAAGCAGGTCGCCGATCACCTGCCCAGACTTCCCGCAAGCCTTGAACGTGTGCGGCGAGCCGAGCAATTTCGGCGTGCCCTTGATAAACGCGAACCGCTCGTTCTTGATGATCTCTTCCGGAACCAGCTCGCCGTCGTGCTTTTGCAGCATCGGCTTCGGGTCGAAGAGGTCGAGCTGCGACGGAGCACCAGCCATGAAAAGGTAGATGACCGACTTCGCTTTCGTCTCAAAGTGCGGCTTCTTCGGCGCCATGGGGTCCGTGCGCTTCTGCCCTTGCACCCACGAGGCCGCGGCCTCCTCGCTCAGCATCCCGCCGAGCGCGAGCGAACCGATCCCGTACCCAGCCATCTTGAGCAGGCTCCGCCGCGTGATCTCTCGCAGGGCCGCGTCTTCGTGCGATAGGTGCGTCTTCACTATTCCCTCGTGATCGTCTCGTCAAGGTTCAGCAGCACGTTCGCTACCATCGTCATCGCCGCGCACTCGGCCAAGGTCGTGCCCTGCAAGAATGGAGCGTCCTGCGCGATCAGCTTCCTCGCCCCGTCCTCGTTCTTCGCGTAGTGTGCGATCTGCCTGTCATAGAAGGCGCCTAGCGTCGCGCGCTCCTCTGCGTTCGGGCGTCGCACGAGGCAGCGACGGAACCCCTCGGTGATCCGCCCGTCCGTCTCTTCCGAAGCAGAGAGCATCTTCGACGCCAACGCGCGCGCGCACCGCACGAACGCTTCGTCGTTCATCGTCGTCAAAGCTTGCAACGGCGTGTTCGTCTCCTCTCGCTGCACGGTGCAGCCCTCGCGGCTCATCGCGTCGAAGTTCACGAACGCCGGGTACGGCGCAGACCGCCGCCAAAACGTGTACACGCCGCGGCGGAACACGTCCTCGCCCGCGCTCATCGCCCACCGGTCGCCGTTGTACGGTAGCTTCCAGATCCCCTCCGGCTGGTCCGGGAACACGCTGGGCCCGCCCATCTTTCGGCTTAGGATCCCCGCGGCGGAGAGCGCGTTGTCGCGGATCAGCTCCGCAGGCAGTCGCATCCGCGTCGCCCGCGCGAGCAAGCGGTTGTCCGGGTCCCGCGCGAGCAGCGCCGGCGAAGCGTCCGAAGCCTGCCGGTAAGTCGCCGACGTCACGATCAGCCGGTGCATCCGCTTCATGTCCCATCCGCTCGACACGAACTCCACTGAGAGCCAGTCGAGCAGGTCCGGGTGCGAGGGCCGGTCCCCCATCGTCCCGAAGTCGCCGCTCGACTTCACCAGCCCCGTGCCGAAGTACTGCTGCCACAGCCGGTTCACGAACACTCGGGCAGTCAGCGGGTTCTTCTCCGAGACGACCCATCGCGCGAGCCCCAGCCGGTCCTTCGGTCCGTCCAGTGGCGGCAGGACGCCCGGCGTGTCGGCGGCAACGGTCGCGCCGGGGTTCAGAAACGCGCCTTTCGTCCGCACGAGCGTCGTCGCTGGCCCCGCCTCCTTCTCGCGCAGGATCAGAGTGTTCACAGAGTTCAGCGCGTTCGCCTCTGCGCGGATCTCGCCAAGCGCCTTCGAAGCCGCCGTGAACGCTTCCGACTCCTGCTTCAGTTGCGGCAGGACCTTCTCGAGGTCCGCGATCCGCTCACCCAGCCGCCGCACCCGCTCCTGCGTCACCGGGTCCTGCAAGTTCAGCGTCGGCTCGTCGCTGTTGTCGAAGAAGGCGAGGAACTCGTAGAACTCCTCGATCTTGAACGGGTCGTACTTGTGGTCGTGGCAACGCGCACACTCCAGAGAGCTCCCCAGCCACACCGTCGAGGTCGTGCCGACACGGTCAACGAGCGTCAGCCAGCGCTGCTCCTCTTTGTCCACGCCCCCCTCCTCGTTCAGCATCGTGTTTCGGTTGAACCCCGTCGCGACGAGCTGGTCAATCGTCGGGCTGGGCAGCATGTCGCCAGCTAGCTGCTCGACCGTAAACTCGTCGTACGGCATGTTGCGGTTGAACGCCTTGATCACCCAGTCGCGGTAGGGCCACATCGTTCGCCGTGCGTCCTTTTCGTAGCCGTTCGAGTCCGCGTATCGGGCAAGGTCCAGCCAACCGATCGCCTGCCGCTCCCCATAGTGCGGCGACGCAAGAAGCTTCTCAACCAGCCGCTCGTACGCCCCTGCCTTCGTGTCGGCCAGGTACGCCTCCATCTCGACAATGGTCGGCGGTACGCCGATCAGGTCCAGATAAAGGCGCCGCACCAGCGTCGCCTTCTCCGCCTGCGGAGAGGGCCTCAGTCCTTCGCGCTCGAGCCGCGCAATCACGAACGAGTCCACCTCGTTCCGCACCCACCCCTTGTTCGCCACGACGGGCACAGCAGGGCGCACAGGAGCGACGTACGCCCAGTGCTTTCCGACCGGCGCGCGGTCGTCGAACGACGCGCCTGCACGGATCCACTTCTCGATTCCTGCGATCCGGTGGGCATCGAGCGGCTTGAAGCCCATCGGCATCTGCGGCTTGCCGTCCAGGCCCTTTAATCGCCGTACCAGCAACGACTTCGCTGGGTCGCCCTTCACGAACAAAGGCCCGCTGACCCCGCCTTTCTTGATCCCCTCGACCGTCGAAAGATCGAGCCCGGCCATCTTCGTCTCCGCGCCGTGGCACGATACGCACGAGATGCTGAAAGTGAGTTCGGCCTGTGCGAAGGACGCGTCGCTGGCGATGGATGACTGCTCAGCCTCGCGCGAGACCGCCGCCACCGCCCACGGCGCAGCGCACAACAGCAACAAAACGGCCTTCGCCCAACTCACTGCCCATGAGTATATCGCGGCCTGCCTGCCGCAGACTTCAGGAGAGAGCGATAGAGACAGGCTCCATGAGGACCGACACGTCTCTGCGTCCGCAGAATCACCCCTCTCCCTTGGGGGAGGCTAGGGAGGGGGTGTTCGCCTGCCATAGACCCTCAGAAGGTGCCGCGCGCCCGCTCACGGGTTAGAGTGGTGACTCCGGGTGCCGTGGTCTGGCCGCGCTCGTTCGCCCCGCCTCGTCGTCCGGCCCTACTCCGCCTTTGCCCCGGCGTTGATCCAGTCCTCGACCATCTTGATCTGTTCTGCGGTCAGCGGATCGTTCGGCGGCGGAGGCATCCGCTTGAAGCCATCGTCCCCGCGCATGTGCTTCAGCACCTTGCTTTCCGCCGCGTTGCCTGCGACCACCACAGCGCCGTGCTCGCCGCCCTTCAAGAACCCTTCGATCGAGTCCAGGTGTAGCTCCTCCTTCGCCTCCGCGCCGCTGTGGCACGTCGCGCACCGAGCGTTCAGCAGGTCCGAGACCTGCGAGGCCGTCACCATCGCCGTCCCACCGCTGTCCATGTTGTTGGTCGTTCCGTCCGTCTCAGCCTCATCTGCCTTGCTGCTGCAACCGAGCCCGAGCGCCAGAACCATCGCCCCGGCCAGTGCGAAAAGTGCCTTCGTCTTACCCATACAGGCCATTATGCGCCTGACCGCCCCTGAGTTCCGACAAGACGACCGAACCCCGTAACCCGTTGCCCGTCACTGGTCACCCGTGACCCGAGTATCCTCCCACGCATGCGCCCTTCCCGCCGCGACGTCCTCATGGCCGGTGCCTCCGCCATCGTCGGAGCGACGCTCGGCCGGTTCGCCAAACAAGACCCGCCCAAGCCCCTCCTCGTCACCGGATCCGGCGACCACACATACGAGGTCCATCACGACTGGCTCACACCGCCAGTCGGCACAGCGTGGGGCGACACCCACGGCGTCGTGCAGGACTCCAACGGCCGTATCTACATCGCCCACACCGTCCACCCCACCAGCACAAAGCCCCACGGCGTCGTCGTCTTCGACGAAAAGGGCAAGTTCGTCACAAGCTGGGGTGAAGAGTTCGCGGGCGGCGCGCACGGCCTGGACATCCGCAGGGAAGGCACCAACGAGTTCCTCTACCACTGCGACACCCGCAGGCGCCTCGTCGTCAAGACCGACCTCAACGGCAACGTCCTCTGGCAGAGGGGAGTCCCGACCGAGCCCGGCGTCTACGCCGACGAGACCAAGTGGTGCCCGACCAACGTCGCCTTCGCGCCAAACGGCGACCTCTTCGTCGGAGACGGCTACGGCAGCAGCTACGTCCACCGCTATACGTGGAACGGCGACTACGTCAAGCTCATCTGCGGCCCTGGCGCGGAAGCAGGAAAAGTGAACTGCCCGCACGGGCTCTGGGTGGACTCGCGCGGCGCCGAACCCTATCTCGTCGTCGCTGACCGCTCCAACAAGCGCCTCCAGTACTTCACCCTCGACGGCGCGCACGTCAAGTTCGTCACCGAAGGCATGAGGGCGCCGTGCCACCTGCACTTCAACAAGGACAAGATGCTCGTCCCCGACCTCTCTAGCGTCGTCACGGTCCTCGACAAGGACAACAAGGTCCTCGCCCACCTCGGCGACGGCCACCCGACCAACCTGCGAGGTGCGCCGAGAGAGCAGTACGTTCCCGGCAAGTTCATCCACCCCCACGGCGCGTGCTGGCTCAACGGCGACGACATCCTCGTCGTCGAATGGGTCCCCACGGGCCGCGTCACGCTGCTCAAGAAGGTCTGAATCCCTCTCGAGCAGACGGGCAAGAGGCGAACCGGGCGGCTCCGCTCTTCAA
>JBBDXG010000021.1:91676-97495 GCA_040902435.1 Fimbriimonadaceae bacterium
CCCCCCCCCCCCCCCCCGGTTCCCATCCTCCGGACCGCAGGACGCCCAAGGCGTCCCAACGATCACTTCTTGCGACGTCGTCTTAGCAGCGCTGCCAGTCCGAGGCTCAGAGCACCTACGGTGGCCGGCTCCGGCACGACGGCGAGATTGTCGTAGAACACCGACGAGGTGTTGTTCGCAAACAAGTCAACCGCACCGAGGCTCAGGGTCGCGCCACCCACGCCGCCAGCCGCGTCGCGCCAGCGCGAAGAGAGCACCTGCTGCGAGTTGTACCAAACGACTTTCGTGTCCGAAGCCAGGTCGAAGTCGACCGAGAACGGAACCCATTGCCCTTTCACAAGGGGGATCGGGGTCGCGGTCCCTCCATTCAGGCTGTCATCGCCCACCAAGTTCGTGGTGCTATTGAAGGTCATTTGCACGCTCCAGTGCATGTTTGTATTGGTGTCTTGATAGTCGCTCATCAAGATGAAGTAGCTTATACCGGTGTGTGCGGTCGGGACGAAGACGCTGCCCGAGTAAGTCCAAACACCGCCAGCGATGCTGTACTCGCGAACGAGGTCGCTCCCGCCGTTGATGTCCACCGAGTTCGGTGCACTCAGCGCCTGCGCGCTGCTCGTCAGCGCACCTGACGCAGGGGCGTTGAACCAGCCTTTCCAACCACCTTGGCCGTGGAGCTGGCTGCCAGTGGCGTACGAGTCGAAATTGTCCGACCATTGCGCCATCGCCGATAGCGGGGCCACGACCGCGATCGCTACCAAAAGAGTTCTGGTCCGGGTCATTTCAGTCACTTTTCTCCTACGAGCACATGGCTCGCTCCCTTCTTGTTACCCCGCATTTTCGCCGTCTGCCTCGATTGGCGAGATTCCTAGGGTTTCTACTAGTCGCTCATTTTTGCTTCGTGAAGCGCCGCATGGACGGCACCGGAGAGTGCGAGGACTCGTCCGCGGCAGACCGGGCGACAGCCGCAGGCCGCCTCCCGCACAGCGCCCACCCCCTCAATGTGCTCTGTCGGTCTCGCCCTGGCCGCAACGCCCATAAAAGTAGGACTTCTGTCCTGTTTTGCAGAAAAACACTTGACAAACAGTCACCAACAGTGGTATTCTGGTGTTATAGGAGGAGAGAAACCAAGCGCGCTCGCACGACGAAAAAAACGGCCTTTTAACGGACCCTTGATCCTACGGCGGGTCACACGGACGGACGAACCGAGCGCTGCGAAGAGAATGGTGCGCGGTATAGGATTTGAACCTACGACCCCTACAGTGTCATTGTAGTGCTCTACCGCTGAGCTAACCGCGCACAGGGGAGCCAATTATCCCCCATCCACAAGTTCGAGTTCAATCTGGCCCTACGCCGCAGGAAGCGGGCATACTTGGCGATCGGTGAACCCAATGTCCAAACAGACCCGCCGCGAATTCATCAAGACGACAACAGCCGCCGCAGTCGGCGTAGGCATCGGGCTCCCCGCCTTCGCCGCTGGCCGCGGACAGCAGTCGCCCAACGACAAGGTCGTCTTCGGACTCATCGGCTGCGGCGGCATGGGCGCCGCCAACATGCGCAACCTCATGGGCAACGCCGACGTTGACGTCGCCGCAGTCTGCGACGTGGACACGTCCCGCATCCCTGGCGACGTCAAAACGGTCCAGGACAAGTACGGCCGCGCGCCCGAGGTCTTCAGCGACTACCGCAAGATGCTCGAACGCAAGGACATTGACGCGGTCATCGTCGGCACGCCCGACCACTGGCACGCGCTCAACTTCGTCCACGCGTGCGAGGCCGGCAAGGACGTCTATCAGGAAAAACCGATCAGCCACAACATCGTGGAGTGCAAGGCGATGATCGCCGCGCAGCGGCGGTTCAACATCGTCTCACAGGTCGGCACCTGGCAGCGCAGCGACAGAGAGTTCACCGACTCGATCGCCTACGTCCGCAGCGGCAAGCTCGGCCGCGTCACGCACTGCCGCGCGTGGATCGCCGACGGAACCAGGATCGGCAACAAGCAGCCGAGCCCCGTCCCGTCGAACCTCGACTACGACATGTGGATCGGCCCAGCGAAAATGGTCCCCTACCAGGACAACAAGGTCCACTGGAACTGGCGCTGGGTCCTCAACACCGGAGGCGGACTCACCACCGACTGGGGGGTCCACATGATGGACATCGCGCTGCTCGGCATGAGCAGGTCGCAGGACCTCGTTATGCCGACAGAAGTCTCCGCCTACGGAGGACAGTGGGCCTTCAACGGCGACGACCGCGACGCCCCCGACAGCATCGAGGCGATCTACAAGTTCAAGGACCCCGACTGGATGATGACCTGGTCCGTCCTGCGCGACCACCCGGGCAAGCCCGGCCACTGCACCGAGTTCGTCTCCGCAGACGGCCGCACCGTCCGCTGCTGGCGCGGCGGATGGACCATCCTCGACGCCGACGGAAAGGAGATCCCCAAAGAGCAGGCCGATCCCGTGCCGACGAACCACTGGCGCAACTTCCTCGACTGCGTCAAGACGCGCGAAAAGCCGCGCGCCACGCTCGGATCCGTCGCGCAGACCACAATGGTCTGCCACCTCTCCAACGCCGCGCTCTGGTCCGGACAGACCGTGCACTGGAGCAAGGACAAGATGGACATCGTCGGCACAGCGGGCAAAGAGACGATGGCCTACGACCGCGAATACCGAAAGCCGTGGTCGCTCAAGATGTATTGAGACTCAAGGTCGAACGGCTCGAAAAGTCGTTCGACGCCGTTCGTGCGCTCGACGGCGCGTCGCTCGAGCTCTTCGCCGGTGAGGTCCACGGCCTCGTCGGTGAAAACGGCGCGGGCAAGTCCACGCTGATCAAGGTCCTCACCGGAGTCCACCGGCCGGACCGCGGCTCGGTCCTCGTTGACGGCGCACCCCTCGCGTTCGGCAGCGTCGCCGCCTCGGAGTCCGCAGGCATCGCAGTCGTGCACCAAGAGTCCACCGCCTTCCGCGACCTCCGCCTGGCGGAAAACCTCTTCGTCGGCCACGAGCCGCGCAAGTTCGGCCTCTTCCTCGACCGCAGTCGCATGCAGTCTCAGGCAAAGGCCGTCATGGAGCGCATCGGCGAGCCGCCGGTCCCCGGCGCCCTCGGCGACGCGCCGCTCGCCAGGCAGCAGCTCGTCGCGATCGCGCGCGCCGTCTCGACGAACGCGAAGATCGTCGTCTTCGACGAGCCGACGGCATCGCTCTCTGTGAAGGAGGCCGACGCCATTCACCGCGCGGTCCGCGACCTGCGGAGTTCGGGCGTCGCCGTCCTCTACGTCAGCCACCGGCTGGAAGAAGTGCTCGGGCTCTGCGACCGCGTGACCGTCATGCGCGACGGTGTCGTCGTCGAGACCAGAGCGATCCAAGAAACGACGCGCGAGACAATGATCCGCGCGATGGTCGGGCGCGACATCGCGCACGCACAGCCAGAGCCCTCGAGCCCGAAGGAAGTTCGACTCGAGGTCCGCGGCCTCTCCCGGCCCCCGGCCTTCGAGGACGTCTCGTTCCAAGTCCGCGCAGGAGAGGTCGTCGGCCTCGGGGGCCTCGTCGGCGCGGGCCGCACAGAGGTCGCCCGCGCGGTCTTCGGCATTGACCGACCGACCAGCGGCAGCGTCCTCATTGACGGTGTCGCGCTGCCCCCCGGCGACGTCGCCCAGGTGATCAAGTTCGGCGTCGCGCTCGTCCCCGAGGACCGGCAGCACGAGGGCCTCGTGACGCCGCTCAGCGTCGCCACAAACCTCTGCATGGCAGTCCGAAAGACGATCGCACGCGCAGGTTTCATCAACAACGAAAGAGAACGAGAGGTCACGGAACACCAGACAGAGAGCCTCGCAATCAGGACGTCAGGGCCAGACGCGCCCGTCACGTCGCTCTCCGGCGGCAACCAACAAAAGGTCGCGATCGGAAAGTGGCTCGCGACGAGCCCCAAGGTCCTCGTCCTGGACGAACCAACGCGCGGAGTTGACGTCGCATCCAAGGGCGAGATCCACCGGATCGTCCGCGACCTCGCAAAGCAAGGCACCGCCGTGCTCGTCGTCTCCTCCGACCTGCCTGAGCTCCTCCACCTCAGCGACCGCATCGTCGTCATGCGCGGCGGCCGAGTCGCCGGATCGCTGCAACGCAAAGACGCGACGCCCGAGTCCGTCCTCGCGCTGGCGATCGCGGAGGATAAGTGAAGCGCGAGCTCGGTCTGCTCGCCCTCCTCGTCGCGGTCGTTACGACCGTCTCCATCGTCAACCCCGCGTTCCTCACGACACAAAACTTAAGAGACATCCTCGTGCAGGTCGCACCGTTCGCCGTCCTCGCCTGCGGCATGGCGTTCGTCGTCGTCCTCGGCGAGATTGACATCTCGATCGGCTCGATGGTCGGCCTGCTCGCCGTAGTCCTCGGCATCGGCACCTCTCCGGCGCTCATGGGCGCGCCGGTCGGTGTCGTCACGGCGGTCATGTTCGCGACCGGCGCCGCGCTCGGATGCCTCAACGGGCTCCTCGCGACTTATGGCCGCGTGCCCTCGATCATCGTCACGCTCGGCACGCTCTCGCTCTTCCGCGGCGCGACGGAACTGCTCCTGAAAGGCGAGTGGGTGACCGACGCGCCAAAGTCGTTCATCAACGACACGGCCGCGATCTCGATCGCCGCCGCAGTCGTCCTCGGCACCTGGGTCGTCGCGACGAAGACGCCGCTGGGCCTGCGCGTCTACGCCGCGGGCGGGAACCCGGAGGCCGCCAAGGTCCGCGGCCTCGACGTCAAGAAGCTCCGCCTCCTCGCGTTCGTCACGATGGGGCTCCTCGCCGCGCTCGCCGCGCTCATTTCGGTCCCGCAGATGAGCGTCATCGAGAGCGGAATCGGCGCAGGGTGGGAGCTCTTCGTCGTCACTTGCGTCGTCGTGGGCGGCGTCTCGATCACCGGCGGCCGTGGCAGCATCGTCGGCGTCGTCATCGGGGTCCTGCTACTCGGCACGGTCCGCACCGTCCTCGTCTTCCTCAAGCTCGGCGACGACGCCGTCTATTGGGAGCGCGCGATCCAGGGCGCGTTCATCCTCGTCGCGGTCCTCGCAGACCGGCTCATGGTGAAGAGGCGATGAAGCGCTACGAGGCCGTGCTCGCGCTGCTCATCGTCGCCGTGCTCGTCGTCGCGTGGCGGCTAGACCCTTCGTTCCTCAATGTAGAGACCCAGATCGAGCTCTCCAAGCTCATGCTCGAACCCGCGCTCATCGCGCTCGCTATGACGCTCGTCGTCCTCACCGGCGGCATTGACCTCTCCGTCGGTGCGAGCATGTCCCTCGCCGCCGTCGCGTTCGGCCTCTCGCACGAGCGCGGGTGGCCTCTTCCGTTCTGCGCGGTCATCGCAATCGCGACGGGCGCGGCGTGCGGGCTCCTCAACGGGGCGTTCGTCACCAAGGTCCGCATCCACCCGCTCATCGTCACGCTCGCGACCATGGCCGCGTTCTTCGGCCTCGCAGAGGGCCTCAGCCGCGCGCGACCGATCTCCGGGTTTCCCGACCAGCTCTCGAACACGCTCAACGCGACAGTTGTAACGGTCATCGTCGTCCTCGCCGCCATCGCCGCCGCGGTCTTCACAAAGCGGACCGTCTGGGGCCAAGCGCTCTACGCAATCGGCACGAACGAAAAGGCAGCGCGCTTCTCTGGCATCCCAGTGGACAGGATCAAGGCGACGGTGTACGTGCTCGCCGGCAGCGCCGCCGGGGCCGCCGCCGTCATGTACGCCGCGCGGCGCAACACCGTCAAGGCCGACGTCGGACAGGGCCTCGAGCTCGAGGTCATTACGGCCGTCGTCCTGGGCGGCGCCGCCACCCTGCTGGCG
>JBBDXG010000022.1:0-37524 GCA_040902435.1 Fimbriimonadaceae bacterium
CCATCACCGGCGGCCGCGGAACGGTCTTCGGAACGGTCCTCGGACTCGTGCTCCTGCACGAGCTCAGCCAGTTCGTCGGCTGGCACTGGGAGCGCGACGAGCTCAACCTCGTCGTCGTCGGCAGCGTGCTCATTCTCGCCGTGCTCGCAAACTCCCTCCTCAACCGCAGGAAAGCCGAACCATAATGGGGCATGAGAACCTGGGCCCTGCTCCTCGTCGCACTCTCGCTGCTCGCCGGCTGTACTAAAGAAGAGCAGGCCGCCAAGCAGGACGACGACAAGATCGTCATCGCGCTGCTCCCCAAGCAGAAGGGCGTCCCCTACTTCACGTCTTGCTACGAGGGCGCGACCCAGGCAGCGACCGACCTCGGCAACGTCGAGGTCCGCTACGACGGCCCCACGGACGGCTCGCCCGAACAGGCCGCGGAGATGATCGAAAAGTGGGTCCTCAAGGGCGTGGACGTCATCGCCGTCTCGTGCAACGATCCCGCAGTCCTCAGCCCCGTCCTCAAGAGGGCGCGGGAGAAGGGCGTCAAGGTCATCACATGGGACGCCGACGCGGACGTGGACGCGAGGGACTTCTTCGTCAACCAGGCAACGGCGCAACAGATCGGCTACGGCCTCGTGGACGCGATGGCGAAGGACCTTGGAGGAGAGGCAGCAAAGGGCGACGTCGCGATCGTCACCGCGCGGCTCACCGCCGCCAACCAGAACGCGTGGATGGAGCACATGAGGGAGCGCCTCAAGACCTACCCCGGCCTAAAGCTCGTCGCCACCAAGCCCAGCAACGAGGACCAAAAGCTCGCGCACGACGTCACGAGCGACCTCATCAAGGCCTACCCAAACCTCAAGGGCGTCTTCGCCATCACCAGCGTCGCGTTCCCAGCGGCCGCCGAAGCGGTCGAAAAGGCAGGGAAGTCCGGCACCGTTTTCGTCACAGGACTCAGCACGCCGAACACGATGAAGGACTATGTCCACAGCGGGACCGTGCGCTCGGTGCTGCTCTGGGACACGCGCGACCTCGGCTACCTCACTATCGAGGTCGCTGTCGCTCTCGCTAAGGGAGAGCTAAAGCCCGGCGCGACGAGCTTCACCTCACGGCGCCTGGGCGAGTGCAAGATCGAGGGCGACAACGTCCTGCTGGGTGACCCGCTGGTCTTCACGAAGGACACGATAGACGACTACGACTTTTAGCCGGTCTCGATGTCCGTCGGCGGGCGCCTGCGCGCGCTCGGCGGTGGCTTCTGTCCCTTCGGCCTGCTCGGCTGCGCGGGCTTCGCCGCGGCCGCGGCCTTCGGGGGCGCAGGCTTCGTGGCAGCCGGCTTTTTGACCGTCGGCCTCTTAACGGCCTTCGCAGCCGGTGCGGCTTTCTTGGCAGCCGGCCTCTTCGGGCTCGCCTTCGTCTTCGGTTTCGGGCTGGCGGCTGTCTTCGGCGGCGCGGTCGCGCGGCGGTACTCGGCCTCCGCCTTTCGGCCCGACTCGTCGGCCGACTTCTCAGCCTCGTCGGCGGCCCTGTTGATCATGTCGCCGACCTTCCTCATCCCCTCGCCGACGGCCTTCGCCACCGGCTTCGCCGCCTTGATCACAAAGGGCGCCGCCATCAGCGCCAACAACACCCAACCACTACCGCTCGGTCTCAATCGCATCGTTCTGCTCCAGTCTCGTGCATCCTACTACTACACCCGGTCCGATCGCGTTGCGCCCCTAGATACTAGACCCTAAACCCCGAAACCTGTACCCTAAACTCCCGCCTTGTCCTCGTCCGATTCAGGGGCCACCGGCGCCCCAACCTCTGGCCCTTGGCCCTCGGCCCTCGGCCCTGTGCCCTCCTGCCGCCCGCGATGGAACAGCTCCCCCAGCACCGAGACGCCGAGCATCACGCCAGCCGCCGTAATACAAACGTCCGCGACGTTGAACACCGGAAAGTCAATCGCGCGGAACCAGAACATGTCCGTCACGCGCTTGTCCCAGATCCGGTCAATCAGGTTCCCCAGCGCGCCCGCGCACAAGAGCGCCATCGTGAAGTGCGTCGCGCGCGTCTCGTCCGGGTGCCGAAGGCTGTACCACGCCGCACCGAACGCGATCAGCGCGGCGATCGGAGTGAGGAGCACGCCCGCGCCCTGCAGCATCCCGAAAGCGATCCCCTCGTTGTAGACGAGCTTCAGCTCGAACACGCCCGGCCACAGCTCGTAGAGGCTCCGCCCCTCAACGCCGTCGGCCGCGATGCGCACCCAAATCTTGGTCGCCTGGTCGAGCAGCAGCGCGCACGCCACCACGATGAAGAACAGCCTTCGCATCAGCCGATTCCGAGCGCCCTCCGGTCGCGCGCGCTCAGTGGCACCGTCGAACCGTTCCATGAGACCGTTTCTACGTCCGCGCGCCTCACGCGGCTGCGCTCGCACTTCTCGAAACTGCTCTTAGTGAGCTCTACCCGAAGATCGCTCTCCTTCACCTCGACCTGCGCGACGCGGTAGAACACCGCGAGGTCCGGGCCGAAGCTCGAGAGCACGGCGACGTCCGCGCGCGGCGCGTGCAGCACCACAGAGACGTCCTGCGTGTCCTTGACGCCCTCCTTCGCCTTCCACTCCTCGATCGCCGTCGCCACGCTCTCCCGCAGTTCGAGCATCCGCCGCACCCGCTTGTCCAGCTCGCTCTCGACGACGCCCGGGCGCTCGAGCCAGTCCATGTGGACGCTCGCAAGGCGCCTCATCGCAGGGATGCGCGCGTAAGTCTCTTCGGCCGTGTGCATCAGGATCGGCGCGACGAGCTTCGTCAGCCGCACCAGCACCTCGTGGCACGCCCTCTGGCCCGACCGCCGCGACGGCCACTCCTTGCCGTCGCAGTACATCCGGTCCTTGATCGCATCAAGGTAGAACGCAGAAAGCTCGCGGTCGCAGAACTCGTGCACGCGGCGGAAAACCTTCGTGAAGTCGTACACTTCATATGCGTCGAGGCACGCGACTACTACGCGGTCCGCCTCGGCGACCACCCACTGGTCAATCTCCAACATCTCGCCGTCGTAGCCATCGTAGTCGTACAGGTTGCCGAGCAAGAACCGCAGCGTGTTGCGGATGCGGCGGTAGTGCTCGCCGGCCGCTTTCAAGATCTCGTCGCTGCAAGCCGTGTCGTCGGTCGTGTCAACGCTCGCGACCCACAGCCGAAGGACGTCCGCGCCGTAAGTCTCGCAGACTTGCACCGGGTCAATGACGTTCCCCAGCCGCTTCGACATCTTCTGCCCGTCCGGCGCAGAAACAAAGCCGTGCGTCAGCACTTGGTCGTACGGCGCGCCGCCGGTCAGCGCGGTCCCGATGATCATCGAGAGGTTGAACCAGCCGCGGTGCTGATCCGAGCCCTCGAGATAGAGGTCGCAAGGGATCTTGTCCTTCCAACGCGGCTCGACGTTCCCTTCCAGGACGCACGCCCACGTCGAACCGCTGTCGAACCACACGTCGAAAACGTCAACCTCCTTGCGGAACTCCGTCTCGCCGGTCTGCGGGTGCGCATACCCGCTCGGAAGAATATCCGCAGGCGCAGCCGAGTACCACGCGTCCGAGCCCTTCTGCTCGATCAATCGCGCGACCGCCTCGATCGCGACGGCGTCCAACACGGGTTCGCCCGACTCAGCGCCATAGAATACAGGAATCCCCACGCCCCACGGGCGCTGGCGCGAGATGCACCAGTCCGGGCGGCCCTCGATCATCCCGCGGAACCGCTTGTGCCCGCTCTCAGGGAACCACTTGACGCGGTCCACCTCTTCCAACATTCGCGAACGTAGCGTCTTCGAAGGATCCAGGTGGAACGGCAGGTCAATCCCCACGAACCACTGCTCCGTCGCGCGGAAGATGACCGGTTTCCCGTCGCGCTCGGCGTGCGGGTACGAGTGCTGATAGTCCTCGACGTGCAACAAGTGACCGAGCTCGCGCAAACGATCCACGACGACCGTGTCGCACTTCGCGTAGTACACCCCGGCGAACTCGCCTGCCTCTTCCGTTAACACGCCCCGCTCGTTCACAGGGCACAGGATCGGAAGCCCGTACTTCTTGCCCGTGTAAAAGTCGTCGCGCCCGTGCCCCGGCGCGGTGTGCACCACGCCCGTGCCGTCCTCTGTCGTCACATACCCCGCGAGCACCGCGAGCGAATCGCGGTCGTACACCGGGTGCTTGAAGCGCGTCCTCTCGATCTCCGAGCCCTTGAAAGTCTTGACGATCGAGTATTCAGCGATGCCGCACGCCGCCATCGTCTTCTCGACCAGGCCCTCTAACACGATGTAGTGCGCGCCGCCCGCTCGCACGACCGCGTACTCGAACTCCGGATGGAACGCGACCGCGAGGTTCGCAGGGATCGTCCACGGCGTCGTCGTCCAGATCACTGCGAAGACGTCGTCCAATCCTGCGAACAGCTCGTGCACGTCCTCCAGCAAAGGAAACCGCACATAGATCGCCTTGCTCGTGTGGTTCTGGTACACGATCTCGGTGTCCGCGAGCGCCGTCTGCGAAGTCGGGCTCCACAGCACGGGCCGCAGACCGCGATAGACATAACCGTTCTCGACCAAACGACCGAACACGCGCACGATCTCCGCCTCGTAGCGGAAGTCCATCGAGACGTACGGCTTGTCCCACATTCCGAACACGCCGAGCCGCTGGAACTGTTTGGTCTGCACCTCGATGAAGTGCTCTGCGTGCGCCCGGCACGCGGCGCGAAGCTCGACCACGCTCGGCGTGATCTTCTGCTCCGCGAGCTTCGCCTGCACCGCCAGCTCGATCGGCAGCCCGTGGCTGTCGTATCCGGGCACGTACGGCGCGCGCTTGCCCATCAGCGTCTGGCTCTTCACCACGAAGTCCTTCAGTATCTTGTTGAGCGCCGTGCCAATGTGGATCGGACCGTTCGTGTAAGGCGGCCCGTCGTGCAGAACGAACGACTGCTTGGCGTCCTTGCGCGACTCCTGGATCGCCTCGTACACGCCCATCTGCGCCCACTTGGCCTGAATCTCCGGCTCCAGCTGCGCCAGGTTTGCGCGCATCGGGATCGTGAACTCAGGATCGGGGAGATTCAGCGTGTCTTTCAGGTTCATTCGAAGCGGCGAGTCTACCTTTGGCGTTGATGGCCTCCGAGGGCCAGGTATTGTCGCCCCGTGCAGCCTCGCGGAACCGTCTTCCTCAAACCGAAAAAGGAGCGCAAGGTCCGGAACAATTACCCCTGGATCCAGCGCGGCGAGGTCGAACGCACCGAGGGACAGCTCGAGGACGGCGCGCTCGCCCGCCTCGCCTCCTCCGACGGCGAAGTGCTCGGCATCGGCACCTGGAACGGACAGAGCCGCTTCCGCTTCCGGGTCCTGAGCAAGGCCGACGAAGAGGTCAACGAACAGTTCTTCGCCGACCGCTTTGTGCAGGCGATTAAGCTCCGAGAACAGCTCGTCACAGGCACCAACGCGCGGCGCATCGTCTACTCCGAGGCCGACCAGCTCCCCGGACTGATCATGGACGAATACGACGGTCACGTCGTCGTGCAGGTCCGATCGCTCGGCATGGAGAAGCTCAAGTCCGTCTGGCTTCCCGCCCTCATCGAGACCGCGAAACCGAAGAGCGTCTACGAGCGGAGCGAGATGCAAGGCCGCGAAGAAGAGGGCCTCGCACCGTTCGCCGGACAGCTCCACGACGAAACGCCGAACGAGGTCGAGATCACCGAGTCCGGCCTCACCTTCATCGTCCCGCTCAAGAAGGGCCTCAAGACCGGCTTCTACCTCGACCAGCGCAACACTCGACGGCGGTTCGCCGAGCGCGTCACCGCCGGACAGAGCGTGCTCGACGCGTTCTGCTACACCGGCGCGTTCGCGCTGTACGCCGCCCGCGCTGGCGCAAGCGCGACGGGCCTCGACATCCACACCGAAGCGCTCGCGCTCGCGCGACGCAACGCGACGGCGAACTCGCTGAACGCAGAGTTCATCGAGGCCAACGTCTTCGACTGGCTCGAAGAGGACACCGACTCCATGTTCGACTGGATCGTCCTCGACCCCCCGGCGATCGCGAAGACCGGGCAGCAGCGCGACTCCCTTAAGTGGGCCGTCTGGAAGCTCGTGCACCGCGCGATCCCGCACCTCAACCCCGGCGGTCGCCTGATCGTCTGCTCGTGCAGCTACCAAGTGGACCAGCGCGAGCTCGTCGAGACCGCGCGGCTCGCCGCCAGCGACCGCGGAGTTCGGATGTTCCTCGAGGACGTCACGATCCAAGACCTCGACCACCCCGCGACGATCCAGTTCCCGGAATCGCTGTACCTCAAGTGCGCGTGGCTGAGGATGGGTTAAAGACCTTGCAGGATTAAAGCCAACACCGCGCCAACGACGCCGGACCCGAGCGCGATCGCGAGCGTGTAGACCCACGGCGGCGGCCCTTTGCCGCTGCGCGGCCTGACCGTCCGCACTTTCGCCAGCGGCACCGTCTCCTCGGTCCCCCAATAGTTAAACGTCACCGTCAGCGCGTCGCGGTCGTACCGGACCGCCTGCGCCTTGATGTACATCATGTAGCTCGGAGAGTGGTACTCGTACACGCTCCCAGGGCTGAACGACGGCTCCTGCAACTGGTGCCGTCCCACCACGCCCTCGCCTCCGTTCAAGAACCGCACCGCGAGCGAGTCGCCGTCGCACTTGAGCACCTTCGCCGCGTAGTGCCGGCCGTCGCTGGAAAGCGCGAACACCAGCGTCCCCGGCTCGACTTCGCGCTCGAGGAACGCGAAGCGCTCGTGCAGCGCCTGCACCATCGCCTCGCGCGGGACCCCCATCTCCTCGGCCGCACGCACGTACTCGTCGAGCGAGCTGCGCCCCTCCTCGAGCCTCCCCTGCAGCGAGGTGATCTCGTGCGCGCGACGAACGACTGCGGCGAGCTCTTCGTCCGAAAGCCTAACGTCCATCCTTGACCCGTAGTACGAGCACGTTCCAGGGCGAGTTGCCGACCATGTGCATCGCGGTCGAACCCATCAGCAGCCGCTCGATGAATCCGTGTCCGTGCGCGCCCAGGATGAGAAGGTCCGCGCCCGTCTGCTTCATCGTCGCGTCAATCACGTCCTCAGCGTCGCCCTTCAGCACGACCGACTCGACCGACCCGCACACCTCTCGCAACTTGTCGCACACCGCTTCGTTGCGGCGCTGGATCAGCGTTTCGCGGCCCTGGTCCTCAGGCAGTTCGCCCGCGATCGCCTCCCACACGTCGTCCGATGTCGTGTCGGCGTAGACCACCGTCACCTTGCCCAGCCCGCCCGGCGCCATCGCGACGAGCGCGTCCACGCACTTGTCCGCGTACTCCGAGTGGTCCGTCGCGAGCACCGCGCTGACTTTCTCCCCCTCCTTGAGCTGCTGCTTGCCGATGAGGATGCTCCGCTTCGCGTCCGCGACCAGCGCGCGCGCGACGGAGCCCATCAGGAACGACTCGAAGCTGCCCTTCTTGTTCGAGCCCGCAATGATGAGGTCCGCGCCCTCGCGCTCGCCGGCCTCAGTGATCTCGTGCGCCGGGTTGCCGAACGTCATCTGGCTCGCGCTCGGCACGCCCTTGGCCGTGAGCTCGGCCGCGACCTCGGCGGATCGCTTCTCGCCGTCCTCCTTGCGCTGTCTCTGGATCTCAGCGATCGCGCTCGAGGAGTCAATCGGCACAAACCCGCCGTCCGGCAGCACCGGCTCGACCGTGTGGACGAGCACGACGCTCGGGTCAGGGAACTTCAGCCGCACAAAGACTTCGAGCCCCGCAAGGCACAGCTTCATGTATCCGACGCCGACGACCGCTTTCACGCTGTTAGGCTACTCGCTCGGGGCCGCTCTTTTCGCCTTCCTCCCTACGACAAGCCCTCCGAACACCACCAGTCCGCACAGATAGACGAACCAGTCTCCCGCCATGCGATAGAACGTCCAACGCTGTCCAGGGACAATCCCCGCGACGAGCACTTCCTCGGTCCCAGAACCCGCCTCGGCGACGATCACGCCGCGCGAGTCCACCACCATCGAGTACGCAGTCGTGTCCGCGCGCACGATCGGCAGCCCGAGCTCCGCCGCGCGGAACGGAGTGTACGCCGCGTGCATCGCCTGCACGGACCCGAACGGGGCGCGCGGGTCGAGCGTCGGCAGCAGGATGACCTCGACGCCCGGCAGCCTCGCCGTGTCGCGCATCACGTATGGGAAGCACGAGTCGAAGCAGATGTTGAGGCCGTACGTGACGTCCTCGACCTTCACCGCGACCGCGTCGGTCCCCGCTGCGTGTATCTTGCTCTCCGCGCCGAACGGCTTGCGCTTCTTGTACCGGGCGCTCTCGCCATCGTCGCCGAACACGGCCGCGACGTTGTAGGGCAGCGGCGACGCATCGTCCTCGAACGTCGTCACGAACGGCGCGCTCCAGTTCTCCAAGCCGAGCCGCTCGAGTTGTTCGGTCTTGCCTTCTCGTGCGATCAGTTCACTGCTCAGCTCTGGCCACACGACGATCATTGCGTCTTGGAACGACGCGCCGAGCGTGAGCTCTGTCAGCTTCTCAATGTCGAGCGCCTCCGTCTGCACGGCTGCGACCTTGAACGAGCCGTGCTGCGGATCGCCAGTGAAGGCGCTGACGCCCCAGAACAGCCCGACGAACACTGCGCACGCCGCGACCAGCTTCTTACTTTGAGTCGCGATCCCGCGCACGATCAAAAAGTTGACGGACCAGACCAAGTACGAGACCGCCCACACGCCGCCGAACGACGCGATCTTCATCGCAGGGTACGCGCGGTACTGCGTCAGCCCGAGGTGCGCAGGCAGGTAGAGCAGCAGGGCCGCTTCGAGCAGCACCGCCAGGGCCGCGAGCACCCAAGGCGTCCACTTGTCCGTTCGCTTCATTTCTCCTGCGAAAGCGCAGGTGAAGCCGACCACGAGCCCGAACAGCGTGAACCCCGCGTAGTTCCATCCGGGGTCGCCGTCGAGGATGCTCGGCCGATAGAACCATCCCATCCGGGTGAGGAACGCGCCGAGCACGAGCACGCCCATCCCGCTGGCGAACCCGAGCGCGAAGCCGCGCCCCTGCACTGCGAGCATCACTGGCACGATGAAGACGAACCCGAGCGGGCCGACGTCGGCCGGTGGCATCGCGAGCACGATCATCACCGCCGACGAGACGACGGCAAGCACGACGAGCCCGGCCCGCTTCACTGCCGAACTTTCACTGTTCGCCACTTGCTCCTTTCTCCTTACGCGTCACCCGTCTCCCGTTACCCGACTCACCCTCACGCCGCCTTCGCGACCGGCTCCTTGTCCACCGGCCGCATAAACGCCGCGATGCCCTCGACCAGCATCCAGCCCGCCAGCGCGAGCAACACGACACCGACCCACGTCACAGGGTTCGACCACCCGGACTTCGCCAGCTCCGCCTTCATCATCGAAGTCAGCGCCCAGCACGACATGCAGTACATGAACACCGTCGGCAGGCCCGCGACGTACAGCACCCACTTCTGCCGCCGCGTGCGCCAGAGCCAAACCGTGATCGCGAGCAGCGTCAGCGCCGCAAGCAGCTGGTTCGCAGAGCCGAACAGCGGCCAGAACGCCCGCCACGCCGGGATCGGCGCGCCCGCCGCGTCGGTCATCGTGCGCGTGACGAAGAGCAGCGGCACGCCCGCGGTCAGCAGCGTGCCGGCCCACATCCCGGCCTTGCCCTGCCAACCGGTCAGCTCTTGCACGATGTAGCGACCGAGCCGCGTGCACACGTCGAGCGTGTCGTACACGAACGTCGTGAACGCCATCAGCATGATCGAGGTCGCCAGCACGATCGGGATGCCGAACATCCCGAGGAACTTCGCGAGCCCTGTCGCGAACACCATGTTCGGCGCGGCCTTCGTCAGTTCGTCGCTCGACCCCAGGATCATCACCGTCGAGAGCGCGATGACCGCGACGCCGGCCTCGAGCATCATCGTCCCATAGCCGAGCACCTTGGCGTGCGTCTCCTTCTTGAGCTGCTTGCTCGTCGTGCCGCTCGCGATCAGCGCGTGGAACCCGCTCACCGCTCCGCAGGCGATCGTGATGAACAGGAACGGCGCGAGCATCTGGCCGTTCGCCGCCTGCCAGCCCTTGAACGCCGGGTATTCGATCGGCATCCCGCTGAACAGCAGGCCGCACACTCCCGCCGCGAGCGCGAAGTAGAGGAAGTAACCGCCCAAGTGCCCGCGCGGCTGCAAGAGCAGCCACATCGGCACGACCGCCGCGATCACACAGTAGACGAGGATCACGGTGTCCCAGACCTTGACCGCACTGTCGCCGGAAATGTCGATCGGAATGAACTGCCCGCCCCAGATCGCAAGGAACACGATCGGGAGGAAGATCGCCGTCGTCCAACCGATGCCGAGCTTCGTGAACTTCAGCACCAGCCCCATCGCGACTGGGATCAGCAGATAGAGCAGCGACGACGTCGCGATGCCACCGCCGCTGACGGTCTCGCCGTTCTCAAGCGTCTGCACGCCGACGAACGCCTGCGCGGTGATGTCCGTGAAAGCGACGATGATGTACACCAGCGCGAGCCAGATGAACGTCAGGAACAGCGCGAACGCGCGCTTGTTCATGTGCTCCTTCACGACCTCGGCGATGCTCCTCGCCTTGTGCCGCACGGAGGCGACGATCGCGCCCATGTCGTGGACGCCGCCGATCAGGACCGCGCCCACGATGATCCAGATCATCGCCGGCGCCCACCCGAACATCAGCCCCGCAAGGATCGGCCCGACGATCGGCCCCGCCGCCGCGATAGCGCTGAAGTGCTGCCCGAGCAGGAACTTCGGCTCCGTCGGGATGTAGTCCACGTCGTCGCGCAGCTCCTCGCTCGGCATCTTGGCGTTTGGGTCGAGCCGGAACAGCCTCGCCAGCAGCGACCCGTAGAACCGGTATGCCAGCACCAGCGCGGCCGCGGTGATCAGTGCGACGTAAAGCAGAGTCATCGTTTCGCCTCGGGTGTGATTCTATTGCTAAGACGTGCTCGGAGGTGCGTTTGGGGGTTCGGAAGTTTGGGAGTTCGGGGGTTCGGAGCGCCGGCCACGGGCCCGCGTCCAACGTGCGCTACCTGATTGCCCGCCAGAAGTGGCCGCAATCGAGGCAGCTGCAGTCGCGCCGCTTCGAGACTAGCAAGAGCACAACGAGTCCGTAGAGCAATACGATTAGCTGAAGGGGCCACAGGAGGCAGCTCAGACACGCATCAAGGAAGAACCAGCTGCAGGCCCACTTGTCGTCTTTTGGCTCGGCGTGGCCGAACAGGCGGACGGTGTTGTCGGACCCGCAACTAGGGCACTTGGGCGCGGGGAAGGGAGACCAACGGCCGCGCTTGCCGTAGGGCGTCCGGGGCGGTGGATCGGGGTCTGAGTAAGGCGTCTTCGGCACTTATGGGCAAAGGATGGCTCAGTCTTGGCTAGTCCTGCGACCGCTCTATTGTCATTGGTGTCGGTTCTACGGAGGGTGGAAGTGGCGAACTCGCGCTGTGTATTGGCGTAAAATAGAAGAGGACAGTCCTACCAGATAGTGACAAAACTCCCCCAGGAGCGACCAAGAGAGCGATGAACATGCTGTTTGCGACTTTAGCGATCGTTGCCGTCGGAGTCGGGCTCACCGTGCTGACCAGCTCGGGCGACCAGGACCAGAAGAAGCGGGTCTACGGCGGCCTAGTCGTGGACGAAGTCAGCCCCGAGCGCAAGGACAAGCTCGTGCTCACCGACGCCGAGTGGAAGAAGCGGCTCAAGCCCGAGCAGTACCGGATCTTGCGCAACAAGGGCACCGAGGCGGCGTTCTGCAGCCCGCTCAACGACGTCAAGGTCCCGGGCGTGTTCCACTGCTCCGGGTGCGACCTGCCGCTGTTCTCGACCGACGCGAAGTTCCAGTCGGGCACCGGCTGGCCGTCGTTCTTCCAGCCGGTCAAGCGCGAAGACGTCTGGCTGAAGTCCGACCGCTCCTATGGGATGGACCGCATCGAGGTCCTGTGCTCGCGCTGCGACGGCCACCTCGGTCACGTCTTCAACGACGGGCCGCGCGAGACGACCGGCAACAGGTTCTGCATCAACGGCGAGTCGTTGGTGTTTAGGGAGAAGAAGTAGGGAAGTTCGCAAGTTCTTATGCCTCAGGACGCGCTGGCGGCATGGTGACTCCTCTCAAGCCAAGTCCTGAGGCTTTGAGCTACAGGTCGCACGGAGCCTCAGGACTTGGTTCTCGTCGGTAGGCACCGGGTGGTGCGTACGTCCTGAGGCATGGAAGTTCGCAAGTTCTTATGCCTCAGGACGCGCTGGCGGCATGGTGACTCCCTCTCAAGCCAAGTCCTGAGGCTTTGAGCTACAGGTCGCATGGAGCCTCAGGACGTTGTTCTCGTCGGTAGGCACCGGGTCGTGCGTGCGTCCTGAGGCATGGAACCTGCTACGCCGTCTCCGAGTCGTCTCGCTCCTTGACCGGACCGTCCCATGTCGGTACGTCGGTGAGCGGGGTGCGGGGGCCGCTGTCCAGATTGATCGAACCAGGTTCTCGGCGGCGCATGCCGCTCGACGCAGGGCGCACGGTCACAGGCTCCGGCTCTTCGACCGAGACCGTACCCGCGTTGCTCACTAAGAAAACCGGACGCGGCAACCGCGCGAGCATCTGCGTGACAGTGACGAACCGATACCCGTCCTGCTTCAACCGGCGGACGAGGAGCCTCAGCGCTGCGGCGGTGGCGGGGGTGTCGTGCAGCAGGATCACGCTACCGGGCTGCACCTGCCAGAGTATCCGCTTGACGATCGTCTCCGGCTCGACCGGAACGTAGTCGCCGGCGACGGCGTTCCAATGGATCGTCGTGTAGCCGAGCTCTTGGTTGAGCCGCAGCAGCCCGTCGTCAAACTTCATCCCCGGCGGGCGCATGAGGTTCATGTGCGCGCCCGTCGCGTCGAAGACCGCCTGCTCGCACTTGACCAGCTCTTCGCGGGCCTGTTCGCTAGTGATCTCGGTCAGGCGCGGGTGCGAGTACGTGTGATTGCCGACCTCGTGCCCGGACGCCATGATCTTGCGCACCAGTCCCGGCCGCTCTTCGACGTGCCTGCCGACGACGAAGAACGTCGCCTGCACGCCCTCATCGGCCAGGATTCGCAGGATCTCCTCGGTGGTCTCGCCGTAGGGGCCGTCGTCGAACGTGAGCGCGACCTCCTTCAGCGTCGGGTTGCCGTGGACCAAGAGGTCGCCGTTGAGCTCGTACGTGTGCTGCGCCCTGTCGGAGCCGAGGTCGCGGAAGGCGTAGTAGCCCGCCAAGAGCGCGAAGACGACGAGCATCGGCGTCCATCGCGAGGCCCAAACGCGAGAAAGGAGTCCTTGACGCATCCTGTCAGTAGGACGCGCCTGGCTCAGGAGGCGTTGCATGTGCCGCCAGAACGCCTTCGACCTGGCGTCAACCTGGCGACCACATGGCGACGCCCCCCATAATGGGCCATGGCACGCCCCAGGCATCTCGTCGTTGCGGCATTGGCGCTGTTCGCCGCACTCGCGCAGGCGCAGTACACGAAGTACGAGTACATGGTCCCGATGCGGGACGGGGTCAAGCTGTACACGTCGGTGTACGTGCCTGTGGACAAGCCGGGCGCGCACCCGATCCTCTTGCAGCGCACGCCTTACGGCGCCGGGCCCGTCGGCCCGACCCAGCAGCGCAACCACGGCGGATCGCAGAAGATGAAGGACGCGGGGTACATCTTTGCGTACCAGGACGTGCGCGGCCGCAACATGTCGGAGGGAGACTTCGTGGACATCCGTCCGAATAACCTCTTCTACACCGGCCCGTGGGACACGGACGAGAGCACGGACACTTACGACGCGATTGAGTACCTGGTCAAGACGGTGCCGCAGAACAACGGCCGCGTCGGGCTGTGGGGGATCTCTTACCCCGGGTTCTATGCAGCGATCGGCGCGACGAACTCGCACCCGGCGCTGAAGGCGGCGAGCCCGCAGGCGCCGGTGAGCGACTGGTTCATGGGCGACGACTTCAACCACAACGGCGCGCTGTTCGTCTGGGACATGTTCAAGTTCATGATCGGTTTCGGCCAGCCGCGCACGGGTCCAGGACAGCAGCAGCGCGGTCCGAGCTACCAGACGGGAGGCGACTGGTACAAGTTCTTCCTCGACCTCGGGCCGCTGAGCAACATTGACGCGCTCTATTACAAGGGGCAGGTGAAGTATTGGAACGACGTGCAACAGCACCCGAACTACGACGAGTGGTGGCAGTCGCGCTCGCTGCCACAGCGCATGACGGGCGTCAAGTGCGCTGTGATGACGGTGGGCGGCTTCTTCGACGCCGAGGACTGTTACGGCGCGATGGCGGTCTACAAAGGGACCGAGCGGCTGAACCCCGGCGCGTACAACACGATCGTGATGGGGCCGTGGTACCACGGCATGTGGTCGAGAGGGGACGGGCAGAAGTTCGGCGACCAGGACTGGGGCTCGAACACTTCGCAGTTCTATCAGGACGAGATCGAGTTTCCGTTCTTCGACGCGTTCCTCCGCGGGAACGGACGGCCTGGCCTGCCGGAGGCGTATGTGTTCGACAGCGGGGCGAAGACGTGGTCGAAGTTCGACTCGTGGCCGCCGCCGACGCGCACGACGAGCCTTTACTTCGTCCGCAACAAGTCCCTGGCGATGGACGCCGCGCCGACCGACGCGCAGGGGTTCGACCAGTACACGAGCGACCCGAAGAGCCCGGTGCCGAGCGACGGCGGGATCCTCGCGAGCCGCACGCGCGAGTACATGCTCAGCGACCAGCGGTTCGCGTTCGGACGTCACGACGTGCTCTCGTTCCAGACTCCGGTGCTCTCGCGCGACGTGACGGTGGCCGGCCCGGTGTTCGCGGACCTGTGGGCGGAGCTGACGACGACCGACGCGGACTTCGTCGTGAAACTGATTGACGTGTTCCCGTCGTCGTCTGCCGGGGTGTTGGCGGACTATCAGATGTTGGTGCGCGGCGAGATCATGCCGGCGCGGTACCGCAACAGCTTCCAAAACCCCTCGGCGATGACGGCGGGGAAGGCGGAGCTGGTGTCGTACGAGCTGCCGGGCGTGTTCCACACGTTCAAGGCGGGGCACCGGATCATGGTGCAGGTGCAGTCGTCGTGGTTCCCGCTCGCGCGCATGAACCCGCAACAGTTCGTGAACGTGTTCACGGCCACGGCGGCAGACTATGTCCCGACGACGGTGCGCCTGCACCGTTCGGCGGAGATGCCGTCGCGCGTGCGCGTGGGTGAGCTGAGGGAGGCGGGGTAGTGGGAGAGGATGACGGATGAAAGGTGAAGGATGAAAGATGAAAGTCGAGACCCGATCCCGTCCCACCCCGCCGACGCCCGCCGATCCCGCCGCTCCGCGTCACCCGTCACCCGTCGCTCATAATGTCTAACCATGTGGCTTGATCCCCTCGACGTCGCCCGGTTCTTCGTGTGCGCGTTCTTCGCCGTGCTCTTTTTGCAGTCGGGGCTGGACAAGGTGTTCGACTTCAACGGCAACCTCGAGTGGATGAAGCCGCACTTTGCGAAGTCGCCGCTCAAGAACGCCGTCCCGATGCTGCTGTCGGTCGTCACGGTGATCGAGATGTCGGCGGGCGCGATGAGCGCAGTGGGAATGGTGATGCTGTTCTTCGGCACGACGGCCTGGGCGGTGGTCGGCCTCTCGCTCGCCTGCCTCGCGCTCGTCTCGCTGTTCGCCGGCCAACGGATCTCCAAGGACTACGTCGGCGCAGCAGTGCTCGCGACCTACTTCGGCGTCGCCCTGATCGGCCTGTTCTTGTTCTATGTGTGAGTCCGTGCACTGCAGGCGCCAATGGTGATCGGGTCCCTTGAGGTCCACTTGCGCATCGAAGGTTGCCGGTCTCTGAAGGACAAGCGCCACGTGCTGCGTCCATTGATCGAGCGGCTGCGGCGCGAATTGCACGTCTCGGTCGCGGAGGTCGGGGACCAAGACCTGTGGAACGTCGCGACCGTCGGCGTGGCGTGCGTCGCGCAGGACCGGACGCTCGCGACGCAAGTGCTGCAGCGCGCGATGGCGCTGATTGACGAGTGCGCGGACGTGCGGGTCGAAGGGTCGGTCGAGGACTATTGCTGAAGCAGGTCTGCGACGGCGGACTTCCATTCGGGAAAGCGAAACTCGAATCCGAGCGACTGCAGGCGGGAGGGAAGGACCCATCGGCTCTTGAGCGGGAGCTCGGTCTCGGTGCGCAAGAAAAACGCGCCGACTTCAAGCAGCCACTTCGGTGTCGGGAGTGCGACCTTTTTTCCCAGGGCGCGTGAGATCTCGCTCATGAACTCCTCGTTCGAGAGCGGGCCGGGCGCGCTTACGTTGATCGTGCCGCTCGCGTCGGTCGCGAGCAAGAACTCGACCGCGCGCGCGAAGTCCTCGATGTGGATCCAAGACACCATCTGCTCGCCGTCGCCCATTCTGCCGCCGAGCCCTCGCTTGGCGAGCGAACTGTACGCGGCGAACGCGCCGTCGTCGCCTGGGCCCATGACCATCGCGGTCCGCAGCGCGAGCCTCCTACTCGGGCACTCGCCCTTGAAGAACTCGGCCTCCCACGCCTTCGCGACCTCGACGGAAAAGCCGCGGCCGATCTCGCCGGTCTCGTCGTCCATCGGCCGGTCCTGCGCGTGGCGGTAGATGGTCGCGGTGCTCGAGTTGAACCACGCCCGGGGCGGGCGCGCACAACTGCCCACCGCCTCGGCGAGGACACGAGTGGACTCCACCCGCGACCGGCGGATCACCTCCTTGTTGTGGTCGTTGTAACGGCAGTTGACGCTACGGCCCGCGAGGTTGAGGAGCAGGTCGGCACCCTCTAGTTCGGCCGTCCACGCGCCAATCGTCCGACCGTCCCAAGCCGCCTGCCCCAATCCCGGAGACCTCGCCAGGACTACGACCTCGTGCCCCGACCGCCTCCAAACAGCCGAAATCTGCCTCCCAATGAACCCATTTCCGCCCGAAAGTACCAATTTCATGTCGCTTCAGAACTTTCAATCTAAAATGAAAGTATAGCATGAGCGGACGGAGTGAGGCGGGTCCGAGGGTTCGGTGGTGGAGGTCGGCGGCGGCGTGGGTCTTGGTGGGGTCGGGGGGTTGGGTGGGGATTATGGGGCACGCGGGGGCGGCATTGGCGCTGGTCGCAGCGCTGGTCGTGTTCACGGGGGTTCCGCGGTCGGCGACGTTTAGCGGGACGCAGCAGTCGAACGCAAGAGAGCTGTTGGATGCGCTCGACTTGGTCCTCGCGGCCGTGGCGCTGATGGCAGCGACGCCGATCGTTGTGTTCGGTGCGCTCCTTGGATTTCCGATTGACGTGAGGCTGTACTGGGTCTGCGGCGTCGGCGCCGCTTGGGGGGCTGTGGAAGTGCTTCGGAAGCGGGCTTACGGCCACCTCGTGCTTTCGGCGTGCTGCCTGTTGACGCCGCTCATTTGGTGGAGGGCGGAGAGCACGGGGGACAGTGTGGTGGGGGCAATGCTCGCGTGTTACTTCGCGTTCCGGTTTTGGCAGACGCGCGACGAACCGGACCTACGGCCGAGTCGCTCGTTCGGCGAGCGACTTCAGGTGCGCGCTCCTCCTGTCCAGAAGCCGCCTCATGTGTCGGTCCAGCAGGAGAGTTTCTGCGAGGAGCCCGAGCGGGCCGAGGGGGGCCGCGAACTTGAAAGTGTCCTTCATGCGCGTGCCGGTCGGTATGTGTTCGAAGAGGTGCTCGTGCCAGACGCTCTTGAACGGCCCGGAGACCATCTCGTCCACGAACCGGTGCGGGCGGTCGTACTCCGTCACCTTGACTCCGAGCTTGAAGCGGAAGCCGAAGTGCCATCCCTGGAGCACGAGGGTGTCGCCTAGCTTCATCAGTCCCGACGTGAGCCCTCCGACGATTCTCTCGCCCGTGTGGCCGAGGCTCTTGGCGTGTTCTTGGACGTCGAGGCAGAGGTCGAAGACGGTCTCGGGCGGCGCGGCGATGTCGGTGACGATGGTGATGACCCTCACTTGTTGCCCCACATTTTGGTGGTCACGGACGGTTGATGGGTGCCGTGCGGGGTCATGGGTTGCAGATTAGCACGGCGCTCTCCGGGGCACCCGCATCGGATTAAGACTCAAGGCGGAGGGGGGCGGCGGGGGCGGAGGGGAGGCCGAGGCGGAGGTGGTCGGCGAAATCGGAGGGGTCTATCTTGAAAGAGAGCGGTGGGCCGGGGAGGACTTGGTCGAGCTCGTCCTTCCAGACTGCGCGGCGGATGGACCGGGAGACGCGGCGTGCGACGCGGCGCCCCATCGTCCTATTGAAGACGCTGGAGCCGAGCTTGGGGTTGTCGTTGATCTCCCAGACTTGGATGCGTCCGTCCTGTACCCCATAGTCCATGCGTCCCCAAGTGAGGCCGGCGACCTTGAACGCCTCCATGACTTGATCGGCGTGCGGGTTTGTCTTGACGAACTCGAGGTCCTCTGCCCCGACGAGGACGCGGTCGTTGAGCTCACGCTTGACGCTCCAATCGGTGGAGGCCATCATGTGGCCGGTGTATATTCGCTCGCCGAGGCGGAACGCGCCGTACTTCCGGAAGATGCTCGTGCCTCTTGAAGTGTCGTGGAACTCGACGACGATGAGCCGGGTCGAGTCGTGCCCTTCGACGAGCATTGCCGCAAGCGCGCGCTCGAGCTCTTGATCGTTGTGAAGGAGGTCGGTGGAGGGGCCGATGTGCCGGTCCACGTATCGGACGAAGACGGGATAGCGGACCTCTGCGGGCAGCTCTGAGAGTCGGTAGGCGTTGAAGCCGTTCGTGCCGTTCTGAAAGAGTGCGCGCAGCAGCTCATAGCGCCGAAGGTGGTGGACGGGGTGGTTGAATGCGCGGAACGCGCCGCGGTCTTCGGCGAGCTTGTCCCAGAGCGTTGAAGCGATGGCGCGCTGCCAGGGCGTTGCGCGCTCCATGTCGGTGAAGAGGTAGACGCCTCGCGGCCACTCCTCACGGTCGAGCATGTGCTCGTATTGGACCGTGACGACGTTTGCGCCGAGCGACTGTCCTTTGCGCTTGGTGTTCCGCAGCGAGGTGATGCCGCGCCGCGTGGCGATGTGGACGACTACAGGGCGCACAGGGCCTCCCAGACGCAGTGCTCGGTGGCGGCGAAGCGCACAGGCGGTCCAGCCTCGACCTGCTTCTCTACCTGTGCGAACGCATGGTCGAGGTTCCGCAGGCTGAGGAGGCAGCGACCGAGGCGGCCGCGCCAGTAGCGCGCGAGGCTCGACGTGATCTGCGGGTTGTCGTTGACCTCCCAGACTTGGATACGGCCGTCCTTCATGGCGTAGTCAATTCGGCCGTACTGGAGGCCGGCGGCTTCGAACGCCTGCATGACCTGTACTTGGTGCGGGTTCTCGCGCAGGTAGGCGTACTCTTCCCGCCGACGGAAGGCGGACTTGTTGTTGGTGTCAATCTTGACTTCCCAGTGTGTGCTGGCGAACATGTGTCGGGGAACGATCGTGTCGCCGACGCGGAAGGCGCCGTATTTGCGAAAGAGGCCGTCTTCGCACGTTGTATCGAGGAACTCGACGGCGATGACTCGGTCGAGGTCCTCTCCCATCGCCGCGAGGCGCGCGAGCCACTCGTCCGCCTGGCGTTGTGTGTGAAGGAGGGGGGTGAGAGAGCCGATGTGTCGGTCCTCGTAGCGCAGGAAGATCGGGTAGCGGACGTGCGTGCTGAGCTCGTTCGCGCGGTGGACGTCGAAGTCGTTCCGTCCTTCGCTGCAGAGCTGTTTGAGGAGCTTGTACCGTGCGACGTGCTTGGTCGGGTGGTTGAGGAGCCGGTAAGCGTCGGGGCGTTCCGAGAGCCTATCGTGGAGCCAGGCGGCGTAGCCCCTTTGCGCCGTGGTCATGCGCTCAGAGTCGGTGAATAAGTAGACGCCCCGCGGCCATTCGGCCCTGTCGAGCATGTCCTCGTATGCGACCGCGCGGACGCGCTTGTTGAGCGCGGGCCTGTAGCTGAGGTGCTTAGTGACTGCCTTGATTCCGCGCTTTGTGGCGAGGTGGACGATCATGAGTGGTGTGTTCCCGAAGACGCTCGCCGCACGGTACGCGGCGAGGCTGGATTGTATCTGAAGCGGCTTTCGGTTCGGGCGGCCAGGCAAAGTTGCGGGGTGGTTTTCTTCGATTTATGGCTGGTAACCTCGTTTGAGAGGTTTGATGATGAGAGGTTTGAACATTCGAAGTCTTGCTGCGACGGCCCTCGTTGCGGTCGGTTGCGTGGCGTTCTCGCAGGGGACGATGTACGTCATTGACTCTTCCAGGGCTCTCTCGACGGTGGACATTGCCACAGGTGCGAAGACGCTTGTCGGAACGGTCTCCTCGAACGCTGGCACAACGGGTGGCCTCGCTTGGGACAACGCGACGGGCACGATGTATTTGACCTCGACCAGTCTCGACTCGCTGTTCACGCTGGATTTGAACACACTGACTGCGACGCTTGTCGGCGCGTACGGCGATTCGACAGTCGTCATGCACGGCTTGGAGTGGGACAGCAGTGCTGGCGTGCTTTACGGCGCCTCGGGAGTCTCTGCCAACAACAACCTTTATCGAGTCAGCACCACGACAGGTGCTGCGACGCTAGTCGGCAACGTTGGCCTTACGTCGTTCAACAATCTTGGCTTCCATAGTGGGACGGGGGTCATGTACATGACCCACGGGGGGAACGACAGCCTCTACACGCTGAATACTGCTACGGCCACGCCAACACTGATCGGCCCCTTGAATGGCCCCACCAACCCGCACGGACTGGCATATAACCAGGACGACGGACGCATGTACCTGATAGATAGCGCCACCGACAACTTCTACTGGCTCGACTTAGCGACAGGCAACGCAAACCTGATTGGTTCCATGGGCTCAGGGAACCTCCTTGGGATGGCGTATGTGCCCGTTCCGGAGCCGGGGACGATGGCTGTGCTAGGGCTCGGCGCACTGGCGCTGATGCGGCGGCGGAAGAAGGCGGCGTAGTAACTTACTTGTCTCCTCACGATCCATAATGGACGGGTCATGTTCCGAACCCGTCCATTGTTGCTCCTTGCGTTCGCGGGCCTCTCGATCCATGCGCTCGCGCAGTCGGCGCAACCGGTGTTCGTGGACGGCCAGGCGCAGGTCGTCGAGGCTTTTTCGGACTCGAAGCTGTGGGTGCGCGAGCGGCTGTGGGTGGAGACGACGTTCGACTCGGACAAGGACGGGAAGCTCGACCGGATGCACGTAGACGTGACGCGCCAGTGGCAGACGCAAAGCGAGGGGCTGAAGGTGCCGGTGATCTACGAGTCGTCGCCCTTTTTTGCGGGGACTGCCGGAGGGCGCTCGATCCTTTGGGACGTAAAGCACGAGCTCGGCGAAGACCCGCCCCCGCGCACGCACCCGGAGGTCGCGTTTCAGCCGGACCGCACGTTCGTGTCAAACGCGCTTGTCACTGTCTGGGTCCCGAGAGGGTTCGCGGTCGTGCACTCTGAGGCGCCTGGCACGGGCCTCTCGACCGGAAGTCCGACCGTGGGCGGCGACGCAGAGCGCTTCGCGCCGAAGGCCGTGATTGACTGGCTGAACGGACGTGCGAAGGGGTACACGACGATTGACGGGAGCGTCGAGGTGCGGGCGACGTGGTGCACGGGCAAGGTCGGGATGACAGGCACGTCGTACAACGGCACGATCCCGGTCGCCGCCGCGACGACTGGGGTGGAGGGGCTGGAGGCGATCATCCCGGTCGCGCCGAACACTTCGTATTACCACTACTACCGCTCGAACGGCCTTGTCCGGCACCCGGGGGGGTGGTTGGGCGAAGACATAGACTCGCTTTACGACTTCATCAACAGCGGCAACCCCGCTGGGCGTGCTCGGAGCAACGAGCTCTATCGGGACGGGCTCTTTGTGCAGCACCGCGAACGCCGAACTGGCGACTACAACCAGTTCTGGGCGGAGAGGGACCTGCTGCCGTACGCGAAGAACATCAAGTGCGCGGTGCTGATGGCGCACGCTTTCAACGATTGGAACGTGGTGCCTGAGCACAGCGTGCGGATCAGCAACGCGGTGCGCGGGCGCGTGCCGCTGGTGCAGTACTTCCACCAGGGAGGGCACGGCGGCAACCCTCCGATGGAGCTGATGAACAAGTGGTTCACTCGGTTCCTCTATGGTGTGAAGAACGGGGTGGAGGACGGGCCGAAGGCGTACATTGTGCGCGAGGGCTCGCGCACTCCGACGGAGTATGCGGACTATCCTCACCCCGACGCGGAGATGGTGACGCTGTATCCCGGTGCGGACGGCGATGGGATCGGATCGCTCTCGGTCTTCGCGACGATGGGCCTCTGGCGACCAATGACCATCGTAGACGACGTCTCTTTCGACGCTCCGACGCTGGTGAAGGCGGCAGAGTCGCTGAATCGCTTGCTCTACGCGACGCCGGAGCTGAAGGCGCCGCTACACATTTCGGGCACGTGCCGGATCACGGTCAAGCTCGCTTCCAGCAAGCCGGCCGCGAACTTGTCGGTGTATCTGGTGCAGCTCCCGTGGGAGGACGGGCGGATCGGCACGTCGAACCTGATCACGCGCGGCTGGGCCGATCCGCAGAACGCCGCTTCATTGAAGAACGGGGGGAACTACGACTCGATGTCGCGCGGCACGTCGCTCGTGCCCGGCGAGTTCGTGACGCTGACTTTTGATTTGCAGCCCGACGACCAAGTGATCCCTGCAGGGAAGAAGATCGCGCTCATGATCATGTCCAGCGACAAGGACTTTACGCTTTGGCCGACGGCGGGCACGAAGCTGACGTTCGACCTAAACGCAACGAGGATCGAGATACCCGTTGTCGGCGGGGCGCAGGCGCTGATGAAGGCAGTTTCTGTGAGCTAGACCGCGTTCAGACGTTCTTGGTGGCTTGAGAGAGTGCCCGTCTTACGTGCGTAACCTTGGCTATGCCGAGCTCGATGTACGTCCACCCGCGCCGGCCCCAGGCGCCTGCACACGGTGTGAAGACACAGGGCTCCGCGGCAACGTGGATCAGTTGTTGCTCGGGGGTGAGCTTGACGACACCGCGGCTATCGTTCGGCAATGTGGCGAAGATCTTGTTGGAGATGCGAAAGTCGGCGTGGCGCTGATGAGCACCTTCGGTCGCGCCTTCAAACTGTAGCGCGAGCTTTCGGAACGCGTCGGCTGTCATCGCACTTGTATTGAAGTACTAGCTGCCCTCGACTACCCCACCGAATGTTCGAGGCTGACGGCGAGGAGCTTTTGCACCTCGACTGCGAACTCCATCGGCAGCTGATGGTAGGCCGACGTTGATTGACCGGAAATCGATCCTTGTACTGCCGTCGTGGCCGCAACGAGCAAGCCGCAACGCGCCTAGTCCTCGAGCGTTTCGAGGTCGGCGAGGTCCTTCGCTCTGCCTGCACCTCGCTTTGCCGCGATCAGGTCCTCCCGAGAAATGAACCAGACAGGATCAATGCCTCCGAGCGAACCACGGACGCGACGGAGAAAAACGTCCGAATTATTGACGCCATGGATCGAAGTGAAGACGTCGATGCGATAGGGCGCAACACCCAATTGGAGGATCTGGTCAGGGATCTGGAGTTTGGCAGACTCCTCGTCCGAAAGCGTGAAGCCGAACGCCTGGAGTGCCTTTCGCAGTCGGTCCGCGTTCTCCTGCCTTCGGTCTATGAGGAAGTCAATGTCCGCAGTAGCGCGGGGAATGGCGTGGAACGCAAGCGCATGGGCGCCGATGACGACATAGTCAACGCCGTGGGCGTTCAACAAACCGATGAACTCTTTCCAGTCGGGATGGATTTCCATAGGCCATGCGCATCAGCTCTGCAAGGATGTCGAGCCGCTGTTCTGGCGTCATGGCCCGGTACTGGTCCTTGTTGTCTCGCTCGGCTTCTTCGAACGAACCGTACACCTTGAAGACGAGCTCCACTGCCGTATTGTACTTGTTTTGACGGCCTATCCGACCGAGTGCTCCAAGCTGACAGCGAGCAGCTTCTGCGCCTCGACTGCGAACTCCATCGGTAGCTCTCGGAAGACGTCCTTGCAGAACCCGGAGACGATCATGTTGACGGCGTCCTCTTCTGAGATTCCGCGCTGCGCGCAGTAGAACAGCTGGTCTTCGCCGATCTTCGAGGTGGTGGCCTCGTGCTCCATCGTGGCGGTGTTGTTCTTGACCTCGATGTACGGGAATGTGTGCGCTCCGCAGCGGTCGCCCATGAGCATGGAGTCGCAGACGCTGTAGTTGCGCGCTCCGTCTGCGCCGGCGTTGATCTTGACGAGGCCGCGGTAGGTGTTCTGTCCATTGCCCGCAGAAATCCCCTTCGAAACGATCGTTGACTTCGTGCGCTTGCCGATGTGGATCATCTTTGTGCCGGTGTCGGCCTGCTGCTTGTTGGCTGTGAGCGCGACGGAGTAGAACTCTCCGACGGAGTCGTCGCCCTTGAGGATGCACGACGGGTACTTCCAGGTGATCGCGGATCCGGTCTCGACCTGGGTCCAGGTGACCTTGCTGCGGTCTCCCTTTGCGATTCCGCGCTTGGTGACGAAGTTGAAGATGCCGCCCTTGCCGGTCTTGGGGTCGCCGGGGTACCAGTTCTGGACAGTCGAGTACTTGATCGTCGCTTCTTTCTCGGCGACGAGCTCGACGACTGCGGCGTGGAGCTGGTTCTCGTCGCGCATCGGCGCGGTGCAGCCCTCGAGGTAGCTGACGTAGGCGCCCTCGTCGGCGATGATGAGGGTGCGTTCGAACTGCCCGGTGTTCTTGGCGTTGATGCGGAAGTAGGTGCTGAGCTCCATCGGGCAGCGCACGCCCTTGGGGATGTAGACGAACGACCCGTCCGAGAAGACCGCGCTGTTGAGGGTCGCGTAGTAGTTGTCGGAATAGGGGACGACGCTGCCGAGGTACTGCTTGACGAGCTCGGGGTGCTCACGGACGGCCTCGCTGATCGGGCAGAAGATGACACCGACCTCTGCGAGCTTGGCTTTGAAGGTCGTGGCGACGGAGACGGAGTCGAAGACCGCGTCCACAGCGACTCCTGCGAAGATCTTCTGCTCCTCTAGGGGGATGCCGAGCTTTTCGAAGGTGCGGATCAGTTCGGGGTCGGCCTCGTCGAGCGAGTTGAGCTTCGGTTGCTTTTTGGGCGCAGAGAAGTACGAGATGGACTGTAGGTCGGGGAGCTCATAGTGGACGTTGGGCCACTTCGGCAGGGTCATGGTGAAGAAGTGGCGGAGGGCTTTGAGACGGAACTCGAGCATCCACTCGGGCTCGTCCTTCTTGGCGGAGATCGCGCGGACGACGTCCTCGTTGAGCCCTGGCGGGAAGGTGTCGGACTCGACGTCGCTGACCCAGCCGAACTGGTACTCGCGTTCGGCGACGTGCTCCAAAAGTTCGTCGTCGGTTCTAGGGTCTAACATCTCCTTGGCCATTGTTCCTACGTGCGCTTGGCGTGAATCTTTACAACAGCATCCACATTGCCCACAGACGCTATTGTACTGTCCTCAAGAGGCGTACCAGGGGCCGGAGGGCCGTAAGGTTCGACGACGAGCATGGCCAGGTTCAAATCGGGTACATATGCGGCGGCTCGGGCTACACACTCATGGCAGCAGTCGCAGGTTTGGAGACGGTCAAGATCACGATCAACGAGATCGAGCTTGAAGTGCCCAAAGGCGAACTGATCGTCGAGTCGGTGAAGCGGCTGGGCCTCGAAATCCCGATCTTCTGCTACCACCGTCGTTTGAAGCCGGTCGGGATGTGCCGGATGTGCCTGGTGGAGGTGGGGTTCAAGCAGCCGGACGGGAGCGTGCGGAAGATGCCGAAGCCCCAGGCTGGCTGCACCCTGCCGGCCAGCGACGGGATGGTGGTGTACACCGACTCGGAGATGGTCCACACGGACCGGAAGGGCGTGCTCGAGTTCCTGCTGATCAACCACCCGCTGGACTGCCCGATCTGCGACCGCGGGGGCGAGTGCCCGCTTCAGAACAACACGCTCGCCTACGGGCCCTCGACGTCCCGGTTCGTCGAGATGAAGCGTCACCTCCCGAAGGCCCTTCCACTGAGCCAGTACGTGACGCTGGACTTGGAGCGGTGCATCCAGTGCGGGCGGTGCGTGCGCTTTACGGAGGAGATCTCGGGTGACTCGCAGCTCGCGTTCCGCTTTCGTGGCGCGGCGATGCAGCCCTCGACGTTCCAGCTCACAGACTTCGAGTCGAAGTTCAGCGGGAACACGATCGAGATCTGCCCTGTCGGGGCGCTGACTTCGGCGAAGTACCGTTTTCGGGCGCGGCCTTGGGACCTTGAGACGAAGCCTGCGGTGTGCACGGAGTGTTCGAACGGGTGCAACGTGTGGTTCGACCACCGCGCGGGCCGTTTCGTGCGGATCAATGGTCGGACGAACGAGGCGGTGAACGAGGAGTGGACGTGCGACAAGGGGAAGTTCGGGCACGATTGGTACAACTCGCCTGAGCGGCTGACCGAAGTGCTGGTGCGCGACGGGGACGCGCTTCGGGCTTCGAGCTGGGGCGCGGCCTACACTTCTATAGTGGCCTCGCTCGGGCGTGGTTCGGTGGCTGGGCTTGTTGGGCCGAAGCTGAGCAACGAGGCGCTGTTCTTGTTCAACCGGCTTTTGCGGGAGACTTTCGCTGGTTCTGACGTGGACTTCCGTTGGACGCGCGACACGGCGGACTTGGTCGGAAAGGTTTCGAGCAGCCTGTCGTCTTTGGATTCTGCCGGCTCCGTCCTCGTGTTCGGCCCGATCGCCGACGAACTTCCGATCGTGTTTCTGCGCGTCCGCAAGGCGTGGTTCAACGGCGGCGCGAAGGTCGTGGTGGCGAGCTCTGGCGACACTGACGCGGACACGTTTGCGGAGGCAGTGCTGCGATATCGTCCCGGGACGGTCGCGGAGCTTGCGAAGGGGCTGGTGTCAGGAGAGGGCGACTTGTCGGCGGTGGCTTCTGCGACGGGGGTTTCTGCGGACGAATTGCGCAAGGCTGTGGCGGCTTTGCGCGATCCGGTCGTGGTGACTTCTCACGCGCTTCTCGACGAGGAGGGAGGAAAGTCCGCGATCGGTGCGCTCAAGCCCTTGCTGGGGTTCAACTGTTACGCGACGGGCGCGAACGACCAGGGCGCGATCGAGATGGGTTTCAGCTCTGGGCGGACGACGGCGGAGATCTTGAAGGCGGCGGCGGACGGGCAGGTGAAGTCACTCTGGGTCGTTGGCTGCGACCCGCTGCGCGACTTTCACGACCGCGCGCTCGCGCAGCGCGCGCTGGAGAGCGTCGAGTTCCTCGTCGTGCAGGACACGATGATGACGGAGACGGCGCACTATGCGAGCGTCGTGCTGCCGATGGCGGCGCCGGCGGAGCACGACGGGACGTACACGAACTGCGAGCGCCGCGTGCAGCGGGTGCAGCAAGTGATTCCTGCGCCAGGCGATGCGAAGCCCGCGTGGCGCATCTTCAGCGAGTGCATGATCCGCGCGACGGACGCGTCGCCGTACTTCAGCCCTAAGGACGTGATGCAGGAGATCGCGCGGAAGCACCCGCAGTTTGCGCGCGCGCAGTACGACGCGCTGGAAGGCGAGGGAGTGCTGTTGCATGATTGAATGGCTGGAGGGCCTGGATCCGTTTGCGCTTGCGGTCGTCCGCGCGTTGTTGCTGCTTGTGCCGATCTTGGTGCTCGTTCCCGGACTGATCTGGTGGGAAAGGCGGCTTCTGAGTTGGATGCAGGACCGCATCGGCCCCAACCGGGTGCCGACGCTGACGAACGCGAAGGGCCGTAAGTACCGTTTGGCGGGGCTCGTCCAGACGCTGTTCGACGGGTTGAAGCTGTTCATCAAAGAGGACATCACGCCGGCGGCGATTGATCGGAAGATCTACTTCATCGCGCCCGCGGTCGCGCTGTTCCCGGCGTTCGCGCTGGGCGGGACTATGCCTTTCGGCCCGCCGGAGGGGATATGGAAGTACTTGACGCCGGTCGCAGACATTGACATAGGCATCCTCTTCGTGCTGGCGATCTCCTCTCTCGGCGTCTATGGCGTCGTGCTGGCTGGGTATGCGAGCAACAACAAGTACTCGTTGATGGGCGGGCTGCGTGCTTCGGCGCAGTTGATCAGCTACGAGCTTGCGATGGGCGTCTCTCTGCTGGCTATCGCGTTCGCGGCGGGGTCATTGAAGATGACGGAGTTCGTGAAGACCCAGGAGGCGCCGCTCTGGGGCGAGTTCCCGAGCTTCCAGAACTGGTTCATCTTCACGCCGTTCGGTTTTGTCGCGGGTGTGATCTTCTTCATCTGCATGGTCGCGGAGTCGAACCGCGCGCCGTTCGACCTGCCGGAGGCGGAGAACGAACTGATCGCGGGCTATCACACGGAGTATTCGAGCATGAAGTTCGCAGTGTTCTTCATGGGTGAGTACGCGGCGATGTTCGTCTTCAGCGGGATTTTCGCGTGCGTGTTCTTCGGCGGCTATAACGTTCTGCCAGTCAACTGGGGCTTTCATGCCGCCCATGCCCCGTTCGGAAACGAGATGTTCGGGTTTGCTGACGGCGCCAACTATTGGCTTGCGCCGGCGTGGTTCCTTGGCAAGACGACGTTCTTCTTCACGGTCTTCATTTGGTTGCGCGCGACGCTGCCGAGGCTTCGGTATGACCAACTGATGGGGCTGGGGTGGAAGACGCTTCTGCCGGTGGCGGTCATGAACTTCTGCCTCGTCGGCGTTTGGCTGATCATGGAGGACATGAAGGGCGCGCGCTACGGCTGCGTGTTGGCGCTGGCCGCTGGGCTGCTCGTGACGGCGGTGTGGATCGCGATCCGGAACACGATGCCGCAGAAGACGGAGCGGCGGAAGGTCGTGTTGGTTGATCCGAAGAGGGCTTCATGAGAGACACTCCAGTCTACGTGTTCCTTGTGCTCGCGCTGGTCGCGGTCGCGTCCGCGGTCGGGGTCGTCGCGTTCAAGAGCCCGGTGAGGAGCGCGCTTTCGCTCGTTCTGACGTTCTTCACGCTCGCGCTGCTCTATTTCAACTTGGGAGCGCAGCTGTTGGGCATCTCGCAGATCATGGTGTACGCGGGCGCGATCATGGTGCTTTTCTTGTTCGTCGTCATGATGCTGCGGCTCAGTGGCGGTGACAAGGTGCCCGAGAAGACGGACAAGAGGCTGTACGTCGCGATCCCGCTCGCGATCGCACTTACGGCGGTCGTACTCATAAAGTTCGTCCAGCCGCTCTTTTACATGCCAGTGACAAAGGTCGGTGACGACTACGGGCGTCCTTCGGAGATCGGCCCCGCGCTGTTTACGACGTACGTATGGCCGTTCGAGATCGCGAGCGTACTGTTGTTGATCGGAGTGGTCGGCTCGATCATGCTGGCAAAGAGGAAGTTTTGAGCATGGTGGGCATCCTCTTGGCGCAAGCGGACACTAACCCGGTCCGCGAGTTCCTGTTAGGGCGGTACCAGTGGGACCATGGCCAGTACCTGTTCATGTACCTCGCGCTCGGGCTGGTGCTGTTCATGATTGGTGCGGTCGGCGTCGTGGTCCGGCGCAACCCGGTCGTCGTGTTCATGTGCATCGAACTGATGCTGAACGCAGTGAACCTGACGTTCCTGGCGTTCGCGCGCTACCAACCGGACCACTGGGTGGACGTTCGGGGGATGAACACACAGACGGACGCAGCGATGGCTGGGCAGATGATGGTGATCTTTGTAATGGCGGTCGCGGCGGCGGAGGTCGCCGTCGGCCTCGGGATCATCATGGCGATCTTTAGGATGCGCAACGAAGTGGACGTTGACGACATGAGCACGCTCAAGGACTGACGCATGGAAGCTGTAGGCACGCAAATGTGGTGGATTCTGGGGCTCCCGCTGGCGGGGTTCCTGGTGCAGGCTGTATTCGGCGGGCTCGTCGTGCGGACGATGGGGGCGAAGCGCGGCCGCACGCTGATGGGCTGGCTCGCGTTCTTCGCGGTGTTCGTGCCGTTCGTGCTCGCCGTGCTGGTGACGCGGACGCTGTCTTCGCAGCCCGACGAGGCGCGGCTCGTGATGACCACGCTGTTCGACTGGATCAGGCTCCAGTCGCTTGTGGTCCCGTTCGAGCTGCGCGCGGACACGCTGAGCATGACGATGACGCTCGTCGTGACGGGCGTCGGATCGCTGATCCACATGTACGCGATCAAGTACATGGGCGACGAGAAGGACTTTCCGAGGTTCTTCACGTACCTCAACCTCTTCATCGCTTTCATGCTGCTGCTCGTGCTGGGCAACAACCTGGCGATGCTCTTCATCGGTTGGGAGGGCGTCGGGCTTTGCTCGTACCTGCTCATCGGGTTCTGGTACAAGGACGTGGCGAACGCGAAGGCGGCGAACAAGGCGTTCATCACGAACAGGATCGGCGACTGGGGCCTGACGCTGGGGCTGTTCCTTTTGGCGGTGCTGGTAGCTGGCGCGATGCAAGACGTGATCGCGCACGGAGAGCGGTGGCTGAGCTACGACGTGCTGTTGCCGCAGATGGCGGTTGTGGTTGACCGGCACCCGACGCTCGCGTTCTTCGCGGCGCTGTTCTTGTTCATCGGCGCGATGGGCAAGTCCGCGCAGTTCCCGCTCTACGTCTGGCTGCCCGACGCGATGGCGGGCCCGACGCCGGTCTCGGCGCTGATCCATGCGGCGACGATGGTGACGGCCGGGGTGTTCCTTCTCAACCGGATGTCGCCGCTGTTCGAGCTCTTGCCGGGCGTGCAGGTCATCGTCGTCGTGATCGGGACGGTCACAGCGCTTCTCGGGGCCCTGATCGCGTTCGGGCAGACGGACATCAAGAAGGTGCTGGCGTACTCGACGGTGTCGCAGCTCGGCTATATGTTCATCGCGTGCGGCGTGGGCGCGTACTGGGCGGGGATCTTCCACGTCGTGACCCACGCGTTCTTCAAGGCGCTGCTGTTCCTCGGTGCCGGCGCGGTGATCTATACGATGGCGCACGAGCAGGACATGAGGAACTACGGGAACCTGCGAAAGTACATACCGAAGACCTTCGGGACGATGTTCGTCGCTTGGGCGGCGATCGCGGGGATCCCGTTCCTCTTCGCGGGAGCGTACTCGAAGGAGGCGATCTTGGGCGCGGCGGTCAACTTCCACGGCGAAGAGGGCTCGCTGATCGCACAGATCGCGCCGTACGCGGGCTGGATCGGCTTTGGCGTGGCGATGCTGACGGCGGCCTACATGACGCGGATGATGATGCTGACCTTCGCGGCCGGGGAAGAGAGGTGGCGGCTCGCGCACGAGGGCGCACACGTTGAACAACACCACGCGCACGCGCACATGCACACGCACGATGACCCACACGGGTTCTTCTACACCGACGATGAGATGGCGTCGCAGCACGAGGAGCACGAGCACCACCACGCGCTGAGTGCGGAGCACGAGCCGAAGGAAGTGCCGTGGGAGATGTGGCTGCCGCTGGTCGTGCTCGCGATCGGCGCGACGCTCGTGAGCGGGCTGTTCCTTGGCGCCCCTGCCGAGATCGCCAGCGTGTTCGGGCTCGCGCCGCACGCCCTGCAGCACTGGCTCTATCCGGCAGCGGGAGAGACACCGCACGCGATCGGGTTCGGAATGCTCCTCAGCATCGGCACCGCAGCCGCGATCTTCGGCATCGCCTACGGCTACTTTACTTACCACGGCAAGAAGCTCGGCGAGAACGAAGGCATGGACGAGGGCAAGTGGAGCGGATTCCGGCGCGCCGCGAAGAACCAGTTCGGGCTCGACGCGGTGTTCTCGGACGGGCTCGTGAGGCTCGGTGGCGTCGTTGGTGCGGTGGCGTCTTGGTTCGACAAGTGGGTCGTGGACGGGCTCGTCAACCTGACAGGGATCGTCACGCGCGGGTTCGCCGGGACGGGCAAGTGGGTGCAGACCGGGTACGTGCGGTCCTACGCCCTGCTGATGGAGATCGGCGTCGCTGGCGTGCTGATCTACGCGGTCTACCTGTGGATGAACAGGGGGGTGGAGTAGAGGATGGACAACGTGCTCTCCTGGCTCGTGTTCATGCCGCTGGTCTTCGCGGTCGCGCTGATGTTCTTGCCGGAGGCGCAGGCCAAGGCCGTCAAGGTGTTCGGCCTGATCGGCTCGCTCGCGACGTTCGGCGTCTCGCTGTACGCGCTGAGCCTGTTCCAGAGCGGGACGTACCACTTCCAGTTGGTCGAGAGCGTCCCGTGGGTGCCCGACCTCGGCATCACCTACAAGCTGGGCATGGACGGGATCAGCGTGTGGCTCGTCGTACTCACGACGTTCCTGATGGTGATCTGCTCGTGGTTCAGCTTCTACATTGACAAGCGCGTCAAGTCGTACTTCGTTTACATGCTCGTGCTCGAGACGGCGATGCTGGGCGTGTTCCTGTCGCTGGACCTCGTGCTGTTCTACACTTTCTTCGAGGCGTCGCTCGTTCCGATGGCGCTGCTCATCTACAAGTGGGGCGGCGATAACCGCAAGTATGCGGCGACGAAGTTCTTCATCTACACGTTCGCCGCCTCGATCTTCATGCTCATTGGGATCGTGTGGCTCTCGAACCTCGCGCTGCAGGCGACCGGCTCGCGGACGTTCGACCTGCTCGTGATCCAGTCGGCGGTGGCGGACGGGTCGCTCTGGGCGGGGGCGATGCAGGCGCAGCCGGTGATCTTCTGGCTGTTCACGATTGCGCTGATGGTGAAGTGCCCGATGTTCCCGTTCCACACGTGGCTGCCGGACGCTCACACCGAGGCGCCGACGGCGGGCTCTGTGATCCTCGCCGGCGTGCTGCTAAAGATGGGGACGTACGGGTTCCTGCGCTTCGTGCTGCCGTTGTTCCCAGACGTCCTGCCCGACCAGATACCGGTGCTCATGGTCCTCGCGGTCGTCGGGATCGTGTACGGCGCGATCGTTGCGGCGATGCAGCCGGACCTGAAGCGGCTTGTCGCGTACTCGTCGGTCGCGCACATGGGTTTCGTCGTGATCGGCGTGTTCTCGCTGACGCACAACGGGCTGATGGGCGGTTCGTACCAGCAGCTCAGCCACGGGATCAGCACGGGCGCGCTGTTCTTGCTCGTCGGGCTCTTGTACGAGCGGATCCACACGCGGATGTTCAAGGACATGGGCGGTCTGAAGGCGAAGATGCCCGTGTTCGCGGCGATCTTCCTCATCATCATGCTGAGCAGCGTCGGGCTGCCCGGGTTGAACGGGTTTATCGGCGAGTTCCTCGCGCTGTTCGGTGCGTTCGAGGTCGCTGCGACGGGACAGTTCGGGCTCGGATGGTGGCTGCCGTTGCTCGCGGGCGCAGGCGTCGTGCTGGCGGCGGTGTACCTGCTGTGGATGTTCCAAAAGGTGTTCTACGGCCCCGTGACGAACCCCGTGCTCGAACGGATCAAGGACCTGAAGGCTTGGGAGGTCGCGATGTGCAGCACGCTCGTCCTGTTCGCGGTCTGGGGCGGGCTCTATCCGGCGACGTTCCTGACGCCGATGGAGAAGTCCATTGCCGCCGCGCGACAGATGGCGATCAACGAGCCGGGCAAGCGCCCTTCGTGGACCGACCCGACGTTGGAGATCGGCGAGAACGGCGACCTGGTGCGCGTGCAAGAGGACCGAGAGCCGCTCGACATGGGCCGGTTCACCGTCGCTTCGACGGTCTCGCCTGCGAACCATCACGCGGTCGTGCCGACGGAGGTCTCCCCATGAACGGGCGGGAGCGGCTTGTCGCAGCCGCGCGCGGGGGCGCGCTCGATCGGACGCCGGTGCTGTGCGGGCCCGGGGCCGTCTGCGCCGACGCCGACGGCGTCGTTGTGGCGGTCGCAGAGGTCGTTACTTCGCTGCAGCGCGACGCGGAGCGCGCCGTGCTGGCGCGCGTGTTGTCGCCCCTGGGGCGGGCGTTGCGCACGGGCGAGAGGATCGTCGCGATGCTGCACGAGAACATCGTCGCAGGCGGAGAGCGCCTGCGCGAACTTGTCGGCGAGGCCAGGGCAGAGATGGTCGCAGCGCTCGATGCGGGCGCGGACGGGGTCTTCTACGAGCTTGACGGCGCTTACCCAGCGATGACGACGCCGATGGAGTACGGCGGGCACTTCTTGGAGGCCGACCGCCAGCTTCTCGACGAGGTAAAGGGTGCGCGGTTCAACGTGCTCTACGTCTGCGGAGAACAAGAGCCGTACATAGACTTCGTCAGCGACCTTCCCGCGCACGCGTTCGCGTGGGACGAGCGCTCTGGCGTGGGCGCCGAGTACGTGCGCACGGTGCGGACCGGCGCGCTCGCCTGCGACGGCGGCGAGATCGCGCTCCAGATGGACGCGCACAGCGGGGTGGGGGCCTAAGATGGACAAGTTCGCGCTTCCCGTGATTGATTGGGCTGCGCTCCTTCCGGTGATCATCGTGGTCACGACCGGCATCCTCGCGCTGATCATTGAAATGATCCTGCCGCGCCGCAACAACAACACGGTCGTCGCGGTCTCATTAGCGGGGTTGGCCGCCGCGGCCTATTACGTCGTGCCGCTGTTCCACTTGGGACCGGCGCGCACGATGGCGGACATGGTCGTGCGCGACCAGCTCGCCACTGTCCTGCAACTGCTGCTCATCGGCGCGTGCGCGGTGTCGTTCTTGTTCAGCGAGCGTTATCTGCGCGAGAAGCACATCGCCTACGCGGAGTTCTATCCGCTCGCGCTGTGGTCCACTGCAGGCGCGATGGTGATGGTCTCTACCACGAACATGCTGATGATGTTCCTCGGGCTAGAGGTGCTCTCGATCGCGCTCTACTGCCTGGCCGGCATGAGCCGCCGCGAGCAGAAGTCGGAGGAGTCCGCGCTCAAGTACTTCCTGCTCGGGGCGTTCGCCTCGGCGTTCTTCCTGTACGGCGTCGCTTTCATCTATGGCGCGAGCGGGACGATCGAGCTCTCGTACTTTGAAAAGGCCGTCTCGCTCGGATACGACGAGTACAACTCGCTCGCGATGGTGGGCGTGCTGTTCGTGATCGTCGGGCTCGGGTTCAAGGCGGCGCTCGTGCCGTTCCACCAGTGGACGCCCGACGTCTACCAGGGCGCGCCGACGAACGTGACCGCGTTCATGGCGGCGGTGAGCAAGATCGCCGCGTTCGGGGCGCTGGCGCGTGTGCTCATTGCGACGACGCCGATGGAGGAGTACTGGTTCCCCGTGCTGTTCTTGATCGCGATCGTGACGATGGTGGTCGGCAACGTGTACGCGATCGCACAGAAGGACGTCAAGCGAATCCTCGCGTACTCGTCCGTCGCCCATGCGGGCTACCTGCTGGTCGCGCTGCTCGCGCACGTTAAGGCGCCGGAGAAGGTCTCGCTCAACGCTGTCGTCTTCTACTTGTTCGCCTACAGCCTGATGACGATCGGCGCGTTCGCGGTGGTGACGATGGCGGCGAGCAAGGACAAGGAGCTCACGCGGCTGCAAGACCTCAACGGCCTATGGCAAAGGTCGCCCTTCGCGGCGGCGTGCCTCGCACTGTTCATGCTCTCGCTCGTCGGCATTCCGCCGACGGCGGGCTTCTTCGGCAAGTACATGATCTTTATCGGTGCGGTGGACGCGGGCCTGCGGCCGCTCGCGTTCGTGCTCGCGGCGACGTCCGCCGTAAGCGTCTATTACTATCTCGCGATCGTCCGCGCAGCGTGGGTGGAGGACGAAGGGATCGCGCCGAGCGAGAAGGCGCGTCTCACGCCGGGGCTCGCGATCGCGTGCGCGGTGTGCGCGATCGGCGTGCTCGGCGCCATGGTGTTCGCGCGGCCGGTGTTGGACGCGCTCAAGATCCCAGAGGAAAAGATGATTCAGAACTCAGACTTGATGTCCCCTCCCGTCTTGGAAGCAGAGGCGCCGCAGTGAAACTCGGCGTCAGCATGTACTCATATCTGCGAGCCGTCAAGGACGGCCGCCTCGACATCGCGTCGTTCATCCATGAGGCGAAACGCATCGGCGCTGACGGGGTCGAGCTGCTCGACTTCTTCTACACCGACGTCGAAGCCGACCGCGCGCGAGCGATGCTCGCGCTGCAAGAGACCGGGCTCGTGTGCGGCGTGTTCTCGGTGGCGCAGAACTTCGCGAAGCTCAGCCAAGACGAGCGCAAGGCGCAGGAGGCGAAGGTCGTGTTCGGCGTGGACGAAGCGGTGAAGTTCGGCGCGAAGACCGTGCGCGTGTTCGCCGGCGACGTTTCCGAGGGGATTACGTTCGACCAGGCGCGCGAGTGGATCATCGAGGGGCTCACCAACGTCGCGAACTACGCGCAGAGCAACGGCGTGCGGCTGGCGCTGGAGAACCACGGCAAGCTCGCGGGCCGGTCGGAGCAAGTGCGCGGGATCATTGACGACGTGCGCGACCTCTGCGGCCACGACGCGCTCGGCGCGAACCCCGACACCGGCAACTTCCAGCTCGTCGGCCAGAAGAGCGACGAGGCGATCAAGGACGTCGCGCCGTACGCTTACATGGTCCACTTCAAGGACTTCAAAGGCAAGCCCGACGGGTGGGACGGCTATACGTTCAAGGCGCTCGATGGCACCGAGCTCGTCGGGACCGTGATCGGGGAGGGCGAGGTTGACCTCAGGTCCTGCGTCGCCGCGCTGAAGGAGAGCGGGTTCGACGGCTGGCTGAACCTCGAGTTCGAGGGCGAGGGCGACCCGATCGTAGACGTGGAGAAGTCCTTCAGAAACACCGAGCGGCTCGCCCGCTAGGATACAATTGACGTGCGCGCCGCCAGAGGGCGCACGGAGAAACACGATGAACCCGAAAACGACCATGTCGGTCGTGATCGCTCTCGCCTGTGGCGTCGCAGCCGCCGGTGAGATGCCGTGGGCAAAGGACTTCGCGTCCGCCCAGGCGCTTGCCAAATCCAGCGGCAAGCTGATCATGGTTGACTTTTACACAGAGTGGTGAGGCTGGTGCAAAGAGCTTGACAAGAACACCTATACCAACGAGGGTGTGATCAAGCTGGCGGGGCAGTTGGTCCCGCTGAAAGTAGACGCCGAGAAAGAGGGCGCGGAACTGGCCAAGAAGTACAAGGTCCAGGGCTATCCGACGATCCTCTTCCTTGACTCGGCCGGCGAAGTCTGGGGCACGATCGGCGGTTATCTGCCGCCTGCACCGTTCGCAGAGGCCATGACCGGCGTCATCGAGACGCACAAGTCGTATCCAGCCGCCGTGCAGGCGCTGAAGAAGAACCCGAACGACGGCAAGGCGAACGCCTCGATGGCGCGCGTCTACGCCGCGCGCGGGAAGCTCGTCGAAGCGACCGCCGCCGTAACGAAGATGGAGGCCGGGAAGTACAAGGGCAAGGACCTTGCCGCCATCTACAACGCCGTCGGCGACGGGTACCAGAACGCGCAGAAGTACGACGACGCGATCAAGTACTTCAAGAAGGCAGAGGCTGCGAGCCAAAACGCGAAGGACAAGTCCTACGCGCTCGTCTCGATCATGTTCTGCTATCTGGGCAAGGGCGACGCCGAGAACGCGAAGAAGGCTGGCAACCAGCTGATCGCGCTCAAGGACGCGACCCCAGAGTACGTCGAATACGCCAAGCAGGTGGTCGGCGGAGGCTAGGCCGAGAGCGGGGGCCGGCCGAAG
>JBBDXG010000022.1:37534-71205 GCA_040902435.1 Fimbriimonadaceae bacterium
CCCCCCCCCCCGCAAAACCTGGTGCCCAGGCTGGGACTTGAACCCAGACTCCCTCGCGGGAAGCGGATTTTAAGTCCGCTGCGTCTACCGTTCCGCCACCCGGGCGGGCGGGGCGAGGTTACCCGCGGGTCCTTGCACCGACCTCCCCGCCTCGGCCATAATTGACCCTCGGGCCCGGAGCGGAGTCATGGCAAAGAAGAAAGGCGAAAAGCGCGAAATCATCAGGCTCGTCTGCACGGAGGACGAGAAGCATTACGTCGTCACGTCGAAGAACAAGCAGAACACCCCGGACAAGCTCGAACTGAAGAAGTACAACCCGAACCTGCGAAAGACCACCGTCCACAAGGAGAAGAGGTAATGCCCAACCCGAAACGCAAGCACTCGCACAAGCGCACCGCGCAGAACAAGCTCCACTGGGTGACGAAGCTCCCCGAGGTGACAGAGACGAAGAACGTCAGCGGCGAGCCCCTCGCCCTGCGCCACAGCGCCTCGCCGGACGGCTACTACAAGGGCCGCCGGTTGCCGGGTTACAAGGACAAGAGTTAAGGCCAAGGGCCAAGGGCCAGGGCACAAGGGCGAACGCCAGTTTTACGGCGTTCGCCCTTTTCGTCTTGGTTTCCCTGTGCCCTCGACTACGGCGTCGGGACGTAGACCTTGAAGTCGTACGTCAGTTCCACCTTCTCGCCGGCCTTCAGGTCCAGCGTCCAGCGGATCTCGGAGTTCGGGTTCACGCTGCGCAGGCCGACCTTGTTCTTGGTGATCGCGCCGTTGTGGCTCGCCGCGGTCACCTCGCCGACCAGCATCTTCATGACCTTGACCTTCACGGTCTCGCTCTTGTAGTTTGCGACCTGGATCGTGCCTTTGGCCGTGACGAGGTCGTACGCGCGCGTGTAACTGGTGCGCGGGATCGCCGCGATCTGGCGGTCGAGCTCCTGCTCGACGACGTCGGGCTGGATGTCGAGCGCCTTGGTGATCCGCAGCACCGCCTTGCTCTTCGGCGCCGTGTAGCTCAGCATGTCCTGGCCGATGATCTGACCGCTCTTGAACGTCGTCGCTGCCGCGGTCGTGAGCGGGAACGCCGATGGGTTCAAGAACTCCAGGGTGTGCCAGACCTCGTACCTCGTCTGGTCGGGCGTCGAGAACGCCTCGTTCGTGTTCTGCCACCAGCCCGTCTCGGGCAGGTCAAGCGTGTAGACGTGCTCGTACTTCGCCTTCTCCTGGAACTGCACATAGTAGCCGCGCTCGCCCTTGTCGAGCGTCACCTTTGGCAGCGTGTAGAAGAAGAGGTCTTCGAGCTGCATGCCCTCGAGCTGGCTCGGGTCGAACGGAGTGAACCCGCCGCCTCCGAAGCCGCCTTCACCCATCCTTCCCGAGTACGCGTTCTGCGCCATCGGCGCGGCATCGGCCACTGCCGCGCCCGTCTGCATCATCGAGTTCAGGAACTGGTCGAGCTGCAGACCGCTTGTGAGCGGGTCCAAGATGTTGATGAACCGCACGTGCGGGAACCCGGTGATGAGCTTGAGGTCAATGCCCTCGATCTTGCCGAGGTCGTTGATCACCGTCGCCTTGCTCGTGACGGTCAGTTCGGTCTCGTTGGTGATGTCCACGTGGTAGCCGGGCGCCCACGTGAGCCCGCGCTCGAGGCTGAGCACGACGACGTTGCCGGTGCCCGTGCCGCGCACGCGCAGCACGCGCTTCCTCGTCTCGCCCTTGGCCTGATAGATCAGGTCTCCGCTGGTCGAGAGGATGCGCACGACGCTGTTCTTTTGGAGCGCTAGGCGCGAGCCGTCCTCCATGTCCAGCACGAGCAGCGACCCGGTCGCAGCGCGGATTGTCGCGACGAGCGACTCGGGCTCGTTCTTGCCGGGCAACATCGCCAGCACGGTCAGCCGCTTGCCCACGTTCGCGGTGATGAGCGCGTCGAGCGAGTTCAGGTCGGTCGTGGTCTCGGTCACGGTCGTCGTGGCGACGACGGAAATGAGCTTCACGTTGCCGTTCGCGGTCACCCATAGCGTGCCGAGCGTGGCGAGGGGCGGGTCCTCGATCAGGACCTCCCCACCGGTGAAGGGGGCCTCTCTCACGACGACCGCGTAGCCGTTCTTGAACAGCGACGCGGCGGTGATCTTCGTCTGGACGAGCGCCGGCGACCCCATCGCCGACGCCGCTAAAAGGGTCGTCAATACCATCTGATAGTCCTCAGAGTGTATTGACGACCGAGCGAGGGATCGGTTTGCTCCGATTCCTCAGCGGATTCTCAGGAAGTTCTCGTATTCGACCGTCAAGTCCTTCTTCTCACCGGGCTTGAGCTCGACCTCCCACTGGCCGTCTCCGACCGTGTTCATCCCGTCGGCGATGACCGGGGACTGCTTCCACAGACCGTTGTCGCTCGAAGCGGTGACCCGACCGTTCACCGTCCGCCTAACGCGGACGATGACGGCCCCAGGATCGAGGTTGGTCACCGTGACGGTGTCGCGCATCTTTACGAGGTCCCATGAGCTGCCGCTGATGACGCGCGCATTGCGCTCCCTGCCGACCTCTTCGCTCTGGGCGACCGCGTGCACCGTCGTCGCTCGACCGATCCTCACCTCCGCTTCATCTCCGACCACCGTGTACGGCATCGGCGACTGGCCGACGAGCCGGCCCTTGTTGACCATCATTGCAGGCGCGTCCGTCCAGGGTAGCTGAGTATTGTTGGTGAAGACCAGGGACTTGATGACGGTGACGGGTGCGGTCTCCCTCCCCGTTTCGGCGACGTAGCGGTACTCGTACTCGGCCTCCGACTCCTGGATGACAAGGTAGCACCTGTCCATTCGCTTGAGAGTCATTGCTGCCGTCGTGTACACAAAGAGGTCGTTGACCTGTGACGAAGCGATCTGCTGCTCTAAGTCGCGGATCGCCTTGTCCGTACCCTGAACGATCAGAGAGTTGTCCGTCGGATCGTAGGCGACCGTTGTGATTCCGCTAGGCACGAACCCCCCTGGGCGTGTCCCGGCAAAGTTGCCGCCCAAGCCTCCTCCACCAAAACCGCCGGTCGTCCCGCCGGTCGTCCCACCGGTCGTCCCGCGGTAGTCGGGAAACGCCGACGGCGGCTGGCTGTACCGTTGTGACAGTTCGAAGATCTTCTGTACGCCGGTCGTGAGCGGATCTTCCTGGTTGAGCTGACTGACCTCAGGGAACCCGCTCACCATTCCGAGCTCGATGTTCTCGAAGTCGGCGACGTTGTTGATGACGTTCGCCTTCATCGTCAGCTTGACCGTCTTAGGGTCGCTGATGTCCAAGTAGTAGGCCGGGCTCCACGACAGCCCTCGCAATAGGCCGACCGTGTACAGCGTTCCTTTGCTGCCGCCGCGCCCTTTGACGTGAAGGACGGGGGTCCTCACCTTCGTCGTCATCTTCGTCGCGCCGGTCGAGGAGCTCAGCGTCACTGTCTGCACCCACTCGCGCGGGATCATTTGCACCTTGCCCCCGCTCTCCAGCGTCACCGTACGCTCGCTCATCGCGCGCAGGGTGCCCTTCATCGTCTTGATCTTCGAGTCTCCGTAGTGGAACACTCCTAGCTCGACTGGCTTGCCGACGTTGAGCAGCAGCAAGTCGTTGAGCGTTCCTGCCTCGTCGTTGATCTGCTCTTCCTCGACATAGGTCATGCGCACGCTAGAGACGCTCGTGCCTTCGCCTGGCGCAAACCAGAGAGTGCCGTTGACGGGGAAGTCCAGGTCCTTCACGTACACCTCTCCGGACTCCGGGATCGTGATCTCCTTGAGCACGAAGCCGTAGCCGTTGCGAAAGGCGGTCGCCGCAATAACGCGCGGCGTGACGAACTCGGGCCCTTGGGACAGGGCAGCAACGCAAACAAAGGTAGCAATCATCTAGTCCTCCAAACGTGAATATGACGCGCCAGAGCCCGCTTTGCGTCTATCCGATCAGTTCGCGCGCGTTGGCCAGGGCGGAGTCGCCGACCTTCTCGCCCGCGAGCATCCGGGCCACCTCGAGGATCCGGGCGTCCCCCTCGAGCTCGACCACGCTGGTCGAAGACCGGCCCAAGCGCTCCCCCTTCTCGATCCGAAAGTGCGTGTCCGCCCGCCCCGCGATCTGCGGGAGGTGGCTGATCACGAGCACCTGGTTGTGGCGGGCGAGCTGCTGGAGCTTGGTCGCCGTGACCGCCGCCGCCCTGCCGCCGAGGCCCGAGTCCACCTCGTCGAACACCAGCGTCGGGACGCCCGCGCGGCCGGCAGAGGCGACCTTGATCGCGAGCATGATACGCGAGATCTCGCCGCCGCTGGCGACCTTGGCCATCGGCCTGGGCGGGTCGCCGGGGTTGGCGCTGAAGTAGAACTCGACAGCGTCCGCGCCGTCGGCCTGCACCGGCTTGGGCGAGACGCGGACCTCGAACTCGGCCTTCTCCATCGCGAGCTCGCGCGCGTGCTTGGTGACGGTCGCGGCGAACTCCTTCGCCGACCTGGCGCGGACCTTCGTCAGCGCACCGGCCTCTTTCATCAGCGCGCTCTCGGCTGCTGCAAGCGCGGCGACGAGCTCTTCTTCGCTGGAACCCGACTCTTCCAAGAGCACGAGCTCGCCCTTTGCCCTCTCGAGAAAAGCGATCACCGCGGTCTCGTCCTCACCGTACTTCTTGCGCAGGCGCTTGAGCGCGTCGAGCCGCGCGGCGGACTCTTCGAGCGCCGCAGGATCCATGTCGAGCTCGCTCGCGTACGCCCCGAGGCGTCGGACGGCCTCCTCCAAAGAGAAGAGCGAGTCTCGCAGAGGGTCGAGCACCCGCTCGATCCCAGGATCGAGCGACGACAGAGATTCAAGGGATTGCACAGCGCCGCTGACGCGCTCCATCGCCGACCCCTCGCCCTCGCTCAGCGCTTCCAGCGCTTCGCTCGCGCCGGTCACCAGCCTCTCCGCGTGCTGGAGCCGCGATATCCGCGCCTCTAGCTCCTCAAACTCTCCTGCCACCGGCCCGACGCCAGAGATCTCTTCGACCTGGAACCGCAGCATGTCCACCCGCTGCTCGACGTCGCGCCGGTCGGAGCGCAGCGATGCGAGCCGCCGCCGAACGCCCTCGGCCTCTGCATAGCGCAGCCCGACGCTCATCCGCAGGTCCGCGTCGCTCGCCCACTCGTCCAGAAAGACGATCTGCCGCTCGACGTCGAGCAGCGCCTGGTGGTCGTGCTGGCCGTGCATGTCCACGAGCTCCGCGCCGATCTGCCGCAACACGCCGACGGAGGCGAGCCGCCCATTGATCCGCACGGTAGAGCGCCCCTCGGCCGTCACTTCGCGCACGACCACGACCTCCCCGTCCTCCACCTCGACCCCGTTCTCCTCACAGAGCCGCCGCAGCGACTCGTTCGCAGAGACGTCGGCGGAGAGCGAGACGACGGCCTTGCGCGAACCGGCTCTCACGAGCTCCGAGTCCGCGCGGTCGCCGAGAGCGAGCCCGATCGCGTCCACGACCAGCGACTTTCCCGCGCCCGTCTCGCCCGTCAGCACCGTCAGGCCGGGCCCGAACTCTAGCGAGCACGACTCGATCGTGGCCACGTCCTTTACGGTCAGCGCGCGCAGCATCGGACGCCCACACGATACCCGCGCCCGGTGCCACAATCTTGCCGACCATGGCCGACTTGACCGCAGGGCAGATCGTGCGCAGGGCCGCGCTCGTCTCGCTCGGCTCGACCGTCGTCGTCGTCGCCCTCAAGCTCTCGGCCGCCGCGGTCAGCCACAGCGTCTCGGTCCTCGCCGAGGGCCTGCAGTCGCTGCTCGACGTCTTCATGTCCATCCTCGTCGTGTGGTCGCTTCGCGTTGCGGACGAGCCCCCGGACGAGGACCACCCGTTCGGGCACGGCAAGGCGGAACTGCTCACTTCGGCGTTTCAGATGCTGCTTGTGCTCTTCAGCGCGGCGATCGTCGTGTGGATGGCAACCGAGCGGCTGTTCCACCCGCGGGACATCGAGCCGGGCTGGGGCATCGGTGCGCTGGGATACACGGTCGTGGCGAACGCGCTCGTGATCTTGTACCTGCGCAGCGTGCTTCGCAAGAACCCTTCCGTCGTGCTGCAAGGCGAGACGGAGCACCTGCGCGCCGACACCTTCACCTCGGTCGGAGTGCTCGCCGGCCTGGTCGTCTACCTGCTCACCGGCTGGCAGCCGCTTGACGCGCTCGTCGCCGTCGTGTTCACGGCGGTCGGCGGGTACTTCGCGGTCCGGCAGTTGCGGCGGGTCCTGCACCCGCTCATGGACGGCGCGCTCCCGCCCGACGACATCGCCAGGCTGGAGACGGTCCTCGAACTGCACCAGGACGTGCGCGGATACCACAACGTCCACACCCGGGAGACCGGCCGGATGCGCTACGTCGCCCTCCACGTCCTGCTCGACGACGACCTGAGCTTCGTCCAGGCCCACGACCTCGCCGAGCAGATCGAAGACGAGCTGAGCAAGGCCCTCGGTGGCGCCCACGTGACCCTGCACTATGAGCCGGCCGAGGCGGAAAGGGAACACCGGCGTCTAGAACACGACGAACCACGTCCTTAATAGCGAAGTGGCCGACTCCGACGCCCGGGTGCTTGGGATCTGCCTCCTGCTGATGCGGGTGGTGGTGGGCGTCATCATGATCTACTACGGGGTGCAGAACGTCTTCGCGCTCATGGGTGGCGACGGCTTCACGAGCTCCTCCCAGCAGTTCGCCGACGTCTTCGGGGCCGAGCTCTACGTCGGCCAGGCCGCGATGGTCGGCCAGCTCGCCGCGGGCGTGCTCCTCGTTCTTGGGCTCTTCACGCGATATGCCGCGACGGTGATCGGCGCGCTCGCGTTCGTCGTCGCCGTCCAGGGCGCCCCCGAGTCGCTCGTCCGGACCACGAGCGCGGACCCGCTCGCCGCCGTCGGCTTCCCGACCTGCCTCGTCGTCATGTCGTTCGTGCTCATCTTCCTCGGCGGCGGGCTGCTCTCGCTCGATGCGCGCATGCAGACCAGAAGGCGCAAGGCCAAGGTCGCACAGCTATCATAATGGGCGCATGAGCGCACCGACCCAAGAGGCCGTCGCCGCAGGCGTGCGGTGGGACCTGTCCGCACTCTTTTCCTCCATCGAAGACCCCCGCATCGAGCAGGTGTGGGCCCGCCTGAACGGACAGGCCGAGAAGTTTGCGACAAAGTACCGCGGCAAAGTCGAGAGCGGCGATCTGTCGCCGGCCGAGCTCGCCGGAGCGATCCGCGAACTCGAGGAGATCACCAACGAGGCGAGCAAGCCGGCGAACTTCGGGCACCTGCTCTTCGCCGCAAACACCACAGACGAGAAGACTGCGGCGTTCATGCAGTCGCAGATGGAGAAGTCCTCCGAGCTGCGCGTCAAGCTGATGTTCTTCGAGCTCGAGCTGCTCAAGGCGCCACAGTCCTACATTGAGGCGTGCCTCAAGGACGCCGCGCTCGCGAACTACGTCCACTTCGTCACCGTCTCGCGCGCCTATTCGCCGTACATCCTCACCGAGCCGGAAGAGGTCGTTCTCGAAGAGACGGCGAACACCGGCGGCCGCGCGTGGGTCCGACTGCACGACGAACTCACCGCCGCGCTCAAGTGCCCCTTCACAGACCCGAAGACGAAGGAGACGCAGGAACTCAGCCTCGAAGAGACCGTGACGAAGCTCCGCGAAGACGACCGCGCGACGCGCCAGGCCGCGGCCGACGCGCTCACGGCCGGGCTCGAGAGCATCGAGAAGGTCGTCGTCTTTACGTACAACACGCTCCTCGCCGACAAGAAGACCGGCGACCGCATGCGCAAGTACGAGTACGCCGAACAGTCGCGGCACCTCGCGAACGAGCTGGACAAGCAGACGGTGGACACCGTCATGCGCCTGTGCCGCGAGCGCGGCGACCTCGTCGCGCGGTACTACAAGGTCAAGGCGCAGGTCCTCGGGATCGAGGGCCTCACGCACATTGACCGCTACGCGCCGCTCTTCGAAGCGGAGAAGCAGGTCGGTTGGACCGAGGCGAAGAAGACGGTCCTCGACGCCTTCGGCGCGTTCTCAAAGCCCGTCGCAGAGAGGGCGGACGAGTTCTTCGCGAAGAGCTGGATTGACGCCGAGCCGCGCGACGGCAAGACCGGTGGCGCGTTCTGCAACTACAACACCCCCGACACGCACCCGGTCGTGCTCATGTCCTACCTCGGCAAGCTCGGCGACGTCATGACGCTCGCGCACGAGCTCGGCCACGGCGTGCACGCCTCGTTCAGCCGCGAACAGACGGAGTTCAACTTCCACGGCACGCTGCCGCTCGCCGAGCTTGCGTCCATCTTCGGCGAGATGCTCGTCTTCGAGGACATCGTCAAGGACGCGACCGACCGCGACCGCCTTGCGCTCTATGGCGAGAAGATCGAAGGGATCTTCGCGAGCGTCCACCGACAGGCCGCGATGTTCCGGTTCGAACAGCGCTGCCACACCGAGCGGCGCGAAAAGGGCGAACTGCCGAAGGAGCGCTTCCGCGAGATCTGGCAGGACGAGATGCAGACGATGTTCGGTGACGCCGTCGCGCTCGGCGAACAGCACCGCTGCTGGTGGCTGTACGTCGGACACTTCTTCTTCGCGCCGTTCTACGTCTACGCCTACTCGTTCGGCGAACTGCTCACGCTGTCGCTGTACCAAAAGGCGAAGAAGGCGGGCCCGGAGTTCGCACAGAAGTACGTGGACGTGCTCCGCCTCGGCGGATCGGAGGACCCGTACGCCCTGATGGCGATGCTCGACGCGGACTTGCGAAGCGAGGAGTTCTGGCGCGGCGGCTTCGACGCGATCGAGGCGATGGTCGCGGAGTTCGAGCGCGTGTGGGCTTCGCAAGAGTAGACGTTGGGCGCGCCGCAAGGCGACCCCTCCCCCTTGGGGGAGGATGGGAGGGGGTGCTCGCTTGCCGCACACTTATGACGGATGCTCCCCGTCTCTAACCACAGTGGCCCGCCGAACGAAGATCGTCTGCACGCTCGGGCCCGCCGTTGATTCCAAGGCGAAGATCAAAGCCCTCATCAGCGCGGGCATGAACGTCGCGCGGATCAACTGCAGCCACGGCGACTGGCCCACGCGCGAGAGGTGGGTCCGCTGGATCAAAGAGCTCCAACCCAAGGTCGCGCCCGTCGGAATCCTGATTGACCTGCAGGGCCCGAAGTTCCGCATCGGCGAGATCGCGGGCGGGTCCAGGGTGCTCAAGACCAACGCCGCGCTCACCGTCGCGAACAAGGGCAAGTGCGACCTCACGGTCCCCGACCTACAAGTCTGGGACTCGCTCAAGAAGGGCGACCGCATCCTCCTCGGCGACGGCGGTGTCGAGATCAAGATCGTAGCAAAGAAGGGCAAGGCGCTGTCCGCCAAGGCCGTCTCAGGCGGCACCGTGCGTTCGCGACAGGGCCTCACCGTCGTCGGCAGGTCGTTCCGCGTCCCCGCCCTCACGGACAAAGACAGGGCCGACCTGAAGAAGGCGCTCGAGCTCGACGCGGACTTCGTCGCGCTCAGCTACGTCCGGCGCGGGGAAGACCTCAAGGAACTGCGCCGGCTCATCAACAAGAAGGACCGGTCGATCAAGACCGTCGCAAAGGTCGAGACGCGCGACGCGCTCGAGAACATCGAAGAGATCGTCAAGGAGAGCGACGTCGTCATGGTCGCGCGCGGCGACCTCGGACTGCAGATGGACCTCGAGGGCGTCCCGGTCGCACAGAAGCGCATCATCGCCGTCTGCAACGAGCGAGCCACGCCCGTCATCACGGCGACGCAGATGCTCGAGAGCATGGTCGCCTCACCGCGCCCGACGCGAGCGGAGGCCAGCGACGTCGCCAACGCGATCCTCGACGGCACCGACGCCGTCATGCTCAGCGCCGAGACCGCGACCGGCGCCTATCCGATCGAGGCCGTCAAGACGATGGCAAGGATCGCGCAGAGCGCGGAGCCGATGGTCCACTTCACCGCGAAGGGCCAGCACGACAACGCCGACACCGAGACGGACTCCGTCGCCCACGCCGCCGTCGGCATCGCCGCCGCGCTCAGTGTCAAAGCCATCCTCACCAGTAGCACCAGCGGCCTCACACCGCGGCTCGTCAGCCGCTACCGGCCGTCGGTCCCCGTGCTCTGCGTCTCGTGGAACGCCCGCACCCACAGGCAGCTCAGCGTCGTCTGGGGCGTCGAGTCCGTGACCGAAGCCCTACCAGAGACCACGGACGAGGCCGTGGAGCGAACTGTCAGGGCCTTCCTGCGTCTCAACCGCATTAGGCACAGGGACAAGGTCGTCGTCACGGCCGGTGTGCCGGCAGGAGTGCCGGGCAACACAAACATGATCCTCGTCCTGGACGTCTGATACAATAGATGTGCAGCTCCACGGAGGGAACTGGATGAAGAAGCTCGCGTACTGGGTCGTTTTCGTCGTCGTCGCCGCTTCGGTCGGCGCCTACATGGCGCGCGAACCGTGGTCCAAGTACCAGAAGGAGCGCGCGCTCGCGCTGGAGGCCGGCGAAGAAATGAAAAAGGCCGAGGCCGAACGCGCAGAACTGATCAAGCAGCGCTCGCGCTACAAGAGCGCAGCGGGGCGGGAAGAGCTCTTGAGAGAAAGCGGATACACCAAGCAGGGCGAACAGCCCCTCGATACGAAGAAGTGATGCTCACCCTCGCCCTCGCCCTCGTCATCGCACAGTCGCAGATGCGCATCGTCATGGACGCGCAGACCGTGGTCGCGTACGACGTGCGGCAGGTCTACAAGACCCTCGACGGCATTGAGACCACCGAGTTCGTCGAACAGTGGCGCTACAGCGTAACAGAGATGCTCAACGGCGGAGCGGCGAAGCTCAAAGTCGAACGCACCCTGACCAAGATGATCGTGGACGGCACTGCGATCATCATGAAGCCAGAGACGAGCGAGACCTCAGAGGACCGTAGCCCCGCAGGCGACGTGCGCAACCGAAAGCCCGTCGAGACCCTCGACTCCACTTACGAGCTCCGTTTGCTGCGCATCGCAGACGTCGCGTACCCAGGCGTCGCGGTCGGCGAGGGCTCAGCGTGGCAGAAGGCATTTGAAGCCACCGACTACGGCATACCCGCAGGAACGGCCACCTGGCTCGTCGAGTCGGAGGCCGACGGCATGCTCAAGGGCACCTTCACCTATGTCGAGAAGGACGTCCCCAACCCGATAACGGCCGAGGGCACGTTCACGGTCTCCCGCAAGGACGGCTGGCCGCAAGAGCTTGCCTTCAAAGCGATCAACACCTACCAGCCAGGCGACGAAGAAAAGCTCCCGACGCTCTTCGAGTTCTCCATGAAGCGCCGCTAGCTGACTCCCGAACCCCCGCACAAACCCGAACCAACCCGAACAATCCCCGACAAAGTATCCTCCGGCGCATGCTCCTCGCCATCGCGCTCGCGGCGACGCTCCAACAAGGCTTCGACTTCTACCCATACGGCCCGTACGACAAGGCGGTCCCGCGACCGGAGAGCGTCCTCTCGCACGGCCCTGGCGAAAGGCACACCACCTTCCACGAGCAGGAGCGCGCCATCAACGCGGTCGCTGCGGGCGCGCCGGACCGTGTCAAGCGCATAGACTTCGGCACCTCCACCGAGGGCCGCGCGCTACGCATCCTTGTCGTCTCGTCACCGAACAACATGAAGCGGCTGCCGGAGATCCAAGGGCAGATCCAAACACTAGCCGACGGCAAGCTCCCGCCCACGAGCGCGCCCGATGTCCCAATAGTCGTCTGGTTCAACCAGGGCATCCACGGCGACGAGACCGCGAGCTTCGAGAGCGCGATGTGGCTCGCCTACAACCTGGCGGCATCGGACGCCAAGCAAGTCACCGACATCCTCGACAAGGCCGTCGTCGTCATCAATCCTAGCTATAACCCCGACGGGCACGAGCGGTACGTCGTTTGGTACAACTCCGTCTCGCGCGGCGACCAGAGCGACGACGCCGTCGAGCACACGGGCGGGTTCGTCGAGGGCCGCACAAACCACTACCGATTCGACCTCAACCGCGACCGCGTCGCGATGTCGCAGAAGGAGACGCAGCAAGAGGTCGCCGAGTTCCGAAAGTGGAACCCGCAGGTCTACGTGGACCAGCACGGGCAGGTCGGCACTTACTTCTTCCCGCCGGTCGCGCAGTCCATTCACAAGGACATCGGCCGCGAGCGCTACATCGAGCTCTCGACGGTGCTCGGTAAGGAGACCGCGCGGGCGTTCGACGAACAGGGCTGGCGGTACTTCGTGCGCGAGACGTTCGACTTCTACGGCGCGATCTACCTCGACACCTGGTCGTCGCTCAACGGCGCGATCGGGCTGACGCACGAGACCGACGGCGGGCGCGTGGTCCGCCGCGAGCGCGAAGACGGGTCCGTCGTCACGCTGCGCGACGGAATGGCCAAGCACTTCACCTCCGCCTTCGCCGTCCTGCGGTCCGCGACGCAGAACAAGCAGAGGTTCCTTCAGTCGTTCGCACAGTACAGGCAGGACGCGATCGCTGGACGTCACCTCGGCGAAGCAAAGGGCGTTGTCGTCACAGGAGACCCGCGCGCGCTTTCTCGACTGCGGACGCAACTCGAACGGCAAGGAATCCAATACGGCTGGAGCACCGAGTCCTCGACTCAACTCTCGACTTCGTTCTATGACTCGACCGAGTCAATGAGGTCGTTTGACCGCTATTACATCCTCGTAAACTTTGCTCAATCACGCGGCCACCTGGCAAGCGCGATGCTCTCGCCAGGACAGGACTTCGAACCGGAGTTCACCGAGCGGCAGATGAAGATCCGTGAGGGGCAAAAGGACAAAGAAAAGTACCCCGGCCGCGACGGGTTTGAGTTCTATGACACGACTGGCTGGTCCATCCCGCTTGCGTTCGGGCTCGACGCTTATTGGACGAAGTCGGCGCCAATCGGAGAGTACAACACAGTTTTTCGCGTCCCAGGGTTCTTCGCAGGCGGCACCGTCGGCTGGCAGGTCCAGTACACGGACCAGGAAGACGCTCTTGCGATCATCGAGCTCCTTCAGGCCGGCGTACGCGTCCATGTCGCGACAAAGCCGATGCAAGTCGGCCGCGATGTCACGGCCGGCACGTTCTTCGTGTTCCGCGACCGCAACGACGCAGACATTGACAAGAAGGTCGAGGAGGTCCTCAAGAAGCACCAGTGCAGATCAACGGCCCTCGTGACCTCGTTCCCGACCGAGGGGGTCGTCGGGCCGGGCTCGGACTCCGTCGGCAGCCTTGCAAAGCCCGAGATCGCTATCGTCTTCGGCGACCAGCCGGGCGGGACACGCTACGGCTCGGCGTGGTACGTGTTCGAAGAAGTCTTCAAGCTCCCGTTCACCGCGATCGGCCAGCGCGCGCTCAGCGGCGACCTGGACAAGTACACGGCCATCGTCTTCCCACCGGGGGCGCGGATGACGACGCAGCTCAAGGAGTGGGTCCAGGGCGGCGGCGTGCTCATCTCGCTCGGGAACAGTTCGGTCATCGGTTCGGACAACGTGGACCTGAAGCGCTCGCTGTTGAAGGACGACAAGGAACCGACGGAGCTGCCCGGCGCGATCTTCCGCGCGTCGCTCCACCCGCGCTCTCCTCTCGCCTACGGCTACGACACGACCAAGCCGATCGCGGTGCCGGTCTCCGGCGACACCTTCTACAAGCGCCGCGAAGAGGGCGGCGGAGTCGTGCTGCTGGGCGAGGAGCCGAAGGCGCTCAGCGGCTGGACCTGGCCGGACGAGACCGACGCGCTCAAGGACACGGTCTGGTTGCACGACCAGCCGGTAGGGGGCGGTCACATCGTCTGGTTCGCCCAGGACCCGACCTCGCGTGCCATGTGGCCGGGGACGTACAAGCTGTTGCTCAACGCTGTGCTGATGGGGCGGTGAGGGGCGAGCGGCCAGACCGGGGCACCCAGGCGGAGTTCGGGGGGGCGGTGGGGGCGGCGGGTGACGGCGGCGGCGCCGGCTTCGGCGGGTTGTTTTTGTTTTTTTGTTTTCCCGTTCTTTTCCCGTTCAGTCCCGTTATTTGGAAATGCGGGAGGGGGTTGTTTGGGTCGTGCCGACCCGCTGCGCTCGTTGCCCTTCCCGGCGTTGCTGCCCTGACTTCGTTCGGCGGGGTTTGCGGTTCTTTCCTCCTATACTTTCAGAGTACCACGCTATGTGACGGTATGTCAAGTGTATTTTGCAAAATTGGTACGGAAGTCCTAGCAGAATTGGACATATAGGTTAGATCGGACGGATAGGACGGATAGGACGGATCAGCTGGACAAGGCGGGTGGGGCGGAGAGCGGGCCGGGATGGGCAGGGGTAACCTCGGTGGACGATGATCGCCCAGGCCCACGCAGCCACGCTCGCGGGCATTGAGGCTTTGCCGGTCGTCGTCGAGGTGGACCTGACCGGCGGAAAGGTGGAGTTCATCATGGTCGGGCTGCCGGACAAGGCGGTCCAAGAGAGCAAGGAGCGGGTCGCGACGGCGATCTGGAACAGCGCGCTCGCGTTCCCCAGCAGCCGGATCATCTGCAACCTCGCCCCCGGCGACATCAAGAAGGAGGGCCCCGCGCTCGACCTGCCTATCGCGATGGCGGTGCTCGCGACCAACGGCCAAGTGCCGATGAGCGAGCTGCTCGAGACTCTCTTCGTCGGCGAGCTCGGGCTCGACGGCCAGCTCCGGCGGATTGACGGCGCGGTGAACATCGCGCTGATGTGCCAGAAGATGGGGATCAAGCGCCTCGTCGTGCCGAGGTCCAACGCCGCGGAGGCCGCGGTCGCGCAGGGCGTCGAGGTGTTCGGGCTCGACCGCCTGCTCGACGCCGTCGAGCTGATGAACGGCTCGATGGACTTCAAGCCGTTCGAGTACTCGCTCACCGAGGCGACACGAAGGCCGCAGTACGAGGTGGACTACTGCGACGTGAAGGGCCAGACCCACGCGATCCGCGCGCTGGAGATCGCGGCGGCGGGCGGCCACAACGTGCTGATGACCGGCCCGCCCGGCGCAGGGAAGACGATGCTCGCGCGTCGGCTTCCGACGATCATGCCGCCGCTCGCCTTGGAGGAGAGCATCGCGGTGACGCGGATCTATTCGGCGTGCGGCGAGATGCGCGGCCGCGAGGGTCTGCTGTGGGAGCGGCCTTTCCGCGCGCCGCACCACACGACCAGCTACGCCGCGATCGTCGGCGGTGGCACGAACCCGAAGCCGGGCGAAGTCAGCCTCGCGCACCACGGCGTGCTGTTCATGGACGAGATGCCAGAGTACAACAGGGAAGTGCTCGAGGCGCTGCGCCAGCCGCTCGAGGACGGCATCGTGAGCGTCGCGCGCGTGCAGGCGACGATGGTGTTCCCGGCCGAGTGCGTGCTCGTCGGCGCAATGAACCCTTGCCCGTGCGGCTACAAGGGGTACCCGGAGGCGAAGTGCGTCGGCGCCGCGCAGTGCGACAAGTACGCCGGCAAGATCAGCGGCCCGCTGCTCGACCGCATTGACCTGCACATCCTGGTCCCGCGGCTGAAGCCGGAGGAGCTGATTGACAAGCCGACGGGAGAGCCGAGCGACGCGATCCGCGAGCGCGTCATCGCAGCACGCGACAGGCAGCACAGCCGCCTCGGCGGCCAGAAGATCAACGCCAAGATGGCGCCGAAGGAGATCCGCGAGCTGGTGGTGATGGACGACGAGTGCAGGGAGTTCATGAAGTCGGTCTCGGCCCGGCTGAACCTATCGGCGCGGGTTTTCGACCGGATGCTGAAAGTGGCACGGACGATCGCCGACCTCGAGGGCGAGGACGACGTGCGCAAGCGGCACTTGAGCGAAGCGGTGCAGTACCGGAGCGCGAACTAGGGAACCCGTAGGTGGGCAGGGGCGTCTCAACTTTTGAACGGTCGGCGCGGGGGCCGACACTCAGACGAAGCGAGGCACCATGACGGAGCAGCAGTTCGACATCAACCAGCTCAGGGTGGCCAAGCCGTGCAACGCGCTTTGGAGCGAGATGAGCGGCGACGGGCAGCGACGGTTCTGCGGCCAGTGCAAGAAGAACGTCTACAACGTGGCAGGAATGAGCGAGCGGGAAGTGAGGGAGCTTGTATCGAAGAGCGAGGTCCTGCCATGCATGCGGCTCGCACGCCGGTCCGACGGCAAGGTGATCACCCGCGACTGCCCAGTGGGCGTGGCCAAGTTCTGGCAAAAGTCCGGAATGGCGGCCCTCGCCTGCCTAGCGTTCGGATTCACCGTCGTCGGAAGCGCGACGAGCGGCGCAAGGAAGACCCACACTGCGGAGAGCGTCGCGGACGTCCTCCGAGACAAGCCGATCGTCGGCCCGGTCGTGGAGAAGCTCTGTCCGCAACAGAGCTTCATTCTAGGCGCAATGGTCGTTGGCCTGTAGCCTGTCGTGCGCAGCTAGAAGAATCCGCTCAGCTCGAGGGCGAGGACGACGTTCGCAAACGGCACTTGAGCGGGGCGATGCAGTACCGGAGCGCGAACTAGGGAAAGAAGGTTGAAGGATGAAGGGGGAGGCGGAAAGGACTTCAACTGTTCACACCCCCTCCCTAGCCTCCCCCAAGGGGGAGGGGTGACTCGGCGGTCGTTGAGAGGCCCGCGGGAGTAGTGGGGGCGGGTGGCGTGCCGAAGTCCCGCGGGACGCAGTCCCGCTTAAAGTGCAGGCCACAGGCCCGCGCTCCGCACGGACGCTGGCCCGTAGCGAGTCGCGCGGCGCTAAAAGAACCCGCTCAGCTCGAGGGCGAAGCGGGGGGTGCGGGCGTCTTGGAACTTCGCCTCGAGGGTCAGCTTCGCCGCCTTCGCGCCGCGCGACTGGAAGAGGCTGAGGTAGGGCGTCACCGAAACTGTCTGGCCCGCGATCTGGCGATGGTCCAGGCGCACTCCGAGCGCGGACTCCTCTCTCGGTATCCAGTCTGCCGAAAGGGTGTAGCGCCACTCGTATGCGCCCCCGGCCCCCGCGCGCGACAGCCCCCCCTCCAGCCAGACGTCGCCGCACCTGCGCTGCGCGGCGGCGCCGACGAGGGTGCGATCGTTGTCGCCGAAGAAGGCGTGCAGGCCGTAGGAGTCAGGGCCGTGACGACGATAGCCTTCGACGAAAACGCCCTTCGGACTGCTCTCGAACTCGAGGCTCGCTGTCTCCTGTGCCTCTTTGGTCAGAGGGATGGAGAGTTCTCCGGGGAAGGGGACGGTGACGACGGCGTTCCACTCGCCGTGCGCGAGCATGGCGCGGACTCCTGGCGAGCGGCCGGACAGCGCGAACCCTCGGAGCGAGGCGATGCGCGGGTCTGGGTCGGGCTCGCCCGGTAGGGAGGCCGAGAACGCGGCGGGCTCGCTGAGGAAGAGCCGGCGCGAGACGTCTATCTGGGACATGGCGCGGAACTGCCCGACCTGCAACTGCGCTTGGTCCGAGACGTTGAAGGTCACGAACAGGTCTTCGAACCGGCCACTGCGGTCGCGGTAGGAGCCGTCGCCGAGGAGCTCCTTGCTCAGGGCGCGCCACTCGATGAAGTAGCTCATCTCGCCGCTGCGCCCGGCGGAGATGACCTCGATGCGGTTGGGGACCGTGCGGTACGTGCCTGGCTGGGTGTCGCTGTTCGCGATCTGTCCGCTCACCCAGACGCTCGCGGGGAGCGTCGGCCTGCGCGGCGTGCCTGGGATCGAGTAGCCGTTGCGGACGAACTCCTCTCCGAACTCGTTCAGCTTTGGCGGCTGGGTGTGGCAGCTCATGCAGGTGAGTTTGAGGTCGCGGTAGGCGCGGGCGAACTCGGGGGTGGCGAGGGAGGACGCCGCGAGGGCTAGGAGGAAAACGGCGAAGACGGCCTTCATGCCGTGCATTCTACTCACAAAAGTTAGCCAAGGGTAAGTTTTATAGCAGGGGCTAATCCTATTGGGACGGATGTTAGGTCGCTCCCCGCTTAGGGCCGGCAATCGTAGCTGGGCAAAGCGCGGTCATGCCCGCGCACTCCCAGAGCGGGCCAAACCTTGGCGCGGAAGTTGCAGCCTGGACTGGTATCTTCAACTGGATGCCGGTACGCCGCTGGCTCGCTATTGCCGCCTTTGCGGCCCTGTCCCTCTGCGCCAATGCCGAGGGATTGCCAAAGCGCGTGCTGCTGATCCCGATAGACGACCGCCCGGCGACGACGCAGTTCGCGCAGATGATCGGCGACATGGCCGGCGTGACGGTCGAGATGCCGCCCGCGAACATCCTCGGCAAGTTCCTGCAGCCCGGTTGGCCCGAGACCATCATGCAGTGGATGGACCAGGTGGGCCTGGCGCAGTACGACGCGGTGGTTCTGAGCACGGACATGATCGCCTACGGCGGCTTGATCGCCTCGCGCACGGACCGCAGCAGCTACAACCTCGCGATCAAGCGGCTGCGCGAGCTGTACCGGCTTCGCAACACCGCTCCGGGCACGAAGTTCTATGGGTTTTCTGCGGTCACGCGGCTCGCGCCGACCGCGACGAAGGAGACCGAAACGTGGCTGTTGGACATGTCGCGCTACGCGGTGGAGTCGGAGCGGTACTCGCAGCACAAGACCGCGGCGCTCGCAAAGACGCTGCACAACCTGCGCGCCCGGATCCCCAAGGGCGAGATCGAGAAGTACCAGGCGATCCGCGACCGCAACCATCGGATCCAGCAAGAGCTCGTGCGAATGACGCAGCAGGGTGTGTTCGACGTGCTGATCCTGGGCCAGGACGACGCGCAGGTGGAAGGGCCGCACGTGCGCGAGACGAAACGGCTGAAGGAGATGTCGTCCAACCTCAAGACCGAGTCGCGCGTCTTTTTTGCAGAAGGGATTGACCAGCACTCGAACGTGCTCTTGAGCCGCGCGCTGATTGACCACGCCGGCTGGTCGCCTCGCGTACGGATCGTGTTTGCAGACGAGGACGCCAAGCGGCGCGTCGCCGCGTACGAGAGCGTGTCCATCGAGGGCTCGCTGCGGAACCAGTTGATCGTCTCTGGCGCGACGCCGGTCGGGCCGAACGACACTTTCGACTACTCGCTCTACGTCAACACGCCGGACTCGAACACGCTGCGGCTCAAGCTGTTCTTGGACTCATTGAAGAGCGAGGTGGACCAGGGGTTCCCTGTCGCCGTCGCGGACATCAACCTCGGCAAGTCTGGGACCGGCGACCCCGCGCTCTACAACGTCGTGACGGAGAACGGCCGCGCGGTGCGCCTGCTCGCGTACGCAGGGTGGAACACGGCGGGGAACACGATGGGGACTGCGATCCCGGCGGCGAACGTGTACCTGCTCGCGCGGAAGGAGCAGGTGGACCCGCTCGTGCGCGAGGTCGCGCTGCGCAAGTTCGTGCTGCACAGGCTGGTCAACGACTTCGAGTACCACAGCTTCGTCCGTCCCAACGCCTACGCAATGATCAAGGAGATGCCGTTGGCGACGAAGGCCGAGTCGTACGGCGCGGACTATGAGAAGCTGAACGACTTCGTGTCGGCCGACATGAAGAAGCGGCTGATGGAGCAGTTCGGCCAGCAGCTACTCGGAACCCGCTTCTACGTCGGAACGGTCCAGTACGAGATCATCGGGCTGAAGGACGTGAAGGTGTACCTGCCTTGGCCGCGCGCCTACGAGGTTCGCGTCGAGTTCGACGTCGAGACGAAGATCGTCGCGGACGAGGCCGGGCTGCCGCGCATCATCATCTTGCCGCTCGACGGCACGTAGACACAGGGTAACCTTTCCGCCAATGATCGCAAGGATGCGAGGCGAGGTGATCGAGGCGGGAGAGGGCCGCGTCGTCGTCGAAGCAGGGGGAGTGGGGTACGAGGTCCAGGTCCCTGAGTCTGTGTTCCTTGCCATCGGTCGCGTCGGCCACTCCGTTGACCTCCGCGTGCGGCAGGTCTTCCGCGAAGACGGGCAGTACCTCTATGGGTTTTTGAACTCGGAACAGCGCTGGCTCTTCGACCTGCTGACCGACGTGAAGGGGTGCGGGCCGAAGATCAGCCTGGCCGCGATCAGCGTGCTGGGCGAGCAGGGAGTGGTCGCGGCGATCGCCGCCGCCGACGTGCGGATGCTCGCGCGGACGCCGGGGATCGGACTGAAGCTCGCAGAGAGGATCGCGGTGGAGCTGCGCGACAAGGTCGCGGAGCTCGCGCTCGTCCAGCGTGCGGCCGTCCAGATGACGAACGGCGCTCCGTCGGACGAGGTCGTGGACGCGCTCGTCGCGCTGGGCTATCGCCGGCCTGAGGCCGAGGACGCGGCCGACCAGGCAAGACGCGAGACCGACGTCGTCGAGGACCAGATCAGGATCGCCCTGAGGAGGCTCGCACGGTGAGGACCGAAGAGCTCGACCCGCGACGGTTGTCCGAGGACTTTCCAGAAGCGACGCTGCGCCCGCGCCGACTGGACGAGTTCATCGGCCAGGAAAAGCTCAAGTCGAACCTCTCTGTGTTCTTGGAGGCAGCGCGGCAGCGCTCCGAGCCGCTCGACCATCTTCTCTTGTACGGCGCTCCGGGGCTGGGCAAGACGACGCTCGCGCACATCGTCGCGCTCGAGATGGGCGCGGAGATCCACGTGACGAGCGGCCCGGCGATCGAGCGGCCCGGCGACCTGGTCGGGGTCCTGACGAACCTCTCGCCGCACTCGGTGCTGTTCATTGACGAGATCCACCGGCTGGCGCGGCCCGTCGAGGAGATCCTGTACCCGGCGATGGAGGACCGCAAGGTTGACATCATGATCGGCAAAGGCCCGGCCGCCCGCTCGATCCGGCTCGAAGTGCCGCCGTTCACCGTCATCGGCGCGACGACGCGGCAGGGGCTGTTGACCGGGCCGCTGCGCGACCGCTTTGGGATCGTGTTCAACTTTTCGTTCTACGGTCAGGAGGCGCTGAACAAGATCGTCGTGCGCTCGGCCTCGATCCTCGGCTACGCGATCGAGAAGGACGGCGGGGAAGAGATCGCCCGGCGCTCGCGCGGCACGCCGCGGATCGCGAACCGCCTGTTGCGGCGCGTGCGCGACTTCGCGCAGGTAGACGGGCTGTCTTCGATCTCTCGCGCGAGCGCGGACAAGGCGCTGGACGCGCTGGAAGTTGACCTCGCCGGCCTGGACGCGACGGACCGGACGCTCCTGCGGACGATCATCGAGAAGTACGACGGCGGGCCCGTGGGCGTCGAGACCCTGGCGGCCTCGACGGGCGAGGACGCGCAGACGATCGAGGACGTGTACGAGCCGTACCTGTTGCAGATGGGGCTGCTCGCGCGCACGCCGCGCGGGCGCACGTGCACGCGGTCGGCCTACGAGCACCTCGGGATCGCGGTGCCGAAGCAGGTCCGCGAAGGCGGAACGGGGCTGTTCGACTAGTCGCGGGGTTTGATCTTTCCTGCGAGTTGGCGTGCCACGTCAGCCTTGGACATCTTTCCTTTCGCGATGCGAATGGTGAGGTCGCCTGCCTGCCTGTCCGTCAGCGTCAGCTCAAGACCGTTGAAGCGGAGAAAAGCGTACGCACACAACAACGAAAGCCGCTTGTTGCCATCGAGAAACGCGTGCGCCTGACAGATGCCGTGCCAATAGGCGGCCGTCTGCTCTTCGATTGTCGCATTGAGCAGACGGCCGCCGAACGTCGCTTGCGGCGCTGCGATGGCCGCTTCGAGCTTCCCTCGGTCAACGAGCTCGGTGGCACCGCCGTCACGGAACACTGCGATCACGTGGAGCGCAACGACCTCCTCGAACTTCAGGAAGCGAGGCTCACTTTGCAAGCCGGCTCAGCGCCTTTCCATATCGCTCGATCGCTTCGGCGGCGATCTCCTCGATCGTGGGCTCGACCCTCGTGACGACGATCCGGCCGGGCTCCATGACGACCTCGACCATGCCCTCCACGCCGAGGTGGTCGAGCATGTCCTTGGTAAAGAGCAGGCCGTGGCTGTTCCCGACCTTGTGGAGCTTCTTCTTCATGACGTTATTACAATATTATGACGCCCCTTTTGCCAGATCGTTACCCCGGGCCAGTAGAATTGCCCAAAATGCGCATCACCGGCACCTTCCTGGACGAGATCACGCACGACATCCCGAGCCAGAACTGGGGCGAGCTGGAGTGGCACAAGGAGTTCGTGCTCTACCGCGAGGTGGGGATTGACACGGTCGTCATCATCCGCGGCGGCTACCGGGACCGGTGCGTGTTCCCGTCGGGCGCCGTCCCGGGGTGCCTGCCGGTCAAGCACGACCTGGCGGCGATGTTCCTGGACCTCGCAGAGGAGCAGGGGCAGTCGCTTTACTTCGGGACATACGACAGCGGCGACAACTGGCTGCGCGGCGACTGGAAGGGCGAGGTGGACCTCAACAAGGCCTATGTTGACGAGGTCGTCACGCGATACGGGGACAGGAAGGCGTTCGGAGGTTGGTACATGTGCCACGAGACCGCGCGGAACCACCTGAACATCATTGACCTGTTCAATGGCATTGGCCGGCACTGCAAGTCGTGCAAGGACCTGCCGGTGCTCATCTCACCGTTCCCAATGGGCGAGAAGCAGGCGGGGAAGGCCTTCGCCGTGCCGCTGGCGACGACGTTCAAAGAGTGGGACGAGATCTTCGGCGAGACGAAGGGCGCGATTGACGTGTGCGCCTTTCAGGACGGGCAGATCCACTACCACGAGCTGCCGCAGTTCCACGCGGGCGTGCAGTCGCTCACGAAGAAGCACGGCGTCAGGCTATGGGCGAACGTCGAGTCGTTCGACCGCGATATGCCGATCAAGTTCCCGCCGGCCGACTGGCGGAACCTGCGGATGAAGCTGACGGAAGCCGCGAAGGTGGCGGAGAAGATCATCACGTTCGAGTTCGCGCACTTCATGTCGCCGCACTCGGTCTGGCCGTCCGCGCACAACCTTTTCGAGCGGTATCGAGACGCCTACGGGATAGGCTTGACCAAATAGGTTTGACACCGTACCATTACATCCTCTCGGGAGCCGAGATCCCGAGCAGGTCGAACGTCGCGCGGAGGGCGGAGCGGGTGGCGATGCACAGCGCGAGGCGGGCTGCGCTCAGCTCCGGGTGCTCGGGCTGGACGACCCGGCAGGCGTCGTAGAAGTGGTGGTAGGTCCGCGCCAGCTCGACCGCGTATGTGGCGAGGCGGTTCACGCCGTAGTCCTCGGCGCAGCGCTCGACCTCGTGGCCCAGGTCCTGCAGCTTGAGGATGAGGGCCTTTTCTTTGGCGTGGACGAGGGGAAGGAGGGCTGAGGGCTGAGGGCCGAGGGCCGAGATCCCTGCCTCCTTGGCCTTTTCGATCACTCCGCAGATCCGCGCGTGGGCGTACTGGGCATAAAAGACTGGGTTGTCCTCGGACTGCTTTTCGGCGAGGTCGAGGTCGAAGTCGAAGGTCGTGTCGTGGCTGCGCATGAGGTAGAAGAACCGTGCGACGTCCCGGCCCGAGCGGCGCTTCTCCTCCGCCGAACCTTCTGGTTGGACCTTCTCGCCGATCTCGTCAATCAGGTCAATGAGCGCGTAGATGTTGCCGTCGCGCTTGCGCATCGGCGCGGGCTTGCCGTCCTTCACGAAGCGGACGAGCTGGAAGATCTGAACGGTCAGCTTTTCGCGGGCAAGCGCAAGCGCGGCCAGGCAGGCCCTCTTTTCCGTGGCGTCCTTCCAGACCTTGGCTTCGTTGTCGTCGAAGCTCTCGGCCGGATCGTCCCCGGACGCGACGAGGAGGGACGCGACCACCGCGTGCAGGCGCCCGATGTACCCGTGGTGGTCGGGGCCGAGCACGGTGACGAGCTTGTCGGCGTCGGGTGGCCTGTTGAACTTGTCCTTGTGGTAAGCGACGTCGCTAGCGATGTAGGTGAGGCGCCCGTCGCGGCGGCGCAGGACGCGGTCCATGTCGTCGCCGAACTTGGTGCTGCGCAGCCAGAGCGTCTCGTTGATCCGCGCTTGGCCGCCTTCGCTCGTCATCTCGCGCTTTTCGATCTCGTCGTAGGTGGGATCATTCGGCCCTTCGTCGTCCTCGCTCGCCTGGCTCTCGACCTCGACGTCCTCGATCGCGCCTCCCTTGCCGAACCTGAGCTTTGTACGGTGCTCTTTGTCGTCAGCGACGCCTGCCTGAACCAGATGGTCAATCTCTGCGCCGACTGCGCCGGAATCGTGCAGCGACTGCTCGCTGAACCAGGTGTCGAACTCGACTCCGAACGCGGCGAGGTCCTCACGCTGCTTTGAGAGCATCAGCCCTTGGCTGAGCCGCTGGCAGACTTCGACCGCAAGGGCCCCATCGGCACTTCCCGCCCGGATCCGCTCGGCCACCTCTTGGACGTAGTCGCCCTTGTAGCCCTTCTCCGGGACCGGACGACCTTCGATGATCGCCTTCACCGACTCGGCGAAGAGCCGCATCTGCTCGCTGTTGACACCGTCGTTGATGTAGTACTCGCGGTGGACGGTGTGGCCGGCGGCCTCCAGCACGTTGCACAGGGTCGAGCCGTAAGCCGCGCCGCGTCCTGACCCTATGGTTATGGGCCCGTTCGGGTTGACGGAGACGTACTCGACGTTGATCTTCTGCGGCTTGTCGGATGTCAGCCGAAAGAACCCAGAATCGTCCCGCAAGACTCGAAAAAGCGTCCTGGCTGTGAGAGCGACGGAGACCGTGAGGTTGACGAAGCCTGGGCCGGCGACCTCGACCCTTTCGAAGTCCGGGTCTTCGGAAAGCACCGAGGCCAGGGCCTCGCCGATCGCCCGCGGCGGCATCCCTGCGGCCTTCGAGGCCGCCATGGCGAAGTTGCAGGCGAAGTCCCCGTGCTCGGGCGACTTGGTGTCGCTGATCTCGACCACAGGGTACGCGGCCCCCGGCAGCCGCCCGTCGGCCACGAGCCGGCCGACAGCGGCGTTCACCCTATCGGCCAGTTCTCGGCGTAGCAAGACGCCCTCAGGAATACCAGAATCCGGGGCCGCTCCCGGCCCTGTCCTAGTCGGCAAAGGCAAAATTCACGGCTCGAAAGTGCGTTTGTGGGAACTTTTGGGAATACAATAGGACGTTCGACCGCTCACTGGGCCTGGACTGCCAGGAACCGGGGCGGTTCGTGCCGCCTCTTTACCCAGTGGGCGGCGTAGAGGATGTAGCGAATGGCATTGAAGCGTTTACCGTTGGCGAGCTATCTGCTTGAAAAGGGGTTTGTCTCCAAAGAGCAGCTCGATGAGGCCCTGAACGTCCAGAGGCAGACGAAGAACCCCGACATAGGTCGGATCCTTGTTGACCTCGGCTACGTGGGCGAGCGCGAGGTGTTGCAGGCCAAGGCCCAGGAGGAGGGTCACCAGTTCGTGGACCTCGACAACGTCAAGGTTGACGACTCTGCGGTCAATGTCGTGCCTGAGCGGATCGTCAAGCTCCACAGCGTCATGCCGATCAAGAAGGAGGGCTCGACGATCTGGCTGGCGATGGCCAACCCGAGCGACATCCCAGCGATTGACGACGTCCGGCTCGCTTCTGGCTGTTTCGTGCGCCCGGCTGTCGCGCTCCCCGGCGCGATCGAGGACGCGATCCGCCGCCACTACGGCAGCAGCAACGGCGCGGCCAAAGAGGAGGAGAGCTCCGCAGGCAAGCCGGTCTCGATGCGCGACCTGCGCGGCGTCATAGCCGCGGCCCAGGTCGGTCGCGACGCCGACCGCTTGGGTGCGGACGACGACGCCGACGCCGAGAAGATGGCGGACCAGGCGCCGATCATCAAGCTCGCGAACGCCCTGATCCAGCAGGCGATCGCCGACCGCGCTTCCGACGTCCACGTCGAACCCCAGGAGCGGCACGTCCGCGTCCGGTACCGCATTGACGGCGTGCTGATGGAGGCGATGACGGTCCCTCGCAACCTGGTGGCGCCGCTGATCAGCCGCTACAAGATCATGGCGGACATGAACATCGCCGAGCGGCGCATCCCGCAGGACGGCCGCATCGAGGTCCGCCACAAGGACCACGAGTACGACCTCCGCGTCAGTTCGATCCCGACGCCCTACGGCGAAAAGATCGTCATGCGGATCCTGGACAAGGGCAACGCGATGGTCGGGCTCGTGAAGCTCGGCTTCACGGGCGAGAGCATGGCGCAGCTCGAAGAGCTGGTCAGCCAGCCCAACGGTATGTTCCTCTCCACCGGCCCGACGGGTTCGGGCAAGACGACGACGCAGTACTCGGTGCTCCACAAGCTCAACACCGTCGGCGTGAACATCATCACTATTGAGGACCCGATCGAGTATCAGCTCAACGGCATCGCCCAGGTGCAGATCAACAAGAAGGCGGGACTGACGTTCGGAACCGGCCTGCGCGCGTTCCTCCGCCAGGACCCGGACATCATCATGGTCGGCGAAATGCGCGACCTTGAGACGGCTGAGATCGCGATCGAAGCCGCCCTTACCGGCCACTTGGTGCTCTCGACGCTGCACACGAACGACGCGCCTTCGGCGACGATCCGAATGATTGACATGGGCGTCGAGCCGTACCTGATTTCGGCGACGGTCATCGGCATCATGGCCCAGAGGCTCGGTCGAAAGATTGACGCCGAGCACCGCGAGTCGTACCAGGTGCCGGCGATTGACCTGCGCCGCTTCGGGTTCAAGGTTACGGACCCCGACGAAATGGTGACGCTGTACCGCGGCATTCCTCACGATAACAACCGCATGACTGGCTACCGGGGCCGCACCGGCTTCCACGAGCTGATGATCATGAACCAGGAGATCGCCGAGATGGTCGTGCGCCGCGCACCGGTCGCGGACGTCAAGGCCGCGGCGAAGGCTGCAGGCATGAAGGAGCTGCGAGAGGACGGGCTCGAAAAGGTCCTTGCCGGTCTCACGGACCCGCAAGAGGTCATGCGCGTCGTCTTCACGGCCGGCTTCTGAAGGGGCAAACGATTCAACGGAAATAGAACGGAAAACAGAGAATGGAAAACCAGACATCCAGTACAGAGCAGCCGTTTGGCGCGGCAGTGCCGCCGCCTGCAGCCGCGCCCCCTGTGGCGCCGCCGATGGCAGACGGCGGAGCGGCGGGCAAGCCCAAGACGCTCGATGACCTGCACATTGACGAGCTGCTGCACGTGGTCGTGGACCGTAACTGCTCGGACCTGCACATTTGCACCGACAGCGAACCGGTCATCCGCGAGGACGGCCACCTCAAGCGCCTGAACTACGAGAAGTTCTCGCCGGTTCAGACGCAGCGGATGATGTACGAGATCATCGCGGACGAGCAGATCCACCGTTTTGAGACCACGCTCGAACTGGACTTCTCCTACCAGCTCCCGCGGCGCGCCCGCTTCCGCGTGAACATGTACCGCGACCGCGGCGCGATCGCCGGCGCGTTCCGTCTGATCTCCAACCGGATCCCGACGGTGCGCGAGCTGAACCTCCCACCGATCCTCGAGACGCTCTCCGACCGTCCTCGCGGCCTGATCCTGGTGACCGGCCCGACGGGCTCGGGCAAGTCAACTTCGCTCGCGGCGATGATTGACTACATCAACACGACCAAGGCAGTCCACATCATCACGATCGAAGACCCGATCGAGTACCTGCACGCGCACAAGCAGAGCATCATCAACCAGCGCGAGCTGGGCGGTGACACGAAGGCGTTCTCGAACGCGCTGCGCGCGTGCCTCCGAGAGGACCCGGACGTCATCCTGGTCGGTGAGATGCGCGACACGGAGACGATCGCGCTTGCGATCACGGCGGCTGAAACTGGCCACCTCGTCTTTGCGACTTTGCACACGAACAACGCGGCCGAATCAGTCGACCGCATCATTGACGTCTTCCCGCCGGGGCAACAGGAGCAGATCCGTGTCCAGATCTCGAACAACGTCGTCGCGATCTGTGCGCAGCAGCTCCTTCCGCGCGCCTCGGGCCCGGGACGCATCCCTGCCAACGAGATCATGGTGGCGACCCCCGCGATCAGGAACCTGATCCGTGAGAACAAGACGCACCAGATCCCGTCTATCATTCAGACAAGCGCGGCACACGGCATGCTCAGCATGGACCAGTGTCTGCGCGACCTGTACATGAAGGGCATCATCACCCTCGAAGAGGCGATGCTGCGCTGCATGAACCAGGACGAACTCAAGAAAATGATCAATCTAGGGGGAGCGGCTGGCGCTCAACAGTCCGCACCACCAAGGAGATAAACCATGCCGGTCTACAGTTACACTTACAAAGATCCGAATGGCGCCCTCCAAAAGGGGACGACAGAGGCCGAGAGCGAAGACAAGCTCAGGGCCAGATTCGAAGAGCAAGGCCTCGAAGTAGTCGAGGTCACGATGATCAAGAAGCGCGGCTCGGTAAAGTCGCGCGGGTACGGCAAAGTCAAGCTGACGCACCTGTCGGTGTTCTGCCGCCAGTTCTCGACGATGGTGGACGCGGGCGTCTCGCTCGTGCGGTGCCTCGACGTGCTTTCCCGCCAGACGCAAGACCCGAAGCTGAAGAAGATCCTTCTGGACATCGGTGAGCGGGTCGAGGGGGGCGAGAGCCTTTCGCGCTCGATGCAGCGCCATCCGCGGACATTCAGCAACCTCTTCATCGGCCTTATCCGAGCCGGCGAAGTCGGCGGCGTCTTGGAAGAGTCGCTCCAGCGCCTTTCCCAGTTCCTTGAAAAGGACGTCGAGCTCCGGCGCAAGGTCAAGGCCGCACTGACGTATCCGATCCTGGTCATCGTGGCCGCGGTCGGCATCGTCGGCTTCCTGGTGGCCTACATCGTCCCCGAGTTCGCCGACCTCTTCGTGGACATCGGCCTGAAGGAAGAAGACTTCCCCGAGATGACCAAGTTTCTGATCAACCTCTCGTATAACGTGCGGAACAACTGGCTGGTCATCATCATCAGCGTCGTTGCGGTGGTGCTGGCTTGGAGGATGTTCGTGAGCACGCGCTTCGGACGCCGGGTCGCGGACCGCATCAAGCTGTACATCCCTGTCTTCGGCAAGCTGCACCACAAGGTCTGCATGGCCCGGTTCAGCCGAACGATGGGCACGCTGCTGACGTCGGGCGTACCGATCCTTCAGGCGATGGAGACCGTTGCTGGCACCGTCGGCAACTCGATCATGGCGGACGCCGTCCTCGACGCCCGCGCGCGCATCCGAGAGGGAGACCGCATCGGCGACCCGCTCGAGGCGAGCAAGATGTTCCCGCCGATGGTCGTTCACATGATTGGTGTCGGTGAGGAGTCGGGCTCCCTGGACTTCATGCTGCAGAAGATCGCCGACTTCTACGAGTCCGAGGTCGAGGCGACCCTCCAGTCGCTGACGGCCGCGCTCGAGCCGGTGCTCATCATCATGCTTGGCTTCGTCGTCGGCTTCATCGTCATCGCGATGTTCTCGCCGCTGATCAAGGTCATCGAACAGCTCTCGTCCGGCGGCTTCGCGGACACATAGACAGAGCGCAGTCCCAGCCATCGAGCCCGGCAGCGACCGCTGCCGGGCTCGATGCTTTTTGGGCGTGAGCGGTCCGTTTGATGCCAGTCTCCCGTCCTTGTGACGGACACTGTGTTTCCAGCGTGGACTTGGGTCGTTGGCTTCTTGTTCGGGGCCTCGGTCGGTAGCTTTCTCAACGTCGTCATCTACCGGCTGCCCCGCGGGCTGTCAATCAACAACCCCAAGAACAGCTTTTGCCCTTCGTGCAAGCACCGGCTCGGGCTCCTCGACCTGGTGCCGCTGCTCAGTTGGGTGCTCCTGGGGGGCAAGTGCCGCCACTGCAAGGCCAAGGTCTCGTCGCGGTACTTCATCGTCGAGCTGATCAACGCCTCCTTGTGGGCGGTGATCTGGTACCAGAAGTTCGTGGTGGAGAGCGACCCGATGCTTGCGACCCCACTGAGCTTCGGCGAGGCGACCGCCTTCGCGGTCGCTCACTCGCTGTTCGCCTCGGCGCTCGTGGCGGCGATCTTCACCGACCTGGCCCACTACATCATCCCGGACCAGGTCAACGCCTTCATGCTGGGGGTCGGGCTGGCGCTCAACGTGGCGCTGATCGGGCTGGCGAGCCCCGCCGCGTGGATATGGGGGATGCCGAGCTCGATCGCGGGAGCGCTGGTCGGCTGGGGCGTGCTCTGGGTGATCGCCTTCGTGGGAAGGCTGCTCTTCCGCAAGGACGCCATGGGGCACGGCGACATCAAGATGGCGCGCGGGATCGGTGCGGTGCTGCTTCCTGCGGCCGCGCTTTTGAGCTTCGGGCTTGCGGTCGTGCTGGGTGCGGTGACGGGGATCGTGACGGTGCTGCTACGTCGCAGGTCGGACCACGATGAGGGCGACGACGGCCCATATGAGCCTGAAAGCTTCGGTTCCCTAATGAAATGTGGCGTCGGATACCTCCTCTGCTTCGACGTTTTCGGGCTGGCCTTCCCCAAGTTCTATGAGAGCTGGTTTGGCGAGAACCCGTACTCCATCGAGGAACTTGAGGAGGAGCCTAAAGTAGAATTGACCATGATTCCGTTCGGGCCGTACCTTGCGGCCGGGGCGCTGGTTGCTCTGCTGGCCGACGAGTGGCTTTTGGGGCTCTGGTCTGCGTACTGGAAAAACATGGGCCTTTGAGGTCGTCCGGACGGAACACAGTTGAGGCTGCCGGAGTCTTACATCCGGCACCGGAGTTGCGTCATGAGACGAGTGTTGGCCTTTACCTTGATAGAGATGCTGGTGGTGATCGCGATCATCGCGATCCTGACAGCGATTATCGTCCCTGTTTATTCCCGTGCCAAAGACAGCGCTCTGCGGAGCGACGACATGGCCTCGATGAACCAGTTGCGCTCGGCGCTACAGCTGTACTTGACGGACCAGGGCGGCTATCCTCCCCAGCTGCTTGGGTACGTCACGCTTTACACGTCTGGGCCGATGGCCGGGAACGTGATCCCGGCGAACGACCTGAAGAGCTACCTGTTCCCCAAGAGGGTGGGCTCTCTCAACACGTTCCAGCCGGCGTACAACCGCTTTGCCCCGCTGGACACGACCCTTGGCTATTACCCGACACAAGACTCGCGCGCGGTGGGAAGCGCCCCGGTCATGGACTTGGACGGGGACGGCGACGTTGACGGTGCGGACGATCTCCCGTTTGCCCGCCAAGCTTTCGGGCCGCCTGCGGCGGGGTACGACTATGCGAACGATCCAAGCGGCGTTGCCATGTGCCTCGGCGGAGGAATTGCTTGCCCGCCCGCCAACAAGGCGTTGTTCTACAACGTGAGCGGGTATGACGTCGCCTTCGTTCCTGACGGCGCCGACAGCAACAGGCCAGAACTACGGTACACGCTCTTCTGGACCGGCTACGCGTTCGACCTCGACGGCGACGGCGTGAGGGGCAGCTCCTTCGACGATCCCCGCCAGATGGGCTACGACAGCCCGCCGGACGACACGATCATCACGTGGAACAGCTATTTCCGCAACTACCAGAACAACGGCGTGCCGCTGCAGCAGAACCGCGAGATCCTGCTGTTCGTCGGCGGCTCGGCCAAGCCGGCGGACGCGAACGGAGTCTACAACCGGTCGTGGAGGTACGAGGTCAACCCTTAGGGGCCGTGGCCTCGTTGGAACCCTGGAGCTAGGACACCCATGCCAAACACAAGGACCGCCGGCACTTCGCTCATCGAGATACTCGTCGTCATCGTCGTGTTCCTCGTTGGGATTCTGGCCCTGATCCAGGTCTTCCCTCCTGGCTTGACGGCGCTGCGGAACACGAGCGACAACCTCAAGGCGACGGCGCTCGGCGCGGCCGAAGTCCAGCGGCTCTCCGGCGCGCGGGGCGAGATCGCCGACTACATCTCGACCGGCCTCCACGTCAGCACTCCGAGCGGTCTGCACTTCTTCGTTGACGCGTCACAGCCGACGCGCGAGCTGATGCCGCCCAAGGATCCCGACCCTGCACCGGGACAGATTGACGCCAACGGCAACGTGGTGCTCGCGAGCGGCGTCCTCGGCGACTGGATGCTCACGGGCGCCAGCAACCGCATCTCCCGCGTGCTCGGCGAGAGCCATCCGATCGGTTCGCCCCGCACCGTCGGCGCCCAGTTCGGCTCGCTCGTTCACCTGAACTTCGCACCGATCTACTATTTCCTCCTTCCCAGCGGCGTCGGGGAGCCCGGCGTGCTCCAGGTTTACGGGAACGAGATGGCGCGTCGCTTCGGCGACCGCCGCAGCGCGAACCCTGTGCCGGTCTCGTTCGGCCCTGCGCGGGACTATGAGTTCTTCTTCGTCGACCGCGACAAGACCGACCAGTTCGTGGGCCCGTTCATCGGCCAGGACCAGATCTGGCTCGGCCCTGCGACGGCCAAGGACGTGCGGATCGCGATGACGTTCGCGTACAACGGTGCTGGCGGCACTGAGCAGTACGACAGCGTCCTCGTCGTCTCGCTCGACCCGCTCGCCCCGCCGCCCTTCGCGGCGATCGTGGACAACTACTGGGTCGTGTCGCTCCCCGAGCTCGTCGGCCAGCCGGACATCTATGGTCGGACGATCTATGTCCCCGGCAGCGTGCAGGGCGTGTACCGCGACTCGGTGCGGGTGCAGCGCCTGTTCCAAGAGGTCCCCGTCCTAGCCGCCTTCGATCCCTTCAACCCCTACCAGTACAAGGCGCTCAACGGCAACTTCGGCGCGATCCTGGTGAACCCTGCGGCGTTCGACTTCGACGTCCGCAACGAGAACGGCAGGACAGTGCCTCTGCTGGCGAACGTGGACTACACGGTGTATGACTGGCGCATCCTTCGGGACGAGTTCCGCGTGCCGCAGGACCCATCGGACATCAAGCTCGTGATGGGCGGCATCAAGCCGCTGAACACCGACGGCGTTGACGGTCGCAACTACCAGGGCATCGGGATCGCGGGCCCGGCGCTGACCAACGCGGGCGCCCTGGAGATCCGCCAGGACGACTTCCTCGTCCTCGACCTTGAGACGGGCGGCGTCATCCTCGGGAACATGGCCGATGCGACGAACCTGGTCGGCGGGTACAGCGTGGACAAGACCCAAGGTTACATCGAGTTTCGCGACACCGACCCCTCTCCGGGGCTGGTTGACGTCCCGGTGGCGTACGCGACGGGCGACCCGCTCAACCCTTGGGCTGTGGTCATGGAGGACGTTTCGGGCCACGCGGTCCGCGCCCTCTACCTGGCGCACGGCGAGTGGTCGGTGCAGGTCTACCGCTCTGCGGCGCGCTATCGCACGACGGACATCGTCGCGGCGAACGGGCTCCAGGCGGCCGAGTGCTTCGTCCCGCGCGTGGGCGGGCCTGTGGGACAGCCGACGCGGCTCTACTTCCCGCTCGCGGACCTCGGCCAGCGCGTGAACGTCGCCGAGATCTGGTTCCGCGACGGCGGCGGCACGCTGCGCACGATCTATGACCAGAACCTGATCATAGACCGCATCGAGAACATCGCGGGACGCGACCACGCGTACGCGGAGCTTGCCCCGCACATGGGGCCGGGCGGCGCGTTCGACTTCGCGATGGGCTACGCGGTGAAGCGCGTGCGCGGTGCCTCGATCACCGTCCGAGTCCTTCGCAACCCTGCGCACTTCCGGCTCTCCAGCGACCCCGTCCTGAACTACGAAAGGCTCGAAGTGTGGTCCCGCAATTGGCGGCGACATGAGACCGAGAGCTATGTCCTAGGAGGCGCAAAGTGACCATGCGACGCACGATCCGCCACGCGTTCACCCTCATTGAGCTAGTCGTCGTCATCGCGATCACGTCAGTGTTGCTGCTGATCATCGCGATCCCGCTCGTCCAGGGCTTCAACCTGACGAGGGCGAGCCAGGCGTACGCCGAAGCCCAGGCCGCTGCGCGGGCGGTCCGCGACATGATCGTCGCGGACCTC
>JBBDXG010000022.1:71215-92457 GCA_040902435.1 Fimbriimonadaceae bacterium
CCTCGGCTCTGCCGCAGGCGTCTACTTCAACCCAGGGCCGGCCGGTGGGCTGAACCTCGACCTCCCGGCGGGGACGTTCAACTTCACGGGCGTCAAGCTCGACATGGTTCTTCCGGCTGAGGGCGACCCGCTTCGCGGCCCCTCGAACGCGTTCATCAACCCGCGGACCGGCATGGAAGATCCGACGCTCAGCGCCCCGAAGGGGCAGCCGACGCTTCCCGCCGCGCCGGGGATGAGCATGGTCCGTTACTGGATCGGCCTGCGCTCGCCGCTGGCCGACACCGACGGTAACGGTGAGCCGAACAACAACCCTTACAACGACCCTTACAGCAACATCCTGATGGCCTCGAACACGCAGCAGGACAACCTGTTCGTGCTCTACCGCGCCGAGGTGCAGCCGCTCGTGTTCGACCCGGGAGCAGGGCAGTACGTCGTCAACACGAACTACTTCTCGGACATGAACGGCGACGGCCAGCCGGACATGGACGACCCCGACTTCTTCCACCTGACTCCGGCTGAGTTCTCGGGCGGGGCCCTGACCATCCAGGGCCAGCAAAAGGTCCGCCAGATCAACAACTGGCGTAAGACCGGCACGGTCGTGACGCAGCTCAGCCGTTACGACATGCTTCAGGCGAAGTACAACGCTCGCACCGGCGGCCTCTACGGCGACATCCGAGACGGCATCGTTCCTCTCGTGCGGTTCCAGCCGCAGGTCGTCAGCGACGAGTCCGTCAAGGGTGAGCGCGCCGTGCGCCTCGGCGACGAGTCGGACAACCCCGGCAAGATCGGCCCCGACGTGTACCGGACCGATAAGGGCCAGTGGTCCGGCGCGACCGTCAAGATGTTCTCCTCGCTCTGGGTGGATGGCACCGGGCCCGTCGGCCTCTCGGCCGGCGGCGGCCCTCGGCCCCCGAGCGGCTCCTCGCTCCCGCAGATCCAGCTCGTGCCGGACTCGAACGGCGGCGACGGGTTCTCGTACCTCGACGTCGGTACCGGGGTCCTTGCGGCGAACTTCGACGCAGGTCTCTATGCCCGGCTCCGCGAGGTCGGCGCCCCGTATCCTTACACTCGGGCCGTCGCAAGCGCGGACGCGCAGAACGTGACGCTCGGCAACTCGGGCATCCGGTACACCGCGGCGTTCTTGGACAACTTTGTCCCGTTCTGGGTGGACGCCTCCGTTGGAGAGGTGTTCGCGAGCTTCGACATCCGTGAGGTGGGCACCGACGTGTCCGGGCTGTACTCCTCGTTCCAGAACCGCGTGCCGTCCGACGGTGCCGACCCTGGCGTGGACACGGGCCCGGCGGATACGCCGAACAGCGACCTCAACGTGCTCGCGCTCGGTTCTCCGTGGAACGCAGCAGACACGTTCCGCACGATCAACAACCGCTTCAACAACCTTTGGGTTCGCTGGAACGACTTCGCGCCGGGCCTGGACCGCGCGCGCTACGCCAAGAGGTACATCAACCTTGGCCAGGTCCTGCAGCCGGGCGGCGTGCTCAGCCCGCTGAGCCGGTTGGACGCCCAGGCACGGGCTTACGTCGTCCCAGGTTCGGAGGCAATCTATGGTCCGGACCAGCGGCCCGGCCCGACATACGGCTCGCTCATCCGCTACACGCGCGTCGCGGCCCGGCCCGTCGGCCCGAACCAGTACTTCATCAACTACACCGACCAGCCCGAGCCGGACTGGTCGGGCGTGTTCGGCGTTTCGCCGAGCTACAGCGTGAAGGTGTTCGACCCGAACAACTTCGTCTCGGCAGTACTTCAGCCGCAGTACCGGGCAGGCTACGTGGAGCTGAACTCGCGCTTCGGCGAGCCGCTCCCGGCCGGGAACATTTACGCGAGCTTCCGCTTCCAATTCACAGAGCCCAATGACCGGGTCGTAGTGGACTACAACACTGGCGACACGGTCGAAGTGGTGCTCACGATCAAGAACTTCCCGCAGTCCAACATACCGTTCGCTCAGAGCGTGACGGTCAAGGGCTCGACGAAGGTGAGGAACTTCTTCCGCTAAGGACCGACGCAATGACGAACACGGGCACACAGGCTACGACGAGGGCGCGCAAGAGCGGCCAGACGCTGATCATCGCAATGATCGTCATGGGCGTTCTGCTCATGCTGGGCATTGCGTTCACGATCATCGTCGGAGGGGCGGTCAGCCTTTCGGGCGAGTCGCGGAAGAGGGAGCTCGCGAACGGCTTCGCCAAGGGCGGGATCGAGGTCATGCACGAGCGCATGCTCAACTCGTCGGCGGACGCTCCGTTCCTCAATACGACGCCACCCAACCTCCCGGATGTAACGAAGGACCCGGACGCGATGTACCTGCGGCCCGCGTCGTTCCTTCCGTTCCCGAGCGCTTCGGGCAACGTGATTGACCTTGGCGGGCCGGACGGCCTCGGCCCTTACGCGCGGTTCGACTTCGACCTTGGTCGCGCGCTGGTCCGCGTGCGCTACGCTCCTTCGGACTACGACGCCTTCGCAGACCCGTCCGGCGCGCTCAAGCAGCCGGGCCGCGCGCGTCGCTACCTGATCATCGAGTCGGTCGGCCGCCCTGGGCGGATCTCTCCGAACGACCCGACACAGCTCCTCAACGAGGCCGTGAGGATCCGCTTCTACGCCAATGCGGGCGATCTCGCGAATTGGCTCCAGACCATGCACGACGTGGACAGCCGCATCCTGCCGAGCCGCAAGATGATGGCCTTCGCGACGATCGGGATCGGCGACGACGCGATGACGATCACCGACATCCACAACACCGACAAGCCGGCCGAGCTCGGGTTCCCGACCCCGGGCGCCGGAGGGACGGTGGACTCGGTGGCGACAGTCGGCGCGTACTACCTTGGCAACCCGGTCAACGTGCCGGTCTGGTTCGGGCAGGCGTACGCCGAACCGAACTCTGGCCTCGGCAACGGTTGGCGCACGGTCCCCGGCCACGGCGGCATCCGCAGCAACACCTCTATAGTCGTGCACGGACAGGTCAACGTGGCCGTCAACGCGGGGCTCGGCGAGGGCGTCTTTACCGCAGGCGAGTTCAGTGCCGCCAACGACGGCGCGCAGATCAACGTCACCCGGCACTATTACGACCGCAACACAGACCTGTTCCCTAGCGACTGGCAGGGCAACCCTTCGACCGTCGTCACGCCGTTCGTCCTGAACGCGAACACGATGGACAGCGACAACCCCGCCTTCGACACGATCGGAAACGTGGTCCGCGACGGCGAGCCGCAGCCAGACGTCCTCGGCTATCCGCGCTGGGTGCGCGTGATCGAGGCGCCGCGGATCGACCGCGTCGACCAGCAGGGCCGCGACCAGTACTACGTCGAGATCACCCGCAACAGCGGGCCGGTCGTCAACGGCCGCAACATCGGCCAGTTCGGCTACGGCGCTGGGGTCTATGTGGACTACATGAACCCCTACAACCTGCAGCGGCGCAACGAGAACGAGCGCGACGTCAACGCGAGCAACTCGCTGGTGGACTTGTGGTTCCAGCCGAACGCCCGCGACAACACGACCAAGGCCGGCTCGTGGGAGGGCCCGTACTTCGTGGCCGACGCGTGCTACCTGCGGTTCATCCCCGACGGCTTCGTCATCATCCGCCCTGGCAACAGCGGCGAACAGCAGAGCAGCGAGTCCGCGTTCTGGCGCGACCCGGTAACGGGCGCCTCGACCGGCGAATCGTCCTGCCGGTTCCGTCTGCGCACGATCGCCGGACAGACTTGGATCCTCAACAGCATCGTTTCGCCGAACCTCGTCGGCCTGCCCGCCGCGTCGCTCAACGACACCGACTTCACGTCGAACGGGATGCCGTTCCAGGGCGTGATCTACTTCGAGGGCGACGTCCGTGTGCGCGGAGTCATCCCCACGCACCAACAGGTGACCGTGCTCTCGATGGGCAACATCTACATTGACGGCAGCATCACGAAGGGCGTGGTCACCGAGTTCGGCGGCGTCATCTCCGAACCCAGCCGCTCGATGCTATCGCTGCTCGCTCGCGACAACGTCGCGGTCAACACGACGCAGTTCTTCGCGCCGGTCCCGAACGACCTCTTCGACACCAAGGACGACAGCCCGCTTCCCGACACTCCGACGCCGATCGAGCTTGGCGTCACGGGCGACGCGGGCGTGGACTCCGACGTCCTGCTCCAGCTTCAACTGCTCTTGCAGGACCGGCCCGACCCCGGCACGCCGGGCGTCAACCCGTTCAACCCGCTGACGTGGGAACCGTATGCGACCAGCTATGCGTCGTGGACCGGCATCAACTCCGTGGGCCCCGACATTGACGTGTTCCTGACGCTCGTCGCGTCGGCGAACGACAGCGGCCCGTCGTACGTGTCGCTGGGTATACAGCCGCAGACGTTTGCGGGCGCCGGCGCGGCGGTCGAGACGGCGTACCTCTTCTCGCGGCTGATCAACTTCGCGAGCGCAGGGACGATCACGTTCAACGCGGCCGACCCGTTCTTCGCGCCCGGCCCGAAGATCCCGGTGTACGGCCTGGCCGACCCGAACGTCAACGTGTTCCCGAAGTTTGAGACGGTGGAGTTCCCGCTCGTCAGGCAGGCGACCTGGAACTACAGCAATGCGACGCGACGGCTCATTCCGCTCGGCGGCAACCCCGAGGGCGCGTTCGAGCTCGCGGTCAGCGACGAGTCGCTCCTGCGCCTCCGCAACAACGCGATCGGCTCGACCGGACAGAAGGAGTTCTTGGTCGCGCGCACAGCGGTCACACCGCACGACGTTCGCATCGAGGCCTCCGTGTACGCTCAGTACGGCTCGTTCTATGTGATCCCTGGACCGTGGTTCAACATGAACTCCGACGACACCCGCGCCAGGTTCTTGGCCGACGTAGCGAACGTCGGGCTCGATGAGGCGCAGCGGCTGCGGTTCGAGCGCTTCGGCAACACGCCGCAGGTGCCGTTCGCCAACGAGCCGATTGACTGCAAGGTCACGCTCGTTGGAGCGATCTCGCAGAACTTGCCGGCACCGATCTCGCGCCAGGCGGAGTGGCTCCAGAAGTGGGGCTGGATCCCGCGCGACCTGGGCGGTACCGGCCTTCGCATCCCGTGGCAGCACGTCCCTGCAGGCTACGACATCAATTCGCAGCTTGCCGTGCCCAACTTCGTGGTCATCCACGATCCGGCCCTCGCGGGCGCCTCAGCCGACGGCGTCAATCCGCTCAGGACAGACCCCAACGGGCGGACCCTTCCGCCAACGCCCAGGCTGCCAGTCAGCCCGACCCTCGTTTATTTTGGAGAGGTGAATTAGTGAAACCGTTCCGTGCAGTCTTGTTCTTGGCCGCGGTGCTCGCCGCGGCTCTCGCGACGTCTCAGCCGCTGCCCTACGCCCAGTCGCGCACGACCATCAAGGCGGGCACGCTGCTCATAGAGAGCCAACGCGTCGGATTTGGCACCGGTGTCCCCGCCAACGTGGCTCCGCACCTTTGGTCCAACCTCGACCAGGACTCGATCGCCAAGCCGGCGTCGTGGACGTTCGACAACCCGCTCGGCCAGTCCGCGATGACTGCCGACGCGGCGAACCGCTGGGGCGCGACGCCAGGCGCCGGGGCCTTCCCTCTTCCCGGGAGTCAGCTCAAGAAGTCCCACGCCGCGTACTGGGAAATCCAGCTCTCGCTCACGTCAGAGGACTCGCTCTCGCAGTTCGACGTCCTCAATCTGACCGTCAACGGCAACCTTTCGCTCAATACGACCGAGCGGGAAAAGCTCCGCCGGTTCGTGGACCAGGGCGGAGTGCTATGGGTTGACCTCGTCAACGACGCGGGTCTCACTGTGGACCTGGCCAACGGCCTGCCCTACGGCTTCGACTGGGCCGTGTCAGCTCAGCCGATCGAGGCGAACTTGCTGCACCCTATCCTCAGTTCGCCCAACCCGATCCGCCTCAGCGACCTGGAGCTCATGTCTTACGCGGGCGCGATCGGGCAGATCGTCACGCTTCCGATAGACATTTCCGCGCTCGCGGTCTCGCCGCTCGCGTCTTGGGTCACCCCCGACTCGAGAAGGCTCGAGCCCGTCGCGGGCAACGCGTCCGGCCGGACGATCAGCGTTGCACAGCTCGGCGAAGGATACATCGTCGTCACGGCCCGTGGCGTCACGGCGACGCTCAACCGCGGCGTGATCAGCAACCAGCCACCTCCGCGCACTCCGCAGGTCAACCGCGCTTTCGGTGGGCTCGAGCCGGTGCTCGATGACGCCTACTCGGCAGCGGCCAAGTTCGCGATCAACGTGATCTCGCTCGCGACCAGCTACAGCACCCCCGGCGCGAGCAGCCGCCACTCCGGTGGGTCCGCAGTCACCGTAGGCGCTCCGATGCTGGTTCGCTTCGCTGCGCCGTTCGGCGCGGGGGCGTTCGCGCCCGGCAAGCCGGCCGTCATATTCAAAGGGTACATCGTCACGACCGCCGCCGGCCGCGTCACCGTGTTCGACGCGGACCCTAGCCGCGACACCGACCGCGACGGCGACCCTGACGACGGCGTTGCCGACCCGCTCGGCGTGGGGACGGACGTCATTTGGCAGAGCGTGGGTCTGGGGACTCTCTCCTCGCCGACGGTCGTCGAGGTCCCTTCCACTGTCCTGAACGACCCTTCTACGGGCTTGGCCGTCAACCAGATTTGGGTGACCGACTCGTCGGGCAGCGTCCACGTCTTCAACCTCGACACGGCCCCTAGTGTCGGCGTCGCGCCGCTGACGTCGGTCGGCCCCCCGAGCGGCCCGCCTGCAGGCGCGGCGGGCGAACCGCACTCCGTGACCGTGCACGAGAGCATGGTCGTGGTCGCGGGCTCCCGTGCGACCGACAACCTGGGCAGGCTTTGGATCATTGACCTCAATACCGCGACGGTCCTCACTTCGACGAACCCGTGGGCGCTCTTCGGCGTCAGCCAGTTCCTTCCCGCCGGCGCCTCGGCGACGGTCGGGTACATCCCGGTCGCGGACAGCCCCGGCGCGCTCGACCGCGTCATCTACGTCCCGCAACAGCCGCCCACTCTCGGACCGCCGAGACCGGCGTCGCTTACGAGCTTCTGGCTCGGCGCCCGTGGAGAGCAGCCGATCCGCGTGACACGCCTTGGGCCGACGGTCGTGCGCCTTGCGACCCGGGCCAGCCAGCAGCGGCTCCCCCTCGTCTTCGGCGGCGGCTCCAACTCGTACGGCCTAAAGATCACGCTCCTTAAGCCGAACGGCGACCCGTTCACGCTCGCCGAGATGCAGACGGTGTTCTCCGGCACGCTCTCCAACCCTGGGACGCCTGGCGAGATAGACGTCATTCTCAATGCCGCCCCAGGCCCGTGGGACTTCGACGGAACGACGACCCCCGGTGACCCGACCGACGACGTCGGCTGGCGCGTGGACTACACGCTCGACTGGGGTCAGATCGGTGCGCTCGGCGGCCCTTCCCCCGCAGCCTTCGTCCGTGGCAACATCGAGTTCCCCGACACGGTGGCCAACACGCGTCAGATCGTGGGCGGCGCCGCGCTCGGCCCACAAGGCAACGTCTTCGTCGTCACGGCCGCTCCCGGCGCTGGCGACATCGGTAGCACGCTCTTCAACCTTGTGGAGAAGGGCAGAGGCGACTTCCGACTCATCTACCGTTACGACCTCTACGACGCGCTGACGTTCAACATAAACCAAGGCGCGTCGCCGACGGACACGATCGCACTGCCTCCGTCGTTCGTGGACCAGGACGAGTTGCTCACGGACATGCCCTTCCTCAATGTGCCGATACGCAACCTCAAGTTCGTGGGCGGCCCCGCTGTGCGCGGCAGCACGGTGCACTGCGTCGCGAAGGGGGTCAAGCTCGCCGGGATTGAAGTGACCGTTGTGATGACCTTCGAGTCGAACCCAGGCCCGCTCGAGTTCAGCGTCGAAGGCACGAGCACCAGCTTCACGATCCTTCAGCCGGACGTATCACGCAGCGTGACGAAGACCGCGCCGACGACGTTCAGCGACATGCGGTCTAACCAGTTCACTGCGGAAAGGATCACCGGCCAGAACCGCGTGCGCATCGTCATTGACAACGCGATGACCACCACTCGCGGGCGCATCGGAGACTCGATCAGCAGCAGCCTCCCGGTTATGATCCGTCGCAACGGTCAGACGGACACGCTCGTCGAGCCGGAGACGCCAAGCACGACGTTCTATGGCGCGTTCCCGGGGCTCGCGGGCGGCAAGTTCACGCCCCTCGTCTGGTACGCCGTTCTCAACGGCTATGGAGCGACGACCGCGCCGGTCGTCACCGGCGACACCGTCTTCACGGCCGGAGCGAGCATGCTCCCGTCGCTGATCTCAGGCGGACCGTTCTCATCGAACGGGCTCATGTACGCGATCAGCTCAGAGATCAGTCCGAACGACCCGTTCCTGCGCTCGAACACGGTCCGTCCGTGGCACCAACAGTTGACGACCGTCGTCAAGGCCTCGCCCGCTCCCGGAGACTTCCGCGCCGCCGACGCGATCAAGTGGCCGCAGTTCCGCGGCGCAAAGGACTTCGACGACATCCGCATCCGCATCCTGCAGGCGGCCCTGCCCGATCCGAGCGCGCTCTCGCTCGCAGTCGGCTACGGTGCGCTCGCAGTGACCAGCTCGTCGAGCCTCTACGGCTTCGCGCGGTCCGACTTCTACGTGGTGGACGAGGGGCGGGTCTCCCGCTTCGACTCGAGCGGCAACCCTCTGTGGAGCGCGTCGCAGACGCTGAACGCGGGCGTGAACCAGCCGTCCGGGGGCTCTAGCTCCGGCGTCCGGCTCTCCAGGCCGACGCGCATGTACCCCGACCCCTCGGGCAGCAACGGTTTCTGGATCGTGGACTCCGGCAACGACCGGGTCACGCTCGTAGACGCCGCGGGCCGAGAGCTGCGCACTATAAAGGGCTTCAGGCTCGACCCGATCTTCGTCCCGCAAGGGATGGGCGACTCGGAGGCGAAGACGCTTCGCGACCCGCGCGACGTCTACGTCTTCGAATCGAAGGTCACGGCGGCGAACAACCCGCTCTCCAACCCGCAGCCTCTTGAACTGTGGCGCCACGTCATCATCGCCGAGGCGGGCAACAACCGCGTCGTCGAGCTCGTGGACAGGTTTGCGCTCGATCCTGCGTCCGGCCGGGTGATCGGGATCGTCAGCTACAACGACCCGAACTTCGGCGTCCAGCAGGCGCTCGGCGTCCTCGTCTGGCACACGCCTGAGGAGCTGAGCGGCAAGCGGTACGCCTACAACAGCGTCGCCTTTACGTTCGTTGACGATGGAGCGGGCGGCAAGCGCCGCGTCGTCGCCCTCGGGTTTGGCAACGTCGAGCCGGGCCGCGCCTCGTTCGGCCTGGACACTTCGCCACAGGACCTCGACGTTTCGAGCGGATATGGCGGGATCGTGCTGTACGACGGCGCGAACTCCCGGGTGATCACGAGCTTTGCGAAGCCCGCGATCCCTGCGGGCGCATATCTCGCAGAGACCGCGCCGGGCAGCGGGGTCTTCGACTTCCTCACGCCGGCAGAACCGGCGGAGCCCGAGCACAAGGTCTCCGGCCTCACGTCGGTGTCCCTGCGCTACATTAACACGGTCGTCGGGCCGCGGCTCTCCGTCATGCTCACGTCCTCGACCGGCATCTACGAACTGATCCAGCCCAACCTGGCCGCACCGGACCAGTGGGCGGTCAACTGGATGCTGCCGTTCGAGGCGTACATCGGAATGCGAAGGCCGAGGACCGCAGGGCCCTACACGCAGCTGCAGATCGGCGACAACCCGCAGAAGTTCCAGCCGCAGTACGCCCGGAGGCTCGACTCCGGCGAGGTCCTGATCGTCAATGGATACATGGGCCGAAGGTGGGACGCGACAGAGTTTTTCGGCGAAGTCTCACTGATTGACGGCCGCACCGGCGGAGCGGGCAACACGCCCGGCTACGACGTCTTGCGGCCCAACCTCGGGTTCAACTCGTTGAGCGTTGTTTATGAACTGCCTCCAGTCCAAGGGATCAGGGGCATCACAAGGCCGGTCTACGCGGAGCGGCAGTAATCATGGAGCGAACGGTGGTTAAGCAGACGTACAGTTGGAACAGGGCCGCATCAACGGCACTGGCGATCGCGCTTTTGGCACTTGGCCAAAGCGCGCTGGCGCAGGACTTCAGGACCCTCAAGGGCAACAACCAGCGCACGGGGCTGCCTTCGCTGAGCCCTTCGACGCCCGTCGCGACGCCGCCTCAGACCTACAACAACCCTGGCCGCTCGTTCATCCGTTGGTGGGACCCCGTCCAGCAGCTCCGTTCGACGATAGACACGGGTGAGATCGGCACTGTCGCTTTCCCGGCCGCCGACTGGACGTTCCCCGGAATCGGCTATTCGCCGCTCGCGTTCAACTTCATCCAGAACAACGTCGGTTTCCCCCCGTACGCGTTCGCCTTCACCGTCCCGGCGCTCGACTCCCTTTCGCCAACGGTCCCCGCAGGCGGCTTCACTGCAAGGACCTACTCGTTCAACTTCACCGGCCTGGCTCCAGGGACCGAGTACGAGTCCTATATCAACGTGCCGCTCGGCGCGTCGGACGTGGATCCGATCATCGGTACGTCGAACAACGTCTTTCCGCAGCGCTACCTCGTCGTCGAGATATCTGGCGTGGTCGGCGGCCCGTTCGTGGACATCATTGACACGTTCGCGACCGGCGGCGCGTTCGTGCGCCTCGGCAACAACGGCAACTCCACTTCCAACCTGTTCACCGTTGACGCAACCGGTACGCTGACTGTCTCGGTCTATAACACCGCTCCGCGTTCAGGCAGCGGCGGGTTCCTCGATCCGCAGGCCAACCCAGGGAGCGAGCTCGTCTACGCCGACGCCGCGATGATCGTCGGACAGGCCGGCGCGAGCGGATCCTATGCGGCCAGCCCGACGATCATAGAACTCACGCAGACCCCGCCGATCGGCGGGGCAGTGCAGTTCGCGCGGCGCGTCCTCAGTTCGCGCATCGAGAGCTCCTTCATCGGCGCGCTCAACCGAGAGGTCAACGTCGGCGTGCTTACGTCGTTCACGTACAACGGCGTGAACGTGTTCGACCCGACCGGGCTCGGTCGGAAGAACATGGTGTGGAGCTGGCCGATGCGACGGCCGTTTGACAACACCGCCGCAGAGTCGGCGCGCGCGGCGACGGAGAAGGCGGCGTGGGTCCAGGGACCGAACGCGGCCAACTCCCGCGACCGCCTGCGCATCCAGGTGGACAACTTCAACGGCGGCTCGACGTCGTCTGGCTTCTTCCTTCCCAACGCTGCACTCACGAACTTCATCGGAGAGAACTACCTAGAGGCGCCGGCGATTCTGGGGGCGCCGCTGAGCGCGGTCACATGGGGCCCCAGCATGCCCGACGGCGGCTACCTCGTCCAAGTCTGGCTCCCCGACTTCGACACGGGCCTTACGCTCGCTCGCAACGTGCGGTACGAGATACTCAGAGGAGCGGCGGTCATTGACACCGTCGTCGTGGACCAGGCCTCAGGGAGCGGGTGGGTGACCCTCGCCGGCCAGCCTGCGGCGGGATACACGCACAGCCAGACCGCGCCGATCAGCGTCCGCGTGACCGACAGCGTCGGAAGCCCGACTGACCTCGGCCGCAACGTCTATGCCGACGCGGTGCGCTTCATCGGCCTCGCCGACCTGAGCGTCACCTCCAGCCCGGCACAGGCGACGACCACGATGAACCTCAGCGGCGGTGGCTCGGCTGCGCGCGACGTCGTCGTCGTTGCAACTGAGGACGGGCGCATCTACTGCATGGACGCCCACGGCGACCCGGTCACCGGAGACCCGCCGCAGGTCTACTGGGTCTATCCGTCCGAGGACACCTCGGCCGATCCGAACCAGGTGATCACGGAGGACGGCAAGGACCGCATCGCAGAGATGCCGACCGGCTTCGACTTGAGCTCGGCGATCATCGAGAGCGTCGGTGGAGTTGACCTGCTCTTTATCGGCTCGCAGAACGGCCGCGTCTACTGCCTCGAAATGTCGGGCCGTGGCGACGGCACGACGGTCAGAAGGTGGACCTACCCCGACGACTACAACCCGTCGCTCCCGACGGCGCAGATCGCGCCGAGCTCGCTTGGCCCGATCGCCGGCTCGCTCGCGTTCGGCACTGGCCCAGGCGTCCCGACGGTCTACGTCCCGACGACACAGGGTCGCATCTACGCGCTCGACGCGGCTGGCAGCGCGCTGACCAAGACCACGACCGTTCTTTGGCAGTACCCAGATGCCGTGGACACGCCCGTCGGCCCGATCACGATGGCCCCGGTCGTCGCGTTCGGCAACGTCTACTTCGGCGCCGGCGTGGACTTCAACCTCACGGACGGTGGAATGTACGCAGTTAGCGAAGCTACTGGGACGCTCGTATGGTCGGTGCTGGGCACAGGCTCAGGCCTGTTCCCGCTCTTCGGCACGTCGAGCCCAGTCGCCATACCTGGCGGCCAGATCGCTGGCGGTGGACCGTTCGCCGGCATTGACGCGCTCGTCTTCGCCGACAGCCTTGGCCGCGTCGTCGCCCTCAACGCCAACAACGGCGCGTTCCACTGGGAGACGAACGAGATCGGCGTAGCTGCGACCGGTTCGCCCGTCTTTACGTACCAAACGGTCTTCAACAATATCGGCGTCCTGCAGGGGAACGTCCCTGTCGTCGTGATCCCGTTCTCGAACGGGCGCGTCGTCTCGATGCTCGTTGACGGCAGCACGAACTCCATCTTCAACCGCCAAGTCTGGGGCTACGCCCTCGACGGCGATTCACAGGTCTCGTCGGTCGCGGTCGGCGGCAAGACCCCGATCGAGGCTCACGGTTGGATGTACACCGGCGACAGCAACGGGACGTTCTACGCGTGGAACCACGACCCTGGCCTGCCCGACAGCGGCCAGATCATTCCGCCGAACGCCGATCCTCCTGGCATCCAGGAGATAGACGTTGACGACCCGACCGGCCAGGTCTTGAACGACATCGTCGCGAACAGTGAAGTCGTCCTGCTCGTGCCGGAAGCCTATGACATGCTCTTCGAACGGCTCCAAGACGGAACTCTCACGTACGCGGACGTTACGACTGCAGCGACTAACCAGGACGCGCTCCGCCGGAACTTCGAGTTCGGGGAGACGCTCTACGTCCTCGTCTACGACCTGCCGACGGGAGCCGGGCAGCTCGCAGGGTATTTCCTCGAGTTCCAGATGAACGGCGGTGCGCGAGGTGCGCGCGCCCGACAGATCCAGACGCGGGCAATCCCTGCCGGAAGTCCGCCAGCAGGTTCCGAGAACATCGTCCTGACTGCGCTGCCGATCCTCCCGACCGGGGCCAGCGGCGTGCGCCCAGGGCCCGCCAGCCTGCAGATCCGCGCGATCGCGCCTGCCTTCGGCAACCGGCGGTCTACCGCGATTACCCTTGCTTACACCATCGCCAACCCGCTCGCCCTTGCGTTTGAGAACAGCGCAGGAGCGATCGTGAGCAGCGTCGGAAACTCGACCGACGCCACCTACATCCTCAACCTGACCAACGGCAACACAGCGACCGACCAGGATCCGACCGGGGCGCTCGGCCTCGGGCCGCAGCCCGTCACGTCGTTGCGTCCCAGCCTGACTGCTCCTCTTGGTGACCCAGTCCCGCACGGATCGCAGGGCATCAGCCGCGCGCTAGTCTACGACCGCAGCCTGTTGAACCTAATCTTCGGCTCCAACCGCGGACTGCAGAACGTGCGCCTTGGCCCGGACGATATCGCCTGGGTGCTCCAGCCGCTCAATCCGACCGGTGGGGTGGTCAAGCCGCTCACCGACAACTTCGGCGTCGCCTACCCGTCGTTCGAGGACTATCCCGTGTTCGTTCCGAACACCAGCCTCGACTATCCGGACATCCGGCGCGACCGCATGGCTGCGTCGAAGAACTCCTTCGGCTTCGTCGAGAACCCGATCTTCACGGGAGTCTCGCTGACCCCGCCGGCGATAACTCCTGCCGCGGGCACGAACTACCGCACCGCCGACCCGACGAACGGTTACGACACGCAGATGGCCCGCGCCATGCAGCCGACGATCTTCGATCTTCAGCTCAACGTGCCGCGCTACCAGCCGCCCAGCCTCAGCGGGTACTTCGGATCGCACACGGTTTTCGTGGACTCCGACCAGCCGGGCTTCAACCAGGGTAGCGAGCCGTTCCGCACGTTCGGCACAGGACTCAACGTCGCCGTAGACGAAAGGCTCTCGGTAGGAACGCCGACTGTGGACCTTGGTTCGCTGCCGGCAGGCGGCGGTTTCAACGGTGGCCTGGGCTTTGGCCCGCTCCAGCCGTGGGACCTCGCTACGCTGTTCAGCCCTTGGAACAACACGTACACCGGCGGCAACATGAAGATGTTCGACGAGTTCAGGGTCTTGAACGACGGGAACGTCAACCTTCTCAACGTCCGCGTCGCGAAGGAGTACGACTTCCTTCGAGGGGGCGGCCGCATCTACCGTCCGGTCGAGCTGTTCGCTCCAGGGCAGCACGAGCTGGCTTGGCTCGATGCCGCGCTTCACCTCTATACGAACCTGGACCCGCGCTTCAGCGCCACCGGCCTGACGGCGACCGACCCAGAAGCGCGCAACATCCTTCAAAAGGCAAGGCCAGGCGACGTTGCGCCGACGCAGCTCAGCGTCAACCCGCGCAGCCGCCTCAATCCGAACCTCCGCGGATCTGGCAACTTCCTTATGGACCCGGCGGTCGTGCCGATCGGCAACCCCAAGATCGGTGTCACGACCCCGATAGGCGCGCCAGTCGGCGACTACATCCGACGCATCCATGCATATGAGGACAGGCTCGGCTCTAACCGACGCCCCGACCTCCCCTCGCTCGGATCGGACGAGTCATCCGCCGATCCGACGATGAACCTCAAGTTCACGGTTCGCGAGTCGAGGATGACGAGCCTGCCGACCACCAAGGCAGCTCCGAACATGGAGAGCATCGTGACGGGCGGGGAACCGTTCCGGTTCGCCAGCATGACTCCGAGCTCCTTCCGGAGCGCAGACGGAAACCTGTTCACAGCGTTCGTCTCCGACCGCGTGGACAACGGCAACCTGCCAAGCTGGCTTCCCAAGGTCAAGCTCGAAGGCGACGCCGCGCTGCAGCCGACTTGGCGGATATACATCTCGTCGCTCGTGTTCCAGAACGGGCTCGTCCCTGGCGACACGTTCAGCCCGATTGGAGACTTCAATGGATGGGGCCAGGCCACCGGGGCGCGCTGGTTCAACCAGGCCGTGCCGACGGCCTTCCCGACCGCACCGGCGAACGCGATCTTCACGTTGCGCCCCGGCGAAGCGATCCTGGCAGGAAGCGTCCAGTACGGCGCGCCGACGTTCCCGACTTCGGGCGGGTTCGACCAGCTCAACTTCCCGAGCGGCGCTGGCCGCACGGGCAACGCGAACCGGTACATGGCGTTCCTGGCCAGCGCGACCGTCCAAACGGCGGCCGGCGACAGAAGGCAACAGGAGCAGATCGTCGTGAGCTCGCTTAACTTCGCCACCAGCGGCGCGGTCATTGAGAACGGCCCGCCCGTCGCGATGCCGTACGACATGCTTGGGAGCAAGGGCAAGCCGAGCCTCGTGCAGACCGGCTCGAACGGCACGGTCTTCTACACGACGAGCTCGACGGGCTTTGGCCGGATCAACTACGCGTCGTTCAATGGAGCGACGTGGCAGACTCCGCACGCGCTCGACATGGGCAACGCCTTCGAGTCCGTAGGAGCGCCGAGCGCGACTCTCCGGCGCTGGCGCAACGCCGACGTAGCGTTCGTCTCCGTCGCATTCACGGCCAAACTCCGTGGCAAGGCCTTCAGTGAGGCCTTCATGGTCCGCCTTGAGGCGGACGCCAACGGCGTGCCGCTCGGCGACCAGCCGCAGCGCCCGTTCGGGCCCCGCATAGACGAGCTCGAAGTGGACACGTCGAGCGGCATCTACTGGGCTCCTGGCGCGGTCTGGCGGCTTGCCCGCAACGACCTCGTCATCCCGAACCCGGCAGCGCCGTTCAACCCGGCTGAAGAGTTCATTGACCTCTTCCGGCTCGTCAACGGCGGGTTCGTCTCGGTCGTGGACAAGACTTCGCGGACGTTCGACCGCGAGTCCGGCATGATCATCTACTCGACGGACTTTGGCGGCAAGGTCTACGTGGACACGAAGACCGGCAGCGTGCGCTTCAGTGGCGCGCTCGTTCCGCGCAGCCTGCGGCTGTTCGTCCGCTACGCGCCGAACTATATGCGCGTAAGCACTGGCCCAGGCGCGAACTACCGCACAGTCGGCATGGTCTTTGACGACAGGTTCATCGGGATCTTCAGCGACCCATCGAACCCGGCCCGCAACCTCCTCGGCGACATCAGCTACTGGGGCAACGAGTTCAACGGGCGACCGGCGGACACCGATCTGCTGCGTTGGGACCGTCATGTGATGACGTTCGTCCGCACGAGCGGCGATGGCACGCAGGCGACGAGGCCGTTCATGGCGACCTTCCGCTTCGGCATCCAACTGCCGACGGCCGTGCAGCTCGCGGCAAACGGCAACCTCGCCTCGTTCCAAGTCCAGTGGATAGACAACGCGGGCCTTCCCGGGCCTGAACGGTTCTATCAAGTGGACCCGGCCTCCGGCAGGGTGTTCTTCCTTGCAGGAATGGAGGATCGCCGAGTCCGCGTCACTTACAACGGCGTTGACGAGAACGGCGCCCCGACGGGCCCGATCCAGTTCGAGGCCAAGGTTGACCCGCTCGTCGAGCTCCGAGAAGAAGCGGTGGCGATCGAGCAGGCGGGCAACGAGTCCGGCATGAGCATCTCGTTCGACCCCCTCAACGGCGCGTTCAACAGGCAGGACTTCCGAAGGCCGGCCCTCTACTGGCTGTTCTGGACGAGCACAAGGTCCGGCGTGCCGGACGTGTTCTTCCAGACCGTGGCGCCCAGGTTCACCCCCAGGCCGCCCAACTAAAGCTGACAAAACCGCAATAATGCGGGCGCCCGGCCGGCCTCACCAGGCCGCCGGGCGTGAAACTGTGTAACGCCCCTCGTTTCAGCCTGCGTCTAGTTCAAATGAGGGAGCTTGGATTCGGTTGACAGCCCCTTCTGCGCGGTGCTATCATAGTCGGCGCGCTGATTCTTGAGCGTTTGGGACGGTCGATGGCAAAAAAACTTAGTAGTGCGGTCGGAGTGGATATCGGTTGCCAGAGCATTAAGGTCGCTGAGATCAAGCTGATGGGGGGGCAGCCGACAGTGACGGCCCTGGCACAAGCCATGACGCCGGAAGGCGCGGTGGACCACGTCGGCATCCATGACATGGAGGCCGTCGGCAGCGTCCTCAAGGACCTGTGCAACACCGCCGGGACGTCCGTCGGCGACGTCGTGGTCTCTGTCGCAGGGCAGGGATCCGTCCTCGTCAGGACCCTCGAAGTGCCGAACATGAGCGACTCTGAGCTAGAGCAGCACATGGAGTGGGAGATCACCCGCAACATCCCGTTCGGTGAGAAGACCGTCCAGAGCGACTTCAAGGCCTTCCCGCCCGCAGACGCAGCGTCCCAGAGCATGGACGTCGTCATGGCTATTTCTCCGCAGTCCGCCATCGAGGGCATCGTCGGCATGGTCAGAAAGGCCGGCCGCAAGGTCGCCGCGGTTGACGTCGAGCCGCTCGGCATTGCACGCACTCTCAAGCTCGGCTACGACGCGGAGCTCCACGACAAGACCGTCTGCGTCGTGGACATCGGGCACAAGACGACTTCGATCAACATTTATCGCAACGGCCAGCTCCTCATGCCGCGCCTCGTCCCGCTCGGCGGCGAGATGTTCACGCGCAACATCGCCAGTTCGATGGGAGTCCCGTTCGACCAGGCGGAGCGGATGAAGGCGGACCAGGCTGAAATCCCGGCCGGTGCCACCACCGCGGCCGCACCGTCGGACGCGGGCACCCAGGCCTTCGTGCCTTACAACCCGTTCGGCGACTCCACTGAGGAGGAGGCGTCTGCGGCTCCCATACCTGCCGAGCAGGCTCCCGGGGCCAACAACCCGATCTTCAACGCCATGGCCCCCGTTCTGGACGAGCTCGCCGCCGAAGTGCGGCGCTCGATTGACTACTTCCGCAGCAAGGGCGGCGACGTCAACATCGTGCTCCTCGCCGGCGGCGGTTCCAAGCTCAGAGGCCTCGGCGGCTTCATCGAGGGCGCAGTCGGCGTCCGCACGAAGCTGTACGAGCCGCTCCGTGGGCTCGGCCAAAACATCAAGGCACCGAGCGGCTCGGTGGACAGCGCTCACATGGAGGAGTTCGCGGTCGCGGTCGGCAACGGCCTGCACGTCTGCTTCTAGGTACACGACATGAAACTCAATCTTCTGCCGTCGCACGTCGCAAAGTCGCAGGGCTCAAAGGCCATGATCTTCGTGATGGTCCTGATCATCGCCATCGCCGGTGCGGCAACGTGGGCCCTCATCACGACGGGGCGAGGCAAGCTCGAAGCTGCCAGGGACCGGGCGGACGAACTCCGCCCGAAGGTCGCGACCGCCATGGGCAACTCGCAGATGGCCGACCAGGTCATCCAGCGGGTCACCGGCATTGACCGCAACCTCAAGCTCACGACCGCGATGACCGAGCACAACGTCAAGTACGTCGGGCTCTATCGCGAAGTCATGGGCTACATCCCTTCCTTCTATCGCATCAACAGTATGTCTGCCGCCCCATCGGGGCCGGACAGTTGCACCGTGCAGATGACGGGCGTGCTCCAGACGCACAAGCAGTACGCCGACCTCGTGGTCGCGCTCTACCGGATGCCGGGCGTCGTCAGCGTCGCCCGCAACGGCTACAGCGACAACAGCCCGTACGTCCCGAACCTGAACACCGACGACCAGTTCGGTACAACGATCAGGCCGGGCGAACCGAACCTCCCGTCCGACCCTGACCTGAGGATGCAGGAGATGATCCGGCGTGCGAACAGCGGCCCGACAGGGTTCCAGGGAGTCGGCGGGTTTGGCCAAGACGTCTTTCCGAAAGGAGCGATGCCGGATTGGTCCACGGTCAGCGTGACCATGCAGATCGCCGGAAGGCAGCTTCAGGTCCCGAACCCGCGCGCAACGCTCGACCAGCACGCAGGCACGGGTGCGGCCACTGGGCAACCAGCCAGCAACACAGGGTTCGGCGCCCCCCCAGCGGCGCCAGGCAGGTAAGAGGCAAGAATTATGTTCAAACTCAGTGGTTGGGTGTTTCTCGTAGCAGGGATCTTCATGGGTCTCGCGATCGTCAGCTACGGCTTCTTCCAGTTCTATGTCCCGGACTCGACTGAGGCCGAGATGATCAACGTCTACGCCGGCAACCTCCAGAAGGAGGCGGACAAGATCCCGGCGACCGAGAGGCGGATCGAGAACGCCGTCGCGAGGGTCGAGGAGATGGCCGACATCTGGCGAGAGACTTCGTCCAGAAAGTCCGCCAACGGCAATGGGTTCATTGACCTGACACAAAACCCGCTTTCGCTCACCGTCAGCGCGCCGGCCTATCGCAACAAGGTCCAGACGGCCGTCAACCGGCAGGTCAAGGTCGGAGGCGTCACAGTCATCAACGGCCCGTTCGTCCAACGGCCCTCGAACGACGCCCAGTCGCTCATGAACAGCTATTTCAACTACTCCAGGCTGCCGTTTCCGGTCGTGCTCTTCGAGCTCGGCACGGTGACGATCCAGGGCACCTTCGCGCAGATCGCGCGGAACGTCCAGGCCTGGTCCGACATGCCCGACTACTTTGCGGTCGTGGACGGCCTTGCCATAACCGGCACGTCGCCCCAGCTCACCGCGACGTACAACGTGGCGATCGTCGGCTTCCCGCCGGGCGGGACCACCGGCGAGCTCGCCGCCCCGGTCATCACCGGTGCCTCCCAAACCGGCCAGCTGGGACGCTAATTGGGCTCAAGCCGTAGAACAATCTAGAAATCCGACTCAAATGAGGTGTATAGTGAAAAGAAGAATGGCGACTGGTAACGTGCGCAGGACTCGGCCCTACCTGTTCGGCGCGCTGGCTCTCGTTCTCCTGGCAGGGTGCCAGGAAAACGAGCAGACCTTTGGGCCCGTGACGGCGACCCCGGCTCAGCAGCCTGAGTTGAACCTCAGCGCTGACCGCGGCGTGCCTGTTCCGGCGTCTGCCCCGGTCGACCCTCGGCTGATCGCCGCCAACGTCGGTTCGCGCCAAGACCCCTGGTCGCTGACCCCGGCGGAGTGGTCGTTCGAGCAGAGCCAGCGGAGCGAGTTGTTCCTTGGTGAGGCCGGCGGCTTCCGGCTCGACGTCGAGATCGAAGCGGACGTCGAGACCGAAGAGGCCCCGCCCGTCATCGAGCCCGTGCCGCAGTGGCGGCTCGCCGGCGTCATCATCGGCCAAGGCGTCATCGGCCTGCTCGACACCGGCCGGGAGACGTACGAGATCCGCCCCGGGATGACCGTCCCAGGCACGGAGTGGTACGTCGTCTCGATTGACCAAGAGAAGGCCGTCCTGCGGAGGGACGGCAACAAGCTGCCCCGCGAGTTCGCGGTGGGCCTGAGCGGCCCGATCGGCGACGGCATGGGCGGTGGTGCGGGCGGAGCTGGTGCCGCAGGCGGCGGTGCCGCCGGGAACCCGCGTGGCGAGCTCCCTGCCCTCGGCACGGCCGGCGGTGGCGGTTAGCACCGAAAAGTCCGATGAATTGGAGTAGCGAAGCGTCGCGAAGACCGTTTGACAGTAGAGAGGCAATGAAGCAATGAAAAAGGCATTTACCGCAGTACTCGGCCTCGTCGTCGTCGGCAGTATGCTGACAGCGCCGATCGTGGGCACGGCCCATGGCCAGGACCAAAAGATCATCCCCAGCCTGGACCTTGACCAGGCGGACATCCGGGATGCGCTCCTAATCATTTTCAAGCACGCTGGCTACAGCTATAGCGTGGAGAACGGCGTCCAAGGCACCGTCACGGTTCACCTCGTGAACCAGCCGTTCGAGTCCGTACTGCGCAACGTCCTGAACCAGGTCGGAGCGACGTACCGCATCGAGGGCGGCATCTACAACATCATGCCGCGCCCGACCCCCGAACCGCCGACTCCGGTTGACCCGGGCACAGGCAGCGGTTCGAGCGACGTTATTCGAAAGATCCGCATCCGGCACGCTGACCCGAGCCTGATCGTGCTCATCTTGAGCGGCCAGGCCGACATCGGCACGCAGCCTGAATCGTCCACCCTGCAGTTCGGCGGCGGCGGAATGAGCGGCGGCGGCGGCTTCGGCGGCGGCGGCGGCGGCTTGAGCGGCGGCGGCGGCGGCGGC
>JBBDXG010000023.1:0-51076 GCA_040902435.1 Fimbriimonadaceae bacterium
CGATGATCCGTATAGTGAGATAGCGGTTGGGGATTGCGGACAGGCTCCGATCAGATACACTCCAGGTGAGAGGTGGGCCTTCGACGGCAAGGTTGGGGATTGCGGACAGGCTCCGATCAGATACACTAGCTGCGTCCTTGTCCGCGCTGGCCTCATGGGTTTGCCCTTCCATCGAAGTAGGTTCGCCTGAGCGTCTATCTTGGCCTGGACGATCTGCTGCCAGACCCGCTTCTTCTTTGGCATACTGCACTCCACCTGCTGTCGAAGAACGGCCGTGTGCAGGCTATGCGCCTCAAGGTTCAGCGCGAGCCCGCTCGGATTGTGCTTCTCGTCACAGAAGACGATCGCCGCGCCGCCGGCCAAGACCTCCTGAATGAGGTTGAACGTGAGCGTGATGCTGTAGCCGTCGAGGATGAGGACACCGATGTCCTCGATCGGCACGGTCGCCTTTTCTTCGCCGTCCCGCTTGACGGCGAGCTGACGGTTCTCCACCATCAAGAAGGCCGGATTGGCGACCTCGACGATTCGCTCTGTCATCGATCCGGCCACACGCGACCGAGTCGGTCTACACGAACCTTGGCTACAACCCGGTCTAGTCCCTTTGCGCCCGACACACCCTTTATGACCATCGAGGACTCTTCATCGGCCATGTTGCACGGCTGAAGCTTCATGATCAGCGGTTTGGCTTGCGAGAGCATCTTTACGACGTGCGGGCGATGATCACCGTCGATAAGCACTGTGTCTCCAGCATGAAGGAAAAAAACAAAGTCCTTTGAGTCTGCACCTTGGCGTACGGGTAGCCCTTTGCTCGCGCGCCGAGCGACATCCAGTGTCGAGACAACCTGTGCGTCGGACTTTCCCGTGTCTTTGTCACGGAACACTACGGCGTGATGGTTACTTCCGAGAAGATAGTACTTGTACGTCCGTCCAAGTTCATCGACCACTCCCGCATGTTTCGTAGGATCGACATAATAGGAGTACGTCCGGACAGACCGAACGGGTTTCTCCTGACCGTGTTTGTTCGTTATGAAGAAGGGTTCTCTCAACCCGGCCTCGCCCTTCTCGTCATACCTTTGCTGGACGAGCCCCTGGATGCGTGCGTCGCGGATGCGCTCGATTTCGGCGGGCTTGAGACCGCTGATCGGTTTGCGCACGACAAACTTCTTTGCTGTCTCGCTCCAACCATAAGCGGTCTCTTGATGGAGCGCGCCGCTTATACGGCGATTAATTTGGTGGGAGACGACGACGTTGGCTGTTCGCCCCATGACGTTGTTCCGGAAGTCCTTCCAAGGATCCGGGAGCTCCCAGTCCCCACGCCAGAGGCCGCCGACCTTGTCCTGTGAGAGCCTTGTGATTTTCTGGAACAACGACCGCGATGTCAGCGCAACCACCAGAGCGTCCACAGCATGGTGACGGTGGTCGTCCCTGTTCTTGCCCTCGCCCCCTAGTACGGTCTCGAGCCCCCAGCGGTGCCGGAGCGCGGCTGTCGCCTCGCCCTTAGTCACCTGCACATCACAGCCTAGTACGTGCAGATAGCCGATCACTTGACGGCTGATGTAGCGTGTGTCGTTAAGTTGTCTATGGGAGAAGCCATCGGGAATCTCCTGGAGTGCGAACAGCTTCTTCTTGTGCCTACTGCCTTTGAACTTCTGGACGCGCTCTAGCATCGGCTCCCATTTGTCGGTGCCGCCATAGGCTTCCCACGGCGTCCGATTCAGCTTCACGTTTCTGTTCTCGTTCGCGTAACAGAGCGTCTTGTTGTTGAAAGAGTCATCGAGCGAGCGGCTGTATGGCAGGATGTGCTCGACGTCTATGTCCAGTGTAAAGAGCTTCTCGATAGGGATGGCGTTTCCTGTATAGGGGCACACGCCCTCACACTCCTTCCATAGCCGGAACTTGATTAGGTCATCGCGGCTGGGCTGTTCGATCTTCTGCTCCATCAGCTTCTCACGCGCCTCGTCGTTCGACTGCCGGTTCGCTTTGTTCTGCTTGTCGAGCTTCTCCTTGTCTTTCTTGCTAAGACTGAGATCCCTCGCCATCTCGACCGTGACGCGCTCGGGAACGCCGTACGCCGCGACGATTGCATTGACCAAGTGCCGCACTTCGGCAAGGGCGCGGTTGACAACCGGATTCCGCAAGTCTGGCGAAGCTGGCAGCCGCTCGACCTTTTTCGATTCGCGCTGGTCTGCTCGCAGATACTTCGCCTCCTGGCAGGCGTCGGGATAGTTCTTGCCTGCTTCCATGTGCGGCATGATCTTTCGGATTGCCTTCAGTGACAGGCTCGCAGTACCTCCGAGCGGTTCGTAGGTTGCCAGGTCGTAAGCCTCCTGCGGGGTGAACCCCCACCGAGTGCGGAGTCGGCGAACGAGCGCGTCCTTCTTGTTGATCGTCAGAATGTCGGTGATGAGGTCGTCGCGGTTCTTGCCTGAATACGTCGACCATTTGCAGTTAGACCGTTTCTGCAGTTCGTAATGGGTGAGGTTGCCCACGAGCTTCTCTCCTACGCTCGATTCTAGGTTGAATGCCGTGCCCCTCGGTAGTTGCAAGAGTGTAGCGACCTTTGACCACGTGATGGACTGTTGCTCGTGGAGCGTCTGCGTCAGCTTCTGGCGCTGCTCGTTCGTCAACGGCACGAACTCATGGCTGCCCGGTAGCTGATATGTCAAGTGCGCAACGTCTTGGAGGATGCGAATCAGCTGGGCATCGGGGTGCGCCTTAGCACATCGCGCCCGTCCTGTCTCGAACTCGCACTTGCCTTTGTTTCCGCCTTGTGTGCGCAGCGGTCGCTGGAAGAAAATCGTCTCGAACGCCTCGGCCCTGAGCCCATCGGTCAGCAAGTTGGGATAATGGTTTTGCTGTGCGCTCCAGATCGCCTCGAACTCTTCCTTGTACATCTGCCGGTCCGTGTGGCGCGCTCGTGCCCGTGCTCCGTTTCGCAACTCGTGGCAGAGAAGTTCGCCGAGCGTTCGCGCTCCTGGCTTGCCCAGTCGTTCACGTAGTTCCTCGATTTCTGCGAGTACTGCGGAGTCGTCGTCCTCTTTCGGCTTGTACTCTACACCTTTCTCGAGCGACTTTGCCTTTGCCCTTGCTTCCTTCTCGCGTGCCTTCTCGACCGCTTCTTGCTCGCCTCGAAGGACCAGCGCTTTCACTTCGGGGTCTTCGACTTGGTCGAGGCGGCTCGACCTGCGGTTTGATTGGTACCCGCGCCGCTGGTTGAGATGGAACAGCGCTCGCCCAATCTCGTGCGGGTGGAGCTTCTCGTCGAGCGCCCTGGCGCGAAGCTCGTACGGGTGATGATTGTGGTCGTGGAACAGGGCGCCCGAAGCTTCCACGTCGGTTGGGAGCAAACCGTGTTTTTGCAACAGATTGGTCAGTTGGATACGGCGCATTTTTCGGCGCTTCGTCAACCGCCGTGCACCGCGGGCTTGCCTCCTCTTTGCGTTCTTGGGCGTTGGGGTTTTGTCCTCGATCGCCATCTGAAAGACGCGGACACCAAGGTCTACCAGGCCGGTGGGCTCCCCATCGGTTTCTTCGATGAGCGCCCATCCAATCGAGTTTGTGCCCAGGTCTAGCCCAAGCACTTGGGTTTTGTGGCTTGACATGTCCTTTTGCTCTCCGGTAAGGTTGAAGTGTATCTGATAGGAGCCTGTGTCCGCATCTTCAATAAGAAGCTCTGCTTCGCAGGATATGCCCCTAGTGGGCTAAACCAAGGGTTCCGTAGGAGTCCACACTAAGTCCTCCCTCCTGGAGGGCTTTGTTGTTTCTGCTTGTCCCCGGGCTGGCTCCCTACGCGTGTGGTGCCCCGACGGGTTGCGCACGTGCCCTACCGCTTTTGAAAGGGGGCGGGGGTGGGAAGCGTTTCGACCCTCGGAGAAGTCGCTGCGACCTTCGACAGAGAAGTTCCGACCCTTGGAAAAGCTCTCCCGACCCTCTAGAAAAGGGCTCCGACCCTCGGGGAAGCTCCTCCGACCCTCTAGGAAGCCGCTCCGACCTTCGAGGAAGCTCCTCCGACTCTCTAGAAAACCGTTCTGACCCTCGAGAAAACTCTTCCGACCCCCTAGGAAACCTTTTCGACCTTCGGGGAAGCTTCTCCGACCCTCTAGGAAACAGTTTCCTAGAGGGTCGGAGGAGTTTCAGCGAGGCGTTGCCGTAGGTTCAATTGAACCTGGGGGGTGCCCGGGTTTGTCCGGGTTGGCAGAGGGTTGTTCGGGTTTTTCCGGGGTCTCCCGTCTCGATCCGGTCTGCGAGACCTGATCTGCACACCGCGTTCGGGCCCTTGCGGGTCGGCCCGCGCGCCCGCCACTGCTCGGCGCTGTGTCCTGCCAGGTTCAAACGGATGCGCGAGGGCGATTTAACCGGTTTTTAAGTGGCCGCTTGCAAGGCTGGGCCACTGGCACAATTGACAGGTTTTCGCAACAAACCTAAAAATTGCCAGGGCGTTTTCCAACCTTGAATGACAAGCCCCCACGGACGGGGCCGACGAAAAACGGCACCGCCCCCGGCGGTCCAAGGATGGAAATGCGTATGGCACAGAATAATCACAGTAACATGAACAACGAGCAGCTGCTCGTGAAAGTGACGCAAGCAAACGACACGATCTCAGCATCCGCTGGCGCGTACGGCACTTCTGCCGCTCAGGACACGGCCTTGGCCGCAGCCGAGGCCCTGCTGAGCGCGGGGATCACCGCCGCCGAGAACGCGCGCACGGCCAGCAAGGCCGCGACGCAACAACTGGAAACCGCCCGCGCTGCCGCGCTGGAAATCCTCGGCTCGGTCGGCGGGACGATCTACTACAACCCGGACGTTTCGAACCAGATGCTGGCGGACGCGGGCTATACGATCCATGACCCGGTGCCGACCAAGCACTCGCCGACGCAGCCGCTCGATCTGACGGCGACGCCGGACGCGTACGGCACGGTCGCGTTCAACTTCCACAACAACGGCAACCCGTACCCGACGACGTACATCATTGAGGGGCGGCCGAGCGAAAACGTGGACTGGACGACGATCATCACGACCACGCGGACGCGGCTGAAGGTCGAGGGCTTCGCGCCTGGGATCACGCACTGGTTCCGCGTGCGCGCCTCGCGGCTCGGTCAGACTTCGATTCCGTCGAACGTCGCGGCGATCTGGGAGCCGGAAGGGGTCGTGCTCGAAATCGCGGCCTAGTCTCCATTCTGCGGCGGGGCCATCCGGCTCCGCCGCAAATCCATTTTCCATTCCCCGTCGAAGACGGTCGCGGCTGGATAAGGGGATTCCGCTCCCGCGCACTCCCAAGAGAGATCAATACTCGATCAGGGCGCAGATGTCGTAGCCGCGGAGGTTTTTGCGTCCTTCGAGGAACGTGAGCTCGACGACGAAGCCGAATCCGCAGACGGTGCCGTTGATGCGTTCGATGAGTCGCGCTGCTGCTGCCGCTGTGCCGCCGGTGGCGAGGAGGTCGTCCACGACGTACGCTTTTTGTCCGGGGGTGACGGAGTCGGTGTGCATCTCGACGGTGTTGGTGCCGTACTCGAGTGCGTACTCCTCGCTGATGCGGTCGTAGGGGAGCTTGCCGAGCTTGCGGGCCATTATGAAGGGGACTCCGAGTGCCATCGCGACGGGGACTCCGAAGAGGAAGCCGCGGCTCTCGATGCCGACGACGGCCTGGGCTTGTTTTTCTCTGGCGTCTTGTGTGAGGAGTCCGACGACCTCTGTCATGGCTTGCGGGTCTTGGAGGATGGGTGTGATGTCCTTGAAGACGATTCCGGGCTTTGGGCAGTCGGGGACGTCGCGGATGAGGGTCTGTGCTCTGAGCGGGGGCATCGGGGAGGGTTTTACCTGGGGGGGGCGTGACGGGAGACGGGAGACGGGAGACGGGAGACGGGTAACGGGTAAGGGGAGACGGGTAACGGGTAACGGGAAGCGAGGGGAGGGGGCATACTGCGAGCGATGGTGAACGAAGAGCGGTTGGTGGGGCTGTTCAAGAAGCTGTGCCTGATTGATGCGCCGGCGCTGAGGGAGCGGGAGAGCGTGGACTTCGTGAAGGGGCACCTGGCGGCGATGGGCCTCGACGTGCGCGAGGACGGGGCGGGGGGGAAGATCGGCGGGAACGCGAACAACGTGATCGCGGTCCTGAAAGGCGACGTGCCCGGCGCTCCGCGGATCTTTTTCAGCGCGCACTTCGACACTGTCGAGCCGACGGCGGGGCTGGTGATCGAAGAGCGCAACGGCGTGCTGTACAGCGCGAGCGACACGATCCTGGGCGCGGACGACAAGGCGGGGATGGCGCCGGCGATCGAGGCGGTGCAGTCGCTGATCGAGAGCGGCGAGAAGCACGGCGACGTGGTTTTGCTCTTTTCAGTCGCGGAAGAGATCGGGCTTTTGGGGGCGGAGGCGCTGGACGTGAGCGGGCTTGGGCTGGACTTCGGATACGTGCTGGACACGGGCCCGCCGGTGGGTTCGTTCGTCACGCGGACGGCGACGCACGACAAGATTGACGTGGTGATCCACGGGAAGCCGGCGCACAGCGGGAAGAACCCGGAGGACGGGATCAGCGCGCTGGAGGTGGCGGCGGACGCGATCAGCCGGATGCGGTTGGGGCGGATTGACGACGAGACGACGGCGAACTTTGGGCTGATCCAGGGGGGCTCTGCGGTGAACGTTGTGCCGGCGATGGTGAAGTTGCGCGGTGAGGCGCGCTCGACGAGCGTCGAGATGCTGGACGCGCAGGTGGACCACATGATCCAAGAGTTCGAGCGCGCGGCGAGCGAGCGCGGTGCGACGGTGGTGATCGAGCACCATCGGCACTACTCGTCATATTCGATCCCCGACGACTCGCCGGTGGTGCGGCACGCGGTGGCTGCTTCGATGGCGATGGGGTTCGATCCAGCGCTCCGCACGACCCTCGGTGGGAGCGACGCGAACGTGTACAACGCCAAGGGGGTTCCGACGATCGTGGTGGCGACTGGGATGGACAAGATCCACACGCACGACGAGCTGGTCTCGGTCAAGGACCTGGTTGACACGGCGAAGCTGTGCCGGGGGATCGTTGCAAAGGCGGCCGGGGTGTGACGATTCCTTCGTCCCGACCGTCCCTTGTTTAGGTGCTAGTATGTTTGTCAGGCGCCCGGACTGGGCGTGTGAACTTTGCACAGAGGAAATCACGGATGAAAAAAGCAGCAGTATTAGTAATCATCGCGGCGCTAGCGGCGGCCGCGAACGCGCAGTACGGCCAACAGCCCTCGGGCGTCTCGCTACGGGGCGGGATGTTCTTCCCGACGGCGGCTTCGGCCAAGGCCGAGGGTAAGACCTGGTTCGGCGTCGGGGTCGAGTACAAGCTCAAGGACCTCTCTAAGGCGTACGGCCCGGACGACTTCGCGACGTCGTACTCGATCTCGGTGGACTACTACGGCAAGGGCGACCACAGCAACATGCCTGTGCTCTTGAACTGGGTCTCGCGCGGCAAGCAGCTCTATTACAGCGCGGGCGCCGGGCTCGGCTTCGCCAAGACCCCGGACGGCCTCGGCGGCTCCGACACCGGCACCGAGCTGAGCTTCCAGTTCAGCGCCGGCTACGAGTTCAAGCAGGGCATGACCCCGTTCTTCGTCGAGGCCCGCTATTTCGGCAGCGCCGAAAGCGCCCTCAATGGATACGGAATCTTTGCTGGGGTTCGCTTCTAGGCTAGGCGGGTTTTGGGTGTGAAAACTGGCTCGCGGCCTGTGGCGCGGGCCAGTTTTGTCGTATCCTTATAGGGGCTTATTAGTCCTCAGGACTGAACACTCGCCATGCTAGGTTCGTTTTAGCCTAGTGATGGCTCACTTTGGAGCTTCCCGATTGGCCACAAACCGCAAACTGGACCTTGCCTCGGAGCAGGCGCTCGTCGCGCAGTGCCGTCGGCAGGACTACGAGGCGTTTTCGAAGATCGTTGACGCCTACCAGGCGCGGGTGTTCGGGTTCGTTCGGCGGATGGTGCGGAGCGAGGAGGAGGCGATGGACGTGACCCAGGAGGTCTTCATCAAGGCCTTCCGCCACCTGGACCGTTTCGACGGTCGGTCGTCTCTGCGGACGTGGCTCTTCCGGATCGCCCACAACCTCTGTATTGACCGGGCTCGGAAGCACGATCGGGGGCTGAGCCTGACGAGCCTGGAGCCGACGCACGCCGAGGACGAGCCGATGGAGTTCGCCGACGCGCGCTGGGACCCTGAGCGGATCGCGCTGGCGGACGAGCTCGGGGCGGTGGTGGAGCATGCGATCGCTACGATGAGCGAGAAGCTGCGGATGGTGCTGTTGTTGCACGACAAGGAGGACATGGGCTACGACGAGATCGCCCGGACGGTTGACGTGCCGGTGGGGACGGTCAAGAGCAGGCTTTTCCTGGCGCGGGCTCACCTTCAGACGCATTTGAGCCAGTACTTAGAAAGCGGGGCAGGCAAGTGATGAACAAGGATCTATTGAAGAAGTTGAACGGCGAGCAGCCCTTGACGGCTGAGGAGTCGTTGCGGTTGGACGCTGCGCTGGAGTCGCAGGCGCCCGTCGCCTCTGTCGTCGCGGGTCTGCCGGACGAGTCGCCGAGCATGAGTTGGCGCAGCGGCCTCAACCAGCGGCTGGCGAGGGTCTCGCGCAAACGGCGCGCCGCACCGGTGTGGCGGTTGGGCATCGCAGCCGTCGGCGTCGCGGCCGCATCGTTCTTGGTGGTCAGCCTGTTGCAGCCGGTGCCGTCGGAGGACGGTCCGGTGAAGGCGGCAGTTGCGGAGCGCACGGCGAAGCCGAGCCTTGAGGACGCGATCTTGGCGGAGCACAACGACGCGACGAGCCAGGCGTCCTTGGGCGTCCACGTCTCGTATCGCGAGACTGGCTTTTAGGCAGACAACAATGCGACCCTCCTTCCGGTCCCTGGTCCTCGTCCTCCTGGCGGCGAGCGGTACGTTCGCGCTCGGTCAGCGCGGGGGTTCGGTTTCGGAATGGCGGGACGACCTGCTCCAGGACGTCCTGGACGCGAACAGCAACCTGCGATATAAGGGCATCCGGAAGGTGACGTTCCGTTTCGTGCGTGACGGCAAGCCTGGTTCGAGCACGTTCACCGAGGTGATCGTCCGCGACCGCGAGAAGAGCCGGACGGAGTACACGGGCACGTCGAACTTCGAGGGCCAGATCGCGGTTGACGACGGCCAGCACCGTTCGCACTACTTTCCGAAGGAGAATGTGATCCACCGCGGGCCATCGCTGCAGCACCAGAACTCTGAGCGGTTGGACATGCTGATGCGCGAGCGCCGTGCGGAGTACACGGTGACGGTGGCGGAGGGCGGCAAGGTCGCGGACCACAACACGTGGCTCATCACGCTCAAGAACGCGACCGGCAGGGAGCACAAGATTTGGGTCGAGAAGGGGCGCAAGGCGATCTTGAAGCGCGAGCTCAGCGGTCCTGACAAGGACCGCGGGATGTCTTATTACTTCGAGTCGTTCGAGTACAAGCGCCGCGTTGACGACGACGAGTTCAAGATCAGCAAGCCGGGCGCGAAGGTGCTGGATCCCGAGGACCGACTCGCGCTCGCGGCGAAGAAGGTGGACTATGCGCCGTTCACGATCTCGGGCGACGCGAAGTTCAAGCTTTACGAGTCGAGCAGTTTCGAGGCTAACGGCTCGAAGGTGCTGCGGTCCACCTTCAGCGACGGTCGGCTCGTCGTGACGCTGCACCAGGTCCGGGGCTCGATAGACGCGGAGCGGCTGAAGGGGCGGGACAAGGACCGTTTGAAGGTCCACGTGTGGCAGCGGGACGGGTACAACTTCGCCCTCGTGGGGGACCTTCCTGCTCAGGAGCTGGAACGGTTGGCAAAGCTGGTACGTCGGTAACTACAGACCTGCCCTGCGCGGCGTCATAATCTAGGTATTGGCAGGCCAACGCATGAAGAGTCGAGCGGCCGACCCTGAACCGAGCTCACGGTCCAAGACAGTCCGGAAGTGGCTCAAGCGGACCCTATGGTACGTCGGGCTCGCCATTTGCCTGTTCGTGATCATCGGTGGTGTGGTGTTCGTGCCCCGTCTGGGCGAAGCGGGGAAGAAGATCCACAACCTCTCCACGATCATCGAGCAAGTGAACAGCTCTCCCACGGTCTTTGTGAGCGCCGACGGCGAGACGCTGTATTCGGTGCAGAACCAGTATCGAAGGCCCGTGACGATTGACGAGGTCCCACAGGTCGTGATCAACGCGACTCTTGCTGCCGAAGACAAGCGGTTCTACCACCACGACGGGATTGACTTCAAGGCGATGACGAACCTCGCGTTCATCACGCTGCTCTCCGGCGGAGACATACCTCGCGGCGGTTCGACGCTCTCGATGCAGATCGCGAAGCGCGTGTACACGAGCCCTGAGAGGACTCTCGGCAGAAAGCTGGACGACATGGCTCTCGCGGTGATGATCGAGCGCTCGCTGAGCAAGGACCAGATCCTCGCGCTGTACCTGAACCAAGTGTTCTATGGCGAGTCGGCATACGGGATCGGTGCGGCTGCAGACGTTTACTTCGGCAAGAAGGACCTGCACGACCTGACGCTGGCGGAGTGCGCGATGCTGGCGCGCATCGTTCGCAGGCCGAGCAAGGAGAACCCCTTCGACGACCTCGAGGCTTCGATCAAGAACCGCAACGTGGTGCTGGCGCTGATGCTCGACGAGGACATGATCAGCAAGGAGGATTACCGGGCCGCGCTGAAGGAGAAGCCGAAGCTGGCCGAGCAGCGACCGCCGACCGTGACCGGAAAGAAGCTCGCCCCTTACTATGTTGACCTGCTGATGCGCGAGTTGAATAGGGACTTTCCGGACGCTGACCTGACGATGGGCGGATACGTGATCGAGGGGACGATGAACTGGGAGCTCCAGGATTATGCGGAGAAACAGGTCGAGGCGCGGGTCAAAGCGCTGAAGGGCCAGAAGGTCACGACGGGCGCGTTTTTCCTGATGGACTCGGACGGCGCGGTTCTCGTTCACGTCGGAGGTGCGGACTACGACCGCAACCAGTTCGACGTGATTTCGCAAGGCTCGCGACAGCCCGGTTCGTCGTTCAAGCCTATCATGTACGCGACGGCTTTCGAGCGCGGGGTCGTGACGCCGCACTCGGTGATCAGCAACGAAGTGTTCTATTGGGACTCGGGGAACGGGAACCCGGTGATGGTTCGCAACTCCGAGGGCAACGTCGGCGGCTCGTACACGGTCGAACAAGGGATCATGAAGTCGCTCAACATCATCGCAGCGCGCGTGATGGTGATGACTGGCCCGCAGAACGTGGTCAACCAGGCGCACAGCTCGTTCGGTTTCAAGAGCAAGCTTGCGGCTTACCCTTCGCTCGCGCTCGGCTCGACGGCGGTGTCGCCGCTGGAGATGGCGCGCGCTTACAGCGTCTTTAAGACTGGCGGCACACGGGTCGAGCCCTACTTTATCCGTCGCGTGACCGGCCCGAACGGCGACGAAGTCCGGCGTTACGGCCCGCGGTACGTGCGGAACGCGCTCGGCGCCGACTCTGCGCGAAAGATGGACACGATCCTCTACAAGGCGGCGCACTGGGGCACGGGCGGACCGGTCACAAGGACGGGCGCGGTCAACGTCCACGGCAAGACGGGCACGACGAACGACTATCGCGACGCATGGTTCTGCGGCTACACGAACCGTTTCATCGGCGTCGCGTGGATGGGTGGCGAAGTCAAGCAGGGGAACAACTGGATCTATCCGCCGATGAGCCGCGTGTTCGGCGGGCCCTCAGCCGGTGTGATCTGGGGGAACGTCGTGAAGAAGGCGCAGCAGACTTTGGGCGAAGAGCTTGCGACGTTCACGCCTTACTACAGCAGCGACACGATCGAGGTGGACGGCGACCCGGAGAACAACCAGTTCGACGAGCTGCCGCCTCTGGACCCGAACAGGATTCCGCCGATCGGCAATGACTCGGCGCGGACGGACTCTCGTCCGCCGACGGAGCGCTATACGCCGCCTCCGGGCGACGCGCGGTCGGTTGACATCGTTTATGTCGAGGTGTGCGCGGACTCTGGCGGGCTCGCGAACGTGTATTGCCCGGAGCGTGTGAAGAAGCCGTTTTTGAAGGGGGCCGAGCCGAAGGGCGACTGCCCGGTGCACCGTCCGCCTGGTTCTCGCTAGGTTCCTGCGCGGGGCCCTCACCTCACCTCTCCTGTTCGTCGGGTCACTTTGTGTTTTTGGGTCGGTGGAGCGGGAGAGGGATGCTCGGCGGGCCGGGGCCTGTGGTGAACCGTTGGTCGGACCCGGTCTGCCTCGGGTGTGCGGGCGCCGGGGCGCGGCGAACGAGCGCGGCCAGACCGGGGCACCCAAGAAGCGGCCAGACCGGGGTGCGCGGATTGGATCGTGGTACACAATGGGAGTAGATGTCCGTTATCCACGCGCCACGGCAGACTGCTCTCGATGAGAGGCAGCTCTTTCTGCCCGCGCTGGTCGCGCTGGCGATGCTGCTCTTTCTTGGGCGGTTGTGGTACGTGCAGGTCGTGCGGGCCGACGCGCTGCGCGCGATGGGCGTGAGCACTGGCGTGGACCGCGTGAAGCGGCTTGCGCCGCGCGGGCGGATCCTCGACCGGAACGGCGTCGTGCTCGCGGGGGTTCAGCAGAACGCGGTCGTGACCGCGGTCTATGACACGGTGAAGGACCACCCGGAGGCGATCGCGGAGGTCGCCCGCCTGCTCGGCGTGCCTGTGGAGCGGCTCGACAAGCCGCTGAAGGAGGCGAGCTGGGACCCTTACGTCTCGAGCGTGATCTGGATCGGCGTCTCTCCGGAGGCGGCGTCTGTGATCGCGGAGGCGGGTGACAGGCTGCCTGGGTTCGGGGTCGTGCTGCAGCCCACGCGCGTTTACAACGAGCCTTTCAGCGTCTCGCACGTGCTCGGATACGTTTGGAAGCCCTCGGAGAGGGAGGTCAATCAGTTGAAGGAGCGCGGGATCGAGCCGCAGACCTACGTCGGGCGCGCCGGGTTCGAGGCGTTCTACGAAGAGCTCCTGATGGGGACGCCGGGGATGGAGACGATGGCCGTGGACGCGCAGATGCGTCCGATGCGGACGATCTCTATTGATCTTCCTGTGCCGGGTGAGGAGGTCGTGCTCGCACTCGACCTGCGTTTGCAGAGGCTCGCGCACGAGCTTCTGGGTTCCAACCGCGGTGCGGTGGTCGCAAGCGACCCGCGGACGGGCGAGGTCCTGTGCATGGTGAGCACGCCTGGGTTCGACATACACCTTTACGACAACGGGATCAGTTCTGCGGCCTACGAAGCGTTGGACAAGGACGCGGACAAGCCGATGTTGAACCGTGCGATCCAGGGCGCGTATCCGCCGGGCTCGACCTTTAAGATCGTCACGAGCGTGGCGGCCCAGCTCGCGGGGGCCTTTGATCCCAATCGGCGCGTGACGTGCAATGGCGTGTACCGTTTTGGCAATCGCAACTGGACGTGCCTCGGTCGTCACGGCAGCGTGAGTTTTCGTGAAGCGATGGCGGTTTCGTGCAACGTTTACTTTTATGACCTCGGGATGCGCGCGGGTCCGAAGAACTTGCAAAAGGCGATGGAGGTACTGGGGCTGGGCCAAAAGCAGGGAATTGACCTGTCGTCGGAGTCGCTTGGGAAGGCGCCGCTGCCAGAGAGTCTTGCGAAGCAAGAGACGGAGTGGAAGCCGTACGACACGGTCAACGTGAGTATCGGGCAGGGCCCTTTGGCACTGACGCCGCTGCAGATGCTCACGGTCGTTTCCGTCGCGGCGAACGGCGGCAAGGCTTACCGTCCGCACCTGTTGTTGGGGACGAAGAAACCACAGGGCTCACTGCAGAAGTCAGGGGCCGAGACGATCACCGACCTCGACCTTCCTGCGTCGTTTTGGAGGGAGCTGCAGCAGGCGCTCGTGAGCGTCATAGAGTCGGGCACGGCGGGCGGCTCTAAGATCGAGGGAGTGCATTGGGGCGGAAAGACGGGCAGCTCTCAGCACAGCGGTGGGCCGACGAGCCACGGTTGGTTCGTTGGGTTTGCGCCTGCGGAGGCACCTCGCATCGCGATCGCGGTGGTCGTCGAGAACGCCGGGCACGGCGGCGTGGTCGCCGCGCCGATCGCGCGGCAGATCGTGGAGCGGTATTTGAAGGGGAACTTGGAGCGGATCCCGGAGGTTCAGTCGAGCGTGAGGGCCCTGGACAACTCGCGCACTTCCTCCGCGCCTGTCTCGTCGCCGGACTCACCGTAGAGCGCGATGAGCTCGTCGGCGGACTGGCGTGCCGTGGCGAGCGTTTCCTCGGCGTCTTGCACGGATTCGCCACCAAACGCGAGCCCTGCTTCCGCGAACTGCTTGATCTTCGGGACCATGGTCTGTGCGTAGCGCACGAGGCCTTCGACCGCCGCGCGCAAGAGCTTTACTTTTTCCGCCTTGTCCGTCGTGACGGAAGCGAGGAAGATGCGCGCGGTGAACGGTTCTGTCGGGACGACGTCTGGGAGGGCGCGGACCTGAAGGTATGGCGTGGACTCGACCGCGATGATGCGTTCGGCGGTGGACTTTGCCGAAGCGGTGTCGCCGTCCCCGCTCTCGACGTTCATCTTGAGCGCCAGGGTGCGCATGTTGTTCGGGTCGTAGAAGAGCGCGCGGTCGAGGGTGCGAAGGGCTTGTGCGGCGTCGCCTTTGGCGGCCTGCATCTGTGCGAGCGCGCGCAGGTGGCGCGTGCTCGGGGCGAGCGCAGCGGCCTTTTCAAGCGCGCTGGTGCGCTCTCCTTCGTCTTTTGCGCCGTAGACCGCACGCAAGTACCATGAGTCGCCATCGAGCGCGCCGAGGGAGGCCAGGGTCGAGAGGGAAGACTCGAGCGAATCTACGTCGCGGCGTTCTACGGCGGCGAGAGCGGTGGTCTTCGCTCCGTCGAGCCAGTACATCCAGAGCATCGCGAGGATCGGCAGGGCGCAGCACGTCGCAACGATCATGCCGCGCAGTCCTGAGGGGAGCGACTCTGGCGACGTTCCGTCGGCGGCGAGCTGCAGCCCCGCGCCAATGAGCACGAAGAGCAGCAGGCCCGAGCCGAAGTAGTAGAGGTTGCTCTCGAGAAAGCCGTTGGCCGCGCACGCGACGACCGCGGCGAACACTCCTGCGCGCAAGAGGTTGCGCTCTTGCGAGAGCGCGCTTGCACCGCGGAACATCCTGAGGGTCCATACGACCGCGAGCCCGACGATCCCAATGAGCGCGAGCCACCCACCCTCGACGAGGACCTGGAGGTAGGTCTGGTGCGTGAGCTGTGTCTGCTCGTTGAGGCCGCTGCGCGCGCTGTTGAACCGGTATGTGCCGACGCCGTAGCCGACGGGCTGTCTTTTGGCGAGCTCGATGGCGCCCTTCCACAGGAGCTTTCGGTATTCAGTGGACTGCGCCTGCTCGGTGCCTGCGACGAGGCGCGCAGCGGGCGCGCCTTCTGCCTTGCTCGGGGTGGTGAAGACGATGAGGCCGAACACGACTGCGCCTGCGGCGATCGAGGCGAGTGCGAAGAGGGCCTTCTTGCCTGCCTTCCAGACCAGCGCGCAAACGAGGAACGCGACGATGCCGACGGCGGCGGCGATGAGCCCGCCCTTCGATTGTGTGAGGACGAGCGCGGCGGTGACCGCGGCGCCGGCGGCGAGGGCGAACGAGCGGCGCGCACCCGACGATGACACGACGACGCAGAGCGCGAGCGGGAGCGCGGTGCCGAGGAGTCCGGCGAGCGCGTTCGGGTTGTTCCAGTCGGCGAAGATGCGATAGGTCGGTTCGTCGGCGCGCGCTGCGAGATATTCGACGATTCCTTTGATAGCGACGAACGAGGTTGCGCCGATAACGACGTCTGCGAGCTGCGCAGGGCCCTTGACCCGGCCGAGGACGCTGACGGCGAGGTACATGGCGGCGGCGTAGCAGAGCCAGTAGAGCCACGCGTCGAGGCTGACGACGCGGAACTCGCTGACGAGGATGGATATGCCGAGGGATGCGACGAGCAGGACTGCGAAGCCGCCGTAGACGGCCGTCGGCAGTTGCACGACGCGGCGGGTGGCCAGGACGTAGGTCAGTCCGCCAAAGACGAGGAGGGCCGTGAACATCCGCACGGTAGCGAAGTTGTCGCCGCCTGTGACGAGGTCGACCAGTACGACGCCTGCGCCGATAACGACGAGCGCGATGCCGACGAGCTTGGATTTCGCGTCGTCGTTCCACAGGACGAACGCGCCCGAGAGACAGGCGAAGACCGCGATCAGCGTGAGGATCAGGCCCAGCGGCGAGGTGACGCCGGGCTGGGTGTCCAGTGAGACGTGTCCTCCGGCGATGACCGCGAACGCGACCGCGCCGCACAGGCAGAACATCCCGGGGTCCGGCTTCTTCACTTTGCAAACCTGCGTTGCAGCTTGTAGAACTGGTTCTTGATGTAGAAGATCGTAGCACGGGTCCCGAGCGCGGCGGCGGCGAAGAGCCAGGTGAACGGTCTGACGACGACGAGCTGCTTTGAGACGACGTGCTTCGTATAGTAGCGGAGCATCGAGAGGTGGAAGCGCGCGATCATGCGGTTGGGCGCCTGGTCGCTGCTCTTGCCGATCGCGTGGGTGATGACGGCTTCGGGGAAGTAGGCGACCTTCCAACCCGCGTCCCACGCGCGCTTGCACAGGTCCACGTCCTCGCAGTACATGAAGAACTTGTCGTCGAGGGCGCCGACCTTCTCGATCACTTCTCCCCGGATGAACATCGCCGCGCCGCTGACCCAGTCCACTTCGCGGACCTGGTCGTGTTGGAAGTCGGCCATGAGGTATTCGCGCGTGAACCGGTTGTTGGGGAAGAGGCGTCCGAGCCAAGTGTTGCGGAAGGCCGCGGCGACGGGGTTGGGGAAGCGCCTGCACGACATCTGGAGCGAGCCGTCGGGGTTGAGGAGCTTTGGCCCGACGATGCCGACTTCGGGGGTCGCGTTCATGAACGCGATGAGGGACCGGATCGCGCCCATGTGGACGACTGTATCGGAGTTGAGAAGTGCGACGCCGCGGCCGCGGCGCTCTCGGATCGCCAGGTTGTGGCCACCGGTGAAGCCGAGGTTCTTGTACTGTCGCAATAGGCGGAACTCCGGGAACTCCTTTTCGACCATGTCGGCGGAGGCGTCCTCGCTAGCGTTGTCCACGACGACGACCTCGAAGGAGCCCTCGTCGCGGGCGTCACGAAGGCTCTGTAGACACGCGCGAAGGTCGTTCACGGTGTTCCAGCTGCAAATCGTGACGCTAAGGTCGAAATCCGGCATGGTAGCCCTTCGCCCGGAAAAGGGCGGCGAGGAACGCGGCAGCGGCGATGAGTGGGAGCAAGAGGCGCGCCGCGCCGCGCTGGTGCTTTCCAAAGTAACGCACGAGGCTCCTGTGCGACTCCCAGACCATAGCCTTAGGTGCCTGGCTGGTGCTCGAGCCGTGGTGGTGGAGGACGTGCGCGGCCGACGAGTACCAGCACGGCCAACCGGCGTCCCACATCCGCTTGAGCAGGTCCACATCGTTGAAGAAGATAGGGAAGCGCTCGTCGAAGGGGGCCCTCGGATCTCCGACGGCCTCGAGGGCTGTCTTGCGGAAGAGGAGGAAGGTGCCCATGGGCTGTGGCGCGGGGCCGGGGTTCTTGTAGTCGAAGTCTGGCAGGCGGTAGGCCTTGCCGTTGCCAAGCAGATCGGCGAGGATGCCGGGGATGGTCGGGAACGCGCGGACGGACCGCTCGATCTTGCCCTCTGGCGAGACGAGCCGGACCGCGCAGCACCCGAATCCCGCCTTGACGCGGAGCTCGTTGAGGGCGGTCTGGATGGCGCTGTCCTGGAGCTCGGTGTCGGGATTGAGGGTGAGGAGCCAGTCCCCGCCCGCCGCGGCGAAGGCCAGGTTGTTGCCTCGGGCGTAGCCCGTGTTGGATCCTGGCTCGATGAGCTTGATCGAGGGGAACTCGGCCCGGACCATGTCGGCGCTGCCGTCGGAGGAGGCGTTGTCCACGACGATGACCTCGTGGGGCTCGTTTGGGGGGAACCGCTTGAGCGACGCCAGGCATGCCCTCAGCTTGTCCCGGGTGTTCCAGTTCACGATCAGGACGCTCAGCATCGGCGAGAACCGAGGGTACCCGCCTTCTTACGGGCCGGGTTTTCCACCAGGTTTCAGGTTCAAATGAACCTACGTACCCTAAGTCCTCATGTAAGGTATGGAACTAGACTCACCGAGAATACGGTTGGTATGATGGTTCGGTACGCGAGGGCAGTAGTTTTACTGGGTAGGCCTCGTTTTTCCCGTTTCAGGAGGATATGCGTTGAGCTTTAAAGCAGGCCTGTCGGCCACTGGAATCGCATTGTGCGCCCTCGGCGGCGCGGCGCCTGTCGCGACACGACCTGCAGAGGGGCTGAGCCTCCTCAACCTGGACCAGCCGCTCTACGCATCTCTCGATCCGCACGCGGTCCAAAGCCACAAGGTCGTCAAGAACGAGAACGACTGGACGATCTCCCGGAAGTACGGCATCACGGTCCAGGAGCTTCACGCGGCGAACCCCGGCGTTGACTGGCGCAAGCTGCAGATCGGACAGAAGCTGAATTTGCCGGGCGGCGCTGAGGACACGACCTCCATCCCGAAGATCGAGACCGAGAAGGTCAAGGTCAAGACGAACGGCGTGAACGTGCGCAAGGAGCCCTCGACCAACAGCGGCGTCCGGACGACCGTTGACAAGGGCACGGTCGCGACTGTCCTCGACCGACAGGGCGCGTGGTACGAGCTCAGGTTCCCGAAGGGGACCGTCGGCTGGATCCGCGGCGACCTTTTGAGCGCGGTCAATGCGACGTCCGATTCAAGCGAACCCAAGCCAGCCGCCGCAGTCGCGCCGGTGAACGCAAGCAAGGCGTCTTCGATCATTGACGCCGCGATGGACATGCTCGGCGTGCGCTACAAGTGGGGCGGCAACAGCCGTGGCGGTATTGACTGCTCGGGGCTGACGACTTTGGTTTTCTCGAAGAACGGCATCCAGCTTCCTCGGACCTCGATCGAGCAGTCGAAGATCGGCTCCCGAGTGGACAAGGAGGATCTCCAGGCTGGCGACCTTCTGTTCTTCGTCACTGGCCGCAGCAGCAGCCGTATCAACCACGTCGGTCTGTACATCGGCGAAGGGAAGTTTGTTCACGCGAGCAGCTACAAGGGCCGCGTGATCGTCACCAGCCTGAACGACTATCGCAGCGGCTACGCGGGCGCGCGAAGGGTGCCGGGGCTGCAGATCGCGGAAGTCGAGAAGGCCGTCGTAGCTCCTGTCGCCGAGAAGGTGGAAACGAAGACGGCGGAAGAGCTTTTCCCGAGCCGGGTCGTGATCGGCGCCGACAAGACGGGCAAGTAGCACGGTTTGGCTGTGAGGCGCCCAGGGCCGTGTGCCCTGGGCGTCTTGTTTTGAGTCTGGGTGTTGGGTCACACTGTGTCCGGTTGCTCCCGTCGTCTAGCGGTTAGGACGTCGCCCTTTCACGGCGAAGATCGCGGGTTCGAATCCCGTCGGGAGTACCAGTTTTGAGTGACGCGTGACGGGTGACGCGTGACGGGTGGGGACCGGCCCAGCGGTTAGGACGTCGCCCGCTTGGTCGTTTTTTGGCGGCGAAGACCGCGGGTTCGAATCCCGTCGGGAGTACCAGTTTTGGGTGACGCGTAACGCGTGACGCGTGACGGTTGACGGGTCCCGAGTCGAAAGTCAAAAGTCAAAAGCAGGTAGCAGGGGGCGGGAAGGGGAGTAGGGAGCGGCCAGGACGTCTCACGCTTGATCACTTTTTGGCGGCGTCCCGATTCCGCTTCGCTCCATTCCCCTCACTTTGTTCGGCGGGATCTCGCAAGCTCGAAATCCCGTCGGGAGTACCAGCATTTGCGTTTGCAGCACGGTGAGAAGGGCAAGCTCGGTGTGCGTTGAGCGGCTGACAGACCGCGACACAGCTGCCCTGGTATCCTCCCCCCAACGGATATGCGTACTCATTTCATCCTGGTCGACTTTGAGAACGTAAAAGATGTCGACCTGAGAGATCTTAATCGCGAAGACGTCCGCGTGATTCTCTTTCTTGGAAACAATCAGAAGAAGGTGCCAACAGAACTGGCCGTCCAAATGCAGGCACTGGGAGAGCGGGGCCAATATGTTCAGATCTCAGGCAACGGGCCGAATGCACTGGATTTCCATATCGCATTTACGATCGGTGAGAAGTGCCGCACGGAAGACCAATCGTTTTTCCACATCATTTCGAAAGATGCCGGGTTCGATCCTCTGATTGCCTATCTCAAAGGTAAGAGGATACTGGCCGCTCGCCACAAGTCTATTGGAGACGCGCCCTTCATAATGTCGTCTCAGCCCAAGACAGCCGCAACGCGGGCCGCGTACCTGATGGAAAAGTTGGGGAGCCCCAAGGCCACGAAGCCGCGGACTGCAAAGACGCTTTCAAACGCGGTTCGAACTGTCTTTCATCGTCACATTTCAGACAAGGATGTTGAAGATGTCATTGCTGCTCTATGTTCTCGAGGATTTGTGACGATCACAGATGGAAAGGTCAGCTATTCGGATCAAGCCGCGCGCACAACTGTCTCATCCTAGAACTCCCGCTTCGCCCATCCGGGTTGTCGTTTCGCTCCCAATCCCGTCGGGAGTATCAGTCTTGGGTGACGCGTGACGGGTGACGGGTGACGGGCCCGGAGTCCCGAGTCGAAAGTCAAAAGTCAAAAGCAGGTGGCGGGAAAGGGAGTAGGGAGTGGAAACCAGAGAGCGGTCAGGACGTCGCCCGCTTGGTCACCTCTTGGCGGCGTCCCGATTCCGCTTCGCTCCATTCCCTTCACTTTGTTCGGCGGGATCTCGCAAGCTCGAAAGATCGCGGATTCGGATCGCGTTCGAGGTACAAGGTTCTTAGGAGTTCGATGGGCAAGCTTCATCGTCTGGTGAGAGAGAAAGATGCCAAGGGCGTCCGCAAGTTTCTTCGGTCGCAAGACGACATTGTCGCGGCGGTCAATGAAGTAGACGAGGGCGGGGGTACGCCGCTCTACTATGCCGTCTCCAGCGAGGAGGTCAGTAGCAAGATCGTGGTGGATCTGCTCGCTTCCGGTGCTGACATCGACTTCGAAAGGGTGGAGACGATACCTGGGATCGGCGATGTTTTCAAAGGGATCGGGAATGCAGTGCTAGCTTCGTTAGGGTTGAAGGACGCTACCGACCTGAAGCTTGGCGAGTCAATAACGAATCGCGAGCCTGTCATTCGCCAAGCCATAAAGTATGCGAAGGTTGAAGTTCTCAAGCTCTTCGTTGAAGCAGGTGCCGACCTAAGCTACTGCGATGCACACGGCTACACAGCGATGATTGACGCGGCTTACCGCCAGAAGGAGAGGCTTCCGGTCATTGAGTTCCTCATCTCTCAAGGCGCCGACGTCAATGCGAGAACGACTTACAACGAAACGGCGATTAGAACTGCCTATCAGTTCGGCGACTATGAGACTGTGAAGGCGCTCCTCGCCGCGGGTGCCGACGACTCTCAGCTCGGGTGGGATGACGTGATTCGCGCAGTTGCCATTGGATCGAGACAGGACGTCGAAACCGCTCTTGCCAGAAGCAGCGAAGTGCGAGCCCTCGATTCGAACGGTATGTCGGCGATCCAGGTAGCCCTGCGGAAAGGCGACCTTGAACTTGCGGAACTTTTGTTGCAGCACGGTGCAAATCCAGCACGACAAAGTAGCAAAGGTGCATCAAGCATCGCTTGTTCCATTGAAAGTGGCAGCCCGGTGGTTTTGGAGTGGGCCCTGCGTCACGGTTGCGACATAAACGAGCATGATAAGTTTGGGAATCCGGTTCTTGGAAGCGCTGTTTCAAGCGGGAATATCGAGATTGTTAGGTTTATGCTCGAACACGGTGCCGACCCGAACGCCGGAGACACGCTTGACTCGGTTTTGCAGAATGCTCCTACAAGAGAGATCGTTGAACTCTTGATCTCTTCAGGAGCCGATCCGGCGAATCTCGACAACGAGGGCCGCCGTAAGCTTGTTGGACTTGGTGAGCAGAACGTAGACATTCTTTTGGATGTGACCCTCGCGCAGTTCAAAGCGAGCAGGCACCTCAGAGAAGGGAAGAGCAATCCAGATGATCTGACTGACGCCTTCAAGGTTGCGATGATCAAGGCGGGCGTCAACGCCTACCGCCCGCGTACGATCTTCAATGAGGATCCAAACTACGCGTGCAGCACGACCGGGATCAGGGAGGACGCCGTTTGGTGCGCCGATCGATTCGGCCAGACAGTCACACAGCTCCTTGATGGGCGCGCCGTCATGATTGGTGGCGAGCATGAAGACTCTTACGATCCGGACTTCTGCATATACAACGATGTGATCGTCTTCGATCCGAGTGGCACCATCAAGGTGTACGGGTATCCATTCAGTGACTTTGAACCGACGGACTTTCACACCGCGACCCTCGTTGGTGACTTTATCTACGTCATTGGTGGACTTGGATACGTTCATCAGCGCAAGGGTGTGATCCCTGTCTACCGTCTTAACACGCATACCTACCAGATGGAGCGTGTTCAAACACGCGGCGACGTTCCGCCACGCGTTTTCAAGCACCGCGCGGATCGCAACGAAGGATCGATCGTCGTGAAGGGTGGCAAGGCAATTGGTTTTCGTTTTGGCAAAGAGAGCCACGACTCAAACACGAGCCACTACAGTCTGGATACGAAGACTCATGTATGGACCTGCCTCCACGGCTAACAGGCGGCCAGGAAGTCGGTAAAGTCTCGTCCGCGCTCGAACCGGTCTATTAGAAGTGCACTTTTTGATCGCCCCAGCAGGTCTGGAGATAGTCAATCTGCGCGGCATGGGACAGGGCGTGCGTTCCGGGCAGGTTCATCAGGAACGTCATCGACACGAACCAGAGCGAGGAATCCAAAGGCGTTCCGATCGCCTCCGGAGTCAGGGAATCGAGAGCGGCGAGCACTTCATCCGTGTTCTTGCGGAACAGGCTCTCAATTTCGGTCCGAGTGGTGAGGGCTCTTTCGGCAGCCTCAATTCGTGCCACGAACTCGGGTATCTCGTCGCCGGAGGGAAGCCTCCGATCACGAATCATCTTTGCAAAGTGGCCCGCGTAGACTGCCGTGTGCGCGGCAATCCGGATGGCGCTCTTTGCCGTCGGCGACGGTGCCCAGTTCAATCTGTCGTCTGGGACATGCGAGAACGTCTTCAGGAATATTTCCATGCCACGCACTGCGTTCTCTTTGCATAAAGCGACTATGCTTTCCATCTTTGCAATCCTTACTTGAGTCTTAGGAGCAGGCGGGACGCCTGCACCACACGGGCGCTACGGTTTCTCGACGCAATCGCACGTTACCTCTGCTGCACCGGAGTTGAAAGCCTGTTTGCCCCGGTGCGCCTCGCCCACTGCCCTCGCTACGCTCCCAATCACGTCGGGTGCACCCCGCGTCTATAATGGACGAAGCCATGACTTTAGCGGCCGGCCTGCAGATTCTCGTCGCGATTGTGGGCGTGCAGGAGGGCTTTTCCGGCGGCGTCCTGAAGCTTGAGCAAGCGGCCTACGACGTCCAGTCGTACGACATTGCCATCAAGATTGATCCGGCGTTGAAGACGCTTTCCGGGACGACGGTCATGGATGCCAAGACCGTCATCCCAACGGCCAGCATCTTGGTTGACCTACACGATCCGTACACCGTTTCCAAGGTCACGGACGGCAGGATCCCACTGCGCTTTGATCGGCTGAAGGACATGGTCCGGGTCTTCTTTCCGCTCTCAAAACAACCGGGTGATCCCATCCGCATAGAAGTGACCTACTCGGGGACGCCGCATATTGCTCGAAACGCCCCATGGGACGGCGGCATTATGTGGTCCAAGACTCCGAGCGGCGCGGATTGGGTCTCGGTCGCGCTTCAGGGAGCGGGCGCGGACCTCATCTTCCCGTGCAAGGACCATCCTTCGGACCGTCCCAACAGCGCCACCATGCGGCTGACCGTTCCGGACCCACTGATCGCCGTGGGGCCGGGCTACCTCAAGAGGACGGAGAAGAACAGCGACAAGACTTCGACCTACGTGTGGCACATGGGGCTGCCGATCAACAACTACTCGCTTGTCTTTAACGCGGCACCGTACGAGCTGGTCAAAGACTCGGTGAAGTCGGTGACGGGCCAGAACATCCCGATCCACTTCTACGTGCTCCCTGAGAACAAGGACAAGGCCCCGCGCCTCATCGAAGAGCAGAAGAAGTACCTCTCATTCATGGAGAAGTACTGCGGCCCTTTCCCGTTCCGAAGCGTAAAGATCGGGATCGTCGAGACGCCGCACCTCGGAATGGAGCACTCGACTGCGATCGCTTACGGAAACCGCTATCGTTTTGCACCGGACGGGCTCGATTGGCTATTGCTCCACGAGTTCGGCCACGAATGGTGGGCCAACCTCGTTTCCAACGCCGACTGGCGGGACATGTGGATCCACGAAGGGTTCCAGAGCTTCATGGACACGTTCTACATCGAGCAGACCCGCGGCATAGACGCCTACTTCACTGCGATGAAAGGCCGGCGCAGAAGCGTTCGCAACGCCGCGCCCGTCGCGCCTCGGGCAGAGACCTCCAGCGAGGCGTACGGCGGCGACATTTATGACAAGGGCGCGCTCATTCTGCATTCGCTGCGCTACCTAATCGGTGACGTGGCCTTTCTTCGTTCGATCCGCCGCATGGCATATCCCACGCCGGAGTCCGAGACGTGGGCGGACGGCCGCGCACTGCGGCTCGTCACCACGGATGACTACGTGAACATTGCTTCCACTGAGGCAAAGCAAGACCTGCGCTGGTTCTTTGAGGTGTACGTCCGCGAAGCCAAGCTGCCCACACTGAAGGCAGAGGCGGCGAACGGAGTCCTGCGGCTCGAGTGGATCACGCCGGGCGGCCATCCTTTTCCGATGCCGATTGACGTGGTGGTCGGCGGAGAGACCGTTAGAGTCGAGATGGCCGGAGGCAAGGGCACGGTTAACTACTCTGGAGCGGAACCCATCATTGCTCCCAAGGGCTGGGTCCTCAAGCAGTAACCGTTCCTGAGTTGCGGACGAACGTGGCCCCGATGACCCGGGAAGGAGAGCAATCTCGGCGCGTCCGGCGTTTGCCAAGCCGCGCTCGACCGAAGGGTTTCTGCAGACTCGGAGACGGGGCAGGCAACCCGAGATGCCTGCCCCGCCAGAACGTGGCGTGTCCGCTCAGGGGAGAGCCTGAGCGGGCCACCAGTGCTATCTAACCCACCAGCAGAACTGGTCAATCTTTGGTCCTTGAGTACGGCTGATTTGCGAACCGCCGAACCATGTCAGCCTGGCGTGTATGCGCCTGGTGCCCGGTTCCACAAAGCGCCCAGCGTTACTCGTGACCGAGTACGAGGCGACTGAGTCTGTAATCGTCGCAAAGCGCTGGTCAACCTGCACCCATTGCTGCGCAACGAAGTCGAACATTTCGATCCGCTGTGAAACCTGACCCAAGGGAAAGAGATCTGTCTGCGCTTCCAGCTTCAAAGTGAGCTGAGCCGGTTGCGAGAGCGGAGAGGTTCCGCTGAGTTCGACTTGAGCGTTCGGAGCACCTCGATGGCCGGTCACCGAACCCGCGATGTTCGTTCTGACATCGTCGCTCGCAACAAGAGATTCGAGGGATCCCGACATGAGGATTCCCCAGATTACGCTGAAACTATCTGGGGCGACAAGAAGGTCCCCAGACGCTACGTCAATCCATGCTGAGAACTCGGAAGTGTCGCCGGTCGAAACGCGTGTGGCTGTCGCGGTCGCGACTTGTCCGACCGGCACATTGGCGGGAAGCGTCAGCGAGAACGCAACGTGTCCTGCGCCGTCGGTCGTCACAGACGTCGAGCCAAGGAACACGGCACCCTCGCCGAACCCGGACGGGTCGCCCGATTGGCTCGCGAAGAACTCGATAGTGAACTCTTCGGAAGGGTAAGTGTCGAGCGTTCCGTCCATCGTTATGGATGTGCCGGAAGTCTCGGCGGACAGGAGAACGGGGAAGTTCTGCAGCCCGTTGCCGCCTTCATCGCCGTCGCCTGGATCATTTAGCGTCACGCCCCCGGTGCCTTCGAAGTAGCCATAATAGAGATCGATCCCCAAGCCGCCGCAGTCATGGATGGAGTTCTGAGTGATTGTGATGCCGTTTTCCTGGCTTCCCACTGTAATGCCATTGGTTTCGACCTTGGCGATGTGGTTGGATCGAATGACTGTTCCGACCGCGTGATAGCTGGCAGTCAGCGGGCTGACCCTGATTCCGGTACGCGTTATGATAGGAGTGACCCCGTCGGCGGCGAGCCCGATCGTATTGTCATGAATCACCGTGTCATACGTGTGGTCATTGGCCGCGCTGACATAGACGGCCTGGCCAAAGATCTGACCCGCGTAATGGTTGGTTCCGACGACGCGCATTCCCGCGATGAGGTTGTTGCGGATCGTCGTACCTCGTGCGTCACGCACTTCGATGCCGGTCGGGCCAATCTGTTGGGGGAAACGGCTCATGCCATCAATCGTGGTTCCAATGTAGTTGCCTTCGACGATCGTATCGTCAGCGTCGACGATGGTGACCTGGTTGCCGACCGGAAAGCCCTCCTCGCCGTAGTATCCGGCGCCCGAAATGACGTTCCGCTCGGCGGCGGTCGGGCCGCCAATGCGATTGTTGCGTGCGAAGACCCCGTATCGTGTAGCGCCTTGTACGATGACCCCGTTCGTGATGATATTGCCGATCACAACGTTGTCTTCGGCGGGTCCACCTATCCGGACTCCTTCAAGTATGTTCGCCTCACCCGGAGTAGTTCCTCCAACGATGTTCCCTGTTGGCGGAGCCCAGCCCATAAAGCTCGCAACCGAAACGGCAGCGTAAAGCGGGCCTGCGATCTGGCAACCGATCACTCGGTTGTTGTGTCCAAGGATCTGTACCGCATAGCCGCGTTGGTAGACGTTTCCGAGCCCTTTAATGACGCAGTTGTCGGCGTTGATGAAGATAGCCGCGACACCCCAGGCGTTGGCTTCCAGGCCGTAGAAGCCAACTTCCATCCCGTCGGGATTGGTGTTCCCAATGTTCGCCGTTTGGGTCGTGAAGTCGAGCGTCGTCCCGGAGTCGTTCAAGGAGAATGCGCCCTGCTCGAGCCGGAGCAGTGCCATATCGGTTATTAGCCAGAACTCAGAGGTTGGGATGGCGAAGGCGATGGTTTGGGGTCCCGCCGTGTTGTTCGCCGCAGTGACGGCTTCGCGGAAGCTCACGAGCCCGTCCGGACCGGGCAGGTCGCTCACCTGCTTTGAGCCGGAGAAGTCAGAAGCGTCTTCGAGCGTGGTGACAGTCACGGTCTCTGCCATCGCGCTGGGCGCAAGCAATACGCCGGAGACTGCCATCGTGAATAGTGCTAAAAAGGTTTTCCTAAAGGGTCGAGTGTTCATCAGGGTGTCTCCTGTTAGGTGACGGACTTGCGAACGAGGCCAGAACTAACATCCGGCTGTGGGCAGGAGTCGCAGGATCGCCACCGTCGTTCACATGTTCCCATCTAGAGTGGTGAAGGGCATGTCATTGCTTCAGATGACAAGGGTCGGCCAAACAGAATCAGCCAGGAGCTTCAACTCGGGCCCCTCCAAGCGCAGCGCTATCGTGTCCCCGGCTGATCTCACCGGTAAAACATGGTCGGGCGGGATGATCTTCGAGTCAGACGCGGAACAACTGCGACCAAGCCGGCATGCAGACGAACTCTTAGAACTTCGTCACGGAGTTCGCTTTCAGGACGCAATCATCGCGCGGGCCCTTTCGATCCGGGGGTTGCGTTCTGTCTTGTCTCTGTTTGACTCGATCCAGTCCGAGAAGTCCCTCTCTTCATCCGCCGAGAGGGCGCCCTACTGGGGCCTCGCCGGCGGGACGGCGCCGCCGCGAAGGCTATGCGCAGGTCGGCGGCAACTTGGTCTCCGTCTCTTTTCCCGGGTTCATGCTCTTGATGTTGGACGACCTTCCTTGCGTCACCGACCACAATTCGTCCGATAAGAGCCCAACACCAGGCCGGCCGCCAAGAATTGCCAAGACTGACTAGCGGCAATGTCGTCAACCGCGCACGACGAGGAACGCGCGGGCGGCGGAGGCCTGGTCGAGGAGCTCATAGCGCTTGCTGTATGGCGACGGTGAGAGGTCGAAGCGGCTGCCGTAGAGCCCCTTCTCGTTGCGGCCATGCTCGTAGATCCACTTAAGTGCGACAGCGACCTTCCTGCGCCGCTCGTCCGTCGGCACGTAGTTGAAGCTTTCGATGAGCAGGTGTGCGAAGCGGCCGACGTCGGCGACGCGGCCGTTGACGAGCCACTTCTTCTCGCTCGCGCTTGCGATCTCCTCGGCGCCCTCCTTGTAGGCGCGCACGCCGGTGAGGCGCGCGAGTTCCGCAGCGGAACGGATCATGAGTGCCGAGTTGTACGACCACTTGGTCTTGTCGAGTTTGCCGCTCAGGGCGATCGAGTCCCAGAACAGCATGTCAGCCGGGTCTTGCAGGTTCTTCTTCGTCCACGCGTACAGCCTCTTCGCTGTCTCGAGCAGCGTGGGATCGTTCGTCTTCTGATAGACCACGAGGCATGCAGCGATGGACGGGGCGTTGGAGCAGGTGTTCTTGCTCGCCTTCTCCTTCTCGCGCCAATAGATGCCGCCGCCTAGCTTGTCGTCCTCTCCGCTGAGGACGTAGGCGAGCGCGTCTCTTGCATATACCAAGAACTCCGGCTTTCCCGTCACGTCGTGCGCCTCGACGAGCGCGAGCACCATCCACGCGTTGTCGTCGTAGTAGCGGTCAGCGGGCTTCGGCACGGGCAGGACGTCGTATCCGGCGACGGGGCCCGCGGGGTTCCAGTACGCGCGCATGGCCTCGACAAATCGCGACAGCTCGGCCTTCCATGCCGGGTCGGTCCGCGCGGCGGCGTTCAACGCGCTCATCAGGACCCCGGCGCCCCAGTTGAACACGGGCTGGGAGTCCGTGCCGTCGCCGATCGCGTCGGCGTAGCCTGGCACGCCCTCGATCCGGAACTCTCGCCGGACCACCGAAAGCGCGTCGAGCCCCCAGCGCGCTCGCTCATCGGTCTGCGGCGTCAGCAAGATCACTGCGGCGAGCATGCACCCCAATTATCCACGCTTTTTGAAGAGCTTGGCGTCGAGGCTCCACTTGCCTGCACCATAGGCAGCCATGAACAGGAAAAGGAAACAGTACGCGACCGAGAGCTCACTCTGGGTCTGGATCGGCCAAGGGGTCTCTTGCTTGAAGTGGAACTGCCAGAACGCCACCGCCATCTCGCCGGAAGCGATGAAGGCGGCCACCCGCGTAAACAGCCCGAGGATGATCAGGGCTCCACAGATGAGCTCGAGCATCCCTCCGATCCAGGTCTGCGACCACATGGCAGGATGGCCCCCAAACTCGGCGGGGATACCGCCGAACCAGTCAAGGATCTTCATCCCGCCAGCCTGCATGAACATGATGCCGACTACGACCCGAAGCAGGAACCAAGCCACGTCGGTAAAGCGGTCAAATCTCATATGTTTGGACTCCTTGATCTAGCAACGCCGCCGAGGTGCCCTGTGTTTGCTCGGAGACACCTAATTTAGGAGGATCCGTGAGCTCACAACGGCTGACTCAGATAGGTGTCCAGGCTGTCGAAGCCCATCTGCATGCCGTCGTTCATTCCGGTCTCAAGCGCGGCGTCGCGTGCCGCCTTCGAAGGGAACTCCATGACGAGCTTGAACATCGTGCCTTCGCCTTCGGGCGTGAAGGTCATCGTGTTAAGCGATTCTGCCCAGTCGCCGCCCCAACACTCGGTGGAGACCATCCTGTGCGGGCGGTCCACTTCATTGAACACTCCGGTGATGAACATCTCTTCACCGTCCTCCTTTCTCCAGCCCCAGCGGTACGCGCCGCCGGGGCGCAGGTCCATCTCGCAGTGGGGCATGGTCCAGCCCGGCGGTCCGAGCATCCACTTCTGCAGGTGTCTGCACTGCGACCAGACGTCGAAGGCGAGGTCCTGCGGGGCAGGGATGAAACGGGTGACGACCACGGTCGTGTCGCTGTCGAGAGCGACCCTCATTTTCTTCTCATGATTCTGCATTGCTCTTGTTCTCCGTTCAGAGTCCGGCATCGTCCTTCTTGGCGGCCCGAAGCTCGTGAAGGTAGGCGTCCAACCGTTCGAAGCTCTGCTCCCAGTGTGCCCTGTAGCCCTCGAGCCAGTCGTCGGCCTCCTTGAGGCGCTTGGCCTCCAGCTTGCAGGGCCTCCACTGGGCCTGCTTGCCCCGAGTGATGAGCCCGGCGGTCTCCAGCACCTTGAGGTGCTTGGAGACCGCTGGGAGGCTCATTTCGAAGGGTTTGGCTAGATCCTTGACCGTGGCCTCCCCTGAGGCCAGACGGGCCAGAATGGCCCTCCTGGTGGGGTCTGCCAGGGCGGAGAAGGTCGCGCTGAGTCGGTCTGCCTGCATGGTGATTTACCTTGTGGTTAGGTAACCAGTCGGTAAAGTACCTTATGGAAGCGGAGCTGTCAAGGGGCGGGGAGAAAAACCCTCGGCCCGTGGTAGCGAATAGAATGGAGGGATGAAGTACACGGTGATCCTTCTCCGTGAGGCGGACGGTGGCTATGTGGCGCGGGTGCCCGCGCTCCCGGGCTGCGTCAGCCAAGGGGAATCGCGCGACGAGGCGCTGGCGAACATCAAAGAGGCGGCCGAAGCGTATGTCGAGGACTGCGTTGAAAGCGGAGAGGACGTGCCGATAGAAGCAGAGCAGGCGATAATCGAGCTGTCGGCATCGGCCTAATGGCGAAGATACCCACCGATGTTTCCGGCCGTCAGCTCAGGGCCGTTCTTGAGAAGCAAGGCTTCGTGTTCAAGCGGCAAAAGGGCAGCCACATGGTGTTAGTACGTGATGAGCCGGCCGCGCGCGTTACCGTCCCTGACCACCGCAGGGGACTCTACGGCAGATCCTGAACGACGCAGGCATTTCCGTTGATGAGCTCCTCGACCTACTCTAGGACCTGCCCGAACGTGACGTCGTGGTCGTCGAGGTCTTGGATGCCGAACTCTCGCGTGCCCCAGGGCGTGTCGTAGATCGTGTAGTCAATGGTCGCGCCGCGCTCTTGCAGCTCTCTGTAGAGCGCGCTCGCGTCGTCCACCCAAATGTAGGCTTGGTTTGTCTTGTCCACGACCCTCCAGTTGGGCACGGGCGGCTCGACGCCGGGGGGCGTGCCGACGACCATGATGGTGACGCCGTCGCGCGAGGGCATCGCAAAGTTCGGCGGGTCGCCGTAGACTCTGTCGCACTCGAACCCGACCTTGTCGCGCCTGTAGTCGAGCGAAGCTTGGAAGTCGCGGACAAGGAGCACAGGTGCGGTTCTTAAGAGGCGTGCTTGCATTGCTAGCGGGGCCTTCCTGCCGTGCCAGGAGGCGGCTCAAACTTCGTGACCTCGATGCCTGTGGTCTTCGAGATCAGGTCTCCGAGCCGCATCGTCCCGGGGTTCTCAGTGGCGTAGTGCCCGCAAGCGGCGATCGCGACGCCGCGCTCGCTCGCCTCGACCATGAGGTGGTGCGGGACTTCGCCAGAGACAAAAGCGTCTGCGCCCTGCGCGTGCACCCACTCGTCTCCGGCCGCTCCACCGCAGACGACGACGGACTGGATCGTTGCGCCGTTGGGCGCGCACAACAGCGTGCGCGCGGAGAGCCTTGCATCGAGCCAGTCGCGGAACTCGTCCGCGCTCATCGCCTTCGGCAATGAGCCGATCCGCGAGATGGCGTGCCCTCCCTGCTCTTTGTCGCTTACAGATCCGATCGCGCGGACGTCGCGCAGTCCGATCAGTTCGGCAAGCACGTCGTTGATCCCGCCGGGCGCGCAGTCCCAGTTCGTATGTGCCGCGGCGAAGGCGATGCCGGCTTCGACCAGCTCTCGGACTACGCTCGCCTTGTAGCCGTCGTAGGTCAGCGAAGGCATCGGGTCCCAGATCACAGGGTGGTGGCAAACAAGCATTTGTGCCCCGCGCGACCTTGCGAACCGTGCAGCCGCAAGAGACGGATCGAGGCTCACGACGATCCTCGCGACCTTCGCGGCAGGGTCACCGACCTGAAGTCCAATGTGGTCGAAAGTGAACGCATAGCGCGCCGGCGCGATCTGCTCGATCGCATCGAGGACGTCGCTGACAGTGGGCATCGGCGGGAGGATACCGTTGGGGTTGGACCACTACCGCCCATACGTCTCCGAACGTCCGAGGAGCGATACCCCGATAGGTAGACTCGATTCAATGGCCGAGGAGTCCAAGAAGAAGACGTACGGAGGCATGGCCGTCGTCGAGGGGGTGATGATGCGGTCCCCCAACCACTACTCGGTCGCCTGCAGAGCCCCGAACGGCAAGATCATCGTCAAGACCGAGCCGGTGGAGAGGACCTGGATAGGCCGCCAGAAGTGGCTCCTCAAGCCGTTCTTGCGCGGTACGTTCGCGCTCCTCGACACGATGGGCCTCGGGATGCGCGCCATGCGGATCGCCGGCGACGTGCAGCTTGACGCGAAGTTCCAGCCGCAGGAGGGGGAGGTCGTCCACCCAGAGAAGCACCTCGAGAAGCCGCCGAGCAGGATGCAGGCGTTCTACGAGCGCAACCAGGCGGTGTGCGACAAGGTCATCCTCGGCGTCACGCTCGTGTTCTCGCTCGTGTTCGGGTTCGTGCTGTTCAACGTGTTCCCGAACTTCGCCGGGCAGTACATCGCCGAGTTCGGGAAGTCGCTTGGCATCGAGCCGCAGGGCAACGAGCGCGGGATGTTCACGACCGTGCTCGTGGAGACGATCAAGCTCGTCATGTTCATCGGATACGTGGCGCTGATCCGTCGCTACCCCGCGATCCTCGACGTGTTCCGGTACCACGGCGCAGAGCACCAGGCGATCAACGCGATGGAAGAGGGGGTCGCCCTCACGCCGGAGAACTGCCTGCGCCAGACGCGCCTGCACCCCCGGTGCGGCACCAACTTCGCGATCATCGTCTTCATCATCAGCTTCCTGCTCTTTCCGTTCGTGCCGCGAGACCTCATCGTGCCCGCCGACTCTCCGAGCTGGCTGATCGCGCTCACGCGGCTGCCCGTCGAGATCGCGCTCCTGCCCTTCGTGGCCGGAATCAGCTACGAGATCATCAGGATCGCCGGAAAGTTCAAGAACGAGACGTGGGTGAACGTCGTGCTGTGGCCGGGGCTCAAGACGCAGCTCATTACGACGGCGGAGCCGGAGGCAAGGCACGCTGAGGTCGCGATCGCGGCGCTGGAAGCGGCGGTGCTCGCGGAAGAGGAAGGCGTGCTCACGAACAGCGAGGACTACACGCCGATGGCGCTACGCGCTGCTGAAGAACCAGACGCTCCAGACGACGACGTAGAGCGCGGCGCCCATCACACAGACCTTGCGGACGAAGCCTAGATTCTGCTGCGCGTACCAGGCCAGGACGCCCCAAGCGGCGACGAGCGTGAGGGCCTTGACGCCCGCAAAGAGCCACTCGCTGTGCTCGATGAGCGGGCGCATCAGCGGATTGAGTTCCACGACCAGCCCCTGGGCGTGGAGCACTGCCGTCACTGCCAGGTCGAAGAAGCCGATCCCCAGCAACAATGCCAGCGCCCTCGTAGGGAACACCCACTGTCGGATGCCTTGGGCACTGATCGCAGTCTTCATTTCAACCTCTCTCAAGGATCGCTATGACCCGGTCCTGGACGGCCCTGACTTGGCTCGCGGAGGCCGTGTGGTTGTTGAACAGCATGCTCACCACGAGGGTCTGGCCGGAACGGGTCTTCACAAAACCTGACAGACATGTTACAGCACTTAGCGTGCCGGTCTTCCCCAGAAAGCTACGGGTTCTGAGCCTGGACTCAAGGGTGCCTTCGCCAGGTTCGGCGAGGGCGACCAAGAACTCGTCCCGCCAAGTTTGCCGGTGCGCCCAGCGGAGCAGCCGGCACATCGCCGAGGGGGCTACCAGGTTGTGGCGGCTCATCCCGCTGCCGTCTATCGGCCTGACCGTGCCGGAGATCAGCCTGACCGTTTTGAGGAGGAACTCCTGCATCCGGTCCGCGGCGTCGCCGTAGGCGTCCTCGCCGAGGGGCTTCGCCTTCGACGAGGCCATCATCAGAAGCTGCTCGGCCATGTTGTTGTCGCTCTTCTCGAGGCACGTCTTGAGCGTCTCGCGCAACGGCTGGCCCAGGATCACGTAGTCCGGCTCATGGTCCGGCGGCGGGCCGACCGCGGCGACCAACTCGCCGCCCAGCAGAAGCGCGGCGGTCGCGTCCGGGTCCGGCATCGCGAACGCCTCGATCATGCGGTCCGCTGCGGGAAGCGTTCCTGTCACGATTGCGCGGCGCTTCACCATGTCGTAGGCGACCTTCGCGCTGCCTGCGCCCGGCACGTGCTGTGTCTCGATCCGATAGGCCGGGTCGAGCGGGAAGATCGCGCCGTCCTTCGACCAGACCTCGAACCCCCCGCGGTCGAAGCTGAAGGACGTCACGCGCGCCGCGTAGCGGTTGTGGAGGTCGTCGTACTCCCAGCTCGGCGGCACCATCGGCGAGTACGCCTGCCGCACGTGGATCGGCGTCCCATCGGCGATCGCGAGCTTGGCCCGCGCCTCCAAGAGCTGCGACTTCGTCAGCGTCGGGTCGCCGGGCGCGTCTACGTAGACGCGACCATCGAGCTTCCAGAACCGCGTCTTCGGTCGGAAGTCCATCCCGAGCACGGACGCCGCGTAGACGGCGGTCAAGAGCTTCTGGTTGCTCGCGGGAACGAGCCGCGTGTCGGCGAGGCGAGAGAACACGACGGTGCCGTCGAGCCGCGTGACGCAGATCCCTGCCACCGCGCCTTTGAGCGACGCGTCGTTCATCGCGTTGGCAAGGCTCGATTGGGGAACGACGACGAGCGCGAGGAAGGTTGCGATCATTGCCTTACGCCTCTTCGGGAAAAACTGGCTCGGTCACGTGCTCGACGGCCCCTGCCTCGATGTCGCGTGCCATGTCTCCCGCGAACTCTCTCAGGAGCGGTTCGTCCTCTGTCGCCGCGGAGTTCCGCAGCCGGGTCAGAATCTGGCCCTTGCGGGAGGGCATCCACTCGTTAAGGTGGAACACGGCGTGGATCGCCGAGCGGCGTCCGAACGGGCTCGGCGCCCCGATGCAGTCAATGAGTGCGTCCGCCGCCGGGTCCGTGCACACGTGACCTCCTAGCACGACCCCTGCCTTGTAGATCGTCCGCGCGTGGTCGTCCTCGGCCTCCCACATCAGCCCCTTGACGGCTGCCACCGCGCGGTTCTGGCCCTGTGTGTCGGGGTAGAAGGCCGGCAGGTCCTCGAACATGTCGAGGGCGCACCACTGTGCGATCCGCCGGGCCGGGTGCTTACGGTCGGTCACGATCTCGATGAGCGCGTCGGAGTACACGCCGCTGCTCGCGCGCGTTTCGATGATCGTGTGCGCCTCGTGCGCCACGTCGCGGTCCGCGCAGTAGAGGAGCTTGACGAGCTCCGTGGGTTCGAGGTCCTGCACAAGGCCGTCGTAGCGCCCTGTGCGCCCTATGGTCTCGCCGATCGAGAACTGCCTTCGAAAGTACGGCTCGCAGCCGGACTTGAGGTTTTCGGTCATCTCCTCGAGCGTCTCGCCGCGCGCTTCGTTCCACAGGCGCTCGCACTTTCCGAACACTCCGACCGCCGTCTTCGCCACCTGAACGTCGAAGGTCTCGCCGTACACCTGCATCTGCGTGCGCGAAGACCAGTCGCTGGGGAGCACGTGGTAGTCGAAGCTCACCGGGTGTGGTGGCCACCGGAACGGCACGCGGTGGCTGGGCCTGATCGGTGTCGCGTCGCCGCCGGCCGCAGCGAGCGCGCCGTCAATGAACTTCTTAAGTTCGTCAACGATCGCCCGCGACGCCTGCAGCGTGCCTTCGCCCATTTATCGGTCGTTCACCGCGATCCGCTTCTGGAACCGCCCGATGCGGTCCGAGACGTCCTTCAGGTGCAACAGCGTCAGCTCGTCGAGGCCCTTCGGCTTGGCGATCTGCTGGTCGAACCGGAGCTTGAGCCTGTTCAGCCCCTGCGACGCGACGACGCGCACGTCGTCGTTGAGCATGCCCTGTCGCGCGGTGGCCTGCGTCACAAGACCCTCGATCATGAAGCGCTGCAGGTCGCGGCGCATCGCGGTGATGTTCGCGTTCGTGCCGACTTCTTTGAACACGGCCGCGAACAGCCAGTTGTAGTGCTCTGCGATCGTGTAGCGGTCCTTCTCGCCCTGCATCTTGAAGTCGTTCTCCAAGATCGCGTCGGCCTTGGATGCGCTCATGAGGCTGGAGAGCACGGCGCGCTGGTTGCCTCCGATGATCGAACGCAGCGGCGCGTTCCAGAACCCGCCATTGGTGCCGTTGGGGTCCATGCTGAGGCCCTTGATGACGCCTGGCGGCAGCGAGACGCCGTCGAGCAAGAGCGACCGCTCGACGACGAGCTTCATCGCCTGTCGCTGGACCTGTGGGGACACGGGGGCGAGGGTCGGCCGTTCGTTGACGTCGCCCTTGTGCATCCTACGCATCTCGACGCCTCCGATGAAGCGCGTCGCCATCATGGTCGTGCGCGCGTCGCGCGTGAAGCTGCTCAGGATGAGCCGGTTGCGGACGCTGTAGTTCTCCCCGGGCTTGGTCAGCCCGTTGGCGGCGTATGTCCTCACTGCGGCGTTGCCCTCGAGCGCGGACTTCATCCATTCGACGGTGTTCGAACCTAGGTCGTAGCGCACGGCCAGGGGGTTCATGCCATCGGCGTCGTCGTCGGTGAGGAAGATGTGGCCCGGCTCGCCGGTGCGCCGCGCGATCATGTCGAGCTGCGCCCTTTCATCCGCTGGAGTCTTCGCGCCGAGCGCGCTGTAGCCGTACTCGATGGCCCACATGTCGTAAGGGCCGACCGTGTCGTTGAAGAAGACTCCGTCGCCGCGCAGGACCGCAGGCGTGTTCACCGGCGTGTAGTCCATGACGCTCGCAGAGAGGCCGAGCGAACGCACCTTCTGGTCGTTGAGCAGGTCAGCGACCGAGAGCTGCGTCGAGCCTGCGAAATTGTGCCGCAGACCGAGGCAATGCCCGACCTCGTGCATGACGAGGTCCGCCATGAAGCTGTTCATGTAATCGTCTTCGGTGACCTTGCTTCCGTTCGCCATCAGCACGGCCCAGCCCATCGCCGCGCTGTGCGCCAGCTCGCCCGCGTACTCGCAGCGGCCGCGGTTCCAGCCGTTCAGGTCCATGGCGGACTTGAACGCCTCGACCTTCGGGTCGAGGTCGTTCACGAGCATGTTGTGCCAGTCCGGCTCCCCCGCCGCGCTGCGCAGCAGCGCCTTCTGCGCGATCTCTTCGTTGCCGATCGCGCCCTTGCGGAGCGTGAAGTCGAACTCCCGCAGCATCGCCGCCGGATAGTTCGCGTCAACCGAGACCGCAGCGTTGAGGACCTTCCCGCTGAGCGGATCCATGCGGAACCACGCGACGGCGTACGCCGCGCTCTCGCTCATGATCCATCGGACGAGGTTGTGACGGCTGTCGGCGTGGTCCCAGTTCGGGTCGTTCTCCGGCGCGTCTTTGACGACGATCGCGTCCTTGTAGCCGATCTTCTCGAACGCCTTGTTCCAAGCGAGGATGCCCGCTCGAACGCCAGCGCGGTACTTGTGAGGAACGCTCGGGTCTATGTACCAGACGATCGGTTCGACCGGCTCGGAGAGCCCTGCGAACGGGTCCTTCTTGCGAAGATCGAAGCGGCCGATGAACCGCTGCGTGCGGTCCGTCTCGCCGAACTTCGAGACGCTGAAAAAGTCTTGTGTGAAATAGCCGATGCGTGGGTCGGCCACACGCGGGACGTAGCCGTCGTCCTGGCGGTACCAAAGGCTGTACGTGACTTTGAACGGGATGCTCTTGCTGTGCTCCAGGTGGTTCGGGGCCGACAGGCCGAGCAGCGCCATCAGTTCTTGCATCTCGCCGCCGCCCTGTGAGCGAAAGTGCGTGTTCATGCGCACGATCGTCGTGCCGTCCACGTTTCGGATCTGGTCCACGTCGGTGAGTTCGCGGTCGAGGCTCGCAGCCCCGCCGGTCCCGGCTCCTACGATCTGGGGCAGGTTGAAGAGCCCGCCTTGGAAGAACGTCGTGGCGTTGATCAGCACGAGCTTCTTTTCGGGGTGGGTGTTCTCGATCCTGAACGTCGAGACGATGCCCTCGGGGAACGTCCTGTCGCTCGCGATCGCGAGCGGGTCGCCAGCGTCCCATCGGAACCGCGTGTGGGGCTGGACGAGCAGGACTTTGTCGTCCTTCTTGACCCACTTGAAGACTTCCAGCGGGCCGGCCGAGAGCGGTTCGCCAGCCTGTCCGCCCATCGGAGAGAACCCGCTGTGCAGCGTGACCTGGGTGAGGAAGAGCCTGTCGAACTTGTCCGCTGGCAGTTCGAGCAGGACGTCGGCCTTCCGGACGTAGAGGGTGAACTCGCCCTCGTACTTCGTGGCCTCGGCGATGGCCTTTTCGTACTTCTCGACGTCGGGGTCCTTCTTTTGTTCTTCTTTGGGAGGGTCCTGCTTCTTCTCGTCCTGCGCATAGGTCGGCGCAGCCAGGCAGGAGAACAGGAACACGAATGCAAACAGCTTCAGCATGGCGTCATCCTTTATACGTCGCTCGGTGAAATTATGACGCCTATCCCGCCGGAATCAGGCGGTGGTGCGGGCACAAGAAGGCCCGACCGGCCTAGGGCAGGTCGGGCCGTCCAGGCGCCTAGGCGTTCTGGCCTTCGGCCTATTTGCCCTTGTTGGCCTCGTCGTCGGCCGCGACCTCTTCCATCGCCTTGTTGAGGGCGCGCTTGCCCTGCGTGAGCCCGGCCTGGAACTCGCCGACGCCCTTGCCGACGCCTCGCATGAGCTGAGGGATCTTGGCGCCGCCGAAGAACAGCAGGACCACCACCAGGATGATCAGCCATTCTGCGCCTTGCGGGAGTCCGAATGCGATGAGTTCAGTCATTGTCGTCTCTGTATGAGTATACGCTAGGTTGGACGCTTTCAGCGGCCTTCAGTTCGATTCGGGCGCGGCAGAGGTCCCCGGCGTCCGCTCCGTCGGCAGCCCATCCTCCGGCCTGGTCCTGAACGGGATGTCCAGCGACCCTGCCTCGTGCCAGAGCCGCGTGTCTACATCGCCCGTTACGAGGAAGTCGAGCCAGCCCCGGTCATCCCCGAACAGCTTGAGGTCTGGGTCGTCCTCGGGCCGCGCAGAAGGGTCGCCGTTCGCGTTGTAGGCCGGGGTCGTCGTCTCCCAGATCATGATCGTCAGATGGGGCTCAGTAATGTCGGTCGTCTTTTTGCCAGCAAGAGTCGAGTTGTAGGCGAACCCGGTCTTGATGCTTCCGGCCAGCTCGCACTCCAGCGGTTCACCGGGCTGGGTGAGCTCGAAGCCCATCCAGTTCAGCCCTTCCATCTCCTCCTCTGCCTGCATCTTCGAGTAGAGACGCTCGTAGTAGGGCCGGATGTCGTCCTGCCAGGTGGCGGCGGGCGGGAACTGGCCCTCGTGGTCGAGGGCGTAAGCAAGAATGGCCTTAGATGCCAGTGTTCCGTCAGCCGAACAGGAGACCATGTCCATGCTCTTGTTGATCAGCGACTTGACGCCGAAGAACGAGCCGATCACGCACAGGACGCAGAGGCCTCCGACCGCGAGCAACAGCCACAGCCACACCTTGTTCCCGGACTGCCTCTGAGAGGGGTTGAAGGCAGGGGGGTATTCCGCCATGCCAACATTCTACTGAAAGCCGCCTGACCGTGTGGCTTGCGGTGCCAATATGCCCGACTTCAAGTCGCTGCCGAGCGTGGACAAGGTGATGGGCGCGCCCGCGCTGGCGTCGTTCCCCGAGCGCGTGCGGCGCGTCGCCGCGCGCGGGGCGGTCGCGCGGGCGAGGGCGGAGCTCTCCGGCGGGGCAGACTTTTCCGCGATCGTGGACGAGGCCCTGTCGCTCGCCTCCGGGCTCGTCTCCGCGTCGCTCCGGCCGGCGATCAACATGAGCGGCGTCGTGCTGCACACCGGCCTCGGACGCGCTCGATTGGCGCAGTCGGCACAGGACCAGGTCGCCGCAGTCGCGCGCGGACACTCGCTGCTCGAGCTCGACGACGAGACCGGCGCGCGAGGGAACAGGCAGCGGCACGTCGAAGCGATGCTCTGTGAGCTGACGGGAGCCGAGGCCGCGCTCGTCGTCAACAACTGCGCCGCGGCGGTGCTTCTTTGTCTGCAAGCGCTGTGCAGGGGCAGGGAAGTCCTGCTCTCGCGAGGGCAGATGGTCGAGATCGGCGGGTCGTTCCGGATGCCGGAGATCGTCCGCGAAAGCGGGTGCACGCTCGTCGAGCTCGGCTGCACGAACAAGACGCGCCTGCTCGACTACTCGAAGTGCGTCACGTCGCAGACCGCCGCGGTCCTGCGCTGCCACCCGAGCAACTTCCAGATCGTCGGTTTCACCGAGGAGCCTTCGGCGAGGGAACTCGCAGAGTTCTGCAAGCAGCACTCGCTCGCACTGATTGACGACGTCGGCAGCGGGTGCCTGGTCGAGACCGAACAGTACGGCCTCCCCCACGAGCGAACGCTCGCCGAGGCGCTGGGCGACGGCGCGGACGTCGTCACCGCCAGCGGCGACAAGCTGCTCGGCGGCCCGCAGGCCGGGCTCATCCTTGGCACCCGCAACGCCGTGAAGAAGATCGCGGCGCACCCGGTGGCACGCGCCGTCCGCGTGGACAAGCTCACGCTGGCGGGGCTCGAAGCCACCCTGCGGCTCTACCTCCAGGGCCGGCACGCGGAGGTCCCGGTCTGGCGATACCTCTCGAAGCCGCTCGAAGAGGTCCGCAAGGACGCCGACCAGATCGCCGCCGGCAGCACCAAAGCGGTCGTCGAACTAGCGACGACCGAAGTCGGCGGCGGCTCAATGCCCGGCGCGACCGTCCCTACATACAGGGTCGGCTTCAAAGGCAGAGCGCCGGACCAGCTCGCGGCGGCGCTCCGGTCATCCACGGTCCCGGTGGTCGGCTATATCGCCGACGGAACGTTCTGGCTCGATCCGCGCACGGCGGAGGCGGACGAGGTGCAGACGGTCGCCGACTTGGTCAAGGAGCCCTGAGTGTCCACACAGCCCGAACAGGAGATGCGGAACGACACGGTGCGCTCGCTCGTGCGCGCGCTGGAAAAGCACGGCCCGGGCGAAGGAGGCCACGCCGACCGAGTCGCCGTCTACGCGACCTCGACCGGCCACCAGCTCGGCATGGGCATCGAGGAGCTGGTCGAGCTCCGGTGGGCCGCCGAGTTGCACGACGTCGGCAAGATCTCCGTGGACCCCGCTCTCCTGCGAAAGCTCGGGACACTGACCGACGCAGAGATGGCGCAGCTCCATTCGCACGCGGTGCTGGCGATGCGCGTGATCGAGGAGTTCGACTGGCTCCGCCCGGTCGTGCCGCTGGTCCGCCACCACCACGAGCGCTACGACGGCACGGGGTATCCGGACGGGCTGATCGGCGACGACATCCCGCTCGGGGCGCGGGTGATCGCGGTCGCCGAGACCTTCGACGTCATGACCAACGCGACCCCCTGGCGCGAGCCGATGGAGTGCGCCGGGGCCGTCGAGGAGCTGCGCCGCTGTAGCGGCGCGCAGTTCGACCCAGCGGTCGTCGAGGCCTTCTGCGCCGTCCAGCCGCTCATCCAGCCAATCGGCCAGCGGGCTTGATATGAAGTGCGAAGCTTCAGCTTCGCCTTCCGGTCTCGTGGATTTGCGATAGACTATAGCCGTGGCTCGTTCTTCAAGCCGCCAGGGGCTTGGCTTTACGCTGGTCGAAGTCTTAACTGTAGTTGCGATCATCGCGATCGTGGCTGCCGTTCTGTTCCCAGTCATCACTCGCGCCAGAATCGCTGGCGAGCGCTCGGTAGCGATTAGTAACACGAGGCAGATCTGCCAGGCCATTTCTATCTACTCGACGGAAAACGGCGACCGGTTGCCCGGGAACCGCAGCATTGGACAGGGGTATTGGATGGCAGAGATCGGCATGATCGTGGACGGTAGACCGCGATTGCGCGACCCCCGGTTCTTCTACAAGCCTGACGAACCCGGTCATCTCTACGTGTCGCTCGCTGGGTATGCGATAAACGGTTGTCTTCGCGCAGACAGGTCGAACCGGTTTCTAGCAGATCAAGGCAGGACAGTGCTGGTCGCGCCTTCGACCAAATGGACCCTATGGGATGGAGAGACTCGAGTGCATGACTCACCGATCGCTCTCCCGTTCCCAGACACCAAGATGTACGAGAGTTTCGGCATCGCCTACCCTGGGTACACGGCGACGCCCGACGGTCCTTTGGGCTCTCAGCGCTATTTCGGCAGCGGCGTGTACGGATTCCTGGACGGACACGTCAAGGTCCATCGCCCCGAGGCGTTCGAGGAGCCGCCGCTCGACAACGTCTGCGGGTTCCATGGCACACCGCCCACGTATGCGAGTCACGCTGGCCCGACGTTCGTCGTTCCGAAGTCGTAGCGGTTCACCCTGGTCCAGGCAAGGCGAGTCACTTGTCATCGTTCGGGCCCGGTATCCTAGACAGACCATGTCTTCCACGATCGAGACGACCAGCGCGGTCCAGGCCCTGAAGGAGCGGTTCTACGACATTGACGCCCTCGGCGCGGCCAGCGCGATGATGGACTGGGACCAGCAGTGCTTCATGCCGCACGGCGCGGCAGAGGCACGGTCCCACCACACTTCCATACTCGGCCGCATGCACCACGAGGCGATCGTCGCCGACGAGACCGGGCGACTGATCCAAGAGGCCGCCAACGCGGTCGCTCCGGATTCCGAGGAAGCGGCCCTCGTCCGCGTCGCAAAGCGCAGCTACGACCTCGCCACCAAGGTCCCCGCGTCGCTCGTCGCCGAAAAGCTGCGGCTCGCCGCCATCGGGCACGAGGTCTGGGTCAAGGCGCGAAAGGACAACGACTTCAAGGCGTTCGCTCCGACGCTCGAAAAGATGATCGAGATCTGCCGACAAGAGGCGGAGCACCTCGGCTACGAGGACCACATCTACGACGCGCTGCTCGACCAGTACGAAGAGGGCGCGAAGAAGACCGACGTCGAGGAGATGTTCGGCACCGTGCGACAGCCGCTCGTGGACCTCGTCAAAGACATCAAGGCGGACGGCCGTGACATTGACAACGCCTTCCTCACCGGCGACTGGCCGGAAGAGAAGCAGCGCGCGTTCACAGAAAAGATCGTCACGGCGATCGGCTTCGACTTCGAGCGCGGGCGGCAGGACACCGCGCCGCACCCGTTCTGCACGGGCTGGTCGGTGACGGACGTGCGCCTCACCACGCGGTTCCAACCGCTGCTCAACTCCGCGGTGTTCGGCTCGCTGCACGAGGCCGGCCACGGGATGTACGAACAGGGCTCGCCGCTCGCGTGGGACCGCACGCCGCTCGCCGGCGGCGTCTCGCTGGGCATCCACGAGAGCCAGTCGCGGTTCTGGGAGAACATCGTCGGGCGCTCGCGCGAGTTCTGGGTCCGCTTCTACCCCGACCTGCAACAGACGTTCCCGTCGCTCTCCGGCGTCCCGCTCGACGACTTCCACCGCGCGGTGAACAAGGTCGAGCCGTCGCTCATCCGCGTCGAGGCCGACGAGGTGACGTACAACCTGCACATCCTCATCCGCTTCGAGATCGAGTGCGCGCTGCTCGAGGGATCGCTGGGCGTGCACGACCTGCCCGGGGCGTGGAACGCGAAGTACGCGGACTACCTCGGCGTCACGCCGCCGAGCGACGCGCTGGGCTGCATGCAGGACGTCCACTGGTCCGCCGGGCTCGTCGGCTACTTCCCGACGTACAGCATGGGCAACCTGCTCTCGTACCAGTTCCTCGCCAAGATGACCGACGAGATCGGCGACCAGCGACCGCTGTGGGCCAAGGGCGAGTTCGGCCTCACGCTGCGGTGGCTGCAAGAGAAGGTCTACGCACAAGGTAAGCGCTACACGCCGCCCGACCTCGTGCAGCGCGTGACAGGAAAACCGATGGGCGCCGACGACTACCTCGCCGGCATCACCGCGAAGTACCGCGCGATCTACGGGATGTAGAGGGGAGGGTCGGGTATCGGGTTTCGGGTGTCGGCGCTCAAAAGCGCCAGCGTCCCTATATTTCCCGTTGAATTCCCGTCCAATCCCGTTGTTTGGAGGAGTTTTTTTCCCGTTCCGTTCCCGGTTTTGTGCCACTGATTCTTGTGCCGTCGCGCTCGTCGTGCGGGCGGCCAGACCAGTGCACCCGGCGTGCAGCCCTGGAGAGCCGCACCACAGTTTGCGGTGCATCGGTGTTCCCATTTTCCTCCCGTCCCCTTGGTCCCTTGGTGTGCTGAGGCTCCAGTACACATGACAAGGCGTCTCTCCTTGTCACAAAGAGTATAACGCGCGGGGAGGCTGTTTGGTTCCGTCATATCGGACGGTACGTCAAGAATCTGGCAAATTTGCTGGGTGGCTGGTTCGGGGCGGGGTCCCGCCCTCCGGGGCTGGAGGGCCACCTAACCTCTCTCGCTCATCGGGCTTTGCCGTGATCGTCGGCCGGCGGAGGGGGAGAGGGGTGCTCGGCGGGTCTGGACCTCCGAAAGCCGGATCTGGACCTCCAAAACCCGGCTTGCGGCCTCCGCCAGCCGTGTCGGGGACTCCAAGAGCTGACTCGGGACGTGCCCAAGCCGGTCCGAAGCCTCCAACCCCCGCCTTGCACCCAACATCATCTGCTCGCCTAGCCGGGCTGTCGGTGTTCATAGAGAGCGACGGCGTGCATAGTTATCATTGCTTCCTTCGCGTCTTCATGCATGAGACCCCACAGATCGACCCTTTTGCGAGTCGCACGCCTCGTCAGCGAGTCGCTGTGGTCTAGTTTCGGAATGTGCACGAACGGATTGCGAATGCGCCGCAGGTCGTCGATCTTGTCTACGAGAACTTCTGGTACGAGTCGCCTCTTAGCTGCGAATCGAAGTCGGCGTGCGAGCATCCAACTAGACTCGTCGAAAAAGCCGTGACTTGCGATGTGCATCGTCAGCCAGTGGTCCACAAATGCGGTCGCCAAGACAGTCGCTGATACGTGTTGCCCGTTGACGAAAGACGCCTTCGCATCGGTGAAAGCGCAGTGCGTCTCCATTGGCATTACGAAACTCACGCCTCGAGGCGTGAGGGACCTTAGCCACCGCATTCTAGCTGCCCGCTCAGCACGACTACGCTTGTCGGAGGTCTCTAGTTTTGCCTCGTAAGCAGGTCGACGTATCCTTTGCTTTTCGTCAAACAGGTTCCTCACACGACCATCATGTCACGGCGGGCAGAGTGCGCCAAAGGGGCGCACCAGTCTATGGACCGGATCGACGCAGGATTCACGCCTCCAGGAGCCGCTTGCCGGCCACCCGCCGCCTTTGCAGCAGTTATCACCAACCTAGTCGTCAGACAGTGCTATCAGCCGGGCGTCCAAGGGGGTCATACCCGGCGTCGAATAGGGCCTTGCGCACCTCGTGCGCAGGTACCGCGAAGTAAAAGGCTCCTGAGGCGTCGACTCCTCCGCCTGTTGAACTTGCGGTCCCCGTCATCTCGGTGACAAGTCCAGCCATGTGTCCGGCACGATTCAAGACGGCGCCACCGCTGCTCCCAGGTGCCGTACGTGCAGATATGGCGAGGAGCGTCTCCGATGTGTATGCGGTCGTTATTGCGTTTACCTCACCACTTGTAGCCATAAGGCACGGGTGACGAAACGCGACGCTGGGGTAATGCATAACCAGGACCGGATCCAAGAAGAGCGCCGGGCGAGGCGCCGGCATAACAGCGAAGTCCGGCCCCATATCTCGCGGTGCCAATAGCACCGCGACATCCGCTGTAGGGCTGACGGACAATACGTCAGCAGACTCTTCGAAAAGCGTGTCTCCGTCTGGCGCCAACACCAGTTTGATCTCGGTCTTGCCTTCGACGCAATGTTTGCAGGTGACAAACACACCGTGCCCTACGTGGCACGCGGACCCCGGCTCGGTGTCGCTCAAACTGTTCTTTACGGTAAGCATGAATACCGCAAATCGCTTCTGGCCCAACGTGTACTTGGGACCAAGCAACAAGTGCCGGTATGACTTGTCTTCATAGGCTTGCCAACCATCGTGAGTCAGCACGCGGTACGGACTACTACGGTGAGCATCGCGTGGAGATTGACCGACGAGTCCAAGTTCCTCGAGCAAGTCCGAGTACCTCCGCACTCGGTCAATGATCGCGTATGCCAGGCTGTGGTCACCTTTGCTGAGGGCGGTGACAACAGCATCCACATCCACTCCCGAGCTACCACCCCGTTCTAGCGCGCTACTGCTCGCAGAATGGTAGTGATCGAGCAGCGCATCGGCTACTTGTTCGTCCGACCAGCGGTCAAGATCTCCTGTCTGTTCCACGGCATAGTATGCTCGGAGTCAGCTGGCACCCGAACGCCTGAGCCCTCGATCCAACATCAGGCAAAATCACGCTTTAGGGCACGGCGCCGTAGAGCTAAATGAGGTCCTCGTCATCGGCCGTGGGCCGGTCATCATCGGGCAGCGGCGGGGTGGCGATCGTGGTCGTCATCGTGCTCGCGAACCGTGGCCGCAAGCCGCAATAGGAGCAGGAGCGGGAAAGCGACCTACGCCGACGACGCACTGGCGCGGAGCTGGTCCACGCGCTCTTCGAAAGCACGATATCCGTGGTCCATCTGAACGGCCCACACGGCCTCTCTCAGCGCCACGGCCTGGGCCCGCGCCAAACGGACTCCCGCGTCTGGGGCCCCATTTCTGTCCCCGGCCGGACCTTCGAGCAGCATGACCGCGGTGTCAGGGATGCTGTCCGCGTACAGCAAGAGCCCGATCCTAAACTTGTGCCGCGCCTCGTTGTCGTCTGTCACAGGGTGCAGGTCCACGTACATGCGCGCGAACGCCTCGACGACCGCGAAATACCCGCCGGGCGGCAGCTCGGAAAGCGGAACGACCATCGTCGTCAGCGTGCCTGAGTCTCTCAGCTCGACACAGTGGACATGGATCGCGACGGCTTCCGCCAGCGTCATGGCGCGCTGAGGGAAGTACGTCAAGTCCTCCGGCTTCGTCCTCAGAACGTTCGCTAGACCATTGCTGAAAATGCCCATCATTGCCTCGGAGCCGCGCTTGCCTCTTGCCAGGCGCGGCGATTTCCAGTTTTGGACTACCTCGGCGAGTGGACGGTTCCGCTACGGTGCCGTAGGTCCCACGTTCGCTGCCCTTGGGCTCGACCTGGGGGTGTTCTCTTGTGGATCGTGCCCAGCGTTGGCGCGGGCTCCGCACTTAGGGCACGGCGCCGTAGAGAAGAAGAAGATCCTCGTCATCGGCAGTGGGCCGGTCATGATCGGCTTGGCCGTCGAGCACGGGCGGGCCGTTAGCGGCGGTCGAAGCGGAGCCAGGTGCCGTCAATGTCCATCTCAATCGGCGGGTGGCCTTGGTGTGACGACGGAGTGTGCCATCCCGATTTGCATCGGGATTCGGCACGACGAACTCAGGCCCGGAAGGAGCAGGGACTTGCCGAACAGCATTGCGCTTGCGATAGACTCAATGAGTGGACGCGAAGTTTGGCCCAGGTCTGGCGGCACGCCGCACTGCTGTTCCGTCGGGAGCGCGCGGTCGTCTCACCTTTGCGCCACACGCGCAGGTCGCACACACCCGCGCCGGAACAACAGTGGCACACGGTCTCGTACCATCACCCCTGCCACCCGCCGGAGCGGCGTTTGTGATCTCGACTTCTGGAACTTAAGCTCTGACGACCTGTGCCTAAACTTCGTGCTTGGCGTCGAAGCGTTCGGCGATTACGTGTCCATTGCCAACCATGAGGAGGCGGGCGTTACCCACCTCGACAATGATCTGATCGTTCTTGTAGTAGGTGGGCATTCTGGGGTTCGAAGCGTGGACTTGGATGCCGTGTGCTTGAAGGACGCCTGCGTACGCTTCGATCAAGGGCCGCGGCCCGCTGGCGAGTTGACCAAATCCGCCCGCGAGCAGTTCGGGCAAGGAGGAATAGTTCATGAAGCGCGTGAACGGGATCCATTCGCCGATCAACCCGACGTGCGCTCGCCACAAGGCCCCTAGCACGGCATCCAAGTCGCGCGGAACCCCGCGAAAGGAGAGCGATGCGACCTCCTTGTTATGGGGCCAGAGCAGAGGGTGGTCATCGAGGAGTACGACGCCGTCGCCTTCGAACGGTGCTTGCGAGGTTCGGACTTCGCTACACTCGATGATCCAGGACTGCGTGTCCTGTTCGCGATATCCAAGGCGCATGGTGAGCGAAAGACGCAGTACGTCATCGCCATACTCCACTCGCTCGCACCGCATCCAAACGTCGTCATCGTCACCGAGCCCATGGATGAAGTCGATGAGATCCTGAATCATGATGTTGACTATGAACGTTCCTGTCTCACGCGGTCAAGTCGGAAGGTCACTTCGAAGTGCGGGCGGGTGGCCGGGCCGTGTGCCACTGTTGTTCCGAAGGAACAGCAGTGCGGCGGTGAGCTGGATGTTAGCGGCGGTCGAAGCGGAGCCAGGTGCCGTCAATGTCCATCTCGATCGCGGTGCAAGCGCCAGCGGCGACGACGAAGCGGCACGGGGCGCCGTCCGAGCGCTCGGACTCGTGCATCGAGAACTCGTCGAGCTTGGTGCTCCTCAGTGACATGGGAAGGTCGCCGAAGTCCGCCTTCAAGTACCCGCCGGAGTAGCGCAGCTCAATCTCGCCGTACAGTTCGTTCTCGAAGCGTCCGACGTACCGCTCGACCGGGAGGGAGAGGAGGCCGGAGAGCGCTGGGTTGGGCGCCGCCGGTCTGAACGTCTTGAGGCCCTGCATAAAGCTGTTCGCTTGCTGTTCGTACGCCGACCTCACGCCCGTGTCTATCTTGTAGCCGAAGAGGCGGTCGAGCGCGTCCACGGCGACGACCGTCATGAACCCGCCGCCCGGGCCGCTGAGGTTGACGAAGACGGCGACGCCGGACTTCTGTCCCGGCACCATCGCGACGTACGCCTGGTATCCGGTGTAGCCGCCGCCGTGAGAGGCGAAGCCCTTTTGGTCGCGGTAGTCGCCGACGTTCCAAGCATATCCGTACCCGCTCATCTTTCGGATGGAGCCGTCGGTGGGGAAGGACGATTGGTGCTTGAATGCTTCAGCGGTCGCTTGATTGCTGATCAGTTGTTCGCCGCCGCCCATCCATGCGAGCATGTAGCGGGCCATGTCGCGCACGGTGGTGAGGACGCCGCCTGCGGCGTGCATTGTGCGGTCGGTCTTCATGAAGGGCGCCGGCGCTGGGCCATTGTGGCCGACGACGGCGGGTGGCGCGAAGTTCGTGTCTGTGCGCAGGTCGGACATGTAGGCGGTCGTGCGCGACATCCCGGCTTTTGCGAACACGTTCTTTGCGAGATAGTCCTGCCACTTCTCGCCCGAGACCGCCTCGATCACGCGGCCGAGGATCGTGAAGTGTGTGTTCGTGTACTGGACTTGCTTTGTAGGGGTTGATGCAGCGAGCATGCGATAGTAGCGGTCCTCGGTGATCCCGCCGGTGTAGGCGTCGAGCTGCACGACGTTTCCGCCGCCGATGCCGGGCTTGTGGCAGAGGAGGTCGCGGACTGTGACGGTTTTTGCAAACTCTTGGTCGGCGAGGTCGAACCTTGGGAGGTACTTCTGCACGGGACTGTCGAGGTCCAGCTTGCGTTGTTCTGCCAGTTGCACGATCGCCGTCGCCGTCATCGTCTTTGTGATCGAGGCGATGTAGTAGCGCGTGTCAATGTCGGCCTTCTTTCCGGCGAAGGGGTCCGCGTCGCCGTAAGCGTCGAGCAGGACGACCCTTCCGTCCTTGATCGCGACGACCGCGAAGCCGGTGACGCCGTACTTCGGCATTTCCTCGATCCAGTACTTGCCGAGGTCGCCGAAGGTCGGGTTGTCCTGGAGGGGCACGCGCTGGACATCGGTCTGCACGGTCGCTGCGAAGAGCAATGCAAGCATTTCAACCATGCTAACGTTTGTTGGGGAACGTTCCGTTGAACGGAATTAGCTGTTTCGGCCGAATCGGGCGTGGAACTCGGTCGGCGAGATCCCGGTGCAGTGGCGGAAGGAGCGGGCGAAGTGGGCCGAGTCGGCGAAGCCGAGCTCGGCGGCGAGAGCTGCGATGGGTTTTCTTTGCGGGATGAGCCGCATGGCGTGGCGCGCGCGGCACATGTGGACGATCTCGCTCTTGCTCGTTCCCCTCTTGCCGAAGGCGCGCGAGAGCGTGACAGGGTGCACCGAGACCTGGCGGGCCAGATCCGTCAGCGATGGTGGATCTGTACAAGTTTCTTCGAGGAGAGTTACCGCTTGCGCGTACCAGTCGTCCTTGTCGCTCTTGAGGGGGCAGACCCGGGCGGCAAGGGCGAAGACCGCCTCTTCTATGACGGTCGCAGGGTCCTCGACCCGGTCTGCGAACAGCCGGAGCAGCTTGGCGACGCTGCGCTCGATCGGAATCCAGCGGTAGTCCTGTACGAGACCGCGCCATGCCTCAGACGCTTCGCCTCTTGGGCTGGCGACCAGTGTGAGGGTCCGCAGGCCGTGGGGCCCGATCCAGTCTTCGTGGGTCACGCCGGCCGGCTTGACGACGGCCCAACCTGCCTCGACGGTCCTCTCAGCCGTGCCGCGTCGCTCCAATACCGAGCCGGAGAGCATCAAGCTGACCTTGTCGAAATCGTGGGAGTGCGCGGGCTGGAACTGTCCAGGAGCATGGCGCTTGACGCTGACGACTCCCGATTCCGTCGCGATGGCCTGCACACCTGAAGTTACGGATCGGCGTTGCAGCGAGTTTCGGCAGAACAGTGCGGCGTAGAATGAGGCGTGACGCAGGAGGAGCTGGATAGGCTGAGCCCCGAGGAGAGGGCGCGGCTGGCGGAGGCCGAGCGCGAGGCGCTGCGGTTCCTCATGCGCACGGTCGGCGACGGCGCGCGCCCCCAGCGGCACCGGCGGTTTGCGCTGGTCGTGCTCGTGGGCATCGCCGCCGTCTTCGCGCTGTGCCTTGGGATCGCTTGGCTCGTCACGCGCATGTAGCCGCTTAAAAAGTTTCGGGGGGG
>JBBDXG010000023.1:51086-223518 GCA_040902435.1 Fimbriimonadaceae bacterium
CCCCGCCCCCCCGAACGATGCGCGCGGCTACTGTCCGCCGCCGCCAGTGTTCGCCCTGAAGTCCCAGAACATCTCTTCGAAGCCTCCGGGGACGAGCTGGTTGTACGTGATCTTCTCGTAATTGAGCGAGAGCTGCTCGGTCGGGGCCGAGCTCCCTGCGTCGCCGGACATGGCGTGTCCGGTGATTCGCACCCTCTCCAACCTGAGCCTGACGACGGCCTCTTCCTGTCCGGTCCCGGACGATCGCGTCATGTCAATCAGGACCTCTGCAAAGACGCGCCCCTTGCAGCAAGCGAGGAAGAGCGTCGGCGATCCCTTATCCATGGACTTCGAGATCGTGCACTCTTGCAGCTCGCCGACTCCGACGTGGATCGGAGACGAGCTGCTCGCTTGCACGACCGACTGGCTGAACGACATGAGGTCCATCCATCGCTCATGGTGCTGCGAGACCGAACTGCCGTCCACACCGTCGAACTTTGCGAACCAGGGCATGGCCTACTGTCCGCCTCCGCCGGTGTTGCTGCGCGTGTCGAAGAAGACTTCTTCAACTCCGCCGGGAACGGCTTGGGTGTAGGTGATCTTCTCGAAGTTGAGAGAGAACGAGTCGGTGGGGGTCGGGCTCCCCGCGTCGCCGCTCGTTGACCAGCTCTTCACGAAGCACCTGTCGAGCTTGTACTGCAGGTAGGTCTGCGGCTGCCCCGTTCCCGTCTCCCGGAGGAAGACGATCTTCGCTGTGGGGAAGTGCCGCCCGTTGCAGCACGCGAGCATGAGCGTCGGCGATCCCTTTCCGGTCGGTCGGACGAAGTGGAAGTCTTGCATGTTGACTTTTCCTGCGCCGCCGCCACCGCCTCCGGTGTGCGTGCCGGTTCTCTCCGCTCCGGTGCTGAACGAGAAGACTTCGATGTAGTGTTCGAACCCTTGGGCTTGGACGTCTCCGTCCACGCCTTCAATTTTCATGTAAATAGGCATGTCGTTGTTTCGTTCTCAAAACGTGGTCGTTGCTCCCGGGTAGACGGCCTCGACGCTGGCGAGCATGGACTGCGCGCTTCCCCCGAGGACGTAGACGGTGTTGCCGTCGTAGACTGCGACGTGGTCGTAGCGCGGCTGCGCGAGCGACGCAGAGACCTGCCACGTGTTCGAGGCGGGGTCGTACACCTCGACCGATGCGGTCGGCGACTGGCCGACGCCGCCGAGCACGGCGACGCGTCCGTCGCGAAGCGCGATCGCGGCGTGCCGCGCGCGCGGCACGCGCATCTGTGCGGCGATCGTGTACTCGCCCGTGTGCGGGTCGAAGATGACGGCAGAGGACATGGCCCTCGGCTCGTGGTTAGCGGTCCAGGGCGTGTCGTAGCCTCCGGTGATGAGCATTCGTCCGTCGCCGAGCATGGCGGCGGCGGCCATGTACCGCTTGAGCGGCGCATTGGTCCGGGCGGTCGCCTGCTGGTCGCGCGGGGCGGCTGCAATGGACCTCGCCGAGACTGCGACGGCCGTCGCCGCCGCTCCGATGAGAACTTCGCGCCGCGACAGGCCCGGCCTGTCGGGGCCGCGCGGCTTCTTTTCTGGTGTGTTCGCCATATGCGGAAACTCCTCGGAATCCGTTTTATCCGATTTCGGGGAGGTTTGGCTAGGGGTCGTCAAATGCCAGCAATAGTGCGGGGCGCTAGACCTTCGCCTTGACCTTGTACTTCGCGGTGTGCGCTAGGCAGCAGGCGCGGACTCGGCCGCGGATTCGGTTGATGAAGTTGGCGCGCTCTGTGGGAGAGACCGCGCCGCGCGCGTCGAGGAGGTTGAAGATGTGCGAGCACTTGAGGGCGAGGTCGAGTGCGGGGTAGACGAGGGCCTCGGTTAACGGAGATTGCCCCTCACCCCCTGCCCCCTCTCCCCCGGAGGGGAGAGGGGGTTCCGACGCCGTCGTGAGGATCGCCTTGGTCGGGTCCCAGGCGACCTTTGTTTCGATCACGCGCTTGGACTCGGCTTCGTAAAGGTCGAAGAGCTTGAACAGCAGGTCGGTGTCCGCGACCTCGAAGTTGTACACGTTGTTCTGCATCTCCAGCTCGTAGTCCACGTCCTTGTACGAGAGCGACTCGTTCCACATGAGTCCGTCCCAGAAGGAGAACTGGTTGTTGAGCATGAGGCAAAGCCGCTCGGGGCCGTACGTGATCTCTGCGCACACCGGGTCGCACTCGATCCCGCCCATTTGTTGGAAGAACGTGAACTGCGAGACTTCGGTGCCGTCCACCCAGACTTCCCACCCGACGCCCGCTGCGCCGGCGGCCTGCGACTCCCAGTCGTCCTCGACCAGCCGGATGTCGTTCTTCTTGGTGTCGAAGCCGATCGCCTCGAGCGAGCCCATGTACCGGTCCACGATGTCGTCGGGGCTCGGCTTCATGACGACCTGGTACTGGTAGTACCGCTGCGAGCGCATCGGGTTGAGGGTGTAGCGGCCGTCGGCGGGGCGTCGGCTGGGCTGGACGAACGCGACGTTCCAGGGCTCGGGGCCGAGGCAACGGAGCGTGGTCGCGGGGTGCATGGTCCCCGCGCCGACCTCGGTGTCGTAGGGCTGCAGGATGGCGCAGCCCTGCTTCGACCAATAGGCGTCGAGCCGGTTGATGAGCTCTTGGAAGGTGAGCATGCGGCGATGATTCTACTTGCTCTTCAACTTATGGGCCCGTGCAGGGCGTGCCCGCGTACAATGTCCCCATGGTTCCGCTCTGCCTCGCCATCGCCCAGCAGGCCGGGGTGCCGGTGGACCTGGAGGGCTTCGCGTTCGTCGCGCCGGGACGGAACCGGGTGGCGTGGTGGCAGTCGCCGCACTACGACGAGCGGCCGGAGGGGACGGTCGTGGACACGATCGTGCTGCACCACACGGCGGGGAAGGCGCTCGCCGGGACGGTGAAGTGGTTCGTGATGCCGGAGAGCCGCGTGAGCGCGCACTTCACGGTCGGCCGCGACGGCTCGATCGTCCAGCACGTCTCGACCTACCAGCGCGCGTGGCACGCCGGAGTGAGCCGCGACAAGTTTGGGCGGGCTCACGTCAACAACTTCTCGGTCGGGATCGAGATTGACAACGTCGGCGACGGTTCGGAGCCGTATCCGTTGGAGCAGGTGTTGGCGGTGGAGCACCTCGTGTCGGTGCTCGTGCGGCGTTTTCCGATCCGCCAGATCACGAGCCACAAATTTATCGCCCAGCCGCCCGGAAGAAAACCGGACCCGATCAACTATCCTTGGAAGTCGCTAGAGAGGTTCAATATAGAGCTCGTACCATGAAGACGCGACTGCCAGAAGAGAGCGTGGTCAAGGCGACCGGCAAGGGCTGGGCGCACTGGTTCGCAGTGCTCGACAAGTTCAAGTGCGCAGACAAAGGGCACAAGGAGAGCGCGAAGCACTTGCTCGAGCGGCACGGCGTGACGCCTTGGTGGTCGCAGACGATCACGGTGGAGTACGAAGTCGCGAAGGGTCTGCGCAAGCCATCGCAGCGCAGCGACGGGACGTTCGGGCTCGACGTCCACCGCACGGTCTCGGCGACGCTCGGCGACTGTTGGGACGCGTTCACGACCGCGAAGGGCCTGAATGGTTGGTTCGCGAGCAAGGCGAAGGTGGACCTGCGGGTCGGCGGCCGCTACACCGGTGCGGGCGGCGACAAGTGCACGTTCAAAAAAGTCGTTCCCTCGAAGCGGTTGGTAATGTCGTGGGAACACCCTAAGCACACGGAAGGCAGCGTCGTAGAAGTGCTGTTTGAGAAGCGGGCGAAGAAGACGCGGGTGAGCGTCTCGCACAAGAAGATCGCGAACAAGAGCGAGTGCGACGACCTGAAGAAGGCGTGGTCCGGCGTGATGGACGAGTTTCGAAAGTACGTTGAGGGATGAAGGATGGTCCCTCCCCGCGACACGGTCATTCGCGGAGAGGGGGCTCCGAACGCTAAACTTTCAATCCGCCGACCTTGGCCGCCTGCGCGATGTCCGTGATCAGGTCGTCGGCGTGCTCCAGGCCGCTGAACAGCCGCACGACCCACTTCTTCTCCGGCCAGTCCATCGGATGGAACTCCAATGGCACGCAAAGGCTCTCAAACCCGCCCCAACTCACGCCGAGCTGATAGATATGCAGCGCTTGGGTGAACGCTTGCAGCCGCGTGGGGTCCTGCTCCTTCGGCACGAACGAGAAGAGCCCGCCGGGGCCGGACATCTGCTTGTCACGGAGCGCCTTTTGCGAAAAGTCGTCGAACCCGACGTGATAGACGCGCTCGCACCACGGCTGTGCGCGCACCCACGCGGCGACTTTGTCGGCCGTCTCAGCGTGCTGGCGCAGCCGAAGGTGCATAGTGCGCATCGAACGCAGCACGAGCCAGCACTGGAACGGCCCCAGCGCCGCGCCGAGGTACTGGCCCTCGTTGGCGATCATCTCGGTCATCAGCGCCTTGTTGCACGCGACGGAGCCGGCGACGACGTCGCTGTGCCCACCGAAGTACTTGGTCGCGGTGCTGACCGAGTAGTCAATGCCGAACGCGATAGGCCGTTGCAGGATCGCGCTGGAATAACTGTTGTCAATCGCGGTCCTGATCCCGCGGCCCTTCGCGAACTCTGCGATCGCACCAAGGTCCTGCAGCCGGAAGATGATCGAGCTGGGCGACTCGAGAAAGATCAGCGACGTGTTCGGCCGACAAGCGTCGAACACTTCTTGCGGGTCGTCGCCGACGACGAACGTCGTCTCGACACCGAACTTCGGCATGTAGTCCTTCAGGAACGCGCGCGTCGGACCGTAGCAAGTGTCTACGCACACGACGTGGCTGCCGGACTTCGTGCTCGCCATGACCGTCGCGGAGATCGCTGCCATGCCGCTCGCGAAGAAGCGCCCGCACTCGGCGCCCTCCAGCGCGGCGAGCTTTTGCCCGACGAGGTCGAGCGTCGGGTTGTTCATCCGGCTGTAGATGCACCGTGCGCCAGGGATCGAGGGGTCGGACTGCTGGTCCATCGCCTCGCGGAACTGCTCCCAGGTGTCGAACACGAAGAGCGAGTTTTGGAAGATCGGAGGGACGACGGCGCCCAGGACGTGGTCGTCCTCGCCCAGGTGCTGGAGCATCGTTTCTGGGCGCATGGCCCGCCAGTCCGGCATGGGCGCAATTATGGCGGGTTCGGCGGGCTACGAGTCCCGAGGATGCCGCTTGCCCGGGCCGCCCCCTCTGGTATCCTAGTGGGTCGCGCCATGGCCAACGACCCTATCCTTCCGCAGCCCGATATCCTGAACGAGGCTGAGTATGGCCGGTTCGTCCTTGCGAACCTGGCCGCCAAGCGCGCCAAACAGATCAAAGAGGGCGCGCCACCGCTCGTGCGCATCGAGAGCAACCACCCGCTGAGCATCGCTCTGGCGGAGATCGCGGCGGGGAAGATCAAGCCGCTGATGGGCGACGAGGCCGAGGCCGCGCTCGCCGAGCAGATGGAGACGATCGAGGAGATGGGCGCCGAGCGCTTCCTCCTTCCCGGGCTCGAGGACGACGAAGCGTTCGTGGACACCATTGACGAGGAAGAGGCGGAGCCCGACGACGACGAGGTCGCGGCAACGTCCACGTCGCTGCTGGCAGGACTGCTGGGCGAAGACGACGAGGTCGAGGAGGCCGTCGAAGACGACTCGCCAGAGATCTCGCTCGACGACCTGGCCCGCCAAGAAGAAGAGACGGACGAAGACGCGACGGACGTCGTCTAGCGCTGCCCGATGCCTCTGAAGGACCCCTACGCGACGCTCGGTGTCTCGCGCGATGCGAGCGCCGACGAGATCAGGTCCGCGTACAGGCGGCTCGCGCGGCAGTACCACCCGGACGTCAATCCCGACAACCCCGAGGCCGAGGAGAAATTCAAAGAGGCGAGCGCGGCGTACGCCGTGCTGGGCGACGATGAGAAGCGCGCGCGCTTCGACCAGACCGGGAGCCTCGACGAGGTTCCGAACCAAGACTTCTTCCAGAACGTTGACTTCTCGGACCTGTTCGAAGCGTTCATGGGCTTCGGCAGCTCGGCGCGCGCTTCTCGCGCGGCAGGGCGCAACGGAGAAGACCTGCGCGCGGAAGTCACAGTCTCACTCATGGACGTGCTCACGGGGGTCGAGCGGCCGATCGAATACCGGCGGATGGCGCGGTGCTCGGGCTGCGACGGGAGCGGCGCCGCCAAGGGCACGAGTCCGGAACAGTGCAAAGCGTGCGGTGGCAGCGGAATGGTGACGCGGATCCAAGAGACGTTCATCGGCAGCATCCGCACGAGCACGACGTGCCCCGAGTGCCGCGGCGCAGGGAAGATCGTCCGCACGCCGTGCGAAGTTTGCAAGGGTCGGTGCGTCGAGGTCGTGGACGCACAGGTCGCGGTCGCCGTCCCGCCGGGCATCGAGGACAAGATGACGCTGCGCGTTTCCGGGCGCGGCTCCGACGGCGTCGGGAACGGTGCGCCGGGCGACCTCTACGTCGTCGTGCACGTAACGCCCGATCCGCGGTTCCAGCGCAACGGCGCGGACCTGCACGCCTATCTCGACCTGACGTTCCCGCAGTGCGCGCTCGGCGACAAGGTCGAGGTGCCGGGTCTGACCGACGCGCTCGAAGCCGTCGTCAAACCGGGCACGCAGCCAGGACACGAGTTCAGGTTTCGGGGCGAGGGGCTGCCGCGCCTGCACGGCGGAGCGCGAGGCTCGCTGTTCGCGCACGCGCGGCTGCTCGTGCCCGACAAGACGAGCGACGAAGTGGCCGAGCTGCTAAGGACTTACGCGGAAAAGACCGGCGGGCCGATACCGAAGGGCGCCGACGGCGGCTTTCTCGGCAGCCTGTTCGGTAAGAAGAAGAAAAAGTGAACGCCTGGCTCAAGGTCACTGCGCTGCTGCCGGGGACGCCCGACGACTGGTCGGTGTGGGCCGACCGGTTCGCGCGGCACGGACTTGAAGGGACCGTGCAGACCGACGACCCGCCGACGATCAGCGCGTACGTGCCGCCCGGCGAAGAGTCGCTGCTGCCCTCGCTTTCGGACGACTTGCACGCGCTGGGAGCGCGCGTCGAGACGGAGGACGTCGAAGAGGTGGACTGGTCGGAGGCGTGGAAGCAGTTCTTTAGACCGGTGGCGGTCGGTGAGACGCTCTGGGTCCGTCCTAGCTGGGAGGCTGCCGAGGTTCCGGACGGCCGAGTGGAGATCGTTCTCGATCCGGGGCAGGCCTTCGGGACGGGCGACCATCCCACGACGCGCCTCTGCCTGCGGCTCCTGGAATCGTGCGGATGCAAGGGCGAGCGCGTGGCGGACATCGGTTGCGGGAGCGGGATCCTCGCTATCGCGGCCGCAAAGCTGGGCGCCGCGAGCGTGGACGCCGTGGACTCTGACGCCGTCGCCGTCAGTGCGACGTGCGAGAACGCCGCAAGGAACTCTGTGAGCATCGCAGCGCACGAGGGCACGGGCTTCAGCCCACTTGGTGAGGCGACGTACGGGCTCGTACTGAGCAACATCATTAGCGCCGCTGTGATCGGGCTGGCGCGCGAGGCCGCTCGCCGGATCGAAGCCGGTGGCGCGTGGATCGTCAGCGGCATCATTGAGCCAAACTGGGAGGACGTGCTCCACGCAGTGACCGCGGTCGGGTTTCGCGTGGAGAGCAAGATGGAGGAAAGCGATTGGGTAGCCGCAGTCCTGCGCCGCTGAGGTCGCTGCCGCGGGCGTTCGTGGTCGGCGTGCCCGACCCGCTGCCCGCGCACATCCTGCTGCCGGAAGAGGAGTACAGCAAGTTCCACAAGGTGCTCCGGCTGAAGAGCGGCGACGAGGTCGCAATCCTGCCGAACGACGGCCGCCTGGTCCGCGCGCGGCTCGAGGGCCACGGCGCGGTGCCGACCGAGACCCACTGGCCGGACACCGAGCCGAAGACGAAACTGACGCTCTGCCTCGCGATGCCGAAGGCGGACTCGCTCGACGAGTCGGTGCGGATGGGGAGCGAGATCGGCGTCGCCGAGTTCGTCGTGTTCCCATCGGACCGCTCCGTGACGAACTGGGACGACAGCAAGCGCACGAACCGGCTGCGACGGTTGCGCGCGATCGCGCGCGAGGCGGCGGAGGTCGGGTTCCGCACTCGGATGCCGAAGATTGTGCTCGCTGAGTCCTTGCAGCGCGTCTTGGAAGAGCACAGCGAAGCGCAAGTGCTGAGCGAGGTCGAAAGCGTTGTCAAGACGCTGCAAAGGGGGGCAGTCGTGACGCTCGTCGTCGGCCCCGAAGGCGGGTGGTCGCCGAAGGAAGTCGGGCTCATCGGCGAGCGCGCCGTCACCTTGGGACCACGCGTGCTGCGCGTGGACACGGCCGCCGCCGCAGCGTGCGCGCTCGTGCTCTTGCACGAGGGGTAACATGACTCCAATGCGCGTTGATGGACGACAGCCGGACGAACTTCGTCCTGTGACGCTGGAAAGGGGGTTCGCAAAGTTCGCGGAAGGCTCGTGCCTGATCAAGATGGGGGACACGCACATGCTTGTGACGGCGACGGTCGAGGACCGCGTCCCGCCGTTCATGAAGAACACCGGCAAGGGCTGGCTGACGGCCGAGTACAGCATGTTGCCGCGGTCTGGACGCGAGCGCAACCAACGCCCCGACAACCGAGGCCCAAACGGGCGCTCGATGGAGATCCAAAGGCTGATCGGCCGCTGTCTGCGCACCGTCGTTGACCTCGAGAACATGGGCGAGCGTTCGATCATCGTGGACTGCGACGCGATCCGCGCCGACGGTGGGACGCGCACCGCCTCCATCACCGCAGCGTACATCGCCGTGTACGACGCCATCAAATGGATGAAAGCGAAGGGGATGGTGAAGAGGGATATCCTCACCGACCACATCGCCGCCGTGAGCCTCGGAGTCGTGAACGGCCAAGAGCTGCTCGACCTTTGCTACGAGGAAGACGCGCGCGCACAGACCGACATGAACGTCGTGATGACCGGCAGCGGGAAGTTCATCGAGATCCAGGGCACGGCGGAGACCAAGCCGTTCTCGGCAGAAGACCTCGGCCACATGCTCGCGCTCGCGAAGAAGGGGATCACCGAACTGATCGAGATGCAGAAGGCGACCCTCGGGCAATGAAGACGCTCGTCGTCGCGACGCACAATGCAAAGAAGGCCGGGGAGATGACGACGATCCTTGCGGCGCACCTGCCCGCGCTGGAGATCAGGACGCTCGCCGACTATCCCGGCGCGCCAGAGCCTGCGGAGACCGGCAAGACCTATGGGGACAACGCGCTGATCAAGGCGCGAAGCGCGGCGGCCTTCACACAGGAGCACGCGCTCGCCGACGACGCGGGTCTCGAGATTGACGCCCTGCCTGGAGAGCTCGGCACGCACAGCAAGCGCTTCGCAGGAGAGGGCACGCCGTTCTCGGAGAAGATGCGCATTGTTTTGGAACGGATGGACGGCGTTCAAGAAAGGTCCGCCCGGTTCCGGTGCTGCATCGCCCTCGTATCGCCCACCGGAGAAGAGACCGTCATCGAGGACACGTGCGAGGGCACGATAGCCCTCGCGCCCAGCGGCTCGGGAGGCTTCGGATACGACCCGATCTTCTGGCTGCCGGAGCTGGGTTGCACGATGGCCGACCTCACTGCGGAGCAGAAGCACGCGGTCAGCCACCGCGGCAAAGTTCTGAGAGGTCTGGTCGAAGAGCTGAAGGCCCGCGCCTAGATGAAGAGCAGCGCGAGCGACGCGACGTGGTAGACGAACAGGCTCGCCATGAACACGTTCGCAAAGCTCATGATCCCCTCAACCGTCTTGTGTCGCCTTAGCCGATAGGCGATGCAAAGGATCAAGAGGGTGAGCGCGATCTTCGCAAACTCGAAAAGTCCGTGGCCCTGGAGGAAGTTGAGCACCGGGTTGGCCTCGTGCGCGCCGACCTGCAGCGCGACCATCGTGAAGAACAGGTCGCCCATGCCCAGAAAGACGTACATCGTCAGCCAAGCCGGGATCGGCTCGCTGAGATGGGAACGGTCGTACACCACACCTTGGCCCACGGTGCTCATGTAGGAGTTAATCCACGTTTGGAGTTTGAGCCTGCTGCAATCTGCGCGAATCCCGGCATTCCGCACAGCTAACAATCACACTGGCAAACGACAGGAGGCCGCAGCCAGGTTCGGCACGGCCGGCCACGCCTTAGACGGTCGCCTTGGAGCGTTGCGCGATCGTCTCGAGGAACGCCTCGTTGTTCGGTGTGCGCTTGAGCAGCTTGATCAGCGACTCAGTCGCCTCGATGGCGTCGTCCGACTTTGCCAGCATCCGGTGGAGCTGCACGACGGCCTCGAGCTGGTCCTTCTTGAACAAGGCTTCCTCGTGACGCGTGCTGGATAGCCGCACGTCAATCGCAGGCCAGATGCGCCGCTCGGCTAGGTCGCGGTTCAGCACGAGCTCCATGTTGCCGGTGCCCTTGAACTCCTCAAAGATTTGGTCGTCCATGCGCGAGCCCGTCTCGACGAGCGCCGTCGCGATGATGGTCAGCGAGCCGCCTTCCTCGACGTTCCGTGCTGCGCCGAAGAACCGGCGCGGCCGGTATAGCGCGGCGGGGTCGAGGCCGCCGGAGAGGGTGCGTCCAGAGGGGTTGATCGTCAGGTTGCTCGCGCGCGAATAGCGCGTGATCGAGTCGAGCAGGATCACGACGTCGCGACCGACCTCGACAAGGCGCTTCGCCTGTTCGAGGCAGAGCTCGGCGACGCGCATGTGGTTCTCGGCCGGCTCGTCGAACGTAGAGCTGATGACTTGCCCGCGGACGAACCGCTTGATGTCCGTGACCTCTTCCGGCCGCTCGTCAACGAGCAGGACCATGAGGTACACGTCGGGGCAGTTGACCGCGACGGAGTTCGCGATGGACTTGATGATCGTCGTCTTGCCGGCCTTGGGCTGGGCGACGATGAGGCCGCGCTGGCCCTTGCCGATCGGTGCGATCAGGTCAATGATGCGGCCGATGATCTTTTCAGGATCGGTCTCCTGCACGATCTTCTCGTCCGGGAAGAGCGGGGTGAGCTTGTCGAAATGGACGCGGTTCTGCATCATCGCAGACGAGGTGGAGAAGCCGTTGATGCTCTCGACGCGCAGCATGCCGTGGTACTTCTCGCCCTCCTTCGGCTCGCGGACGAGCCCGAAGACGATGTCGCCGGGGCGCAGTCCAAAGCGCTTGACCTGCGACTGGCTGACGTAGACGTCCTCGATCGAGGGCTGGTAGTTCATGCTCCGCAGGAAGCCCCAGCCGTCGGGCAGGATGTCGAGCACGCCCTTGCGGTAGACGGACGAGTACTCGGCGTTGGCCTTGTCGAGCAGTTGCTCGATGACGAGCGAGCGCTCTTGGTCGAGCGAGATCGCCTCGGCTTTGGCGGCCTTGGCCAAGTCGGCAGGCGACATTTCGTCGAACTTGGCGTAGCCGATCTCGGGCAGGTTTTCGAGGTCTTCGTGGTCCATCCGGTGCGGACGGTTGCGGTTCCGGTTGCGGTTGCCTTTTTGAGAGCCGCTTTCGGACTTTCGGGGGCGGAATGTGTGGTGAGCCATGGTGGCTGTTTCTTGTGTTCGTAAGTGCGAGGTCGCCTATAGGAACGTGGTGCTGGGGAGCCAGCTGGGAATGGGAAACAGACCTATTGCAACAGAACGGCGACGTAGGAAAGGTTCCTGTACCGCTCTGCCTGGTCTAACCCATATCCTACCACGAATCGGGCCGGAATATCAAAACCGACGTATTCGGCCTGGGCCTCGTGGCGGGCCGCCTCGGGCTTTCGGAGCAGGGTGACCACCTTCAGGGACTTGGGCCGCCGGGTCCCCAGGAGCTCGCGGAGGTGGCTCAGGGTCAGGCCGGTGTCCAGGATGTCCTCGACGATCAGCACGTCCCGGCCCTCGATGCTGACGTCCAGGTCCTTCCTGATCTGGACGATCCCGCTCGTGGTGTTCCCGTCCCCATAGCTGCTCGTCTGGACGAAGTCAATCTCGATGTTGTCGCCCAGGTGCCGGGCCAGGTCGGCCAGGAACATGAGCGAGCCCTTGAGCACCCCAACCAGGAGCAGGGGCGTGTCGCCGTAGTCGGCGGCGATCTGGCGAGCGAGCTCGGCGACCTTGTCCTGGATCTGCTCTTCCGTCAGCAGCACTTCGAGCGACGCCACGTGGCGATATTACTCTTTGGCCAGCGAGCGGAAGAACTCTTCGGTGAACGATGGGTCGAGCCCGGTGTAAAAGGCGATGGCGAGCCGCGCCTTTTTCTTGACCCCAGGGTGTAGGTCCACAATCCTCCAAAACCGGTACTCGCCGCTGAACAGTGCCTCTGCGTACGTGTTGAAGTCCTCTTCAAGGCTCGTCCTCCCGTACGCGTTCAAGAACCCGAGCTTGTGGTGCTCCTCTTTGTACGTCTGATCGTCATCGTAGTCGCTGTACTCGTCGTCGGCACCGAACTGATACTCGAACGCGCTCCCGTTCACGGCGTTCCACTCGGCCTCATCGAGCAGGTCAGGGTGGTTGTAGTAAAGAACGCTCGAGAGCTCGTGGTGGAACGCCGCACGGACCCATTGGTCTGTGAACCCTTCGCTCCGGCCTGAGTTGACGATGAAGAGCGTGCCGTAAGAATACGTTCCGGCGTAGTCATAGCCATCGAAGCCAAGCCCTCCGAAACCGTAGACGATGTCGAGGTTGGCTCTCAGTAGGCTCTTGGGATAGACGTCCATCGCCTCCCGCACCAGCCGGACCGTCCGCTCGCGCTCTTCGTTCGAGACAGGGCGATATGTGAACTCAGGATCGTCCTCGAGCCACTCGGCGGGGAAGACGTCTCGCGACACCTGGAAACTGATCTCGATGCCGGTGCGCGGGTCGCGCGCGCTCTTGAGCCCGCCGGAACAACCAGCGACGCTCGCCGCGACAACGATCCAGGCCGCCAACCGCACCATCTCAGTGGTGAAGATACCGCTACTCGGCCAGCGATCGGAAGAACTCTTCGGTTAACGATGGGTCGAGCGACGCGTAGAACGCGACGATCAGGTCCTTCTTCCTTGCGACTCGAGGGAATTGCCGACAGATGTTCCACAGCCTCGCGTCGCCTCGGAACAGCGCCTCGGCGAACGTGTTGAAGTCCTCTTCGACGCTCGAAGTCGAGTACTGGTTGAGGAACCCGGCGCTGTGGAGCTCTGCGCGGTACGCGGTGTTCGCGGTGCCGTCCTTGATCGCCTGTGTCCCGCCGGTCCCGTACCTCGCGTGTGGAGCGTTCGCGCCGGTCCAGGCCAGCTCGTCGAACCTGTCCGGGTTGTTGCGCAGCAGGATGCTCGAAAACTCGTGGTGGAACGTCGAGACGATGAAGGCGTCGTCGAAGCCCGCGTCCGCGCCGCGGTTCGCGATGTAGACCGCGTCCCGCGAGTTGGTGCCGCCGTACGGCACGCCATAGAAGCTCATCTCGCCGACGAAGTGGACCGCGCGCAGGTGCTTGGTGACGACCTCGCGCGGGTACCTGCCGAGCGCGGCCATCGCGAGCCTTTGAGACCTCGCGTCCTCGGAGCGGGGAATCCGCGTCGCCCTCGCGTTGACCTCTCCACCTCGCCATGAAGCGGGGAAGGTCGAAGCGTCAATCTCGTAGCGGATCGGGACGCCTGTGCGCGGGTCGCTCGTGTCCGCCGCGAGCAGGCTCAGGCACCCGAGCGTCGCCAGCAGTGCCAGCGACGCTCCTTTGGTGGTCGCCCTCGACCAAGGTGCCATACCTTGAATCGTTGGGCGTCGGGACGTCTCCTACGGACGGTAGGAATACGGGTTTAGTCTTTGTCCTTGTCGTCGTCCGACGACATCTTCGGCACGATCTCGAGGTTGTTCACGAGCGTGAAGTCCGAGTCGCTGTCGTCGAGGACCTTTTGGGCGATCTGTGTCGCTTCGTTCTTGGCCTCTAGGGTCATGACGTGCCCTGAGAGCGTGACGGTCTCCTTGTCCGTCGTGACGTCAATCAGGTTCCCGTCCTCGTTGAGGATCGGGTTGGCGATCAGGGCGGACTTGATCTTCGGCGTGAGCACGGCCTGCAGCGTGTTCGTCGTCTCTTCCTTCGCGGACTCGGCCGTCTTCTCGCACCCAATGGTGAGGAAGGCGGCAAGTATCAGCAGACTGGCGTATTTGAGCATAACTTTATGCTTAGACCAAAGTCGGCACTGGCGGGTTCTTGATTCCTGGGGCCCAGGGCCTAGGCTCACTCCCACTCGATCGTCGCTGGCGGCTTGCTGGTCAGGTCGTAGAGCACGCGGTTCACGCCGTCCACCTCGTTCACGATCCGGTTGCAGACGTGCTCGAGGAACTCGAACGGCAGCGGCACGGCCTGCGCCGTCATCGCGTCCTCGCTCTGCACCGCGCGCAGCACGATTGGCTGCTCGTAGGTCCTCTCGTCCCCCATCACCCCGACGCTCCTGACGTCCAGCAGCGCGGCGTACGACTGCCAGATGCCCGTGTGGTGCCCTTGCTTGCGCAGCTCCTCGCGCCAGATCCAGTCCGCGTCCTGCGTCGTCTTCACCCGCTCTGGGGTCACTTCGCCGAGGATGCGCACCGCGAGGCCCGGCCCTGGGAACGGCTCGCGGTCCACGACGTCCTCTGGCAATCCCAGCGCGCGGCCGACTTCGCGGACCTCGTCCTTGAAGAGCCACCGCAGCGGCTCGATCACCTTCAGCCTCATCCAATCCGGCAGGCCGCCGACGTTGTGGTGCGTCTTGATCTTCGCCGCCGTGGGCGAGCCGCTCTCGATCACGTCGGGGTAGAGCGTGCCTTGTGCAAGGAACTCGCAGCCTTTGAGCTCGTCCGCGTGCTGTTCAAAGCAGACTACGAACTCCTCACCGATCGTCTTGCGCTTATGCTCGGGGTCCGTCACGCCGCGAAGCTTGTCGAAGAACTGGTCCCGCGCGTTGATCGCGACCAGCCGCGGGTGGAAGACCTTCGTGAACGTCTGCACGACCTGCTCCGCCTCTCCCTTCCGCAACAGTCCGTGGTCCACGAACACGCACACGACCTGGTCCTCGATCGCCCTGCTCATGAGAGCGGCGACAACGGAAGAGTCAACGCCGCCGCTGACGGCGCACAGGACGCGCTTGTCGCCGACCTCCGCGCGGATCCTCTCGACCGACTCCTCGATGAAGTTCTCCGGCGTCCAGTCGCCTTTCAGCCCCGCGACTTCGAACAAGAACCGCTGTAGGATCGTCCTCCCGTCCAGCGTGTGCGAGACCTCTGGGTGGAACTGCACGCCGTACTGCTTCGTGGAGGCGTTCTCGAACGCCGCGATCGGGCAGGTCGAGGTCTCCGCCGTCACGACAAACCCGAGCGGCGCGGACAGCACCTGGTCGCCGTGGCTCATCCACACCTGGTCGCTCGTCAGTCGCCCGACCAGCGAGTGTGTCTCCGCCTTGTCCAGGGTCCGCCGGCCGTACTCGCGCTCGACCGACTTCTTGACCGAGCCGCCGAGCCGGTGCGCCATCAACTGGTGGCCATAACAGATGCCCAGGACGGGAATCCCGGCGATGAGGGAGAAGTCGAGGTCGGGGGCGCCGTCCGCGAGCACGCTCTTTGGGCCGCCAGAGAGGATCACCGCGTCGGGCTTGTTCGCGGCCAGGTGCTCGCACGCCTTCGTCCATGGCACCATCTCGCTGTAAACGCCCTGCTCGCGGACGCGCCGGACGATCAGTTGCGTGTACTGGCCGCCGAAGTCGAACACCGTGACGAGCTGGTGCTTCATCTGGGAAGGATACAGTTTGGCCCCTCCCGTCGGACAGCCGCAAGGCCCAGGGCTACCAGTCGCCGCCGCGCTGCTGTTCCCGACCGCGTCCTTGGAAGGTGCGGTCCGGTGTCCCGCGGAACATCCGCGGAACGCACGGGAACTTCTCCGTGACCACGTAGTAGTACGTCCCTTTCGGGTACTCCGGCGTGACGCCCGTGCGGCCGTTGCACTCGTCCAGGTCACCTGTATCCTTCACGAAGTGCCAGTCCTCGAAGAACGTGCCGTCGTGCGGGCCGCCCGGCCCGGTAGGCCGGTTGCCCGGCTTGAGGCGATAGCTCGAGCTCAGCTTCTTCGTGCCGCTCTGCGGGTCGTTCGGCTCGACGTATCCAAACTGGTCGTAGATCGGGAAGCCGTCTGCGGCGTAGCCGATCAGTCGCATGTCCTTGCTCGCCGGGATCTCCTTGAGCAGCCCGATCGGCGAGCCGTGGTAGTGGTACGCGCCGTTGTCCCCGATGTGGCCGTTGTTGATGTCGAGCCCGTATCCTGGCTTGTTCGTTACGCTCTCGTACGTCCAGCCCGACCTGCGCTGGTCGTTCCAAGTCTCGTCGTTCGATGGGTCGAACACGACGCCGTTGAGGGCGATCCCGAACACGCCCCGCGAAAGCGGCGTGGCGCGGCGACTTGCGCGAGGCTCGGTCGTTGCCTGGAACTCGTAGTTCTGTGGCCGCAGCGCCTCGGTAAAGCGGCCGATGAAGTGATTTGGCAGTCCGGAGGCTGTGAAGTGGCGCACCTTCTCACGGACCTCGATCGTCAGGCCGGCGTTGACCGGGTCCTGCCCAGCCGCGCTCCCGAGCTGGATCACTACAAGAGTCGCGGCGGCCGCACTCAGTGCGACCATGGCTCGATTTTTATCTCGTGTCATGGTTCGTCCTAGCCGAGCTTGCCGGCTGTCAGCTTAAACGACGCTCGGCCAGAAAGGTTCATGCCGGATAGAATCCTGCGGTGCCCGAGCTGCCCGACGTAACGGTCTACTGCGAGGCCCTCGCTTCGCGGACCGTTGGGACGCGCTTTCTCCGGGCCTCGCTGCCCAGCATGTTCGTTCTGCGATCGGTCGAGCCCCCGATCGCGAGCCTGGAAGGCAGGCGGGTCGAGTCGGTCACCCGCCTCGGCAAGCGGATCGTGGTCCAGTTCGAGGGCTCTCTGTACCTGGTCGTACACCTCATGGTCTCCGGGCGGCTCCTGTGGGGCGAAGGGGGGCCGAGGTCGCCCCGACCTGCGGGGAGGGCCACCCTCGCCGTATTGCAGTTCGAGACCGGCCATCTTGTCTTGACCGAGGCCAGCAGCAAGAAGCGCGCGTCCCTGCACGTGGTGGCGGGGCGCGACGCCCTCAAGCAGCACGACCCAGGCGGGATCGAGCCCCTGGTTTCGACTCCCGAGGAGTTCGCCGAGGAGTTGGCGAAGGAGAACAGGACGCTCAAGCGCGCGCTGACCAACCCCAAGGCTTTCAGCGGCATAGGCAACGCCTACAGCGACGAGATCCTGCACGCAGCGCGGCTCTCTCCGGTGCGGCTCACGCACAGCCTTTCGGAAGACGAAGCGAAGAGGCTGCACACGGCGACGCAAGAGACACTGATGCGATGGACCGACAGACTGCGGCAAGAGTTCGCGGGCAGCTTTCCCGGCCGCGGAAAAGTCACCGCGTTCCGCCCCGACTTCGCTGTCCACGGCAAGTACGGCAAGCCTTGCCCGACCTGCGGCAAGCCGGTGCAGCGAATCTCTTACGCAGAGAACGAGACGAACTACTGCGCGCTGTGCCAGAACGAAGGACGCCTCCTCGCCGACCGCTCGCTCTCGCGGCTGCTCAAGTCCGATTGGCCGAAGACGATCGAGGAGATGGAGGGCGAGTAGTCACTTCCGCCGTCCGATCCATCCGGCGCGCACGAACCACACGAGCATCGCAAGCGCGATGCCGATCATCACGACCCACACGACGAAGTATCCGCCGCGCTCTTGCAGCTCCGGCATGTAACGGAAGTTCATTCCGTACACGCCGACGATGAACGTCAACGGGATGAAGATCGTCGCGATGATGGTCAAGAGCTTCATCACCTCGTTCATCCGGTTGCTCGCCTCGGCCAAGTAGAGCTCGCGCAGGTCGGCGCACACCTCGCGGTAGGTCTCGACGATGTCCGTGATCTGGATGACGTGGTCGTAGGCGTCGCGCAAGTAGGTCTTCGTCTCCGCCGTGATGAGCGGGTTCTCGTCCCGCACTAGCCATGCGAACGCCTCGCGGTGCGGCCAGATCGAGCGGCGCAACAGCAGCAGGTCGCGCTTGATCGAGTGCACCGAGGCCATGTCCTCTTCCGAGGTCCTGACGATCAGTCGGTCCTCGATCTCGTCCAGCTCGTCGCCGAGCTTTTCTAGGACAGGGAAGTAGCTGTCCACGACCGAGTCCAGCAGCGCATAGGCCAGGTAGTCGGTCTTCCACGTGCGCATCTTCCCGCGCCCTGCCCGGAGCCTCGACCGCACCGGTCCAAAGCAGTCGCCGGGCTGTTCCTGGAAGCTCACCACCACCTTCGGCGTCACGAGCAGGCTCATCTGCTCGCAGAAGAGCCCTCCCTCTCCAAACTCTGCGGACCGGCAGACTATGTACAAGTATTCGTCGTAATCCTCTACTTTTGCGCGTTGTGAGGTGTTGGCGATGTCCTCCAGGGCGAGCCCGTGGATGTTGAACCGCTCGCCGATCCGCTCGATCAGGGAGGCGTCGCCAAGGCCGGAGACGTCAATCCAGACGCACGTCCACTTGGCCAGGAACGGCTCGCACTCCTCCAGGGTCACCCCCTTCTTCTCCTCATAGCCGTCTGGCCCGAACCCGATCACGTCCAGGGTCGGCTTGACGGCCTCGGGCGGTGGGGTCACGACCCCCGGCGACGAGCCTGGCCTTTCGGTCGTCGTGGGCACCAAGAGGCGCGTCAGGCGCCGCACTTGTCGGATCAGCTTCCTGTGCAGCACGCCCGATTGTAGCCCTTGAGCGGGCTGCAGCCCTTGAATCCTGCAACCGCCAATCGGTCAAGATGTCAGGAGTACGAGGTCACACCGCAATGCCGCGAACGATCAAGACGCTCATCCTTCTGCTTGCCGCTACGACCGCCTACGCGCAGCTCGCCGCGCCGTCGGCGCCGAGGGCGTCCATCGCTCTCACCGACGTCGCGCAGATGCAATGGCGCGAAATCGGGCCAGGATCCATGGGAGGGCGGATCGTGGACATCGAGATAGACCGCACGAACCCCGACACGTGGTACGTCGGCGCGGCCTCCGGCGGAGTGTGGAAGACCACCGACGCCGGCGCGACGTTCGAGGGGCTGTTCCAATACGAGGACGTCAACTCGATCGGCGACGTCGCGGTCTCGCGCTCGCACCCGAACGTCGTGTGGGTCGGCACTGGGGAGAACAACCCGCGCAACTCCAGCATTTACGGCAACGGCGTTTACAAGTCCACCGACGGCGGAAGGACGTGGACCAACATGGGCCTGCAGGCGACGCGGCACATCGGACGGATGGCGGTGCACCACACAAACCCGGACGTCGTCTACGTCGGCGCGATGGGCCGCACGTGGGGCCCGAACGAAGAGCGCGGGCTCTTCAAGACCACCGACGGCGGCAAGACCTGGAACAAGCTGCTCTACGTCAACGACCAGACCGGCGTGATCGAGGTCGTGATGCACCCGACCGACCCCGACACTCTGCTCGTCGCCACGTGGCAGCGGCAGCGCGACATCTACGACGTCGGCGAGCCGGCGATGTCCGACGGTGAGGGCAGCGCCGTGTGGCTGACCACCGACGGGGGCCGCAACTGGACGCGGCTGGGAGAGCAGAACGGGCTCCCGACCGGGCGATTCGGCCGGACCGGGATCACGTGGTCGCAGTCCGACCCGAGAACGGTCTTCCTGATCACCGGCGGCTCGCGCCTGCCAGGGACCCACAACGGCGTGTGGAAGTCCACGAACGGCGGCCGCAACTGGACGAAGGTCAACGCCATCGCCCCGCGACCGATGTACTACTCACAGATCCGCGTTGACCCGAAGAACCCGGACGTCCTCTTCGTGCTCGGCGTGCAGCTCGCTCGCTCGACCGACGGCGGCGCGAACTTCGCCAACGTCCCGCTCCGCGGCGTCCACGTGGACCACCACGCGCTGGAGTTCCATCCGAACGACAGCAAGAAGGTGCTGCTCGGCAACGACGGCGGGTTCTACGTCAGCGGCGACGGCGGGGACAGCTTCGAGGCCTACAAAAAAATGAGCCTTGGCCAGTTCTATCACGTCGCGGTGGACGACCGGCGCGACTATTGGATCGCGGGCGGCTTGCAGGACAACGGGACGTGGTACGGCCCCTCGATGACGCGTGGCGAGTTCGGCACGCGCAACGAGGACTATCGCTCGATCAACGGCGGCGACGGCTTCGTCGCTCGCTTCGACCCGACCGACCGGCGCATCGTGTACGCCGAGAGCCAGAACGGCAACGTCCGCAGGCTCTTCTTCGGCCCGCGCGACGAGGCGCCGACCGGGACCGTCCGAAGGCCGAGCGTGGAGGGAGAGCGCGAGAACTGGGCGTGGAAGACCGACTTCATCGTCTCGCGCCACGACCCCAAGGTCTTCTACATCGGCGGGCAGTACGTGTACAAGTCCATCGCCCGAGGCGCTGACTTGGTGCGGATATCGCCGAAGATGCCGCTGACCGAGCGCGGCTCGATCACTGCGGTCATCGAATCGCCGCTCGACCCCAAAGTGCTTTACGCCGGCACCGACGACGGAGCGCTGTTCGCGACCCGCGACGGCGGGACCACTTGGACCGCCGTCCACGACAACGTCGGAGTGCCGGTCCGGTGCTACGTCTCGACGCTCGAGGCATCGCGTTATTCTCCGGGGCGCGTGTACGCCGCGTTCGACGGCCACCGCTCCGACGACGACCGGCCGTTCATCTACGTCAGCGACGACTACGGCCAGACGTGGTCCGAGATCGTCGGCGACCTGCCCGAGTTCGGCTCGACTCGCTGCCTGCGAGAGGACCCGATGAACGAGAACCTTCTGTACTGTGGCACCGAGTTCTTCGCGTACGCCTCGATAGACCGCGGCCAGACATGGACGAAGATCAACAACAACCTCCCGACGGTCGCCGTGCACGACTTCGCGATCAGCGAATCGGCCAACGAGCTCGTCGCAGGCACGCACGGCCGCAGCGTGTGGGCGCTCGACGTCTCGTGGCTCCGGCAGTTGACGGCGCTCACCAACAGGGCCGACATGTACCTCTTCCAGCCCCACAGCGCCGTGCTGTGGACCAAGGCCGTTGACCAGCCGGTGCCCGAGCAGGGGACGCTCGTCGGGCAGAACCCGTACTTCGGCGCGACGGTCTACTTCCGCGTCGCGACGCCGCGGGCCGTGCGCGTGCGGATCTACGACAAGGACGGGTTCCTCGCGTACTTTGGCGGCGTGGACGCCCGCGCGGGGCTGAACAAGGTCCATTGGGACCTCGGCTACGGGGACGGCCGCGTCCCGGCCGGCGACTACCGCGTCGAGATCCAGGTCGGTAGCGAGACGACGTCTCGCTCGCTGACTGTCTTGCCAGACCCGGTTCCGGTCGAGCAGAAGGCGGCGGCCTAGGGAGCGGCGGGTGGTGTCAGGATCGGCGGGAAGGAGAGCACGGTCGGCGGCGGGCCCGTCCGAGCCATCCATCGTCCCTGACCAGGGTCTGTGGTCGAGGGAGTCCCGCTTAGAGCGCTCACGGTAGCGGCGACAGATCCGGCGGGACGAAGCCGCGCCGCGCGGGCCAGGACATGAGCAGGTCGCGCGAATAGTGCCGCAGCAGGACCTGCTTGTCGGCGAAGGCGTGCAGCACGCTGTTCACGGCGAGCAGCCGCGGCGTCTCATCAGGAAGCGAGCGCAGGTGCGCTGAGACCAGCGCGTGCCACGCCACCGTGAGGGTCTCGTGGTACCCGCCCGTCGTCGTCTGCTCGACCTTGTTCGCGGCGTTCAGCGCGAGGATCGTTGCGCGGACCCTGTCCAGTGAGCCTTCATGGCCCTCGAGCACGGTGCAGGCCGCCATCGCCAGGTGGTTCCTGTGCGAGAACTCCTCGTTCGTCACTTCGCAGGCGCGGACGCGCGCCAGGAACGCGTCAATCTCTGCTTCTGACTCGAACGTTTCGGCCGCCATTGGTCGCCAATCATACACAACGCCGAGGTAAACAACCGTCATGGACCCTGCCATCGCCGCATCCGTCGAGTCGCTCCGCCTCATGCCCGACAACCTCGAGGCGGCGCTGAAGAACCGGCCCGACGACTGGCTCGATTCGCGCCACGCGGAGGACACGCTCAGCCCGCGCGAGACGGTGGGCCACTTGATCAAGGGCGAGAGCGAGGACTGGGTCCCTCGCGCAAAGATGATCCTCGATGTCGGCGAGTCGCAGGCGTTCTCGCCGTTCGATCCTTACGCGTCGAACGACTATTCGCACACGACGCCGGTGCACGTGATGCTCGGCCGGTTCCGGCAGCTGTGCGGCGAGAGCATCAAGCAGCTCCTCGCGCTCGGGCTTTCGGAAGAGACGCTGGAGAAGCGGGGCACCCACCCGCGCCACGGGTCGGTGACCCTGCGCGAGCTGGTGCACACGTGGGCTGCGCACGACCTGTACCACCTCGGTCAGATCTACAAGGCGTTCTCCGCGCCGTACAAAGAACGCATCGGCCCCTGGCAGGCCTCGCTGAACCTCCCGGACTTCAACTGACCCTGGGCCATGCGGGTTTGAAGGTGGGGGGCCGTTTTAAGGCCGTTTTATTTGTGCTAGGCGGAGCAGGACGACAGCGCCCGATAGCGTTTTCCTAGCGTTTTATCTGCGCGCCCGGCGATCCAACCCGCCGTACGTCTCTCCTCCCATATCTACAGGATACCACTGTAAGGTGACTTCATGTCAAGTTAATATTCCAAAAATGAGACTTAAGTACTATTTATAGAGAGTTCGGGAGTTCGGGACGGATCCGAGCCCCGCGTTCCGCTCACTCCATTCCAGCAAGCCACAGGTCGGTCGCGAGCGGTGAGACGAGGTGCACGAACTTCGTGCTTGAACCGGCCAGCCGGCGCTTGTACTCGATGCACTGCCTGTGATGGCGGTGGTGGGTGGTCACCATCCACAACAGGATGCTCCTGCGGCTGAGGAACGACTTGCGGAACGACTCTCGGTTGCCGGCCCACAGCTCTTCGCGCCGCGCCGCGCGCCGCACGGTGCGCACGAACAGGCGCACGAAGACGGTGGGGAAGGAGTAATCGAGCCACACGACCATGTCGGCTTTTTCGAGATGGTGGTCGAGCGCGTTCCTGTAGTTGCCGTCAATCACCCAGCCGTCGCGCAGAACGACCTCTTCCACGATCGCGCGCGTCTCCTCGCGCGGCCGCTCGGCCCAGTCGGGCAGGTGGTGGATGGCGTCCATCTCGACGTGCTCGACGCCGAGCCTATCCGCGAGCGCCTTCGCCAGCGTCGTCTTGCCCGCGCCGCTCGAGCCTCGGACGATGACTTTGCGTGGTGGCACGCAGCTAGCTCTTCCGAATGTTCTTCGCCGGCGGCCGGTTCTTCGCGTACTTCCAAAGCACGTCGCCGAACATCTCCTCACCCTCGCCCGTCATGTCGCTGTACATCTTCTCGTCGCCAATGATCGTCAACACTTCGCCACAGCCGAAGCAGAAGTGGATCACGGCCGACTCTTCGCCGATCTTTCCGACGAGCGCAAAGTCGGGATGGAACTTGCCGCATGGCTCGTCCTGCCGCAGCGCCTTGACGGCGTCGAGCGAAGCGTGCAGTTCGACTAGCCGCTTCGCGTCGTCTGTCGAGACCTCGATGGGCGCGACATAGAAGTCAAACCCGTCGAGGCGCACCGTCTCCTTTGTCGCAAGCTCATGTTTGTAGAGCTCGACTTCTCGGGCTTGGTGGGGCAAGCCCTCGTAGAGCACCAACGACTCGGCGGAGAGCATCGCCTTCGACATTTCGGGGTGCTTCTCGAAGTCCTTCGCGAGCTTCGGCTCGGGGTTCGCAATGTCGTAGTTGACGCAGCCAGCAAGGAGGACGAATGCCGTGAGGACGAATGCGTGCCTGACCATAACCCTATGATAACGCACTATCGGTCCAATGTGACTGCCACTTTTTCGCGCAAGGCCGCCTGCGCCGCAGCGAGGCGTGCGATGGGCACGCGGTACGGCGAGCACGAGACGTAGTCGAGCCCGATCTTGTGGCAGAACGCGACGGACGCAGGCTCGCCGCCGTGCTCGCCGCAGATCCCCAGCTTGAGCTTCGGCTTCACCGACCGGCCCTTCTCGACCGCCATCTGCATCAGAACGCCGACGCCGCTCTGGTCAATGGACTCGAACGGGTCGCCGGGCAGGATCTTCTGCGCGACGTACGGTTTGAGGAACTTGTCGCTGTCGTCGCGGCTGAAGCCGAACGTCATCTGCGTCAGGTCGTTGGTGCCGAAGCTGAAGAACTCGGCCTCGTGTGCGATCTCGTCGGCGGTGATCGCGCCGCGCGGCACTTCGATCATCGTGCCGAAGACGTACGGGATCGCGACGCCCTGCTCCTGCACTACCATTGCGGCTGTCGCTTCCAACCGCTCGCGCACGAACCGGAGCTCGTTGACGTGCCCGACGAGCGGGATCATGATCTCGGGCACGGCCTTGCCGCCCGACTTGATCACTTGCGCCGCGCCCTCGAGGATCGCGCGGGTCTGCATCTCGACGATCTGCGGGAACACGATCGAGAGCCGGCACCCGCGCAGGCCCATCATCGGGTTGACCTCGTGCATCGTTTCGACGGCGCGCAGCAGATCTTCCTTAGCTGCGTCGCTCTTGCCGTGGGCCTTCAGGGTCGCGATCTCCTCGATGAGGCCCTCGCGGCTGGGCAGGAACTCGTGCAGCGGCGGGTCAATCAGCCGCACGGTCGCCGGGAGGCCCTTCAGCGCCTTGAAGATGCCCGCGAAGTCCTCGCGCTGGAAGACGAGCAGTTCGTCGAGCGCCTTCTGCCTTTCGGCGTCGTTCTTTGCGAGGATCATGCGCTGCACGACCGGGCGGCGCTCGCCCTCAAAAAACATGTGCTCAGTCCGGCACAGCCCGATTCCCTCGGCGCCGAAGCGCAGCGCGAGCTCGGTGTCCTCCGGCGTGTCGGCGTTCGTGCGCACGCCGAGGCGGCGGAACTCGTCGGCCCACGACATGAACGTCCCGAACTCGCCGGTGAGCTGCGGCTCGACGACGGGCACCTCGCCCTGGATCACCTCGCCCAGCGTGCCGTTCAGCGAGATCACGTCGCCCTCCTTGACCACGAGCCCACCGGCCGTGAACTGCTTTCTGTGGGCGTCCACCGAAATCTCCGAGCAGCCCGCGACGGTCGGGATGCCAAACCCGCGCGCGACGAGCGCCGCGTGCGAGGTCATGCCGCCCTTCTCCGTGAGGACTCCCTGCGCGGCGAGCATGCCTTTCAGGTCGTCGGGCGAGGTCTCTGCGCGCACGAGCACGACGCGCTGGCCCAGCCCGCCCTTGCCGAGCTCTGCCGCGCGCTCTGCGTCGAACACGACGGTCCCCGTCGCCGCGCCAGGCCCGGCCGGGAGCCCACGCGCGATGACGTCGTACTTAGTGCCCGACGCGATGACCGGCAGCAGACAGTGGTTGAGGAGCTCCGGGTCCACGCGGTTGACCGCCTGGTCCTTCGTGATCAGTCCTTCAGAGACTTGGTCCACGGCGATCTTGATCGCGGCGGGGCCGGTGCGCTTGCCCGATCGGCACTGCAGGATGAAGAGCTTGCCGTGCTCGATCGTGAACTCGATGTCCTGCATGTCCTTGTAGTGCGACTCGAGCCGGTGACAGACGTCGGTGAACTCTTTGTAGAGCGCGGGATCTTGCTTCGCTAGCTCGTCAATTGGAACGGGGGTCCGCACGCCGGCGACGACGTCCTCGCCCTGCGCGTTCATGAGGAACTCGCCGAACACGTGGTTCTCGCCGGTCGAGGCGTTGCGCGTGAACGCGACGCCGGTGCCGCAGTCGTCGCCGAGGTTTCCAAACACCATCGCCTGCACGGTCACGGCCGTGCCGATCTCGTCGGGGATCTTCTCGCGGCGCCGGTAGATGATCGCGCGCTCGTTGTTCCAACTTCGGAACACGGCCTCGATCGCGGCTTGGAGCTGCACCCTCGGGTCCTGTGGGAACGGCGCGCCGGTCGCTTTCATCACGTGCGACTCGTACCGGCGGCAGAGCTCCTTCAGGCCCTCCGCGTCCACTTCCAGGTCGCCCTTGACGCCCTTCTCCTTCTTGAGGTCGGCGAAGATGTGTTCGAAGTCGTGCTTGGAGACGCCGGGGTACTTGTCGCTGTAGGCGACGTCGCTGAGCATCATGATCAGGCGGCGGTAGCTGTCCCAGACGAAGCGCGGGTCGGTGACCTTGCACAGCTCGGCGACCGTGGCGTCGTTGAGCCCGAGGTTGAGGACCGTGTCCATCATGCCGGGCATGGAGAACTTTGCCCCGGAGCGGACGGAGACGAGCAGGGGGTTCTTCGGGTCCCCGAAGGTCTTACCGAGGCCCTTTTCGACGTCTTTGAGGGCGTTCATGGCGTCGTCCATGAACCCCTTGGGCAGGTTGCCGCCGTCGCGGTAGTACTCGTTACAGACCTGGGTGGTGATAGTGAAGCCGGGGGGCACGGGCAGGCCGATGTTGGTCATTTCGGCCAGGTTCGCGCCCTTGCCGCCCAGGAGGTCCCGCATCGAGGCGTTGCCTTCGCGGAATAGATAGACTCGCTTTTCGCTCATTCTTGCGTCCGGAATGACCCTCGCACGGCGGCGTCGGCGAACGGAGTCGTAGGTTACAGGGAGTCTACCAGGAGGGGTAATGGGTGCCGGGTGCCGGGTGACGGAGGTCGGCGGGATCGGCGGGATCGGCGGGAACGGCGGGATCGCCCTTTTTCCTTTTGCCTTCTGCTTTTGGACTCGGGTCTCCAGACTCGCCAGAGGCTGCGGGAGGGGGGAGGGTCCCTGTTGAGGGAGGGGCGCGCCATGTGCTACCATTCCCGCGTCCCCTTTCCAGGAAAGGCCATGAAGTCAGGAATCCACCCGCCGAACTACCCCGCGCTGTTCATTGACGGCGAGCACGAGTGGGTCGGGCTGACCACCCAGGCCACCGGCGAGAGCCGGGTCGTGGACGGGGTCGAGTGCCAGGTGGTCCGGGTCGAGATCAGCGGGTTCACCCACCCCTTCTACACGGGCCAGAAGCGGATCGTGGACACCGCCGGGCGGGTCGAGAAGTTCATGCGCCGCTACGGAAAGGACCAGAAAAAGTAGGTTTGGCTCCTCATTGCCTATCGAAGCCTCTGTGCACACCGCACAGGGGCTTCGTGTTTCGTCTAACCTAACATATGCGGACCTACCGCGACCGTTCTGTCCTGATCCACGGCAAGTTCACGAGCGAGAAGTGGGACTTTCAAGACCACATCCTGCCACCGATTACGACCGCCGTCTCATTCCGGCTCCGTTCCGCTGAGCGCGGGGCGGCGGCGTTCCAACAGTTCGCGAACCCGCAGCTGGACCGCGGCCAGATCCACCCGATCTACATCTACGACCGTTTGGACGAGCCGTGCTCGGGCTTGCTCGAAGAGAACTTGGCGTTCGCGGAGAAGGGCGAGTGCGCGGTGGTGTTTAGCACCGGAATGGCGGCGATCAGCGCGGTGCTGGGGATCCACCTCCAGTCCGGCCAGCACCTCTGCTTCCATCCGGCGATCTACGGGTGCACCTACAACCACGTGACGCACTGGCTCGCGCGGTCCGGCGTGACGAACACGGCGGTGAGCTTCAACGACTTCGCTGCGCTGAAGAAGGCGGTGAGGCCGGAGACGCGCGTGCTGTACTTCGAGTCGCCGTGCAACCCGACGATGGAGCTGATTGACATCGAGGCTGTCGCGGCGTTCGCGGCGGAGCTGAACGCGTCGCGTCCGAAAGAGGAGCGGATCGTGACGGTGATGGACAACACGTTCGCGTCCCCGTACGCGCAGCGGCCCCTGACGATCGGTGTGGACTTCGTCGTCCACTCGCTGACGAAGCACATCAGCGGCTTCGGCGCCTCGATGGGAGGGGCGGTGGTCGGCCCGCGCGCCGTGGAGACGGACCTGCTGCTGTTCCGCAAGGACTACGGCGGCTCGATGGCGCCGGACACTGCGTGGCACATCCTCGTCTATGGGCTTCCGACGCTCGCGACTCGGCTCGAACGGCAGCAGGCGAGCGCGCAACGGATCGCGGAGTATCTGGACCTGCACCCGGCGGTGAAGAGCGTGTACTACCCTGGGCTCGACTCGTTCCCACAGAAGGAGCTTGCTCAGAGGCAGATGCGCGACATTGACGGGGACTTCGCCCCTGGCGCGATGATCTACTTCGAAGTGCAGGGGGAGGACGATGCGGCGTACGCGCGCGCGGTGCAGGTGTGCAACACGATCGCGAAGAACTCGCTGTCAGTGACGCTCGCCGTCTCTCTCGGCCAGATCAGAACGCTGATCGAACACCCGGCGAGCATGACGCACTCTGCCATCCCGGCCGAGGAGCAGCGTAAGGCGGGCATCCACCCTGGCGGCATCCGTCTGAGCGTGGGGATCGAGGACGTCAGGGACGTCCTGGGGGACTTGGAGGAGGCGCTGGAAGGGTGACGGGAAACGGGTGACGGGTGACGGGTATCGGACTTTCGACTCGAGACTCTGGCAAGTCAAGAGACAAGAAGGCCGGGCGGGGCGCGGCCTTCTTCGGACGGCTGGCGGATCGGTCGTTACTTCTTCACGCGGTTGTAGACCGCGTCGGTGACTACGTTCCACTTGTCGCCTTCTTTGAACTCGAGCTTGAGCTTGAGCTGGTCGTTGTTGACCTTGGTCATCGTGGCCCTGCTCGAGGTGACGTCACCCATGACGTCCCACGAGTCGCAGACCATGACGAGGGTCTCGCCCGTGAGCTTGCCGTGTTCCAAGCGCGGTGTTGGGGCGAAGTTGGTGAACGCGTACGAGACGTACTCGCCCTTCTTCGCGTCCCAACCGAGCATCATCGTCTCGGTCATCTTCATGAACCCGGCGAAGTCGCTCGTCGCGACCTGCTTGAGGAACTGTCCGTCCCACTCGGCCTTGAAGCTGCTGGCGACTTCAATCGGATCCATATCAGGCATCGTCCACTTGGACGTCGAGGTCCATTCGCCGACCATCCAATCGAACTTCTTCATCTCGGCGGGCGGCGCCATCTCGATCGCCTGGCCGAAGCAGACCGTCGAAATGAACGAAGCGGCTGCGATCAGTAGTATCTTTCTCATCGTGTCCTTCTGGCCTGGGCGGAGCCCGTGCCTGGTTTTGGTGAGAGGATTCTGGCACAGTCCGCAGGCGTCCCAGGGAGTCCGTCTCGGGCGGTAACCTGGGAGTCCGATGAAGATCCGGCTTGGGCACTCGCCCGACAGCGACGACGCGTTCATGTTCTGGGGCCTGGCCAGCGGAGAGGTGAAGAGCGAGCATGAGTTCGAGCACATCCTGCGCGACATCCAGACGCTGAACGAGTGGGCGCGGGAAGGCAAGCTCGAGTCGAGCGCGGTGAGCGTGCACGCGTTCGCGTACGTCGCGGACAAGTACGCGCTGCTTCGGCACGGCGGGTCGTTCGGCGAGGGCTACGGCCCGATGGTGGTCGCCAAAAGGCAGATCCCTCTCGACGAGCTGCGCGAGACCAAGATCGCCGTCCCTGGCGTGCTCACGAGCGCGTTCCTGCAGCTCAACCTGTGGTTCGACGATGTGTATGGCGCGTCGCCGGTCGCCGCCATGTCGTCGCCAGCCAACGCGTCACCAAGCGACCCCAGCAAGGCGACTACTGGCCGACCACCCGGCGACCACCCGGCGACGCCCGTCTACGGCGTCGTCCCCTTTGACCAGATCATCCCCGCGATCCAGAGCGGAGAGTACGACGCGGGCCTGATCATCCACGAGGGGCAGCTCACCTATGAGAAGGAGGGGCTGGTCGAGATCGCGAACATGGGGAAGTGGTGGGCCGCAAGGACCGGGGGCCTGCCATTGCCGCTCGGCGTGAACGTCGTCCGCAAGGACCTGGGCGCGGCGATCTGCGCGGACGTCTCGCGCTGTATGCGCGAGAGCATTGACGCGGGGCTCAACAACCGCGACAAGGCTCTCGAGTACGCGCTGCAGTTCGCGCGCGACATGGACCGCGAGACGTCGGACGAGTTCGTCGGGATGTACGTGAACGAGCGCACGCGCGATATGGGGGACGACGGCGTGCGCGCGATCCGGCTCTTGTTGAGCGAGGGGGCGCGGATCGGGCTCGTGCCGAAGGTCGAAGTCGAAGTCGTGGACTAGAGAAGACCACAATGAGAGACAGCGACTCCCAATTGCCAGAAACCTATCGCAGCAGCCGCCTCAGAATCTTCCACAACAGCCTTTGGACGGTCGGTTGCCTGATCTGTAGCGTCATTGTCCTAACTCCTGTCGTTTGGTGGTACGTTACTCGCGCTAGACTTGCCTCAATCGCACTAGAGCAGACCACTGCGCTCTTTGAAAGAATGCAGAGACAAGACTACGATTCGATTGAGAGGGATGGGCTTGTCTATGACGGTTACTTCGATGTCTTGCTCGTGAGAGACGATATGCTCGGTCCGATCGAGTCGTTCAAGATCACAGACACGACAGCAAGTCCCCTCGTGCTTCCGTTCATCGTACATGTGAAGACAGTCCGGAGTGGCGTGGCGTACAACGAGATAGTCATCATGCACTCGTCGCGCGGCGGTTACCTTCAAGTGGAACTTCAGGCTGATCCCAAGACTGAAAACGATATCCTCAGGGAGACAAACCGACGACGTGAGGACAGATCGTCGAACTAAGTTACTCCGCAGTCGCGCGCTTGAAGCGGATCGCGGCGACCGTGCGGCCCTCGCGGTCGGACATCGTGAACTCGCCGCCGAGCGCCATGGAGAGCGAACGGATGATCTGAAGGCCGAGCTGGCCCTTCTTGATGTCGAAGTCCGGGTCCAACCGGTCCCCGGTGTTCATCACTTCTAGCCCGACGAACTCCCCGTCTTGCGCCACAGAGACGACGATCTTTCCCTCGTCGGTCTTCTTGAACCCGTGCTCGATCGCGTTCAACAGCAGCTCGTTGATGATCAGCGAGATCTGCGTCGCCTGAGTCGTGTTGAGGTAGCAGTCGTACCCGTCAACGCGGAACTCGATGCGCTTGTTCGGCAGCAGGAACGACTGCTGTTGGTTCTGCACCAGGCTCTCGGCGATGGACTTGATCGAGACGTGGTCGAGGTCCTCGCGCGAGAGCAGCTCGTGGACCGCGGCGATCGCGAGGATGCGGCTGAGCGAGTCCTCGATCGCCTCCTCAAGCGACTTGTAGTGCGACTGCCGCTGTTGCAGCCGCAGCAGCGAGGCGATCTGTTGCAGGTTGTTCTTGACGCGGTGGTGCATCTCCTGCATCAGCGTGTTGCGGACCTGCAGCCGCGCGTGCTCGATGCTGATCGCGGCTTGCTGTGCGAGGGTCTCGAGCGCGGCGACCTCGTCGCGTCCGAACGTGCGGGTCTTGCCGGTGTAGCACGTCATGACGCCGAGCGGGCGGTCGTGGATGGTCAGCGGCACGCAGATCATGCTACGAAGGCCCTGCTCGACGGCCAGGTCGTGGCCGATGTAGTCGTCGTCGGTCTGCACGTTGGGGACGATGATCGTGCGGTTCTCCTTGATGACTCGCCCGGCGATGCTCTCCCCGAGCTTGATCGCCTCCTTGCGCTGATAGGCCTTGTTCGTCGCCTGCGTCGCGCGCAGGACGAGCTCCTCGCGCTTCGCGTCGAGCAGCCGCACCGTGACGACCTTGTAGTTGAACCGCTGCGCCGTAAGGTTTACGAGGAGCTGGAGGATCTCCTCCAGGTATGGGCTCGAGGCGATGCTCGTCGAGACCTCGCTGACCGCGCCGAGGCGGTCGCCGCTCGAACCCTCGTTGTATCCGCGCTGGAAGAGCTGGAGCCCGAACGCGATCTCCGCGACGAACGCTTCCAGCCACTTGAGCTCTGCAGGCGTCGGGTCCCAGACGTCGAGGCGCCGCAGGAAGAACACGCCGAGCGTGCCCTCGGTCCCGAGGATCGGCGCGACGTAAGCTGCGTCGTACTTCGGCTCTGGGATGCCTGGGTGCTTCGTGTAGTCCGGGTCCTCCTGCAGGCCGGACTTTACGATGACGACCTCCTTCGACCTGTACGCCCGAGAGGCAGTGCCTCGGCCCGGCCCAAGCCGGAACCGCAGCGCGTACTCCGGCGAATGCGTGCTGCCCACCAGCACGAGCCCGCCCTTAGGCCCCGCGACAAGGATGTCGCACGCGCCCCACTTCGTGAGGTCCTTGCCCAGTTGCGCGGCCGCCTGCATGAGCTGCTCCTCGTTGCGGGCGGCCATGAGCGCGGCCATGATCTGCTTCCTGGCCCTTGTGATCGCGGGGAAGCCGTCGTCCTTTGCCATGTCTAACCGAACGGCCCGATGGCCGTCGTACTGATCTTGTCAGGGTCGAGCACGCGCCGCGAGTATTCGAGGAGCTGGTCGTTGGTGACGGCTTCGATCTTCTGCAGCGCCTCCTCGACCGGCACGTCCCGGCCGTGCACCATCTCGTTGCGCGCCATCCGCATCATGCGCGCGCTCATGCCCTCGAGCGCCAGCACGAGGTTCCCGGAGAGGGACATCTTGGTGCGCTTGAGCTCGTCCGGCTCTGCGCCGTCCTTCATGAACCTGTCGAACTCTGCGCGGACGACGTCTTGGACCTGCAGCCACTTGTCGGGGCTGGTGCCGCCGTACACGACGTACGACCCGCCCGAAGTGTAGGTGAGGTAGTAGCTGCCGATCGCGTAGGCAAGCCCCCGCTTTTCGCGGACCTCTTGGAAGAGCCTGCTGCTCATGCCTTCGCCCAGCACGCCGTCGAGGAGCGTCGCGGTGTAGCGCTCGTCGTCGTAGTACGAGCAGCCCTCTGTGCCGATGCAGAAGTGGACCTGCTCGACCTCCTTGGGGATCTCATTCCTGGTCACTGCATCGGTTGGTCGGCCAAGGGGCTCCTTGCCGTCGCCGGGCGCGATCGTGCCGAGGCCCTTCTCCGCGGCGGCGACGACCAAGTTCGGATCAATGTTGCCTGCGACGGAGAGGACGATACGACCGCCGCGGTAGCGCCGGTCCATGTAGCGGCGGAGGTCGTCGGGCTCGAAGCTCGAAACAGACGCGGGCGTGCCGATGATGGGCTTGCCGAGCACGTGGGTCGGCCACCGGCTCTCCAAGTAAAGTTCGTGGACGTGGTCGCTCGGCTCGTCTTCGGAGCGCTTGATTTCTTCCAGCACGACGCCCTTCTCGACGGCGAGCTCCTTGGCGTCAAGGAGCGAGTCCGTCACCATCTCTGAGAGGACCTCGATCGCCGTTCCAACGTCGCGGTCGAGCACGCGGCAGTAGTAGCAGGTGTTCTCCTTGTCCGTAAAGGCGTTGAGCATCCCGCCACGCCCCTCTATCTCTTCGGCGATCTGCTTAGACGTGCGCGTCTTCGTGCCCTTGAATAGCATGTGCTCGATGAAATGCGTGATGCCGGCCTCGTTCTCGAGCTCGTTCGCGCTGCCCGTGTTGCACCACAGTCCGACGGAGGCGGAGCCGACGTAGCTGAGCGGCTCGCAGAGCACGCGCACGCCGTTGTCGAGCACGGTCTTAGTCATCATGTGAGCCTCGCGACGAGCGTGCCGAGGCCGTCCACCGTGACTTCGATCCGGTCGGCGGGGAGCAGGTGCCGGCCGAGCGGCGTCTCGGGAAGCGGACTCGTGTCGAACGCGGGCCACGCGAGCAGCTCCCCGGGCTGGACGGCCCTGAAGCCGCTGGCGAAGGAAAGAAGTTGCGAGAGGGGGACCGTCGGGCCGCTCTCGCCGCTCGCGACCTCCGTCTCGTTCACTCGGACGCGGTAGCGCCACGCAAAGCAGGTCGGGTCCCGTGCGACGGTGAACTCCACGAGCTCGTCAGGGGTGGTGAGGTACGGGCCGAGCACGCCGCCGAAGTCGTGGGAGGGCCCGATGGCAACGCCGTTGGCGCGCTCGTCTTCGGCTGTGTCCGCGTCGAAGAAGACGATCATGAGGCCGTAGCCCAGCACGAAGCTCGGGGCCTCGACGACCTCGACGCCCTCTGCCAGGTCGGCGACGGTCCCGACGACGTGGATCGCGAAGTCGAGCGTGTGCGCCAGCGGCGAGACGGCCGTCTCGGAGTTCGGGCCACGGAAGCCGGTGGGGTTGAGGAACCTGTACGTGAGCGCCTCCTCGCCGTTCGGCCTGCGATAGGTCTCGAAGGCCCTGACGGCAGGCGGGGAGCCCAGCGGGGGCAGGAACGCTATGGCGCCGGGGTCGTGGATCCCGATGGCGCGCTCGCCGTCGGTCTCATAGACTTTCCCGTCGTGGTAGACGCCCGACCGGGGCTGTTCCGGAGCCTCGTGCAACACGAACCGGCAGAGCTTCACGCGGGCAGGTTACCTGCCCTCCCGAACCTGGGACCCGCCCTGGTTGAGTCTGATTGACCTGGCCCGGTAGATGGGGTAGCATTCGCCGCACCGTAACGGAGCAGGACAGAGGATGCCGCCACTGAAGATTCTAGTTTGCGACGACGAAAGGCACATCGTGCGCCTGATCCAGGTCAACCTGGAGCGACAGGGCTGGGCCGTGGTAACCGCCTATGACGGAAAAGAGGGGCTCGAGAAGGTCAAGTCCGAGAAGCCTGACCTGCTCGTCCTCGACGTGATGATGCCGTACATGGACGGCTTCGAGGTCCTCAAGTCCATCCGCAAGGACCCGGAGATGGAGAAGCTGCCGGTGATCATGCTGACCGCGAAGGCGCAGGACAAGGACGTGTTCGAGGGCTATCACTACGGCGCGGACATGTACCTGACCAAGCCGTTCAACCCGCGCGAGCTGGTCTCCTTCGTCAAGCGCATCGCGCAGGGCGGCACGGACGACGACGCGAACGGCGCGAAGGGAAGCGGGCCGAAGAAGTACGACCTGTAACGTCGCGCTGCCAGGAGAATTGCGAGGCCCGGCTTGAGCCGGGCCTCGTCGCTTGTGGCCGGGCGGCACGCGACTTGCAGCGGCTACAATGGGATTCGGGAAATGGACACGCTCGTCAGCATATTTGCGCCCTCGGGGGAGAAGCACAAGGCCCTGGAGCTTTTCGTACTGATCATCTTGCCAGGGCTCCTCTCTTGGATCCTGTTGCGCTACGCGCTCAAGAAGGTCGCGCTCGGCGCACGGCGCTGGATCCTCTGGCTTTCGCTGATCCCGCTCCTGGCAGGCGTGTACCTCGCGATAACGCCGTTCCAGGACGTGCAACAAAAGGAGCTGTACGTGCGCTGGCACATGGTCACCGATCGTTCAGTGATCCTCCACTACGTCGCGTTCTTCGTTCCTGTCGGCCTGACCGTCGCGCTGATCGGCCTGCTCGTCTATTTGGGCTATCGCGACCGCATGGAGCGCTAGACAGCGACTTCGCACCTCCGCCAAGCGTTAGAATAGGGGTAGATGGCACACGCGAGCGCGAGCGGCTTCCCACCCGGCGTCGGGATGACGACGACTCAAGCGCCCTTCATCGAGGACGCGATCAAGAGGGGCGAGATCTACATCCAGCAGCCGTACGAGCTGTACTCCGAGGCGAACCACGAGTCGTGGCGCCGCCTCTTCGCGAGGATGCTGCCGCGTTGGGAGATGTACGCCAACGAGCACTTCATGAAGGGGATCGGCAACCTGATGCTCTCGCCGGACGCCGTGCCCCGCCTCTCGGACGTGAACAAGCAGCTCACTGCCCTCACAGGCTTTAGGGCGAAGGCCGTCAGCGGGTACGTGCCTGCGTTCATCTTCTTCGACTGCCTGCGCGAGCGCGACTTTCCGACGACGATCACGATCCGGCACGAGGACAAGCTCGACTATCTGCCGGAGCCGGACATCTTCCACGACATCGCCGGGCACGTTCCCATGCACACGGACCGGTTCTTCGCCGACACGCTGGTCCGCTTCGGCGACGCGGCGCACACCGCCGCCGAGATCTGCAACGCCATCTCTGACCCGGCCGAAAAGGTGCGGCGGCTGAGCAGCATCATCAAAGCGATGGCGCGGTTCTTCTGGTTCACCATCGAGTTCGGGCTCATGCGCGACAAGGGCGGTGCCCTGAAAGTGTACGGCAGCGGAATCCTTTCCTCGTTCGGTGAGATCGAGTACGCGATCGAGGACCGAGACGCGCAGAGGTACCCCGCGCAGCTCGAGTGGATGGTCAACCAGTACTTCGAGATTGACCATTACCAGCCGCTCTACTTCGTTGTGGACTCCTTCGACCACCTATTCGCGATGACGGACCAGCTGATCGAGTGGATGAAGGACGGGAAGCTCAACAACGTCTCGCCGGGCGAGCCCCACGTGAGCGAGGAAGACCTCCGCTCGTTCATGGAGTCAGGAAAGTAGCGGCTACGCCGCGCGGCGGATCGCTTCCAGCCCCGGCTCCCGGTCCACGATCTCGACGAACTCTTTGACGACCGCCGGGTCGAAGAACGTGCCAGACGAGTCCAAGATGTGCCGACGGGCCCGAGCGGCGACCCACGCCTTGCGGTACGTCTGGTCGCTCGTCAGAGCGTCCCACGCGTCCACGACGGCGAAGATGCGCGCCGAGAGCGGGATCGCCTCGCCCGCCAGACCGCGCGGGAAACCGGTGCCGTCCCACTTTTCGTGGTGCGCATAGGCGACGTCGAGCGCCGGGCGCAGCCACTTCACCTTCGAGAGCCACTCGTACGCGTACTCGGGATGGCGCTTCATCGCCTCGGCCTCGTCCTCAGTCAGCGGACCCTGCTTGTGCAGGATCCGGTCTGGGATCGCGGTCTTGCCGATGTCGTGCAGGAGCGCGCCACGGCGGATGTGGACGATCTCGTCGTCCGCGACGCCCATGCGCTTCGCGAGACGGACCGCGAGTTCCGTCACGCGCTGCGTGTGGCCCTCCATCTCGTTGTCCCGCAGGTCGAGCGCGCGCACCCAGCTCTCCAGCGTCGCGTCCAGAGCGAGCACCAGCTCGTCCTTCGACTTCTCCAGGTCGTGGAACCGCGTGACGAGGTCAATGCCGGCAGCGGCTTCCACGGCGAGCGTCTTGAGGAAGCCGTACCAGTCCTCCTCGGGATCCAGCGGCTCGCGGTGGAGCGCCTTCAGCACGCCCGTCACCTTGCCCTTGACGACCAACGGCGCGGCGGTGCAGCAGACAAAGCCCTCGGCCTCAGCGATCTCCGTGCCGAAGTAGCCCTCGATTTCTGCCAGGTTGCGCGTGTGTACGACCTTGCGCTCCTGCATGCACTTCGTCGCGTCTTCTTTGGCGACGACGTCCGGACTCCCGGCGGGCTGGTTGGTGAGGAAGCCTTTGCCAGCGGCGAGCTCGAGCTCCGAGCCGCCCGGCTGGACGAGGTAGATCGCAGCGGCGTCAACTTCTAACCGGCTGGTCGTCTGGTCGAGCAGGACGTCGAAGATGACGTCGAGGTCCACGCTGCTCGAGATCGCAGTGTCAATGCGGCGCAGCGCGTCCAGCCTCTGGACCTGCTGCTGTGCGGTCTTCTCCGAGCGCGTCTTCTGCTCGATCGTCGCCTCGAGCTTCTTGATGGACTCGTTCAGCTCCTGCGTCTTCTCCTGGACGGAGGCTTCCAGCCGCTCGGCCTGCGTCCTGATCGCCTCCTCGGCCCGCTTTGCCAGGGTCACGTCGCGCGCGACGGCGTAGACGAGCCGCTCGGTCGTGAAGGGAACGGCCTTCCAGGCCAGCCACTTGTACGAGCCGTCCTTGCAACGGTACCGGTTCTCAAAGTGCAGCACGAGCGAGCCGCGCTCGAGCTTCTCAAGCTCCCCCTTCGTCGCCTCAGCGTCCTCCGGGTGGACGAACTTGAGGAACGGCCTTTCGAGAAGCTCCTCCGACGAATACCCGAGAGTGCTTTCGAAAGCGGCGTTCACCTTGAGCAGAAGCCCGTCGAGCCCGGCGACGCAGAACATGTCGAGCCCAAGGTCGAAAAAGCGGTAGCCGAACTTGGCCGGGTCCTGCTCCAGCTCTCGGGCGTCCACGGCCGTCAGATCGAGCTTCTGTAGCTCGGTCTGCCCCTCGTTCTGCTTCTTGTGGTTTGCGGACATGGCTTCTTCGGCGGGGCTGGGTGAATGTGCGACACGTTCCCATTAATCGGTATCGGCGGAAACGCCAGAAAGGCTAGGGATGCGCGCAGAAAACCCGTCCGAAGAGCCTTTGGGACGTGCTGCGACGTCCCCTTCATGGTAGGGATACAATAACCGATATGGCCGTGGATATCCTCTTCCCCGAACTCGGGGAGTCCGTCCATGAGGGACAGATCAGCCGCTGGCTGAAGAAGGTCGGCGACTTCGTCAAAGAAGACGAGCCGGTCGTCGAAATCATGACTGACAAGGTCAATACCGAGCTCCCCTCACCGGCTACCGGCTACCTCGTCGAGATCACCGTCCCAGAGGGCGGCGACGTCGAGGTCTTCCACCGGATGGGCATCATCGAGGAGGACGAGGCCACCGCCAAGGCGCTGCTGAAGAACGGCGCGACCCCTGCGGTCGTCGAGCCGAAGAATCCAGTCGAGAAGACCGCCGTGACCGCGACAGAAAAGCAGGCGCTGGTCGCGCCGACCGCGTTCGAGGGACGCAGATGGTACACGCCTGTCGTGCGGGCCATCGCAAAGGAGAACGGCGTGGGCGACGACGAGCTCGCCGCGATCCCCGGCACAGGCATGGGCGGCCGAGTGACCAAGAAGGACCTGGAGGCGCACCTGGCCGGAAAGGGCGGACAGACAGTCGCCGCCGCGCCGCGCAAGCCCGCCGCGACAGGGCCGGAGCAGGAGAAAGTCAAGCTCGCCGGAATGCGCAAGATGATCGCCGAGCACATGGTGCGGTCTTCGCAGGTCCCGGTCGTGAGCACGCTCGTCGAAGTGGACGTGACGAACCTCGTCAAGTTCCGCGAGGCCAACAAGGAGTCGTTTGAAAAGCAGAACGGCGTCAAGCTCACCTACACACCGTTCTTCATCAAGGCGATCGCGGAGTGCCTCGTTGAGACGCCGTACCTGAACGCCTCTGTCGAAGGGCTCGAAGTCGTGGTGAACCGCGTCGTCCACATGGGCGTCGCCGTCTCGCTCGGCGAAGACGGTTCTGGCGGGCTGATCGTGCCCGTCATCCGCGACTGCCACAAGAAGTCGCTGGTCCAGCTTTCGAAGGACCTTGTGGCGATCGCCAAGAAGGCGCGGGCGAACACGCTTCAGCCCGAGGACGTCCAGGGCGGCACCTTCACGCTGACCAACCCTGGCTCGTACGGCGGCGTGCTCGGCACGCCGATGATCAACGCGCCGCAGAGCGGCGTCATCGGAACATACGGGATCATCAAGCGCGCGGTCGTGATTGACGACATGATCGGCGTGCGCTCGATGATGAACATCGTCCTGACGTACGACCACCGGATCGTAGACGGCATGACGGCCGGGCTGTTCCTACAGTCGCTGAAGAAAAAGCTCGAAGGCTACGACTTCTACAAGTAGCTTTGGGAGTGCGCGGACGTGTCCGCGCTTTTCGCGTGCGGTGCTTGCCCTACAGCCCCAGCTTAGGCCGCAGCTCCCGGCCCACGTCTTCGACCGGGTCCTCCGCCTCTTCGGCTCGCAAACGCAACATCTCCGCCTTCCCGCCGGCGGCCTCTGAGACCCACCCCCGCGCAAACGAACCCGACTCGATCTCAGCCAGGACCGCGCGCATCTCGTTCCGCACGACGTCTGTGACCAACCGCCGGCCCGTCTGATACCCGCCCCACTCTGCCGTGTCGCTGATCGCCGCGCGCATCCCCGCCAGTCCGCGCTCGTACAGCAGGTCCGTGATGAGCTTCGCCTCGTGCAGGCACTCGAGGTACGCCGACTCCGGCGAGTAGCCCGCGTCTACTAGGACGCGGAACGCCGACTTGATCAGCTCCGGGATCCCGCCGCACAGGACCGCCTGCTCGCCGAACAGGTCGGTCACGCACTCCTCCTTGAACGTCGTCTCGATGATCACGGCCCTTCCGCACCCGAGCGCGCACGCGTAGCCCAGCGCCGTCTCCAGCGCGTGCCCGGTCGCGTCCTGGAACACCGCGACGAGCCCGGCCAGCGCACGCCCCTCCGCGTTCGCGGCCATCAGCGAAGCCCCGGACCCCTTCGGCGCGGCCATGCACACGTCAACCCCCGGCGGCGCGGCGATAAACCCAAAGTGGAACGCGAAACCGTGGCAAACCATCAGAGTCTTGCCGGGCGCGACGTTCGGCGCAATCTCCGCGGAGTAGATCGCGGCCATCGCCTCGTCCGGCAGAGCCATCATCAGCACCTCTGCCTCGGCCGAAGCGTCGGCCAGCGGCATGGGGAAGAATCCCTCCGACTCCGCAAGCGCGGAGCCGCGCCCGGTCCGAGCCCCGACGACGACCTTGACCCCAAAATCGCGCAACAGCGTCGCGTGCGCCCGCCCCTGGTTGCCGAACCCCAGCACGGCGACGCGCTTGGAACTGATCAAGGAAGCGTCTACGTCTCGGTCGAAGTAGAGTTTGGCCATGGATGAAGCAGGTTCATCATGGCACGGATGGCGCGGCTGAGTTTAGATCTCCCAGCGGTAGAAAGCGCACGTGTCGCCCATGCGGTAGGCGTCCAGCACGACCACGCCGCGCTTGTCGTCGCCCGAGACGAGGATGTAGTAGTCAAACGCCGACGTTTCCCAGAAGTCGGACCAGACGCCGACCCTGTCCGAAGGGCGAGGGCCCTTGTAGTAAGCAGCGGCCTGCGCCTCGAACTCAGGGCTCGGCGGCAGGATCTCGGCCTTGCCCATCGCCGACGTCATGTACCCGGCCAGCTCCGACTCGCTCGCGAACCGCTGCTCGGCCCGCAGGTCGTGAACGACGTGCGTCAGAAAGGCAGCCGTCTGGTCCACGTCCTCCACCCCGCTGGCGGGCATGGCCCCGCCGCGCTGGCAGCCGACCAGAGCCAGCGCCAAAACACCCAGCCAGAGCCTCTTCATGAAAATCACATTCCACGCCTGGGGGAGCCCGCCCACAGGCTCGAACGGCCGGTTTGCCAGATTCCTGGTAACCCTGCCAGCATCGCGGCCCTTGACCGGCCCAGATACAATCCGGACGATGAGAACGGTGCTGAGGGAGGTCCGGAGCTTTGGCACCCACGCCGTCCCCTACCGCCTCCGCGAGATCAAGGGCGCGCGCAAGATCACGGTCCACGTCACCCACGAGGGAGTCGTCGCGACCAAGCCCAAGTGGGTCTCCCTGCGCGAAGTTGACCGCGTGCTCCGCGAGTGCGGCGAATGGATCGAGAAGGAGCTGCGGCGACGCTCTCTGATCGTCGCAGCGACGCTGCAGGACCGCGTCCTCTACCTTGGAGTCGAGCGCCCGATCCGGACAGCCTCCTCGCTTCCCGTGCGTTATTCAGAGGGAGAGTTCTGGTCGCCCGGCGACACTCCACAAGAGAGATTGAAGCACGTCCTCGAATGGATGCAGCGGCGCGCGCGAAAAGAGCTCCGCGACTGCGTCGCGCGATGGGCGCCGCAGTTGGACGTCGCCCCCAAGCGCATCGGTGTGCGCGACCAGGTCTCGCGCTGGGGCGCGTGCTCCGACAAGGCCTCGCTCTCGTTCAACTGGCGGCTGATCATGGCGCCGCCAGAAGTGCTCGAGTACATCGTCGTGCACGAGCTCGCGCACATCCGAGAGCACAACCACTCGCGGCGGTTCTGGTCTCTGGTCGAACGGTTCTGTCCGGGATATGAGCGGCACGAAAAGTGGCTCGACGAGAACAACGACCGCATCATGGCCGCCGGTCGCGGCTAGCTCGCCAAGTTAGCAAGGGTGCACCGGTCTGGCGATGACCGTGCGCAGACCGGGTCCGCGGTTACGAATTCGCCAACTTCGACAACCGCTCGATCCGCGCGCTCTCGCTCTTCGCCAGCCGGCCGTCGTTCGCGAGCAGCGCGTGCGCGGCGCGGAAGTAGGGCTTCGACTCCTCCGCCCGGCCCAGCGCAAGCAGGCACTCCGCGACCTCCTCGGCCAAGTAACCGTCGTACGAAGAGTGCCCGAGCTCCTCGCCCACGGGGTCGAAAGTGGGGAAGTACTGCGCCTGGATCGCGAGCTGCTCGTCCAGCGCCTCCTGCATGCGTCCCAACGACCGCTTGCACCGCGCGACCGCCCAGCGCGCGATCCGCAGCGCGGGCTCCTTGCCCGCCTCGGCGCGGTGCGCCAGCCCCTTTTCAAAATACGACAGCGCGGTCTCATGGTCCCCCGTGTCGTGGTACGTCCACGCGATGTTGTTCGAGAGCGCGCCGGTCCACTGCTTCGCGCGGTCCTGTCTGGACTCTTCGAGGATGCGGAACCCAAGCAGGTTCCATTCCAACGCTTGCGACGGCGCCTCGACGATCGCGACCATGTGCGCGGCGTCAATGGTCAGGTAGTCGTCGCTCAGGCGCCTCGCTCCATCGAACGCGTGCAAAAACAGTTCGCGCGCCTTCTGTGGAGTGCCGCTGGAGTTCCAGACGCGCCCGCGCTCGAGCAGGTACCGCGTCTCCACCCGCGGTGCGACGCGGGGAAGCACGCCAGCGACGAGGTCGAGCGTGTCGTGCGCGTCCTCGAACATGGAGCGCAGCCCCTGCGTCCGCGCGACCTGCGTCAGCGCCTCGGCCCGGTAGGACTCGTCGTCAGAACCCTCGATCGCTGCCCGGAACCGCCCCTCCGTGCCCTCCGGGTCGGAGAAGTCCCACAGGTCGTCGAGCGCGTGCAGGGTCTCCATTGTTCGAAAAGTCTACATTCCACCGGCTTGTTGCAGTGGGACTCGGCTCATCACGTGCGGACGATGGGTGTGTACAGCGCGGGTCGGCGCGAGCCCGCGATGTCAAGCTCGTACTCCCCTGGCCGGATCACCGTGCGTTTCTCCCTTGCAAGCGAAAGGTCGAGCTCCGCCATGATCACATCCTCCCCCGAACCCGCCTTCGCCATTTCACTGCCCACGACGTCGTATATGCCGCTCTGACCGATGAACGTCACGCCGTTCTCCGTTCCAATGCGGTTGCACGTCGCAAGGTACACGCGGTTCTCCAGCGCGCGGGCGGGCGCGACGTGCGCCGGAGTCATCTCCGCCCCCTCCGGCCAGTTCGTCGGTAGCACGATCACGTCCGCGCCCTGCAGCGCGAGCACGCGAGCGGCCTCCGGCACGCGCAGGTCGTAGCACACGAGCATCCCGATCTTGCCGATCTCGGTCTCGAACACGGGCAGGTCCCAGCCGGGGACGACGAACCGGTCCACGCCCAGGTGCGGCAGGTGCGTCTTGAAGTACCGCCATACGGTCCCGTCCGGCTCGAACAGGAGCGCGGCGTTCTGCACGTCGGTCCCGTCGGTGGCGATCAGCCCGACGACCGCGCGCACGCCGATGTCCTGGCACGCGCGCTGCAGGTCCTGGACCGGCCCGCTCGGGTTCGTCACGCGAAGGTGCCGGTCGTACTCCAGCGGGACCGCGATCTTCCTCGCCTCTTCGTGGGTCCCGACGCAATAGCCGGTCAGATACGCCTCCGGGAACACGACCAGGTCCGCGCCCTGGTCCTTTAGCGACCGCAAGTGCGCGATCGCCCTCTGCACGTTCGTCGCAGGATCATTGAACGCGACGTCTGTCTGTACGCAAGCGACCCTGATCGTCATGCCCCGAGTCTATCCGCTTGGTCACCCCTCTCCGCGAAGATGCCCGCGCTTCTCGGAGAGGGGAAGTAGCAAGAAGGTCATGCGAGCGTCGCGTCCTTCAGCGCTCTCACTGCCTTCACCAGATCCTCCCGTCCCGCGCCGCCGTCCCACTCGCGGTGCAACAGGTCAACCAGCCAGGAACCGACCACCGCGCCGTCAGCGACCGCGCAAACGCTCCGCACGTGCTCCGGCTTCGATATCCCGAACCCGACGCAGACCGGCTTGTCCGTCGCCTTCTTGAGCCGTGAAACAAGGGAGCCCACCTCCGGCGGCACCGCGCTCCCGGCACCGGTCACCCCCGTGCGCGAAACGGCGTACACGAACCCGCTCGAGCTCTCGCACACCGTCTTCAACCGCGCGTCCGTGCTCGTCGGCGCGGCGAGGAACACGTGGTCGAGCCCGGCCTTTTCCGACGCCGCGATCCAATCGCCCGCCTCCTCTGGGATCAGGTCGCTCACGATCGTCCCGCACACGCCCGCGTCGCGCATCGCGCCGAGCGTCGCGCCAACCCCCCGACGGAAGAACGTGTTGCAATATCCCATGAGCAGCACCGGCGCGCGGTCGAACCCGCGCACGCCATCGAGCACGCCCTGGAACGTCACGCCGGAATCGAGCGCGCGCTGGCTGCTCGCCTGGATCGTCGGCCCGTCGGCGATCGGGTCAGAAAAGGGAACGCCGACCTCGATCAGGTCCGCGCCGCCATCGGCCAGCGCGTCCAAGACTGCGGGAAGCTCGCCGAGCGCAGGGTCGCCGGCGGTCACAAAAAGCACCAGCGCCCTCTCCCCGCGCTCGCGCAACCCACGGAACACCTCGCTGACCCGCATCGCGGTGGATCATACTCCCGCCCCGCCCCCTACCGCCCCACCGGGGACCAGCACACGCCGTCCGGGCTCGTCTGCACCTCGACCCGCGCCAGCGTCTTCCCGCTAACGAGGTCCAGCACCAACATCGAGTTGTCGTTGCGCACGGTCACGAACGCGTGGCGGTTGTCCGGGTGAGGGAACACCCCCGCCGTCGAAGGCGCGGCGACCTTCGCCATCCCCAGCGCGATGGACTTCGAGACCTTCTGCCCCTCGACCTCGCACATCACCAACGAAGACGCAGTCGCGTGCGGCACCAGCGCGTACTTGCCGTCCGGAGTGAACTGCACGCGATAAGGGAACCCGGGCGACGAGATCTTCTTCACGACCTCCAACGTCCTCGTGTCAATCACCGAGATCGTGTCCTCCGCACGGTTCCCGGCCCACACCCACCGGCCGTCCGGCGTCACGCCCACGCCCTCGCACTCGGCACCCGTCGGTACGTCCTTGATCTTCTTTCCGGTCTCGAACTCGAACGCGCTCACGCTCCCATCGCCCATGTTCGAACAGTACAGCCGCTTGCGGTCGGTGGACAGCGCCAGCATGTGCGACCCGCGCGCGCCGGTCTCGAACACGCGCTCGATCTTCCCGCTCTCGACGTTGACCAAGAGCAGCGCCTGGTTCGCCTCGCTCGTGCAGACGACGCGCGAAGAGTCCACCCACCGGACGTCGTGCGGCATCCGGTACGCGCCGAGGTCAATCGTCTTCACCGTGTCGCCGCTCGGCAGGGCGATCACGCTCAGCGACTTCTGCGGACCTGCGGTCGCGCTGCTGTAGTTCGTCACGACGACGAGCTTGCCGTCCGGAGATACCGCCGCCTCGTGCGGGCCCCCGACAACAGCGACGTGCCGGTACGCCTCCATCGTCTTCAGGTCAATCAGCGTGACCGTGTCGGAGCGCTGGTTGACCACCACAACGGTCCCGGTCAGCTTCGGCGCCACCGACTCCTGGGTGCACGCCAAAACGCCGACGAACGATGCGACGAGAGCAAGGAAAAGCCGGACCATCTCCACAGTACTGAGGATTCTGGACCATCGTCACCGGCGCGCGCAAAACCCGTGTATCCTGAAAGCCAGGTGGACACCAAGATCACCGAGGAAGCGTTCCCGCTCAAGGTCGCAGAGCCGACCGCGGAATGGGCCATGCCGCCAGACCGCGAGCGCGTCAGCAACGCAAGGGAGAGCGTCTGGCAGCGCGCCATCGCGTGGGTCTTCCTCGGCACAGCGCTCTTCTTCTTCGTCTTCGCGCGCGGTACGGCCAGCTCTGTGGTCGCCTACATCGTCTCGACGTCCCAGGCCCTCGCCCTCGTCTTCCTCTCCCAGGCGGTCCTCATCTTCCTCTACCGCCGCCTCTCCAGCCACGTCGAGAAAGGGGCCGGCTTCCGGCGACTGAGGACAAAGGTCCCCGAAGAAGCCGACTTGGCGGTCCGAGTCGAGGTCGTCCGCGAAGGCTGCCTCACAGGCTGCGACGAGGGCTTCATCTGGCAAGACCGCGGAACGTGGTACTTCAAGGGCCTGCAGACCGCCTTCCGCTTCAACCAACAGGACGTCGTACCGATCGAGGCGTGGCCGCGCAGCATAAAGCCCAACCCCGCCCAGGACAAGCCCCCGTCGGTCTTCCCGATGAAGTCCAAGATCGGCCACCTCGTCCTCAAGATCAAGGTCATTGACCCCTACGAGGACTTCGCCAAGCGCAAGCGGGCAAAGGAGTTCTACCGCGAGATGCACGACTGGCTGTGCGAGCGCCCGCGCGGCGACATCGAGTCGCTACTGCCGCCGACCGCCGTCCACCCGTCGCTCCGCCGCCGCGACGCCGCCCGGTTCGAGGGCCTGGCCGGAGCGGTCCTCATGGTCATGGTGGACACCGCCATCCTTGCGGGGCTCCCGCACGACGGCCTGCGGACCAACCTCGGCACCTTCGGCCTACTCGCCGCGATCGCCGTCACGGCGTTCCTTTTCGCCTCAGTCAGGCTCGCCTGGCTCGAGCTCCGGGACCTCACGGTCCGCCAGCGACTGGCAGACCGCGAACTCCTTGGGGCCGATTGAACGTTTCTCCCAACACAGGACACTCAATGCACGAGCGATCCGGCATGGAGGAGCGTATAAACCGGGCCAAACGGGGGGACAGGACGGCCTTGGGCGAGCTCGTCAGCGAGCACTACCCGAGGGTGTACCGCTTCTGCGCAAGACGGCTCGGCGACGACCTCGGCCAGGACGCCGCTCAGGAGACGTTCGTCACGATGCAACGCACGATTTCGAGGTACGAGGGCCGGTCCTGTTTCGAGACCTGGCTGCTCGGCGTTGCGCACAACCACTGCCGCAACCTCGCAAGAAAGCGCATGCGCGACCCGCTAGCGCTCGACGACACTTTCGAGGCGCCCAGCGCCGACCACGGCGCACAGTGCGCCGACGGCGAATCGCTGCGCAGCGCGCTCGAAAAGCTCAGCCCGGAGCACCGCGAGGTCGTACTACTGCACGAGGTCGAGGGCCTGTCCTACGCGGAAGTGGCAGAGGTCGCGGGAGTGCCGGAAGGCACGGTCAAGTCCCGCCTCTACCACGCCTTCCGCAACCTGCGAGAGATCCTCAGCGAGGTGCCGGCGTGAACGAGCGCGAAGACATCAAGGCCTACATTGACGGCGAGCTCTCTTCTGAGCGCGCGAACGAAGTCCGGCTCGCCATCGAGTCCGACCCGGCGCTCATGCAGGAGTACACGTTCATGAAAGACACGTCTTCGAAGATCGCGTCGCTGCTGCGGCAGCCGCAAGTACAGGGCGCAGAGAAAGCGCTGCAGGCCGCCCGGCCAGTGCGCAAGTTCCGCTGGATCGAGGGCATCGCCGTCGCCGGCGCGGTCGTCGTCCTCGGCGCAATGATCTTTCCGTACTTCGCGCAGGCGAAGCTCGCAACTAAGGGCGGCGGTGCGCGCACCAACGTCGCGACGTCGTTCGACGCCGACTTGGAGCAGGCGGATATGGAATCGCTCGCGTCCGACGCTGAAGCGAAATGGAGGGACGAAGGGCAGCCGCGTGACTTAGGGGGCGACATTGACAATGGTCTTGCCCCAAGCATGGGTGCGCCAACTGAGATCCTTGGTTACCCGCGTGCAGCTCAGGATCCGACGCTCTCCGCCGGTGCCCCGATGGCAGAAGACGCCGAAGCCCTCGTCCGACAAGTCATCAAGGACGGAAGCTACGCCTTCGAGGTCGCCGACGTGCAAAAGGCAGTGGACGACACGACGATCATGGTCAAAGGGTACAAGGGCTACGTCGAGTCCAACTCCAACAGCGGGACGGAAGAGTCCAAGCCCCGCGCTTTCATGACCCTGCGCGTCCCCGAACAGCACTACGAGGACGCCATTACAAAGCTCAAGTCCCTCGGCAAGCTCCGCTCAGAGAACACGAGCGGCCAAGACGTCACCGCCAAGGTCGCGGACATCGAGGCGCGGATCAAGACCCTCAAAGTCGAAGAGGAGTCCTACCGCGAGCTGCTCCGACACGCCAACAAGGTCGGCGACATCCTCGACATCAAGGAGCGCATCAGCGTCGTCCGACAACAGATCGAGAGCTACGACGCCCAGCGCCTCACCATGAGGCGCCTCGCTGCGCTCTCGACCATCACCGTGCAGTTCGAGGAAGAAGCAAAGGCGACCGACGAGCCCAAGCCCGACGACTGGTTCGACGACACCAAGCTCTCCGCGATCCTCATGCTCAAGGGCATCGGCAAGTTCATCGCCCAGGCAGGCACCTTCCTCTTCGTCCTCTCCCCGGTCTGGCTCCCCGCCCTGCTGTTCGCCCTCTGGTTCCGCCGCCGCGCCCTGACTCCTGCGGTCTGAATCGCGCAAAGCGATTTGGAGAAGGGGCTAGGATGTTTCGAAGGCTTCCTACTGTTGCCGAGTCTCCCCTCACCCTTGGAGGGAGGGATGAAGGATGTTCACTCCTTTGGTTCGTAACGAATGGATGCCCGCCGAGTCACCCCTCCCCCTTGGGGGAGGCTAGGGAGGGGGTGTCCTCTTGCCGAAGACACTTGCCATTCCCCGAACCAGCCCTCAGCCCTCACCCCTGCCCTGTGCCATAATCTTGCCTCACGCCCGTCCCGGGCATCGCCCAGGACGAAACCCACGAGGAAAAGGCTTACAAAGCATGGCGACATACAGAGGAAGAAAGTCAGACATCAGCCGCAAAGTCGGCTTCAACATCTGGGGCAAGCCCAAGTGCCCCAGCGCTAAGCGCCCGTTCAAGGCCGGCCAGCACGGCAGGGACGAGCGCCGCGACAACCGTCAGTCCGAGTACGGCGAGCAGCTCTTGGCCAAGCAGGTCATCAAGCGCTACTACGGCATGCTCGAACGCCAGTTCCACAACACGTTCGAAAAAGCGCACCGCATGCACGGCAACACCGGCCTCAACTTCTTGCGCTTGCTCGAACTCAGGCTCCAGACCGCGGTCTACCGCCTCGGCTACGCGAACTCCGTCTTCCAGGCGCGGCAGCTCGTCAGCCACGGCCACATCAGCGTCAACGGCAAGCGCGTCAACATCCCGAGCTACACGCTCAAGGTCGGGGACGTGGTCTCAGTGCGCGACAACGACACGGCCCGCGGCATCGCCAGGCGCAACCACTATGAGGGCGCCCCGGTCCCCGTCTACATGGAGCCCGACATCGCCGGCCTCGCAGGCAAGGTCATCGCCCTCCCCGAGCGCGACGACTTCCCGGAGTTCTTCGACGAGCAGAAGGTCGTCGAGTTCTACGCGCGATAGGTTTGGGAGTTCGGGGGTTCGGTAGTTCGGTAGTTCGGGAGTTCGGTAGTTCGGGACCGACCCGTCCGTTACGCGAATGTCCGCCCCGCCGACTCCCGCCGCTCCCGACGTTCCCGTCACCCGTCACCCGTCACCCGCCACCCAACTTGTGCCATCCTAGCGGTTAACGACTGCCCAAGGGCAGGAGGAACCAGGATGATGCTTCGAACCCTAGCTCTCATAGCCGCCGCGATCGCCGCGGCCGCCGCTTTCGCCGCAGGCGACCCCGACGAGGCACTGCAGGCCATCAACAAGCTCCGCACGGACACCGTCGCCAAGGCGCGCGAGTCGGGCACCAACTTGAACGTTGTCGAACTCAACGCCAAGATCAAGCAGCTCGCCACCGACGCCATCAAGGACGTCAAGCCGATGGACGTCGAGCCGACCAAGGCCTACTCGTGGGCACAGCTCTACAAACTACGCAGGCGAGTACGAGGAGATCCACATGCTCTGCGAGATGTACCAGACGACCAAGCCGAGCCCGGCGCTCTCTTTTGGCGCGCACTACCTCTGCCTCCAGTCGTTCGCGAGCCTCAAGACCTACAGCATGGGCATCGAGACCCTGAAGGAAATGCCGTTCCCGACCTCGATCAACGCCTACTCCGCCGCGATGATGGCCGCGAACACTTTCGCGCCCGGAATCGCACGCGAGAAGGGCAACAAGGCCGCGTTCGACATGCTCGCCGACGTCGAGGCGCGACTGCCGTACACCGACGCCGACCCCCAGAACCAGCGCTACCTGGACAGCGCCCGCTCTGCGATCGCCACGTCCAACGCCAACCTCATCAAGCAGGAGCGAGGGACCGAAGCCGCCCTCAAGTACCTCGACAACAAGGTCAAGTTCGCCGGCACCGACACCCTCAAGGCCGCTTACACGAGCGGCGCCCGAGGCATGAAGTCCGAAATGACGCGCGCGGCCCTCATCGGAACGACCGCCCCGATGTTCCCGGTCGAGCGGACCATCGGCACGTTCACGAACTTCGAAGCGCTCAAGGGCAAGGTCGTCATCGTGGACTTCTTCGCGCACTGGTGCGGACCGTGCATCGCGTCGTTCCCCGACGTGCGGAAGATGTACGACGAGCTCAAGGGCCAGGGCCTCGAGATCATCGGCGCGACGACGTACTACGGCTACTACAAGCAGGAGCGCGAGCTCTCGAAGGACGCCGAGTTCGCCAAGATGTCGGACTTCATGTCCGACCACAAGATGAACTGGCCGGTCGTCTACAGCGACCGTAGCCTCTTCGACGTCTACGGCGTCACCGGGATCCCGACGACCTACCTCATCGGCCGCGACGGAACGATCCACTCGTTCCACGTCGGCTACTCGCCAGAGTCGTTCAAGACCTTCCGCGCCGAGGTCGAGAAGCTGCTCAAAGAGAAGCACTAAGGCCCGACGCAGATCAAACGACCAGGGCCAGGCCCCACCCCCGGCCAGGCCCCATCAAAGTGCCCCCCCCGCGCCCCCGCCCTCTCATCGTCCCGCCCCCGCCGCTCCCGCCGAGACAACCCCAACCCTCCGCCAATTGCGGCTAAAATCCCGAGCGACGAGCCATGAATCCGGCATCCATGACCGAACCGCCGATAGCGACAGAGAGGCGCAAGCCGAAGTGGCTGCTCTGGCTCTCGCTGGGCTGCCTCATGTTCATCCTCGCGGTCGGGTCGTGCATAGCGATCGGAGTCAACGCGTGGCGGAACACGGACTCCGAACTGACGCAGGTCGCGGAAGCCGACATTAGGGACATCGCGACGAGCTGGGACGCAAGCGTGCTCCGTTCTCGGTTCGATGAACGTACCCGGGCGAATCAGTCTGAAGAAGAAGCAACGAAGCTCCTAGCTTGGTTCAGTGACGCGCTTGGCCCGGTCGTAGAAGTGCGCTCGTCGCGACTGCAGGCGGTCGTTTCGAGCACGGCCGGACGAACGGGGACCGTCGTAAGCGAAGTCGAGTTCGACAAGGCCATCGGACTCTGCACCATCGCCTACTCTGACCGCGACGGCGAGTGGATGATCACAGCGTTCGAAGTCAGATCGCCTGCTCTGGCACCGACGACTGAGCAATCTCCCGCGTCCCCCGACTAAGAACGCCGCCGCTCCCGCCGCTCCCACCGCTCCCGCCGAACCAACGCGTTACTCGTTACCCGTTACCCGCCCTACCTCAGCACCTTCCACACCGCCTGGTCGAACTGCGCCGAGAACGGCCAGCCCAAGATCGGGCGGTCTACGAAGTACTCCACGCGCGCCAGCATCTGCCGCGACGTCGGGTGCCAATACCGGCTAGGGTTCGTCCACACGTTCGCCTCGACGAACGCGTCGGTCGTCGAAGAGTCGCCGTCGCTCACCGTGTCCCACGCTCCGCTCGTGTAGTTGAACAGCCGCACGCGCTGGCGCATCACTGAGGACGAACGCGCCTCGAGCTCGAACCGGAACGCGCTCGGCAGAACGGCGGGCGCGGTCGTTGTGAACTCGACCCACACCGGCGGCTCAGAAGGGTTCGCGGTGATCCCCGAGGACACCGTCAGCTTCTGGTCGTCGCTCGTATGGACCTGCGGCAACCCGCCAGAGACGAGCGACCCGCGCACGATCGTGAACCCCGTCGCGAACACAGGCTCGCCGATCGTCACCTGCACACGCAGCTTGCCGCCGAACACTCCGAGGGTCTGGACCGACACTTTTGTATAGAGGTCGCTCCACGACTGGCCGACCGGCAGCGGCGCGTTGCGCATCTCGTTGTCGCCGGGGGTCATGTCGAGGTTGTAGCCGTAAGTGTTCGTGCGATAGTCCCAGTGTACGAAGAGGCCGTTGTATGCCGCGCCCCCAAAGTGGTCGAGCTCCGTGTCGTAGCCGATCGGCTGGCGCCATTCCCCGAACAGCCACTCGTTCCGGTTCCCGGCCGTCGCGAACCCGCGCAGGATGCGCAGCACGATCGGCTGGTCAGTGTCCTGCTCGTACGGCGAGATCTCGTACACGCCGGTCCTGGTCACTTCGAGGACGTTGCCTGGGTTGAACCAGTTGAGGTTCCGCTTGTGCTCGGCGTTGTGGTGGCCCGGACGCCACGAGCCGCCCAAGGCGCTGTGCCTGTCCGCGTACGCCGTGTTGGTGCTCTCGCACCCGTCGCAGTTGAACGGCCCGAGCGCGCGGTTGGCGTTGAACGTCAGGCTGTTGCCGTGGTTCTGGCCGAAGTTGTGCCCGACCTCGTGCGCGGTCACGAACACCGCGCCGCGCGGGTTCGACAGGCTCTCGTTGAAGTACTCGCTGCGCGTCCATGACGTCGTCGTCGTCCACTGGCCGTTGCTCGTGTTGAACGTGTTCGTGCCGAGCGTCCCCAGCCCGCCCCACGTACACCCGCCCGCCTGCGGAACCATGATGTAGAGCCGGTTGTACTGCGTCAGGTCCGTCAGCGCGTCCAGCATCGGGATCACGGCGGAGCGCCAGCCGCTCGCGTTGCAGCCCCGGTCCATCGGTAGCGTGAACCACCCGAACACGTCGCCGGTCGCGAACGTCTTGCCGTAGCTCGCCTCGTCGAACCAGTCGTCCACCGAGTAGTCCGGGTCGAACATCTTGTCCATGACCTGCGGGATCGTCACGTTCTCGTTGCCCGGCGGGTCGTTCTGGAAACGGACCAGCGCGATCACGAACCGCTGCTCCCCGAGCGGGCTGTTGCCGAGGCCGCTCGGCATCGTCAGGCTGAGGACGCCGTCCGCGAACACGGTCCCGCCCTTGATCCGGCCGCTGAGGGTCACCCACGCGCCCGGCTCCGGCACGACGACACCGGGGGCGAACACGACCTCGTACTCCTGGCCGCCGCCAGCGATCAAGTAATGGACCGTCTCAGCGCGGCCCTCGTCGAAGAAGTCCGCGACGACGGTCCCGAACTGACCCGAGATGCCACCGAGGCTCCTCTGGGCGAGCACCGCCGCGAAGAGAGCAGTCAGACCGACGACCAACACCACGACGAAGAGCCGAGAACGGAAAAGTGTGCGCACGAAAATAGCCTCCTCCTAGAGACTACCATTGAAGCTCGCCGATCAGGGTGCGACGGGCGGCACAGGGGCGTTTGCAATCGCCGATTCACGACCACGAATGCCCGAAAGTGGACCAAGAATGGTCCGGACGATGCATCACCCGCCCCGCATGAGGCATCAAATCGCCGATTTGATGCATCGAATCGAGGATCATGGCGGAGGACTGGCGATTTGATGCCTCGAATCGGCGATTCGTCACCACGAATCGAAGAAAAGCGACCACGAATCGGCTGTTTTCCAGCCACTTTGAGCCTGTGGCGGGGGTAAACCAGGCCCAGGAAGGCTCAAACGGACCAAAGACATGGCTAAATACCCGACCCGAAAAGCAGACAAGGAGAACCTCTACGACGACATGGTTGCAGGGATCGCGGCGAACCCGACGGAGTATCCCAGCGGGCTCGGCGAGCCGTTCGACACGGGCGTGCTCGTCGGCCTCATCACCGCGAAGAACAACGCCTCGAACACGCGACAGGCCGATGAGTCGCAGTTCCGCCTCTCGGTCGAGGCCGAGGGCGACACGTTCGATGCCGTGGACGAGGAGGCGCGGCGGCTGCTCAACCTCGCGATCGCGACGCACGGCGTGAAGTCCAACAATCTTACGCTCATCGGCTGGGGTCCGACGGGGACCGGCACGAGCAACTTGCCCGGGCAACCGCGCACTCTGGAGGCGCAGTCGCAGCTCCCTTCGTCGTGCTTCCTGGACTGGAAGGCACCGGCGCCCGCCGCCGGCGCGGGGCGCGTCGGTTTCTATCGCGTCGAGCGGCGCGTGCGCACGCTGGCGGGCGCGCAGACGGAGGACTGGGGCGCGTGGCAGCTCACGCCTATCGAGAGCGAGATCACCGTGACGGGGCTGGAGCGCGGCGTGGAGTACGACTTCCGCGTGATCGCGGTGAACGCGGCGGGCGACTCGGTCCCGAGCAACACCGTGACGCTCGTGCTGTGAGGCCTATTCTGCGCATTGCGCGGGTCTGAAAACCCGCGCTCACGCCTCGACCCGGAACCAGTTCTCGACCGAGGCGACGACCGGCAGTAGTCGCACGTCGTCGAGGGCGGAGGTGAAGGAGCTCTCCTTGCACGCGTGGGTCAGGAACACGATCTCGCCCTGCTCGTCCTCGAGCGTGCGCATCTCCATCGCCGCGAGTCCGACTCCGGCCTCACCGAACACCGTCGCGATGCGCCCGAGGGTGTTCGGCTTGTCCGCCACGACCAGTCGCATGTAGTAGCGCGTCACGAGCGACGTGATCGGCGCGCACTTCATGCCCTCGCCGTACGGGATCGCCGATCCCGAGCCGCCCATCATCATGTTCCGCCCGACGTCAATCAGATCGCCTACCACTGCCGACGCGGTTGGGAACGACCCGGCCCCACGGCCGGAGAACATGAGGTCCCCGACGAAGTCGCCGTGCAGCCACAGGGCGTTGTAGGCGTCCTCGACCTTGGCGATCTGGTGGTCTTCTGGGACCAGCGTCGGATGCACGCGGACCATCACCTCGTCCGCGGCGGTCTCTTCGACGATCCCGAGCAGCTTGATCCGGTAACCGAGCACTTCCGCGTAGTGCATGTCCTTCTGGGTCACTTTTCGAATGCCCTCGCGGTACACGCCCTCGAGCGGGACCTGCTTGCCGAAGGCGATCGCGGAGAGGATCGCGATCTTGAACATCGTGTCGAAGCCGTCCACGTCGTTGGAAGGGTCCGCCTCGGCGTATCCGGCTGCCTGCGCCCCGCGGAGCGCCTCGTCGAACGACTGCTCCTCGTCGTACATCTTTGTGAGGATGTAGTTGGAGGTGCCGTTGAGCACGCCCATCATCTTGACGATGTCGTTGCCCGCGAGCTGGTGCTTGAGCGGCTGGACGATCGGGATGCCGCCGCCGACGGCGGCCTCGAAGTGCAGGTCCAGTCCGAGCGCGCGCGCCTTCGTCACCAGTCTCGATCCGTGCTTTGCGATCAGTTCCTTGTTGGCGGTGACGACGTGCTTTCCGCTGTCGAGCGCTTTGTCTATGAGGGTGAGCGCGGGCTCTTCGCCACCGATGAGCTCCAGCACGACGTCAATCTCGGGGTCGCAGACGATCTCGTCGAGGTCCGTGGTGAAGAACTCTCCGGGCAGGGACCGCGGCTTCTTCGGGTCTCTTATCCCGATGCGGCGCACCTCGATCGGCACACCGATCTTTTGGAGGACCTCCTCCTCGTTGTCGCAGATCATGCGATAGGTGCCTTCGCCGACCGTTCCAAAGCCGAGGATGCCGACGCGGATCTTCTCGCAGTTAGCCAATGTAGATCAGCGGGTCTCCTGGTTGGACGAGCTGGCCGTTGTCGGCCTTGATTGCTGTGACGGAGCCGCTGGTCGGCGCTGTGATCTCGTTGAAAACTTTCATGGCCTCGATCAGTCCGACGACCTGGCCGGCGTTCACGGTGTCGCCCAGCTTGCAGAACTGCGCGGCTCCTGGGCTCGGGGCGGAGTAGTAGATGCCGGTCATCGGGCTCGTGACGGGGGTGCCCTTGGGCACGGCCGCCTTCTTCTTCTTGGGCTTCTGTGGCTCGGGCGCGTGGTTGTTGGTGACGACGGCCTGCGCCGGAGTGGTGCGGTCGAACCCGACGGACCAGTCGGCCCCGCGCAGCTCTGCGCGCTCGAGCCCGAACTCGTCCATCAGGCCCGCAAGCTCGTCCATCCGCTGCTTCAGGTCGGCCACGGAGACATTATGGCGCGTGGCCGGGCCCTTGGATCGGACCGATCAGACCGATCGGCCTGTAAACTGGGCTGCAACAGATGATCACCATCCTAAAGGCCGAGGACAGGGGCACGAGCAAGACCGACTGGCTGGAGAGCCGGCACAGCTTTTCGTTCGGCGACTTCTTCGACCCGGAGCGGATGAGCTTTCGCGCGCTGCGGGTGCTGAACGACGACCGGGTCGCGCCGGGCCGCGGGTTCCCGATGCATGGGCACCGCGAGATGGAGATCGTCTCGTACGTCGTGCGCGGGCAGATGGAGCACAAGGACAGCCTCGGGAACGGTTCTGTGATCAAGCGCGGGGACGTGCAGCGGATGTCCGCCGGGACCGGCATCCAGCACGGCGAGAGCAACCCGGGCGCAGAGCCGCTGCACCTCATCCAGGTCTGGCTGATCCCGAACGAGAAGGGCCTGGAGCCGTCCTACGAGCAGGCAGAGATTGACATGGCGGCGATGCAGAGCGGGTGGGTCGCGCTGGCCGGGCCGGAGGGATCGTACGTGAAGGTCCACGCGGACGCCGTTATGGCGGCGACGGTGCTGCGCACCGGTGAGACGCGCACGCTGGAATTCTCTCCTGGGCGAGCGGGGTACTTGTTCGTCGCTCGCGGCGCAGTGCGGTTCCACGGCAACGAGCTGAAGAACGGCGACGCGGCCGCGATCGAGGACGAGCCGTCGCTCTCGTTCGATGGTTTGCAGGACTCTGAGGTTCTGGCGTTCGATTTGGGATAGATATGGAACTCGGCTGGTGCGATGTGTGTCTGAGGGTCGCGAGCGCGAAGCTCTCGCGCGAGTTCTATGAGAAGATGGGGTTTCGTCGCGTCGAGGGGGAGGACGCAGAGGGCTGGGCCGTCGTGACGAACGGCGAGGTCCGGTTGGGCCTGTACGAGGCGCAGCACATGGGGAAGGACTTTGTCACGCTGAACTTCCGCGGCGGGAACGTGCCGGGTATCCGCGAGAAGCTGGAGGCGAAGGGGCTCGCGTTCGAGGCGCTTCCGGACTCGATGAACGCTCAGAACTCCGCGATCGTGCGCGACCCGGACGGGTACAGCGTGTTCTTCGACACCTCGCCTGGGGAGAGGAAGAAAGAGTGATGAATGATGAATGACGAATAGGGGAGCCGCTAGCGGTCCGACTGGACCCTTGTTTCGTAGTCCTTGATCTCGTTCATCCACGTTCCCTCTAGCGGCGCGTTGTTGCGGGAGCAGAGCTCGTCCCAGACCGCGCCCCAGGGGAGGGACTTGAGGCGTTCTTGCATGGCTAGGCGCCCGGTGAAGTCGCCGGTTGATTCGAGCGACCGGAGAGTGTCGGTGGGTTCCAGGAGCGCGATGAGCAGCGCCTGTTGGAGCGCGCGCGCGCCGACGACCCAGGCTGCCACGCGGTTGATCGAGGCGTCGAAGTAGTCGAGGCCGAAGTGGACGCGGTCGAGGTAGCCGTTCGCGACGACCTCGCGCGCGAGCACGAGCAGGTCGTCGTTGAGGACCACGACGTGGTCGCTGTCCCAGTGCAGTCCGCGGCTGACGTGGAGGAACAGCTCGTCGAGGAACGTCATGCACGCCGAGACCTTGTCGGCGACGGACTCCGTCGGGTGGTAGTGGCCGGTGTCCAGGCACAGGAGCTTGCCGCGGGAGACCGCATAGGAGAGATAGAACTCGTGCGACCCGGCGACGTACGATTCGCTGCCGATCCCGAAGAGCTTCGACTCGACGGCGTCGAGGACGTTGTCGAACGGCTCTTCGAACACGGCGTCGAGCGACTCGCAGAGGCGCTCGCGCGGCCCGCGCCGGTCGGCGGGCGTGTCCTTCATGCCGTCGGGGACCCAGACGTTGACGATGCTCTGTGAGTGGAGCTCGGTTGCGGCGTGTGCGCCGATCTCGCGGCAGCGGCGGCAGTGCTCGATCCAAAAGTCACGCACGTCCTCGTTGGCGTGCGAGAGCGTGAACCCCGTCGAGGCGAGGTGGTGGGAGAAGCAGGTCGGGTTGAAGTCGAACCCAAGGTCGTTAGCCTTGCACCATTCGATCCAGCCTTGGAAGTGCGTGGGTTCGATGGCGTCGCGGTCCACCTTTGCGCCTCCGAACTCTCCGTACATCGCGTGGAGGTTGAGGTGGTGTTTTCCTGGGATCAGGTCGAGCGCTTTTCTCAGGTCCTGTCGCAGCTCGTCGGGCGTGCGGGCCTTGCCTGGGTAGTCGCCGGTGACGGCGAGGCCGCCGCCGAGGGGGCCCGCGCCGGCCTCGAACCCTGCGACGTCGTCGCCCTGCCAGCAGTGGAGGCTGATTGGTACGCCGGAAAGGTCTGTAATGGCCTGCTCGGTGTCAACGCCGAGCACCGCGTAGCGTTCCTTGGCGAGGTCGTAGGGCGTCGGCACGGGGGGAATGTACCCGTGAGGGGCGGGTGACGGGCGGCGGCGGGATCGGCGGGGAGGGGTTTGGAGGAAAGGACTATATTGTTTGCCCCTCACCCCTAACCCCTCTCCCCCAGAGGGGAGAGGGGGATCGTGCGGAAGAGACTTCAATTGTTTGCCCTTCACCCTTAACGCCTTTGGCGCGGGTTCAAACATGGGTCGCCATGTTTGAACCCGCGCCAATCCCAGAGGGGAGAGGGGGAGTGGAAACGTTGAAACAGTTGGCGTCGTCCCAAGGGTAGAACGGAGCAACATGCGCAACTGCACAGCCGTCGCCCTTTCGCTCGTCGCCGCGCTGGCGCTCGCGCAGTCGCGCCCGCCGCTGTTTCAGGGGATGGGGGAGCACAAGTTCAAGGTCACGACGACGAGCCCCGAGGCGCAGGACTATTTCAACCAGGGGCTCGTGCTCGCGTACGGGTTCAACCACGAGGAGGCGCACCGGTCGTTCAGCTACGCCGCCGCGCTGGACCCGGGGTGCGCGATGGCTTTTTGGGGCGCTGCATACGTGCTCGGCCCGAACCTCAACTCGAACATGCCCTCGAGCAAGAACGACGAGGCGCTGCAGCTCGCGACGAAGGCGCTCAACGCGCTCGATGACGAGACCCCGCTGGAGCGCGCCCTGGTCATCGCGCTGCAGTCGCGGTACGCCGCTGGCAAGTCTCGCAAGGACGCCGACAGGGACTACGCGGAGGCGATGAAGGCGGTCGTGAAGGCGTTCCCGGACGAGAGCGAGGTGCTGACGCTGACGGCGGAGGCTCTGATGGACCTTCACCCTTGGAACTTCTGGTCGAAGGAGAAGGTCGCCCATGCGTGGACGCAGGAGATCATTGACCTGCTGTTGAAGTCCGAGAAGATGAATCCCGGCAACCCGGGGACGAACCACTTTCTGATCCACCTTTGGGAGGCCTCGCCGACGCCGGAGATGGCGGAGCCGGCCGCGGACCGGCTGCCGGGCCTGGCGCCGGGGGTCGAGCACCTTGTACACATGCCCGGCCACATCCTTTACCGGATCGGCCGCTACCACGACGGCACGGAGACGAACGTGAGGGCCACGGTCGCGTACGACGATTACGCGCGCGCGTGCAGCGACATGGGGATGAGGCCGATCGGCGGCTATGAGATGCACAACTGGGACTTCGTCTGGGCCGGTGCTTCGTACGAGGGCCGAAGCGAGCTGGCGTTCAAGGCCGCGAAGCGGTTCGGAGAGAACAACCGCAACGACAACAAGCTAATCTTTTCGTACGTGCGGTTCGGCAAGTGGACGGAGATCTTGGACGTCCGCCCCGACGACGGACAGGGCCAGGGGCGTCGGGCGGCGATCCTTTACGCGCGCTCGGTCGCGCAGGCGCACCTCGGCGACGTCGGCGCGGCGCAGGCCGAGTTCGCGGCGCTGACCGAACTGGTCGGCGCGGAGCCGCGCTCGACGATGCAAAAGATCATGCGCGGGATGGCGGCCGGCGAGATCGCGTTCGCGCGCGGCGACCACGATGAGGCGGTGCGGTTGTTGGAAGAAGCGAGGAAGCAAGAGGATTCGATGACGCGGGGGGAGCTGCACGGCTGGCACCACCCGGTCCGGCTGTTGCTGGGCAAGGTGCTGCTGGCGGCGGGCCGTGCGGAGGAGGCGGAGAAGGAGTACCGCGAGCAGCTCTTGATAGACAAGAACGACGGGTGGTCGCTGTTCGGGCTGGCGCAGGCGTTGGACGCGCAGGGCAAGAGCGACGAAGCGGTCGGGGTGCGCGAGCGGTTCTTCCGGGCGTGGATGTACTCGGACGTGAAGCTGACGGCGAGTAGTTTCTGAGTTTCCCGCTTCGCTGAGACGCGAGACGGGTGACGGGGACTGACCACTCTGAGTTTCCCGCTTCGCTGAGACGCGAGACGGGTGACGGGTGACGGGGGGTGTCGTCAGGTGGTCCTGTGGGGGGGCCGTCGTCAAGTGGTCGCCAGGTAGTCGTCCTCGGCCGCATAGTTCTGACCCAGTAAACTCATCGCGTGGACTATCGGATCGAGAAGGACTCCCTGGGCGAGGTGAGGGTGCCGGCGGGGGCGTATTGGGGGAGCCAGGCGGAGCGGTCGCGGCAGCTCTTCCAGATCAGCGGGCTGACCGAGCACCCGAAGATGGTGGACGCGTACATCCTGCTGAAGAAAGCTTGCGCGCGCGCGAACACGGACCTCGGGCTGCTGGACAAGGAGATCGGCGAAGCGATCGTGCAAGCTTGCGACGAAGTGTTGGGGGGCAAGATGCGCGACCAGTTCCCGGTGGACGTGTTCCACATGGGCGCTGGCACCTCGTTCAACATGAACTGCAACGAAGTGCTGGCGAACAGGGCTGAAGAGATCCTCGGCGGCAAGAAGGGCGAGTACAAGCGGGTGAACCCGAACGACCACCCGAACTACGGTCAGTCCACCAACGACACTTTCCCAACCGCGATGCGCGTGATGTCGCGTCTGATGATGCAGGACCTGCTTCCTGCGGTGGACAAGCTCGCCGACGCGCTGGAGGCGAAGGGGAAGGAGTTCGACACGGTGATCAAGTCCGGGCGGACGCACCTGCAGGACGCGGTGCCGATCCGGTTGGGACAGGAGTTCACGGCGTACGCCGTTTCTGTGCGGCGTGCACGGAAGTGGCTGGATTACGCGGCGCGGGAGCTGGAGGAGCTCGGGATCGGCGGCACGGCAGCGGGGACCGGACTGAACACGCACGCCGACTACCGCTTCATGGTCGTCGGGAACTTGAAGTCGTACACCGGGATTGACTTCCGCCCTGCGGACGACATGCGCGAAGCGATGCAGAGCCAGCTCTGCATGTCGGCGCTCTCGAGCGGGCTGCGAATGTTCTGTCTGGAGCTGACGCGTATCACGAACGACCTGCGGCTGTTGTGCTCCGGGCCGCTGACTGGGCTTGCAGAGATCACTCTGCCGGCGGTGCAGCCGGGGTCTTCGATCATGCCGGGAAAGGTGAACCCTTCGATGGCGGAGAACATGAACCTCGTTCTGTTCCAGGTGCTGGGGCAGTGCCAGGCGATTGACTATTGCGTGCAGGCGGGGCAGTTGGAGCTGAACGTGATGATGCCTTCGATGACGTTCTCGTCGCAGTTCTCGTTGCAGATTTTGACGAACACCCTTCACACGTTCACGGACAACTGCATCGTCGGGATCACGGCGAACGAGGAGGTTTGCCGTCGGTACGCGGAGACTTCGCCGTCGTTGGCGACGGCGCTGAACGCGCACATCGGGTACCAGAAGGCTTCGGAGGTCGTGAAGAAGGCGCTGGCCGAGAAGAAGACGATCCCTGAGGTCGTGCGGGAGATGGGACTGTTGGACGAGGCGACGCTGCGCGAGGCGCTGGACCCGACGAAGCTGACGGAGCCGGGGATTCCTGGTCGTTAATCCCCCTCTCCCCTCCGGGGGAGAGGGGCTAGGGGTGAGGGGTCACCCAGGACTTGGAAATGCGCTACGCCCCGAACGCTCCTCGCACAGCCGGACGATCTGCGCAAGATCGTCGCCGTACACGCCCTCGTCGAGCAAGAAGAACCGCCGATTGGGAACGCGGTACGTCGTGATTCCTAGCGCAAGTAGCGCGTCGTCGCGAAGCGCGTCTCGCTCAGGATCGTGCTGTTCACCGTCCATCTCGACGTCGAGCATCGCTTCGCGGCAGAAGAAATCGAGCCGGTAGCCGCTGATCGGGTGCTCACGACGGAACTTGAACCCGATGCGGTTTGCGCGGAGCAAGTCCCACATCAGGTTCTCTGCTGCGGAAGGGTCATGGCGCGATACTCGGGCTCTGTCGCGGGCCTTGGGGCTTCGGTTTCGCGGCACGGATGGGAGTTTACGGCAGGAGCCCCTCACCCCTAGCCCCTCTCCCCCGGAGGGGAGAGGGGAACCGGAGGCCGGCTCGTCGTCCCGATGCACAGAGGCGACATCCCAAAGGGCACACTGAGTGATATACTCAAGAAGGCAGGGCTCAAGAAGTGAAGGAGTACCCCATCGTTCTCGAAAAGGAGGAAGACGGTCGCTACTCCGTCTATGCGCCGGATCTGCCCGGTTGCAGCAGTTGGGGGAGCACCAGAGACGAGGCCATCGCCCACATCAAGGAGGCGATCGAGCTCTGGATCGAGTCGGCGAAGTCGGACGGCGACCCCGTCCCTCCCCCGGGCACGAGCCTCGAGTACATCAAGATCGCCGGCTGAGCACCTCGAATCAATCACGGAACCGAGACAGCGCTGCAAGAGGACGGGGTCCGCGCCGCCCGCGACCCAGCCAAACTCACCGAACCGGGGATGCCGGGAAAGGGGCAGGGTGGGGACCGTCGCCACGGCAGCCAGGTCCGTTCCCACAGCCGTGGGGACCGTTCCGAGGGTTGTGGGGACCGTCGCCACAACCCTGGCGGCGGTCGCCACAGGTTCAAAACCGCTTCCCACAGCCTTGGGGAGGCCCGCCACGGCAGGCAAAACCGCTGCCACAGGTTCAAAATCGGTTGCCACAGCCGTCGCCAGGCGCGCCACAGGTTCAAAAACCGTCCCCACAGGCTCAAACGGCCCCTCTCCCCCGGAGGGGAGAAGGAGAGTTGCCTACGCCTTTTGTCGCAATAGGTCGCGGAGGTAGAGGTCGCAGACCGGGCGGTCGAGGTAGTTCTTGCCGAGCATCTGCGTGAGCCTCTGCTGCGCTTCCTGTCGCGAGTAGCCGGTGTTGGCCTCGTATCGCGCCCAGAACTTGGTCCACCAGTCGCGAGGCTGGATCTTGATGCCGTCGTACTCTGTCGGGCGGCCGGTGTGACCGTTCGTGACGAGCGAGCCGACGTTTTCGGTCGCACTGTAGACGCGGTCAATGTCGCGCTTGATCTTCGTGACGTCTGCCTGTGAGACGACGCCGTTGGAGGTCGCGAGGTAGTACTGGACGGTGACGCGGATGGGGAAGCGAGGGTCGCGCTCGATCGGCAGGCCGTCAATCTCGGTGAAGGGGCCTTCCATCGCGCCGTGGCCGATGACTGCGGACTCGACGTCGCTGTTCGAACGCTTCATTTCTGCGCCCGCGGCGTCTTGGTAGACCGCGCCAGGGGCCCCACCGCCGCCGCCGAACCGGATTTGGCTCTTTTGCTTGAGCGGGACCTGGATGAGAAGCACCATGTTGAGCGCTTCGTCGCTGGCCTGCACTCCGCCTGGGTTGTCGGTGGGTCGGCCGTCGTTGATGAAGTCGGAGAGGCGCTGGCCGGTGAGGCTCGCGCGGAGCCCGTCGGCGTTGTGGAAGAGCCGCTGTCCCCACATCCATCCGTTCGTGACGTTGTCGCGGACGTTGTCAATGACTGTGACGCTGGTGCCCTCGCGCGTGGCGAGGATCGTCAGCACTGCGGGGTCGCCCTTGGTGGACTGGTAGTTGAACAGCACTGGGTTGAAGGTCGCTTTGCCGCTCTTCGGGACCGGTAGGAAGCACGCTTGCGCGCTGACGAGCACGTGCGAGTCGCGCTCGGCGAGGAGGCTCCGTGGCGTGCGTTCGCCGGGCCAGCTCTTCGGGTCGTGGAGGTAGCGGGTGGGGCTGGCGAGGAAGTCGTAGAGGGAGACGCGCTTGAGGCCGCGCCCTTTTTCGTTGCCGACGAGGAGCGTAAACGCGCTGGGGTCAATGTCGCCGGTGAGGTCGCTGAAGTTCGGGTAGCGCACGACGGGCATGAGCTCTGTGCGGACGTTGCGGCCCTCTCGGACCTGGACCTGGATCGTCATGTCGCTGATGTTCGGCCCGACTGAGGAGCCCTTGTAGCGGCCGGTGTCCTCCCAGGTGAGGTTCATGACCTGGAGGCCGGTGGGGGAGAGTAGGCGTTGGGCGCCTGGGTCGCGGACCATTGCGGCGGTCTTGGTGATGGCCTCGAGGTAGGCGGCGCGCTCTGCGCGGGTCATTCCGGCTTCGTCGCGCCCGTAGTCGGGGAACCTTTCGATCGGGGACCAGCCCTGGTTTTGGGTCGCGAGCGCGATGGCGCAGGCCGCCGTGCCGAGGATGGCGAGGGGGATCGTCTTGTTGCTCATGTCGCTCCTTTGTGTGTCGGTGGTTGTGTCGGGTTCAGGTGTATTGACGACTCTGGTCGCTCTGCGTGTCGTCGTTGTTTTGGGCTGGGGCTCCGGGCGGGAGCCCCACCAGAGCGTGCAGCCCGAAGGCCTGCGCTCCGGGTGCGCTGTCATACTTGGCTCGATGCTGAGAGTGGTGGCCGAGGGGCCGGTTGTGCGGTTGACCCTGGACCGTCCGGAGGTCCGGAACGCGTTCAACGACGAGCTGATCGCCGCGCTGCGCTCGGCGTTTGGATCGCTGTCGGCGGAGGTCCGGGTGGTGGTGCTGGGCGGGTCGGGAAAGTCGTTCTCGGCCGGCGGGGACCTGAACTGGATGGCGGCGGCGGCATCTTACACTGAGGAGGAGAACTACGAGGACGCGCTGCGGCTGGGGCGACTTTTCGAAGCGCTCGCGGAGTGCCCGGCGGCGGTGGTCTGTCGCGTTCACGGCGCAGCTTTTGGGGGAGGGTGCGGGCTGGTGGCGGCGAGCGACGTCGCGGTGGCTGCCGAGGGGACAAAGTTCTCGTTTTCAGAAGTCCGGTTGGGACTGATCCCTGCGACGATCTCGCCGTTCGTGATTCCAAAGATCGGCAGCGGGCACGCGCGGCATCTGTTCACGACCGGGGAGGTGTTCGAGAGCGAGCACGCTCTGCGGATCGGGCTGGTACACAAAGTCGTGGCGGAGACTGGTCTCGACGAGACGGTGGATGCGGTGGTGAACGACGTTTTGCGCAACGGGCCTTCGGCGGTGGCATCGGCGAAGCGCGTTGCGGCACACGGACCGTATTCCATGGAGGAGTCGGCCCGGCTGTTGGCGAAGGCGCGCTCGAGCGCGGAAGGAAAGGAGGGCGTCGCGGCTTTCCTTGAAAAGAGGAAGGCGCGTTTCGTCGAAGAAAGATGAGGGAAGAAGGAGGAAGATCGAATGGAAAGGACTCTGATCGTTCGGCCCCTCACCCCTTACCCCTCTCCCCCGGAGGGGAGAGGGGAGGTCCGAACGCGGCCGATCACGGAAGGGAGAGGGTGGTGCCGTGATTAGGAAGCTGTTGGTTGCAAACCGCGGCGAGATCGCGTGCCGGGTGTTTCGCGCGGCGCGGGGGTTGGGGATTGCGACGGTCGCGGTCTACAGCGACGCCGACGCGGACGCGATGCACACGAAGCTGGCGGACGAGGCCGTAAGGATCGGCCCGCCAGAGCCTTCTGCCTCGTACCTCAGTGTTGAAGCGGTGCTGGACGCGGCGCGGGCGACGGGCGCGGACGCGGTCCATCCCGGATATGGGTTTTTGAGCGAGAGCGCGGCGTTCGCAGAGGCTTGCGAGGGGGCCGGGCTGGTGTTCGTCGGGCCGAGCGCGGCGGCGATGCGGAAGTTGGGCGCGAAGATTGACGCCAAGAGGCTGGCGGTCGAGTGCGGCGTGCCGATCGCGCCGGGGTTTTTCGAGAGCGGCGCGTCGGTCGGCGACCTTAAGAAGGCGGCGAAGAAGATCGGGTACCCGGTGATGTTGAAGGCGAGCGCGGGCGGCGGCGGGCGCGGGATGCGCGTCGTGCGCGACGAGTCGGAGTTCGAGCGCGAGTGCGCGCTGGCGAGCGAAGAGGCGCTGAAGGCGTTCGGCGACGGCGCGATGATGGTCGAGAAGCTGATCGAGCGTCCGCGCCACATCGAGGTGCAGGTGCTCGCGGACGGTCTTGGCAACGTCGCCTGCTTGTTCGAGAGGGAGTGTTCGCTGCAGCGTCGTCACCAGAAAGTGATCGAGGAGTCGCCGTCGCCGATGATGACGGAGGGCCTGTGGTCGAAGATGCGGGAAGCGGCGACGAAACTGGTGAAGGCGGCGGGGTACACGAACGCCGGGACGGTGGAGTTCATGGTGGACCCATCCTCCAGCGAGTTCTACTTCTTAGAGGTCAACGCGCGCTTGCAGGTCGAGCACCCGGTGACGGAGGCAGTGACGGGCGTTGACATCGTGCAGTGGCAGCTGCGGATCGCGGGCGGCGAGCGGCTGACTTTGTCGGAAGGACTGATGAACGGCGACCGCGCGGCGATGAACGGGTGTGCGATCGAGGCCCGCGTGATCAGCGAGGACCCGGCGCGGGGTTTCTTGCCGAGCGTAGGGAAGATCGTCGGATGGGCCACGCCCCTCGACCCCACGGTGCGCGTGGACACGGGGTATGGCCCTGGCGCGGAGGTAACGCAGTTCTACGACTCGCTGCTGGCGAAGGTGGTGGTGTCGGGAGAGGACCGCGGCGCCGCGGTCTCGCGCTTGCGCGGCGCGCTGATGGACTTTCACGTTCTGGGGGTGACGACGAACGTGCCGTACTTGCTGGACGTGCTGGCGCACCCGTCTTTCGCTTCTGGCGACGTGGACACTGGCTTTCTCGGTCGCGAGTTCGGGGAGTGGTCGCAGAATGGGGAACCGCCTGAGGAGCTCGGAGCGATCCTCGCGATGGCGAACGGTGATGGCAGTGCGAGGTCCTTGGTGGAGCCGTCACCGGCTTGGGCCCGTTCCGACGGGTTTCGAGTGACATAGGCGAGGGCCCAACGCTCCGCGCGAGACGTCCGTAGTTACGGGCAAGAAACACATTTGGAACGGCACTACACAGAGCAGGAGGTGACGGAGGTGATCCGTCGTGCGGCGGAGCTGCAGGAGCGTCTCGCGGAAGGGCCTGGCGGGACGGCAGGGCCCGGCGGGACGGCGGGATGGCGGGGCGTTGGGGAGAGCGAGCTGGTTCGCATCGCTGGCGAGCTGGGGCTGCAGGAGAAGTTCGTGCGCGAGGCGCTGGCGGACCCGCAGACGCTCGCCGTCGAGGACAAGGGGAGCGTCACGGCGATGGACCGTACGCTAGAGCGTACGGCAGCGGGGCTTCCTGGCAGCGAAGCGTTCGAGATCGCGCTGGACGAGTTCGGGCCCTCGATGGGAGTGCAGAGCGGACCGACGACGGTGGGCGACACGATGACTTACCAGAGCATGGCGGGGCTCTCGCACTGCGACGTGCTCGTTTCTAAGAAGGGCGGACGGACGCGCATCAAGATCGGCGTCAACACGTTCTTGCCGCTGATCGCTGTCGCGCTGCCGGTGATGCTGGCTGTCGCGGTCGTCGCGGGGTCACTTGGGAAGTCTATGGGACCGGCCGTCGGGTGGTCGCTGGCCGGGCTTGGTCTGGCGTTGGACTGGGCGCTGATGCGCAGCATTGTGGCGTGGTCGAACATGAAGGTCGTCGAAAAGCTGGAGGGCCTGGTCAAGCGGTTGGACGGCGAATCGCGCAAGGTATCACAGCAGGGCGGCGAGTGAGGATGGCGAGCAAGAAGATTTTCAGCGAACAAGAGGCTGCAGAGATCATGCAGCGCGCCGTGCGGATGCAAGAGGAGTCGAGCAAGGGTGGCGACTACACGCCGGGGATCACAGAGGACGAGCTGCTGAAGATCGCTGTCGAGGCGGGGATTGACGTCGCGTTCCTGCGAAAGGCGATCGCGGGGATCGAGTCAGACGAGAAGTCCACGCTCGGCCCTTTCAATCTGACGGAGGAGTTCGAGCGCGTGGTCGAGGGGGAGATGAACCCTGAGGACTACGACAAGATCCTCAAGCTTGTCAAGCCTGGACACAACCGCGGAATCTCACAGGTCGGGCGCACTCTGACGGGCATTGGCAGCGTGGGCCCGCACATGATCCACTTAAACGTCGAGTCGCGCAAGGGGCGGACGAAGGTGAAGGTCAAGTACACGCCGGTGTTCGCGTACCTGATCGGGATGCACGGGCCGCTGATCGGGAGCGTGATCGCGGTCGCCTCGACCGCCGAGCACGGAAACGTCCTTCTCGGTCTTGGGATCGGTGCCGGGCTATTGGCGATCGGAAGCGTGGCGTTCAACTATCTCGTGAAGTCCGGACGCAGGGCGGCGAAGAAGCTGACGGGCCAGGTGGTCGAGGCGATCGAAGAGGAGGTTGACCCGCTGCGCCAGAACTTGACGCAGTCGAGCGGCGCGGCCGCCGTGGAGCCCGAGAAGCTGAAGGAGACGCCCTAGAGCGCGCTGAGCACGCTCTCGAGCTGGATGTTGCTCGATCGCAGGTGCTCGCAGAGGGTGCGCCCCACGTTGCGGAGGACCTTGACTCCGATCTCCGGGTGTGCGTCCAAGAGCGCGTTCAGTTTTTCGCCCTCGATGCGGACGAACTTCGAGTCGCCGTCGCTGATCACGCTGGCGGTCCGCAGGTCCTTTGAAAAGAGCGCGATCTCGCCGACGATCGAGCCTTCCTTGAGTCGGGCGATCGGCTCTCCGCTGCCGGTGGTGACCCTTGCTTTGCCTTCGATGAGGATGTACACGTTTCCTGCCTTGTCGAACTCCTTGATGACTTCAGCGAGGTCCAAGTACGCGACGACGTCCGCGCCGGCCTCGACAAGCCGGACTTGGTCGTCCGTGAGGCCTTTGGTCAGGTAGCTGTTTCGCAGTGCGGAGAAGAGGTCCATCCGCGAGCGTTTTACCCGCCTTGTCACTTCTTGAAAAGGGACTTCAGAACGAAGAGCAGGTTGGCCGGGCGTTCGGCGAGTCGGCGGGAGAAGTAGGGGTACCACGCCGCGCCGTAAGGGATGTAGATGCGGACGTTGTATCCCTCTTTGAGCAGCGCCTCTTGCAGGTCCCGCCGGACGCCGAAGATCATCTGCCACTCGTAGCGCTCGTTTGGGATGTTCTCTTGTTTGATGAACGCATTCAGCTCCGCGATGATCTTGGAGTCGTGCGTCGCGATCGCGGGGTAGTTGCCCTCGAGCAGGAGCGCCTTCGCGTCTTTCACGTACATCTCGTCTACCTTCTGTTTTTGTTGGTAAGCGACCGTGTCGGGCTCGAGGTAGGCGCCCTTCACGATGCGGACCCGTGCGCGCATTCCGATCATCCTCTGCACGTCCGTCGCGGTGCGGTGGAGGTAGGCCTGCAGGACCGTGCCGCAGTTGTTGTACTGCGGGAAGAGGCGCTCGATGATCCGGACCGTGCGCTCGGTGTACGGGCTTGCCTCCATGTCTGCCCGGACGAAGATGTCGTGGGGCTTGCAGGCGTCGAGGATGCGGCGGTAATTGTCGGTCGCGAGGTCGTCGCCGAGGTCCATGCCGAGCGCGGTGAGCTTGACCGAGATGTTGATCTTGTCCCGGTGCGGGCTCTTGGCGATCTGCTCGGCCATCGCGATGTAGCTCAGGGTCTCTTGTTCGGCCTCTTCGCACGTCGCGACGTTCTCGCCGAGGAGGTCCATGGAGACGAGGTACCCGTTCTTGGCGTACTCCTCGCCGACCTTGAGTGCGGTCTCGAGGTCCTCTCCGGCTACGAAGCGCTTGACGAGCGGCCGGAAGAGCCTGGACTTGGTGGTGCGCTCGAACGGCTTGAGGGCAGCGAGCTTGAGGACGAGCGAACGGAACAGCATGGGTTTCAGCGGCGGGATTGTACTTCTGCGGATTCCGTCTCTGCAGTCCTTTGTTGGAAGTCGAGGAGCAGGTCCTCGATCTCGGCGACGGACGAGACGCGCGAGAGGGCCGCGCGGGCCTGCGCCGCGCCTTGGTGGCCTTTGATGTAGAGGGGGAGCTGGCCGCGCAGCGCGCGGACTCCGCGCAGCTCGGCCTGTGCGCGCTCCGGCGCAGGGAGCTGGAGGACCTCGTCCCACTCGCGGAGGCCGTGCTCGAAGGCGACCATTGACCTGGCGTGCTCGATCGCTGTGGCGACGCGGTCTTCGAGCGTCGGGTCTGGTGGCTGTTGGTCGCCGGCGAGGTGTGCGCGGAGCTTCGCGAGCTGCCAGGGGTTGGAGATGGCGGCACGGCCGACCATGACACCGTCGCAGCCGGTTTCGGCGATCATGCGCTCTGCGTCGGCGGGCGTGCGCACGTCGCCGTTGCCGATGAGCGGGACGGTGACGGCTTTGCGGAGTTCTTTGATGAGCTCCCAGTCGGCCTCGCCTTCGAAGCCCTGCTTGGCAAAGCGCGCGTGCAGCGTGATCATCTGCGCTCCGACGTCTTGGAACCGCTTTGCGAGGTCCGGCGCGGCGAAGAGCGACCAGTCCCACCCTGCGCGGACCTTGACGGTGACGGGGACGCGCACGGCCTTGACGACAGCCGCGACGATCTCTTCTGCGAGGGCGGGGTCTTTGAGGAGCGCGGCTCCTGAGCCGGTGCGGCAGACCTTCGGGACCCAGCAGCCCATGTTGACGTCCACGATGTCGGCGCCCATCTCTTCGGCGATCTGGGCGGTGCGGGCCATGACTTCAGGGTCTGCGCCGAAGATCTGGACGCCGAGCGGGCGCTCCTGCTCGAGCACGCGCATTTTCCTCGTAGCTTTGTCCGGGGCGTAGTGGACGGCCATTGCGCTGACGAACTCGGTGAACATGAGCCCGGGCTGGGCGATTCGCTTCGCGATGAGTCGGAAGGCGAGGTTGGTCACGTCCTCCATCGGGGCAAGCAGGAGTGGCACGGCGACCCTGACCGGGCCGACGTCGAATCCTGGGAAGCGGTTGGACGGTTCGCTCACGCCTAGTCCATGGTGGCACACAGGTTCAGCGACTGTAATGATTGCTGGGATTGCGGGTGGGCCATGGATAGGCCAGGGAGAGTCGGTGTAGAATGGGGACTCCAGGCGCTTTGGCGTCCGGGAATTGTTGTGTCGAATTGGAGTAGCACCATGAATCGAGCCCTTTCGTTAGCCTTTGTCGCCGTGATCGGTAGTTCAGCGTTCGCGACCTATCCGAACCAGACGGCAAACACGTTTTTCACGCTGGTCGGTATCGTCGGGGGTGCGACCACTATGAGCGGGTCTGGGACGGTGATTTCGCCGAACCACGTTCTGACGGCGAGGCACGTGGGCGGGAACTTCTGGCACCGGAGCACGAACGGCACCACCGTGGACGCGTCGTTCCAGGCGGTCAGCAGGCTAAACCACCCTGTCGCGGACCTTGCCATCCTGACTTTCGCGCCGAACACGTTTTCTTCGTACATCCGGCCGATCTATCAGGACATGCTCGGCACCGCCACGACGATGGTGGGCTTCGGCTTGACGGGAGTGGCCCGAGCCGACGGAACGGGCTACAACGACGCAGGTGGCACTGGCGTGCGCCGCTCCGCCCGAAACACGGCGGACGCACGCGCTTCGGTCAACCTCGGCGGAGGCATCACGGACTCGGTGTCGCTCTTCTACGACCTTGACGGTGCGCCCGGGGCCCCGCTCGATTCGAACACGCTGGGTAGCGGAGACCCGATCACCGGCGAAGGCGGCATCATCTTTGGAGACTCTGGCGGCGCCTGGGTGATTGACACGGGCGGCGGCAACTGGCGGTTGGTCGGGGTCAACTCTTTCGTCGCCAACGCCGGCGGCAGCGGTGGGAACGGAGGCAACAGCATTTTCATGGACTGGGGCGACCAAGGTGGCGCCGTTGACGTGAACTTCTACAGCCAGTGGATCGAGACGAACGCGCCTGTTCCGGAACCGGCGAGCATGATCGCTCTCGGGCTTGGTGTCTTCGCCCTCGCGGCGAAGCGACGCCGGAAGAAGGCTTAACAGCGAAAGCCGACAAGTGATCGGGCAGATCGGACAGATCTGTCCGATCTTTGTTTAACTTGACCGGACGACAGAGTTGCAACCAAACTGGACGCTCGAGAGATGAGCAAGAAGACTGTCACGTTCGGCCTGATCGGCTACCAGTTCATGGGCAAGGCGCACAGCAACGCTTACCGCCAGGTGAACCGGTTCTTCGACCTGCCGGTGCAGGTGCGGATGAAGACGATCTGCGGCCGGACCGAAGCAGGGGTCAAGGCGGCGGCTGAGGGCCTGGGGTGGGAGGGCTACGCGACCGATTGGCGGCGCGTGGTCGAAGACCCTGAGATTGACGTCATTGACGTCTCGACCCCCGGCGACAGCCACTGCGAGATCGCGTGCGCTGCCGCGGCGGCGGGCAAGGCCGTGTGGTGCGAAAAGCCGATCGGCAACACGCTGGCGGAGGCGGAGGCGATGCTGCAGGCCGTGCAGAAGGCCGGCGTGCCGCACGCAGTGTTCCACAACTACCGCAAGGCTCCGGCGGTCGCGCTCGCAAAGGCGATGGTCGCGGGGGGAGAGCTCGGCACGGTGTACCACATGCGCGCGACGTACCTGCAAGACTGGATCGCGAACCCGTCTTTCCCGCTAGTGTGGCGCTTGCAGAAGGAGAAGTCCGGGAGCGGCGCGCACGGCGACATCCTGAGCCATATCATTGACCTGGGCCGGTTCCTGGTCGGCGAGTTCGAGGAGGTGGTCGGGCACATGCACACGTTCGTCAAGAAGCGGCCGCTGGTCGGCGCGACGGACGACAAGCTTGGCGCGACCGCTTCCGCCGAGATGGGGGACGTCACAGTGGACGACGCCTCGATGTTCCTTGCGAAGTTCTCTGGCGGCGCGGTCGGTACGTTCGAGGCGAGCCGGTTCGCGGTCGGCCGCAAGAACTACAACAGGTTCGAGATCAACGGCTCGAAGGGGTCTGTCGTCTTCAACCTCGAGCGCATGAACGAGCTGGAGTACTACAGCGCCGAAGACGCGGAGGGAAGGCAGGGGTTCCGGCTGATCCAGGCGACGGAGTCAGTTCACCCGTACGCGGGGCACTACTGGCCGGTCGGACACATCATCGGGTACGAGCACACGTTCGTGAACTTGGTCGCAGACGCGCTGGTGGCGATGCACGAGGGGCGGCCGATCAGTCCTGACTTGGAGGACGGCTATCAGAACCAGCGTGTTCTCGACGCAGTGGAGCGCAGCCATGCGGCCAGGGGCTGGGTCGGGCTTGGTTAGGCGGCGCGTGAGTCGGGCTCGTGGTGGGCTTCGATCGCCCGGGCCAGGCGCTGGATAGCGGAGTGGAACACAGGGGTGTCCTTTTCAGGGCTTTGGAGGCACCGCATAAGGATTTCGTGCGCCTCGTCGTGTGTCAGCTCCACCTTGACCGTCCTTGTCTGCCGCTCCATTCCAAGGATGATTCTCGGCTTCAAAACTCGTTTTTTTGAACCTGACCGTGAAACCTCGCAACAATACCGTCGTCCTACCTAATAATGACTGGCAAGTAACCCTCCGGGGGTGGCGCCACAAGGAGGTGGTGCGTTAGGCCCCTTTTGGGGCTCTTGTCAGGTTCATTTGAGTCTATAATACAGGAAGGGAACCTGTTAGTCATGCGGAATCGAGCGCTCAGGCAATGGATTGCTGTGGCGGCAGTGGCGACTCCGGTCGTCGCGCCTCCGCAGGTCGCGCTCCCGTCTGGCCCGATTTCCCAAACCTCCCAAAGTGGCCTCGAGCTCGGCGGCCGCGCCTCGATGGATCTGATCCGGCTCGACGCGATGAAGTTCAGTTTTCCCTTGCGCTACGCGCACGTCCGCGCCGGATCGGAGACTGTGGAGCTCGACGGCGTGGGGCTGGTGCGCGACAAGGACTATCGGATTGACTATGTGACGGGCGTGATCTACGTGACGCGCGCGTTCCGGCCAGGACAGGCGTTGCGCGTTAACTACCGTTACGACGACGAGAAGGGCCAGACTGGGCTCTTCGCGGCGGCACCTGAATCTTCGTCGGGTTTTTCGGGCCTTAAGCTCGAGTTCAACCGGCAGGCTGCGCTCTTCCTCGGGATGGGGATGACTGAGCGGCTCGCCGATGGCACGGTCCTCAGCGCGAACGTCTACGGCGTCTCGAACGCGTTCAACATGGCAGGCGGGCAGCTCAAGGGGATATTCATGGTCGGCGAGCGCGTGCGCTCCAACGGTCAGAGCCTCTTCGGCGACTACGGCACTGGCAAGAAGCAGAAGGACGAGGGCACGGGGAAGGCGATCATCCAGGACTTTGCGTCCTCGAGCCTTGGTGGAAAGTTTACGGCGAGCTACCAGGACGTTGACAGCCGGTTCGCCGGTTTCGACGCTCTCAGGCAGAACGGGCTCGATGCTGGCCAGGTAGACCAGCTCCGAAAGGAGCGTGGCCTCAAGCGGATGTCGTTCGGGTTTACGGACGTCGGCGTCGGTGGTGTCGGTCTGACGAGCGGGTACCGGACGGTCGGCGACGCGGACGGTGCGATCAACTGGCGCAACTACGGGCTCAAGCTCGGCGGATTCGGGCTGGTGTACGACTCGCAGAAGGTGGACGACACGTTTTCGCGCTTCAACGACCTGCGAGAAGAAGACCGCAAGATGCTACAGAACGAGCGCGGGCTCGACCGGCAGATCATGCGCTCGAACTTCGCGTTTGGCGGGGGCGACCTCTCGTACAACGCGTTTTCGCTCGAGAACGGTGCGGGCAGCGGCATCTCGCGGACGGAGTACGGACTGAACACGCCGTTCCTCTCGCTCGGTTTCTACAGCCAGTCCATTGACGAGGGTTTCAACCAGTTCAACGGTCTGCGGCCGGAGTACGACGCGAGCAACAAGTTCGACGTCAACCAACTGCGAAAGGAGGCAGGCATCAGCCGAAGCGGGTTCACGGCGCAGACGAAGGGTCTCGGCGGCTCCTTGCGCTTCAACGAGAAGTCGGTCGAGGCCGGCGGTTCGGAGTTCATCGCACAGGACATCGGCGGGAAGCTCGGCAAGCTCTCGCTCGACTACGTCCGCCGCGACGTAGACGCTGGATTCAACAAGCTCGGTTCGCTTTCGGACGCAGAGATCAAGCCGACTGGCAACAAGGACAACGAGTCCCACGTCGAGGCGATCGTCCACATGATTGACCCGGGCAAGAAGGTTGACGGGAAGGACGTGACGACGTTCCAGAACAGCGCGGGGCTGAGCCGCGAGCTGTGGCGGATCGGATACGACTTTGGTGGCGGGACGAGCTTCCGCGCGGACGACCTAAGGATCGAAGGGCAGAACGACGCACTGATGTCTCAGGCCTACATGCTGACGGGGCCGAAGTACAACTTCAGCTATCGCGGCAACAGCGTCGGCTCCGAGTTCAGCGAGATCGGTCGGCTGATGCATTCTGAGCAGCAGGTGCTCGGGCTCGACGCCGGGCTCGACAAGTCCGACCTCGACTTTAGCGTGCAACTCGACAAGGACAGCAAGTTCTCTGTGTCGCAGATGGCCGCGGAGATCGGGGACTCTGGCGCGATGCGCCGCTCGCTGGACTACAAGTCGAAGGGCTTTGAGGTCTCTTGGAGCAGCCGCCGCGTGGATGAGGACTTTTCGGCGGTGACGCGGCTGATGGACCCGGAACGGCAGTTCTTGACGGGGATGATGGGGTTTGAGCAGTCGAGCCTGGTCGCAAAGATGAGTCTGATCCCGAACCTGGACATCAAGCTGAACTGGTCGGACGCGGACAACCTGGTGACGGACGAAGAGCGGCACTGGCGCGAGTCGGAGCTGAGCTGGAAGATTGGTGCCGGTACGACGTTGACGGCGTTCCGGGCCGAGCAGCTCTTCCAGGTGGACGCAGGCGCGAGGATTGATCGGCAGTACGACAAGTTGATGCTGAGCCACGACCTCGGCCGGCTCGGGACGCTATCACTGATCCAAGAAGAGCGGCACTTCGACGGCAAGGAGGAAGAGACTCCTGACTCGAAGATGCAGCGTTTGGCGTACCAGACGAACCTGAACAAGACGACGGCATTCGAGACGGCTCAGAGCGAGACGCGGTTCGAAAACGGAGAGCGGGAGACCTCCACGACGAACACGGTGAGCACGAACGTGACTCCGCGGCTCGGGCTGAGCGTGAGCGACACGAAGACGGTCCGCGACGGCGACAATCCTGACTCGGTGAAGCGCGACTATGGCTTCTGGTTCGACTTTGGCAAGGGCATCAGGTTTAGCTTTGGGCAGGTGCGGGACCTCCGCGACCCGAGCCGCGCGACGAAGAACGTGAAAACGGGCCTGACGGCGGGCCAGTTCGCCGGGCTAGACGTCAAGAGCCTACAGTACACGCATGACATGTGGGACGGGCAGCGCAACAAGACGATGGGCGACGTGAACATCAAGACGTTCAAGCCTCTCGACATGGGCAGCCTGGACAACGTCGAGTTCTTCTATGTCGCGGACACCCTGCGGGACCAGGACCGGTGGCACAAGGAGAACCGGAGCATGGGGATCACCGGGAACGTCGGCCTTGTCGGGCTCGGATTCGGATATCGGAGCCAAGTGAGTCCTACTGGCGACCGCGCGATTGACCGCGTGTTCTCGTTCAACACGGACACGACAGGCAAGAGACTGTTGCGGATGGAGCTGAACTACGACCTTCGCACGATGCCGAACGACGAAGTGATCGCGATCCGCGACTTGAAGTTCACCGCGAAGCTTTCCAGCGGCTGGTCGGTAGAGCATTCGATGCTCACCAACCCGCTGAAGGCGAACGACAAGGCGCTGCTTGGTGGCGTCGCACAGGACACACGGCTGAACAAGTGGCAGATCAACTATTTGGGCGGCAAGAACATCAAGGCTGGGTTCGTGTTCGAAGAGCTGTTGAACGACAAGACGAACGTTTTGAACCGGAAGACGGGCGTGGACCTTGTCCTGTTCGCCTCCAACCCTTCACCGTTGACCCTGGGCTATCGCACGGTCCAGACCGACGGGAACGGCCCGCGCTCGCTCTCGCACGAGTTCTGGCTGAAGTTCGACCAGCGGCCCGGGCCGAACCAGTCGCTGAGCCTGCTGTTCGGCAACGCCAACTTCACAGGCTTCCGGCCGACGGGCAAGCCGCTGCAGGACTGGACGTTGCGGCTCGACTACGGCATCAAGTTCTAGCTTGCGAGCCTGATCTCTCCGATCTCGACCGATCCGGTCGAGCTCTCGTCAACGAGCCTGACGCGGACCTGTTTGCCCACTGACTCACTCAGATCGCAGACGGCCTCTCCGGGTTCCGGGAAGGTCAGTACTGGGACTCCCATGGCGACATCAACGATCTCGACGCGCAGGCCCGGCTTGCCTGCTCCTGCGATGTTGAATCTGAGGTTTGGAGACGTGAGCAGGAACGCCTGACTTTCGATGACGCCCGTCAGGCGTTGGTCTCTCGCGCCCCTTCCGTCGTCTGCAGTGCTGACGACGGGCTTTCCGTCCGAGCCGGTCACGGTGGCCCGCACGATGTCGGAGAGGCCCTTCATGCGCCGCCATCCGCGCGGCCACTGGTCGCTCGGCCGTGGCGGGATAGCGAGCAAGACTGCCCTGGGAAGGCTGAGGCTCGTTTCGCGGTATGCGCCTGCGAATGTGACCGGCCCGGCGGCGAGGATCTCGGGGGTGGCGCGCACCCCGAAGCCTGTGAGCATGAACTCCGCCTTCACGCTCGTGCCGTCGCCGAACGTGAACGTGCCGGAGAGTTCGGTCGTTGCCTGTTGAGCAATGAAGCCAGGGAGAGCGATGACGGAGACGCCCTGCGAGTCTAGCGTGAGCGAGAACGCGCGCATTGTCGGGAACGAGGGGAGCCTGTCGCCTTTGGTCCGTTCGCCGGTCGTCGGGTTGACGTGCTCGAACGGGAACGCGCCCTCATAGCTGATCGGGTTTGCGGAGAACGCGCTGAAGGGGCGGCCCTCGGCGTCAAGGCGGACACCGTCAACGCCGAGGGACCAGCCGTCCCTTGCTGAGTAGTAGGAGCCGTACTTGTCGAGGGTCGCGGCGATTGACGTGAGCGTCTGGCCGACTCCCTCGGCGACGCCCCTCCACGCTCCGAACGCGGCCTGGCCGTTCTGGCCGAACCACGGTGCCGAGCGGTGGAGCTCGATGTTTGCTGGGAGGATGATTCCGGCGATGCTGTGCGTCTGGTGGTTGAAGAGACCGAGCGGAGCGCGGAGCGCGACGACCGCGCGGGTGGCAAGTGCTTGGTCACCGAGAAGGACGCAGGCCTCGAGGAGATCGGCGGTGTAGACGGACTGGGACTCCTCGAGGAAGTGTTCGGCTGGGAACGCGCCGAAGACTTCGGTGCCGACGACGGTCATGGGTTGCCAGAGTGCCTGGTGCAAGAACAGCGATCTGGCGAGGCGCAAGGCTGCGGCCTGCGAGCCCTCTGCCTGGGACTGGGCTAGGTAGAGAGTTAGCGAGACGGTCTCCGGCGACGGTGCCGCGTGCTGGCGTTCGTAGAGCGAGGCGAGGGCGATGAGTCGCGAGTGCGAGCGAGACAACCGGCCCTTCGTTATGGCGGCAAGGTCGGAGCCTTCGAACGCCGGCGACCTTGCGACTTCGGACAGCACGAGCGCGGCCTGGCCGGTGAGTCGGTCTTCGCCGAGGGCGGCTACGATGGCGCCGACCCTGGCAAAGAGCTTTTCACGGCCCGGATAGTCGGGGAACGCCTCGGCGTACTTGAGCATCCATCTCGCGGTCTGCGCGGCCGCCTCTGAGTTCTCGTCCTCGTACCGCCAGGTCTCGCTGGCGGTGTCGAATGCGACAGGGGTCAGGCCGTCCCTTGGAGGGGCTGAGACGACGAGGTTCATCATTTCGTCAGCGTTGTCGCGCCAGTTGAACTGGTCGAGCCTGTTGCCCCACCAGCGCATCCCCCACGCGAAGCGCGCGATGTTGCCGTCGTTGGTGAGCTTGGCCTGACCGTCGGCGCCTCTCGGCGCACGGACCTTGCCGTCGCGTTCGCCCGTCCACCAGGCGTCCAGCCCTTGGACCTTTTCTTCGCTGGTCTGCGGCATGTCGTAGGTTGGCTTTGTATAGAAGAGGAACGGCACGGTCTGCGGCAAGGGCTTGTGGGCGCGCTCCGCTCCGTCGCGCTGCCAGAGGTGGGCGATGACGGCCTCGACCGTCTTGTCGTCCGTCGCGACGATGAGGTCGAACCTCCAGTAGAAGGTTCTTGGCGCGTCAAGATGTCTTTGGGCTAGTGTTGGCTTCCAGCCTTGGTCGCGGTCGTAGGGGGCGAAGCCGTAGGAGAGTTTCGCGGCGGTGTCGTTGCGGAGAATGAGGACGGGCGGCATCGGACGGTGCCACTCGAGGTCCTGGACGTCGGGCATGAGCGCGATGCCGTAGCCGCCGCCGATCGCCATCGCTAGGGGAGTGGCGAAGCTCTCCGTGGTGGCGACGCCGTCGGAGCTGCCGGACGGGAGAAGGGCCTGGGTCGCCCGGGCCGGCTTTCCATCGGGCGCCAACACGACGCCGAAAAGCGCGTCTCCTCGGCGCCCTGCGACTCCGATGTTCTCGACAAGGATAGTGATGGCGCTGCCAGACTCCGGAACGGCGACGTTGCAGATGTAGAGGCTGCCCTTGAGCCGAAGCCCTGCCTCCGACTTCGTGACCTCTTGGAAGCCGAGATCGCCTGTCATGGCAGGCGTCGTGACTGCTGCGACGCGGAACTCGCCTGCGGCGTCGCGCACGAGGAACTCGAGGTTGACGCTCTGACCGGAGTGGACGGCTCTGACAGCGACGTCGCTTCCTGAAACCGTGAGACTCTGCTGGCTGAGGGCGGCAAGGGCGATGAGGGCAGACAGCACGAGGAGATTGTACTTTCTTAGCTTTAGATTGAAGCTGGGAGCAACGAGGGACTAAACTGGCGTATCTCACCCTAGAGGAACGCACGACATGATCCGATCCAAGCCCATCCTGACCTTCGTCTCGCTCATTGCACTCACGCTATCGTACGCCCACCGCGACTCGACGACGGTCGAGAGCTTGATCAAGGAGGGCCGCGACAGCAGCCAGGCCAAGGCGATCCTGGTCGAGCTTTGCGAGACAGTCGGTCCGCGGACTACGGGTACGCCGCAGTGCCGCGCCGCCGAAGAGTGGGCGCTGAAGAAGTTCAAGTCGTTCGGGGTTGACTCGGCTTGGCTGGAGAAGTGGAGCGAGACGCCGCAAGGCTTCGAGCGCGGCGCGCGGCAAGTCGGCCGGATGGTCTCGCCGAGCCGAAAGGAGTTCGTGTTCACGACCAATAACTTCACGGTCGGCACGTACGGGCCGGTCAGGGGCCGCGCTGTGAGGCACCCGGAGACGCTCGGGGACATCGAGGTGCTGAAGGACGTACTGAAGGGCGCGTGGGTGCTGATGCCAGCGGCGGTGAACATGGGCGGTCCGGGGATGCGGCAGCGCGGCGCGCTCGACCGCGCGCTCGACGACGCAGGGATTGCCGGGCGGATCTATACGACCGGCGGCGAGCTCGTTTGGACCAGCGGACGATGGAACGACTACACGGACGAGACCCGGCCGAAGACGCCGATGATCGCGGTCCGGGCCGAGGACTATGAGTCGGTCGTGAAGGCGATGGAAGGGGGCGGTCCGCCGCAGCTGGAGTTCGACATCGAGAACAAGTTCATTGACGAGGCGATCCCGTTCCACAACGTCGTAGCGGAGATCCGGGGCGTGGAGAAGCCGGACGAGGCGGTGATCCTGTGCGCGCACCTGGACAGTTGGAACGGGCCGGGTTCGAAGGGCGCGCAGGACAACGGCACCGGGGTCTCTGTGGTTTTGGAGGCTGCGCGGATCCTGGCGAAGTCCGGGGCGAAGCCGAAGCGGACGATCCGATTCATTCTGTGGACCGGAGAGGAGCAGGGGCTGCTCGGTTCGCGCGCATATGTCGAGGCGCACAGGGCCGAGATGGCGAAGGTGAGCGCCGTGCTGAACGAGGACAGCGGCGGGAACTACCATTCGCGGATGTCTGGGACAGCGGACATGATCGAGATGCTCAGGGCCGCAGCTGCGCCGATGAAGGACGCTTTCCCTGGCAAGCCGGTCGAGGTGGTCGAGATCCGGCAGTTCAGCCGAGGCGGCGGTGGGAGCGACCACGCGTCGTTCATCGCGGCGGACGTGCCTGGTTTCACGTTCGGCAAGTCCGGCGGGATCAGCTATCGGCACTCGTGGCACACGCAGAACGACACGCCGGACCTGGTGCCTGCGGACCACGTCGCACAGATGGCGACGAACATGGCGGTGATCGGCTACAACCTCGCGAACGCAGAAACTCTGTTGCCCCGGTTGCCCCGTTAGTTGCGCCCTAGCAATCGTACTCGCTGACACGCGTGCTGGCAGGCAAATCTCCTGCCAGCTATTCGTCCGTCAGCAAGCCTGCCTGAGTTCGCACGAAGCCTGGTAAGGGTGGCAGGGCCGTTGTGTTCTCCAGCCCACCTGCGGTGGAAGAACCAAGTGGGAGAGCATGGTGTAGGTTGGAAATGGTGTATTCACTCGTTGCAGTTGCAGTTGCCGTCGCAGCCATCATGGGTGCGTGGGGCTTGACCAAAGAGGCTCTTAGGGAGTCCGAGCCGGAGAGCTAACTCTCCGGCGGTCCGCATCATAGGACCGATCAAGATACGTTAGTCCTTGGTACGGCCCCCGGCAACGGGGGCCGGCTGACTTTAACGTTACACTCGTGGGCGGACGTGGGATCGTTCGCCCGGACGCTGAAGTTCCTGCGGCCCTACCGCTGGTGGGTCGCACTGGCCGTCCTGGCAACTTTGCTGGTGACGGTGCTCCAGATCGTGCCTCCCAGGCTGTTCCAGTTCGCGATTGATGAGGGGATCAAGCCCGCTGTCGTGGCCCAGCAGAGGCTATCTAGCTTGGGGGAGGGGCCGGAGGTGCAGGCGGAGCGGCTGGCGCTCGAGGCCGAGGCCATGCGGCTGAGGGCCGAGGACGGGCCCAGGGTGCTGTTCTGGGTCGCGGCGGTGCTGCTGTCGGTCATCGCGCTACGGGCGTTCCTGAGCTACGTCCTGTCGGTGACCGTGGCGGTGATCGGGCACCGGTTCTGCTTCGACCTGCGGTTTGAGACCTGGCAGCACCTCCAGAGGCTGTCGTTGGCGTTCCACAAGCAGACCCAGACCGGGAAGATCATGTCGCGCGCGACGGCGGACATCGAGCTGATCCAAGGGCTGATCCAGGGCCAGCTCGTGGTGTTCTTCAGCGACGTGGTCACGCTTGTGGCCGTGGTGGGGATGCTGTTCTATCTGGAGGTGCGGATCGCGCTCATTATTGTGGCGCTGGTGCCGTTCTACGTCGTGAGCTACCGCTCGTTCCTTCGGTACATCCATTCGGTGCGCGAGGAGCAGCGGCGGCTGTACGACGAGATGGTGGGGAAGCTGGCCGAGAAGATCTCTGGCATCGCGGTGGTGAAGGCGTTCGTGCGGGAGTCTCGAGAGACCGAAAGCTTTATGCAGTCGGTGCGCGCGAAGTTCGCCGTTGACCGGCGCCAGATGCACTTGAACAGGCGGTTGGGCCTGGTCTCCGGCGTGATCTCGGCGATCGGGACGGGCGTCGTGTACGCGTACGGCGGGAGCCTCGTGCAGGACGGCGCGATGACGGTCGGGACGCTGGTCGCGATCACGTTTTACATAGGGTACGTGTTCAATCCGGCCGTGCGGGTCGTGGACTTCAATACAGGGTTGCAGTGGGCTGTGGCGGCGATGGACCGCGTGTTCGAGACGCTCGACACTCGGCCCGAGATCGAGGACGCCCCGGACGCGGTCGCGCTGCCGGCGTTCTCTCGGGACGTCGTCTTCTCTGGACTGAGCTTCGGCTACTCCGGCGAGGCGGCGATCGTAAAGGACGTTGAGCTTCGCGTTGTAGTCGGCGAGGTGATCGGGATCGTGGGGCACAGCGGGGCAGGGAAGACGACGCTGATGAACCTGCTGATGCGGTTCTACGACCCGACGAAGGGGCACGTGATGGTGGACGGGCACGACTTGCGGCACGTACGGATGGACTCTCTGCGGCGGCAGATGAGCATGGTGGCGCAGGAGAACGTGGTCTTCAGCGCCTCCCTGGCAGAGAACGTCCGCTATGGCAACCGGGACGCGAGCATGGAGCAGGTGGTCGAGGCGTGCAAGGTCGCCGACCTTCACGGTTTCATCGTCGGGCTCCAGGACGGGTACGAGACGAAGATCGGTGAGCGTGGCGTGCGGCTGAGCGGGGGCCAGAGGCAGAGACTGGCGCTGGCGCGGGCGCTGCTGACCGACCCGAGGATCCTGATCATGGACGACGTGACGAGCTCGTTGGACGGGGAGACGGAGGCGAAGGTGCAGGTCGCGCTGCGGGCGGCGATGCAGGGGCGGACGACGTTCATCATCTCTCACCGGCTGACGAGCGTGGTGGAGGCGGACCGGATCATCGTCGTGGAGAAGGGGAGGATCATTGATCAGGGCACGCACGATGAACTGGTGAAGAGGGAAGGGGTGTACCAGGACATGTTCCGCGAGCAGTTCAAGAGCGTGCTGTCGCGTCCTGCGGAGGCGTAGTTTCGGTCGTTTTCTTCCGACCTAGACGCACCCTTGCTCTTAGAATTCAGTAATAGTAGACGCACCATGACTACTATGAGAACAGTCACTAACTAGAACCAAAAAAAGGGAAAAAAAGCTCGAAAAAGCGCACATTGGGAAGTCCTAGTCCCACTATAATCCCAATGCAGTGGAAGACCGATACCAGGATGGTGGTGGTCTCCAAACCGGGCGGGGTGTCCGGTGTGAATCGAGAAGGCGGCCGGTGCCACGGATGGCGACCGGCCGACTTCGACTTAGCGCGAGACGAAATGAGCTCTGCTCCAATTCCCCTGGAAAACCAGTTGATCGGGACCGACGAGGCGACGATCGACGAGAAAGGGCGCTTGCTCGTGAGCAAGAAGAAGCGGGAGAGGCTCGGAGAGAAGTTTGTGATGTCGCTGGGTCCGACTGGTTGCCTAGTCGCTTATACGGTGAGCGCCTGGAACGAGGAGGTCAGCGAGGTTTTGGCGAACCCGAGCACGAACCTTGGGCGGCAGCAGTTCGCGCGGCTACTCAGCGGGAACGCGGCGGACGACTTGAAGTTCGACAAGCAGGGCCGGGTGGTCGTCCCTCAAAAGCTGCGGGAGATGGCGAACCTGAAGGACAAGGTCTTGATCGTGGGCTGTATAGACAGGATGGAGATATGGGCTGCGGACGCTTGGGCCGAATACGAGAAGAACCCAGACGCATACGGCAAGGAGCGGCTCAGCGCGTTCCAGCACGCGAAGCGGCAGATGGACGGGAAGGACTGACTTGCATGAGGCGACGCACGTACCGGTCATGTTGCGCGAGGTCCTCGACGCGCTGCGGCTTCGGCCGGGTTCGGTGGTCGTTGACGGGACGCTGGGGCTCGGGGGACACAGCCTGAGGATGGCAGCGGAAGTCTCGCCCGGCGGAACGCTGGTCGGGATTGACTGGGACACGGACATGTTAGAAGTCGCAAGGAAGCGGTTGGCGGAGGTCCAAGGAGCGGACATTCAGTTGTTCCACTCCGACTACCGTTCGTTGTTCGACTGCCTTAAGCGGGCGCACCTGCGCGGGGCGGACGCGATCCTTCTCGACCTCGGCCTGAACAACGCGCAGATCGAGGACGCGGAGCGCGGAATCAGTTTTCGGAACGACGGGCCCCTGGACATGCGGATGGACCGCAGCCGTGGCCAGACGGCCGCAGAGTTCCTCAACCGCGGGACGGAGAACGAGATCGAGCGGGTTCTGAGGGAGTACGGGGACGAGAGGTGGGCGCGCAAGATCGCGAAGGTCATTGTTGACAGGCGAAAGCTGAAGGAGCTCGCGACCACGGCGGACCTCGTTGACTGCGTTCTTGCTTCGGTGCCTGCGGCGAAGCGCGACCGGCGGATCCACCCGGCGACGCGGACGTTCCAGGCCGTGCGGATCCACATCAACGGCGAACTGGAGGGCCTGCAGGACGCGATCGAGGGCGCTGCGCTCTGCCTCAATCCGAGCGGACGGATGGTGGTCTTGAGCTACCACTCCGGCGAAGACCGCGCCGTGAAGCGCGCGTTCCGCGCGCTCGCCGACACAAACGATTTCTCCCTGGTCAACAAGAAGCCGCTCGTCCCGGGCGACCAGGAGCAGAGGGACAACCCGAAGAGCCGCAGCGCAAAGATGCGGGTCATCGAGAGGAACACCAAGGAAGGTCTATCATGAGCGTCGCACCATGGATCAATGAAGCGTCGGCGGCACTGCCGTCGGCCCGCACTCGCAAAGGCAAGACCCGGGGCTCGGTCTCGACCGCGCCTCGCACGTCCGTCATCGCGACGGCGTGCGTCCACGCGGCCGTGCTATCGGTCGCGAGCCTCGTCTTTTATGGGCTCTTTTCGCTGACCGGCCACTCGCTGCTCAACTCGGCCTATAAGCAGCGCGTGAACTCGGAGCTACGGACCGAAGGGGCTCGGTCCGACGTCTTGGAGCTTGGACGGCAGGTCTCTGGCCTGGTCTCGACCGAGTCGCTCGACCAGTTTGCGAGCGCGCACGGGTTCGAGAGGCCGGGAGGGCTGGTCGCATCGAACCATGGCACGAAGGAAGTCACGAAGGTCCAGTAAGGCCGCGCCTCGCGGCGCGTTTGTGCTGACGATCGCGATCGTCGCGCTCTCGTTCGTGCTGGCCGTCTATTCGCAAGCGAGGGTGCAGGTCACCGGGCGGAAGGAGCTGCTCGACAAGGCGGAGGGCGCCTGGCTGCTCTCGCGCGAGCGGGAGATCCCAGCGGAGCGGGGCTCGATCTATAGCTCGGACGGCCGCGTGCTCGCGCAGAGTCAGCCGAGGTACGACTTCTGGGTGTTCTACAACCGCGTGCCGTGCACGCCTGGGTTCTTCATGGCGCTTTCCGAGGCGGCTGGAGTGCCGGAGTCGCGGATCAGCGCCCCTTATCGCGCTGGCAAGCAGCGGACGTGGCTGGAGCACCTCGACGAGGCTCGCTACCGTGCAGTGAGGCGCGTGATGTCGGACTGGGGCGCAGACGGTGTCTCGTTAGCGGAGGAGAACGGGCGGGCGTACCCGATGCGCGAGGCGGCCGTGGGGATCGTCGGGTGGATGCACGACGGCAAGCCGAAGTCCGGCGTGGAGTCGGCGTTCGACAAGGAGCTTTCGGGCCGGGATGGCAGGGCGAGCGGCGTCGTGGGTCTGAACGGCGGCTTCATGGCGGAGACTAACCGGGACCATGGGCTCGAGCACGGCGCGGACGTGGTGCTGACGATTGACTCGCGGCTGCAGACCGCGGCAACTCGCGCGATCCGGACTGCTGTCGAGAAGAACCTCGCCGTCAGCGGTTCCGCGATCGTGTTGGTGCCTTCGACCGGCGACGTTTTGGCGATGGCGAGCTGGCCGACGTTCGACCCGGTGGAGGGCCCGCGCGGTGGAACGGAGCTGATGACGTCCTATATGGAGGACTTTGAACCGGGCTCGACCTTCAAGGTCCTGACGCTGGCCAAGGCGCTCGACGCGGGAGTGGTTGACAGTTCTTCCAGGGTCAATTGCAGCGGCGTGTTCGACCTTGGGCGAAACCGGCTTGTGCGCTGCGACTTGCACAACGGGTCGAGGGCGCACGGCGAGGTCGGGCTCGAGCGCGCGATCGGAAAGAGCTGTAACGTCTCGGCGGCAAAGTGGGCTCTCGGGATCGGCCGCGGGCCGATGATCGAGTACATGCGTCGGATCGGGCTCTTGAGCAAGCCCTCGATCAACCTACCGGGGTCCGTCAGCCCGCTCTTCAACATGGACGAGTACGACAAGGAGCGGCAGCTCGCCGTGGTGGGGTTTGGGCAGTCCATCGCGGTGCCCCCGATCAACCTGGCTGGCGCGTTGGCGATGCTCGCGAACGGTGGCGAGTACGTCGCGCCCCGGATCGTCTCGCACGTCGGCGGTGAGAGGCGACTGCCAGCGGCGCCGGTCCGAGTCGTGAGCCCCAGCGCGGCGCAAGCAGTGATGGGATACATGGAGTCGGTGGTGCAGAGCGACTTCGGGACCGGAAAGCTGGTCGCGATCCCTGGCTACCGCATCGCAGGAAAGACGGGGACGGCGCAGAAGCTGGGCAAGGGTGGGAACATTTCGAGCTTTGTCGGCGTGTTCCCGGCCGAGGACCCAAAGGTGCTCATCCTTGTGATGGTCAACGAGCCGCGGGCCGGCCAGATCTATGGGAGCCTGGTGGCCGGTCCGGCGTTTCGCGAGCTGGCGTTGGCGGTCATTTCGCGCTTACAGATCGCTCGCTCTCGGCCATCCGACAAGACGTCTAAAGAAGGGCCATGAGCGCGGCGCTCCTTTCCAGTCTCGTTTCCGAGGCTGGCTTGCGCCCAGAGGCGCAGACTGGCGATGCCGGAGTCGAGTGGGCGACCGCGGACTCTCGCTCGGTTCGGCCTGGTTCGCTTTTCGTGTGCATGCCGAGCAAGAGCTCTGACACTCACGGCTACCTGGAAGCGGCGAAGGCGGAGGGCGCCGTGGCGGCGGTCGCGCACTCGTCGGACGGGTTTGCCCGTGCGGTCTCCCTTGGTCTGGCGGCAGTGTGGTTTCCTTCGACTCAGCCAGTGTTCAACGCGTCCGTCGCAAAGCTTGTCCGCGGGGTCTTTCGTGACCCGAGCGCGGCGATGCGCGTCGTCGGGGTGACGGGGACGAACGGCAAGACGACGACGGCATGGATGCTGCGCGACGCGCTCCGCGCAATGGGGCGCAAGGCTTCTTACATGGGGACGTTGGGGTTCGACCCTGGCGGGAACAGGCGGGAGCTCGCGAACACGACTCCGTTCCCCGTCGAGACGTGGCAGCTCTTGCAGGAGGCGCGCCTGAACGGCGTCCAGGACTTCGTGATGGAGGCAAGCAGCCACGCGCTTTACGAGCGGCGTTTGGCGGGCGTGCGGTTCGAGGTGGGCGTGTTCACGAACCTCTCGCAGGACCACCTGGACTTCCACCGCGACATGGAGGACTACGCATCGGCGAAGCGGCTCCTGTTCACCGAGTACGCAGAGCTGGCCGGCGGCGAGTTTCGGAGCGCGATCAATGTCGGTGACCCTGTGGGTGCCCGCTGGGTCGCTGAGTTCGGGACGACGGTCGCCATCGGTCGGGACCTCGTCGTGACGGCGCTGGAGAAGTCGGTGTCCTCGCTCGTGCTCTCGGCGTCGTACCGCGACGTGACGCGTGAGTTCCGCATCGGCGTCGGCGGGACGTTCAACGTGTGGAACGCGACGTCCGCGCTCGGCGCGCTTCTCGCGATGGGATACATTCTGGACGAGTCGGTGCTCGCGATGGAGCACGTGACTCCCGTCCCGGGCCGGTTCGAGAGCGTACCGACGGGGCGAGGGTTCAGCGTCATCGTGGACTACGCGCACACGGACGACGCGCTCGAGAAGCTGTTGCAGGCGGTGCGCGAGCTTCAGCCCAGCCGGATCATCACCGTGTTCGGGTGTGGCGGGGACCGCGACAAGTCGAAGCGACCGAAGATGGCTCGCGCCGCGAGCGCAAACTCCGACGTGACGGTCGTGACGAGCGACAACCCTCGGACCGAGGACCCTGAGGCGATCATTGCGGAGGTCGTGAAGGGGCTGGTGGCCGGGCGCGAGGCGACGACAGTCGTTGACCGTCGCGAGGCGGTCGGTCGCGCTGTCGAACTGGCGCGCGACGGCGACGTGATCGTGATCGCGGGCAAAGGCCACGAGGACTATCAGATAATCGGGCGGACGAAGCACCACATGGACGACCGGGAGCTTGTGCGCGACGCGCTGGAGGTGGGGGCTTGAGGCTTTTGGAGTTTGCGCGGCGTTGTGGCGGAGCCCTCGTCGGCGATGACGCGGAGTTTGCTGGGTTTGCGACCGACAGCCGCCACGTCACGGCCGGTGCGCTCTTCCTGTGCATCCGTGGAAGCCGTGTGGACGGTCACGAATACGCGCAGCAGGCGATTGCGAACGGTTCCGCTGCCTGTCTCGCTGAGCGGACGATTGGTGGGACGCACATCCTCGTCGGAGACATTGCTGGCGCGCTCGCAGCGTTCGCTGCAAGCCGTCGCGCCGAGTTCCAAGGGCCTGTTGTGGGCGTCACAGGAAGCACTGGCAAGACGACGACCAAGGAGTTCGTCGCTGCGGCGCTCTCCCCGCTCGGGCCGGTGCTGAAGAGCGCCGGCAACAAGAACACAGAGTACACGTCGCCGCTCGTTTGGTCAGAACTGACGGACGCGCACCGCGCGGTCGTCGTCGAGTTGGCGATGCGCGGGCCAGGGCAGATCGCACACCTCGCTGGGTTCTCACGGCCGACGATTGGCGTGGTGACCAACATTGGAACGGCGCACATCGAGAAGGTCGGCTCGCGAGAGGGGATACTGAACGCAAAGTCGGAGCTGCTGCGTGCGCTGCCGAGCGATGGCACGGCGGTCGTTTGGCAGGAGGACGACTATCTGCGCGACCTCAGGGCGGGTTCGCCTTGCCCCGTCCGCACATTTGGGTTCACCCCGGAGTCGGACTGCCACGTCTTGGGCTATCGCGCGCTTTCGTGGGAGAAGTGCGCCGTTAGGGGGCGGCTGGACGGAGAGACGTTTGAAGTGGAACTGGCGACGACCGGGCGGCACCAGGCGCTGAACGCCGGTGCTGCAGTGCTCGCTGCGCACAGCGCGGGCGTCTCCGTGCGAGACGCCGTCGGCGCGCTTCCCAAGGCGGAGATGCAGCCGATGCGGCTGCAGATCGTGCCGCACCGCGGGGCGACGGTCGTGCTCGACACTTACAACGCTTCGCCCGACTCGACGGTCGCCGCGCTGCGCGCGCTCGCCGACGTCCCTGCACGAGGGAGGCGGATCGCGATCCTTGGCGAAATGAGGGAGCTGGGCGACTTCACGGAGTCAGGGCACCGCCTGGTGGGGCACGAGCTGGCAATCCTGTTGTTGGACTTCGCCTTCCTCACTGGTGGCCCGACGACGTTCATAGCCGACGAGGCCCGGCTCTCCGGGTACCCAGAAGACAGGATGCAGGAGCTGCCAGAGCTAGACATCGCCAAGGTGCGCGAGTTCCTGGGCACTATCAAGGAGGGCGACGTCGTCTTGATCAAGGGGAGCCGGGCGCTTGGGCTTGAGTCGGCGTTGGAGGCGGTGACGACATGATTTACACAAACGTAGACCAGGCGTTCGCCGCCGCGCTCGTCGCCTTCGTCGTCGCGCTCGTGAGTGCTCCGCTTGTCTATCGGGCCTTGGTGCGGACGCAAGTGCGACAGAAGGTGAGCGAGCACGTTCCAGAGCACGCGGCCAAACAGGGCACGCCGACGATGGGCGGCATCATCGTCCTGCTCGGCCTGCTTGCGAGCTTTGCGTTCGTGCCGACGGGCCGTGTTGCGGCGCCAATGGTGTTGCTGATCGGCTTTGCGCTGATCGGGCTATTCGACGACTTCGTCGTTCCTCGACGATCTGAGAAGTCGCGCGGGCTCGGGTGGAAGTCGAAGATCGCCATGCAGCTCGTGGTCGTGCTCGGCGCGTTCCTCATAGGGGGCGTACGCGATTGGGGCGCGCTCGCGTTCATGGCCTTCGTCGTGCTGTTCTTCGCGAACGCGTACAACTTTGTAGACGGGATGGACGCGCTCGCGGGCGGGATCGGTGTAATGCTCGCCGTCGGCTTCGCGATCGTTGCACGGTTTTCGATCGCGAACCCGGAGACCGAGCTCGCGGTGCTCGTAGTGATGGCCGGGATCGCGGCGTCGCTCGTCCCGTTCCTCTACTACAACGCGCCTCCGGCGAGGGTCTTCATGGGCGACGTGGGCTCGCTTTCGCTCGGCGCGCTGTTCGGATGGGCGTTCCTGGAGGTCGGCAGGCCGAGCGAGCTTGTTCCGGGCTCGGTCAACCTCGTCGCTGCGATCGTCATCTCGCTCGTGCTCGTCTGCGAGCTCGTACCTGTGCCGCTTCAGATATTGTCGGTGAAGCTCCGCAAGGGCAAGCGCTTGTTCCCGCGCACGCCGATCCATCACGCCTTTCAGCACGCGGGCTGGCCGGAGACGCGGGTGGTTTGGTTGTTCCACCTGGTGCAGGCCGCGTTGGTCGCAGTCGCGGTAGGAGCCTTGTGGAGGGTGGCCGGTTGAAGCTCCACGGCAAGCGCGTCGCTGTTGCGGGGATGGCGAAGTCCGGGCTCTCGGTCGCTCGCGCCGTGCAGGCGCTCGGCGGCATGGCGACGGTGTTCGACCAAAAGCAGGCCGACAGCCCGGCGATCCTGCAGGCGATGGACGAGCTGCATGCGATGGACGTGCAGGCCGTCCCTGGTTGGCACGGACGGCTCGATCCTGCGGACTTTGACCTGCTCGTCGTCTCTCCAGGTTTCCCGCGCGACCACCCTGCGCTGCACGACATGTCGCAGCGCGAAGTGATCGGCGAGATCGAGTTCGCGTTCCGCATCTCGCGCGACCCGATCGTCGCGATTACAGGCACGAACGGAAAGTCCACGACGACGGTCCTGGCGTGGACGCTGCTCACGGCTGCAGGGAGGAACGCGGTGCTGTGCGGAAACATCGCGGGCTCCGGGTATCCAGAGGTGACGCTCACCGACGCCGCCTTCGACGGCGGGGACGTGCTCGTGGCAGAGGTCAGCAGCTTTCAGTTGGAGACGGTGAAAACTTTCCGGCCGTTCGTCGCCGCGATCACGACTGTGGCTCCGGACCACATGGACCGGCATCCTTCGTACGAAGACTACGTCCAGACAAAACTGCGGCTGTTCATGAACATGGGGGCCAGCGACGTGGTCGTCATTAACCGTGACGACGAGAGCCTCACGCCGGAACAGTTCCCCGAGGAGCCGCGCAAGGTGCGGTTCTCCCCGTCCGGCCGAAACCCGACGAACGGCTTCACCGCACGTCTGAGTGACGCGCTGTTCCTGAGCGGGCACCAGGTGAACACGAGCAGCATTCCTCTGCTCGGCGAGCACAACATCGCGAATGCGATGATGGCCTGGGAGATGGCCTGCGCAGTGCTCGGCGAGGCGACGCAGGAACAGACCGACGAGATGCTGTCGGCGCTGCTCTCCTTCAAGGGCCTTGCCAACCGCATGGAGATCGTGGGGGAGAGGGCGGGCGTGCTCGTGGTCAACAACTCGATGTGCACGAACCCGGCGGCAGTGGTCGCCAGTAGCGCGGGGCTCAAGCGGCGGCAGCGCCTCATCCTCGGCGGAAACCGCAAGCAGCTAGACTTCGCGCCCGTCGGAGACTATCTGAAGACGATGGATCACGCGGCGTATTTGTTCGGCCCCGACACAGAGGGTCTAAACCGACAACTGCAGGCGTCCTGGCCGTCCTTTCATACGATGCAAGAGGCTTTTGCGGCGGCGGCGAACGACGCGGAATCGGGCGACGCGGTCGTGCTGATGCCTGGCTGCGCCTCTGCGGAGCCTTATGCCAACTTTCGCGAGCGCGGGGACGCGTTCAAGGCGATGGCTCAGGAGTGGATCGCGTCATGAGGCTCAAGCGGTTTCCTGACCCTGTGCTGTTCTGGACCTGCCTGGCGGTCTCTGTCCTCGGGCTCGTCGCAATCTGGGACGCGGGCTATGCGCGCACCGACGGCTCGGCGTTCCCCCGCGAGCTGCGGAACCAGGCGATCTACTTGGTCCTCGCCATCGCCGCGTGCTGGGGGTGCACGTTCATTCCGCGCAAGTCGTGGAGGTGGCTCGGTTGGGCGGGCGTGGCCCTCAGCTTCTGTGCGCTCTTGCTCGTCAAGGTCCCTGGGTTCGGCGTGACGATCGGCGGCGCGGCGCGCTGGATCAAGTTCGGGCCGATCACGATCCAGCCCTCGGAGTTCATCAAGCTTGCGGCGATCATGTTCCTCGCCGCCATGATGGCGGCGCACACGCCCTGGGAGAAGCCGCGCAAAGCGTTCCGAAACTTCGGCGAGCGCATTGACCGGTCGTGGGCGCCAAAGGTCAAGCGGGCATATCCGTTCTTCATCGTACTTGGGCTCGCGGTGATGGTGGAGCGGCAGCCGGACCTTGCGACCGGCGCAATGATCGTCGCCACCGCGCTCGCGATCATCGTCGTCGCGGGCGTCTCACTAAGGTCGCTCGTGACGCTCGCGGTGCTCGCGACGGTGCTGGCCGGGTTCGCGGTCTACGAACAGCCGTACCGGCTCGAGCGCTTCCGCGTCCATGCCGAGCGGTGGGAGGCGAACAACAGGCTCGACGGTGGGTACCAGACCATCGTCTCGGAGACTGCTCTGGCGAACGGCGGCTTCTCTGGCGTGGGGATCGGCAACGGCACGGCGAAGCACCGTCTCCCCGCCCCCACGACGGACTTCGTCCTGACCACGGTCGGCGAAGAGTTCGGGATGATTGGCGTGCTGGTGATCGTTGGGCTGCTCGCGACGGTGACGATGCGGCTCTTCTATCTCGCGTCGCGCGCGCCAGACAACTTTTCGCGCCTCGCCCTCGTGGGAATGGCGGTCTGGATCGGCGTCCAGACGTGCACGAACGTTACGATGGTCAACGGCAGCCTGCCACCGATCGGCATCCCCTTGCCGTTCGTGAGCTTTGGCGGGTCGAGCCTAATTGCGCTATGGATGGGCGTCGGGCTCTCGATGTCGTTGGCCGAGAAGAAACCAAAGACCAAGGAGGTGGATCAACCTGCGACTGGCAGTTACGGGTGGCGGGACCGGCGGCCACGTGTTTCCCGCACTTGAGGTCGCCCTGCAGGCGCGCGCCTCGGGATGGGAGGTCGCGTACTTTGGGTCCCTGCGCGGGATCGAGGGGAAGTCGTGCAAGAGGGCCGGCGTCGAGTTCCACGGGTTTCCGTCGGAGCCGCTGTACCGCCTGTACACGCCGCGCGGCGTGCGCGCGGCGTGGCGGTTGCTCATGGCGCGGCGCGAGGCGTCCCTCTCGCTCGTCGGGTTCCAGCCGGACATCGTGTTCTCGACCGGGGGCTATGCGTCTGCGCCGGTCGTGTCCGCCGCAAAGTCGCTCCGCGTGCCGTACGTGATCCACGAACAGAACACGGTGCCGGGCCGGACGAACCGGATCCTCGGCCAGAGCGCGACGTGCGTCTGCACCGTGTTCGAGAGCACGGCGCAGTTCTTCCCGCGCGGGCGCGCGCAGCACACTGGCCTGCCGATCAGGAAGGAGCTCCGACAGAGCGCGCAGGGCCGCCTGCCGATGACGCACTCGCTCGAGAAGGCCGCGCCGATCGTGCTGGTGATGGGCGGTTCGCAGGGCAGCGCGGCGATCAACGACATGGCCCTCGCGACAGCGGTCCGCATGTCCACGACGCCCGTCCAGTGGCTCCACGTTACGGGCGCGAGGCACTTTGAGCAGACGATCGCAAGCAAGGACAAGATGGCAGTGCGCTCGGACTATACGGTGAAGGCCTATCTGGACGCGGACGAGATGGCTTCTGCGCTGTTCTCCTGTTCGCTCGCTGTGTGCCGGAGCGGTGCGGGGACACTGGCGGAACTGGCGGCGTTCCGCAAGCCTTCCATTCTTGTGCCCTTCCCGACGGCCTTCGGGGGCCACCAGAAGCTGAACGCCCTGGAATTTGAAAAGATGGGTGCTGCAGAGGTGGTCGAGCAGTCCGGGCTCCGGGCGGCGGTGCTGGAGACCAAGATCACGGGCTGGCTGCAGGACGCTGGCCGTAGGGACCGGGCGGCTGAGAGCCTGGCGGCTTGGGACAAGCCCGACGCGGCTGAGCGCATCTTGGGCATCCTAGAGGAGGCCGCGCAATGAGGACTCCGCAGGAGATCGCGACAGCGTTCAACGACCGTTCTGAGCTGGACGGCCGGCGGTCGTTCGTGCTGGTCGGGATCGGGGGGGCGGGGATGAGCGGCGTGGCGCGGATGCTGGTCTCGCGCGGGTTCTCGGTGCGCGGGACGGACCTGGTGGACTCTCGGGTGATCGGGGAGCTGCGCGCGCTGGGGGTAGAGGTCCGGATCGGGCATACGGCGGAGGTCGTCTGTGACGGCGACGCCGTCGTGGTGTCGGATGCGATCCCTTTGGCGACCTCGCCTGAGGTTCGGCGTGCGCGGGAGCTGGGTTGTCCGGTGTTCCGGCGTTCGCAGTGTTTGGGTTGGCTGTTGAAGGACAAGAAGCTGATCGCCGTGACGGGGACGCACGGGAAGACGACGACGACGGGGATGATCGGCGCTGGTCTGATCGCCGCTGGTTTGGATCCGACGGTCGTTGTCGGGGCCGAGGTGCCGCAGTTCGGTGGGTCGGTGGTGGAAGGGAAAGGGGAGTGGGCGGTGGTGGAGGCTTGCGAGGCGTACGACTCGTTCCACGACTTCGACCCGACGATCGTGGTGCTGACGAACTTGGAACTGGACCACGTGGACTTTCATGGGAGTTGGGAAGGGCTAAAGGGATCGGTCGTGCGCTTTCTCGCAAAGCTTCCCATTGGTGGAGAGCTCGTGTTTCATCGAAGTGACCGAGGCTCCGCAGAAGTCGCCGAGACGGTCGGACGCAACCATCAACATTCAGAGAGCGCTGAGCAGAGAACGACCGTTGCACTTGAACACATAATGACGTCTGGGGAGCACAATCGCTCCAACGCTCAGTTAGCAATGATCGCACTAGACACTGTGTTCCGTGCGAAGACGACCGATTTCAGCGAGGTCGTCGAATACAGGGCGAACGGATTTCAGGCGGTCTACGCGTTTCGCGGCGCAGAAAGGAGACTTCAAGTGTTGCAGTCAGGCGACGTTGAGGTCGTTGACGACTATGCCCACCACCCGACCGAGATACGGGCGAGCATCCAGGCTCTTAGGGAGAAGTACCCGGATCGCAGGCTCGTGATCGCCTACCAGCCGCACCTGTACTCGCGCACGAAGGACCTGATCCCCGAATTCGCAGCCGCGCTCGAACTTGCCGACCACGTCTTCCTCACCGACATCTACCCTGCGCGGGAGGATCCGGTCCCCGGCGTGAGCAGCCTGAGGATCGCGGAGCTGATGGAGACGCCGGTCACGTACGTGCCGAGCCGCCACCTGCTTCCGAGGAAGCTGAAGGCGTTCGCGAAGAAGGGCGACGTGGTCGTCGGCATGGGTGCAGGCAGCATCGAGAGCTTTGCGCCCGACTTCATTCAAGAGCTCACAAGAAAGGGGAACAAGGTCGCGGTCGTCTATGGCGGCGACAGCGCGGAGAGGGAAGTGAGCCTGCACAGCGGGCGCGAGGTCCTAAGGGCATTGACAGAACTTGGTTACGAGGCGTTCTTTCTCGATGTGACCGATCTCCTATTGAGCAAGGGGTTCACCGGACACCTCAAGGGCACGGACCGCCCAGACCTCGCCTTCCTCTGCGTCCACGGCACGAACGCCGAGGACGGCGCGATCCAAGGCTTCTTCGAGCTACTGCACATCCCCTACACCGGCAGCGGGATGCAGTCGAGCGCGATCGCGATGGACAAGGCGCAGACGAAGCAAGTGCTCGAGGCGAGCGGGCTTCCGACACCGAAAGGGGTGAAGTGGCACACGCGCAACCCCCGGCCAGAAATGCCGAAGGCACCGGTGATCGTCAAACCCAATGCGCAAGGCTCGACGGTCGGGCTGAGCTTTGTCGAGAAGGACGACCAGCTCGAGAAGGCGATCAAGACCGCGTTCGCGTACGACGACGCGATCTTGGTCGAGGAGTGGGTGAAGGGGATAGAGATTTCCACACCTGTCGCCGGAGACACTGTGCTTCCTGCTGTTGAGATCGTACCGACGAGCGGGCGGTACGACTTCGAGGCCAAGTACACGCCAGGAGCGACGGAAGAGGTCTGCCCCGCGCGGATCACGAAGGAGCAGGAGAAGGCGGCGGGCGAGCTCGCGCTCAGGGCGCACCGTGCGCTCGGCTGTCGCGGTGTCACGCGCACGGACATGATCGTAAGCGATGACAGAATCGTCGTGCTGGAAGTGAACACGCTCCCTGGAATGACCGCCACGAGCCTCGTCCCCAAGAGCGCCCAGACGCACGGCTGGAGCTTCACCGACCTCGTGCAATGGATCGCAGAAGATGCCCTCAAAGCGGCGGCGCAAGACTAAGAAGAGGAAGAAGAGCACCAAGCTCTGGACAAAGAAGGCGGATCTGACTCCGCTCTTTTGGGCCCTGCTTGCCGTCGTCGTCGCGACTGGCCTGGCCTACAGCCCTGCGACAAGCGTCAAATCGGTCCGCATCGTAGGGGCCGCCTCTTTCGACCGGGCCAGGCTCGACGAGGTCGTGCAGACCCTCCGAGCCCGCCCATACCTCCGTGTAGACACGGATCGGATCCAGAGTCTCGTCCTCGAAGGTCGAGACGTCGGAGACGCCCGGTTCCAGGGAAACCTCTTCGGTCGAGGGGTCTTGGAGGTCACCTACCGCCGCCCGGTCGCCGCACTCGCGGACAGCCCGGGCCGCTACCTTTCTTCCGACGGGACGGTCTATAGGTCGTCGGTGCAGCCCTCCCTGGCGATCGAGGTCGAACCCCCGGCCGACCAAGGCTTGCGGAATCTCTCAGTCTTTGGGTCATGGCGTTCCGGGCTCGCCGCGAAGATGTGCGAAAATGTCATTGAACAACTGCCGGATTGGCAATGGCGGATGGTCGTCTCGCGCGCCGGGTTCGTGAGCCTGGTGCCGGAAAGCGGCGGTACGGTCGAGTTCGGCTCTTTCGACGGCGCCGAAACGAAGGTCCTCAAGCTTGGCGAACTTCTCAAGGACGAACCAGGTCTGCTAGCGAGGGTGAAGGTCGTGCAACTGTCTTCGCCCGAGTCTCCGACATACGTTCCGAGGTGAACATGGATCCGTTCAAGAAGAACAAGAGTACGGCGTGGGTGTGGCCTGTCAGCCTATTGGCCCTCATCGTTGGTTGGCTGGCTTCGGTCGCGTGGATCACCGACAGGACCCAGACGGGCCGTCTGAGCAGCCTTCCAGACGACGTGCGGGAGCGCCTTGTCGCGGGCCGCCTCGACGCCCAGTCCGACCTCGTCTCTTTGCACGAAGAGGTGCGGTCGCTGCGCGCCGAGAACACGAAGCTGCAGAAGTCTCTGGCAGAGGGCAGCAAGGGGTCCGAAGAGCTGAACGACATACTGCAGAACACGAAGCTCTTTGCCGGACTCACCGAGGCCGCCGGGCCAGGCATTACAATCCTCCTGCGCGACTCTAAGCGCCCGGTCGAGAACGTGCTCGACCCGAGCGGCGGGATCATCCACGACACGGACGTCCTCAAGGTCGTCAACGAGCTGTGGAACGCGGGCGCCGAGGCCGTCGCGGTCAACGGCAAGCGGGTCGGTCCGCGCACGAACTTCCGGTGCGTCGGCTCGACGATCCTGGTTGACAGCATAAGGATCGCGACGCCGGTCAAGATTGACGCGATCGGAGACCGGCAGACGCTGCTAGGCGCGATCAACATGCCTGGCGGCCCGCTCGACGAGATCAAGCTCGTAGACTCGCAGATGGTCGAGGTCGCGATCGTCGAACAGCACCGACTCTCCGCGTTCACCGGATCCATGTCCTCCAAGTTCGCAAAGATCCCAGCAACTCCAGGGAACGGCAACTAAGTGCTCCTCATCCCCCTGCTGGCCCTGATCGTTGGGATCCTGATCGGACTGAAGACCGCGTTCCCTGTCGGTGGCCCCGTAGGGCTGTACCTCGCCGTGGGGGTAATTGCGGGAATTGACTCGGTCTGTGGGGGTTGGCGCAGCGCGTTAGAGGGTAAGTTTCAGAACGATGTGTTCGTGACTGGGTTTGTCAGCAACGTCCTCATAGCGGCGTTCCTGGCCTGGCTAGGCGACCACATCGGGCTGAACCTTTTTTTGGCTGCCTCGCTGGTTATGGGCTGGAGGGTCTTTAACAACCTGAGTATGATCCGCAGGCACTTGTTGAACCGTTGGCTCGACGCTCGCGCCCGCAGAGGGCTCGACCAGGGCACAGGCAACTAGTACGGACGAGACATGAGCAAGACCGCGTACGTTCTCGACATCGGTACGACCAAGACGACCTTCCTCGCCGCCACCATGGAGGGCGTGGACCTGCGGGTGCTTTCGGCAGGGGCGGTCGCCACGCGAGGGGTGAAGAAGGGGAGGTTCGTAGACCCCGCGCAGGTCGGCGAGTGCGTGAAGGCTGCCGTCGCCCGGGTGCGCGATGAGACCGGCACGGTCTCCGACCAGATCGTCGTGGCCGTACCCGGCCCGGCCGTCCGGAGCGAGCACAGCCGTGGGGTTCGGCCCATGTACCCGCCGGGCAAGGCCGTTCACCAGGAGGACCTGCTTCAGGTCAACGAGCACAGCCGACAGCTCCGCCTCCCCGAGGGCCACGAAGTCCTGCAGGCCCTCCCGTGCGAGTACCGCATTGACGGGAAGACCGTCGTCGGCGAGCCTTTGGGCCAACCGGCCACCAGGCTGGAGGTCGTGACCCACGTTATGACGGCCCTCAAACAAGACCTAGACCGCCTGAGGGGTATAGCCAAGTCTTCTGGCGCAAACGTGGACGAATTCGTGCCTGTGGCCCTTGCCTCGGGCCTGGGGACACTAAGGCCGTCAGAGGCGATCTCCGGGTGCCTGGTGGTGGATCTGGGTGGCGGGACGACCACGGCGGCGGTCTTCGAAAGGGGCTCCTGCTCGGCCCTGGCCTCGATTGACGCCAACGGTTCCCACATCACTGGGGACATCGCTGCGCTAATCAAGGTGAGCCTGGAAGACGCGGAGGCCCTCAAAGTCGCGCACGGGCACGCCGACCCGACGCAGATCGGCGACGACGAAGTCGTGCATGTAAAACAGGTGGGAAACGATCAGCCCAGGCAGTTCCCCCGTAAGGTACTCTCGGAGATCATCGAGAGCCGCGTGCGGGAGATTGCAACGCTGCTCCGAGAGGAGCTCCTGAAGGCCGACGAGCAGCGGCGCCTGCCGGAGACCCTGCTCTTGACGGGTGGCGGAAGCCACCTCCCTGGAGCGGACGCGGTCTTCAACAAGGTGTTCGGCACGGCGACCGTAAAGCAGGGGACTCCAAGGCTCGTTGGACCGAACTCGCGCAGGGTAGCGCTGCCAGAAATGTCCGCCGCAGTTGGGCTCGCGCTCTTCGCGCTCGAAGCGGACGTAGAAGACTTGGCGCCCGTCTCTGGGGTCGTGGATTGGAAAGACAAGATTAGGTCGCTGAAGTCCATCTTCGGCGCGCGTGCATAGGAACTTTAAGTTGGACGAACATATCGTGGAATCAAACGGCGCAATCATCAAGGTCATCGGTGTCGGCGGTGGAGGATCGAACGCGGTCAACCGCATGATCGCAGCGGGCATCCGCGGAGTCGAGTTCATCGCGATGAACACTGACGTGCAGGTTCTGGACCGCTCCGAGTCAACGCGAAAGGTGCAGCTCGGCACGAGCCTGACGCGCGGCCTTGGCGCCGGCGGAGACCCAGAGGTCGGCCGCGCGGCCGCAGAAGAGAGCAAGAACGAGATCCGCAAGGTTCTCGACGGTGCGGACATGGTGTTCTTGACCGCCGGCATGGGCGGCGGCACCGGTACTGGCGCGGCGCCCGTGATCGCGGACATTTCGCGAGAGATCGGTGCGCTCGCCGTAGCGATTGTGACCCGCCCGTTCGTCTTCGAGGGCCAAAGGAGGAGGAAGCTCGCCGACGATGGCGTCTCCTCGCTCATGGGGCGTGTTGACACCCTCATTACGATCCCGAACAACCGTCTCATGGAGGTCGTCGAGCGCCGCACGACCCTGAGCGACGCCTTCCGCGTCGCCGACGACGTTCTGCGCCAGGGCGTCCAGGGCATCAGCGACATCATCACGATCCCCGGCCAGATCAACGTGGACTTCGCCGACGTCAAGGCGGTCATGAAGGGGGCCGGGCCGGCCCTGATGGGCATCGGGCACGGGGTGGGCGAGCACAGGGCCATACAGGCCGCTCAGAGCGCCACCCAGAGCCGTCTGCTGGAGCAGACCATAGACGGCGCCCGCGGCCTCCTGGTGAACATCACGAGCGGCGCAGACCTGACCCTGAGCGAGGTCAGCGAGGCTATGGACTACATCCACGGGCTCTGCGACTCCGAAGACGCGAACATCTACTTCGGCACGGTCATCGAGCCTGGGCTCAACGACGAAGTCCGAATCACGGTCCTCGCGACCGGGTTCGTTGACCCGAAGCGGCCCGGGATGGCCGCGCGCAACGGAACGTCTGCGGCCGTCCATGCGCGACAGGAACAGGTGCCTCACCCGCAGTACCAGCAGAACCAGTACGGGACGCGGCTCTCGCCCAAAGAGATATGGGACCAGGAGAAGCCGATCAACCGCCAGGCGCCCGTCCAGCCGGAAGAGATCTTCAACGACAACGACATTGACATCCCGGCGTTCCTTCGAGAGCACAGGAAGAAGCAGGAAGAGGCGCTGAAAGACTGAGCCTGGCGGAGCGGGTGGGATTCGAACCCACGATAGGTTTCCCTATACACGATTTCCAATCGTGCTCCTTCGACCACTCGGACACCGCTCCAATGCGCCAGCCCTATTATGGTCGGTCGGGCTGGCAAGTTGTGCAAGGGCCCTCCCCTCGTTCGTGTAAGCTCCCTGACACGTCATGAAGGTGATGGGCCACCTGATCCGGGAGTCGCTGGAAGAGCGCGAGCGGAGCACCTTGAGCAGCCACGCGATGCTCAGCGCCGACTCGCTGGGCCGCCGCAGGGATGAGCCGCCCGACCCGGTCAGGACGTGCTTCCAGCGCGACAGGGACCGCGTGCTGCACTCCAAGCCCTTCCGTCGGCTCAAGCACAAGACGCAGGTGTTCATTGACCCGGTCGGCGACCATTACCGGACTCGCCTGACCCACTCGCTGGAGGTCGCGCAGATCGCACGCACGATCGGGCGCGCCCTCAGCCTGAACGAGGACCTCATCGAGGCGATCGCCCTCGCGCACGACGTCGGCCACACGCCGTTCGGCCACATCGGCGAGCAGGCGCTCGACGAAGTGTTGAAGGAGCTCAGCGATCCGGACTTGCCAAAGAAGTTCCGCCACTACGAACAGTCGCTTCGCGTCGTTGACGTCCTAGAAGACCTCAACTTGACGCACGAGGTGCGCGAGGGGATCAGCGGACACAGCAAAGGGCGCAAGGACCTGACGGCGTTCGACGGTGAGCCGACGAGCACGCTCGAAGCGGCCGTCGTGCGGATCTCGGACCGCATCGCCTACATGAACCACGACCTGGACGACGCCGTCCGTAGCGGGATCATCCCGGCGATCCCGGCGGAGTTCGAAAGGCTCGGCGAGGGGCATGGAAAGAGGATTGGCGCGATGGTAGTGGACGTGGTCGAGAACAGCCTCGACCAACCGGCGATCCGGCTTTCGGACGACATGCTCGCGGTCATGAACGACCTCAAGGAGTGGCTGTACGAGCACGTGTACCTCGAATACCCGCGCCGCTACCCCGACATCGGCAAGGCGATGCACATCGTCAGGTCGCTCTTCCTGCACTATTTGGAGCCAGGGACATTGCCGCCGGGCTTTGTCGGCGGGCAGGGCGCGCTCGACTATGTCGCAGGGATGACGGACCGGTTTGCGATCGAGAAGTTCCGCGAGTTTACGATCCCTTCGTCGTTCGACGAGCGGATCCGCACCGTGCCCTAGCGGTCAGAGTGGCCCTCTGGCGTGGCGGGTGCGGCCTTCGGCTCTCCGAGGAACGCGACGGCGTGCTTGCCCAGAAGCTCGCCGACGCTCTGCTCTTCGTCAACGACGACGTCGGCGCCAGCCACTCGCAGCTCTCCCGCGAACAGGTGGTAGCGAGATCGTGCGAACACGGGCACTTCCGGTGCGAGGTTCTTGCACTGGCTGACCACACCGCGTGTCACCATGTTGTCGGGTATCGCGATCACGACGGCCCTTGCGGCCTCGATACCCGCTCGCTCGAGGATCGTCCGCTGCGACCCATCTCCGACGAGCCCGTCCATTCCGCACTCCTCGGCGTCTTCCACGAGCTGCGGGCTGATCTCCACGACCGTCACTTTGGCTCCTGAATCGTGCAACAGAATAGCCGCAGCAGTGCCCGCAGCGCCGTATCCGATAACGATCACGTGCCCCTCGCGCCCGGTGCTCGCGTGCGAGGACCGCTCGGCCTTTGCCAACTTCCGCTTTGGGACGAACACCTTAGCGATGCGGAGCGCGATGCGGCGGGCGTTGCCAGCAAGGAACGGCGTGGCAAAGAGCGTCCAGAGCGTGACGGACGTCGCCAGCCTGAACAGGTCGTCCGAGACGATCCCACCCCCTCTCCCTGTCGCCAAGAGCACGAACGAGAACTCCCCGACCTGCGCGATCGCAAGGGCCGTCGCCAAGCACTCGACAATGCTTGGCTGGAAGGGCCGGATCGAGAGGTAGGTGATGACCCCCTTGCCGATCACGAGCGCGATGGCGACACCGAAGACGAGCTGCCAGTTGTCGGCGATCCATGCAACGTCGGTCAGTAGGCCGATGGCGACGAAGAACACCGTCAGGAACAGCGTCCGCAAGGGAAGGACGTCAGACCGCATCTGGTCGGCGAAGCGCCCCTCTGCCAGCATGATGCCTGCGATGAACGCGCCGAGGGCCGGGGATACGCCGAGCGAGTGCGCCGCCCATGTCGCCCCGAAGGCCGTCGTAAAGGCGATCAATATGGGGATCTCCCTGTTCCGCGCGATCACCTTCTCGTTTAGGAGCTTTGGAATAACCAGCGAGACGAAGAGCGTCATGCCGACGACCAGCAGGATCGTATTGAAGAGGGCGGCTCCCAGCGACGTCGCGAGGTCTCCGCTCGGCGAAGAAACGAACGTCGCAACGAGCATGAGTGGAACGATAGCGATGTCCTGGGTCAGAAGCACAGCGACGGCGAAGCGCCCGTGCAGAGAGTCCAGGTCGTTCCTGTCGCGCAGGATGCGCAGAACCACGGCGGTCGAGCTGAGAGACGCGGCCGCTCCGACGATGAAGGCCACCCGCCAGTCGGCGCCGATCCCGAGGCCGATGAGCACCGAAACAAGGATCACCGCACAGATCGCGATGGCACCACCGATGACGGCGCGACCGCCGAACCGCACGAGCTGTCGCCACGAGAACTCCAGCCCGATGGTGAACAGAAGCAGCGACACGCCGACCTCGGCGATGATGTCAATGACCTCTCCGCGCACGACCAGGTTCGCAACGCCGGGCCCAACGATGACTCCCGCGAGCAGATAGCCGACGACGGAGCCGAGGTGCAGCCGCTCGCAGACGATGCCCAGTACGACGGCGGCACCGAGCACGATCACGATGTCGAGGACGAACAGCCAGAGTTCGCTCAAAGCTCAGGCAAGTATGCCACGCAGGGAAGTCACGACCCTGTAGGGCGGCCGGGCAGGTTCTTTCCGTCAATCACGGGGAGACGCTCCTCTCCGACCTTCGTCCCGTTGAAGACGACGTCGAGCCTATAGTCACCCGGCTTCTCAAAGCGCATCGGTGGCATGAGGAACTGGATGAACAGCCGCGTCGGGCCACCGCTCGGGTCGCGGGGCACGCGCCCGCTCGCGGTCACGTCCATGAGCTGCCTGCCGTCCTCGTCTATGAGCAGCGCGAGCACGGTCATGTCCTGGTCCGACTCGATGGGGTCGAACTCCATCTGGATGCACAGGAAGAACGGAGGGTGGTCCACGGGGAAGCTTGGGACGACGATGTTGTCGAAGATCCCGACCATCGAGTGCCTCCCGTTTTGCTGTTGGGTCGCGTATTCGCAGAACTTGCTGAGCAAGAGCCGCACAGGCCGTCGAGTATACCGACGCGCCCCACCACCGCCGGTCGGGTTGGTCTAGACTCTCGAAATGGGCGCAGGTGGGGCCAGGTTCTCCGGGTTTCTGCGCCGTGTGCCTTCGATGCCGGCGTTCCGGGCGCTGAAGCACCGGGACTTCCGCCTTCTCTGGTTCGGCGCGATCATCTCCTTCACTGGCGTGCAGGTGCAGAGCGTCGCCCAGGGCTACCTGGTCTACGAGATGACCGGCGACGAGGCGATGCTTGGGCTCGTCATGTTCGCCTCGTTGGCGCCCGTCTCGCTCTTGGGCCCTGTGCTGGGCGTGTTCTCCGACGTGCTCGACCGACGCAAGGTCATGATCATCGCTTCGATCGTGCTTGCGCTCGGCGCAGCGTTCCTCGGCACGGCGGCCCACTTCGGGTTCATCGAGTACTGGCACATCGTCGCGATCGCGCTCATGAACGGATTTGTGACCACGCTCGAGAACCCTGCGAGGCAGTCCATCGTTCGCGAGGTCGTTCCTGAGTACGACATCACGGCGGCCGTGCCCTCGATGGGCATGACGTTCAACTTCGCCCGCGTCGCTGGTCCCGCGATCGGCGGCCTCCTGACGGGCACCGTCGGTCCCGAGTGGTGCTTCTGGATCAACGCGCTGAGCTTTGCCGGCATGATCGTCGCGTCGTTGATGATCCGCGCCGACCTCTCTCCCATGCAGCGCGAACCACAGCCGGTCCGCGACCTCATCATGGAGGGCATGCTCTACACGCTGCGCGACAAGGCGCTACGGACCCTGTTCCTGCTTGAGTCGGTCACGTCGTTCTTCGGCATCTTCTACCTCGGGCTGATGGCGGCCATCGCGAAGGACATGTTGGGGCTCGACCCCAAGGGCCTCGGTGCGGCGATGAGCAGCGTCGGGATGGGTGCGCTCCTTGGCCTGGGGCTCTTAGTCTCGATCGCCCACAAGCCCTGGAAGCCGCTGATCGTGCGCATTGCGATGAGCGTCTTCGCCGTGGCGCTGCTGGCGATGGGCTTCGTCCACACGCCGTGGATCGCGTACATCCTCTTTGGGTTCATGGGCGCGTGCACGATGCTGCAGTTCAACACGACAAACACTCTCTTCCAGATCATTGCTCCGGCGAACCTTCGCGGCCGTGTGCTCTCGATGCACATGTGGGCCGTCATGGGCGTGTCTCCGTTCGGCGTGCTGTTCTTTGGTTGGCTTGCGACACAGACTTCGCTTGCCACGGCTTTTTGGGTCGGTGGGGCGGCGATGACGGTCGGCGCAGTCTTCGCCTGGGCGCTGCGCAGCCGCGTCTACGAGCCGGCGCTCTCGCCGCAATAGCCTGCCAGAACGGTCAACGGCCACCTCACCGTCCGACGGTCCGAGGGTTTCCCCCACGCCGTGGCCAGCTCGCCCCCAATGATCTCCAGCGGATCGCGATTGTTCGACTTCTTGTACTCCCTTGTGGCCGACCAAGTGTCAAGGTACGCGACCAACTGGCCCAAGTCCCAGGAGTGGGACATTTCGAAGGCAGGCGTAGAGATGCGAGCGAAAGGAAACGGGAGGTTCGCATAGTGCTCGTCCACGTGCGTCCGCTCCGGCGGCCAGAAGGGGCCGACGATCTGTGTGTAGTACCGCCCGACGATCAGGTCAACGTCCGGCGACACCGAGTGCACGCCGTAAGTCCAAACCGCTAGCAGACCGCCTGGGCACAAGACGCGCCGAACTTCACGGTGGAACGCTGCGTGGTCGAACCAGTGCGCCGCCTGGGCGCACGTCACGAGGTCTACTGTAGATTCGGCAAGCCCGCTCGCCTCGGCCGTCGCACGGCGATAGACGACCCCGGGCCCTTGCTCCGCCTCTGCGAGCTGCTTCTCGCTCGCGTCGGTGCCGACGACTTCGTCGAAGAACTCCGCGAGAGGCACTGTCGCCTGGCCGTTTCCGCAAGCGCAGTCCCACGCGCGCGTCGTCGAGGGCGACGCGGCTGCGAGCCACTCGAAGAGCTGGCGCGGATATGTCGGCCGCGCCTCGCGGTACGCGGCAGAGCCCTCTGAGAAGTGGTCGCGGAACGTCACGCCAGGATGTCGTTCACGACGTGACCGTGCACGTCGGTCAGCCGGAAGTCGCGGCCTTGGTAGCGGAACCCGAGCCTCCTGTGGTCAACGCCCATCAGGTGCATGATCGTCGCGTTCAAGTCGTGGACGTGCACGGCGCCGGGAGTGAACGCGTCCATCGTCGGGCTGATCGGGTTGCCGTCCTTGTCTACGATGTTGTAGCTGAAGTCGTCGGTCTCGCCGTACACGATGCCCGGCTTGACTCCGCCGCCCGCCATCCACATCGTAAAGCACCGGGGGTGGTGGTCGCGCCCATAGTTCTCGCGCGAGAGCGGGCCCTGGCAGTAGACCGTGCGGCCAAACTCCCCGCCCCAGATCACAAGCGTCTCGTCCAGCAGGCCGCGCTGCTTCAGGTCCTTGATCAGACCGGCACACGCCTGGTCAACGTCCTTGCACTGCAACGGAAGGTCGCCGGCGATGTTGTCGTGCGTGTCCCATCCGCGGTGGAATATCTGGACGAACCGCACGTCCCTTTCAGCAAGGCGCCGGGCAAGGAGGCAGTTCGCCGCGAACGTGCCTGGCTTGCGCGCGTCCTGGCCGTACAGCTCGTACGTGGATTCAGGCTCGGTGGAGAGGTCAACCAGGTCTGGGACGCTCATCTGCAGGCGATAGGCCATCTCGTACTGCTTGATCCGAGCGGCGATCTCCGGGTCGCCGAAGTTCTCCAGTTGCATCTGGTTCAGCTGCGAAAGCCCATCGAGCATCTGCCGTCGCGCGTCGCGCCCCACGCCGTCCGGGTCGCTGAGATAGAGCACAGGGTCGCCACTCCCTCTCAGCTCGACGCCCTGGTGCTCGCTCGGGAGGAACCCCGTGCCCCACAAGCGCGAGAACAGCGCCTGGGCGTCGCGGACGGAGCTCCACGACGAGTGCAGGATCACGTATGCGGGCAGGTCCTGGTTCAGACTGCCGAGCCCGTAGCTCGCCCACGCACCGATGCTTGGCCGGCCTGGAAGCTGGCTTCCCGTCTGGATGAACGTGCACGCCGGGTCGTGGTTGATCGCCTCGGTGAACATTGACTTGATCACACAGAGCTCTTTGACCACCTGCGACGTGTGCGGAAGCAGCTCGCTGACCCATGCGCCGTCCTCGTTGTTCTCGTGCTTCTCGAATTTGTACTTCGATGGTGCAACGGGGAAGCGCTGTTGACCGCTGGTCATGGTCGTGATGCGCTGGCCGTTGCGGATCTCGTCCGGGAGTTCTTGGTCGTACTTCTCGTTCAGGCCGGGCTTGTAGTCCCACATGTCCATCTGCGGCGGGCCGCCGTTCATGGAGAGGTAGATGACGCGCTTTGCCTTTGGAGCGAAGTGCGGGATCCCGTCAATGCCGCCTGCGCGCTGTTTCTCGCCCATGCCGGTCAGGAAGTCGGGCAAGTCCGCTCGCAGCAGCGACGACAGCGCGATCGTGCCGACGCCGAAGGCCGTGCGACCGAAGAGCTGTCTCCGCGTCATCAAGAGCTCGTGTTCGCGCCTGGGGTCCATTAGTGCTGTGTCACCACCTCGTCAAGGTTCAAGATCATGTTGCAGACCATGGTCCACGCTGCGTGGACGGCCGGCGGTATCGTCTCGTCGCGCTTCGATTCGCCGACTGCGAGCAGCTTCATCGAGTTGTCCGTGTTTGCGGCGAACTCTTCGAGCTGCCTTTCATACACGCCTCGGACAATGTCGCGCTCAGGCTGCGAGGGCGCGCGGCCGGTAGCCAACGTGAAGGCGTAGTCGAGCCGCGAGGGCGTGTCGGGCCGCGCCAAGTAGACGCGCTGCGCCATGTTCCTCGCCGCCTCGACGAACTGCGGCCCGTTCATCACCACGAGCGCCTGCAACGGCGTGTTCGTGCGAGATCGGTTCACGATGCACGCCTCGCGCGTCGGCGCGTCGAACACCGACATCGTCGGCGGCGGGCTCGTGCGCTTCCAAAAGAGGTACAGGCTGCGCCGGTAGAGCGACTCGCCCGTGCTCTGCACGAACTTTGAGGTGTTGCTTGTAGGATAGCCGACGGCCTCCCACAGCCCTGTCGGCTGGTAGGTGTTCACCCCGCGCCCGCCCATCTTTTCGACCAGCGTTCCAGAGACGAAGAGCGCGACGTCGCGAACGACCTCCGCGTCCAACCGGTAGCGCGGCCCGCGGGAAACCAGCAGGTTCTCAGGGTCCTTCTCGAGCTTGTCTGCGCTCACGGCTGAGCCCTGCCTGAACGTCGCGCTCGTCACGATCGTCTTGTGCAGTTCCTTCATGCTCCACCCTTTTTGCTTGAACGAAAGGGCCAAGTGGTCGAGCAGGTCCGGGTCGCTCGGATACTCGCCCTGGATGCCGAAGTTTTCCGCGCTCGGCACGATCGGGCTCCCGAAGTGCTGCTGCCATACGCGGTTGACGAAAACTCGTCCGAAGAGCGGGTTGCTTTCTGAGACCAACCACTGTGCCAGCCCTAGCCGGTTGTTGGGTGCGTACTTGGGAAGCGCGCCGAGCACGGCAGGGACACCGCGCTCGACCACGTCCTTCGGCTGGTCGTACTCGCCTCGACTGAGCAACCGTACCGGCCGCGGCTTGTCCATCTCCTGCGCAATCAGGGTCATGGGAAGGGAAGCCTCTAGCTGAGCGATCATCTTGCGCACGTCTTGGTAACGCCCCGAGGCCGGAGTGGCCGGTCCAAAGTCCAAGTATGCCGACGACATCTCGCGATATTCGGCGGGCGACATTGCGGGTTTCTGCGTCGTGGCGAAGACCCTCTCGATCCGCTCCGCGCGGGGGTCGGAGTGCGCGATAGAAATCCCGTCGCCCCCGCCGGAGTTGACGACCTTGAACAGCAGGGTGTTCACGCCCTTCTTCAGCTTGACCTTGAACTTGTCGGCGTCCGCGGCTAGCGGGCGCAGGACCTTGTTGTCGTGCACCAGCGCGCCGTTCACCCACAAGCGGATTCCGTCGTCGCTGCCTAGCCGCAGCTCGATCTCCTGTTCGATCGGCGCTGTCACCGTGCCGCGCACGTAGGCCGCCGAGTTGTCCTTCCCGATGATCCCGGCCCTGAGCTTGCCCATCTCAATCCCCGCGTCGCGCCACTGCGCCTTGGATGGGTCCGTCTCTGGCTCGAACGCCGTGACGAACGCCTTCTCGAAGTCCGCGGCGGAATACGGCCCTGAAACCTCCCACGCCGAGAACTTTGCGGGCTCCACCCGTTCTTCGCGCAGCCACTTCAGCGCGGCGCGGCGATCAACTTCGTTCTCAAGCGACAAAAGCTCGCTCTGCCAACCGACCAGAATCCTCTCCTGCTCCTTCGATGGCGCGCGGATTGCGGGCGCAGGCGAGAGCGCATTGCCGTCGAGGGGCGCGTCGGTCGTGCTGTTGAAGTACCCGTACAGCGCGTAGTACTCCTTCTGTGTGACCGGGTCGTACTTGTGGTCGTGGCACTTCGCACACCCCATGGTCAAGCCCAGGAACACGGTTGAGAACGTGTCCGTTCGGTCGAAAGTGTTCTTGACGAGGAACTCCTCTTCGATAGCGCCGCCCTCGGCCGTCGTCGGGTTCATCCGGATGAACCCCGTCGCGACCAACTGGTCGGTCGTCGGCTTGCGCAACAGGTCGCCCGCCACCTGCCAGACGGTGAACTGGTCGAAGGGCAGGTCGTCGTTCAGTGCCCGCACGACCCAGTCGCGGTACGGCCAGACGATGCGTTCGTTGTCCAAGTGCAGTCCGTGCGTGTCTCCGTACCGCACCGCGTCGAGCCAGTACCGCGCTTGGTGCTCGCCATAGCGCGGGCTCGCGAGGAGCCGGTCCACAAACTTTTCATATGCGTCAGGAGAACTGTCCGACAAGAACGCTTCGAGCTCCTCCGTCGAGGGAGGCAGGCCGGTCAAGGTCAAAGACGCTCGCCGCGCGAGGGTCCACTTGTCGGCCTCGGGCTCTGGCTTCAGCCCGGCCGCGTCCAATCGCGACATGACAAAGAAGTCCAGCTCCTGGCGGGGCCACGTCGGGTCGCTCACCGTCGGCCGCGCCACCTCGGTCGGCGCGACGAACGCCCAATGCTTGCGGTATTCCGCGCCGGACTCGATCCACAGCCGGATGGTCTCGATCTGCTCCTTGCTCAGCGGCGCGACGCCGGAGTCCATCGGCGGCATGCGCATCGCCTCGTCCTCGGCCCCGACGCGCTTGAGCAGCCGCGAGCCCGCCGTGTCGCCGGGCGAGATCGCCCGATAACCGCCGCGGTCCGCAGTCGCCGTCTCAAACTTATCGAGCCTCAGCCCAGCGGCGACGGCCGCCGCATCGGGCCCATGGCAGCGGAAGCAGTGCTCCGAAAGGATCGGCAGCACGTCGCGGTTGAAGTCCACCTTGCGCAGTGCAGGCTCTGTGGACGCCTTGGCGACGACCTGCGTGCCCTGCGCGCTCACGCCGACGAGCAGGGTTCCGACCCCGACGACAGCCAGGGCTAGGGCAGGGAGGTGGACGGTTCGCGCCATGTCTCTTGATGTCTAGACGCGCCGCTGCGCCTTCGCTACTCAAGGATACACGACGTCGCCCAGTTCTTAGCCGACAGACGGTCTCAAAGTTCGGTCTGGCGCCCGTCTGGTCGGCCTGTCCGATGAGCGAGTGCGTCAGCGCGCCTAGCGGCTGCTACTCACCGTAAACGAAAACGCCGCCGAGGTGTCCAGCCCACGAGATCATCAGGAGACACGCCACGGCCAGGAAGTAGTAGGCGATCCTGAGGCGTACGTTCATGTTTTCATGCCTGTCTACGCGAAGGGCCACCATGATCCACATGACCACAGCCGATCCGATCGCAAACGTAAGGTGGTCGAAGATCAGTCCACGATACGGCAGCTTGAGGAGCGCCATTGCGCCTACTCCAGAGATGATCGCACCTACGGAAGCGATCGCCGCCATGACGATGCAGTACCAACCGGCCGCGAGCAGGGTCTTGTTCTTGCGCAACATTCCCAGGAAGTCGAGGATCAGTCCACCTATGAACAGAGCGATGGGGAAGTGCACGATCGCGGGGTGAAATGCGTTTTTTGGCGGAAAGCGTGATGCCTTCTTTTCCGGCGCAGCGTCAGCCGTCGGGGTGACTGTTCCTGGATCCCCTCCACTCGTGGGATCGCCCGGGAAAGTCCTGCCCTCGATCTCCATGCCATTGAGCGTTCCGTCCCCGTCTGAGTCCAATCCCTCTAGCGAGACGAGCAAAGCGCTGTCAAGATCGGTTGCCCCCACGTCCGTCAACGCCTTCCTCATGTCCTTGCCGTAGGGATTGAACGCGAAGTCGGAGTCTGACACGTGACAGATCCCACAAGACTTGTCGCCGAACGCGGCATCTTCATTGAGCTTGTAGTTGCTCAGGAAAACGTCCATGTACTCGCCGCTTGCAAAGGTGGCCGATGCCAGTAGGGTGAGTGCGAGTAAAAGTGACCAGCGTGTCATGTCATGTTCTCCTGATGCGTGTTCTCGGCGGTCCAGGCTGTTGGAAACCAGCTTCCAACGGCCCGGACCGCGAGGGGTCATTTTATTCCGGGGTTCGTGTCCTTCTTGATTTCGTCAATGTTCTTGACACCGTCCTTGTCGGAGTCGAGCGCCTCGACTTTGGCAAGGATCTCAGGCGTGATCTTCTTGGACTTTACCTCCTTCATTTTGACCTGGATGTCTAGCCCGTAGGGGTTTAGCTTTCCGCCCTTTGCGGAGACGTGGCATACCGCGCACGCCGACTTTGAGAGCGCGGAGTCCGCCTTCACCTTGTAGGTCTCGTTGAAGACCTTGGAGTAGGCGGACAGTGACACCGCAATTGCGCAAATTCCTAGTGCAAAGCACACGATAAGTAGTTTTTTCATGTTGTTTCTCCTAATGCTGTTGGTCGGGACGGTTCAGTCGTCAGCCGGGCTGGACGTGGTGTGTCTTCGACAGCCTGCGCGACGGGGACCGTGGATCGGCGATAAACCGCAGATGCGAAGCCCGCAAGGGTCAGCAGTCCGGTGCCGAGCCAAACGAGCATTGTCATGGGCTTGTGATAAATCTCAACGGGGTAGATGACCGTAGACAGTTGGAGCCTGAGAACGACCGACCTGTCGTCGGAGTTCATGCTCAAGAGCGCAAGCTGTGTGCTCTCGTCAATGTCCGCGGGGTGCGAAAGGAACTCACCGTTTCCGTCGAACGAGATGGACGGGCTCACAGTCCTGGTCTCGCCGCCTTCTTCGATCGTCAACAGCGCCCCGATGCTGCCGCCCTCCATGCCCATCTCCCCGTCTCTGACGACGTTGTCGTAAGTGATCGTCATGTTGCCAAGGGCGACGGCCTCGCCGAATGGGACGGTGACGTCTTGGCCCATGTTCCTCTGAGGAGAGCCCAGGGAAATGTAGGTGTCCATGAGTAGCCCGTGCTCGATGTGCGGCCAGACCATTGTGTCAACGTGGCCGTCGCTGGCTACAACGTTGTAAAGGCCTGGAGTCGCCGTGAAGAGAGGCTTGGTTCCACTACCGGCCTTGTAGACGTCGAGTTTGATCTCATTGTTGCGATCGCTCTCGTCCAGCGTCATGCCCGCGTATCGGACCTCGTATGAAAGCAGACGCCCAGGATGGTCTTCCATTACAAAAGACCGGTCCTTTTGCTCAAAGCCGCGTGAGACGATGAGCCCTGCTAGAAGGATCGCGACGCCGACGTGAGCAAAGAACGGTGCAAGCCCAAGCCTGCTCCGCTTTGCCAGGTCTGCGATGCGCCAGGCGTTGCCAACGATCACAAACAAGCAGACTCCGACGAGGACCATCATCCATGCTAGGCCCGGTACCTGGAACTTGCCGAGCATCGTGACAGTCGGGTAAAGCTCTATGCTCTGTGACATCGGCGTGACGACCGCCAGAAACAGCATGAGACCGGTCAGTCCGACGGTGATACAAAGGATCGTGTAGGCGCGCGAAGCTAGCTCGCGCCCCTTCATCCCGTTCCAGGAAACGAAGGGCGCGACCGCCATGAGCAGCATGATCGGGATGAAAATCCACGGTAGGACCTGGTGGTAGAGCCTCTCTTCGACAACGGCCACTTCCTTGCCTTGCAGTGCGAGCACCATTGGCACGCTCATGCCGATCAGCGTCGTGACGCCCAGAGCGAGCATCGCTGCGATCCCAAGCATATAGAAGCCCTCGCGCCTCAGTCCGACCACCCCGTCCTCGACCTGCTTTTCCTTTCTGCCCTGGTACGCGCGGACCGCCCAAAGGCCGCTGAAACCCAATGTCGTGCCCCCCAGAAGGACGAGCAACAACTTGAGCGCCGAACGGTCCATCTCAGCAAAGCTATGGACACTCGTCTCCGCGAGCACGCCGGAGCGCGTCAAGAACGTGCCGTACATGAACGCCATGAAAGGAAGCGCGCCGAAGAGCAGGTTCGTCATCTGCCACTTATTGCGCGTGGCCTGCACGATGACTCCATGGATGAGGGCGACAGTAAAGCACCACGGGACGAAGCTCACGTTCTCCACCGGGTCCCACATCCAGAACCCTCCCCAACCCAGGGTCTCGTATGCCCAGAAACCGCCCATGCAGAGCCCCAGGCCGACAAGTGTCGCGGAAACGATCGCCCACGGGCGCACGATCGGGATCCAGCTGCTGTAGTCCTTCTCGACGAGGGCGGAGAAGGCGAGAGCGAAAAGCGCCGTGAGCGAGCCGAACCCCAAGAAGATGGTAGGGGGATGGATGATGACCCAGTAGTTCTGGAGCGAAGGGGCGAGGCCGACGCCGTTCTCTGGAACGACCGGGCTCCCGTTGAACATGTTGAGGTTGAATGGAGACTCAAATGCAAGGATGCTCGCGATGCCTCCCAGGAAGAAGCAGAACGCAAACGAGTACCACCGGCGGTACTTGCCGGTCCTTGCGACCGTGATCAGCGCGAACAGCGACGATGCGGTTGCCCACAGGAGGAAGCTGCCTTCCTGGCCAGACCAGATTCCGGCTATGCGGTAGGCCAGCGCGCTCTGGCTGTCGGCATGGCCGAACACGTACTCAAACTCGAACCGGTTCGTCGCGAACAGGAGGCCCAGCGAGACGAAAGCACCGATTACGCTCCAACAGGCCGCGTTGAAGCTATGCTTGCCGACCTTCGCCCAGACAGGGGAACCCTTAGAGAAGGCCCACGAGACGCCAGCCAGGGCGAACAGCCCCGCAGCCGCCAGAACGAGCATGCGCCCGATCACCCCGATCGCGAGCGACCAGGTTGGTGGGGAAGCGAACTCGTTCGGAAAGATGTCGTTCATGTTCCTTCTTTTCGTGTCAGTGGCTCGCCGGGGCGCCGAGCGCCCCGGCTGGTCACTCTCTAGTGGTCGTCCTCACTGTCCGCCCGGGCTGCCCGAGCCTTGTCGGCCTTGATGATCCTCGTCTTTTGGGCCAGGCTGAGTGGTGACTTCGGGGCAGCGGGAACGCTGAGGTCGTCGAGGTTCTCGTTTGCGACCGTCAGGAGGTGCTTCGCGTAAGCGCCGTTGTGGACCCCAAAGTCGCCCGAGCGAACGATGAAGTAGTAGTTGTGCCGTGCTCGTTTGATCTCGATCGGGACGCCGGCCTGGGCGGGTGGCGTGTAGCCCTCACCGGTGATGGTCGACGTGTACTCCCAGAAGATCTCGTTCCCAGGCTCACCCGGATACGTGGCGATCGCCCAATCGGACATCCTGACGCGCAGTGCGTAGAGGCCGTTCAGGATCTCCGTCTTGATAGACGTCACCCTGTTCGCGGCGTCAACCTCCGTATGGCACGGGACGCAAGCGTTGAAGCTCACGGTAAACGTGTGCCTCGAGTCCGGCATGTGACAGTGCGAGCACTGCCCAGGCACGTTGGCGTGTGCGGTGTTCGTGATGACCGGTCCGCTGCCCTCGACGCCCGCGAAGCCGAGCAGCATGTTGTACTGGTTGCTGTCGTGCATGTTGGGCCTCGAAGTCCCGGACGTGAGCGCGGCGTCAGACGGGTCTGCGCCTCGGCCGTTGTGGCACTGCGCACAAATGTGGTCAATGGTCTGGAAGGACTGCGGCTGGGTTCCCGGCCCGACGGACGTTGTGTCGAGACTGAACGTCGAGTGCCTGAGTTGGACTTCCTTGGCCTCGTCCGTCAAGTAGCCCGTCTGTTTGTGCGGGTCGTGACAAGTGACGCAGTTCGCCGAGTGGGGGACGAAGTTGATGATGTCCTGCGCAATGCTCTGGATTTCCTCGGCGGGCATCGTCGCGATGTCCAACTCGCCATCGTAAGTCAAGGTCCTGAAGAGCCCACCGTGGCAAGCGATGCAACGGGAGACGCGCCCCGAACCGTTCGGATTCGTGATGGCGCCCTGCACTGGGCTCGTGATCAGCTTGTCGTGCTGGGAGAACTTGTACTGGTCATAGATCGGTCCGTGGCACTGGCCGCAGACGACGGGGTTCACGGACTTGGGGAACGTCAGGATGTTCTCTGTGGTCGGATTGTCGCGGTGCACGCTTCCAGGGCCGTGGCAGCCTTCGCAACTCACGTTGTTCTCAAAGTGAGCGGTGAGCTGCCAGTCTGAGAAGTGGGACCCTGGGTCGCTGCCGTGGCAGGCTGCATCGGAACAGGAGCCGGCGCCTATGTACGATGCAGTGCGCTGCTCGTTGCTGAGGAGCGCCAAGAACTGCGCCGTGACTGATCCCTGTCCTCCGTTGTTGGTGGTCGGCCCACCGACGCCGCCGCAGCTCTGGACGGCCAGGATAGCGGCGATGACTGGGACAGACGCGAACAGAGTCACAAACCGACGGCTTTTCGCGTTCTTGTTGCGCTCATGCTGGGTGGGTGTCGTCGTTTCCATAGTTTCCTCTCAAAACCGCATCGTATATCGTGCGCTAAGTATCGTAGTGTAGTAGCTCGTCAAGTCGAACTGCCGATCCTCGTGCCTCCACGGGGCGACGATCAGCTCTATGTCGTTGTCCTCCGAGATCCGTCGGCGCACGCTCAGGGTGAGCTGTGAGCCTCGGACATCGCCGGACTCGTAGTAGTTGATGTTCGCGGACGCCGTGAGGTCCGGGCTGCGTGCCCAGTCCACCCCCGCCGCGAACGTCCGCGCGTTTGGAAAATAGAAGTCGAGCGACTGGCCGGTCTCGGCGGCCCCCACCGCCCGGAAGTCGTCGAACGCGACCTCGAGATATACGACAAGGTCTGGATTGAAAACGTAGCTGCCTCCAAGCGCGACGTTGTGCCAGCCGATCTCGACGTTGCGATTGTCGTTCTGATCGAGCCGGTACGTGTACGCCCCGAAGGCGTTGAACACTTCGCCCCCGGTCTCGGCCCGCGCCTGGAACGTGGCTCGGTCACCCCAGAACAGAGGGCGGGGGTCGGACGTCGTCATGACTGCATTGGAACTGACGTCCTCCCAGCTGCCCTTGAACGTCACCCGCGTCCCTCCTAGCCGCCCTGCGACACGGAAGTCGAACAGGTCGGACGTTGGCACGTCAACGAACAACTGGTCGCTACGGACCCGCTCTGACTCCTTGCGGTGGTATCCGAGTTGGAGCGCCCAACCATTGAGACGGTGGATGAGTCGCGCGTTCGTATAGAGCCGCTTGCGGACGTACGCGTTCAAGATCGTGTTGATGTCCAGGTCCTGGCGCCCGAAGCGGAACTGGAGCGCTGTGTCGGGCCCCATGTACCAATCCCCGAAGAGGTTGTACGACCGGATGTCGCTCCCCTCCTGGCCCGACTGTTCGATCCTCGCAAAGTTCGCGCTCCCGCCGACGCTCACCTCGTCGCTTAGCTCTCTGAAGTAGCTCGCGTCAATGCGCCGCTGCAGCGACGTTGGTTGCACCCCAGTGTCCGTGTAGATGCGCCTGTCGCTCAAGGTGAGGTTGAGGTTCCCGCCGAGGACCTCCCCGCCAAAACCGCCGGCCAATGTCTGCGACTGCGTCAGGTCCGGGACTCGCGGGGCAGGAAAGTGGTTCGACTTCTTGGTCGAGCTGTAGCTGATGAAGGCGCCTATGTTGGGAGCGATCGTGTGGTCAACTGTGACCCCGAACTGCTTCTTGATGCTCTCATCCTTCGGCCGCCAATCAAAGTCGTAGTGGCCGTGCTCTGTGCGGTCGAAGCGTATGGCGGTGTTCCCGCCGTTGAGGATCGCCACGCCCTCGATCAAGTTGTCTTGACCGGGCATTCCGCGAACGACCAGCCGAGCGAACGGCGACGTCTCTGTCAGCGGCCACAACATCCTTAAGCTGTGAAGCGCAAGGCCCTCGATCGGGCTCCCGTATCGGCTAATGAGAGAGCTGTGCCGCAGGGACGTAAAACCGAGCGTGAACTCATTGAGCTTGAACCTCGGTTCTTCCTCCGTCTCCTGTTCAGGGTCCTGAGCGACCGGTACAGAAGGTGGCGCCTGCCCCAGGGCGAAAGCGACGAGGAACAACGCCGCCGTGCCTGCAATCCATTCGCGCATAACGTTCCTCATTTCTACTAGCGCTCCATCAGGGGTCGAGAAAGACCGGGCTTGTGTTGCTGCCGTGAGACGCGACGTGGCACCCAGCGGTCCAGCACGTCTGTCCGGGGAAGTGCGTGGCCAGCTTGTCTGTGTGGCACTTCGCGCACAGCCCCCTCGTCACCGAGTTCAACATCTTCGGGTTGTTCGTGCCGTGTGGCTTGTGGCACTCCTGGCAGCCGCTGCCGGTAAAGCCGGCGACAGGATCGTGTTCGAATATGAATGGCCCCGCCTTCTCCAAGTGGCAGGTCACGCAAACGCCCTTGAACGCGTCCACCTTGACTTGGGAAGCCTTGGTCGGGTGCGGAGAGTGGCAGTCGCTACAGACCATGTGTCCCTCAGGGACCGGATGGTGGTTGGAGCCCCTGAACTCTGCGACGGCAGACGGGTGGCACGATCCGCAAAGCGTCGCCTCATCCGCCTTCAGCATCGCCTTCGGGTCGGCCTTGGCCACGAACGCGAAGGCGCGGGCGTCGCGCTTCAAGGCGACCTGCTTGAGGTCCGGCACCGTGTCGGTGTGGATCTGGTGGCACGACACGCACGAAAGGCCGGCGCGGGCGTGCTCCGTCCGCTTCCAGTGGCTGTCCGAGAGCGTCTTGCCGTGGCACCTGAGGCAGGCGGCGGCAGACTCCTTCGGGCTCCACTTCAAGAACGCGATGACTTCCGGGTTCTCGTCAGCCAGGTGGATGTAGCCTGGCCCGTGGCAACCCTGGCAGCCCCGCTTGTCGAGCGGGAGCTTCGGGTCCGACATAAAGGCCGCGTGGGGCGACTCCGCGAAGTGGGCCGCCTTCTCCGAATGGCAGTCGGCGCACCCGGCGTCGCTCATGTAGTCGTCCTCCGTCGCGCGGGCGAAAAGCTTCTCGGCTTGAGACGACCCCTTCGACTGTGCCTCCTCGACGAACCCGTACGACAAAAGCGCGATTCCGACGATCAGGAACTGCGCTTGGAACTTCATCGGAGATGCCTCTCTCAACCCCGCACCCAGGGCCCCGCCCAGCCTGGTGCGTTGATCAATTTGTACCCAAATTCTCGGTTCCTTGGCAATGGCTACAGACTGAATCTGGGCCCATGTCGTCCAAAACAACTACGCTCATGAAGAGTCCGTTTCAGCGAGGGTGTACGGGCGCCACTCTGGTGTGCCTGTCCGATGGGCGGGTGCGCAGGACCGACGAGCGGTGGTTGCTTGTCCTGTCGGACCGGGGTGATCCGGCAGGTCACCCCGGCCACCCGCCTGCTTCGTTGGTCTCGACGTAATCGGCCATTTTGTTGTTCCTGCCCCTGTCGCCGGTGGCGCGGGGGCTTGTGTAGTGGCCGGAATGCGGGATTTGAGCCTGGAGTGCCAGTTTTGAGCGGCTTTTTGGACGCCTGGAGCTCTTCCAGGGGGTTTTGGGACGGGTCCAGTCGTTCCTGGAGCGGCCCCAGGGGAGTTTGGAACGGGTCCAGTCGTTCCTGGAGCGGTTCCAGGGGAGTTTGGAACGGGTCCAGGCGTTCCTGGAGCGGGTTCAGGGGAGTTTGGAACGGTCCCAGGAGTTCCTGGGGCGGGTCCAGTCGTTCCTGGACCGGTGTCCGGCGGGTTTTTCGGGTGTCCAGGAGTGGCTGGAGCGGGTCCAGGGAGGGGTCCTGTGGCTCCAGGAGTGCGCTGGGACCGCCTTACGGACTCGTACCGCCGACCGCCCTCATCAGTCTCGCCGCAGAATCGTGCCGGTACTGCGCCGCCTCCACGACGCCCAGTTGTGCCTCGTAAAGCACGGCGAGGGCATCGAGGAGCTCCGCGATGATGGACTTTCCGCTCTCGAAGCGGAGACGCTCGACCTCGTAGGACTCCTCGGCCGCGGCGAGCCCCGCCAGTGCGCTCTCGGTGACCTCTCCCGCCGCGGACCGCTCGGCCCAGGCGCTCTGGATCTCCCTTCGCACGGTCAGCCGCATCTGCTCCGCTTGGGCCAAGAACTCCTGGGCCCTGGCCTCCAGCATCCTCGCCTTGGAGCTGCGCATCCCTCCGTCGGTCAGGGGCACGCTGACGACGAGCCCGAACTTCGCGCCCGCTTCGCCTGCGCCGCTGTCGGTCCTCATGCTCATCCCCATTGCCATAAGCGAGACTTCCGGACGGAGCGAGCGCCTGACATAGCTCGCCTCGATCCCGTGTGCCTCGGCCATGGCGGTGAAGAACTGGAGCTCGTCTCGGTTTTCGCCGAGCCTTAGCGCTTCGTCCAGCGTCGCCGGCAGCTCCAGCACCTCTGGCTGTAGACCGTCGCCGACCGCAACGGCCCCGCCTGCCGCTTCTTCGAGCATGGCGAGCGCAGACTTTTGCGCGGCCTCTGCCTTCGCCACTTCTTGCTCAGACCGCCTCGCCTCCGAAGCAGCACGAAGAACGAACGCCCTTGGGACCTTTCCTGCCTCTTCCATTTCGGTGGCGTTCTGCTCGGCCGCTCTGGCAGCGTCTCTCTTGGCACGGGCGGCATTCACTGCGCCAGCGCGAAACGCGTACTCGGATGCCGCGAGACGGACCTCCAGCGCGACGTCCTGCTCGACGACGGAGAGCATGTGCTCTGCAGCCTCTATCCGCGAGTCGCCGAGCGACCTCGCCGCAGACTCTCGCCCCCCGGTCCAGACCTTCCACATGAGCATGAGGTTGCCCATGAGCACGCCGTCAGGCGAAAGCATGGCCTGGTTGATCGGGTCAACGGTCGAGGAGAAGATCATCGAACCGTCCCCGCCCGCCATGTAGCCGTTCAGCGAGGCCATCGGACGGAATGGCGACAACAGCTCGCCTTTGCCCGCCTTCTCGGCCTGGATCGCAGCCCTGGCTGCGGCGATCTTCGGGTGACGGGCAAGCGCTTGTTCGACGAGGGTGGCCTGGCCGCCCTGAGCCAGCGCGAACTGACAAGTCAACAGTATCGTTGCGAAGAGGCAGATGGGTTTCATGGCGTCAATCAATAGGGTCGAGGGTCGCCGGGTCGCGCTTCAGGACCTTGACCTGAAGCCAGCGGACGAGGTCGTCAATCAGCGTGTGCATGATCGGGATGTCGAGCAGCGAAAGCACCGTCCCTGCCACCAGGCCGCCGACGATGACGGTCCCGAGCGGCTGATATGCGTCGAGGCCGCTCTTCGGCCAGAACCCGATCAGCGACATGACGAAGATAGTAATGAGCGAAGTCATCAGGATCGGTCTCAACCGCTGCGGGCTGGCGGCGATGACGGCCTTGTTCCTCGGCATCCCCGAACGGCGATACTCGATGATCAGGTCAATCATGAGGATCGCAGTGATGATATCCATCCCGCTGAGGATGATCACGCCCAGGATCGAGACCGTGCTAAACGCTTGGTGCATGATCCACAGCATGAAGAAGACGCCGGACAGCTCTAGCGGGAGACTGAACATCATCTGAAGTGGCTGCAGGAACCCCTTGAACTGTGCGACGAGCACGAAGTACATCAAGATCAGCGCGATGACGAGCCCATAGAGCATGATTCGGAACGAGTCCATCATCTGCGTCATGTCGCCGCGGGCGTCAATGCCATAGCCGAGCGGCCAATTGAGCTGCGCCTGGGCACGCATCTGCAGGTCCATCGTGACGTCCATGCTGGGCCTGCCGGAGTGACGGTAGTAGCCCCCGAAGCTCACGACGCGCCGGAGTTGGTCGTGTTCGATCATGCTTGGAGCGGTGCGCGCCTCGAGCCTCACCAGCTCCAACAGCGGGACCTGTTCGCCGGATGCGCCCGTCACGAACATCGTTTCGAGGTCGCTGAGGTCGTTGTAGGACTCTTGGTCGTACCGGACCTGGATCGAGATCGGGCGGCGGTTGGGGAGGCGATAGTACTCCTCCGTGAGTCCGCCCCGGAGCCCGTAGTAGGCTTGGCCCGCGATTTCAACGGGCGACAAGCCGTGGGCCGCAGCCTTGTCCTCGTCCACGACGAGCGTGTGGGTCGGATTGGACATCTCCCAGCTGAGGAACGGCTGTGCGATGTCCGGCTCGCCCGTACGAGGACTCTTGACCTCGGTCTGAGCGATCCGCATCACCTCCTTCCCGAGCTTGTCGAGCTGGTGCAGGTCGTCGCCATAGATGACGAGCGCGACCGGCGCGAGGGCAGTCGCCATGACGTCAGAGCCCATCTCTTTGAACTGGATACGGCGTATTCCGCTGATCTCCTTCATCGCGCGGTCATGGATGCGGTCAATGATCTGGAAGACGCTGGGTCTTCCGCTGTCCTTGTCCGTCAGCGTGAGCATGGCCGACGCACCGTTGACCTGCCTCATCCCATATCCAGTGTAGGTGACCTCTTGCGGCATCCCCGGCCCGCGCTCCGCACCGATCTCCATGCTGACGTTCTTGATCCAGCCTTGCTGCGCCCCCTCCTCGTACATGATCTGTTCGAGCTGCCTGACCGCGCGCTTTGTGCCCTGAAAGCTCGTGCCCGGCTTCATCTCCATCTGCATGCTCGCCTGGCCGACGTCCGCGAGCGGCATCATCTCCGATCCGATGAAGTAGTAGAAGCCGAAGCCGGCGACGACCGTCGCGAGAATGCGGACCATGTTCGCAAAGCGGTGTTCCAGCAGCCACTTGATGAGCCGGCCGTAGCCGCTTTCAAGCCTTCCGAGCCAGCCGTCGAACCGTTCGAGGAAAATGCGACTGAACCAGGTCCGCTTGCGCTCGCTGGGCACCTGCATGAAGCGGGAGCAAAGCACGGCGGTCAGCGTCATCGAGACGATGTAGCTGAACGCGACGCCAAAGATGATCGGCCACCCGAGGCCCTCGAACATCAGCTGCGTGATTCCACCCGAGACGAGCAACGGGATCAGCGCAATGATGAGCACGATCGTCCCGGCAAGCACAGACCGGCGGACTTCGCTGATGCCGTCAATCGTCGCCGTTCGCCGGTCCTTGCCCATGCGCATGTGCCGCTCGACCGAGTGGATGTCAATGATCGCGTCGTCCACTAGCCGCCCGATCGCGATGAGCAGACCGATCAGCGTGCTGGAATTGAGGCTAAAGCCGAGCGGCGACATCACTAGGAGCGTCATCGCCATGGAGACAGGGATCGCCGTGAGTGCGATCAGTGTCCCGCGCACCTCCCCTAAGAAGAACAGAACGGCGAGGCCCGTCAGGATGATCGCGAGCACGAGCTCTTCCAGCATGTTGTCGAAGAGCGTCTCTACGAAGCTCGCATTGTTGTAGGCGACCTCCAGCTTGATCCCAGGGTGCTCCTTCTCGATCTCGCCCGCGAGCTTTGTGACCGCTTCGATGGTCACCGGAGACGAGGCGTCTGGGTTCTGGAGGATGCTGATCGCAATGGCCTCGTCAACTTTGTCCCCTGTGATGTGGTGGTACGCCGACCGCTCTTCCACGAACGTGTCCTGCACGTCCGCGACATCGCCGATCCTGACGACCCTGCCACCCTCCGCGCGCAGCGGGTATCCACGGACGGACTCCGCGCTCTTGGCGGCGGAGTCCACTCGGAGGATCGGCTCAATGTCGTCTTCAGTGATGAGCCCTGCAGGGCGGGCCGCGTTGTACTGGTCAATCGCGTCACGCACTTGCAGGATCGAGAGCCCGTAGCTCTTGAGCTTGTCGCGGTCCACCCGGACCTGCAGTTGACGCCGATAGCCCCCGAAAGTCGAGACCGAGTACACGTTCCCGTGAGCGGTCTTGAAGCGATTGATGAGCTTGTTGTCCGCTAGGTCGCGCAGGCGAGCCATGTCCCACCCCTTCTCCGCGTCGCCTGTTAGGCTCAGCGTGAGCACGGGCAGGTTTAAAGGGTCCACCTTGACGATGAAGCTAGGCACCAGGTTCGCATCGGCCCGGGGAAGCTCGCCCCTGACCACGTCCATGAGCGCCTGTACCTCCGTGTACGACCTCTGCATGTCTGTGCCGTAGGGGAACTCCAACACGACCATGCTGAATCCGTCCTGGCTCGTCGAACGGATGTACCGCACGTTCTGGATAGACACCATCTTCTGCTCGATCGGAGAGCTGAAGTACGTCTCCATCTCCTCTGCGGAGAGCCCCGGCATCTCGGTGACGATCCCGAGCATCGGCGTCTCGATGTACGGCATGAACCGCTTCGGCATCCATTGCGTGATAGCAAGGTATCCAAGCAGAAGCGTCGCGAGGAAGAACGCGACCACCGCGTGCGGATGGTCAACCGACCACCGCACCATGTTGAACCCGCCCTGCGGGCTCTCGGTGTCCGGCTGGCTCACGGCCTAGTTGCCTCCGTCTTCGATCGGGGTGAGGTCCATCTTACAGATCGGGCAAGCTCCTTCCACCGGCTTGTGGACCTCCGGGTGCATGGGACACGTGAACTTGTCTTGAGGGCCGTGGATGTGCCTCTCGTGGCCTTCCATCGTGGACGCCTTGCCCGCACCGCTTGGAGAAGCAGGCGGTTCAGTGGGCGTCTCATCCGACTCCTCCACCGGTCCGTCCTCGCCCCACTTTACAACCGAGATCGCCGCGCCAGGGAACAGCTCCTGGTCACCGGCGTAGGTGACCTCCTCGCCTTCTTCGAGGCCGTCGAGCACGGCCGTGTAGCGCGAATCACTGACTCCGACCCTGACCGTCCGCTTCTCGACGCTCAAGTTTCCGGTCGCGTCCAGCGGAACCAGGTCCATCTTGCAGATCGGGCACAGGCCAGGGCCCTTCTGACGGATCTGCGGGTGCATCGTACACGTGTAGATCGCGTCCTCGGCAGGCTTCGCATCCCCCTCTTTGACCACCCACACGTAGTGCGATCCGTCACCGGCGGTCTTCACCGCCGCGCGCGCGACGCTGAGCGCGCTGACCGGGGTTGACGTGACGACCTCCAGCTCTGCAAACGATCCCGGCTGGATCAGACGGCCCGCGTTTTCGATCTTCGCCTCGACGCGGAACGATCGAGTAGAACCCTCGACGAACGGGAACACGCTCGTCACCGTTGCATCGAGCGTCGCTTTGTTGATCGTGATGCGGACGCCGGATCCGATCGTTACCGAAGCGGCCAAGCGCTGCGGCAGATCGGCCTGGACTCGCAACTGCCGGTCAACCTTCAGTTTCAACACGACCTGGCCCGGCATCACGGGCGTGCCGGGGCTGACGAGCCGTTCCGAGACGACGCCCGCGTCGGATGCGTGCAGTTGAGTGTACGAAGAGAGCGCACCTGCAGAGCGCGCGTTAGCGCGCGCCGCCGCCGCCTGGCTCCGGGTGGCCGCCAGGTCTTCCTTCGCCCGAGCTACGCCCGACTTCGCCTCAGCCTGTGACGCGATCGCGCCGTCTCGCTGCGACTCGGCCTGTTTGAGCATGTTGGCTGCCGCAGTCCTTTTTGCTCGCATGGCCCTGAGCTCGTTCTGCGCTTGCCGGACTCTTGCGTCGGCCTGGTCGAGGCGGGCTTGCGCCTCGTCAATGTTCCGCTTTGCCTGGTCGAGCGCGTCGCGCGAGATCGCACCTGCCTCGTACAGCTTCTTCTCGCGGTCATAGTCGAGCTTCGCATAGGTGAGTTGGGCAAGCGACTCTTTCCTTGCTGCCTCGCTCTCCAAGACCATCTCGCCAGAGTTCTCGACGCCCGCGTCAGCCGCTTCGAGCTCTGCTCGCGCTGCTTCTACCGCCGATTGGGCGGACGAGACCTCGAACTCCGCGCGCTTGACGGCAGACTCCTGCTGCGAAAGCATCTGCTCCGATCCACGCGCGTTGCTGTCCATGGCCTGTGCCGCAAGCGACTCGGCGAGCGCGCCGGACGCAAGCTCGTCGGCCTGTAGAGTCGCCAAGAGCTGCCCGGCCGTTACGCGGTCGCCGGGATACACGTTGACTGTCTTGACGAGCCCGGCGACGCGGGCAACGACGTCTTCGTCGCTCAGCGCGACGACCGTCGCCGGAAACGTGTCGGTCCCGCCGACGGTGCGCACGAGCGCAAAGTCCGTCCCGACGGGGAACACGCCGATCGGCGCCTTCATTGCGGACATGTCCATCCCCTGAGCCTCAACGACGGTCGTCGAGCCCGGCCCGCGCTGAGTCACGACGACCCAGCGGACCACGAGGAACACGGCCAGCAGGAACGCCACCGCAATGATCGGTCCCCGGAGTGACTTTTTCTTGTTTTCCATTGTGTGCCTCGCAGTCCGTTGTCGTCGCGCGTCCTACTTCGCGTACTTTGCGGGGTCGGCTGCAAAGGTCTCTGGGCACCCTGCGCAGCAGAAGTAGTAGCGCTTGCCTTCGTAGTCCTGGAAGCCAGCCGCCTTCTCGGCAGAGGGGATCACTTCGCCCAGGACGGGACAAAGGAGCTCGCCCTTCTCGTTCGTGTAGGCGACGGTCGTCCCGGTCTCTGTCGCCGGCTTGTCATTCGAGGAGGAGGTGGTCGGGGTTGGTTCGTCATCCGTTGCAGAGTTGCAGCCAGCGACGAAGATTGCGCCGAGGACACCGAGCGCCACGACGATTGCGATTGTTGTTGTCAGTTTCATTTCTCTGTTTCCTGTTGGTTCCGGTCGGAAGCCCAGAGGGAACAGAGCGGCAAGCCGCGCATGGTCGGCCCATGCTTGTGTTCTCCGGAGCTTCCAGTCAAGGCCGCAGCGCGGCGGCGCGACGAATGGAAGGGTGCGCCAAGCGAGCGCAGAGACCGGAGAAAGACGCTAACGTGCCCCGGCGCGCTCAGGCGCTGAGGACGGGTGGAGCTCGGAGAGAGTGAGTAGAGACGGCAGACCGCAACGGCGGGCTCGAGTCCGTTTGAAACAGCTCTGGCTCAACGACCGGGACGTACACTTGTTTGTCGGTGGCGAGCGGGAGCACCGCAGGGACGTCGAAGCTCAGCACCTGGATGGTGTACGCACTGGACGGCGTCGCTGTGAACTTCTCTGGGGAACAGACGTACGAGCAAGCGCCGTCACAGCCTTGCTCGGACTGGCACTTTGGCTCCGCCTTCTTCTCGCCGTGGCAGGATTGGCCCTGGGCCCGCGATGCCTTGGCCAGGTCGCAGGCCATCATGCAGGCAAGGGCACTGGCGGCGGCCACCGTCCCCTGCACGAGCAACAGGACAGTGCAACCAATCGCAAGCCCGAGCCTCAAGCGAGTGACCATCTGCTTGTTAGAACATACCACAGGTTGCCGGGGTTCCACGTCGAGGGCGACGACAGTCTGCCCATCCCTGCTTCGCTCGCATTCTCGTCCCAAACCTGGAGCCGCCTGGCGGATTCGAACCCCCGACCTGCTGTTTACAAAACAGCTGCTCTACCCCTGAGCTAAGGCGGCCTCTGAGTGAAAAGGTACCCGCAAGCCGGCGCTAGACAGGCACGTTGTCTATCAGACGCACGCCGCAGAACCGGGCCGCCACCACCACGCGCAGGCCCTCGCGGAGCGACGTAGCAGGCTCCATCGTCACCGGGTCCACGCATGCCACGTAGTCCAAGGCGAACCCGCCGGACTCAAGCTCGCGGCGCGCGGCCGCCAGTGAAGCCTCGACGGGCCGGCCGTTGCGGACCGCCAGAGCACAATCGCTCAACGCACGGAACAACAAGGCGGCCTCAGTCTTCTGCTCGTCGGTGAAGTACGCGTTCCGAGAGGACATAGCCAGCCCGCTCGGCTCCCGGACGGTCTCGACAAACTTTAGACGAACAGGCATTCCAAGCGACGCTACCATCGCGCGGATCACGGCGCACTGCTGCAAGTCCTTCAGCCCAAAGTACGCGACGTCCGGCCGAACGACGTCGAACAGTCGCGCCACCACCGTCGCCACGCCGTCGAAGTGCCTGGGCCGGTGCTCGCCCTCCCACCGCGCTGCCTCCGGACCAGCGACCAGGGACGGAACGCCAGGAGCGTACACTTCATCAACCGAAGGCGCCCAGACGAAGTCAACACCGACGGAGGAAGCCAGCGACAAGTCCCGCTCCTCGTCGCGCGGATAGGCGGAGAAGTCCTCGCCTTCTGCAAACTGCGCCGGGTTCACGAACAAAGAAACGATCGCGAAAGAACACGAAGCCTTGCACCGGAGCATAAGCTCCAAGTGGCCATCGTGGAACGCTCCCATCGTCGGCACGAGCCCGACGCTCGACATTCCAGCGCGCGCAGCGCGCACTTCCGCGACCGTCCGCAGCACTTTCAAAAGCTGTTCTCGTCAGCAGGGAACTCTCGTGCCCGCACGTCCGCCGCATATCGCGAGAGGCCGTCCGTCATCAGCGCGCGCGCACCGACGTAGTCGCGAGAGTGCTTGTAGACGTCGGCGCTCAGCCCCATTACGTCGTGAAAAACCTGGATCTCGCCGTCGCAGTGCGGCCCCGCGCCGATCCCGATCGTCGGGATTTCCAGGTCCTGCGTGATCTTCTGCGCGAGCGCAGCGGGCATCAGTTCCAGCACGATCGCGAACGCCCCGGCCTCCTGCGTCTGGCACGCCGCCTCGCGCACGTGCGCAGAGTCCTCGCCCTTGCCTTGCACCTTGAAACCGCCGAACGCGTTCACCGACTGCGGCGTCATCCCCACGTGCCCCATCACCGGAATCCCTGCGCGGACGATCCCGCGGATCGCCTCGACGTAGGCGCCTTCGAGCTTCACCGCCTCCGCACCCGCCTTCATCAGTCGCACCGCCGATTCGACCGCAAGTGAAACAGAAGACTGATAAGACCCGAACGGCAGGTCTGCGACAAACAAGGCATCGCGAACGCCGCGGCGCGTCGCACGCGTGTGGTGCTCCATCTCTTCCAGCGTGACGGGCAGCGTGTTCTCGTACCCCAGCACGACGTTGCCCAGCGAATCGCCGACGAGCACCAGGTCCACGCCAGACGCATCGGCTATCGCGCCGCTAGGGAAGTCATAGGCCGTGACGCAGACGATCCGCTCGCCTTTGGCCTTCATGGCCCGTATGCCGGGCGCCGTGCGTTTGGATCCCATGTCGGCCTTAAGTATATCGCCGGACTAGAGCGCAGCCTGGACCTCGGCCGCGTGCCCCTCCGGCTTGACCTTGCGCCAAGCCCTCTCGATCCGCCCGTCGGCCCCTACGAGGAACGTGGACCGCTCCACTCCCATGTACTTCTTCCCGTAAAGGCTCTTCTCGACCCACACGCCCAGGGGCTCGATCAGAGACCGCTCAGGGTCCGCCAACAGCGGGTAGCGGAGCCCCAGCTTTAGAGCGAACTTCGCGTGCGACTTCTCGGGGTCCGGACTCAAGCCGAAGATCTGAACGGCCCCGAACCGGGGCAGGGCGGCGTTGAACTCCGCCGCCTCAAGCGTTCATCCGCCCGTGTTGTCCTTCGGATAGCAGAACACGACGTACCGCGAACCGATCAAGTCCTTCTTGATGTGCGTCCGCCCGTCCTGGTCTTGCAGTTCAAAGGTGGGAAACTCGTCACCGACCGAAACCATGCGCCGAGCCTACTCGCTCACGGCGTCGAGCAGCATGGCCTGCATCAGGTCCACCCGCAGCACGACTCCTGACAGCCGGCTGTCCTCGACCACGGGCAGCAGCGTGATACCGCTGCTCAGCATCAGGTGGAGCGCCTCGCTGATCTCCATGTCCGGCCCAGCGGTGGTCGGCTCTTCTGTCCCGAACTCGTACGCAGGCTGGTTGGCCAGGCCGGTGATGTTCCCCTGCTGCCGAGTCGCCTCGCAGACGTCCCCTTCCGTGATCACCGCGATCGGGAACTGGTCGTCGTCAACGACGACGAGGGCAGGGAACTGGTAGACGTCCATCTTGTCCACTGCGTCGCGCAAGGTGCTCTTGCGCGTCAACGTGGGGATGTGGGCGTGCACCACCTCTCGAAGGGTCATGCGCCCGATTGTATCCGCTGCCAGGCTCAAAGGAACGGCGGAAGGCTGACGCTGTCCCGGTTCCGCTGGTCAGAGGTGATCCAGTTGAACTCCACGGCCTCCCACTTGCCGTCCACCTTCTCCATGTTGATGCCCATCACGGACCGCTCGTGCCCGCCCCAAGAGCTCAGCTCTGTGTTGACAGCGATTACGCGGGCCTTGTCTCCGCGACAGGACAGCACACGGAAGTACTCGAACTTGCCCTGCTTCGTCACCTCGCTGGAGAGCTCCCTTACAGCCGTCTCCATTGGCGTGGCGTACAAGTGCGTCAACACCAGGATGTAGCCGTACGGCGTGAAGAGCGTAACGAGATAGAGCACGGCCAACACCCTCCAAGAGAGGATCTCGTCGTGCTTTTTGATCGGTCGAAACAGCGAGTACACCAGCGTCAAAACGATGGCTACCGCGAACGACGCGACCCCATATCCGATCCACCCCAGAATGTCCATGGTCGTACTGGTGTTTTTCCACAGGCCAGCCAGCCCCTTGCCCAGCCGGGCCCAGCAAATTTGCCGTTCTTACAAATAACGGGTGCCCCGTGAGGAGCAGGGCGAGCGCGTCCGAAAATCAACTTAGGCGCCATGCTTCGCAACGACCACAAGATCTCCCAGGCGTACATTGTCAGGTGCCACCTCGCCGTCGAGCAGTTCAAGGTCTGCCCCCTCTGTGGCGCCGTCAACGTCGCAGGCAACGACGAGTGCTTCTGCTGCCGTTGGTCCGGCGGGTTCAAAACGGGCCGCCACGAGGTCGAATCGCGGTTGTACGAACTCATCCACCGGTGCCCAGAGCTACTCGCCGTGCTCTCAGAGGAAGGCGACGACCTGCCCCCAACCCTCTTCGACAGGGTCCGCTCTTTCTTCTCCCGCCTCCGCGGCCTTGACCTGCGGGCCTAGTTCCTCGCCACAGTGCCCAGCCCCTCCGTCAGAGGGTGGATCACCTGCACGTGCCGGCACCGGCGGCACACCAGCGCCAGCATCACTTCCACGGCCAGCAAAGGCACGTTCGACCAGATGTCCGTCGTGAACCGGACCTCTTCCACCGAGACCTCGACGCCGCGGCACAACGGGCACACGATAGCGCGTCCCATGCCTAATTATAGCGTCCTTAGTTTGGAACTGAATGGAGTCGCTCCGCAACGTCTTTGAACTCGCTTCGTTCGAGGTCATGCTCGCTGTGCTGATCAAGCTCGGCATCGGCGCACTGCTCGGCGGCGCGATCGGTTATGAGCGCGAACTCAGCGGCCGGCCCGCCGGAATCCGCACGCACATGCTCCTCGTCCTCGGCGTCGTGCTTTTCAGCGAAGTCAGCAAAGCCTTCGGCGGCCAGGACGAAAGCCGCATCGCCGCACAGATCGTCACCGGCGTCGGCTTCCTCGGTGCGGGCACAATCCTGCGCATGGGGATAGAGATCAAGGGCCTCACAAGCGCCGCGAGCCTCTGGGCCGCCGCTGCGATCGGAATGGCTGTCAGCGTCGGGGGCGGCTTCATACTCGTTGCGGTAATCGGCACCGCGTTCACGCTCGTCACCCTCGCGTACATCTCGACCCTGGAAAAGAAGCTCGTCCCCTACGCACACCCGATGGCGATGCAGGTGGAACTGACCGACCACTCCCGAATCCCGGCCCTCCTCGAAGCCGTCACGAGCGCCGGAGGCGAGACCAAGGCCATGCGAATCGTCTCGACCAACCCGCTCCACATCCAGCTCGACGTCACCGGCGAGCACGACAAGTGCATGGAGGCCATCGCCCGCACCGATGGCGTCGAAGCCTGCAGCTGGATGGACTAGGGGGTTGCCCACGGGGCTGAAACGGGAGACGCGTGACGGGCCCCGAACACACGTCTCTCGCCATAGCGGAGAAGGCGACAGCCCTGCGCGAAACCCGACAGAAAGTCCCGACACTCGTCTCAGCAAAGCGGGAAACAGCAAAGCGGTTCACGTAAAATCCCCCCATGCCCGCCGTCAACACGGTCAAGTCCCAACACCGTCGCCCCCTCCGCGAAGCCGACCCCGAGATCTACGCCATCATCCAGCGAGAAGAAAAGAGGCAGGAGCACAACCTCGAGCTGATCGCCAGCGAGAACATCGCCAGCACGGCGGTCAGAGAAGCGATGGCCTGCGTCATGACCGACAAGTACGCCGAGGGCTACCCGGGAAAACGCTACTACGGCGGCTGCGAGCACGTGGACGAGGCCGAGCAGCTCGCCATTGACCGCGTCAACCAGCTCTTCGGAAGCAAGTTCGCGAACGTCCAGCCGCACAGCGGCGCACAGGCGAACATGGCCGTCTACCACGCGTTCATGAAGCCCGGCGACACGCTCATGGGCCTCGCGCTCAGCGACGGCGGGCACCTCACGCACGGCTCGCCCGTCGCGTTCAGCGGTCAGATGTACAACATCGTCTCGTACGGTCTGAAAGCAGACGAGACCATTGACTACGACGACCTGCGCGCAAAGGCGCTCGCCAGCAAACCCAAGATCATCGTCTCCGGCGCATCTGCCTACTCGCGCACCTTCGACTTCGAGTTTTTCACCAAGGTCGCCAACGAGGTCGGCGCGATCCACATGTGCGACATGGCGCACTACGCGGGCCTGATCGCGGGCGGCGCGTACCCGAACCCCGTCGGCACCGCGCACATCACCACCAGCACGACGCATAAGAGCCTCAGAGGACCAAGGGGCGGCATCATCCTCTACGACAACGAAGAGTACGACAAGCCACTGCGCATGTCCGTGTTCCCCGGCCTGCAGGGCGGGCCGCTGATGCACGTCATCGCCGCGAAGGCCGTCGCGTTCGGCCTCTGCCTGCAACCGGACTGGAAGGACTACGCCCAACAGGTGAAGAAGAACGCGCAGGCGCTCGCGTCCGCTTTGACGGCAGAAGGTCTGAGGATCGTCAGCGGCGGCACCGACTCGCACCTCATGCTCGTGGACCTGCGCCCGTTCGGCATCAACGGCAAGGTCGCGCAGAACGCGCTCGAGAAGGCGAACATCACGACCAACAAGAACACGATCCCCAACGACCCAGAAAAGCCGTTCGTCACCTCCGGCGTCCGCCTCGGCACCCCCGCCGTCACCACGCGCGGGATGCGCGAAGCGGAAATGGCCGAAATCGCCGCCCACATCGCCACCGTCCTCCGCGCACCCGACGACGCCTCAGTGCTCTCTACCGTCAAGTCGCAGGTCACCGCCCTCTGCACCCGCTTCTCGATCCACGACGTTGCCTAGATGGCGGTATAATGCAGCTTGCAGGTGGGACAAATGATCGATGTCCAGCGGATTCAGTCACGCGTTCTGACGAAGAGGGAGGACGGCGCTTGGCTCTGGAAGACGGGGCCGGCATCTCCCATTCGCTTGCTGACCGAAGAACAGGCGGCTGAGGTTATCGACACCAACGCTTGGTTTCAAGCGAACGTGATGCCGCGAAGGAAACGGTGGCTGATCCCAATGCTCCTCTTGTCCCCAATCGGCTTCGTTGCAACGGCCCTTCCGGAGCCAGACAGCCGCGCATTTTATGTATTCGGAATCGCATTTGTCTGCCTCGCAGTAGCGATTATCGTTTATGGACTGAGCGTTGAACTGCCCATCGTGCGGTCAGTTCGAAGCAGACGGCTCGTGCAACTGATCAAGTCCGCCCCGAAAGAAGGGCGAACGGGAGTATTCGAATGGTTTGAGATCATTGGGGCTGCCATGCGACCTGCGTTGGCGGTCACGTTAGCGATCCTCGTTCTGCTTCCAGGCACCCCCCGTTCATAGCCACTCTGCTGTCCGGACGGTTCTATTGGTGGTCGCCTGTAGTGATCGCCATCTGGACTTTGATTGTGGTGGGCGAGTTCTATATGGTTCGTGGATCGCTCGCGGCGCTGAAATCGTTGCCGCCGTCTTCCGCTGCCCCTCCGACAACTCCGTGACTACCTCGACTAAGTCACGCAATTGCATTTTGCACCCGCTTCTCGATCCACGACGTGTAAACATGTCATCCACGACACCAAGAGCCGGTCGCAACCGCATACTTCCGTGGGTGCTCGCTGCCGCACTCGCTGTCGCAATCGTTCTTGTACCAGCCGTCTATATAGGACATCAAAAGCAGTTCGCCGTCGAAGCGCGCGCGCGCGTCCTGCGCGCCCTCACCAAAGTAGACAACGACGCGACGGCTGCGCGCATGCGCGAGCAGTTGACTGACGAGATTGGGGAGGATTACAGGATCCAGACGCTCGTGTCCTATCCGCACATTCTATCGGGATATGCCTATGTCGACGGCGTAGCCGTCACCGATGGCCGTCGCTACTCGTTTCGGTACTTCTTTATGCGCAAAAAGATCCAGTACTGGGGCGCGGTTCAGCAAGAGCCAGTCGCCCCGCCCCCTCCAACGAACCCCTGATCGCGCAGGTCAAACAGAAGTTCACCGCCCTCTGCACCGCCTTCTCCATCCACGACGTGTGAGCAGTAGCCAAGTTCCAATCGCCTGGATAAATAGCCGAACCTCTCAAGGCCAGAGTTGCCGGGACTGATGGTAGTCTCATAACATTGGACCTCTTCGCTCCAGTCTTCGTGGTGCTTGCGATCCCTACGATGGTGGTCGCATCCATTTGGCGCATTGCGGCAAACAACGCGTATGACGAAGGGAAGAAGGGACGGCCTGGTCCATCCGCTGCGTTCGGCCTCGGTGTCCTACTATTGCCCGCTGCGCCCGCGTTTCTAATGCTTGCTCTGGAGAGGTCGGATTGGGTCGACTATCCGGACGGCGGAAACTCGGGCCTTTGGGCAGCCTGTGGACTCGGCTGTCTTGTACTTGGCCCTTTGTTGCTTGCGATCGGCGCACACACAGAACCTGTCGACAAGGGCGTGTAGATGGCGGATGGCCGGATTGACCTACCAAATGTACCCTGCGGGCGGGGTGGCCAGCGTCTCTTGCCGGATCACCCGGTTTGCAACGCATGCTCGGCGGGTAGCCGGCCTGGGTGATTCCCGCACCGTGTGCCACGGTTGTTCCGAGTGGCACGCGAAACAAGGTCCTTTCCAATCCCAGTGCCCCTCAGGACAGCCGTGACTTGCCTGAGGCATGAAGCACCCCGCGGCAGTGCAAGAACCACCACCCTAGCCATTCAAAGACCTATAGGGCCAATGCCCTGTTTTCAAAGACAAACTTGACAGACCGTCCTACCTTGTGGTACTCTGAGAGTATAGGGGAAGAAGTGATCGGCAACGGAGTGTCCAACGAAGCACCCCTATAGCAGGAAAAAACGGCCTTAAAACGGCCCCCCAGGTTCAAACCCAGAGTCCCGCCCCCTGCCAGACTTGTGGGCGACAAGCAGCCGACATGCCGCACGCCATCCATCAGTTCGGAAGACGCCTGGTCCACGCGACCTCCTTCCTCCCGGAGTCCCGAGTCACCAACCTCTTCCGGACCCTCAAGCGGCCAGAGCAAGAAGACGTCGTCACCCCACTGCTGACAGGACAGCAGATGTGCGTCCCGATGAGGGAGGTCTCCGGCTTTCACATCTACATCCGCGGACAGCACCAGCCGTATGTGCTCCAGCACCTACAGCGCCACCTGCACCCGGGCATGGTCGTCTTCGACGTCGGTGCGTGCATCGGCCTCGTCACGCTCACTTCCGCGGGCATCGTCGGCCCGACCGGACAGGTCCACTCCTTCGAGCCGGGCAAGCGACAGCTCGAGTACCTGAGAAGGAACGTCGCTCTCAATAATTACGAGAACATCGTGCGCGTCAATCCCATCGCGGTCAGCGACGTAGAAGGCACCGTCGGATACGTCGTCGGTAGGGCGGCCAACATCGGCGGCTCACACGTCGCGTCAGCGGGAGAAGGCGAAGCCGTTCCGTGCACAACCCTCGACCACTACACTGAACAGAACAACATTGAGCGAGTGGACTGCCTGAAGATGGACGTCGAAGGCAGCGAGCTGCGCGTGCTCAAAGGCTTCAAGCGCACGATGGACGGCCCCACGCCGCCATCGCTCGTGCTCTATGAGTGCGACGCGGAGACGTGCAAGGAACAGGGGCACACCTCGGCGGACCTGCACGGCTTCTTCTTCGACCGCGGGTACGAGGTCCACAAGTCCCGCGGCGGCCGCGTCACCCGCGCCACCGCCGGCTCGCACACTTGGCAAAACGACTTCGTCGCAGTCCTAAAGCGCTGAGACTTCCCCGAACCACCCCGAACAAACCCGAACTAATCCCTCACAATCAACCTCGCCCCTCTCTCAAAAGTCACATACGCCCAAGCCCACTCGACGATCGTCAGAACGCGATTGCGGAAACCGATCAGGTACCAGATGTGGATCGTCACCCACAGCAGCCACGCGAGCGTGCCTGAGAACTGGAACCGCCCGATCTGGCACACCGCCATCCTCCGCCCGATCGTCGCCATGTTCCCCTTGTCCTTGTAAACGAACTTGTGCTGCGGCTCTCCAGAGATGCACTCAGACAGGATCGCACGCGCAACGAACACGCCCTCCTGCATCGCGGGCTGACAAACGCCGGGCAGCGGCTTTCCGTCTCCACCAATGACCACCGCGCAGTCGCCGCAGACATAGACCCCAGAAAGCCCAGGCACGCTTAAGTCCGGCGCGACCACCACGCGCCCCTGCTTGTCCGCTTCCACGCCCAGCCACGAAGCGACGGGGGACGCGCGGACCCCGGCCGCCCACACCACAGTCTTCGCCGAAAGCCGGCCCTGCTCCGTGTCCACGCCCTCGCCGTCAATCCCACCCACGAAAGTGTTCAGCCGCACCTCGACGCCGAGCTTCTCCAACGAACGCTTGCACGCCAACGACAGCTTCGGCGGAAACGATGCGAGCAGACGGTCGCCGCCTTCTAGGAGGACGATCTTCGCCTTCGCAGGATTGATGCGCCGAAAGTCCGCCTTCAAAGCCTTCCTCGCAAGCTCGGCGATCGCGCCAGCCATCTCGACCCCCGTCGCGCCGCCGCCGACGACCACGAAAGTCAGCCATGGCTCGGGCTCGCGCGACACCTCCGCCTCTTCGAACGCGCTCAAGATCCGGGCACGTATGGACGTCGCATCAGCGAGCGTCTTGAGGCCCGGCGCCCGCTCGGACCACTCGTCGTGCCCGAAGTACCACGTGCTCGCACCAGTAGCGATCATCAGATAGTCATAGGGGTAGGAACCGCCTTCTGATTTCACGACGCGCGCAGCAGTGTCAATCCCGGTCACCTCGTCCAGGACCACGCGGACGTTCTGCGCCCCGCGCAGTACGCGCCGGATCGGCGCCGCAATGTTCGCCGGAGACAGCCCCGCCGTCGCGACCTGATAGAGAAGCGGCTGGAAAAGGTGGTGGTTCTGTCGGTCAATCACCGTCACGTCCACGGGCTTGTTGCGCAGCGCCTTCGCGCACTCCAGCCCCGCAAATCCCGCCCCGACTATCACGACCTTCGTCCTCTCGTTACTCATCGGTCACGCCTTCGCCACGCCTTCCTCGATCCGCCTGTCCGGCACCAGCCACATCAGCGCGACGAACGCGTAGATCGCGATCGAGATCCAACTTCCGACGAACGAAAGCCCGATCCCCAGCACATACAGCGCGATAGACAGCCGCCCCTTCCGCTCGCTTCCGATCAGCCTCTTGAGCTCCGACTTCTTGCCCTCGTGCTTCATGATCGCGACCTCGAGGATGTAATAGGCGGTCGCTGCCATCAGCAGCACGAAACCGTACACCGCCGCGGGCCTTGCAGCGAAATTGGTCTCGCCCATCCACCCGGTCACGAAAGGGAACAACGACAGCCAGAACAGCAGGTGCATGTTCGCCCACATGATCGCGCCGTTCGCGTGCCGAGTCACGTGCAGCATGTGGTGGTGGTTGTTCCAGTAGATCGCGAGGTAAACAAAGCTCATCACGTAAGAGAGGAACACCGGCCAAAGCGGCGCAAGCGCCACGAGCGTCGGCTCGTGCGGGACCCTGAACTCAAGAACCAGGATCGTGATGATGATCGCGATGACGGCGTCGCTGAACGCCTCCAGCCTCTGAGTGCTCATGCATGAAAGACGGTGTCCGAGTAGCCTTCGGCTTCAGCCAATCCGCCCTCACTGCCCTCAGATGTTGCCGCCGAACAGCTTGAAGATCATCCAGATGTCCGCCAGCACAAGAGGCACCGCCATCAGGTACATCGGCCACCCGGAGAAGTAGCACACAACGCCGAACACGACGACGACCGCCGCGCAAACGCCGACTTCGCCCCAGTACAGCTCCTCGTCCTTCAGCCCCCAGGCGGCGAGAACGACGAACGCGATCGCGGGAATGTAGATTGTGACCAGCAACAGCGCAGTATGGCTGTGCGCCATTCGTATCAGCGCAAAGGCAGAAGGCGCGGCCTCTCGAATCCCTGCGAACGAACTCGCCGCGCGTCCCCGTCAAAGCCGTGGCAGGGTCCGTGTGCTCGTTCGCGGCCCGAAAAAATGCTGGGTTGAAAATGCGCCCGTCCCAAAGAGGGGTTTAATGGGCTAGAGTCTCACCACGAGTTCACCTTGAGGATTGCTTGAAGATGCTTAGGATTCTGACCACACTCGCCTTCTTCGCGGCCACCGTCGCTGCTTTCGCACAGGCCACCGTTTGGACCCATGCGCCCGGCAAAGACGCCGCGACCCTCCTGCGCATCGTCAGGAGCATCAATGACTCGGCGTCGTTCCGCGCAGACCAGTACGCGCTCCGAGCGGAGCTCGCCGACGCTCCCATGGAAGGCTTCACTGCGTTCCAGCACGTCGTCCTCATGCCGAGCCCGGACGGCACCCTCAAGAGGTTCCGGCTCTTCGAGTCACCGATCCAGACGCCAGCCGTCGAGCGACAGACTGGCGTCAAGACTTACTCGGGCCAGGGCATTGACGACCCGACCGCGATCGGTCGCTTCGACATCGGACGCAACGGCTTCCACGGCTTCGTGCTCTCCGCCGACGGCGACTACTACATCGAGCCCCGCACAATGGGCGACATGGTCAACCACCTCGTCTACTACAAGCGGGACTGCATCAAGACCTACTGCTTCAAGTGCAACACGACCGAGCAGGCCCCGATGGCGACCCGGCGCGACTTCGGCGGGCCCCTCCGCCCAGGGCCGAACCGAAAGGAGTACCGCCTTGCGCTCAAGGGCACCGGCGAGTACACCGCCTTCTACGGCGGCGTCGCGAACGCGGACGCCGGATCGGTCACGATCATGAACCGTATCAATGGAGTCTATGAGCGAGACATCGCGATCCGAATGATCATCGTCACGCTCACGAACTTCCCGAACGCCGCGACCGACCCGTACTCGAACAACAACGGCGTTACGATGCTCGGCCAAAACCAGACCGAGTGCGACTCGAACCCTGGTGACGCCAACTACGACATCGGGCACGTGTTCTCGACAGGCGGAGGCGGCGTCGCCTCGCTGCAGGTCGTAGGAGTCAGCGGTGCAAAGGCGCGAGGCGTCACAGGGCTCCCCAGCCCCATCGGCGACCCGTTCTCGATTGACTACGTCGCGCACGAGATGGGCCACCAGTACGGTGCTAACCACACCTTCAACGGTACGACGAGCAGCTGCGGCGGCGGCAACCGCTCCTCTGCGCACGCTTACGAGCCAGGAAGCGGCTCGACGATCATGGCCTACGCCGGAATCTGCGGCAGCGAGAACCTGCAGTCCAACTCCGACGCCTACTTCCACACCGACAGCCAGGGCGCGATCGAAGCGTGGCGCAACAACGCCGGCTCTGGCGGCGCGACGATCAACACTGGCAACAACTCGCCGGTCGTCAACGCGGGCGCCGACTTTACGATCCCGCAGGACACGCCGTTCAGGCTGACCGCGGTCGCAAGCGACCCCGACGTCGACACGCTCACGTACTGCTGGGAAGAGTTCGACCTGGGAGCGGCGACGCCACCTGTGAACGAGGCCAGCAGCCCGCTGTTCCGGTCGTTGCTCCCGACCACGAGCTCGTCGAGGTTCTTCCCCAAACAGGCCACGGTCCTAGCAAACGGGTTCGACCAGTGGGAGAACCTCCCATCGGCCAACCGAAACATGACCTTCCGCGCCACGGTCCGCGACAACCGCGCAGGCGGCGGCAACTACCAGTGGGACGCAACGGTCCTGACCGTCAGCGGATCGCCGTTCTCGGTGACCTCACCGAACACCAACGTTACTTGGGCCGGCGGCTCGAACCAGACCGTCACGTGGAACATCGGCGGCGGAAGCGTGGCCGCGAACGTCCGCATCCTCCTCTCGACCAACGGAGGCGCGAGCTACTACGACGGCACGGCGACCGTCCTGCTCGCCACGACCGCGAACGACGGCTCGCAACAGGTGACGATCCCGAACGTGAGCACCAGCCAAGCGAGGATCTTCGTCGAGGCCGTCGGTAACGTCTTTTACGACGTCTCCAACGCCAACTTCACGATCACGCCTTCTGGCCCGGTCATCGTCAACCCGTCAACGTACATCGTGATCGAAGGCGTGGAACCGCTCCACGACCTGCCCGCGCTGTTCGCGAGCGACGATCTGTACGTCACCGTCAGTGCGAACTCACCAAACGTCTCGACCACGGTCATTGAGACCCGAGGAACGGCGCCAAACGTCACGGCGAGCCGCGTCAGCCTGATTCTAGAGCACAGGTCGCAAGACCCCACTAGGACGAAGGCCGTCGAGCTCTTCAACTACCTGACGGCGGTCTGGGAGCCCGTCTTCGCCGGGACAGGGACGACGACGGACTCAACGATCCAGGTTGATGTCACGACGAACGCCTCGAGGTTCATCCATCCAGGGACCAGGGAGATGCGTGCGAGAGCGGTCCTCACGTCTCCTATGATCTCGAGGAACTACAGCCGGGTCTTGGACAGGTTCGACCGGATGGTCTGGGAAGTCGAGAACTAGCCCGCTGCGACCACGCGCCCCCGGCCACCCAGCCGGGGGCGCTGAGTTTGAGCTGGATGGTTGCAGGCGATACGATGGCAATCGCCAAGCTTGTGATCTACACTTGAGGTCGTGAAACCGGACGCCGGGACTCAAGGGAGCAGTACGTGGGAGAAAGGGTGCGGCTGGACCGTGCTCGCCCTCGGAGCGATCGCAGTCTTTGCGATCGTTATGCCGGTGATTGATTGCGGGCCCCCGCACAGAGCAAAGCTCACGACGACCATTTCCAACTTTAAGCAGGTCGCGCTTGCGACGCACATGTACGCGGTCGAACACGACGACACGCTTCCCATGCACTTCCGTTCAGAGCAGGACCTTCGCGAGCATGTGATGCCGTACTTGGAGAGGAAGCAGGCGCTTCGAACCCTGAATCCGAACGGCGGTTCGATCGTCCCAAACCACGAGGTCGCCGGAATGCCTCTTTCCTCCGTCGTCGCGCCCGAGGTGACGGCGCTCCTGAACGAGACGGAGCGATGGCCCGACAACCGACAAGTGTACGCGTTCGTTGACGGGCATGTCCGAGCTGTGACCGACACGTCTTTGGTCAGAACAGAGCCCGGCGTGTCAGGCGGTCTCGACTTTTCAATGGCCGTCAATCCACTGACTTACAAGGACGACAATGCGCTCGTCTATAAGTTTGGGATTGGGGATGAAACGTATCTGCTGTCATGGAGCCACGTCCGGACCTTCATGGTGTACGTCGAGGAGGACACGGAGCGAGGATGGGAGGGCCGGTACGAAGGGACGACCATGGGAGTCCCGCACATCCGCCAATCCCGCGAACATCTCAAAATCTTCTTGCCCCAACCCTGGTTCCAGCTCGGCGAGAGCGGGCCACCGCCGGCAGGCAAGGACTGGTACGAGGTGGTGACGGTAGACGAGGACGGCGTACGTCATGACCTCGCCCTGATGGGAACGATCGAGGACTGAGAAGCGGTAAAGTGAAGCGATGAGGTTTGGGAACTTGGTGGTCTTGGTCGCGGCGGTGTTGGCGCTCGTCGGGTGCGCGGGGCTCACGAACAGCCCGTTCCCGGTGCTGCTTCAAGAGTGCGTGAACCGGATGCGAGAGGTCAACCAGGGGCTCATGATGTACGCGGCGGACTACGACGACACGCTGCCGATCGGCACCGACTGGATGGATCGCGTGGACCTGTACGTCTCGCCGAACAGCGACTTCCAGTGCCCGGTGGTCGAGGCGAACAATCCCGCCGAGTTCGGCGTCGCCATGCACACGCAGATTGACGGACAGACCCTGGACTCGTTCCCCGACCACTCCCTGATAATCACGCTCTTCGAGAGCACGGACCTCTCCGAGAGCGCCCTGGGCACCGAGGCCGACTTGCCGCCCGTCGCGCGCCACAACGACCACAACGTGCTTGCGCGCCTCAACGGCGCAGTCCAGCACGTCATGCCATAGCGCGCCCCAAACTGTGAGTCCGCCGCAGGCCGCCGACGGGCCCGCCACCTCGTCACACTCCGGCTACCAGTATTTCTACCAGGATCATTTGTGAGGATTCTTGACGCACTTTTCCCGCGGGCTGCATTCGGGAGTGTAAGAGCACGGGGGAACTGAGGCTTGCCATGAGAACTTCTTATAGGATTGGTACCGTTTGCGCCGCACTTGTAGTGCTCGCCTGTGCGAGCCAGGCGCAGACCTTCGTCTTCACTGCGAACTTGGACGGACCTTCGGAGGCGCCGCCGAACAGCTCGCCTGGCACGGGGACTTCGACCGTGACCCTGGACTCGATCTTGTACACGATGCGCGTGCAGGTCCAGTTCCAGGGCCTGATCGGGACGACGACGGCCGCGCACATCCATGCCCCGACCGCCGTCCCGATGACCGGTACAGCCGCCGTCGCGACCGAGCTGCCGTCGTTCACAGGGTTCCCCTTGGGAGTGACGAGCGGATCCATGGACATGACCTACGACATGCTCCAATCTTCGAGTTGGAACCCCTCATATGTCACCGCGAACGGCGGTGTGCCGCTGCTTGCCTTTTTCGCGTTCCTTGGGCACATGCAGGAGGGCCGGACGTACTTGAACATCCACTCGACCCAGTTTCCTGGCGGTGAGATCCGCGGGTTCTTGGTTCCGGAGCCTGGGACGATGGTCGCGCTCGGCCTTGGAGCCGTCGCGTTGCTCCGTCGTCGCAAGAATCGGACTGCGTAGGCGGCGCCAAGCGGCTCGACCCACCCCCCCCGCCCGCGGCCCGGGCGGTGGGCTTTGTCGGCGCCTCTGTCGGTGTTTTCGAGGACACCGTTCTGGTGACGCGAAAGAGACTACAGCCGGCGTGCAGGAAGTCGAGGCAGAATCGGTGTGACAGGGCGCGTTGGCACGCTCATGATCCCAATTTGAGGTTCAGCACCCATGCTTCGCAGGATTTCCATTCTTCTCTTGTTTCTCGCTTCGAGCCTTGCTTACACCCAATCGCTCAACTACGTCACGATCGTCCGGGCAAAGGTTGACGCTAACCTCCAGGAGCTCTATTTCGAGGACGACCCGAACTGGCAGGAGGTCTCGATCGCAGACCCGACCGGAAACGCGCTCGCCAGGGCGCGGATCGCACCAGGGATCAACAGCGTGTTCGGGCACTACGACTCGATGACCGCGACCAACCCGGCCGAAGGCCTGATGGTCAATGCGCAGACGTACTGGACTGATACGGTCCTGATCTCCGACCCGGAGCTCAACGGCACGGTCGGGCACTTTACGGCGAGCCTGCTGGTCTTCGGCAGCGCAACGTTCGAGCTGACTGGCGGCTATGCAAACGGGGACCCGTTCAGTGACGCAGGAATCTATGGCTTCTGGGACTCGTGGATCGGCACGAGCACAGACCAGGGCGGCAGCTTCCTGGTCGGCGGGTGGTTCGGAGACTGGTACAGCGACGCGAACGGAGACGTCTGGTACACGGGCGACGAACTGAACCAACCCATGACCGAAGTAGAGCTCGAGTTCATCTATGGCCAGCCGTTCTTGCTCCGGATGAACATGGAGGCTTACACCCACGCCGACAATCCGAACCTCCTGGACGGCACGGTGGCCGGAACGCTCGACTTCTCGCACACCGCGTACTGGAACGGGATTGGCGGGTTCTTTGACGCGAACGGCAATCCGCAGGACCCAGAGTTCTGGTCGCAGTCCGGCGTGGACTGGCGCAGTGCGGTCCCAGAGCCTGGGACGATGGTCGCGCTCAGCCTTGGAGCCGTCGCGTTGCTCCGTCGTCGCAAGAAGCGGACTGCGTAGGCGGCGCCAAGCGACTCGACTCGCCGCCCCGGCCCTCGGCCGGGGCGGTGTACTTTGTCCCGCGGGCTGCCATCGCTCTCGATAACGCGGCAAAGGAGAGGAACAGGCACGGGCGCTGACGGACAGGGTCGAGGGTGGGAGTAACAGGCGGTTGTTGGGCGACCGTGCGGAACACTGGAGGGCCACCGGCCGTCCCAACATTCGTTATGTTGCCGATCATCGCCCTCTTCGCCGTTGTAGCCCCCGCCGTGCAAGGAGTGACGAAAGAGCAGGGTGACGTGGTGGTCACGACGTTCGACCTCCCACAAGGCAAGGTCACCGTGTACCTTCCGGACGACATGATGGCTGGCGACACGATCAGCGGCACGGTCGTCGCGACGCCTAGTGGCAACGGCAGTGCGGCGGAGCGGAACGGCGCGGTGCTGAACGGATACGTCGTCGAACTGCAGGGGCAGGGACCGACGGGCTCCGGTGGAAACCCGACGTGGACCCTTCCTGCGGGAATCAACGCCGTCGAGATCGTCCTGCGCTCTTCCGACGGTAGGACGCAAGGGAACTCGAGCTGCTGGGTCCGCACGGCACAGTACGCAGACTCGCCAGCGGAGTTCTCGTGCGACCCGATCGTGAGCGGCAGCAGCCCAGTGCAGGTGAGGGGGCCGTTCGACGGCGATCTCTCGAACACGTCCGCCGCGGTCGGCGGCACGTCGCTCGTGCCGATAGCGGAATCCCCACGCTCGTGCGTGTTCGCCGGTACGCACGGCAACACCGGCCCAGCGACGATTGACGTCAAGGAAGGCGGGCAGAACTCGAACCTGCACACCAACGTCGTGCGCGTCAGCCTGAGCGCGACCAAGACGACGCTCCTGCGCGGCGAGCGAGCGTCGCTCACGGTGCAAGTGTCTGGGCTCGAGGGCCTCGCGGAGTCGGAGTTCCCGGTCCCGATCGAGGTCGTGAACGAGTCGCCGCAGGTGGTCCACATCGAAGAGGCGACGGAGACGAACAGCGTTCGCGGCGAGACCCTCGCGTTCTCGGTCCAGAAGTCGGACCTCCCTTCGACTGGGCCGGTCACATTCGGTTTTACGCTCGTCGGCGTGCAGCCGGGCGCGTTCCAGATCCGTGCCCTGTGTTTCAACGTGAAGATGCATGACGTGAAAAAGGCGATGAACGTGAAGACGTTCAAGGCGTGGATCGCGGCGATGATCGAGGTTTACAAGGCGAAGATCGCCGCGCTGAAGGCGGCGGACGCGAAGAACCCCAGCCCGGGGCTGAAGGCGAACATCAAGCGCAAGGAGGGGATCCTGGCGGTGCTCGAATCGAGCAAGAACCCCAGCGAGGCGGGCATGGGCGCTCTGAAGACCGCTGTTGACAAGGCTCTTGCGGACGACGCGTTCTTCGCGATGGCCGCGGACCTGATCACCACGGCCGCCTCCATGCTGGGATACGACTCGATCCCGATGCCGGGGATCGGTGCGATCATCGGCGGGATCAAGGCGATCGCAGGGGCGGCCAAGCTGCAAAAGGTTCTCGACGCGATCGCGGTCGCAGAGAAGCTGATGGCCGAGTACGCGAAGCTGACAGACGCGCAGGAGAAGCTGGACAAGGTGGCGGAGATCAAGGAAGCGCTGGACAAGGTGAAGGAAGCGCTGGACGCGGAAGAGTAAGGCGCGCCGGCGAAGTCTCGTCCGGGCTGAGTTAGAGGTGGTCGCAGTGCCCCTTGATTCCGTATACTTCGGCCTACTATGGGCTCTGCCGTGCTTCTCTTGATCTGCCTCGCCGCCGGGGAGGGGGGCCAGGCGCGCGGCTTCGACTTTACGCCGCACGAGACGTACGGCGACCCGTACATGAGCCGGCTGTTCGCCGCCAAGTCGCGCGGTAGGATCGTGATGAGGGGCGGGTTCAGCAGCGTGCAGGTCAATGTGGACGGGCTCGGCAACAACATCGTCGGCGACGCGGCCAACGAGCCTTCCATCGCAGTCAGCGCGACAGACCCGAACGTCATCGTGATCGGCTGGCGGCAGTTCGACAACATCGCCTCCAACTTCCGCCAGGCGGGCGTCGGATATAGCCACAACGGCGGAGCGACGTGGACGTTCCCAGGCGTCCTCGACCCAGGGATCTTCCGAAGCGACCCGGTGCTCGGCTCCGATACAGCGGGCAACATCTACTACAACAGCCTGAGGGTCGCCGGCAGCGACTACAAGTGCGACACCTACATATCCAGCGACGGCGGCGTGACCTGGTCCTCGCCGCTCTTCAGCCTTGGTGGAGACAAGGCCTGGTTCACGATTGACAACACTGGCGGCCCTGCAAACGGGCACATCTATGAGGCCTGGAGCACGGCGGGGAACAGCTACTTTCCCAACCAGTTCTCTCGCTCGACGAACGGTGCGGTCAACTGGATCAACCCGGTCGAGATCCCGCCGCAGCGACAGACATGGGGGACGCTCGCCGTGGACCTGGACGGCGACCTGTACGTTTCCGGCCAGCGCAGCGGAACTGTGTACGTTTCGAAGTCCACGAACGCGAAGCTCGCGGCGGTGACTCCGAGCTTCGACTTCACGGTCGCGGTGCCGCTCGGCGGGACGTTCACGTCCAACACGGGCCCGAACCCGGGCGGTCTCATCGGCCAAGTCTGGATCGCCGCCGACAGTTCGAACGGTCCGACTCGCGGAAACATCTACGTGCTCTCTTCGATGAACCCGGCGGGCACCGACCCGCACGACGTCTTCTTCGCGCGCAGCGAGGACGGCGGGATGACGTGGAGCGCGCCGGTCCGCGTCAACGACGACCCGCAGGGCTCGAACCGCTGGCAGTGGTTCGGCACGATGTCGGTCGCCCCGAACGGGCGCATTGACGCGGTCTGGAACGACACGCGGAGCTCGCTCGTGACGAACTTGTGCCAGACCTATTCCTCGTACTCGCTCGATGGCGGACGCACGTGGTCGAAGAACGTCTCGATGACGCCGACATGGGACAGCGTTGTCGGCTGGCCGAACCAGAACAAGATCGGCGACTACTACCACATGGCCTCCGACGACGAAGGCGCCGGGCTGGCGTACTCGGCGACTTTCAACGGCGAGCAGGACGTGTACTTCCTGCGGATCGAGCACCCAGCACCGATCCTGCCTTCGTCGTTTACGCTCTTTCGGGGCAGCCTGGCCTCCGGCGGGCTGTCGTCGCTGTTCTCGAGCGACGACAGTGCGCTCGCGGTGCAGCAGGGGATCGTGCTTTCGAACTCTGAGGCGCCCGTGCAACTGGTCGTCGAGGGGACGGCTCCTTCTGGGTCGCCGCTCGAGCTCGGGTTCTTGATCGAGGCTCGCGGCTCGACCCCGAACCTCTCGCAGCAGATCGAGCTGTTCAACTTCGTCGCAGGGGCGTGGGAGTTGGTGGACACGCGCGCGGCGACGACTTCAGACTCGATCGCGCACGTGCACGTCACGTCCAACCCCGCGCGCTTCATCCGTGCCTCGGACCTGCGCGTGATGGCGAAGGTCAGTTTCAAGGCGGTCGGCCCGCTCTTGGGCTTCCCGTTCGCCGTGTCCTTCAATCGGGCGAACTGGACGATTCTGCCCTGACAGGGACCTTTGCCCCTTAACGTGTTCGCGCGTGTTCGGCGCGAGGTCGAAAGGGGCAGGTGAGTCTTATGAAGAAGCATTCAGTAGTCACCCTTGCGTGCCTGGCGACCGTCGTACTGGCCATCGGGTGCGAACCGGCAGCAGACACGACCCCGACGGACACGCGTCCGCAGGCGGTAGCAGAGAGCGGGATCTCCGCCGACGAGCTCGGGCTGCGGCTCGCGATGCGCGACCTCTGGGCCGACCACGTGTGGCTGACGCGCGACTATATCAACAGCGCCTCCGCTGGTCTTGCAGACAAAGACGTGGTCGCTGAGCGGCTGCTCAAGAACCAGGACGACATCGGCAACGCCGTCAAACCGTACTTTGGCGAAGAGGCCGGCGCGAAGCTGACCGAGCTCTTGCGGGAGCACATCATGATCGCGACCGAGGTCGTCGGCGCAGCCAGGTCCGGCAACAACGAGGCGCTGGACGCGGCGAACAAGCAGTGGTCCGAGAACGCGGACGCGATCGCGGACTTCCTGAGCGCGGCGAACCCGGAGAACTGGCCGCAGGCCGAGATGCGCTCGATGATGCAGGAGCACCTGAAGCTGACGACCGACGAGGCCGTCGCGCGGCTGAAGGGCGACTGGCAGGCGAACATACAGGCGTTCGACAAGGCGCTCGACCAGGCGATGATGATGGCCGACATGCTGAGCGACGGGGTGGTCGCGAAGTTCCCCGACAAGTTCTGAGTGTCGGGCGACGGGTAACGGGTGACGGGAGTTCATTTAGGACTCCCGGCACACCATCTACGCGTCTGCCGCTTGTCTTCGACGGTCGAGTCGGCGTCGGTCGAGCGGCCAGACCGGGGCACCCCCTGGGTGGCTGGCTTGAAACGGGTGACATGCCTACTTGGTCAGTTTGATGACGATCTTCATGGCTGGGACGTTGCCGTTGATCGCGGTGACGAGCACGGCGTCGCAGAGATCGTCTATGAGGCGCCCGTCGTCTTCGTAGAGCGCCCTCTGGATCGCCTCGCGCATGCTCTTGGGGGGCTTTTTAGGGAGTGGTCTTTCGGGGGTTTTCGGAGGTCGTTTTTTCTTCTTTTATTTTTTTTTGGAATTCCCGTTAATTCCCGTCCATTCCCGTTGTTTGGCAGCGGCTTTTCGATGTCTTTCAGGAGCACTCTTGTGGTGTCTTGGTTCGTGTCCATATGTAACTCTCCTTGAGTCTACAGGTATAGACGGACGTAGTGTCTAAAAGGTTCCATGGTTTTTGGCTGGTCCTTGGACGTGGGGTCAAAGAGTGGGCCAGCACTTCGGGGACAGCCGTGCCACACACAATGGGTTAGTCCGGCTACGCCCCGCTGGGGAAAGCGCCGACGCCGAGACAAGAGCCCCTCACCCCCAACCCCTCTCCCCCGGAGGGGAGAGGGGAGTTCATAGCGTGCCGCGGAGGGCTTGTTCGCGCTCGATGGCTTCGAAGAGTGCTTTGAAATTGCCTTTGCCGAACGACTTCGCTCCTTTGCGCTGGATGATCTCGAAGAAAAGCGTCGGGCGGTCGGTGATGGGTTTGGTGAAGAGCTGCAGCAGGTAGCCGTCCTCGTCGCGGTCCACGAGGATGCCGAGCGAGGCGATGTCCTTGACGTCCTCCTCGATCTGTCCGACGCGCTCGTAGAGCGTCTCGTAGTACGTCGCGGGGACGTGCAGGAACAGGATGCCGCGGTTCTTGAGGTGCGTGACCGTGCGCTGGATGTCCTCGGTGCGCAGCGCGATGTGCTGCGCGCCCGCGCCGCCGAAGAACTCGAGGTACTCGTCAATCTGCGACTTCTTCTTGCCCTCCGCGGGCTCGTTGATCGGGAACTTGACGGTCTGCGATCCGTTGGCCATCACTTTGCTCATCAGCGCGGTGTACTCGGTGGAGATGTCCTTGTCGTCGAAGGAGATGAGTTGTTTGAAGCCGAGGACGTCGGCGTAGAACTTGACCCACTCGTTCATCTTGCCGAGCTCGACGTTGCCGACGACGTGGTCTACCTCGATGATGCCGATGTTGTCGCCGGGCTCGTTGATGTCCTTGAACCCTGGGAGGAACTTGCCGCGGTAGTCCTTGCGGCCGACGAAGGTGTGGATGACGTCGCCGTAGGTCTTGATGCTGGCGAGTCTGACGACGCCGTTCTCGTCGCTGAGCGAGAAGGGCTGGCGGGCCGCGACGGCGCCGCGCTCGACGGCTGTGTTGAAGGACCAGTCCACGTCCTCGACGGTGAAAGCGATGTCCTGGACGAAGTCCCCGTGCTCGGAGATCTTGCTGGCCATCGGGTGCCCGGGGCGGATCGGGGCCGAAAAGAGGAAGCGGGTGTTGCCCTGCTTGCAGAGGTAGTCCACCTCGTGCTTGAGTCCGGTCTCGAGCCCGGCGTATCCGGTGATGTCGAAGCCGAACGCGTGCTGGTAGAAGTAGGCGTTCTGGCGGGCGTTGTTGACGTAAAAGCGGACGTGGTCAATGCCTATGATGGGGAAGGAGTCGGTGGGCATGGCTTTGACGATAGTATACGGCGGGGGGCGGCTGGGCGGCGGGGACGGTGGGAGTAGGCGGGACTAGAAGCCGAAGCTCGCCTGGCCATGACGAGAGCCGTTGATCGTCGGCCAAAGCTCCTGGGGATCGCCAAGCCGCTCGCCACCGCGCTTGATCAGGGCATGGTTGCCTGGCGGGGAGTCTTCGTCAGATCTGACGAGCACGGGGCCCAGTCCGAGCCGCAGTGCTTCGGTCGCGCCGGCCCAGGTGCCACCCTCGCCTTCGGACGCTGAGACCACGACGGTTGCGAGCGCGTGCGCATAGATCAGTTTGTTTCGCGCCATCGCGTTGGCTACCTGGAAGCCGATGAAGGGCGAGAAAGGCGACGCAAGGCAAACGCGCCCTTCGTCGAGCGCGTCGCGTATCTCCGGGCTCTTAAGTCCCTTGCTTAGGGAATCCGACATGTAGCCGATAGTTGAACCGCCGGATCCGACGGCCGCCGACATGGAGACGATGTCCGTGCCCTTAGCCCCCCCCGAAACTACGCCAAAGCCCTGTCGCACAGCCTCTACCGCGACGCCCTCGGCGAACGAAGCCCCAGACTCGTCGAGCCCGCGCGATCCTACGATTCCGATGGCGCCGGAGTTCAGGAGTTCCAAGTTACCGCCTGCAAAGAGCATGGGGGGCGCCTTTTCTCCCAGTCGCTGAACTACGCGCCGAGGATACGTGTCCTCGAACCAAGCGACACCATAGACGCCCTTGTCGGCAAGGTCTTCGAGCGCGCCCTCGTACTCAGCTAGCTTTTCGAGACGTTCGCAGACGATTCCTGCGTCCAAGGCACCGAGCAACCTCCGTGCGAACTCGACGATCTGCTGAGGACTGGAGCGTTCCTGGACCATCGGTGCAAGCGCCCGCCAGGCGTCCTTTGACAAAGGCTGCACATCGGAAATGAGGTGTGAGGTCAGGGCGGCAGTCGTTGGGTCGCTCATCATTGTCCTCGCGGGCGCGCCGTGGCCAGCGCAAAAGGAACCACTGAGCTGCATCCGGCTCTCCTCAATCGTACTCCAACGGCCGTCATAGTCCAGCCCGAGTCTACGACATCATCCACAAGGAGGCAAGTCCCGCCGATTACGAGTCTCTGATCGACTTCAAATGCACTCCAGGCGTTTGAGAACTGCGTGGTGGAGTTCTGCATCTCCTTCTGGGGCGCAGCCCGCTTGACTTTCCGCACACAGTCTATGACCGGTACTCCAAGGGCTTCGGCCAGGCGCTTGGCGAACTCAGAGACCAAGTCTTTGTGGTCGAGGCTGGGAACGAACGTCACCCACTTTGGCCGGTGTTCGAGTCTCAGGATGGCCGTGACAGAGGGTTCGATGAGCTCGTCGCTATAGTGCCCGCTCGTGTACTTTCCCTGGCGGACGAGCATGCCCCATCCGGCGTCGTTGTAGACGGAGAGCGCTATTCCAGGCTCGAGACGGTCGTCGTCAGAGATCTTCTTGCGGCCCTCAGCGATCGCTCCGGGCGGATAGAATCCCTTTTGCTCGATCACGTGGCTGTCAGCACGCAAGAACTGGATCGCTTCGGCGACGGTTTCTCGATCGATCGAGATCGTCTTGCCGGGGTTGCACCGGTCGCACTTGCCGCAATCCTTTGAATGATGATCGTCCAGCGCGCGGGCGAGATAGACCATCCTGCAGAGTGGAGTCTTCGCATATTCTTGCATCTGTCGGAGCTCTTCGAGCCGCGCCGCCTGGATCTCCTCGGAACGAAGGCTGGAGTACTCCCAGTTTGGATCAACAAGTTGAAACCCCTCGCGCGTTTTTTCGACCACATGCTCGACCTCCAAGAGATGAAGCGCCTTCTGGACCTGGTTGTGCCGAAAGTTCGTGTGTGACACAACGCCGTCGAGCCGCAACGGTCCGAAGTTCGCCAGAGCCTGTTTGATTCCCTCGAACACGCCTGCGCTAGGGAAGGCGCTTGCGATGAAGTACTCGTTGATCTCGTCGTCCTCGCAACCCTCGAGTAGGACGACGTCAGCACGGCCAACTGCCCTTCCTGCGCGGCCTACCTGCTGGTAAAAGGCAATGACCGAGCCTGGTCTCTGAAAGTGGATGACAAACCCCACGTCGCCCTTGTCGTATCCCATGCCGAGGGCGGTCGTCGCGCACAATGCCTTGAACTCGTTCTGCTGAAAGCCCCGCTCGAGCTCGGCTCTCTCATCGTTAGCGAGGTCGGCATGGTACTCGAACGCCTCGACGTCGTGATCGCGAAGCCAGGCCGCGATGCGCCTGACGTCGTTGACAGTCAACGCATAGATGATTCCGGTGCCTTGAAACCGAGGAACGTACTTTGCCAGGAATGCGAGGCGCTCGGCCTGGTCCCGGAGCGAAAAGACCTTGAGATGCAGAGATGCGCGCATGAGCGGTCCGCGCACGACCTTCACGTCTCCCAACTGCGCCTGGATGTCCCGGATGACGCGGTCATTGGCGGTCGCTGTCGTCCCAAGGACCGACGCGCTTGGCGAGAGGCGGTGGACAGTATCGAGAATGCGCCGGTAGTCCGGTCGAAAGTCGTGTCCCCAGTCGCTGATGCAGTGCGCCTCGTCAATTACGAGCATCCGACAGGTCCTTTGGAGAAGCGGCAGGGTTTCAGTCTTGAAGTCAAGGATTCCGAGCTGCTCGGGCGTGACCATGACAAGGTCAACTTCTTGATTCTCAATTCGTTGCAGCGTCGCCGCCCGGTTGTCGCGCGTGGTGCTGTTGATTGAAACGACGGTTACGTGAAACCGCTGCGCGAACGCTTCTTGATTGCGCATCAAGGAGAGAAGGGGACTAACAAGGACAGTTGGCCCCGAAGACGCGTCGCGGAGCAGACGGGTCGCGACAAGGTAGACGACGCTCTTCCCCCAGCCGGTCCGCTGCACGACGAGCGTGCGTGTGCCAGCGCTGACGGCGGCCTCTATGGCCCCTAGCTGGCCATCTCTAAACCTAGCGTCGTCCCCGAGCGCTGCTCTGAGGATCCGGGTGGCATCCCCCTCGACAGACATGCGACATTATGGACGATGGCCCACTGCGCTTCGGCGAGGGGCGGCGGGGACGGTGGGAGTCGGGCCTAGCTACCTTGTCGCGGCGGGGACGTCGTCGAGGCGGTCTACGAACCCGGGCTTGCCTGCCATGTGGCCACAGTGCGCGCAGCAGTAGATCTTGCCTTCGACCTGGTGTCCGTGGCCGATGACGCGGCAGCCGCAGTGTTCGCACTTGGGCGCCAGAGCGTGGATGGCGCACTCAAAGCTGTCAAAGACGTGGGTCTTACCGTCGAAGGTGACCTCGATGGTCTTGTCGTATTCGTTTCCGCAGACTTCGCATGTCTTGATCATGGTGTCGCTCCTGCCTTACCGTACGACCATTGGCAGCCTGCGGCCCGAAATCGGGACGAAAGGGACGATTCGAGGTCGGGGGCAGCCTGGGGGTCGTACGTTGTAGGGAACCACACGCGTGGAGGACACAACCGTATGAACCTAACTGACTTGAAACCGAGGAAGACAGAGACGATTTCGCCGGACTCAGGCATCCAGGAGGCGGCGGCGCTGATGAAGAGCGCGCACATCGGGATGCTCCCAGTTGTCGAGGGCGACACGGTCGTAGGGGTCCTGACCGACCGGGACATCGTCGTTCGCGGCTTGTCGAGCGGGCTGGAGAACAAGAAGGTGCGGGACGTGATGTCGCCCAACCCGGTCACGCTGCAAGAGGATTCGGACACCGATGCCGCGATGAAGATGATGAGCGAGCGCAGAATCGGCCGGCTCGTGCTGGTGGACCGTCAGAACCGCCTGACCGGCGTGGTCTCGGCTGGCGACATCGCGATCGCGTGCAAGGGCGAGCCTGCGGTGCAGGAGCTCGCTTGCGCCCTCAGCGAGTCGCACCAGAACGTGAGCGTGTAGGGGGCGTTCGGGTTGGTTTGGATTTGCCAAGTCCGAACCAATCCTAGCAACGCCGAGCTAAGCCGGACGGTTCAAGAAAGCGGGCGTCCCGAGGTTCGGGACGCCCGTTCTCTTAACCGATCGTTCGAATCAGTACTTGATGCCACAGCCGTAGGGCTGCGTCTTCGTCGTGGCGACTTCCTTGCCGGCCATGATCGCATCCACGGCGAACGTCACATAGCTCTCTTCGGGCTTGTGGTCGGTGGCTCGGCTGCTGGGCTTGGCGTTAATGGCGCCGTCGTACCGGAGCACGCCATCCTTGTCAATGACGAACATGTGCGGCGTGACCTTGGCGGCGTAGAGCTTTCCGACCTCGCCCTTCGGGTCGAGGAGGACTCGCGACGGAACCGCGCTGCGCGACTTGGTCAGCTCGTTCGCTCGCGCTCCGTCGGCGTAGCCCTGGGTGCCGGGCTTGCTCGAGATGATCGAGAGCCAGACGACGCCCTTCTCGGTGTACTTCTTCTGGAGGGCCTGCATGTTGCCCTGGTAGTTGGCGACGACGTACGGGCAGCCGTCGTTGGTCCATTCGAGGACGACGATCTTGCCCTTGAAGTCCGCGAGGTTGACTGTCTTGCCGTTGGAGTCAACGGCTGTGAAGGCAGGGGCAGCCTTGCCGATCTCAGCACCGCCGACGGGGGCGTTGCCAAGCATCAGAAGTGCTGCGGCTCCGATAGATAGGGCTAGGATTGCTCTTTTGGTCTTCATTCAGGTTTCTCCTGTGTCTTGGTCTTAGAATACTCAATTGCCATTTGGCGAGTTGCCGAATCCGATCCACCAGGTTCGGCCCAGGTCAGGACGAGGACCCCTTCGACGCTTGAGAAGGGTGTCGTGGCGTATCTGGACCGCTTGACCTGCAGAATGAGTTTGGTGCCGTCCAAGTGCCATTTTTGATGTGCCTCGTGGTCGAGGACGGCCCCGGCGGCGGGGAAGAAGTAGGCGGACTTGACCTCGCCCTTGGGGGTTTCGGGAAGCGTGAAGGTGAGCGTTATGTCGTCGTCTTTGGCGGCGAAGGTGACGGAGTCGGGCCCCGCCTGCTTGGGAAATCGCTCGTAGTAGGACTGGATCCCGTTGACGCCCATGAAGGGCAGCTTGCCTGCGAGCTTCGCGCTACCGGGGAGGCAGAGGTCCTTGCAGACGAGGTAGTCCACGTCGAGCTTGTATTCTATGAACTTGTTGGAGGGAAAGTCCTTGGCGACGATCATCTCGACATTGAGAACGACTTCGCCCTCGTAACCATAGCTGACGATCCCGCCGGCCTCGATGCGGCGCGGCGCGGGCCAGATGACCTTGCCTGCCATGACGCCCTCGGGCAGGGTCCACTTGAACTCGGGCGGCGCGCCCGAGTCGCCGGGGTTCTTCCAATAGATGTGCCAGCCTTCCTCGAGTTTGAAGACGACGGCCGCGAGCCACGAGTTGGTCTGGGACGGGATGAGGCCGTCGCCGACGTCCACCTTGACGTATTCGCTGCCGTCCATCTGCGCGGCGCAGAGCGCGGCCAGGGATGACGCGGCAAGAAGGGCGAAGCCTCTCATCTCTAAGGGGTTTCTACGGCTGGAACGGGCCGATGTTCACCCTCTTTTTTGGCCTGTGAGCCTGTTCACGGGCTTTTGGACGACGTCGGACCAGAACTCGAGGTTCATGGCGGCCGACCTGGAGCGGCCGAACTCCCGCATATAGGCGACCTTGGCTCGTAGGACCGGGTCGTTTGCGAGCATCGGCTCGACGATCTTCCAGCTGTCTGGGACGAAGAGGATGGCCCAGACTTCGGCCTTGTCTTCTTCGAGGCCGGACGTGGCGTAGACGTTGATGAACCCGGTCTGGGGGTGGTTGAACTCCCAGAAGGCCCCGTTCTGAAAGGCTGCGCCGCCAGCGCCGTACTCGAACCCCGCCTCGTTGAGCATGGCCCAGTTGGGGTCTTTGTAGAACGCCGAGCCGTTCCAGTCGTCTTCGAGCATGTGATAGATCTCGTGGTGGATGACGTGGCGGGCGTAGCGGTCGCTGCGGATGGAGCTGACGTCGAAGAGGAGGTCCTCTCCCCTGGTGTCTGGGAAGGCGGCGCGCTTGTGCTGTCCTAGAGCGATGTTCTGCACGAACAGGACCCGCTTGATGTTGCTGGCCTTGAGGAAGCTCTCGGGGTACTTGGAGAGCTCCTCGATGAAGAGGTCAACATAGCGGTCGGCGTCATCGAACCGGTCTGCTGCGATCGGGTCGTAGCTGTAGGAGCCCCGCCCGACTGGCTTGGGCTCGCGCGGGAAGACGAAGGCGATGCTGAGCTGCCTGCCGAGGGGGGCCAGGCGTCGCTGGAGCTCGATGGACGCATGGTCCGGGAGGCGGTTGGGAGCTTGGGCAGGCGCGACGAAGGGCACGGACGCGAGCAGGAGCCAGAGCCACAGCTTCATGGTGTCAAGGTACAAGACGCGTACCATGGTGCTTAGAGTTCTACGGTTTGCTTGACTCGGTGCTCAGGGTGCCGCCACAATCGTCCAGTGCGGGCCACCATAGCTCAGTGGTAGAGCAGCTGTTTCGTAAACAGCAGGTCGTCGGTTCGAGTCCGACTGGTGGCTCCAGAAGTGACAGCGGAGCAGTCCCTAGCCCTTCGCAGGCCGTTGCGCTTCAAGAGGAACTCTCTGGCCCAATGACTGCCCGATTCAGCGAACGAGGTTCTTTAGAAGGGCTCGCTGTAGTTTCTGCGCCTCGTTCGGCCTGGCGCGCATTAAGGCGTGCTCACTGCGTTAATCACCCCTTAACTGCGACCTAACAATCTAGGTCGTCCGATGGGACACGGAGGATATGCAAACAGTGAAAAGGACAATCGTTGTGTTCATGGCGCTCGGGGCGATCGCGGCGTGCGCGCATGCCGGGCTCGACCAGTCGGTACCGACCAAGAAGGACGCCAAGGAGACCATCTCGCAAGGCGAAAAGACGGCGCTCGGGCTGAACGCCGAGGCGCGCGACATTTCAAAGCGCATCGGTGAGCTCGCGATCAGCGGCGACATCGCAAAGGACCCTAAGGCGCTCGACGAGATGAAGCGGCTCGTCGCCGCGCTGGACGAGGTCAACGCAAGGCTGGCGACGCTTGAATCGAGCATCGCAGAGCTCAAAGAGTGGGTCGCCGGCAAGGAGAAGTCTGACGCGGTGGTAGCGAAGGCCATGGGAGACACCGACAAGATCAAGTTCGGCCACTATTTCCAGTTCCAGTACCGGGACACGGACGCGGCCGGCGCGCAGCAGCACAGCTTCGAGGCACGGCGGTTCCGGTTCGGCGCCTCGATGGAGATCAACAAGCAGGCGGCGATGAAGGTCAGCTTCGACGCAGCAGCAGGAACGAACCGACGCGGCTTTGAGATGAAGGACATGATCTTCACGTACAAGCCAAAGGGCTCGGAGGGCCTGACCCTGACCGCAGGACAGTTCTCGGCCCCGCTTGGATATGAGACCCCATGGTCCTCGTCGAGCCTTGAGTTCCCGGAGCGCGTCACCTACAACGCGACGATGTTCGCAGACGAGCGCGTTCGCGGCGTAATGGCTGAGCAGGCCCTGGAGGGTGGCTTGTCAATCTATGGAGGAATCGTCAACGCGCTCTCGACAAAGGACGCCGAGCAGTCGAGCCTTGCGTCCGGTCCGGGCGGGCGGCTTGCAGGCTATGCAGGTCTCAAGTACAAGCAAGGCGACTTCATAGGCGGAGTCAGCTACTTCGCAGGCGAGCGGCCGGAGTTCACGGGTGGCGGCGGTACATCGCCGGCAGTGGACCGCCGGTTCCTCTACCTCGACGCGCAGCTGACGAACCTGTTGAACTCGGGACTGTACGTCCGGGCCGAGGCGATGATCGGGAGCGACCGCGTTCCCAGCACGACCGGCGCGCCGGGCAACGTCGCGAACGACATGACCGGCTGGCACGCGACGCTCGGGTATCCAATCACGAGCGGCGAGCTGTTCACGCGCTACTCGATCTTTGACCCGAACACGGACGTGGACGGCGACGGGATCTTGGAGTACGGGTTCGGGTATCGCCACCACCTCGGGACAGGCGCGACCCTCGCGCTGACGCACGAGATCTTTGAGATGCCGACTGTGGCGAACAGCCCGTTCGGCGTAACGACGCTCCGGCTTCAGTTCAAGTTCTGAGTCGCGGGGCTGGGGTCGGGAGCCGGCTCCCGACCTTAGCCCGTCAGAACTACCGGTTTCTCGAGGCCCCAAATCCGTCGGCCATGTTCTTGCTCCACGAAGGGCGAGAGACATGGCCAACGCGATCCACCTGAACGCCACGTACTGCGAGCACGAGCGAGAGCACGTGCGGCGCTACAGGCGCGTGGTATCGCTCAAGCCATCCGGCTCCACCCAAGCCGGAGTCCCTCACGCAGCCGCAACGTTTGTTCATCCCTCCTCCTGCAACCGGAAGGCCGCCGCTATCAAGCTGGCGGCCGCCGGCCAATTTGACACCTACGCCTGATCTTCCACCCATTTTCTTGTAACTGTCTTGGCCGCCGATCATTGCCCGGCGGCCAACTTTTTTGTGACCGTCGCGGTTCTGCCCTCGCAGACGACGTCGTAGCTCTCGCCCATCACTTGCACGCCTTTGAACGTGACCTTGGTCCACGCCTTCGGGAGGTTGGGGCGGAACACTAGCCAGCGACCGTTGTTGAGCGGGATCTTTGCGCGGTCGTTCGAAGCATCGTCCACGATGCGCGCGCCGATGAAACCGTAGATCACGGCGTTCAGGCACCCTGCGGCGCCGGTGTTGAAGTAGGTGAGGTCCTTGCGTCCCGGCCTTTCGCTGAACAGGAGTTGCGGGTTGCCGTCCGTGTACTTCTTCCAACTGGTGCGCCAGGTCTTGTGCGCGTGATCGGCGTCTCCGTATCGAGCGCGGATGAGCGCGTAGACGCTGAGCGACATCGCGGGGCCGTCCGGCCCTTCTTTGCCCTCGAACCGGTCGAGGAAGGCGATCGGGTCTTCGACGAGGTCTTCTCTTTCGAGCGGCCACAGGATGAGCGGGGCTGCGGCCTGCTGGTAGGCGCGCTCGGGGTCGCCGTCGTACGCGACGAGCTCGCCCTTCGCGTTGCGCGGATACTTGAACTTCAAGTTCCAACCAAGGAATTGTTTGATAGTCCAGTCCGCAACTGCATTCGTGTAAAGGCAGTTGTCTCCTTCGTGCCATTCGTCCACGCTAACGACGCCTTTGATCTGCCTGGCATCCCGGATGTAAACGCTGGACCTCTCTACATAGTATCGCGCCACGGCCTCACCGATATCCCTTGCTCGCTTCGGCTCTGCAAGTCCAAGGTCGTCGGCCAGCCGCAAGCCCCAAACTACGCCGCCACTGACGTGTTCTTGCTTGCCAGTTGGCGCGTTAGTCGTGTCGAGGCCAAACGAGTCCGACTCCCACGGATACTTGAGCGGCATTTCTGGGTTGACGAAGTTGTGACTGACCGCCCTCTGTTTCTTCGCGAACTCGTTGAACTTCCCTCCAAGCTCTTGGCACGTCCGAATCTGGCACCACTGTGATGTCGCCTGCCTGTAATCCGTGATCGCCTTCGCCCGGTCGGGATCAATCAGCGCGAGTGCGGGGAAGACCCACACGTCCGCGTCCCAGAAGACGCGGCCCTTGTACTTCTCATTCGTGTCCCCGAACGGCCCCAACCTCCCTTCGCCGACGTTCTGCTTCAGATAGTGGATGAACGACCGCACGGCCTGCTGGTCCTCCACCGGCCCGTCAATGATGATGTCGGTCGCCCAGGACGCGCCGTCCCACGGGTACTTCTCGACGACGGCAGCGGCCTCGGGCGGGTCGCCGCCCTGGGAGCACCCGAGCAGGAGCGCGCTAAGACAGAGAAAAGCGATGGACTGTCTCATAGGTCGGCCCCTGTTTGCCAAGCTGGCTGCTGACGAGCTCATATTCGCTCACGACGAACCGCGGCGAGTCCGGCAGCGCCGCTTCGGCTAGCGTCCTTTTCAACGCCTTCGCGTTTCCCGGCATTCCTTGTTTCAGCCGTCCGACCGTGATGTGCGGCGAGAAGGCGCGGGTCTCCTTGAACGCCGCGATCTGGAACACTGTGTCGGCGAGCCGCTGCTGGAACCTCCTTAACTGTGCGACGTCGCCACCGACCCCCGCCGCGACGATCCGCGGCGACAGCGTCTCTGGCAAGAGCATCAGCCCGCCCACGGAGAGACTGACCTGCGTCCCGCCCATCCCTTCCAGCGCGCCCACGACGTTCGCCAGCGCGGGCTCGTCCATCTCGCCGAGGAAGTAGAGCGTCAGGTGCATCTGCTCCGGGCGCGTCCAACGGTAGAACCCGCCGGCCCCCTTCTCGATCCGCTCCTGTAGAGCGATCAACCCCTGCTTGACCCCTTCGGGCAACTGGATCGCGAGGAAGGTTCGCACCAGACCATTATGGGAGCAAGCAACGTTTTGACCCAGTAACCTGGTAATACCGGGCACAGGTGACCAGATGAGCGGGACGATGATCGAATTCAAGGGGAACGGGGAGAACTACAGCGGGTACTTGAGCCCTAGCGCGAAGGGGCAGGGGCCGGGGGTGATCGTCATCCAGGAGTACTGGGGCCTAGTCGGGCACATCAAGAACGTCGCCGACAGGTTCGCAGCCGCCGGATACACCGCTCTCGCGCCCGACTTCTACCACGGCAAGACCACGAAGGAGCCCGACGAGGCGGGGAGCCTGATGATGCAACTCCAAATCCCCGAAGCCACCAAGGTGATCAACGGCGCGATCGAAGCCCTGCTCGCGAACCCGGCGACCACAGGAGAGAAGGTCGCCGTCGTGGGGTTCTGTATGGGCGGCCAGCTCAGTTTCTTCGCAGCGACGATCAACCCGAGCATCGGCGCGTGCGTGAGCTATTACGGCATCCACCCGGGCATCCGCCCGAAGATCAAGGAGCTCAAGGCGCCGTTCATGGGGTTCTTCGGCGAGTTCGACGAGTTCGTCACGCCGACGATGGTGAGCACGCTGCACCTCGACCTCTCCGAAGCAGGGAAGCCGTTCCGGATCCACGAATACCCCGGCCGGCGGCACGCGTTCTTCAACGACGAGCGCCCCGAGGTCTACGACAAAGAGGCCGCGGACGACTCGTGGGCGAAGATGATCTCGTTTTTCCACAACACAGTAGGCTGACGCGTGGGCCCATAATGGACTCATGGCAGGCGGGTTCCGCTCGTTCGCGCTCAGCGACCTGAGACCGAGCCAAAGGTACGACCTCTTGTCCGGGCTTGTTGTGCCGCGTCCGATCGCCTTCGTCAGCACGGTCAGCGCGGAGGGCCTGCCGAACCTCGCGCCGTTCAGCTATTTCATGGTCGGTGGGATCAACCCGCCGAGCCTCATGTTCTGCCCCGTGCTGGACTTGGAAGGCAGGCCCAAGGGCACTCTCCGCAACGTAGAGGCGACCGGTGAGTTCGTCGTCAACCTCGTGGACCGCCGTATGGCAGAAGGGATGAACCTGAGCTCGTTCCCCTATTCCGAAGAGGAGTCCGAGTGGGGCGTATCGGGCTTCACGCCGCTGGAGAGCGAGCGCGTGAGGCCGCCGAGAGTGGCGGAAAGTCCGGTACAGTTCGAGTGTCGGTTCTACCAGGCTTTGAGGCACGGCGAAGGCCCGAGCGCCTCGGTGTACGTGGTCGGCGAAGTGCTCGTCGCTCACGTGTCGGACGCGCTCGTGAGCGAGGCGGCAGAGCTGGTCAAAAGGTTTGGGCCCTTGGCTCGGCTGGGCGGTAAGGGCTACTTAGACCTTGAGCTGGGGGAAGCGTTCGAAATGGCGCGTCCGAACAGGCCCGCCGGTTCGTCGCTAGATTGACTGCAATGGCGTTTCTTGTACTCGGAGGCAACAGAGTCGGATGAGGCTGAAGAAAGTCCAGATCTTCGGCTTCAAGACCTTTGCCGACAAGACAGAGTTCAACATTGACGCCGACCTCACGGCCGTCGTGGGCCCGAACGGGTGCGGCAAGTCCAACATCGTGGACGCGATCCTGTGGGGCTTGGGTGAGACGAAGGCCAGCCACATCCGCGCAAAGACCCAAGAGGACGTCATCTTCTCCGGGTCCAACCGCCGCCGCAAGCTCGGCTACTGCGAAGTGACCCTGGTCTTCGACAACGAGGACGGATCGCTGCCGATTGACACGCCGGAGGTCGCCGTGACGCGCAAGCTAAACCGCGGCGGCGAGAGCGACTACCGGATCAACGGCCGCGCGTGCCGCCTTCGTGACGTCAACGACCTTCTCGCTGACTCCGGCATGGGCCGCGCGGGGTATGCGATCGTGGGGCAGCAGGAGATTGACCAGGCCCTGGCGGCCTCTCCGCAGCAGCGGCGCGACTGGATTGACGAGGCCGCAGGGGTGATGCGGTACCGCAACCGCCGCGTCGAGGCGCTGCGCCGACTGGAGGCGGCCGACGACCACCTCGCGCGCGTTTACGACATCCTGAAGGAGATCGAGTCGCAGCGAAGGCCGCTCGAGCGCGAGGCCGAGGCCGCGCGGAAGTACAAGCAGGTCCGGTCGTCGCTGCGCGAGATGGAGAGCGGGCTGCTCATCCAAGAGGTCGCGGACGCCGTCGTGAAGCTCGACGACTTGGACGAAAAGCTCCGCAGCGCGGCCAGGATCGCGGAAGATGAGACTGCGAACACGGAGAAGTACGAAAGGGAAGCGAGCCTGCTGACGGACCAGATTGCAGCGACCGACGACCGGATCGAGTCGTTGCGCCAGGCCCACCGCGCGGCGCAGACCGCCTTCGAGCACGCAAGCGCAGCCGTGCAGGTCGCGATCAGCAAGCTCGAGGGCCTGGACGCGCTCGAGACGACGCTCACGGACGAGGCCGAGGCAGGGCACGAGCGCGTCCAGCTCGCTGAGAGCGACCTCGCGAAGGCCAAAGAAGAGGAGTCGGCCGAGGCCACGGCGCTGGAGAACCTGCGCACAGAGCTATCCGGCGCGGACGACGAAGCGCGGAAGCTGACGCACGAGCTGCGCGTCTCAGAGGCAGCGCTGCTCGCCGTGCGCGAGAAGGCTACACACAACCAGCGCCTGGCGATGGAGGAGGCGCACCGCCTAGAGCGCATCGGCGCAATCGAGCAGGAGATCGCGGGGATCGAATCGGCGATGCCAGACCTGCGCGAGGCGGTCGCCGACGCCGAGGCGTCGTTCAACAAGCTCGACGAGCTCGTGCAGTCCGCGCGGGCTTCCGGCCACACGAGCGAGCAACAGCTCCACGACCTGCGAAAGCAGGAGGAAGAGCACGCGTCAGTCGTTCGCAAGCTTCTCAGTCAGATCGCGGTGCTCGACGGGCGCCGGCGCGGCATCCAGGACACGATCGGCGCGCACGAGGGCCTTACGCAGGGCGCAAAGGCCGTGCTGGAGGCCGTCGAGTCCGGCGAGCTGAAGGGCAGCTTCACACCCGTCGGCGAGGCCGTGGACGCCGACAAGCGCTTCGCGCTCGCGATTGACACCGCGCTCGGGTCGTCGTCGAACGACCTCATCGTCCGCGATGAGGTCGTCGCGAAGGCGGGGATCGCTTACCTCAAGGAAAACCGGTTGGGCCGTGCGACGTTCCAGCCGGTGACGCTCGTCAACGTGCCGCCTGCGACGGACGACCTCCGCTCTGTCCTGCTCATGGGCGGCGTCGTCGGCGTCGCGAGCGAGCTGGTCGAGTGCGACGAGCGCCACAGGCCAGTGATAGATTCTCTCCTCGCGCGCGTCGTGGTGGTACAGGACCTCGACACGAGCCTGCGCCTGGCCAAGACGACGGGCTGGAAGAGGCTCGTCACCCTCGATGGTGAGATCGTCCACTCCAGCGGCGCCGTGACCGGCGGTCGGTACGAGCACGCGACGGGGATCGTCCAGCGCCGTGCGGAGTTTGACGACGTCGAGAGGACGATCAAGGACCTCGAGACGCAGGCCGCCGCAGAAGAGAAGGCGCACGCAGAGATTGACAAGAGGCGCGCTGCGCTGTCGAAGGAGTCCGACGCTGCGCGGGAATCGCTCTCGCGGCACACCGCGGAGCACGAAGAGGCGCGCATCTGGCTCGTCAACCTGCAGCACGAGCTGCAGGCGACCGAGCGCGCGAAGGAGAAGCTCGACGGCGAACGGGCGGCGCTCGTCGTGGCCGAGAAGCGCGCAATGGAGCACGTGGACGAGCGTGCAGCGGAAGAGCGGCGGGACGGCCTGCTCAAACAGCTCGCGGCGAAGTCGGCCGACGCCGACATGGCGGGCCAACGCTTGCGCGACGCTGAGGGCAGGTCGCTGCAGGCGACCAGCCGAAGGATCGAGGCCGAGAGGCGCTACGGGCTCCTCACCCAGTCTGAAAGCGAGCGCGGGCGCAGGGCCGACACGCTCGGGCCGGAGCGCGCGCGGTACGCCCAACAGATCGAGAAGTCGAAGCTCGAGAAGGCCGAAGCTGAAAGCACCGTTCAAAGGCTGCAAGCGGAGCTCGACGCGGCGACCACGAAGAAGCGCGAGCTGATCGAGCAGAACATCGCTCTCAGCGAAAAGTCGAAGGAGTCGCAGAAGAACGCGCGCGCGATGTCTGACGTCGCGCACAACGCCGAGATCCAGCGCACCAGGGTGGACAGCAAGCGCACGAACGCCGCGCAAAGGCTGCTCGAAGAGTACGGCTACTCACAAGAGGACGCGGTCAAGCTCGCACCGGATACCACGGTTCCGGAGGACGCTGCGAAGCTCGTCCCTGTGCTGCGGAAAGAGCTCAAGGAGATGGGCGACGTCAACCTCGGCGCGGTCGAGGCGTTCGAGCGACTGACAGAGCGGTTCGACGAACTGAGCAGCCAAGTCAACGACATCGTCGCGGGCAAGGGCGAGATCATGGAGAGCGTCGCGGAGCTCGACCGCCTGACGAAAGACAGGTTCGAGGACACCTTCGCCCGTCTGCAAGTGGCGTTTGGCGAGATGTTCGTCAAGATGTTCGGCGGAGGCGAAGGGCAGATTGACCTGCTCGACTTGAAGAACGTCCTCGACAGCGGCGTCGAGATCAGCGTCACGGTCCCGGGCAAGAAGCGACAGCGGCTCGAACTGCTCAGCGGTGGAGAGAGGGCGCTGAGCGCGACGGCGTTCCTGTTCGCTTTGCTCAAGGTCAAGCCGAGCCCGCTCGTGATCCTGGACGAGGTGGACGCACCGCTCGACGGGCGCAACGTCGAGCGCTTCGTTGGAGTCGTGCGCGAGTTCAGCAAGTCGTCGCAGTTCATCCTCATCACGCACAACCCCGTGACGATGGAAGAGGCCGACATCTGGTTCGGCGTCACGATGCAGGAGCCTGGCGTCTCGACGCTCGTCCCCGTGCGCGTGCCCGACCGGAGCGTCATCCAGCACGTCGCCCAAGAGGTCCAGGCGTCGAACGGGCAGCCCGCCGTCCTCGAAGGCGTGCTCGCGAAGAACTGACTTTAGGCGCGGTCTCAAGGACGGGCAAAGAGGGGGCTATACTCCAGCCACTGGAGGCATGAAACATGCGAACGACCCCTTTCTGGACAGTTGCGCTTGCTGTCGCGCTCGTCGGCTGCGGCGGCGGGAACGAAGCGACGACCACGACAAGCAGCAGCGGAGCCAAGTCGGTGGCTAAACCGGCGAACTACGCACAGGACGTCGCCTTCCTCAAGAAGCACGTCGAGGTCATCGAGCTCGGCACCGGCGAAGGGCCGGGCCTCGTCATCGTCCCCGAGTACCAGGGCCGTGTGATGTCGAGCACGTTCGACGTCAAGGCCGGCAAGAGCATCGGGTTCATCAACCACGACGTCGTCGCCAGGGGCGAGATCACGAAGGGGATGACGGCCTTCGGCGGAGAGGACCGCATCTGGCTCGGGCCGGAGGGCGGCCAGTTCTCGATCTACTTCAACGACGGCGAAGAGCAGAACGGCGACAACTGGCAGACGCCGCCGGTGATTGACTCGGAGACCTACGACGTCGCGACGAAGTCCGCGACGGAAGCGACCTTCACCAAGACCGCTACGATCAAGAACTCTTCCGGCACTGAGTTCAAGTTCACGATCGAGAGGACGGTTGCGCTGCTCAGCGCGAGCGACGCACGGGCCGGCCTCGGAGTCGAAGTGCCCGCGAGCGTCCAGACAGTGGCCTACGAGTCGCGCAACACGCTCAAGAACGCGGGCGAGAACGAGTGGACGAAGGACAAAGGGCTCCTGTCGGTCTGGATCTTGAGCATGTACAAGCACTCGCCGACCACGAACGTGATCGTGCCTTACAACCCGGGCTCCGGCCCGGTCGTAAAGGACGACTACTTCGGAAAGGTCCCCGGCGACCGGCTCGTTGACGCGGGCGGGTACCTCGTGTTCAAGGCCGACGGACAGTACCGCAGCAAGATCGGCCTCACGCCACAGCGCGCAAAGAACGTGGCGGGAAGCTGGGACTCTGGGAACAACGTGCTGACGATCGTGCAGTACAACAAGCCTTCGGGCGTCACCGACTACGTCAACTCGATGTGGGCGGCAAAGCAGGACGACCCCTATGCGGGCGACGTCGTGAACAGCTACAACGACGGGCCGTTCGCACCGGGCCAGAAGCCGATGGGTCCGTTCTATGAGATCGAGACGAGTTCTCCCGCGCTCGCGCTCAAGCCGGGCGGCTCGTACACGCACGTGCACCGCACCTTCCACTTCACGGGCGACAAGGCGAGCCTCCAGGCGATTGCGACCGCGGTCCTGGGCGTGGACCTCGACGCTGTGGCTGCCGCGCTGCCCTAGGGCTCCGCTTCTGTCTCGTCGAAGGGCTGGTCCACCGGGACCGGCCCTTCTCGTTGCTGGAACATCGCCTGGCAGCCACGCACGGCAGAGAAGACCAGCCCGATCGCGAGGAACAGCCAGATGAAGCGGAACGGGCCGCTGAAGAGCCCGCGCAGGGCCATCTTGGTCTCGTGCACAACGGCTCGCGCCGAGACGGGCACTCTGTGCCTGCCGCAGTCCGGGCAGCGCGGGCCGGCGGGGCCGATGATCGCGCAGTCGGGACAGATCGCCCGGCCGCAACGGCCGCAGCGGAGCCGCGTCGCCACGCGCCTGTGCCGGTAGCACTGGAACGCGCCGGGCTCGCCGGCGAAGGGGTCAGGCGTGTACTGCGGGACGACGGCCTTGCCGCAGTCGGGGCAGACCTCCGCCCCAGGCTGCATAGCAGCGTTGCACTCCGGGCACCGCGGTCCGTCCATCCTGCGCTAAGCAGTTTGGCACGAACGGGCGGTTACGCCGCGCTTGCGGGGCAATGCAGGATCGTGTGCTTGCGCGTCTCTTCGACCAGGGAGTAGAGCCGCTCTTCCGTCAGCGCGACCTCGTCGGCGACCGCGCCGGACACGGTGAACTCCACGGGCCAGCGCTGTAGACCAAAGCCTGAGGCGTCGGCGACGTTGCGCGCGAAGTTAAGGCACGCCAAGGGGTGGAAGTAGTCAATCGCCTGCTGCGGATAGTGGACATGCTCGATCACTGCGCGGAACAGCTCGGGCAGGCCGAGCGCGTGCGCTGCGTAGGGCCCAAGTTCCGCGATCTCGTGCTCGTACCGTGCGACGAAGGACTTCTCAAGGGTCCACTGGTTCTCACGACCGATCACATAGACGGCGTCGAATGCGGACGGGTGCAGCACGGCCAAGAGTCCAAGGCTGATGTTGGAGAGCACGCCGCCGGCGTAGACCTCTTCCGCGGTCCAGTCGGAGTTGCCTTGCCCCAGGTCGCGATAGATCGCCGAGCTGAGGTATCCGACAAAGCTTCCGTTCTTCGTGAACCGGCTTGCGTCGAAGAACGACTTCTTGCTCGCCTCTACGATGAGCGACTGGGTCCAGAGCGCGATCGCCATCGAGCGAAGCGACCGGAAGCCGAGCACCATGATCGCCTCGCGCACCGTCGTCACTGGCCGTGATCGGGCGTGGTAAACCGAGGACGCCGAGCGCAGGAGTCCGGCGGTCAGTGCGGGGTCGGAGAGGATCAGGCGCTCGATCTCAGTCGGGTTCGAGTCCGTCGAGTCCAACATCTTGGAGAGCCGCAGCGGCGATTTGGGAAGCTGCGGCAGCGAGCCTGCGCTCTCGTAGAGGCTCTTAAGGTGCTGATACTCGGCCTGGATCGTCATTTGCCCACCTGTCCAAACTCCTTGTTCCACACTCTCCCCAGCAGTTTTGCCACCGGTCTCTATAACCCGCAAAAGTGCTAGGTAGCCGCCGACCGTATACTCTGAACTACCGTGCTGAACCCGTACGAAAAGCGCTCCTCGACCGAGGGCCAGTGGCCGGCCCGGCCGCAGCGCAAGATCGGGCTGGAGACCCCGCTCGTGGGTCGGTTCTGGGGAGAGGACAAGAGGCTCGTCTTCGCCCCGCCGGACTGGTACACCACCCTCGTGGCCCTGTGCCTGGTGGGCGGGGGGCTGCTCGCCCTCGGTTATTGGGCGAGCTGGCGGTGGGTGCCCCTCATGGAGGTCGGCATGTGGCTCGGCCCGGCTGTGCTTCTCTCTGGCGTCTGGGCGCTGCTCTCGATGGAGTACGCGGTCTTCGAGCTCAAGGCGCGGACGTACTCGCGCCGCGAGGGCAGGGGGCTCTTCAAACGTGCCCGGCACGGGCCGCTTTCCGAGCTGGACGCGGTCGTCGTGTACTGCGAGAACTACCCCTTCGCGCCCCAGGTCGTGGTCTACCGGACTGTGATCCACTGGAAGCACGCGGCCGTGCCGCTCCTCGTGACCGAGCGCCAACAGACCTCCGTTCCGCCAGGAGCGCCGCTCAACGCCTCGTCTGGGGCGATCGTCCACAGGGCCCAGACCTACGCGAGGGCGCTGGGCGTGACGCTGTACGACAACACGCACTTCCACACGCCTCCGCCCCAGTCCGCCATTTAGAGTGCAACCCGGCGGGGCTTCCAGTCAGAATAAGTACCCGTGCCTGTCCCTGAAATCGCATCCTGGTCGCACCTCGACCCCGCCGTCAAGAAGCTGTGGCGGATTGAGGCGGCGATATCGGGCTTCGTCTATCTGATCCTCTTCGTCGGCGCGGGTGCGATCCTGGACGAGGCGCTCGAGGGCATGCCCGTGCAGTTCTGGCTCGTCGGGCTGGCCGTAGGGCTCGCGCTGTTGGCGCTGTCGTTCTATGTGGCCGGCAGGAAGTTCGAGTTCTGGCGGTTCACCCTAGGCGAGGACGACCTCGCTGTCTCGCACGGCATCTGGTGGCGGACGCGGATCTACGTGCCCCGAGCGCGAATTCAGCACGTGGACGTGACGGCGGGGCCGATCTCTCGCGCGCTTGGGCTGGCCGTGGTCAGCGTGTTCGTCAGCGGTCAAGGCGGCGCTGTGGCGACGATCCCCGGCCTGAGGGCGGACGAGGCCGAGCGGCTTCGCAGAGTCTTGCTCAAGCTAAGCGAGCAGGCACCGCCGGTCGCCCTGGAGCGCGGCCTTGAGTGAGCCGGTCTTCCGACGGCTGAACCCGCTGACCATCTTCCTCGAACTGGCGCGCGTCATCGGCAGGTTCATCTACTTCCTCGTATTCATTTTTTTCGTCCCGGGGTCGGGTGGCGACTTTGTGTACGAGGCGATCGGCATTTTCGTCGTGATCGCTGCGATCGCGCGCTACTTGAGCTACAGCTACGCAGTACACGACGGACACCTGATCATCAAGTCAGGCATCGTCACGCGCAACAACCGCACGATCCCGCTCTCACGCATCCAGAACATCAACCTCCAGCGGAACTTGATCCACAGGATCTTCGGGCTCGTTGACCTCAAGATCGAGACGGCGGCGGGAGCCCAGGCAGAGGCCTCGCTCTCCGCCCTCAGCAACGCAGAGGGCGAAGCGCTCAAGACCGAGCTCACGCAGGGCGTCAAGAAGGAGGTCGGGATCGAGGAGACGGCGCCGAAGGCGAAGGGGCGGACAGTCTATCGCATCTCCTCGACAGAGCTGTTCCTCACGGGAGCGACGGAGAACCGCGCACTGGCGATGGTCGGTGCGGTCTTCGGCGGCTCGTTCGTCTTCTACGATCAGCTCTCAGCGATGGTCGAAAAGATCATCCCGAACTTTGGGCAGGGGTGGGTGGGCATCGCCGTGTTCGGGTTCGTGATCTTCCTCGTGGGCTGGGTCTTGTCCATCGTCTCTGCTGTATTGACATACGGCAACTTCGAGCTGACGCTCGAGGAAGGAAAGCTCCGTCGCCACTACGGGCTCGTCAACCAGATCGAGAGCGTCGTGCCGCTGCCGCGAGTGCAGGTCGTGCGAATGTCTGAGTCGCTGTTCCAGCGCATGCTGCACTTCTGCAAGCTCTACGTCGAGACAGCGGGTTCGTTCGAAAAGCAGGACATGGGCGGCTCATCGCTCGTGTGCCCGCTGTTGGAGATGGACAAGCAGGCCGACGTCGTGCGGACGGTCCTTCCAGGGAGGCCCGTGGACACTGTGCGGTGGCGCAGCGTGAGCCCCAAGACAGCGAACATCTATGCGAGGCGCTCGCTCCTGGTGTTCGCACTCATGATCGGGGGATCGAGCGTCTACTTTGGGCTCGAGGCCCTCTGGGCACTGATCCCGGCCGTCATGCTCTCCGCACTGCTCGGGTGGGCCCACTATCGCACGACGGGCTACGACGACAAGCCCAACCTCTTAGCGACCCGCTACGGCGTTGTGTCGCGACGGACGATGTACGTGCCGCCGGAGAAGGTGCAGAGCGTCTTCGTCAGCCAAAGCCCCCTGCAGCGGCGGTACGAGGTCTCTACAGTGCTCGTACACACGGCGGCCGCCAGTGGCGGCGGCTCGGCCTCCGTCATAGACCTCCCGGACCAGACGGCAGGCGAACTGGCCCACTCGTTGCACCGCCGGAGCGCCGATTCCGTGCGGCTGACCGGCGAAGTGCTCTAGTCCAGGTGAACGTTTGGCGCGCTCTGGCGGTATAAGAGAGTGTCGCACTGCGACTGGAGATACCGAATTTGACCCCGTCCCCCCGATTCGCCCTTCGTAGCCTTTTGCTTCTAGCCGTCCTGCTTGGACCTCAGGCGCTTCTCGCGCAGTTCGCCGGTACGATCCCGCCCCCGTCCGAGTACAGGGCCGGTTGGGACACGATCACGACGGAGCTCGCCAAGAAGCACCTGTCGTACCTTGCCGGTCCGGAGTGCCAAGGTCGCGGCACGGGCCAGCCGGGCTACCAGAAGGCGGCCGAGTACGTCGCCGACCAGTTCAAGGCCCTCGGGCTGATACCCATAGGCGACAACGGCACCTACTTCCAGGGCGTGCCGTTCACCAGCACTTCGATAGATGAGTCCGCGACGTCCCTGACGGGTTCGACTCTGGACCTCAAGCTCGGCAAAGGGCTCGGGGCGACGTCGTTCGGCTCCGACGCGAACTTGACGACTGAGGACGTGGTGTTCCTCAACCTCGCGGCAGGAGCGACCGAGCTGCCTGCGGGGGTTGACCTCAGTGGTAAGGCCGTCGTCGTCACCGTCGAAGGGCAGGTGAACGTGCGAAGGCTGACCGGCAACGCAGCGATGGTGCTGACGGTCGTGGACAAAGCGACGATGCCCGCGCCGTCGGTCTCTCCCGCCGGCGGCGGCCGGGGCCGGGGCCGAGGCACACAGGCGCCGAACCTGACGATCGAGCGCCGCTATGCGCTCGACCTCGCGCGCGCGCTCGGAGCCGAGACCTCGATGCTGATCGCGGGCGGGGCAGACGCCACCGCGCCGGTCGAGCTCCGCGAGGCCAAGGGACCACTGACGCTCGAAATGAAGGTGAAGACGGAGGAGGTCAAGGTCCCCAACGTCGTCGGGATGCTCCCAGGCTCCGATCCCGACCTTAAGGCCCGATACATCGGCGTGGGCGCGCACCTCGACCACCTCGGCGTCAGCGGAGGTACGGTCTACTGGGGTGCGGACGACGACGCCTCAGGCTCGACGGCGATGCTCCTCGTCGCCAATGCGGCCGCGAACAATCCGCTAAAGCCCAAGCGCAGCATCGTGTTCATGGCGTTCTGCGGCGAAGAAATGGGCCTGATCGGCTCGGGGTACTACACAGCCAACCCGATCATCCCGCTCGAGCGCATGGACTGCCTCCTGCAAATGGACATGGTCGGTCGCAACGAGGAAAAGCAGAACGAGAAGGCCGAGGACAACGTCAACACCATCCACCTCGTCGGCAGCAAGCGAATTTCGATGGAGCTGCACAACATCACGCTCGACTTGAACAAGCATGTCGGGTTTGAGTTCGAATACGACGAGGAGAGCGTCTACGAACGGAGCGACCACGCCAACTTCGCGCGCAAAGGCGTGCCGATCACGTTCCTGTTCTCGGGGTTCCACCCCGACTACCACCGACCGACCGACACGATCGAGAAGATTAACTTCGACAAGATCGTGAACTCGGCGCGGCTGAACTACCTCGTGCTGGAAAAGGTCGGGGGGATGACGGAGAACTTAAAGCTCGATGCGGGCGGCTAGCCGCGCCCTGCTCTTTCTGGCCGCCGCTTTCGCGGCGGCCGGGTGTGGGCGCCGGGGCCCCGCC
>JBBDXG010000023.1:223528-237242 GCA_040902435.1 Fimbriimonadaceae bacterium
CCCCCCGGATGTGGCAGCCGGTCCAGCGCCGTCGGCGAGTGGAGCCAGATCAATCCGGCCGACGGCTCCGTGCTTGGCAACAGCATGGAGATCAAGGGCGACGGCACCTGGTCCATGACTGGCTTTCCCGCTTTGGAGGGCACTTACAAGCTCGAAGACGGCAAGGTCCGGATGCGGATCGAAAAGGTGGACGGCAAGGACCGCGCGACCGCGGTCAAAGAGGCCGTCGGCGGCGTTGACGTCGAGCAACAGCTCAAAGAGCTGGACAAGCAGCTCGTGTTCAAGGTGATCGAAGAGGACGGGAAGACTGTGCTCGACCAGACTGGCCCGAACACCGTGTTCAAGGTCGAGCTGCGTTTTAGAAAGGTCGAGAAGGACTAGCCCGACTTGCCGATTAGCGGAAGCAGCGCCTTGCGCGCCACGTCCGGCTTGAACCCTGCGGGCCCAGGCGCGCCGACGAAAGCGATCTTTCCGTCTGTGCCGACGATGTAGATCCGGTCCGGCCATCCCGCGTACGCCTTCTCGACCGCGTCGTCCATCTTGTCCACGACGATCGGGACCTTGAGCGCAAGCCCGACCTCGCACTTGCGCGCGATCTCCTTTCGAGCCTCGTACGTCTTGGGCTCGTTGTAGACTACGCCCTGCTTCACGTTCTGGCCCACCTGCCAGCCGTCCGCGGGGTGCGCCTCACGCACGTACACGACGACGAAGTCGGCGAGGGCCTTGTGCTCCTCGTACCAAGTGTTCAGCGCGCCCACCTGGGCGCGAAAGGGGGGTCACGTGTAGCTGCCGAAGACCAGCACGGTCGGCTTCTTGCCAACGTTCGCTGCGAGGTCGTACTCCTTGTCGTCCTTCAGGAAGTCAAGCTTGAAGGTCGGGGCCTTGTCGCCAACTTTCAACGTACCCTGGGCGGGCCGCTGGCCCAGCGACAGACCTGAAGCCCCGCACAGAAGGACGGCCACCGCCGCAGAAAGCGCGCCCACGCGAGTCATACCACTTAGGACGAACGGGCCGTCGCAATGTTCGCTGGTACAATCGAACCTTGGGCAGCAAGTTCATTTGGTTCCTTCTGGGAGTTGCGACTGGCGCCGTGGCCATCGCAGCGCTCAAGCGCGTCCAGGAGATCCAGGAAGTCGAGGACGTCGAGTCCATCGCGAACTCGATCAGCGAGCGCCTCGACCGGCTCGAGGGCAAGTCGCTCCTGAACACGTGATATCCTTAGAGGATGCTCAGCCTCTTCGCCGCGCTGGTCGCCTGCCAGCCCATCGTCCAGGAGCGGCCCGTCGTCGAAATGACCGTCTACCAGCGGGGCGTCTTCGAGATCGAGCTCTATCCCGACAAGGCGCCGCAGCTCGTCGCCCACTTTCTCGCGCTCGTTGACGAGAAGTTCTACAACGGCATCCTGTTCCACCGAGTCGTGGACAAGTGGGTGGCACAGACGGGCGACCCGACGACACGCACGATGACGCGCGAAGAGGCCCTGTCAAAGGAGGTCGGCAGCTATGGCGAGATCAAAGGGACGGGGGACGCGGGCTCGGGCAAGACCGTGCCTTTCGAGGACAACGACGTGAGCCACCTGCCGGGTGTCGTCGGTATGGCGCTGGAGTCGCCGGCGAGCGCCACGGGCGACAGCCAATTCTTCATCAACCTGGAGGACAACCGCCGCCTCGACCACAAGTACTGCGCGTTTGGAAAAGTCACCGTCGGACTGGACCGCATCAAGACGATCCGTCGCGGAGACCCGATCATCTCGATCCGGCGAAAGCCTACAGCTCTGCCTTAGAGACCACGGCCCCGTCCTTTGTCAGATCATAGACGTACGGCGCACCGGTCGGAAGCTCGACCTTGACGATCTGCTCCGGCGTCAGGCTCTCTAGCGCCATGACGATCGAACGGTTGCTGTTGCCGTGCGCGACGACCAGCACGCTCTTGCCCTGCCGCACGTCGCCCATGATCGCGCGCTCGAAGAAGGGAAGCGTCCGGTCGCGCGTGTCCTTGAGCGATTCGCCCCCCGGCGGGGCCACGTCGTAGCTGCGCCGCCAAGTGTGGACCTGCTCATCGCCGTACTTCGCGGCGGTCTCGGCCTTGTTGAGCCCGCTCAGGTCCCCATAGTCGCGCTCGTTGAGCGCCTGGTCGCGGATGACCGGCACAGACAGCCCGTTGGCCTGCATGATCACGCGCAGCGTCTCTTGTGCGCGGGTGAGGGCGCTCGTGTAGGCCACGTCAACCGCGATCTCCTTGATCTTCGCCGCTGCCTGGCGCGCCTCGACTTCGCCCTTCGGCGTCAGCGGCACGTCAATCCAGCCGGTAAAGCGGTTCTCGAGGTTCCAGAGCGACTGGCCGTGCCGGATGAGGATCAGCTTGGGCATCGGGAGTCAGGATACCGGCTCAGCGCGGGCGCCAGAAGCGGTACTTGAGCAGCGTCCAGAACGCCTCCGGCGCGTCGGTCCAGCGGATCTTCTTGCCTGCCTCCTTCGACCGAGGCTCGTACTTGATCGGCTCCTCGTGGATGTGCTCTCCCATGCGGATCGCCTTTGCCGTCACTTCCGGACAGAACTCGAACCGCACGCACTCGAGCTCCATGTCATAGAGCAGGTCGCGGCGGAACGCCTTGTAGCACGTCGCTTCGTCGGTGATCTTTCGCCCATAGAGCACGCGCACGGTCCAACGCAGCAGGACGTTGACGAGCTTGTTCGGAAGCGCCATCGCCGGGTGCATCCCGTGCGCGAACCGCGTGCCGTAGACGACGCCATAGAGCCCGTCGAGGATCGGCTGCACGAGCCGGGGGATCTCTTCGGGAAAGTACTCCAGGTCCGCGTCCTGGATCACCACGACCTTGCCTCGCGCGTGCGCGATGCCGCTGCGGACCGCGAGCCCCTTGCCCCCGGGGGCGTCGTTGGTGACGACCGTGATTCTGTCGCCGTACGAGTCCAGAATCTCCGGAGTGTCGTCGGTGCTGCCGTCGTCCACGACCACGACTTGCTTGTTCAAGGGCAAGGCGAGCAGCCTGTCCACGACCTCTTGGATCGTGGCCTGCTCGTTCAGCGCCGGCACGATCACCGTGACGTCGGGGCCCTGTTCTTCGCTCATCGGCTGCGCCTGATCATACTCGCCAGTCTCAACGCCACAGGCCCGCCAGGCGTTTCCGGCTATCCTTACGCAGATGGGAACGCGGTTCGACCTGCTCGTGCGTGGGGGCACGGTCGTCTCTTCCGCGGGCACGGAGCGCGCCGACGTCGGGGTCTCGGGGGGGAAGGTCCTGGCCGTCGGCGACCTCGCCGACGCAGAAGCCTCGGACGTCCTCGACGCCGTCGGCCTGCACGTCCTGCCGGGCGTCATAGACACCCAGGTCCATTTTCGCGAGCCGGGCCTGACGCACAAGGAGGACATCGAGCACGGCTCGCTCTCCGCGGTGATGGGCGGCGTCACGACCTACTTCGAGATGCCGAACACCGACCCGCCTACGACCACGCAGGACGCGCTCGCCGACAAGCTGGAGCGCGCGAACCAGACGTCGTGGGCCAACTACGCGTTCTTCATCGGGGCGTCGGGCTCGAACGTGGAGGGCCTCGCAGAGCTCGAGATGCTCCCCGGCACTCCGGGCGTCAAGATCTTCGCGGGCAGCTCGACGGGGACCCTGCTCGTCGAAGACGAGGAACTCCTGCGGCAAGTCCTGCTGAACGGCAGGCGCCCGTGCCCGGTCCACTCGGAGGACGAAGCGCGGCTCCGCGAGCGCAAGCTGCTGCTCTCCGACGAGCCGCACGTGCGCGAGCACGCGTTCGTCCGCGACGCGGAGACTGCGAGAAAGTCCACTGAGAGAATGGTCAGGCTCTGCCGCGAGACGGGAAGGCCCGTTCACATCCTGCACGTCTCGACTCTCGACGAGCTTCCCATCCTGCGCGAGGCGAAGCAAAGCGGCCTGCCCATAACGTGCGAAGCCACGCCGCAGCACTTGACGTTCACCGACAAGGACTACGAAGCCCTCGGAACGCTCGTGCAGATGAACCCGCCGATCCGGTCGGAGGAGCACGGCCTAGCGATCTGGGACGCGCTGGAGAAGGGCCTTTTCGACGTCTTTGGCAGCGACCACGCGCCGCACACCATGGAAGAGAAGTCGCAGCCGTATCCGAAGTCGCCGAGCGGGATGCCTGGAGTGCAGACGATGCTCCCCGTGCTGCTGGACTTTTGCAGCCGTGATCGGTTGACGCTCGGTCAGGTGGTCGCGATGACGTCGGAGCGGCCCGCAGAGCTCTACGGGGTCCGCGGCAAGGGCCGCATCGCAGTCGGGTTTGACGCGGACCTCGCGATCGTGGACCTGTCGGCGACGCTCCATGTGACGAACGATTGGATCAAGAGCAAGAGCGGCTGGTCGCCGTTCAGCGGTCGTGCTTTGAAGGGAAGCCCGGTCCACACCGTCGTCCAGGGCCACCTCGCCGTCAAGGACGGCCAGCCGTCAGCGGCGCACAAAGGGCGGATCGTCGGGTTCGATTGGAAGTGAGTGGCCCGCCCGCATTTCGGAGCCCGACTATGGTCCGCTGAGTGTCGAGTTCTATAAGGTCATCCCTCCCCCTTGGGGGAGTCTTGCGAGGGGGTGTTCGTCTGCCGCAGGCTCGGATTGGGGGCCACAGACTCTTGACGGGTGGCTCCACTCTTCAGAGTGGTGGCCTCGACTACGGGTCCCGACGACGACCGAACGATGCCACGCGCTCCTTACGCCGGCTCAACACGCGCACCTCGAACTGCGCGTCCTCGACACCGGACACCGAAACCAGATACCAAGCACGGTAGTTGTCCCCCAGCGGCAACGGCTCGTCCACAAGGGCTCGCTCAAACTCGCCCGTGAGGGCGCGACCGAACGAAACGTGCTGCCACCACGGAAAACCCTGGAGCTCGCCGCGCTCTCGCGACTGCCACTGCGCGATCCGCACGGCGTCCATCCGCTGCGACTTCTCGCCTGCAGCATAGATGAACCGCACGTTCTCGATCTCCTCGGGCGACGTGCGCTCGACGTCGCCGATCCCGAACGTCGGCAGCTTCGGATAGGCGGTGAGCTGGACGACGAAGAGCCGTCGGTCGCCGAACTCCGCAGCGATCGCGGCCCAGCGGGCCGTCAGCTCCCCCGACTCCCAATACTCGCGCGCCTCCAAGAACCCGAGCCACCTCGAAAGCAGCGCGGGAGAGAGCCACACGACGTGCTCGACCGGCTGCTTCCATGACCCGTTGGACCACCACCCGACCGTCCGCTTCTCCTCGCCCCAGACACGGTCGAGCGACGCCCGCGGCTCAGAAGCCCCGAACAGGTCGGCGAGCCTGAGCCGAGGCTCCGTGCGCGCGATCTCGCGCCCGAGCGCGACCTGGTCGGCCAGGGGCGCATCGGGGAACGCGACGAGGGCGCAAAGGGCCAGCGCGGCGATCATCTAGCCTGGATTATCGGCTGGCGCGGGCCTGATCGGAACCCTGGTCCGCCCGGACGCGAGCACAAACCCGTCCCGGAGCCGGACGTCGGTCACATAGATCGCGTCGAAAAGCCCAAGCTCGGTGTGCAGGTCCACGACCGGGTTGAGCAGCTCGAGCAGCACTTTGGCCGCCTCCGGCTCTGCGCGCACCCAGTCGAAGTAGACCTTGGCGTCCGTGAGGACGAGCCGCGTGCCCTCTTCCGGCACCAGCCTTGCAATGATCGTGAAGTTCGAGTTGACGATGAGGAACTCGCCGTACCCCTCGACCCACACGACGTCGCGGTCCACGCGCACCGTGCACGACTTCACCTCCGCGTACTTGCGGACGATGTAGTCGGCGAGGTCGTCCTCGCGGACCTTGACCCAGCCCGTGCCCTCGCCGCTCTTCGAGAGACGGAACACTCGCTCGCGCCGCGCGAGACCGAGGTCGTAACGGCTGTTTGGGATCTCTGCGTGAAGCTCTGCGATCCGCAGTCCGCGCAGGTCGAACTCCTTCAAGCTGATCGTCAGGTTGCCGAGCCACCCTGCCTTTGAGCGCTCCGGCTCGGTGAAGAACGGTAGCTGCGTGAGCGAGAAGTCGCGGGCCTCGATCGTCGCGCTCTCGACGCGGCCCCACGCGACGCCGAGGCCGTCCGGCCGCGCCTGGACGCGCACGGTCTTGTTGTCGCCGCCGAGCTGCGAGGCGATCTCCCTCGCCGCGTCGCGCTCGAACCGCTCGACCTGGATGTCGCCGTAACCGAGCCCGAGGGCGAGCAGGGCGAAGGGAAGGAGCAGGTTCATGTCACGTGGCAAAATGGGCGTGTGGATTGGAGCGCGCTCGACTACAGTATGGCCCCGCACGGCTATCGCGAGCTGCGGACGAGCCAAGTGTGCGTCGAACTGCCTGGCATTGTGTACTTCGTGCTCGCTGGGCGCGACCACCGCGAGTGGCTGCAGGGCCAGGCCACGAACGACGCCCGGCAGTTGGGCGAGAAGCCTTGGCTGGACTTTTGCCTAACGAAGCCTACGGGCCAATTGACCGCAGTGTGTCGAGCCTGGACGTCGGGCACCGACACCATCATCGCGACCCAGCAGCCTGAAGTCATTGAAGAGCGAGAAAAGGACACCGTCTTCATCGAGGACGTCGCCCTCTCCCGGGCAAAAGAGGACTACGTCTGCGTCCAGGGCCTCGAGGCGAAGCGCGTGGAAGGCTCGCTCTTCTCGGACCGGACCGGGAGCGGCGGCGTCGAGCGGGTTCCGGGGGGCCACCATTTGCCGGAGGCGATCAGCCGCGACGCCTACTTGCTTGCAACGTTGGAGGCGGGGATACCGCTCTTCGGAACAGACTCGAGCGACAAGACTCTTCCTCCCGAGCTCGGCCCGCACTTCGAGTCACAGCACGTCAGCTACACCAAAGGCTGCTACACGGGCCAAGAAGTGCTCATGCGAATGCACTCGCGGGGGCACACGAACAAGACGTGGGTCGGACTAAAGGCCAGCGCAGCGATCAGTCCAGGAGCACGTGTGACCTACGAAGGCAAGGCCGTCGGTACCGTTCACCGCGCGGCCCTGAGCCCGGCATTCGGCCACATCGCCAGCGCGACACTGCGAAACGAAGCGACCACCGAAGGAACAGTGGTGCAGGCAGGCGACACCGCCGCCGAAGTCGTCACGATGCCGTTCTTGCGCCAGACCTCGCCATAAAGTGACCGAGCGCCAGGACAAGGATCAACAAGACCGACAGGACGACGATCACCAGCGCTGGATAGGCGTCCCGCGTCTTGAGATAGCTCGGCAAGAACCGCCCAAGCGCGGCAAGCCCCATAAGGATCGCAAGGATGTAGCCCCACCTGGGCGTCTTCATCTTCAGCGACATCCACAGCCCGACCAGAACCAGCAGCCCCAGCGCGCCGCCGCCGACCAGCGACATCACGCTCTGCGAGCCCACGTAGCCGTGGATTCCCATCCCGATCATCGCGAGCCCGTATAGGAGCATCGCCCGCCTGGCGGTTGTCATGGGCTCAGACTACCGCCCCAGATATACTAGGCCCATGTCCGACGCTTGGCACGACGACCGCGCAAAGGAAGAGTGCGGCGTCGTAGGCCTGCGCGCGCCCGAGGGCGACGCCGCCCGCCTCGCGTTCTTCGCGCTGTTCGCCCTCCAGCACCGTGGGCAGGAGTCCGCAGGGATCGCGGTCAGCGACGGAAGCTCCGTCAAGATGCACAAGGCCATGGGCCTCGTCAGCCAGGTCTTCGACGAGGACGTCCTCGCCTCCCTCCCCGGCAGCCTCGCGATCGGCCACAACCGCTACAGCACGACCGGCTCGAGCGTCCTGCGCAACGCGCAGCCGATCTACTGCACCAGCACCGTCGGCGAGATCGCCGTAGCGCACAACGGCAACTTGATCAACGCACGCGAACTCCGCAAGGAGCTGGAGGACGCCAACGAAAGGCTCGACACGACCGCCGACAGCGAGATCATCGCGCGCATCCTCGTGATGAACATGGAGCGCGGCGTGGACGAGGCCGTCGCAGAGGTCATGCGCCGCGTCAAGGGCGCCTACAGCGTCATCGTGCTCACGCCAAACCGCATCATTGGATTCCGCGACCCATACGGAGTCAGGCCGCTTGTCGCCGGAAGGCTCGGAGACAGCTACATGCTCGCCAGCGAGTCCTGCGCCTTCGGGCCGGTCAACGCGACCTTCGAGCGGGAGATCGAGCCAGGCGAGATGGCAGTGATTGACGCCGACGGGATCCGATACCACCAGGCGCACAAGACGGAAAAGCCCTCGATGTGCATGTTCGAGTTCATCTACTTCGCCCGCCCGGACAGCCGAATGCACGGCACGTCGCTCTACGTCGCGCGCGAACGCATGGGCGAGGAGCTCGCCAAAGAGCAGCCCGCCGAAGCCGACCTCGTCATCCCCGTGCCGGACAGCGGCATCCCCGCAGCCATCGGCTACAGCCGCGTGAGCGGACTGCCGTTCGAAGAGGGGATGATGAAGAGCCGCTACATCCACCGGACCTTCATCCAGCCGGACCAGAGGATGCGCGAAATGGGCGTGCGCATGAAGCTCACGCCGATCATCGAAAAGATCGAGGGCAAGCGGCTCGTCGTCGTGGACGACTCGATCGTCCGCGCGACGACGACAAAGCAGATCGTGAAAATGCTCTTCGACTCGGGCGCGAAGGAGGTCCACGTGCGCATCACCGCGCCGCCGATCAAGTTCCCGTGCTTCTACGGCATAGACATGGCGAGCAAGGGCGAGCTCGCCGCCGCAAAGTGGACCATCGAGGAGATACGCGTGCACCTCGGGGCAACCTCGCTCGGGTACCTCTCGATCGAGGGCACCAAGCGCGCGGTGGGGAGCAAAACTGGCGGGTTCTGCCTGGCGTGCTTCAACGGCGAATACCCGATCAAGGTCCCGTCAGACCTGACCAAGCTGGCCTTCGAGCAGCCGCCCGACGTCGGAGAGATCGGCGTCGTCGCCCGCGGCCAGCTCAAGCTCCTCGACATGGAGTAGCAACCGCCTTAAGGCGGGCCTACTTCTCGCCGCGCTTGTAGCTGCCCTTCGTGGACTCGTGGCGGTCGAGCACGCACTTGGACTGAAGGAACACGGCCTCCGTCAGCGGGTTCCACAGGTGGTAGATCTCCGGCAGCTCGTCCATCGTGACGAACTTGCGGCCGATGGACTCGAACTGCGGGTCCAGGTCGGTCAGGCCCTCGACATTGGCCGTGTACACGTCCACCCACCGCACTTCGTCGCGCTGCGTGACGCGGTAGCAGCCGATATAGTGCATCTCCTTGAGCTCCGCGCCAGCCTCCTCCTTTGCCTCGCGGATCGCCGCGTCGAACGAGCTCTCGTTCGGCTCGACCCGCCCGCTCGGAATGCACCAGCCGCGGTCCTCGATGTTGCACACCAGCACTTCGCACCCCTTCCACGGGAACACGAGCGAGGCGAACGCCCTCAGGGGCGCCCGGAACGGGGCAGGATGGAACTCCAGCCTCTGCTTGCCGTACTGGCCGCAGGGGAACTTTCGCATGCTCTTGGTATTAAGACGGACTCACTCGTCGCCAGATTCCTCGCTGGAACCGATGGCGGAATGAACGACAACGACTTTTCCGATCACGTCGGTGTTCTCGAACGGCCCGTAGGCCCGGCTGTCCTGTGACACCTCTATGTTGTCGCCCAGAACATAGATGCTACCCTTTGGAACGAAGTAGTCGCCTTGCGTCAGGTCCCAATTCGACGGGACGTTCTGAAAGTCAACAGACTCGCCACCCACGCGGTACACGCGCTTGATGATGACTTCGTCCTCGTAGGGGTTCTGGATGACGACGATGTCGCCGCGCTGGATCTCGCCAACAAGCCAGTAGGCCTTGCTGATGAGCAGCCGCTGGCCGGGGTGCAGCGTCGGTTCCATCGAATCGCCCTGGACCTCGATGGTCTTGAAGTTGACGTAGAAGAAGACAGAGCAGACGAGCAGGAAGAGTAGGAACCCGCCGAAGCCCGTGTAAATGAGCGTCTTGCGGCGGATCGAGGAAGGTTTGGTCTCCTCGGCCGCCCCTACGGCTTCGGCTTCTACGGCAGCAGGCTCGGGTGGGAGGTCATGCTGCGCCATGTTTAAGGGTTGCTCCGAACTCTGACCAGTTATACTTGAGATTGTCGGTCTATGAAGGGCATTCTCGACCAGTACGGTCCTCTCGTCGGGCTCATTGGCCTGTGTCTCTCCGTCTGTCTCAGCGTCGCCGTCGTCATGCTGGCCATTAGGCTCCGGGCCGTCACGCGCCGGTGGGCGGACCTGATGAGGGGCGCCTCTGGCTCGAGCATCGAGTCGCTCCTGCGCGACCACCTCGACCGGACGGTGAGCACACAGGAGCAGCTGGCGCGCTGCGACTCCCGGCTCCAAAACCTGGAGACGAAGATGGAGACGTCCAAGCGCTACGTCGGCGTCGTGCGCTACGACGCCTTCGAGGACGTGGGAGGGTCTCAGAGCTTTGCCCTCGCCGTGTACGACGAGAACGGCGACGGAGCCGTCCTGACAAGCATGGTCGGACGGGCCGAGTGCCGCGTGTACGCCAAGGAGATCAAGCAGGGCCGTGCCGACCGGGACCTCAGCAAGGAGGAGCAGGCCGCAATCCAGGCAGCGGTGAAGGGAAGGGAGCAGGCCGCCTCAGCGGTCAAGGGCGCCAGATGAACGACGACGACCTCTTGATCGAGCTGTCCCAGCAAGGAGACAGAAGCGCGTTCGACGCCCTCATCCGCAAGTACGAGGCGCGCGCCTACCAGTACGCCTTCCGCCTCACCTCCAACCCAGACGAGGCCTCCGACATCGTCGCCGACGCCTTCGTCCGCGTCTACAGCGCCCTCAAGAACTTCAGGGGCCAGAGCAGCTTCGGCACCTGGCTCTACCGCATCCTCACAAACTGCTACCTCGACCTCCGAAAGCGCGAGCGCACCCGCCGCCACGAGAGCCTCGAGGCGACCCTCAGCGTGGACGGAGGCGAGGTCCAGAGGCAGTTCGAGGACGAAGGGGAGGGGCCGGACCTGGCCCTCGAGCGCAACGCCCGAGAGGAGGCCGTCCAGGCCGCGCTCGGCAAGATGCCCGAGTACCAGCAAGCGATGCTCGTCATGTACCACGTCGAGACCCTTACCTACGAGGAGATATCGGACGCCCTCGACCTGCCGATCGGCACCGTCAAGAGCCGCTTGAACCGGGCCAGGCTGGCCCTGCGCGACCATTTGATGCAGGACGTGGAACTCTTTCACATCTCATGAAGTCGAACCACTCGAGAGCCAGAACATGAACCAGAACAAGGCACGGGACTTCTACTCGGCTTACTTCGAAGGCACCCTCGACGAGGGCCTTCGGCAGGCCTTTGAGCGCGCCATGGCGTCCGACGCCAGGATCGCCGCCGAGTACCGACAGTTCGTCAGGATCATGGCTGAGCTCAAGGACTTCCGGCAGCCCGTAGATGTGCCCGAGGGCCTCCACCTCAAGATCCGCGAGCGCGTGGACGCACACATCACTTCCATCGAGCGAAAGTCGCACACCGCCAGCCGGTTCTTTGCGTGGCGCCCGATCGCTTATGGCGCGATCGCCACCCTCGCCATCATCGGCGTCGTCGCGTCGTATTCTAGCCTTCCAGGCTTCGGCAAGCCGGCGACCGCCGGCATTGCGACCGCAACAGACGTGGCGCCAGCCGTCACCTATCACGACGGAACCGTGAGTCTCAGCTTCTCTACCGCAACGGAGAACACGGTCACGGTGACAGGTGCGCTCGACGGCCGACAGATCGCCAAGCAGACGCTCGTCGGACAGCGCCTCGATTGCCCGCTGACCAACACGGGTGCGTCCGCGATGGTTGTTTCGCTCAGTTTCGCGCGCGACTATTCGACGATCTACGTCGCGGTACCTGGCGTCAGGCCAAGTCCCGCAACCGAGGGGACGGGCGCTGTGCTCGACCTGGCGGCAGCCGTCGCTTCCCGGTACGCCGTGCCGGTCGTCGTGGACGCCGCCTCGCCCGGTGCACAGACGTCGTGGAAGCTAGATGGCCCTGACGCACTCGCGGCGATCACCGACGAGCTAAAAGCGCTTGGGCTCAAGGCAGAGGTGCGCGAGAGCGGCCTCGTCTGGATCAGTTCGATCTAGCGTCTATCGCGCTTTCGTCGGAAAGTAGACCGAGCGCGGCTTGTAGGGTCTCTTCGAACTGCCTCTCGTGGATGTACGCTAGGCGGCTCTGCCCGAACAAGGGCATGCGAGACCCGTCAGAGAGCCCTGTCGTGCGCCACTTCTCGATCCTGGCCAGAACCGGGTCGTCGTTGGCGTTGGCCAGAGGGCTGCTCACCCGACCGGCCTCTAAGGTCGCCGCCTTTTCGCTGCGGCGCTGAAGGTCGGCCTGATAGACCGCTGCGGCACGGCTAGCCGTGTGTGCGATCGAGCGCCCTGTGTCGTCGTCGAGCATGTCAATCCTCGCAATGGCTTCCAGACGCTGGAACTCGTCCAGCTCGGTCGAGATCGCGACCAGGCGCTCGATGCACGCGGTCTGAGTGATCGCGCCATCGGTGATCGAGAGGAACTCGCTGTACTTTCCGACGTTCGAGAGCTCTGCCGCGCTGAGATAGAACTCGGCGGCCGCGCTGTACTCGCCCTGGCTCCTCAGATAGTCCCCGTGGCGGATCGTGGCGGAGGCGAGCGTCAGCTTCGCGTCGAGGATCTGCTGGTAGACCGACGTCATGCCAAAGTCAATCGTCGTCGCCGGCTGCACGTCCTGCAGCTCGCCAGACGCGAATCCGTCGAGCCAAAGCGCCAGCACGCTGCGAAGGTCCTCCTCAGTGTGGGAGTTGCCGTAGGTGATTCTCTCGCGCACCTGCTTGACCGGCCCTGCATAGGCGTGGATTCGAGCAGACGTCTCGCGCCCGTACTCGACGAACTGCCAGTCGTTGACCCGCAGCCGAGAGTTGATCACGATCATCCCCAGCAGCAGGAACGGCCCCGAGGCCAAGAGGTAGTAGACGGCCCGTTTGACCATCGGTACTAGGATCTTCGGCAGAGTCGCCGCTGATGCAGGAGGGGGGCGGCGGAAAGCCGGGGAATCCCCGTAATTCGGCCTGGAGAGGGCCTTTGGAACCATTCGCTCGCAGGGCGCCCGGTCCTCCCCTACAATGAAGGCGTGGGACGAGGAACTAAACTCGATAAGAGGGCGGCTGCCGCATGGGAGAACCATCTCGTGCAAAGCGCCCAGGCTGGTGACACCGTGGCCATGGAACTGGTCGCGGACCGTTACAGGTCGCAAGTGAGAGGGCATGCACTGCGCATGCTCCGAGACCAGGAGGACGCCGAAGACGCGGTCCAGGAGACCTTCGTCAAAGCGTTCAGGGCCATCGGCACGTTCGAGCACGGACGGCCCTTGTTGCCCTGGCTGATGCGAATCTGCTCCAACTGCTGCGTGGACATCATCCGCGGACGCAGGCAGGGGCAGGAGTGCCTCGACAAGCACGAGCACGCGATCTTCGACGTCCGCTCGGACGTCGCAAGCGGCGTGGAGTCGCGGTTGCGCGTGGAGAGCGTGCGCGAGGCCGTGTCGCGGCTGCCGGAGCGGTACAGGCGCATCATCGAGATGCGCCACTACGGACACATGGACGTCAACGAGATCGCCAAGGCGCTCAAGGTGCCCGAAGGGACGATCAAGAGCTGGCTCTTCCGCGCGAGGGCCCTGCTCAGGAAGGACCTGCAGGTCGCGCTGGGTTAGCCTGCAAACAACAGACTGTCGGTGG
>JBBDXG010000023.1:237252-299602 GCA_040902435.1 Fimbriimonadaceae bacterium
GCCGCCAGCGCGTGGAGGACGCGCGGCGGCACCACGGCTTTAAGGAACAAGGCAGGTAACCTCCTAGCACATGCCCGTCACCCAGGAACAGGTGCTCCAAGCGCTCGCGTCCGTCGAAGACCCCGACCTCCACAAGGACATCGTCTCGCTCGGGTTCGTCAAGGACGTCGCAATAGACGGCTCGCGGATCTCTTTCAAGGTCGAGCTCACCACCCCTGCGTGCCCTGTGAAGGACCTGCTCGAAGAACAGGCGAGGCAAGCAGTGTTCGCGCTCCCAGGCGTCGAAGACGTCAAGATCGAAATGACCGCTCGCGTGCGTGGGCGCCCAGCCGCGCGCGAGGACCTCGCCCCGGGCGTGCGCCAGATCATCGCGATCGCCAGCGGCAAGGGCGGAGTGGGGAAGAGCACTTGCAGCGTGAACCTCGCGATCGCGCTCGCCAACCGCGGCGCGCGCGTCGGGCTCTTGGACGCGGACGTCTACGGCCCGAGCGTGCCCATGATGATGGGAGTCAAGAACGAACGGCCACTCGCGAAGGACCAGAAGATCGTGCCCATCGAGCGGTACGGTGTGCGCATGATGTCGCTCGGGTTCCTCCTAGAAGAGGGACAGGCCGTGCTCTGGCGCGGACCCATGGTCCACTCGACCCTCAAGCAGTTGCTCGCCGACGTCCTGTGGGGAGAGCTCGACTATCTGCTCGTAGACCTGCCGCCGGGGACCGGCGACGCGCCCATGACGCTTGGACAGCTCGTGCCGCTTTCGGGCGTCGTCATCGTCACCACGCCGCACGGCGTCGCGGCCAACATCGCGGGCAAGGCCGCAAACCTCTTTCGAAAGCTCGATACGCCGCTGCTCGGCGTGGTCGAGAACATGGCCGCGTTCGCGTGTCCCAAGTGTGGGGAGGAGACGCGCGTGTTCGCTGGCACCACGGGCGCAGAACTCGCGACTCAGCTTGGCGTCCCGTTCCTGGGGTCCGTGCCGCTCGATCCCCAGGTCAGCGAGGCGTCGGACCGCGGGGAACCGTCAGTGATCGCTTATCCTGACAGCGCGCAGGCGCGCGCGTTCGTCGCCATCGCGGGAGAGCTGGCTGCACAAACGAGCATACGCGCAGAGGGCGGCGCAAACGAGGAGGCCCCGCCCTCGTTCCAGCCCGTCGGCTAGTTGACGACCGGCAGGTCCCGCCGGCTTGAGAGCGTGTTGCGCGCGGTGATCGAGGACCTTAGCTTCTTCTGGGCCGGGTAAGTGACGTTTGAGTCCGCGATCCGCTTCTCGATGTTCCTGATCCGCTTGTCGGCGTCCGGGTGGGAGCTGAGCCACTCCTCGGTCCTTTTGCTGCCGCCCTTCGCCTTTAAGACTTTGAATACGTCTACGAGGCCCTGCGGGTTGAAGCCTGCGGCGACCATCGTGTCGTAGCCGGACTTGTCCGCCGAAGACTCGTTGCCCCTCGAGTATGGAAGCTGGAAGATCAGGGCGTCGGAGACGCTCGCCACGTCAAAGACCGCGCTGTTCGCATTGAGCAGTATCAGCACGAGCGAGATACCGAGCTGGCGCTTCTGGTTGTCGGCGTAGGCGCTCGCCCAGTGCTCGTAGCGCACGTGCGCCAGTTCGTGGCCCAAAACGCCTGCGACCTGGTCCTCCGTCTCGAGGTTCTGGAGGAGGCCCGTGTAGATGAAGACGGGGCCGCCAGGCAGGGCGAAGGCGTTGACCTCCTTGTTGTCCACGACGTCGAAGGTGTATTGGAACGGCTTCTTGTCGCGCTCCGCCTTCGGGATCTGCTCAAGGAGCATGCGTCCGATCCGCCTGACCTCCTTGACCCTGGGATCCGAGTCGGGCAGGATCCTCTCCTCCTTCCGGACCTGTGCCGCAGCCTTTTGACCCAGAGCGATCTGGTCCTTGACGCTGGGCTTGAACATGTCCGCGCTGACGGACGCGCTGGGCGCTCCAACCGCAAGGAGGACGAAGGGTAGCCATTTCCGCCTCATGGGTGTATAGACGACCCCATTATTGCCTGGGTTCCTGCACCGTGGGACCCCAAAACCGCGACAAGCCGTGCCAATACTAGTAAATCTGCGTTCTGCGCTTCACACCGCGGGTGGAACACACACACCACGGGTCATGGGTACCCGCAGGTTAAAACCTGAGTCCGGAGGATCAGAAACACAAATGAAGCGCAATAAGCGAACCGGTTTCACGCTTGTCGAAATCATGATCGTAGTCTTGATTATCGGCATTCTTCTCGCGATCGCGGTGCCTAACTTTATCAAGGCCCGCCAGAACAGCCGACTTCAGACCATTCTTGGCAACCTGAAGCAGATCGAGACGGCGAAAGAGCAGTGGGCCATGGAAACGGGCCAGAGCTCGGCGTCCGTCCCCGTGCAGGCCGACCTTACGCCGGTCTACATGAAGTCTTGGCCGTCGGGCCCGGTGACGGGTGCGTACCTGGCCAACGCGGTCAACGCTGACCCCACCTTCGCTGGTAAGACTGGCGCAGAGTGGAAGGCCGACCCGTCGAGCCTCTAACCTAGAGGACCGACACGACCCGCAAGGCGGGCAGGCGAACAGCCTGTCCGCCTTTCGATTTTCGGACACTAGATCTTCGCAAGCGAGCTAGTCGTCGTCGCGGTCGCGGCGCTTCTTGCCGCGTTCACGGTCGAGCTTTGCCTGTTCGTACCGCCACTTCGACTCCTCTTCTCTGAGCTTTTCGTCGTACTCGCGCCGCTTCTTGTCGTACTCTCGGTCGAGCTTCTCTCGCTCATAGCGCCTCTTTGCGGAGTCTTCCTTGCCGTACTCGCGCCACTTCTTGTCGTACTCCCGGGCCAGCTTCTCCTGCTCGTAGCGCCACTTCGACTCTTCCTCTCGCAGCTTGTCGTCGTAGTCGTACCGCTTGGAGCGGAAGTCGCGGTCGTCGTCATCGTCGTCGTCGTCGCGCCCGCGGTACCGGTCCCGAACCTCGTACCTGTCGTCGTCGTCATCGTCGTCGTCGCGCCCGCGGTACCGGTCCCGACCCTTGTACCTGTCGTCCCGATAGCGGGGGTCGTAGTGTGGGTCGCGCCGATAGTACGGGTCGCCAGCACGGACCTGGATGATGACCTCGTTGCCGGACCGGTCCCGGCTCGAGTACTCCACATAGCCCGAGACTTGCGGGCCACTGCCCCTTCCGTCTGAGTCGGCGGACACTAGGACAATGGAGGCTAGGGCGAATGCAAGCAGATTCATTTTTTACTCCTTACTGGTAAGGACGCCTGGACTCCAGGTTCGTTACCGGCTGCCCCGTCCGTCCCTGGGCGGGCGGTGAGCCGGAGCCGTTTCCGCTGCGGTCAAACCCCGCTGAACTGCGGTCAGCTCTGAAAGGGCGACTACGGAATACCCGACTTGGACTAGGCTTGCCGCCGAAGGCGTGACCCTTCCGCAAGGACCGAAACCAGCAAATCTGACAGACGAGCGCCTAATCAGCCTCTAGGAAGAAGCCGAATCTTATGAATATGCGCCCATTGAACCGAACACCGCGCGCTAGGAGGCGCGACCGAGGAGCCCTGCTCGTGGACGTGCTCATCGGCATGTTCCTCCTCGTCATGACCTCGCTCTCGGTATTGAGCCTCTTCCCGGTCATCAAGAGGAGCGAGCAGATGAGCACGGAGGAGAGCAAGGCCATCCAGATGTCCAACAGGCTGATCGAGCACATCCAAATGCTCCCCGCGAACGACATCACCGTCGCGAACTTGACGGCCCTCAACCTCATTGACGCGGGCCAGACCACGCAGCCGCTCAGCTTTACGCACGTGCCCCTGGACGAGGCTTCGCGGTACAGCCCCGCTCAGGCCCTGCGCGACGCGGACGCCGAACTGACTTTCGCCCAGATCACTGGAGGCTCAGTCCGCGTCCTCGTCACCATGACTTACACGACGGACACCGGGTTCACAAAGACGATCAACACTGGAACGGTCGTCGGAGACTTCCGATGAGACGCAACGCATTCACCATTACCGAGCTCATGGTCGGTCTGACGATCCTCGGCCTGCTCACGGTGGGCACGCTCACGGTCTTTTCACAGACCATGACCGGGTTCTATCGGACGAAGACCGACATCGAACTGACCTCCGACAACTCGCTCGGCATGCAGCGCGTCGCAGAGACCCTGCGCAGCGCGTACAGCATGGAGATCAAGAACGGCGGCAACAAGGTCGAGTACTACCTGCCACTGAGGAACACCGTGGCCGACTCCACGACCGGCGAGAAGGAGTACTTCGAGCCCCTACAGTCCGACGGTGTCCTCAAGTCCTTCTCCGTGACAGGTGGCAAGCTCATTGACGACTCGTCGGGCAGAGTGCTCGCCGAGAACGTCGTCCTCATTGACCCCGATCCTCTGTCGAGCCAGTACAACCAGACCTACCCGCCCTTCCAGCTGACGACCATCGGCTCGCGCCGGGCGCTGAGCATCAACTTTATCACGCAACAGAACGTCGTCGAAAGCCAGCGCTATTCGCGCATGAAGACGACTGTGATTCTGAGGAACAACCTATGACACATCGCAAGAACCTCGGCTTCTCGTCCGTCATGGTCCTGCTATTCATGTTTGTGGCCCTGACGGTCATGCTCGGCCTGTCTGGAATGGCCATGCAGTCCCTGAAGCGGTCCGACAACGAGGCCAAGTACATGAGTTCCTTCCAGGTCGCCCAGTCCGTGCTGGAGCACCAGACCAACCTCAGTTACCTGGCCTCCAAGGCCAACGCGGGAGACCTGACCGCAGGGACCTTCAACCACGACGCGCTCGCCGCGTCGCTGTCGCCAGGCGCGACCGGTTATGCGACGGTCGCCCCGACCGCCGACGCCACCCGCGGGTGGGTGACCGCGTACGGAACGTTCGGCGGAAAGACCAGGAGCGTCCGAATGCTCATTGCCACCAAGGACGTCTCGATCTGGAACAACGCGGTCTTCGCCGGAACGGGAGCGTCCGGACAGTCCATCAACGGCAACGTTGACATCCGCGGCTCCGTCCACATCCTCGGTGAAGGCGAGCCCTTCTCCGACCTCAACGGCAACGGAAAATGGGACAAGGCTGAGACCTTTACCGACAGCAACGGCAACGGCGTCTGGGACCCGGGCGAACCGTTCAACGACGCGAACAACGACGGTGTGTGGAACTCGGCCGAGCCGTACAACGACACGAACTTCAACGGCGCCTACGACCCGCCGCTGACGACCACGGACCTCAGCGGCAGCTTTGGAGGCGCCGCGCACATCGGCAACAACTACTACAACATGCCCGTCGCCCTGCGAGCCATGATCCCGAACCCCATGGTGATCAATGGCCTCGAGACTCTTGGCGCGGAAGTCCGCGCGAAGCACGGAATGATCTCGATCAACGGTAGTGCAACGGTCGGATCCAGCACAAACCCAGTCAGCACCATGAAGGGGCTGCTCGACGGCACGTTCGTCAGCGACGGCTGGACAGGAAACCAGGGTTCCTCCAGCGTGTTCAGCGAGAACGGCTACTCCAATGGATACGACCTGAACAACGTCGGTATCCAGTTCCCGATCATCAATGGCATCGGCGCTCCGGAGTACACCGACGCCGGCGGTTCGACCTGGACCACGCACTCCGCGTTCTTCAACAGCGAAGCGATGGTGATCCCGATCAACTCGATCACAAAGACTACGCCAGCCTTCGCCTACGCCGACCTCAAAGGCAACTCGATCGTCTACACACCCGCGATCGGCGCGGTTCCAGCGACCCTTACGGTCAACGGGATCGTCAAGGTCAACGGCAGCCTCGCGCTGGACATGGACAAGGACGAACTGCGCTACCAGGGCAAAGGCACCATGTACGCGACCCAGGACATCTACATCGGTAGCAACCTGCTCCCCGCGGCGGGCCTGCAGTTCCCGACGCAGGCCGTCCTCGGACTCGTCGCTGGCCGCAACATGGGCCTGGCGACCGGCGCCGGAGACGCGCAGCTCAGCCTGGCCGGCGCCTTCTACGCCCAAGGCACGATCGTGAGCGCGAAGCAGAACCAGATCCTTGGAACGTTCGTCGCCAACTACTTCGACATGGGCACGAACGTCCCCAACATCTATCAGGTCCCTGCCCTGCGAAAGAACCTGCCTCCGGGCATGCCCGGCGACCAGCCGTACGTCACGCTCAAGATCAAGAGCTGGCGCGCGCGCCAATAGCCCCGGCCTGATCCGGAACCCCCAGCGGGGCCGCTCCCTTCGGAGCGGCCCCGCTCTGTGCAAATCCTGTGGAAAAACTTGGAACAAACGTGTGGGTAACTCGTCTTTCGGTCTATAGTAGTCCTAATAGGACGTTCACCGACCAACCGCCCATATCGCTCAGAGAGGTGCCGAATGCCACAGTCTCGCCCCAAGTTGGCGAACATTGCCGAACAGATCGGACACCAGGTCCTTCTGCTTCGGCAGGACGCGACCGCCGAGACCGACCTTCAGACCGTGCGGGCGCGGCTCGAGGCGATCATGAACTTCGCCTCGATGGGGCTCAGCATCATCGAAGAGGGACAGCCCGACGCTCTCCCAAAGCCGGTCCGCCGCGCCGCCGTAAAATAGCGGCATGTCGCCCAGCGCAGGCAAGTCCACCGGACGCTTCGGCCAGTACGGCGGCAGGTACGTGCCCGAGACCCTCGTCCCTGCGCTCGACGAGCTCGAGTCCGAGTTCCGCAGCGCTTGGTCCTCTCCCGCGTTCCACGAGGAGTTCGATGGCTACCTCACCGACTACGTCGGCCGCCCGACTCCCCTGACCGAGTGCCGCCGCCTCAGCGAAGAGCTCGGGTTCCACGTCACAGCAAAGCGCGAAGACCTCAACCACACCGGTGCGCACAAGATCAACAACGCGCTCGGCCAGTGCCTGCTCGCACGCCGCATGGGCAAAGAGCGCATCATCGCCGAGACCGGCGCGGGCCAGCACGGAGTCGCGACTGCGACCGTCTGCGCGCTCTTCGGGCTCGAGTGCGTCGTCTTCATGGGAGAAGAGGACTGCGCGCGACAGGAGCTGAACGTCTTTCGCATGAAGCTGCTCGGCGCTAAAGTGGTCCCGGTGGGCAGCGGAACGAAGACCCTCAAGGACGCGCTCAACGAGGCGCTGCGCGACTGGGTCACCAACGTCCGCGACACGCACTACGTCATAGGCAGCACGGCCGGGCCGCACCCGTATCCCGAAATGGTGCGCGAGTTCCAGTCGGTGATCGGAAAGGAGACCAGGCAGCAGTTCCAAGAGGCGTACGGCGCGCTGCCGGACGTCGCGATCGCGTGCGTCGGAGGCGGGTCCAACGCGATGGGCTTCTTCCACGCGTTCCGCAACGACGTCACAAGGCTGGTTGGCGTCGAGGCCGCGGGGCGCGGCCTCGAGACCGGCGAGCACGCCGCGCCGCTCAACGCCGGCTCTCCCGGGGTTCTGCACGGCGCGTTCTCCTATATGATGCAGGACGAGGAGGGGCAGGTCCTGCCGACGCACTCAGTCTCCGCCGGGCTCGACTATCCGGGCGTCGGGCCCGAGCACTCGCACCTCAAGGACTCGGGCCGCGCCACCTACGTCGCGGCGACCGACGACCAGGCGCTCGAAGCGTTCCGCTGGCTCGCCGAGAAGGAGGGGATTATCCCCGCCTTCGAGTCCGCGCACGCGTTCGCAGCGCTCAAGTTTCCCGAACTGGTCAAGAAGGGCGAGCGCGTCGTCGTCAACCTCTCAGGGCGCGGCGACAAAGACATGGAGCGCGCCTCGCAGCTCCTGCACCTTTAGTCGCACGCCGCTCGTCGTTTCGTGCATCATGGGTCATTGATGGGCAACAGCCTCAACGTCGCAGTCCTGGGCGCGACCGGTGCGGTCGGCCAAGAGTTCGTCCGGCTCTTCGAGCAGCGCAAGTGGCCGATCAACGAGCTGCGCCTGCTCGCGAGCGAGCGCTCGGTAGGGAAGAGGCATGCGTTCGCCGGCAAAGAGCTCTGCGTCGAGCTTGCCGCGCCGGAGGCGTTCGCAGGAATTGACGTCGCCTTCTTCTCCGCGGGCGCGTCGCGCAGCCGGGAGTTCGCGCCGGAGGCGGTCGTGCGCGGCGCGACCGTGATAGACAACTCCAGCGCGTTCCGCATGGACCCCGCCGTCCCGCTCGTCGTTCCCGAGATCAACTTCGACGCGATCAAGCCCGGCACCAAGCTCGTCGCCAACCCCAACTGCACCGCCATCGTCCTGCTAATGGCCGTCGCGCCGCTGCGTGCGCTCGGCACGATCGAGCGCATCGTAATGAGCAGCTATCAGAGCGCGAGCGGCGCGGGCGCGCTCGCAATGGAAGAGCTGGTCGAGCAGTCGAAGGTGGTCCTCGCCGGAGGCAAGGCCGAGCCCGTGCAGTTCCCGCACCAGTGCGCGTTCAACGTCTTCAGCCACAACACGCCGATTGACGAGACCGGCTACAACGAGGAGGAGCGAAAAGTCATCGCGGAGTCGCGCAAGATCCTCGGCGACCCAGACCTGAAGATCAACGTGACTTGCGTGCGCGTGCCCGTGCTCCGCGCGCACAGCGAGTCCATCACCGTCGAGTTCTCCGGCCCGGCGCCGTCGGTGGAGTCCGTGCGGCAAGCGCTCTCGGAGGCCCAGGGCGTGAAAGTGATTGACGACCGCGCGACGAACACGTTCCCGATGCCTGTCGTCGCGTCGGGCCAAGACGACGTGTTCGTCGGCCGCATCCGCCAGGACCTCAGCAATCCCAACGCGGTCTGCCTATTCGCCACCGGCGACCAGCTGCTAAAAGGCGCCGCGCTCAACGCCGTGCAGATCGGCGAGCGGATGTTCGACCTAAAGTAGGGCGGGGGCAAGATCGGTCGGATCGGTCCAATCCCTCAAACAAACAGCCCGACGGCCTTTCTCTCCAAGCCAGGAAACACCTCACCGACCGTCGAAGACCCCAGCCGCCGTTCCAACATCTCCGACAGAACGTTGCGATAGTCCGTCGTCACAGGCAGGTCCCCGGGCCCCTCAAGGATCTCGTCGCTCAGGCCCGGCCAATCTGCGACCACCCGCCCGCCGCCGACGCCCCCGCCGAGCGCGAGCATCACGCTCCCGCGCCCATGGTCCGTGCCATATCCGCTGTTCTCTGCGACCCGCCGACCGAACTCCGTCTGCACGACCACCGTCACGCGCGACATCTCCCGACCGACGTCGCGACGAAATGCCGCCAGCGATTTGCCGACGTCGTCGAGCAGCCCAGCGAGCCACGGCCCCTGCGCGACGTGCGTGTCCCACCCGCCCCGGTCCGCCGCGTCCAGGCACGCGATCTCGAGCCCGACGTCCTGCCGGACCAGGTACGCGACCTGAGCGAGCGCCTGTCCGAGCCGAGTGTCCGGGTACGCGGCGCCGTTCTCCGGCTTCGACGTCGCCGGGTCATAGCTACGAAGCGACTGCAGCGCATTGAGCGTGTTGCGCCCGGCCTCGGCGAACACGTCGTCGTGGCGCGCGTAGAGGTCCGTCAGCGCCGCGTGCGTCGCCGAGCGCTCGTCGTCGGGCACGTTCAACCGGTAGTCGGCGAGCGACTCAATCGCGACGGCCTGCGTCGCGCCTGCGAGCGACTCGGGCATCGTGCTTGCGAACGCCACGGTCCTCATCGGCGCAGACGCGCCGCCGCTGGCGAGCAAGTGCCGCGCGAGCCATCCGCCGTCCTGGCCCTCGCGGTCGTCGCGCGCGCCGCGCTCCATCGCCGACATCGCCTCGAAGTGCGAGCGTGTGCGGTCATACGAGCCGACGGCGTGGACGATCCCCAACTCGCCGTTCTGGAACAGGGGATAGAGCGGCGAAAGGTCGGGGTTTAGCGCGAACATGTCGTCGAGCTTCAGCGACCGACCGATCCCACTGCCAGGGGTCGGGACCGCGAGCGTCGGGCGGGCCTTGTAGTAGTTGTCTTCGCCGTACGGGACGACCATGTTCAGCCCGTCCGCGCCGCCGCGCAGGAACACGACGACGATGACGTTGCCGTTCTCGCGCACGAGCGCCTGCGCGAAGGCGGTCTTGCGCGAAGCCCACATCGCCGCGCCGATCAGCCCGCCGACGACGAACGCCCGCCGCGTGAGCATTCTTTGCTCAGCGACGTGATAACTCTCGCAACCTTTCAACATCACTTAACTCCGAACTCCCGTTACCCGTCACCCGTCACCCCTACCTCCACTGGAACTCCGGCGAACAAAGGCAGAGCGCGGTGACCTCGGCCCACTCCTTCTTGCTCTTGGGCGCAGCCTTCGTGTGCTTCGCAATTGCGTCGCGCAGAGCATCCAGCCCTGCCGCCCCGGCGGAGAGCCCGAACACCGCGCTGACCCACGCATCGCGGCCCTTCGCGCCGTACCTCTCGGCCAATGACGAGAGGTTCACCGAAGTCCCGCTGATCTCGTCCCGGCACAGCTCGATCGCGAAGTTCCAGCGCCCGAGCACCGACCCGTTCCACGCCTCTGGCGAGATCGGGTATCCGTCCGGCATCGGCCACATGTGCGACGGTTGCCCCATCTGCTCGAGGTGCCGGAGCACCGGCTTGTTGCCGTCGGTCGTTGCGTCCAAGGCGCGCAGCGACGAAACGACGAAGTCGAACGGGCGCTTGAACGTCGGCGCGCCGTTGAGAAAGGCGTCGCTCGTAAAGATCGTTCGGAGCATCCGTGCGATGTCGCCAGTCGGCGACTCCAAGTACGATTCCGCCACCCGCTCGACGAGCGCACTTTCGACTTTCGACTCTAGACTCTCGGCTCCCAAAAAGTACTCGCACATCTTCCGCGCCAGGTGCTTCGCAGTGCTTGGGTGACGCACCAAGATCGCGAGGACCTGCTCGCCGTCCTTCACGCCGTCTTCGTTGTGGACGCGGTTGCCCAGCACGCTCTTCGGTCGCGTGTCGTGCAGATCCGGGTCGAACCGGAACGACCCCCGCGGGCGAAGGAAGCCGCGCTCCTCGGTCCAGCCGGTAAAGCACCGCGCGACTTCCATTACGTCCTCCTGCGTATAGCCGCCGTCAACGCCGAGCGTGTGAAGCTCGAGCAGTTCGCGCGCGTAGTTCTCGTTCGGCTGGCCCCAGTGGCTTGCTTGCTGGTCCAAGTAGAGCAGCATCGCGGTGCTCTTCGCGCTCGCGTTGAGCATCGCGGGGAAGGACCCGACCGCGTGCTTGCGGACCACTTCGCGCTGGTCCGTCGGGATCCGATAAGCCGCAAGGCCCTTGTTGCCGTAGATGTTGAAGTGGTTGGTCCAGAAGTCCACCATCCGCTCGCGCACCTGCCACGGCGAAAGGGAAGCGTAGAGCAGGTCGGTCTGCTGCGCCTGCCGCACGATGTCCGACTTCGGCCAGTCGCGGAGCTCCCACGCTTGCAGGTGCGTCACTTCGAGCCGTGAAAGCCGCAGGCCGAGCTCGAACGGCTCGCTCCCCGTCGGGTCGAGCTGCTCGTCCAGCCACTTCTTGCGGCCCGTCTTTCGCAGCGCCTCGACCTCTCCCGGTCGCGGGCCAAACCCCGCGCGGTTCAGGAAGCGCGCGTCTGGGTCGCTGGCAAGAGTCGGCGCAGCCAATGGCTGCGGTCCGCCACAGCCCGATGCGACGGCCGCTCCGGCGCCAGCCCCGGCCAACAGACCGAGCGTCTGCCGCCGGGTGAGCTTCACTGCGCCTCCGCCGGAGGAGGGCCGTCAGCGATCGAGACCCGCTTGCGCGCGGGCCGGCCGAGAGCCATGCAACCTGCACCGAACGAAGCGATCAGCACATAGGGGAACAGGAGGAACCACCCGAAGAACGGCAACAGCTCCGCGGCGACGACCAGCATCCCGGCCTTCGCCAGCGAGTGGTAGTCGGTCTCTGCGCCGCCGCTAGTGCGGACCCGGCGCGCGACCAGTCGGTACAGCCCGCCAGAACCGAACACGGCAATCCCAAGGATGGCCGCGAAGATCGCGCCGCCAAGGAACCGCGACACCGGGTTTGGAATCCCGAACAGCACCGCGCCGAAGAACGAGGAGACGAGCATCAGGGCGAGACCGATGAAGAACGTCGCCCACGGTCGGTACTCAAAGTTGTTGGACGCCCTCTCCGTCCGCTCTGGAAAGATCATCGCTGACAGCAGGCCCCCCGCCCACGCCGCCAGACCGCTGAATAGAATTATCGCTATCGTCGCAAGAACGTCACCCAGGATCACTTCCACACACCTCCGTCCCCGCCACTATAAGACGGATTTCGAAAACGTGTTGGATGTCATGGAAAAGGCCCAAGACTTTCGGGCCACTCAGACCCGGGCCAGGCGCGCCGCAAGCTCGCTCAGCGGGTCAAACAGCCCCATCCCGTTTCCGGCCAGACGGTACGTGACCGAGGGCGGGTACGTGTCCTCGACCGTCCGGATCGCGACCCCGGCCTGGGTCAGCGACTTGAGGCACGCGACCAGGGCACGGTCCGTCACCCCGGCCATCTGCGCCGACAGCTCGTGGAACCGCAACGGCCCGCTGCCCAGCACGTACACGACGGGCATCGCCCACTTCGACTTCGCCACGTCCTCCAGGTCATAGCCCCCCAGCGCGAACCACAGGTCGAAGCACGCCTCCCCGATCTCCCTCCCGCGCTCCGTCAGCACGTACTCCGGCCGCATCGGGTGCCCGTACCCCGGGTTCCCCGCCACCCACCCTCGTGCCACCAGATCGTCCAGCGTCTCCCGCATCCCCCCCTGCGACGCCCCCAGCGACCGGTACAGGGTCACGAACTTGTCCCCCTTGCGCTGATAGAGCAGCGCCAATACCGGCACAGCCCACTTCCTGTGAAACAAATCCCGCATCACCTCGACGTCTTTCATCAGCTAGTCTTGACAGGAGCTATACTTAGTGGGTATTGTACCGCATTGGCCCGGTGGGGTCAGGAGGAAGATGAAATGTCGAAGATCAGTTTTGAGGGCGGCCTGACGGCCGCTTACGACGTGAGCGACTGCGCGAGGAGCATCGCGTGGTACCAGGACATGCTGGGGTTCAAGCTCCAGTACCACCTCGAAGAGATGGGGTGGTGCGAGCTGGAGTCGCCGGTGGCGAGGGTGAACGTCGGGCTGTCGCAGGTGGAGAGGCCGAAGGTCGAGGGCGGGCCGACCCTGACCTGGGGCGTCAAGGACATCGAGGCGGCGAGGGCCGAGCTGGAGGGGAAGGGCGTAAAGTTCGACGGCGAGACCCGCGTGATCCCGGAGATGGTCAAACTGGCGACCTTCTTCGACCCCGACGGTAACCACCTGATGCTGTACCAGAGCCTGGCGAGCGGGTAGTCCCGGTCAAGTTGAACTGGAGCGGCCCCCGCGAGTATCATGGGGGCCGTTCCCGGTTCGTTCGGAGGCACCTACATGGCCAAAGTCTGTCAAGTCAGCGGAAAGCGCGGAAACCACGCGAAGCACATCCGGCACCGCCATTCCGGCCAGTGGAAGTTCCGCGCGCCCAAGAAGAACCGGATGCAGGGCGTCAACCTCCAGAAGGTGACGATCCAGACCAAGCACGGCAAGGTCCGGCTGGTGGTCGCGACCTCGGTGCTCAAGTCGCCGGAGTTCGCCTCGGTCGTCTCAGGGCTCAAGCCGATCCCGAAGGCGTGGTTGAAGAAGCCGGACTACGGCGTGTGAGTGACGCGAGACGGGTATCGGGTATCGGGTAACAGCCCCTAGACTGACTTGACGAGCGTGCCCGGATACGCAGCCAGCGCGGCTTCGAGGCAGTCCATCGCTTTGCCCAGCTCTTCGCAGTTCAGCACGTACGCGATGCGGACTTCGTCCTTGCCGAGGCCCTTCGTCTCGTAGAACCCCGTCGCTGGCGCGAACATGACCGTGTGGCCCTCGTGCGAGAACTCGGAGAGCAGCCACTCGCAGAACTTGTCGGAGTCGTCTATCGGCAGCCGCACCGTCGCATAGAACGCGCCATTGATGTCCGGGCACATCGCGCCGGGGATCGCGCGTATCCGTGAGACCAGGAGGTCGCGCCGCTTCATGTACTCGTCGCGTACGGCGTCGAGGTACGACTGTGGCGCGTCCAGCGCGCCGATCATCCCGTACTGCTCGAGAGTCGGTGGCGAGAGGCGCGCCTGCGCGAACTTCAGCGTGGCGTAGTTCACGTCCTTGTTGCGAGAGACGAGGAACCCGACGCGCGCGCCGCACAGCGAGTACATCTTAGAGGCCGAGTCAATCATCACCGCGTGCTGGTCCAGCCCCGGCATCTCAAGGACCGACTTGATGCGGCGGCCCGTGAAGTTGAACTCCCGGTAGACCTCGTCGGCGATGATGTACAGGTCGTGCTTGAGCGCGAGCTGCCGCAGGCCCTCGAGCTGTTCGTCGGTGTAGACCGTCCCCGTCGGGTTTCCTGGGTTGTTGACGAGGATCGCCTTCGTGCGCGGCGTGATCTTCTTGGCGAACTCTTCGACCGGGGGCAGCGCGAAGCCGTCCTCGATGCGCGTCGTGATCGGGACGACCTTGACGTCCGCGATCGTCGCAAACCCGATGTAGTTGGCGTACATCGGCTCGGGGACGATGACTTCGTCGCCTTGGTTGAGGCACACGAGCATTGCGAAGATGAGCGCCTCCGACCCGGCAGTGCAGACGCAGATTTGATCGGCGGTGACGTTGATTCCGATGCTCTGGTAGCGCTTTGCCAGCTTTTCGCGGAGCTCTGGGAGTCCGGGCGAGGGGCTGTACGCGAGGACCGTGCGGCTCGGCTCGCGCACTGCCTTCCAGAACTCTTCCGGCGAGTCAATGTCCGGTTGCCCGATGTTGAGGTGGTAGATCTTCACGCCGCGCTTGGTTGCGGCGTCGGCGAAGGGGGCGAGCTTCCGGATCGGCGACTCAGGGGCGCGCTGGGCTCTGGCGGACGTCTTGGGCATTAGTCTGTGGCTAGTTTACAGGGTGCGGGGTGGAGGTCTGTGGTCGAGGTTGCTGGGCGGAAGGGACTTCTTTTGTTTGCCCCTCACCCCTCCCTCTCCCCAGGATACGGGGAGAGGGGGCTCCGGCGAGGCACTCGCTCATGCAGATACTCATGCTCGCCCGAAGGGCGCAGCTCTAAAGTGTCGAGCCGCACAGGCAACTGGGAGGGCTGGGGTTCGGGCAAAATGCCGATGGATGAGCGTCACATACCAGGACGTCGTGGAGGCGGCGAGGCGGATCGAGGGGGTCGCCAACCCGACCCCCGTGCTGACCTCACGGACCTTCAACGCGCTCACCGGGTGCACGGCGTTCTTCAAGGCGGAGAACTTCCAGCGCGCGGGGGCGTTCAAGTTCCGCGGCGCGTACAACGCTTTCTCGAAGCTCTCGGACGACCAGAAGCGCGCGGGGGTGCTGACGTTCTCCAGCGGGAACCACGGTGCGGCGTGCGCCCTGGCCGGAAAGCTGCTCGGGGTGCAGGTCGTGATCGTGATGAACCACGACGCGCCCGTGATGAAGAAGGCGGCGATCGAGGGTTACGGCGGCGAGGTCATCAGCTACCGGCGCGAGGAGGAAGTGCGCGAGGAGCTGGGGATGAAGATCGCCAAGGACCGGGGCCTGACGGTCGTGCCGCCGTACGACCACCCGAACATCGTCGCCGGGCAGGGGACGGTGGGTCGCGAGCTTTTCGTCGAGGTGTCGCAGCTCGATGCGCTGGTCGTGCCGTGCGGCGGCGGCGGGCTGTTGTCGGGGTGCTCGGTCGCGGCGCGGCACTACCGGCCCGGCGTGAAGATCTACGGCGTCGAGCCGGAGGCGGGCAACGACGGCCAGCAGTCGTTCCGCGAGGGGCGCATCGTCAAGATCGCGATGCCGGAGACGATCGCGGACGGCGCGCGCACGACGTCGCTGGGGCAGATCACGTTCGACATCATCCGTCGGAACGTGGACGACATGGTGACGGTGACGGACGACGAGACGGTCGCCGCGACGCGGTTCCTGTTCGAGCGGATGAAGGCGGTGGTGGAGCCGACTGGTGCGTTGGGGGTGGCCGCGGTGATGAGCGGCCGCGTGGACGTGAAGGGGAAGCGGGTCGGGATCGTTGTGTCCGGCGGGAACGCGGACGTGGCCGCGCTCGTCGCGCTGTGGGGGTAGCGGTAGTCATGCAATTGAAGACGCGCCCGTTCAAGTTCGATCCCGATGACCTTTATGAGGCGAATAGGGTAGTGCTTAGGCCGATAGAACGGTTTCAAAGGAACCGACTTCTTGTCGTTGCATTGCTATGTCTCACAGGCGCGGCGTTCTTCGGCCTCGGACCTGGCATTGAAGCGTTGGCAACAAACTGGCAAGTGCTCATGACTGGTGCTGGGCTGGGCTTCGGCATTCTGGCCATCGTACTGCTGCTAAACAACACGAACAACCCATTGCTGCGCAGACAATTGAACGAGCGCGGGTACCTGAAGTTCTTGCAGAACGAAGTCACGGTGACGATGGAAGACGGCAACTTGACGATCTCGCGGACTGGCTTCACCTCGACAATGAGCCTTGAGGGCTTTCACAAGATCGCGATCAAGGACGCGGGAATCGCGCTGTTCCACCCTGGCGCTCGCGCTCTCGTCGTCCTGAGGAAGGAGTACTTTGCGGAGGAAGGAAGCTGGGAAGCAGTCCAGACGTACTTGGAGAACGTGCCACGGCTGATATAGCCGCAGGCCAGAGGAGCAGTCGAATTGGGTGCGGGGGCAGGATTTGAACCTGCGACCTCCGGGTTATGAGCCCGACGAGCTACCGGACTGCTCCACCCCGCAGGAGCATTATCCACGTTATCCCGCCACGAATCAACCAGGGCCTACTTCTTCTTGAATATTGAGGCGACTTTGAGCACCGCGGCGATGCCGAGGACGAGGGGCGCGTAGCGCTCTACGACCTGGAAGGCGGACCCGGCGATGTCGTCCACCGTGCGGGCGATGCCTTGGGCGCGCGAGCCGACCTCGGTAGTCACCTGCTCGACCTGCTTGGCCACGGAGTCAACGCGGTTCGCGATCGTCTGCACCCTCTCGGTCAGGTTGGCGATGCTCTTGCGGACCTGCAGCAGCACGAGCACCATCGTCAGGCAGACGACGATGACGAGCAGACATGCAAGGATGATGACGACGGCGGCGCCTGCGGTCAGCTCGAACCAGTACTGCGGTGCCTCGATCATTTCGAACCTGGCACTACGTTACCCCTGACCGTCAGAATCTGATTAGGCGGGAGCACCAACTGCGCGACGGCCAGCCCGTCCTGGATCGGGACCGTCTTGCCCTGGACGGCCAGCGCGACCCCCCACATTCCGAGCACGGAGAGCTCCGTCCGGACCTCCTTGTCGCTGGGGTTCTCGACCGTCGCCTCGAACCAGCGCTTGGCGCGGTCGAGTCGCAGCTCGATGAAGCGGCCGAACGACAGGCGGAACTCCGCGCTGATCTGTCGCATGACGATCTTGCGGCCGACGCCCTCCCACGGCCGCACGACGTACTCGTCGTCGCCGACCTCGAAGTGGCAGCCGAAGGTATAGGTCCCCTGCTTCATGTTCGGCAAAACGTACGAGCCGACCTCGCGGAGGTAGTGGAACAGGCCGTGTCCGCTCCCGCCGGTGAACGAGTTAAAGCCCGCGTGCTTGCTCGAGAGGTCGGGGCAGTAGCACATCGAGGCCGCGCCGTCGGTGCGAACGAGCGCCCACGGGCCGAGCATCCCGCCGAACGCCATGCGCATGTACGCCTCTGGGATCGCGAGGTAGTCGCGGTCCATGAGGCCGAAGAAGATGAGGGAGTTCGGGATGGTCGTGTGCGCCAGGCACGTCTCGCCCCGGTCGGCCATCGCGCGCGTCGGCGTGCTGTCGGCGCCGTCCCAGTTGCGCTTGTCGCTGCCGTACCACCACCACGAGGGCGCGAGCGAGCGGGTCGCGTACGCGCAGCGCACGGTGCGCTCCAGGTGCGCGTCGTCGTCGAAGTGCTTGCCGGCGGCGAACACTTCTTCCAGGCCGCTCGTATCGAGCACGGACTCGCCCGCGTACGGGTACTCGTTGTCGGTCAGCTCCCTGGCCTTCTCTTCGACGAGCTCCGCGAGCTGCTCGGCCTCTTCGACCAGCCCTTCTCGACGCAGGTCCTCGACGAGGTCGTAGATCCGCGCGTACCCCAGCACGCCGACGGTGCGGACGTAGTGCCGCCAGCCGAACTTGAACATCGCAAGCGCGGTCGCGTGCGCGCGCGCGAGGTAAGCCTGCGGCTTCTGCTTGGTCTCGCCGTACGTCGCGGCGATGCGGTACATCGAGTGGTAGAGGTTTGTGACGTGCGGGTAGCAGAGCGGACGCCCGAAGTACACGCCCGACGTGAAGTTTTCCTGCAGCACGCTCGCGACGGAGTGGTCGCCGGGGTTCTGCACGACCTGCAGCAGAAACCCCTCGATGTACCGGTCGAGGACCTTGATCTGTGCGCGCACGGGGTACACCGTGTTCTTCTCCGCCAGGAAGAGCGCGTCTGCGAGCGAGCACTCGATCCCCGAGGACTCTTCGTAGTCCTCGGCGGTGATCACGCGCTCGGCCGTCGCGATGTTGGTCATGACGATCGCGTTGGCCAGCGGCGCGTAGTCGGTCTCGACCTGCTTCTCGCAGATGTATTCCGCGCGTGCCTGGATGAGCCGCTCGATCGGCTCGGTGAACATGAGGTGCGCGTGGCACGGGCGCTTTTGTGCGTCGAGGAAGGAGACGCGCAGCGGGCCGGGCGTCGTCGGGCGCACGAAGCAGAACCCGCCCTGCTCGTCGCTGTCCACCTCGCTCTCGGTCTCGCGCGAGAAGTAGAACTCCCCCGGCGACGCGCCGCTCACTTCGATCGCGATGCCGACGTCGCGCGGCGCGACCGCGCCGGGCAACAGGCGGATGGATGGGCGGCCGCACGCGACCAGCGTCTGGTGCACGCCCTCTTGCTTGTCGCTCTCGCACGGTACGAACCGCGTCTGCACGGTGCGGCTGTCGCCGGGTTCGAGGATCAGCGACGTGTGCTCGTTGCTCCAGCCCTCGACGCGCTCGCGCTCGATCGTCGCGCGGCTAAAAACGTACACGACTGGGATCCCTTCCCACTGATAGGGCGTGTTGAGCGAAGCGGAGACGTGGTTGTAGAACTCCCACGAGGTCCCGTCGCCGGGGAAGACGAGCAGCCCCGGCGTCATCGCGGTCATGCGCTGCGCGAACAGCCACGACGCGCCGCCGCCGATGAACTTGTGGATGTAGAGCCGAGAGTTCCACAGCCGCTGCAACTGTTCGTCGCTCCAACCAAACCCGTCGTACAAGTTGTTGAACGCAAGCGGAAACCCCAGTTCGCCGATCTCCAGCGCGCGGCGCCCGCGGTTTTCGATCTTCAGGTCCCACACGATCTGCGGCAGCGCGCCGGCGACCTCGTAGAACCGCCCCGTCACGCGCAGGTCGTCAATCAAAGGAAAGTCGTACTCGAACGCGACGACGTTCGGGTCGCTGTCTTCTTCGCCGTCGGGCGCCTTCGCGCGCGTGTTGCGGCTGACCATCCACGGCCCTTCGGGGTCCGTGCGCACGCCGATCAGCACGGTGCCGGGGGAGTAGTCCTCGCTGGTCTCCTCGCCGAAGGCGATCGGCGGGAGCACGAACTGGAAGTCCTCGCCCTCGTCCGGGAGCGCCGGGTCGCTGGCCCAGAGCTGGCCGATGCGCCCGCCGGGGCCGAACTCCATCGAAATGAGGCTCCCCGTCAGTTCTGGCCTGTCGTCGTCGAACCGGTCCATCCGCGGGGGCAGGATACCGGGAGGAGGGCAGTGGTCCATAATCCTCCCAAATGAGGACCCTGGGCGTGATCATGGCGGTGGGCGGGCTGCTCTTGGCCGGCTACTACGCGCTGCTGTACGATACGAAGGAGACGGTCGGCGGCAGCATCGGCGGCGCCAGCCTGGAGCTCTCGGTGACGGACCCCGACCGCGAGGACGCCCGGAAGACGGGGATGATGGTCGGGCTCGGCGCCGTCATCGGCGGCGGGGTGATGGTCGCGCTTTCGTCGAGGAAGCGCTGAGACTGTGAGCGGCCAAGTGAGGTGTCAGACTCACAGTTCGTTGAGGCTCATTGATTGGCAGGCTTGAACGCTTCGTAGACGTTGTCAATCGGAGTAGCTGGACGCTGGATGACGATCTCTACAGGTCCTGGCCCGGGGACCTCGTCGGCGAAGTTCATTGGGCCCATAGCGACCGATATGTCCCCACGGACATAGAAGTAGAACTCGCCGTCCTTCCTTCTTGACCACCCGGCGTCCTTAGTGAGCTCGCTGTCCATCCTCGCTGCGACGGCCTCTGGCGAGTCAATGATCCTATAGTCCAGATGTGCTTCGTTTGGCTCTGTCTCAAAGACTTCGATGTAGATGCCCGTGTACGTGGCCCCTTCCAAAAAGCGGTACGGTCGGGGGTTGTAAGTCAGGGCCAAAACGACAAGGACTACGACGCACACGAGGGCGAGCGCGCCCACCGCCGCGCAGGCGATCCAGAGCTTCTTGCGGCGATTCACTGGCTCCATTATAGGTGGGGCACCGCGGCGAAAGTACAATAGGCGAATGGGCCGCAAGGTGGTGACGGTGGTGGGGGCGGGGAGCGTGCGTTGCGCGCCGCCGGTGCTGTCTTCGGTCGCTGCTCCGCGCTTCGAGCGCCCGATCGAGCTCCGGCTCTACGACGCCAACGCCGAGCGGCTCGACCTGATGGCCCGGCTCGCGGAGCGCCTGTTCGAGATCGCTCGCGTGGAGCACGAGGTCCTGCGCACCGAGTCGCTGGACGACGCGATGCAGGACTGCGACGCGGTCGTCGTGTGCCTCTATGAGGACTGCGCGCGGCGAATGACGGGGAAGACCACCGCGCGCGTGCTGCTGCAGACGGACCCGGTGGACGGCGACAAGATCATCGAGCTGCACCGCGGGGATCTCAATCAGCCGACGCCTTTCGACGAGATTTCGCCGATGACGTTGGCTGCGGTCTCCACGCCGGAGGGCGGCGACGTGACGCGGGAGCAGGCGATCGCCGGCGCGGTCGCCATGGTCGTTGAGCGGACCGGCGGCGTGCCGCTGCTCAACCTCACGCGAGGCACGGCGTTCCCGCCTTCTGCGACGACGAAGAGCGCGGACTGGCCGCCGCCGCTGGGCGCGGACGAGCACGCGTCGCGGCCGCACAGGATCCTGCGGTGGATCAACGGCGACCCGGAGCTGGGCGATTACATGGAGTCGTTCCGCGAAAGCCCCGCCGCGCAGTGGCTCATCGCTGACGTTGGAGCTTTGTGAGCGTCTCGCGGTCGGTCCAGTCCACCGTGATCGGCGTGACCGCGACGTAGCCCTGGTTGACGGCCTGCACGTCCGTGCCCGGCTGTTCGTTGTCCATGACGACTATGCCGCCCTGCCAGAAGTATGCGCGGCCCCACGGGTCCTCGCGCCGCACGACGCGGTCCTCGTAGATGCGCTGTCCCGTCTCGACGAACTTGTGTCCGTTGACGAGCGCGATCGCGGGGACGTTGACGTTCCAGAGCGTGAGCGGCGGGGTCTCCAGAGCGGTGAGCATGTCCCAGTTTTCTTCGAGCCATCGCGCGCCGGTCTCGTAGTGGAACGGCGCGCCGTCGGCGAAGACCGCCATCGAGACCGCGATGCCGCGGATGCCGTTGATCGCCGCCTCCATCGCCGCTGCGACGGTGCCGCTGTACGTGACGTCGAAGCCGAGGTTCGGGCCGTTGTTGATGCCGCTCAGCACGAGGTCGCACCCGTCCGGCCAGCAGACCGTGAGGCCGACGTTGACGCAGTCCACGGGCAGGCCGTTGACGGTGTGGGCTTCGAGGCCGCAGATTTTGGTGTCCAGGACGCGGAGCGGGTCGCGCAGAGTCATGCCGTGGCCGCACGCGCTGCGCTGGACGTCTGGCGCGACGACCTTGACCTCGCCGTGCCGCTTTGCGACCTCGACCAAGTGCACCAACCCTTCGGCGTGGATGCCGTCGTCGTTGGTGACCAGGATGCGCATGGAGGCGAGGATACCGGAGCCACCATACTCTGGCCGTGCGCCGCGTTTCGATCGTGATCCCGTACCTCTCGACGCACCCGGACCACGAGTCCGCGATGCGTCCGTTGCCGGACGCGCTGCGGCACGTCGTCGAGGGCGGGAGCGTGTGCAAGCTCGCGCCGCTGCCTGCGGGCGCGACGCCGGAGGCCGCGTTCCTCGCGCTGGACCCTCACACCGTACAGGTCGCGCCCGGCCCGCTTACGGTCGCCGCACTCGGGCACCACCCGCCGGAGCGCAGCGTGCACTTCCACCTCACGCTGTGTTCCGTGGACGCGGCTGGCACGTTGCAGCCTGCGCAACTGGAGGGTCGGCCTTTGGGAATGGAGGGTCGGCCTCCTGGACGACCGGCCGGGGACGCGCAGGAGCGCGTCCCTCCATGGGGGCGGGAGCTTAGTGCGGTCTTCGATGCAGTCGAGAGGTTGAAGACCTCGACTCTCACGCCGCTGCGCGGCGAAGACCTGGACCACGCGCTGGTCTGGGAGAACGGCTCGACAGAGAACCGGACCGTTCCCCCAAGCGACGCTTATGGAACCCCGTACCTGCAGAACGCGCCGCAAGGAGAGGGCGAAGCGCTGCTTCGGCGTTTCATTGACGATTCAGTGAACCTCTTGAATGGTCTGGAGGCCAACCACGTGAGGGTCGAAGACGGGCTGACTCCGCTCAACTGTCTTTGGCCGTGGGGGCAGGGGTTCCGGCCGGAGCTTCCCAACCTCCCGCTTCGGCGAGGCGACGTCGCGCGCGTCGAGTCGGGCTCGATGCGTATGCAGGGGCTCTGCCGCCTCGTCGGATACGCCCACGGCGACCGGCGCGCGTTCGGCAAGCGGCTGCAGACGGACTGGGACCTCGTGCGCCGCGCGGTGGAGTCGAACCGGATCTCGCTCATCGTGCTGCACTCGGTCGAGGAGATGCAGCGGCACAGGCGAACCGACGAGATCGCGCACGCGCTGGAGCAGCTTTCCGCCACGGTCGTCGCGCCGCTGCTCGCAGACAGGCTTGAGTCGCCGTTCGAGCTCCGCATCGCCGCGCCATCGGGCCACGCCTCCGTCGGCGGACCGCCGGACACGGCGGCGCAGACCGGTCTCGGCCTGACCTTCTCGAGCGTTTCGCCTGGAGCGGGCACCGCGCCCTTGGACGAGCGTGTTCTCGACGACGCCAGGGTGCCTACGCTCCACACGTGGGAGCACCTACACGGCGGGTTTCTAGGCGAGTCCTAGCGCGATCGACCGTTTTTAACCGTTTTTTGACCGTTTATAGGTTCAAAAAAGTGAGAGATAATGCGGCGGCGGGAACGGCGGGACGGCGGGAACGGTGCTGGGTCACACAGTAGACTCGACCCATGCGTCGCACCTTCTGTGTCCTGTTCATCGCGGTGGCGGCCGCAGCCCAGCCGCAACTGACGGAGCAGGAGAGGCAGGGGGTGCGCGACGCGCTGTTCGTCGGGAACATGCGCGAAGGGGACCTGGACTTCCCGCGCATGCCGTTCCAGGACTCGTACCGTTTCGGGATCGTTACGCGCGCGATTCAGTCGCCGCTGGACTCGGCCGACGCGCTGCTCGCGCTGCACCAGGGGTCGAAGGCGCCCAGCGCGGCGTCGCTCCTCGCGACGCTGATGACGCAGGTCTACGAAGAGCCGGTCGGCGCGATCCAGCACGACCCGCCGATCTCCGGGCTCGACGGCCTCCCAGACGAGCTGCGCGGCCCGATTTTGGGCCTTGCGAACTGGATCAACTCGGCGAACAATGAGATCAAGCGCGCGACCGAGGGGCTCACGGCAGAGGAAAAGCGGACGCTTATCGAGTCGCTCCCGGTGATCGCGGTCGAAGAGCCGCTCGTGCGGTTTTCGTTCGTTCGCGGCCAGACGCTTGGTCGGCCCGAAGCCCTCGCGTTGCTGCGAAAGGTGGACCTGAACAAGATCCGTAGCGCGGGCGCGAGGCTCGCCGAGGCGGTCGAGCGCACGATCGAGGCGCTGAGGACGACGACGGCCGACGTTCCAGGGATCGTCCGAGCGAGGGTCGGCGGGATCCCGGTCGTCATCGGTGGGCGCGGCCACGACCGGCACGAGGACACGGACGCGATGCTGACGATAGACCTCGGTGGCGACGACGCGTATGTGGGGCGGCACGGAGCCGGGGTCGGGTACGCGAGCGTTCTCATAGACCTCGGCGGCAACGACACCTACGACGCGCCGGACCTGAACATCGGCGCAGGCGTCCTCGGCGTCGGGCTCGCGTACGACGAGGGCGGCCACGACGTCTTCCGCGGCCGCAGCCTCACCTTCGGCGCAGGGATCGCGGGAGTCGGGGTCCTGAGCAAGCGCGGCGGCGACGACAGCTACCGCTCCGACGCGCTTTCTCAAGGGTTCGGGTTCTTTGGCATTGGCCTGCTCGTAGACGACGCGGGCAAGGACACATACGACGTCTTGCTTTTCGGCCAAGGCGCGTCGCGGACGCAGGGAGTGGGCTGGCTGAACGACCGCGAGGGGAGCGACCAGTACCGCGCTGGCGGGCTCGTTCTCAACTCGCCGCTCTTTGCATCGGCGCACTATTCGTTCGCGCAGGGGTTCAGCATGGGCTTCCGCGAGGACACGGGCGGGCTCAGCGGCGGCGTCGGCCTGCTCACAGACCACGGCGGCGACGACTTCTATCAGGGCGAGACGTACCAGCAGGCTGCGAGCTATTGGTTCTCGCTCGGCACGCTCTACGACGGCGGCGGAAACGACACTTACAGCGGCTACCACTACTGCCAGGCCAGCGCGATGCACGCGACCGCCGCGTACCTCTTCGACATGGGCGGCGACGACGGGTACATCGTCAAGGTCGGGGCGGCGCACGCGATCGGCCACGACTACGGCGTCGCGTTCCTGCTCGACCGCAGGGGCGACGACACGTACGCGAGCCGCGACAGCACGCCAGGGATCGGCAACGCGAACGGCCTCGGGGTCTTCATTGACGGCGACGGGATTGACCGCTACTTCGGCCCGCCAGGGAAGGGGAACGTCGCACGTGGGACCGGCTCGCTCGGCGTGTTCGTAGACCTCAACGGCCAGGACGACTATCGCTATGGCCTGGGCGACGGACGTTCGACGACGACGGACTCGTGGGGCGTCGCGCTCGACCGCCCGACGCTCGTCGCCGAAGACAACGGCGCAACGGCACAACGCCCGCCTGTGACGCCGGGGAGCGAGCCGATGCCGTCTGAGGCGGAGATGACGGGCATTTACCGCCGTGCGACGCAGTGGAACGTCGGCACTGCTCAGGAGGAGGTCGCAGACAACCTCGACCGGCTCGTCAAGATCGGTGCGCCAGCGCTGGAATGGATGTTGAACAACCGCCTGTCGGGCGCGGACCGGCTGCAGGTCCGTGCGTTCGTACACGTGGTGCGGGCGCTTGGGCTCGAGGGCGCCCAACTGATCGGTCGCAAGGCGTTCAGCGCGACGGACGAGGAGCTCCTTCCGCTCATTCGGATCGCGAGCGACGCGAACGTGACGGACTTCGGGTCGCTGCTGGCCGGTTTTCTGAAGAAGCCGTCGCTACAGCACGCCGCAGTCGCCGCTGCAGGGGTGCTAAAGGCGACGACCGCGGTGCCGGAGCTCGTGACGCTGTGCAGGAGCGAGGACAAGCTGCTAGCCCGCGCGGCGACGGTCGCGCTCCTACAGATCGGCGATGCGAGCAGCCTCGGCACCGCGCAGGCGCTGCTCTTTTCCGACGACCTCATGACGCGCAAGGCCGCGCTCGAACTGGTGGCGAAGTTCCCTCAACAGGCGGAGACCGCGGCGACGTCGCTGCTGCAGTCTGGCAACGAGTTCCAGGTCCGGGTCGCGATCGAGCTCCTGGCCGAGCTCGGCACGGTCGCGAGCCTCGAGAAGGTCGGCGCGATGCTGCTCGACCCGCGCCCAGGCGTGCGGATCGAGTGCCTGGTCCGGCTGAACGGCCGGTGCCCGGCGCGGTTCCGCGCGGACTATCTTGGACTGCGGAGCGACCCGGTCCCGGCGGTGCGAAGCGTCGCCGCTTCGACCGACCCCGGCAACGTACAATAGGGCATGCTAACCGCGCTGGTCGCCACGGTCGCCATGTCGCACGTCCAATCCAGTCCAAAGGTCGAGGAGCTCGCCTGGATGTCGGGGAACTGGACCTGCGAAATCTGGGGCGGCACTTTCGAAGAGTCTTGGAGCAGGCCGAGCGGCGGCTCGATGCAGGCGCACGGCAGACACATCGCCGGCGGCAAGACCGGGATGATGGAGTTCCTCTCGATCGAGTCGGTGGACGGCAAGATCGCGATGTTCATCTCCGTCGGTGCGCTCTCGGTCGGCGCGAAGGCGCCGGAGCGGTTCGACCTGATCAAGATCGAGAAAGGCGCGGCGACGTTCGAGCGAGCGAAGGACGGCGACTTTCCAAAGACGATCAGCTACGCCCTGAAGGGTGTGGACGCGATGGACTGCGTCCTGACGGGCACGCAAGGCGGCAAGGAGCAGCGCGCCGACTTGCACTTCGTGCGGCAGAAATGACGGCCATCCACAGAGAGGTCGAGGCGCTGGAGACCGGCACCGACCCGCGATTGGTCAAGAGGATGCCGTCCGGCTGGGCGGTCATGGGGCGCGAACAGTTGCTCGAGGGGTACTGCCTGCTCCTGCCCGATCCGATCGTGCCTCACTTGAACGCCCTCGTAGGGGAGGATCGCGCGCAGTTCCTCTCCGACATGGCGGAGCTCGGCGACGCGGTGATGCGGGCGACGGAGTGCGTGCGAGTAAACTACGCGATCTTCGGGAACCTCGAGCCCGCGCTCCACGCGCACGTGATCCCGCGCTTCGAGACGGAGCCCGAGGCGTTCCGCTCAAAGCCCTACTTCGCCTACGACCTCACGAACGCGCCCCTCTTCGACCCTGAGAAGCACGGCGACATAAAGGCGCGAATCCAGGCTGCGCTAGGTACGATTGACTGACGTGGCCGACCCAAAGATCAGTTCCGCGCTCGAACAGGCCGCGTCTGCGCTCGCAGCGCTCCGCGCGAACGCCGGCGCGCTTTCGGCGATCGAGTCCGCCGCCGACGTGCTGGCCAATGCGCTCCGCAGTGGCAACAAGGCGGTCTCGTGCGGCAACGGCGGTTCGATGTGCGACGCGATGCACTTCGCAGAAGAGCTGACCGGCCGCTACAGAGACGACCGCCCGGCATATGCTGCTGTGGCGATCTCCGACCCCAGCCACCTCTCGTGCGTCGCCAACGACTACGGCTTCGAGTTCGTGTTCAGCCGCTTTGTGGAAGCGCACGGTCGGGCTGGCGACGTCCTGCTCGCGATCAGCACGAGCGGCACAAGCGAGAACGTGCTGAACGCCGCGCGCGCAGCGCGCGAAATGCAGATGACCGTGGTCGCGCTGACGGGCAAAGACAACTGTGCGCTGGGCACGCTCGCCGACGTGCACATCGCGACGCCGGGCGGCGGGTACTCGGACCGCGTGCAGGAGCTGCACATCAAGGTGATCCACATCCTGATCGAGCTGGTCGAAGCGCGGCTCACCTAAGGTCCGGGTGCATCCAGACGGGGAAGCCGGCCACAGTGTCGAGCGCGGACTGGCTGACGGGCACGCCCCACTTCAGGAAGAACGGGCCGAGGTTGCGGCCCGACGCGCGCGAGAGCCGAACGAGCCACTGGTTCCTCTTCTGGTCGTCGTTCTTTGGTCGCTCGGCGACGGATAGCTTCGCGTACTCACCGAGCGCACTTTGCAGAGCTTCCCAGCCCAGGCCGTCTGCCAACTGCGCGTACATCATCAAGGCGAGGAACGGTTCGGCCTGCCACTCCGCAAACTTCGATCCGTCGGCGAAGTACTTCGACATTCTCGTCGCGTCGTACTTGAACGTCTCCTTGACCGGCACTCCGTAGAGCTTGTTCAAGACGTACATCGAGAACAAGTTGCAGGTGACCTCCGTTGTTCCGGCGAACGTCCAGTCGGGCACTTGGTGGTTGTGTCCGAGCTCGTGCCAGAAACCCCAGTTGCTCGGCGTCCCTTTGGGTTGCTTGTGGATAGAGACGAGCTTGTCCGGCTGGTCCATGTGCATCATGATCGGATAGCCCGAGTGCATATAGCCGACAGAGATCTGAACGTCGCACACGACCCGTTGCGGTCTGTCCGCCAAGCTCCGTCGTCCGAGTTCGGCATAACAGTCGAGAGCTCGGTCCCACTGTCGCAGGAGCTCGTCCGGGTCTTCGAGGGAACGGATCGCCGATGAGGGCACGGTCAGCACGACTTTTCCGGTCTCCAGCTCTGCCCACGGGCCGGGCTGGTTGCGCTCGGTGGCGCGCCAATACTCGACGCTCGTCTCTCCCAGCACGAAGCGAGGCGCGCGCACGCACCCTGCGATCGTCGCTTGGAACGTACCGAGCTTGGCGGACTGCGGGACGACGATATAGACGAGGCCGCCGAACTCGTTGCGCGCCTTGGTCTCGGCGGCCTTGACGGGAAACGCGCGCGTTATGTCGGGGTGGCGCTTCCATGTCGGGAGGTTCCACAGCTTGTCAGAGTGCGATCCCACCCTGACGAGCAGCCCCTTGTCCTTGAGCTCGACAGGAAGGGTCACGGTCACGCGTTCGCCGGCGTTGACCCACAGACCTGTGCTGGCCCACCCCGCCACGTCGCCGTTGATGGTGACCGTGCGCGTCTCTCGCGGCGCGTTGCTCGCTGCCAGACCGGGAAAGACCCGCGCCGCAGTGTCGGGCGTCACTTCGACTTCGGAGATGTTCGCAGAGTCAATGTGCCTGACACGCAGGGCAAGGCGCTTCAGCGGGTCAGCAGAGGAGATCGGTGTCGCCTCCGTGGGGACGATCGTGGTCCCCACCTGCAGAAGGATCGCGTCGAGCGGGTTGCGCACGATTTGGTCGAACGGATGGATCGCTTGCGCGGCCTCGGAGATGAGCCCGGTGAACTGCTCGAGCTCCTGCGGAGTCACGGTCCCGGTCTTGTCGCGGTGGGCGATCAGCCGCGCCATCGCGTATTGGCAGTTCGTCGCTGCCAAGTAGTTCTTCGAAACGGGCAAGAAGGCTCCGACGGTCGAGAGACCGTAGGTCAGTCCAGAGCGGCGGATCACGGCGTTGTGGTGGTTGTGCTCTGCGAGGTTGTATCCCCTCGGGCCGTACGTCTGTTGCCAGCCCCAGCCGGTCTGGGCTGAGACGAACACGCCGCCTGCTTCGATGTACTGAACGATCGCGTTAATGTCCTGGCCGTTGCCGAGGAGGTCGCTCGCGCTCAGGACGGCGTCGTAGAACTTCAGCTCGATCGCCCAGCCGTTCCCGGTGAACTCCTTGACAGCGAAACCGGCCTCGCTGAGTGCCTTGGCAAGCGCGGGGGACTTGTAAACGGCGACTCGGGTCGCTCGCTGCGCGAGCTTCTTTGACTCGATGGCGTTCTTGACTAGCTGGAGCGTGCCGCCTTGTGAGAGCGCGGGCTTGTCCAGATAGCCGTTGTGCCCGAACGCGAGCACGACTCCGCGGCCCATAGCGGCCGCGGCCACGACCGGCACGGCCGTCCGCCCGGACATCCCGGCAACGATGCAGTAGGAGTCAGGGCCCCCGACGACGATGCTCCCTGGAACGTTGATCCTGGTGATGGGCTCGACGCCTTCGGTCAGTTTGGCAAAGTCCGCTTCGTGGTCGCGGTAAACGGGCAGCTGGCAGTGCGCGAGCGCGCACGCAGCGGCCGCGGCAAGGCAGCAGACAGACCTGGGTGTCACGCCCAATTATGGCCGCAGTGTAGGGTTCTGCGATTGATTTTGAACTGCGCGATCGTCCCCTACATCGTGCGTCGCGCAGCACGTTTGGATCGCTGCGACGGTCGCCTATGTGGTCAGACAAGCGTGGGATCAATCGGCCGCCTAAAGAGTCGTCAGCGTCTGGTCTTCGCGCTCTTGGCGAATCAGTCTAAGGAGCACGACATTGTCGGATTGGACGAAGTAGATCAAGTTGTACGATCCAATCACAGGGCGCCTCACATTGCGCTCTGTCGCCCCGAAGTTGAGGCTCGTTCCGATCTGCGGAAACTCTGCGATCAGTCGTTCCGTGTTCGCAAGACTGTCGAGAAAGGCGTCACAGACTCTCGCACCGAACTGTTCGAGTCCAAACTCTGCAGCGTCCACCACATCGGCCCTGTAAGTCGCCGACTTGTGAAGCGCGCGTGTCACTCCTTGATTTTGAGCGCTTTCGCTTCAAGGCGGGCTCTCGCTTCCTTCATGACGTCGCTCGCTGTCCAGTCTGCGAGCCTTCCCGCCTTGACGTCGTCCAAGGCCTCTTGCACCTTCACCTTGATCCTTTCCAACTCGCCTGGCATGTGATCGCTCTCCGCTGTGCCGTAGTGCCGCAGCGCTTCACGCACGACCTCGCTGTTGCTGGTGTAGAGGCCCGAAGCGACCTTCCGCTCGATGAAGTCCGCGAGCTCGGGTGTCAGAGAGATGTTCATCGTCCGCTTCTTTGGCTTGCTCATGGCCATATTATGCCATAAACGGCCAATAATTGCCAAGAAGTGAATACCTACAGGCTCAAACGCCCGACCCGGTAAGATGCTGCCCGACCCCGTGCCGGCCTATCTAGTCCTCGCAGACGGAACGGTGGTGGAGGGCCGCCCCCTCGGAGCGCAAGGCCTCACCACGGGCGAGGTCGTTTTCAACACCGGGATGACCGGCTACCAGGAGGTGCTCACGGACCCCTCCTATGCGGGCCAGATCGTCCTCTTCACCTACCCGCTCATCGGCAATTACGGGATCAACGACGACGACTTCGAGTCGGAACGGTTGCAGCCCACCGGAGTCGTGGTGCGCGAGGCGTGCGAGAGCCCGAGCAACTGGCGCAACAAGAAGACGATCAACCAGCTCTTGAAGGAGAGGGGCCTCGTCGGGATCCAGGGCGTGGACACGCGCATGCTGACCAAGCGCATCCGAAGCGCGGGAGTCACGATGGGGGCGATTACGACCGGCGACCCTCAGGAAGCGGTCAGGGCGCTGCAGAACAGCGGGCGCTACGACGACCAGAACTTCGTTCTGCAGGTCTCGACGAAGCAGCCCTACGCCTGGGGCTACTCCGGCAGGGAAGAGTTGAACGAGCGCTCCGACGACTACAAGGCGACGGTGGCCGTGCTCGACTGTGGGCTGAAGTACAACATCCTGCGGCGGCTCGCGGCGATCAACGTCAGGTCGGTCGTGTTCCCGGCGACGACGAGCGCCGACGAGGTCCTGCACCACGATCCGGACGGCATCCTGCTCTCGCCCGGGCCGGGCGACCCGGTCCAGCTCGACGACGTCGTCACGACCGTGCGGCAACTGATCGGGCAGCGCCCGATCTTCGGCATCTGCCTCGGCAACCAGATGCTCTGCCGCGCTGTCGGCGGCAGCACATACAAGCTGAAGTTCGGGCACCGCGGGTCGAACCACCCGGTCAAGGACCTCGAGGACGGCACCGTGACGATCACGAGCCAGAACCACGGCTACGCGGTGGACCCGGAGTCGCTCACCGGCACGGACGCGGTGGTCACCCAGCTGAACGTCAACGATGGGACCGTTGAGGGCATCAGGATCGAGGGCGCGGACGCTTGGTCCATCCAGTACCACCCGGAGGCGGCCCCCGGCCCCTGGGACTCGCGCAAGCACTTTGCCCGGTTCGTCGAGCGGATCACGGCCAAGTAGCCTAACTCCGTGCTAACAGGGTGCCGCCCCAAACGTATTGGATATCATGGCCCCCGTGCTTCGTCGCTTCCTCTTCTTGCCAGTCATCCTGGTCGCCAGCTCGCTCCAGGCGGCGACGTACACGATCGAAGCCTTGCCGGAGACGAAGCAGGCGAAGGTCACGATCGTGCTCAATCCCGGAGGGTCCTCGCCACAGTTCCGCATGCCCGCGTGGGCGCCCGGCGACTATGAGATGTTCAACTACGGCAACAAGATCGAGCAGGTGAAGTTCCGACAGGGACAAGAGTGGATTGACGGCGTGAAGGGCGACGACCCGAACCTGTGGACGATCGAGGGCGGCGCGTCCGAGGTGACGTACGTCGTCAACGAGAGCCGCGGGAACTTCAGTCCGAACTTGCGTGTCACGGACGCGGAGATGTTCGTCTCTGGCCCCGGGGTGCTCGGTTGGTTCGCCGGCCACGCCGACGAAAAGCACGACCTGCGGATCAAGGTGGCCCCGTTCGGCGCCAGCGTCGCGTGCCCGCTCGACATCGGCGACTCAATGACGCCTTACCAAGGCTACGTCGCAGAGGACTATGACGAGCTGATTGACTCCCCGTTCGTCGTCGGCACGACGGTGCGCGTCCACCAGTTCGTGGTGGAGGGCAAGCCCCACGCGATCATCGGCTACAACCAGAGCGCCGGCGTCAACCTCGCGGCCTTCCAGGACAACGCCACGAAGATCGCGATCGAGGCGAAGAATATCTTCGGCGAGCTTCCTTACGACCGCTACTTCTATTTCTTCGACTTCGGCGGTCCTGGCGGTGGGCTAGAGCACTTGGACAGCACGAAGATCGGGCTCTCGCCGCGCGCGTCCGCGGCCAGCGCGCTCGGCATCATGGCTCACGAGTACTTCCACACGTTCAACGTCAAGCGCATCCGAAGCAAGCCGCTCGGCCCGTTCGATTACACGAAGCCCGCGGTGACGGGCGCGATCTGGTGGCTCGAGGGCGTCACGGACTACTACGCGGACGTCATCACGACGCGCGCGGGGCTCGAAAGCAGGCAAGACTTCCTCATCTCGATGACTGGGACCTTCAATAGCCTGCACCGCGGCAACGCGTACATGAGGACCAGCGCAGACGACAGCAGCCGTCGCGTCTGGGAGACGCGCGGCAGCCAGGGCTTCGGCGGGATCAGCTATTACACGAAGGGCAAGGCCGTCGGTTTTGCGCTCGACCTCGCGATCCGGGCGGAGTCGGGCAACAGGCACTCGCTCGACGACGTCATCCGCGACCTCTATAACGAGACGAAGGGGCCGAGCGGGTTCGAGGAGGGGCGCATCCGCGAGCTGTGCATCAAGTACGGCGGCGAGAGGCTGGGCGGGCTCTACGACGTCTGCGTCATGCAGGCCGTGCGGATCCCGATCGAGGGGCTGCTCTCCGCGGCAGGTCTTGCGATGGTGAACGGCGCGATCGTGGACGACCCGAACGCGACGCAGGAATCGAGCTCGCTGGCAAAGGCGTACCCCTACCAGACCGCGCAGCGGTAGTCAAGAGGGCAGCGGCTCGGGTATCCCTCTCGCGTCATGGAACTGGCCGAGTACGAGGCGCTTGCGAGCGAGATGGAGGCGCTCAACGACCGCTCTCCTGCTGAGTATCGGCGCAAGGTGGACGCATTCATCCGCCTTGGGTACCTGACCTACTTCGGTGCATTCTTGGGGGTGATCGCTCTGCTTGCTGCGATCGTCGTCGTGACAATTGTCGCGGGCTTGGCAGGGCTTCTCATAAAGGTCTTTCTGTTCGTTGGGTTCGCCGCGATCGTGTTCCTACGCTCGATGTGGATCAAAATCGAGCCTCCTGAGGGACGCGAAGTCTCGCGAGACGAGGCTCCAGAGCTGCACAACGAGATCGAGCGGATACGAGAGGCCGCGGACGCACCGAGAATCCACAAGGTCCTGCTCATCGAGGACAACAACGCCTTCGCGGCCAGCCGGCCGCGCTTCCTGCTCCTTGGCCAGCAGACGTACGTCGCCCTCGGCCTGCCTCTCCTTGCCACGATGAAGCCCGAAGAGGTTTCCGCGATCATCGGTCACGAACTCGCGCACCACAGCCATCGCCACGTCAAGGCGGGCGTTCGCGAATACCGGCTTGAGGCGATGTGGCAGACCGTTCTGCACAACCTCTACGAAGCGGACAGCGTGTTTGCAAAGCCGTTGATGAAGTTCGCGAGTTGGTACTCGCCGCGCTTCTCTGCGATGACGACGGTGTCGCGGCGGCAGGCAGAGTTCGAGGCCGACGCGCTTGCGGCGACAGTAACATCGCGCGATGCCGTCACCCACGGCCTCGTACGCTTGAGACTGAACCGGGCGCTCTTGCTCGAGCCATACAGCAATGACGTCCGCAAAGCGGTCTGGACACGCACGACGGTTCCGGAGAGCTACTACACCGACCTGGAGACAGCGAAGCCCAAAGCACTCGTCACGCCAGTCGAGGCTGTGCGCCGCGCCCTCCTTGAGGAGACTGTGTATGAGGACTCGCACCCGTGTCTGCGCGAACGCCTCTCCTCGATCGGGGTCGAGACGGACCCCAGCGACCCGCACGCGATCGGCTCCTTGGTCGAGAGGGTCGGAGTGGTTGGCACAAGCGCAGCTTCTGTGTTCTTGGGCTCCAGTCGCAAGCGGATTTTTGATGAGTTCGACAAGAAGTGGGCTGCTGAATCTCAGGAGGGCTGGAAAGAACTCCGCGAGCAATACGAAAAGTTCATGGCGCGTCGGACCGAGCTTGAAGCATCCGGGATAGAGGGGCTAGACGAGGACGGAACCCTGGAGTACATCAATCTGCTTACGGCGACGACAGGCATTCTGGCGTCGCGCGAGGCATTGAAGAGTGCCGTACAGCGGTTTCCTCACAACGCGCACATTGCCTACTTTTACGGCTTCTGTTTGTGCCAGATTGACGACGAGAGCGGAGTCGAGTGGCTCGAAAGGGCGAGGGCGCTTGATCCGGACTCGACCGGAGTCGTAGAAGAAACGCTGGCGGCGTTCTACGAGAGCCGTGGCGAGTCGCACCGCGCGCGAAAGCACGGAATCAAGGCGGGCGAGATCCAGGACAAGCAGCGGGACGAATACGTCGAGCTGGCGACATTGAGCATCAATGACACTTGGCGTCCGAGCAATCTGGCCCAAAGCGTGATCGAGGGATACGCGTCCAAGGCCAAGGAAGTAGACCACTTGATCGCCGCCTATGTGCTTCGGAAAGTGTCACCGACGCGAGAAGACCGGTCTATCGAGTTTCTTGTGCTTGTCGTCAAGCCTCAGCGCTTCAAGCCTACGGACGATGCCCTCATGACCGCGATCTACGAGCATGCGAAGAAGGTCTACGGAGAGTTAGAGGGCACGCACCTGTACCTCCTCTTCTATTCAGACCCCGTCGCCTATCTGCTCGCCAGGCACAGCGAACTTCGCATCTTCGCGAAGGTCTAGAGCCGGACGACGTAGATGCCGCCGGACGGGCCGAGGCCCCGCCAGGTGACGAGCGCGCCCTCTTTCAGCGCGACCACGACTGGCTCAGAACCAGAGTCGGTCAGACGCCGCCGCGACGAGACGTCCGTGCCCGTTTGGACATAGACCGACGTCCCGACCTCCCAGACGCATATCGCGCCGGTCTTCGTCTGGGCGATCCAGGGGTCGCGGCCCTGCGCGATTTCCACGGCGCCCATCCCGCGCCCAAGGTACAGCATCGAGTTCGACCGCCAGACGGACAGTGGGTCGCCCGCGGCGTTGAACGTAAACGCTCCGCCGTCCATCGGGCACTGCGCGACGGTCCAAGTCTGCGTCCCGAGCTTCGTCGAAGTCGCCCAAGAGCGCCCTCCGTCGGGCGAGGTCGCGAGCCACATGTCGCGGTCCCCGCGGATGCTGTTGCGGAACATCGCACCGACCTCGCCGAACGGGCCGAAGCCCAGCGACGGGTGACAGCACTCGCACACCGACCCTTCCGGCGCCTGGTAGACGATCTTGTTCTTGCCCCAGGTCCGTCCGCCGGTGCTGCTGAACGATCCCATGACCACGGTCTTGCCGGACCGAAGATCCAGCCAGACCGCGACGAAGGCGTTGTCCAGTCCCGCGCCCATCGCGTGCAGTCCTTCACGCGCGGACCCGGGCTCGTCGCTGACCTCCTCTGGCCCGTCCCACGTCTTGCCCTTGTCCGGGGACCGCCAAGCGAGCAGGTCGCCGTCCTTGCCGCTGCCTTCGGCGCCGTACACCGCTGAGACGACCACTCGGTCCTTGTTCGCCGCGATCCTCGGGCCCCGCCTGTGTCCGAGCGCCATCTTCATCGGGGCGGCGACGACGGCGACGGGGTCGCTAAACGTGCGTCCCTGGTCGCGCGAGGACTGCACGTAGATCTGGTTCTCGACGCCGTAGCACAGGTACACGGTGCCGTCCGGAGCCGCGCACGCCTGCGGCTGGTTCGCGCGCGCGCTGAGGGTGGCCGGGGCGACCTGCAGGGGCTGTGGCTGTGGCTGAGCCTGGGCCAAGACGGCGAGGGCGACGATCATTCCCCTAGTTTAGCAACCTCGTCGGTAGACTCGCGCGATGAACGTCCGTGCGGCCGTGCTGGACCGGGTCGGCGGGCCGCTCCAGGTGCAGGAACTGGACCTCGCGGAGCCTCGCGAAGGGGAAGTGCTGGTCCGGATGCTCGCGGTCGGCGTGTGCCACAGCGACTGGCACGTCGTCACAGGCGACACCAAGCATCCGCTGCCGGTGGTGCTGGGTCACGAAGGGGCGGGCGTGGTCGAGGCAGTAGCCCCTCACCCCCAACCCCTCTCCCCCGGAGGGGAGAGGGGAGTGGCCGTCGGAGACCTCGTCGCGCTCAATTGGGCGCCCTCGTGCGGTTCGTGTTTTTATTGTTTGCACGGCCGGCCGGCGCTTTGCGGCACGTACGTCGGGCCCGTGTGGGCGGGCACGATGCTCGACGGCACGACGCGCTACTCGCGCGGCGGCGAGCCCGTGTACCACTATTCTGCGCTGGCGTGCTTCGCGGACCACATCGTCGTGCCGTCGGTGTGCTGTGTGAAGATGCCTGCGATGCTTTCGCCCGAGGTCGCCGCGGTGATCGGTTGCGCGGTAACGACCGGCGTCGGCAGCGTGCTCAACACGGCGAAGGTCGTCGAGGGCTCGTCCGTCGTCATCATCGGCGCGGGTGGAGTCGGACTTTCTACCGTGATCGGCGCGAATTACGTGGGCGCAGGCAAGATCATCGTTTGCGACCCGCTGGAGACGAGGAGGGAAGCCGCACGGGCATTGCTGCGCACTGCCCATGCCACCCAAGGGCCGGAGTTCTGCGGCATGAGCGCCGCCGACCCACAGCAGATCAAACGAGAGACAGAAGGACGCGGCGCGGACTACGTGTTCGAGTGCGTCGGCACTCCAGCCCTCCAAGAGTTGGCGTTCGAATGCGCACGACCGGGCGGCACCGTCGTGTTCTCCGGCCTCTCGCCGAGCGGCACGAGCACGAACATCCCCGGCTCGCGCCTCGTGCGAGAAGAGAAGTCCGTCATGGGCTCGTACTACGGCACGTCGCACCCGGCCCGGGACTTCGTCAAGTACGCGGAGCTGCACAGGAAGGGCGAGATGGACCTCGACAAGCTCATCAGCCACCGCTACTCCCTCGACCAGATCAACGAAGCGTACGCCGACATGCTCAGCGGCAAGAGCACGCGGGGCGTGGTCGTCTTCGACTGAGACGCGCACTGCCCGTGGTGTATCCTGGCTCCATACACCATGAAAAAGCACCTCCTCGCAACACTCCTCCTTGTTCCAGTCGCCGCGATCGCCGTCACGCTCGTCAGCGCGCGCGACTACTCGCTCAAAGACCCGAAGAGCGTCAACGCGATCCGGTTCGTGCTCGACGCGCGTTTCGAGCACATCGGCGGCTACACCACGGCGATTGACGGCAACATCGCGTTCGACCCCGAGGCGCCGGAGAAGACCACCGGCAAGGTCGTCGTGCAGGCCGATCAGATCCAGATGCACCACCTCAACATGAACGAACACATCAAGCAGGAGATGTGGCTCGACACGGCCAAGCACCCGACGATCGAGTTCGTCGCGACGAAGGCGACGAACGTCAAGAAGATCGAGGGCCCCGACCCCGAGTGGACCATGGACGTCACCGGCGACTTCACGATGAAGGGCGTGACCAAGCAGATCACGATCCCCGTGCGGATCGCGCACATGCCCGGCCAGCTCGCCAAGCGCAACCGCGGCGCGACGGGGGACCTGATGGCCGTGCGGTCGAGCTTCACGATCAAGCGCAGCGACTACGGCGTTAACGGCAACCAGCCGCTGGACATCGTCGCAGACGAAATCCAGGTCTCGTTTTCCTTGGCTGCCTTCAACAAGACGAACTAGGAACAGGAGTGCGCAAGCTTGCTTGCGCTCTGGGTTCGCCGAGGCTAGCCTCGGCGAGGGAAGCGGCGGCAAGCCGCCGCACTCCACATCGGAGGCGAAGTGCTACTGGCCCAACTGCTGCCCGAAGAACGCGGTCATCACTTGGATGGTGAAGTTGTTGGTCGCGCCGTTAAACCCATGGCCCTGGCCGGCAAACTCGAAGTAGGTCACGGGCACCTGGCTGGCCTGCATCGCCGCGACGATCCGCTGGCTCTGCCCGACCGGAACCGTGGCGTCCGCGGTCCCGTGGAAGACGACGGTCGGCGCGTCGTCCGGCGTGACAAAGTAAAGCGGCGAGGCGGCTTGGTATGCCGGAGAGCCTGGGAACCAAAACTGCCCGACGAGGTTCTGGATCAGCGTCCAGATGTTCGGAGCCCACTCCAGCGGGTTCATCAAGTCGGTCGGACCGAAGTAGTCCACGACTGCCTGCACCCGCGATGAATAGCCGCTCAAAGAAGGGTCGAAGTCGTTGAGCGTGTCGGTCTCGCCGAGGAACAGCACGAGGTGACCGCCGGCCGACGCGCCGACCGCGCCGATCCTCTGCGGATTCAATCCAAGCGCGCGGGAGTTCTTCCTCATCCACCGCACGGCGGCTTGCGTGTCGTCAATCTGCGCCGGCCAAACGTGCGCCGGGGCGAGCCGATAGTTGATGGACGCGCACACGTACCCCAGGCCCGCGTAGTGCCGCGCAAGCGCCGTGTACGCAGACTTGTTGCCGCCCGACCAGCCGCCGCCATGCACCATGACGATCGCCGGTCGGCTCCGGTCGAAGTTCAGCGGCTGGAAGAGGTCGAGCCGCTGCGGAAACCCGCTCGCCGTGGTGTAAACGACGTCATAGGTCTCCTTGACTTGGCCTTGGCCGAAGCCCAGGGCTGCGAACAGGACGGTCAGCGCAACGAGGAAGGCACGCACGTGTCCAGTTTACAGCACCTAGTCCGCGCCGGTCTCGACCTGGCTCGATCCCTCCAGACCCCGGGGTCTGGAGGGAGGTGAAGAGGACCTTCCCCTTGCACGGCTTAGAGCGCTTTCCCCCTGAGAACGGGCGACCGCCGAACGGGAACCGCCCGCAGATCCCCGGGAATCACTCGGTGATTCTCGTTGCGGGCCCAGCGTTCCCGAGAATCTGTCAGTGATTCCCGGGAATGTGTGAGTGATTCTCGGGAATCCCCCGCAGGTTCAAAGGAACCTGTGGCCGGTTCCCGCTCGGGGACGGGGGGTTCTGGCCAGTTTTGAGCCTGTTTGAACCTGGATGGGGCCTCCGTCGGCCGCAAGACAGGCTCCGTCGGTCGAAAGACGGCTTCCATCTTGGTCAAGACGGACCCCGTCTTCGTCACGACGGCTTCCATCTTGGTCAAGACGGACCCCGTCCACGCCACGACGGCCTCCATCTTGGTCAAGACGGACCCCGTCCACGTCACGACGGCTTCCATCTTCATCAAGACGGACCCCGTCTAGACCGAGAGGGAAGCACCCCGGCCCCCGCCAGCCGGCTCTGGACCTTCCAAGGCCGACTCTGGACCCTCGCCAGCCGGGTCGTGGACCCCATAAGCCGACTCGGGACGTTCCCAAGCCGGATCGGGGCGTCCCAAACCCGGCTTGGAACCTTCAAAACCCGACCCGCACCCCTCACCCCGGCCACCGCCAGTGGCCTGTACACTAGGACATGGTCGATTCTGCGAGTCAGACACCCGACAAGAACCGCCTGCCGACGTGGGCGATCGTCGTCGCGTTTACCGCCCTCGTAGGGGTTTGTTGTGCGTGGCCTGTGTCTTGCTTCTGGCAGGCACAGATGCTTGCGCGCCGGACATCGTCCATTTCAAATCTGAAGCAGATCGGGACCGCGCACGCGATGTACACGGAGCAACATGACGGGTATGGCCCGCCTCCCGACCGCTGGGCGGATGCGCTACTGGCGGAAAACGACCGGCTCGGCTTTCTGCACGAGTACAGCAAGTCGTACCAATCCGACTCCCATAAGGCTATGTTCGCCTACGCCTACTTCCGCCCGCTCGACGGGATAGCCGTTTCGGAAGTGAAGAACCCGGCGGAGGTGCCGCTGGCCTTCGACTCGAGCGACTTGCGATGGAACGCCAACGGCGACCTGACGTTGCTCCCCGATCCGCCACGATGGCTAGGCACCAACCTCATCCTGTTTCTCGACACGAGCGCAAGGGCCGTGCGGGAGACGCCAGTAGTGGCGATCAAAATTCCGTAGCCGCCTGAGCCTCCAACCCTCGCGTCAAAACCTCCTTGGCTCCCGCCTGGGGCTTCAACGCTCGCGCCTGGACCTCCAAACCTCGCGCCTGAGCCTTCACCCCTCGACACTTGGCCCCCTAACCGCCCGCCTGGACGCTTGACGCCCGCCCCGGGCACGACCAACCCCGTCCAGGCCGAGAGGGAAGCACCCCCTGCCCCCCGCCCGCTCCCTCCGACTCTTGAAGAGACTCTAGAACGAAAGTTGCAGAAGCAGATGTAGACTGTATACATGGAACGAGCACGATTGGTGTTGCTGTGTGCGGCGCTCCCTGCGCTGTTCATGCTCGTTTCTTGCGGCGGTGCGAAGGGCGGCGCGCTGGCTGGATTGACACCCAGCGGGCCGACGCTACCCGCCTTCGGATCGGTGCGGTTCGAAGCGGTCTGCTCTTTCCCAATCCAAGACGTGGACTGGTCCACGACCGGAGGGTCGATCACACCCCAGTTCTCTAGCGGGCGTTACTTTGGTAACTACGTTGCGCCCGGCACTCCGGGCGTGTACTTCGTCGAAGCGACGATCCAGACCGACAACGGCGCGTACTTCGCGAACGCCATGGTAGTCGTTCAATAATCCACCCGCCCGTTTCGTCAGAACACACGGATCGGTGCCTAGGCACTTGGTCGATCAGGCCACGCTATGAGAACTACGAACGCCAGTCCAATGAGCACTACGCCTAACACGTTCTGATCGGCCCATACGATCAATTGCGTGCCCACGGCGAATAGGACGAAGGCAGGAACCATCGCAATTCTGGATCTTCTGGGCCGCTTCTCCTTCGAATTCACTTGTGCCATGATGACAGCTCTCGCGGGACACCTTGACAACGTCTCGGGAGACGGCTACACAAGCTTGTCCCCGAACCTCCGAACCCGAATAGCGCATAATCACGCTTTAGGGCACGACGCCCTAGACATGAAAAAGATCCTCGTCATCGGCAGTGGGCCGATCATCATCGGGCAGGCCGCCGAGTTCGACTACGCGGGCACGCAGGCCTGCAAGAGCCTTCGCGAAGAGGGCTACGAGGTCGTCCTCATCAACTCCAACCCCGCGACGATCATGACCGACGCCGAGATGGCGGACGCGGTCTACATCGAGCCGCTCACCGTCGAGTTCTGCGAGCGCGTGATCGCGCGCGAAAGGCCCGAGGGGCTGCTGCCGACGCTCGGCGGGCAGACGGGCTTGAATCTGGCGAGCCAGTTGGCGGACCAGGGCATCCTGGAGAAGTACGGCGTCAAGATGCTCGGCACTCCGCTCGAGGCGATCAGGAAGGCGGAGGACCGCGAGCTTTTTAGGTCCTTGATGCGCGAGATCCAAGAGCCTGTGCCGGAGAGCTGGATCGTCGAGAACGACGACGAGCTGAAGGCCGCCCTGGATGAAGTGCCTTATCCGTGCATCGTGCGGCCCGCTTACACTTTGGGCGGGACGGGCGGCGGAGTCGCGTACACGCCGGACGAGCTTTGGGAGATCGGTCGCAAGGGGCTCAAGCTCTCGATGCGCTCGCAGCTGATGATCGAGCGCTCGCTGCTCGGCTGGAAGGAGATCGAGTACGAGGTGATGCGCGACCGCCTCGGCAACTGCATCACCGTGTGCAACATGGAGAACTTCGACCCGATGGGCGTGCACACGGGCGACTCTATCGTCGTGGCACCGAGCCAGACATTGAGCGACATCGAGTACCACATGATGCGCACCGCGTCGCTGAAGATCATCAACGCGCTCGGGATCGAGGGCGGGTGCAACGTGCAGATGGCGCTCAACCCCGACTCGTTTGACTACTACATCATCGAGGTGAACCCTCGCGTGTCGCGGTCTTCGGCCCTGGCGAGCAAAGCGACGGGCTACCCGATCGCGCGCGTCGCGGCGAAGATCGCCGTGGGCCGCACGCTCGACGAGATCGAGAACATGGTGACGAAGACGACGAAGGCGTGCTTCGAGCCCGCGCTCGACTACTGTGTCGTGAAGATTCCGCGCTGGCCGTTCGACAAGTTCGCTTCTGGCGACCGCCGCCTCTCATCACAAATGAAGGCGACGGGGGAAGTGATGGCGATTGACCGCACGTTCGAGAGCGCATTCATGAAGGCGATCCGGGGGCTCGAGGTGAGGCAGAAAGACCTGCGGCACCCAAGGCTACAGGCGTTCAACGACGGGCAGTTGGAGGATGCGCTGAGAAAACCGACCGACGAGCGGCTGTGGGCGATCGCGGAGTCGCTCAGGCGCGGATGGGGGATCGAGCGCACCTACGACCTCACGCGCGTGGACACGTGGTTCCTGGAGAAGATCCAGCAGCTTCTCATGATCGAAGGGCGCCTCGTCGTCGCGCGCGCGACGCTGGGCGAGTTCGAGGACGTCGGTGGCCTCATCCGCGAGGCGTTCCTCATTGGTTTCCCATCGCCGGCGATCAAGAGCCTGCTGTGCGCGACCGACCGGGACATCGAAGACCTTGCCGCCGCTGCCGCGACGCCGATCAAGGACCTGATGGACGTGGACCACAAGCTCATGGAGCGGATGGTCAGCCACGTCTCGTACCTGCCAGAAATCGCTGAAGGTTGTAAGCCCGACCCGGGCCGGATGAACGACGTTGAGCGGGTGATGAACATCGAAATGCTTTTCAGTCCGACCTATACGGCGATTCTGACGCTCCGCAACGAGGCGCAGTCCTGCGACCTTGAGAGCTGGATTCCAGAGCCTTTGAAATCTGCGACGTGCTCGGGATACCTCCGGTTCGCCAAGCGGGCCCTCAAGGAGATCGAAAGGCAGAAGATCCAGCCGGTCTTCAAGATGGTGGACACGTGCGCCGGGGAGTTCGAGTCCGCCACCCCCTACTACTACGGCACCTTCGAGACCGAGGACGACGCTGTCCGGGCCTAGCCCGGCGCCGGCAAAGTTTCTTGGAACTCCCTGCCACGCAGGTGCGTTCCGAACGTCAGACGCACCGTCACAGTAGTTTTCGGGCACAAAGCGACTTATCTAGCCGATCCCCAAGACACTCACAAGCCCCCGTCCTTCGTGGCGGGGGCGTCTTTTGTGAGGGTAGCCGTGCCAAGATTCACCCACGGTGCGGGTCACGCGGACACAAGCCCTTCCGTTTCTCTTGGCCGCAGTAGCGGCGATCGCCTTCGGGCTGCCCACGCTCACGTACCCGTTCGGCACGGACCAAGGCATTTTCGCCCTTGGAGGATGGCTGGTACGGGAAGGCGGGGTGCCGTACCGCGACTTCTTTGACGTCAAGCCCCCCGGGGTGTTCTTCGCCTATGCGCTCTCCGACGCGCTCTTCGGCCAAGCGCAGTGGGGGATACGGTTGCTCGACGTCCTTGTCGCCTGGCTGACCGCGTCGGCCCTGGTGCTCATCGTGCCTCGGGAGCACTCATTGGTGAGAGCGTGGGTCGGTCCGCTGTCCGCTGCCGCATACTTCCTCGTTTTCGGGTACTGGAGCTTGGGCCAGGCCGAGGGTTTCGTCAACGCTCTCGTGGCATGGGCGCTCGTCTTCATCGTCCGTTCGGAGGGCCGGTGGGCCCATGTCGTGTTGGCGGGCGCGCTGATCGGTCTCGCTGCGGTGTTCAAGACGCCTGCCCTTGCATTCCTCGCCGTCTTGCCTTTTGCTGCACCAGCTAGGCAGCCCTTGCTGGCGACTTGTCGGACCTTCGGCCTCGCTGTGGTCGGAGTCGTGCTCGTCGCGGTAGTGGTTATAGCCTGGTTTTGGGGTCATGGCGCATGGGACGCGCTGGTCGAAAACTATGGGTACCAGCGCACCTATGCGTCGTCGGTCGCGGGGACGTTTCACCCGCGGATCCTTCGACAAGTCGTCTGGTTCGTCGAGGAGCGGCCGCTTGCGGGCGTCCTTACGTTGCTGCTTGGCTGCGGTTTGCTCTTGGGCGCACGCGACAGAGCTCGGGAGAGGGGCCTCCTGCTTGCCTGGTCCGTTGCGTCACTGTTGGTGCTTTTTGTCCAGGTCCGACTGTACGTCTACCACTATGTCGTCCTTCTGCCGAGCTTCGCGCTCGGCGCGGCGTGGTTCGTCGGCACCGCAAGGTCGAGGTTGGTCGTCGGTGTCGCGTTCGTTGCCCTTGCGCTCTCGTCTGCGCCTGGAGCAGTCCGCCTCCTTTCCGCGACGATGGTCGCCGCCGGCCAAATTGACCGGAACGGTTTCTGGAGCTCGATGAAGGCTCCAGTGCCGTACGACCCCGTGCTTGCGGAGTCGTTGGCGGCGTTCGTGCGTGCCAAGTCGCGGCCTGGCGAGACGGTCTACATTCACGACTACAACCCCGCCGTCTACGTCTTTGCAGATCGCAGACCGCCGTTCCGCGTCTTTTCGCCGCACGTCGTCTTTGGACATCCGGAACTACCCCTCGAGACACGGAGGGGACTCTGGAACGAAGTCTGCCGGGAAGCGAGACTCAGCCCGCCCAGCGTCTTGCTGTTGCGGGCCTCACCTATGGGGCAGCCAGCCCTCCTTCAGCACCTGCCGGACAGCGCCCGGTTTGGCGACAGGCTCTTCATCAGGGTTCCGGGCGGTTGGGGCGCGTACGCCCTCTACCGCCGCTCCTCGGCCACAGTGAGTCCGCTTGGGCCGCAGCTCGTGCTCGACGAAGAGTATTTCGAGAAAGCTACGCGGTTATAGGAGTGGGGCTCGGGACTCGCCCTGCGGGGCTCCATAATGTCCACGCCGGATGAAGCAGACCGTCCTCGTCCTCGGATCGGGCCCGATTAGGATCGGGCAGGGGATCGAGTTCGACTATTCCTGCGTCCATTGCGTCTGGGCCCTCGAACAGATGGGGTACCGCCCGGTCATCGTCAACAACAACCCGGAGACCGTCAGCACCGACTTCGACACGGGCGAAGGGCTCTACTTCGAGCCGGTCACCCTGGAGGACGTCCTCGACGTCATCGCCCACGAGAGGCCGCTCGGCGTCGTGTGCCAGTTCGGCGGGCAGACCGCGATCAACCTCGCGCAGGGGCTCGCGGACGCTGGAATCACAGTGCTCGGGACGCAACCGGGCGAGATCGCGCTCGCCGAGGACCGCGACCAGTTCGAGAGGCTCCTGACGGAGCTACAAATCCCGAAGCCCCCCGGACGGGCCGTTCGCTCGTTGGAAGAAGCGGAGGTCGTCGCGGAAGAGATCGGATACCCGGTGCTGGTCCGGCCGTCGTTCGTGCTCGGCGGCCGCGCAATGGAGATCGTCTACGAGCCCGGCCAGCTCGTCGGGCTCTACAACGAGGCGGACGACGCCAACCCCGGCCAGCCCGTGCTCGTGGACAAGTACTTCCTCGGCGTCGAGGCCGAGGTGGACGTCATCAGCGACGGCGTGGACACGTTTCTGCCTGGGATCATGCAGCACGTCGAGCGCGCGGGCGTACACAGCGGCGACTCGATGGCGGTTTATCCGCCCGTCTCGCTCAGCGACGACGTCCAGAGGCAGATCGTCCTCTCCGCCTGCGCGATCGCTCGTCGCCTCGGCATCCGCGGCGTCATGAACATCCAGTACGTGATCGTGGACGGAACCGCGTTCGTGCTGGAGGTCAATCCGCGCGCGAGCCGCACGGTGCCGTACCTGAGCAAGGTAACCGGCGTCCCCATGGTGCAGCTTGCGACGAAGTGCATGATGGGAGAGAAGCTCCGGGACCTTGGGTACGAGAGCGGACTTTGGGCGCTCGGAGGGGCACGGCGCATCATCCCTGAGGGCGCGTTCGTGGCCGGAACTCCTGTGATCCCCGCGCCGACCCTCTACGCAGTCAAGGCCCCCGTGTTCAGCTTCCAAAAGCTCGCGCGGGTCGAGCCCAGCCTTGGCCCCGAAATGAAGTCCACCGGCGAGGTCCTCGGTATGGATCGCACGTACGTCGCGGCGCTCTACAAGGCGCTCGTCGCCAGCGGCATCCAGTTCCGTAGCAAGGGCAAAGTCATCCTCACGGTCCGCAGGAGCGACAAGGACCAGGCCGTCGCGATCGCGCGCCAGCTCTCGTCCCGCGGCTATGAGATCGCCTGCACGCCGGGGACCGGGGCCGCGCTGAGGGACGCAGGGATCACCTGCGAGGTCGTCAACAAGATCAAGGACGGCTCGCCCAACCTCCTCGAGCTCCTCTTCTCCGGTGGCGTGAGCCTCATGATCAACACGCCGGAGGTCGGGCAGGACGCTGACAGCGACGCAGGGCGCATCCGCCGCGCGTGCATCGAGACCGGGGTCGCGTGCGTGACGAGCATTGACACCGCGCAGGCGCTCGCCGACGCGCTGGAAGTCTTCGAGGACCCGTCAAAGGCCTCGTGCGAACCGTTCGTTAGTTACGTCGGACAGCAACCGTCCGTAGTACAATAGGAGAATGGCGGACGAGCACGCGGAAGAGCCGGAAGACCTCAACCGGCCACCAGCGTTCTTCCCATACGAAGTGGACGAGCTGCCCGACGGCTCGCACGACCTCAGCCGCGCCTTGGTCGAGGTCCACTTCGACCACATCGTCGTCTCGGAGAACGACGAGGCGCGCCAGTACTACGTGCTCCTCACCGACGGTCGCCGCCACTTGATGATGGTGATCGGCGCCTTCGAGGCGACCGCGATCAGTTACGGCGCGGAGGGCGTCAAGCCCGACCGGCCCATGCCGCACGACCTTCTCGTGCGTTTCATCGAGACCTTTGGCGGCCGCGTGGACCGCATCATCATTGACGACCTATTCAGCGAGACGTACTTTGCGAAGATCTACTTGAAGAAGGGGAAGGAGGAGTATGAGATTGACGCCCGCCCTTCAGACGCGATCGCGCTCGCCGTCCGCCTCGACGTGCCGATCTTCGCGATAGAAGGGATTTTGAGGGACTAGAGGCCGAGCGCCGGCAACAGCTCTCGCAGGTCGGTGATCGTCAGGTCTGGCGCGGTCGCGCCCTCGGGCAGCGGATCCGGCGCGGACCTGCTCGATGTCGGCGCCACGTCTGAGGGACGACGCACCCAGGCCTGGTGCCACCCGGCCTCTCTCGCCGGCACGACGTCGTGGGCAAAGCTGTTCCCGACGAACAGTATCTCGTCGCCCTTGCACCCGCACAGCTCTTCGGCGAGCCGCATCACGCTCGGGTGCGGTTTGCCCTTGCCGATCTCTCCCTCGATCAAGACGTAGTCGAAGAACCGCCGCAGGTGCAGGGTTTCGATCTCTTGTTGCTGGATGTCCGCCGGTCCGTTCGTGATCAGTCCCAGCTTGTACTTCTTGCTGAGCGCTTCTAGGACGCCGAGCGCCTCGGGGAAGAGCTCGAGCGCCGCGTGCCGCTCGACGTAGTAAGTGTGCGACAGCCGTTCGGCCAGCGATTCGTCGAACACGTCGGCCCTTTCGAGGACCCGCCGCATCAGCTCCACACGGGTCGTCTCGCCGCTCTCCAGGTACTTGGCGTACCAGTGGGTGTCCTTGATCGTCGGTGCGAACTCGCGGAACGCCTCGGCCCAGTGGCCGGTCATCGTCTCAACGGACTGCCCGTGCTCGGGGTGGTCTTCGAAGGCCAGCCGCAGCCCTTTCTTGGCGGCGTCCCAGTAGGCGCAGAGGGTGTCGTCGAGGTCGAAGTAGACGACCTTCACGGACGCGAACAGCGGGCGGCTGCCCGCAGCCGTCTTCGCTTGCCTGAAATCAGCTCCTTCGTCCAGGCTCAAAACTTCCAACCCTCCATGGTCCTTAGTCTCATTTTCGGCATCCCTTAGCTTCGTCACCATAGCGTCACAGGGCCAGCCTCATCGCTTCGCGGACCTCACGCATCGTCTGCTCGGCCCGTTCCGAGGCTTTTTCGGCCCCCTTCTTTAAAACGCTTTCGACCGTCGCGTCGTCCAAAGTGGCGCGAAGGTCCCGCATCGGTCGCAGGAACTCGTTTATGACTTCGATCAGGTCCTTCTTGTTCTGCACGCAGCCCCGAAGTCCTTGACGGTCCTCGTCCCACTGCGTTTCCCACGCGGGGGAATAAAGCCTCAGGTACTGGCACACCGCGCACCCCTCCGGCACGCCGGGGTCCGTCTTCTTCTGCTTCGTCGGCGTCGTGAAGGCCGACATCACCTTCTTCGCCGTCTCGTCTGGGGTCTCGTTGATGTAGATGCAGTTGTCGTAGCTCTTCGACATCTTTCGGAGCTTTCCGTTCTCGTCCGCGTCGAGGCCCGGCAGCTTCGAGCGCAGCTCGTCCTCGTCAATGATGTCCTTGATCTCGGAGAACACCTCGCGCCCGAACGTCGAGTTGAACGACCGGGCGATCTCCCGCGTCAGCTCCAGGTGCGGCGCCTGGTCCTTTCCGACCGGCACGCCGTAGGGCTTGTAGAGCAGGATGTCCGCCGACTGCAGTACCGGGTACCCGAGCAGCCCGTAAGAGACCGGCACGCCAGCGGCGAGCTCCGACTTTTTCTCCTTGAAGGTCGGTACGCGCTCAAGCTTGCCGAGCCCCGTCACCATCGAGAAGATCAAGTGCAGTTCCGCGTGCTGGTGGACCTGCGACTGGATGAAGATCGCGGACCTCTCCGGGTCCATCCCGCCGGCGATGAAGTCCTTGGCGACCTCGCGGGACTTCCACGCCAGGTCCTCCGGCTCTGCGCCCATCGTCGTGAGCGCGTGGTAGTCCGCGACCATGCAGTACATCTCGCACCCCTCGTTCTGCAGCCGCACCCAGTTCCGCAGCGCGCCCTCGTAGTTCCCAAGGTGCAGCCGCGGGTTCGTCGCCCGCATGCCCGATAGGATCCGCCGCCGTTCAGCGCTCAAGCCTCCACCCCAGTAAAGAACTGGTAAAGGAACTCGACAGGTGGGCCAATCGTGTCCCAAATGAGAGAGTATCCCGTTTGCGCACGGATGATTTGCGAGACGATAATGAGTCCGAATAGACCGATCATCCCGAAGCGGTCGTTGAAACGGTACCAATAGAGCCGTGGTTTGTCTGGCAGCAACTGACCTACGAGCCAGCGGCCGTCGAGCGGGCCAAACGGCAGCATGTTGAAGAATGCAAGCGCTAGGTTGACGAAGACCGCGAGGTCCAGGAACAGCCCGACCGTTGTGTATTCGCCGTCAAACGTTTGCAGAGCTGTAGCGTCGTAGATCAAGACGGCGCGCATGATCATCGCCCAGATCGCCGCCTGCATGATGTTGCTCAGCGGTCCAGCAATGACGGCCGCAAAGAAGTCCCAGCGAGGGTTCCTCATCAATCTTGGGTTCATTGGCGCGGGCCTGCCCCAGCCAATGCCGTAGCCAGTGATCGTCGTCAAAGCGATCATCATCGTGCCCATAGGCTCGAAGTGCTTCGTGAGGTTCAGCGTCACACGACCGTAGCTGCCCGGCGTAGGGTCGCCCGCCATGTCGGCAAACTTGCAATGGGCGTACTCGTGCAGACCGATCGCGAGAAAGATGACGAGGCCATAAACGATGATCCAATCTAAGGGCATCATCCCCATCAGGAGATGTCCCCTGGCAAGACCTCGCGCGCGAACATTTCGTCCCACGTCTCCCGCCTCTGCACCAGAAGTCGCGTACCGTCCTCGCGCAGCAGCACCGTCGCAGGCCGCGAGTACCGGTTGTAGTTGCTCGCCATCGAGGAGTTGTACGCCCCCGTGCAGAGCACCTGCAAGAAGTCGCCGCCCGCCACGTTCGTCGGCATGACCTTGTCGTCGAACAGCGTGTCCGACTCGCAGTGCTTGCCCGCGACGCGGACCGTCATCGAACCGTTGCCCTGCCGCCCGTCTCCGGAGACCCACACGACCGGGTAAGGGCTCTGGTACAGCGCGGGCCGCGGGTTGTCGCTCATCCCGCCGTCAACCGAGACGTACGTCCGCTCGCCAGTCTTCGTCGGCACGCGCTTGACGTTGTTCACCGCATAAATTGTCACGCACGACTCCCCGACGATCCACCGCCCGGGCTCTTGCACCAGCACCGGGTCGAGGTCGGACCCCTCTAGGCCCTTCCTGATCCCCGCGACCAAAGAGCTGCAGTACGCGACAGGGTCTACCTCGGGCGTCTCGTCCGTGTAACGGATCCCCACGCCGCCACCGACGTTCAACACACGCGCCTCAAACCCGTGCTTGTTCTGCATCTCGCGCGTGAACGCGGCCAGGTGCTGCCCACCGCCGATCTGCGCCTCCGGGTCCAAGAGCTGCGAGCCCACGTGGCAGTGGAAACCGACGACCGGAAGTCCAAGGGTCATGCACCGCAGCAAAGCCCTCTCCGCCGAACCGTCTGCGATGTTGAAACCGAACTTCGTGTCCGCCTGCCCCGTACTGATCTTCTCGTGCGTCTTCGGGTCAACGCCCGGCGCGAGCCGCAGCATCAGGTCCGGGCACTTGCCCGGCGTCACGGCGATCTGCTCGATCTCCTCGAAGTTGTCAACGACGATCTGCGAGACGCCCGCTTCGAACGCCGCCGCGATCTCCTGCGCCGTCTTCGCGTTGCCGTGCACATGGACTCGCGAGGCGGGAACCCCCGCCGCCAGAGCCGCGCGAAGCTCCCCCTCGCTCGCCACGTCAATCAGGCAGCCTTCCTCCGCCACGATCCTGAGCACCGCGAGGGTCGAGTTCGCCTTGCTCGCGTAGGTCAGTTCGGTCTTCGGGTGCGCCGCGGCGAAGGCCGAGCGGAACGCGCGGACCCGCCCGCGCAGGTGCGCCTCGTCAACCACGTAGAGCGGCGTGCCGAAGGAGGCGGCATGCTCACGGACCACATGGTCCGCCAAGATCAAGCGCGAGTCCACGGCAGCCTCCGTTGGCATTGGGGCATTATGGCAGAGCGATCTTGGACGGCGAAGGACGACGATCATGCCTCAAGACGAGCCAACGCATGCCTCAGGATGCGATGAACTGTGGACATCGAGCGTCAGTGACCATGTCCTGAGGCTCAGTGACCTGGCCACGAGCCTCAGGACTAAGCATCTGCCGTGCACCGCCCGCTCTCAGGCGCGTCCTGAGGCATGGAGCACAGACCCCCGGTAAACTCCCGCCTGTGAAGCGCGTCGTCGTCCTGGGCTCGACGGGGTCCATCGGGGTCCAGACCCTCGACATCGTCCGGCAGCACCCGGACAGGCTTCAGGTCGTCGGCCTCGCGGCGCACCGCAACACCGAGCAGATCAGAGACCAGGCGCGAGAGTTCGGGGTCGAGCACCTCGCCATCAACGACGAGCGCGCCGCGCGCGCGGCGGGGATCCCCGGCGGCATAGACGCCGTCACCGCGCTGGCCGCCATGGACGACGTGGACCTGGTCGTCGTCGCTGTCGCAGGCGTTATCGGCCTCATGCCCACGATCGCCGCCATCCAAGCGGGCAAGGACGTCGCCCTCGCGAGCAAAGAGGTCCTCGTCTCCGCCGGAGAGGTCGTCATGCCCCTCGTGCGGCAGCACGGCATCACCCTCACGCCGATAGACAGCGAGCACAGCGCGCTCTTCCAGTGCCTCGTCGGCTCGACATACGACCAGATTGACAAGCTCATCATCACCGGCTCCGGCGGGCCGTTCCGCGGCAAGAAGCGCGAGGACCTCCGGCACGTCACCACCGAACAGGCCCTCAACCACCCCACCTGGCGAATGGGCGGCAAGATCACCGTGGACAGCGCGACGCTCATGAACAAGGGCCTCGAGGTCATCGAGGCGCGGTGGATGTTCAACGTCAAGCCGTCGCAGGTGGACGTCGTCATCCACCCACAGAGCATCGCCCACTCCTTCGTCAAGTTCAAGGACGGCAGCGTCCTGGGGCAGTTCGGCTGGCCCGACATGCGCCTGGCAATCCAGTATTCGATGCTCTATCCCGAGCGCAAGCCCAACGAGCTGCGCTCCTGGGACCCGACCGACACCCCGACCCTGACTTTTGAGGAACCGGACGCCAAGACTTTTAGGTGTCTGTATCTGGCGCGTCAGGCGCTGGACACCGGAGGCACCATGCCCTGTGCGATGAACGCCGCCAACGAGGTCGCCGCCAACGCCTTCCTCGATGGGACTTGTGGCTTCCTGCAGATAGCAGACGTCGTAGAAGAGGTCATGGTCAAGCACGCGCCCGGGAGGCCGCGGCTCGACAACCTGCTCGAGACAGACACGTGGGCCCGTGCGACGGCGTCGTCGCTGTTGGAAAAGAGAGTAGCCGGATGGAAGCACTAGGGACGCTGGGACACTATCTCGTGACCGTGGTCGTCGGACTCGTCGTCCTGACTGTCCTCGTCTACGTCCACGAGCTCGGACACTACCTCGCCGCCAAACGGATGGGGATGGACGTCAAGGCGTTCGCCATCTTTATGGGCGGCGTCCGCAAGACCGACCTCCAGCCGTGGGTCAAGACGCCGTTGGCCCCCGCGCGGAATGTCGCGATCGTCCTCGCCGCCTCCTTCGCGGCGGTGCTCGTCGGGGCCGTCGCAAAGCTTACGCCGCTCTACTACTTCGGGCTCGTCGCGACCGGGATCGCCGTCCCCGTCTGGGTGATGTTCCGACTGGCCGCGCTCTACCACGTCTCGCCGTGGAGGGTCCTCGGGACCCTCGGCAAGTCGCTCGGGGTCGCCGCAGTCGTGCTCTTCCTCGGTACTCGCTTCCAGGGGGTGGATCCGAACATGCTCGTCGGCGTCGCCACCGGCGCGACGCTCATCGCACTGATGATCGTCTACTACATCCCGATCGGACAGCGCGAAGTCGAGGACGACAAGCAGGGTTTTGGCGAGATCACCGTGCCGAGCAGGGAAGGCGGCACAGAGAAGGTCCCTGTGCGCTTCCGCCCCCTCTGGCACCGCGCGGGCAAGGACGGGACGGAGTTCTCGCTCCTTCTCTTGCCTCTCGGCGGTTTCGCGCTGATCAGCGGGATGCACGCCAAGCCCGACGGTAGCGAAGTCAATGTCGAGCGCGGCTTCTACAGCAAGGGCCCGTGGCAGCGGCTCCTCGTCCTCTTCGCCGGCCCGTTCTTCAGCGTCGCGTTCGGCATGGCCGTGCTCATTGCGCTGTTCTCGTTCGCTGGAAAACCCGAGCCGGACTTGCGGCCGGTCGTAGCGGAGTTCGGCGAAGGGTCTGCAGCCAAGGCAGCTGGCCTCAAGATCGGCGACGAGATCATTGCGATTGACGGCGAGCCCGTGGCCGACTTTGGCCGCATGACACAGCTTGTGCACGACAACTGGGAGGAGACTCCGGACGGAAAGCGGGAGGCGGTTCGCACGCGGGTCACCTATCGTCGTGACGGCGTCGCAACTGAGGTCGCTGTCGTCCCGAACGTGACCAAAGAGCCAGAGCCGTTGTACGACCTCAAAATGGAGCAGACCGACAAGAAGGCCTATCAAGCTCGACTCGGTATTGCTTTTGGTCAGAAGCTGGTCGCGGTCCCGTTCTCTGTCGCCGTCGCCGAGGCCGTGGAAGCGCCGGTCCTCATGGTGACGTCGCTGGCGAGCATGGTCGTCAAGCCCTCGTCCGCAGGGGAACAGGTCGCAGGCCCGACGACGATGGCCAAGGTCACGAGCGCGGCCGTCAAGAGCGGCCCGTACTACGTGATCTGGTTCGCCGCGATGCTCAGCATCTCCCTCGGTGTCCTGAACCTCCTCCCCATAGTCCCGCTTGATGGCGGGCAGATGGTGGTCGCGTTCGTCGAGATGTTCCGCGGCGGCCGCCGGCTCAGCATCAAGATGCAGCACATCCTCGCCAACACAGGCATCGGGCTGCTCGTGCTCCTCTTCCTCGCCGCCTCGGCCGTAGACCTCGGCCGCAACGCAAAGGAGAACGGGAAGACCGAGCAGGCGCAAGGGAAGTAGGGTGACGGGAGACGGGTAACGGCGGGTGACGGCGGGTGACGGCGGGACATTCCCGTCTTCTTGACCCTCGACGCTCGACGCTCGACGCTCGACGCTTGACCCAACTACCCGAACTCCGCACCTCGAGACCTGCCGGCCCCGCCGTTCCCGCTGCCCCGCCGTTCCCCCAGGCCCGCCCCCTCCTGCCGCTCCTGTGTCATAATCCCCCTTCGCGCCAACCTGCCAAACCCCGCCCGTGGCGCGCCAGTTTGAACCTAGGAGCGACCATTGCCCAAAGCCAGTAGCCTCAAACCGAGCGAAGAAGCAGCCCGCCACTACGCCGACAGACTCATCCTCGAACAGCTCACCGAGCTCTACGAGGTCATGAAGCCCAGCGAAATCTCAGACCGGCTCAAGGGGAGCGGCCTCGGGCTCCCGGCCGTCCGGTCCCTTTTGGCCTCCAACCCCGAGATGTTCGCCTACCAGGAGCGCCGCTGGGTCCCCGCCGCGCGCGTTGCGAGCGCGGGCAAGCCGTTCCAGGAGGCCCTACGGCAGGTCGTCGAGAGGTTCGACGCCCCAATGCCGATCGAGCTCGCGATCCAAGAGATCAGCCGCACCCGCGGCAGGTCCGCCGAGTGGGTCGAAGAGGCCATCCGCCGCACGTCCGTGGACAGTGAGCACTTCTTCCTCAGCCGCAGCGACGAGCTCGTGCCCGCGACCATCGTCTTCAAGGCCGCCGACGAGGAGCTCGACCGAGCGCTCCTCATGAACGACATCCTCGCGGACGAGATTGACGCCGTCGAGAAGGCGCTCGTGCGCTTCAACTGGATGCAGGACGACGCGATCATGCTCGCCCTGGAGCGCACCGCCCCGGTCGGGCTCAAGGCCCTCGGCGCCGCCGCCTGGAAGAAGCTCTCCCCCGAAGACCCCTCCGCCGAGCGGCTCTACGACTGGCGCGCTTTCAACGCCGAGCTCCTGAGCATCCCCGGGTTCGTTTATTCGCCCAACGGAAAGATCTACGCCGAAGGCGAGGCGAACAAGTGGCTCAAGCTCGCCGCAGTCATCGCCCCCAAGATCAAGCCGACCATCGAGATCGAGGACGTCGCACCGCTCGAGCTCAAGGCCGCAGACGTCAAGACGCTGATCAAGGAGATCAAGACAAGCGAGAACAGCGTCACGGTCGCGCAGCTGCTCGAAGAGCACTACGAGATCACGCCGGCAGTCAAGACCTACCCCGACGACTTGGCGAACATGATGGCCGCGCTCCAGAGCCGGGACGAAGTCTGGTGGGTCGGCGGCGACAGGTTCCGCGCACCGGACTCCGCGCCGGAGTTCATCCGCACCCTGCCCAAGCCTTTCAAGTTCGAGCAGAGCGACCTCAAGGACGCCGAAGGCGAGCTCTACGACGTCGAGATGAACGACGAGGGCCTGAGCAGTTCGCTCCGAAAGCTCCTCTCGCACCCGCTCGCCACGGACGTCAAGGACGAAGACGTCCTGCCGGAGCCCAAGACGATCCCCGAGTCGCTCCGGCTCGTGCTCAAGTCCGTCCACCGAGAGCTCGGCACGTTCCCGATGTGCCAGTTCCCGACCGGGTTCTTCGAGGCCAAGCCGCAGATCCAAGAGCTCATCTTCATTGACCCGGACGGCCGAGAGCTCCAAGTCTGGATGAACCACCGGCACCGGCTGCTGTTCAACCTCATTGATTGGTGGCTCGACCAGCCGGTCGAGTCCGGAGCGGTGTTCATGCTCACCAAGACGGACCGCCCCAACGTCTTTGAGTTCCAATGGCTCGACCAGACCGACCCCGTCGTCTACATCAGCAGCCAGCGCATGGAAGAGATGCGCGGCATCGCTGGCCGTGCCGACGAAATGAGCACGTTCGACGTGCTGCGCGAGGTCATGACCCACTGGCCCAAGGGTGCGGACTTCCTCACGATCCTGTGGGAGGTCAACGTCGTCCGCCGCACGTCGCGACGACTGCTGGCCTCGCTCCTGAGCGGCTACGCCTGCTTCTACCAGCGCTCCGGCTCGCCAGTCTGGCACTACGACCACAAGAAGGTCGAGCAAGGCTTCGACAAGACCAAGCGCAAGTTCGTTGTGAAGGAGTAGTTGGGGTAACGGGTGACGGGTACCCGATACCCGAACCACCCCAAACTAACCCTGCTATAATCTCCCCCTAGCACCCAAATGGCCAACCTCAAGTCATCGAAGAAGGACGTCAGGCGCAACACGCGCCTGCGGGGCATCAACCTGTCCGTCCGGACCGGCCTTAAGACCAGCGTCAAGAAGGCCCGCCAGGCGATCACCGAAGGTGACGCCGCCAAGGCAACGCAGGCCGTGCGCGAGGTCCAGAAGCAGCTAGACAAGGCCGTCAAGCGCGGGATCATCCACAAGCGGCAGGCCGCCCGTCGCAAGTCCCGCATCGCCTCCCAGGCCGCGAAGGTCGCCAAGAAGTAACCCCTTCGGAGTGCGAAGCTCCAGCTCCGCGTCGTCCCCCCACCGCGCTGCCTCTCCGAACCCCCGAACCTGTATCCTCCTCCAACATAGTACTTAAGTCTCAATTTTGGAATAAGAGATTGACAAACAGTCACCTACCTGTGGTATCATGTAGTTAGTGGGAGGAAGAACGCTGCAAAGCGTCGTTTCCCTCCTCCGCCGAGCACGAAAAAAACGGCCTTAAAACGGCCCCCCACCTTCAAACGCACCCACCCCGACCGCCAAGAAAAACGCTAAGGAAACGCTAGAAAGACGCTGGCCGCTCTCTGCTTCTCCCGAACTCCCGAACATTCCCCAACGAGCACGAGAACTAGGGCCCCGACAGATGAAGCAGCACAGGGCGGCTAACATGAAACCAGCCGATGGCACGACAGACGCTGATTGGGCTCGAGCCGGAGCGGCACGGCCTCTCCGAGCCGCTCTGCCGCGACATACGACTCATTGACGAGCTTCTTCAAGAGACCGTCGCCCACCAAGAGGGCCAAGCGTTCCTCGCGACAGTCCAAAAGCTCTACGGACAGGCAGCGGAGTCCGACCCGTCAGACCTGCTCACACGCATCCCAGAACTGAAGGACCCAGAGACCGCGCGCAAGGCCGCGCGCGTCTTCACCATCCTCTTCCAGCTCATCAACATCGCCGAACAGAAGGAGATCGTCCGGGCCAACCGCGCACGCACGCCGCGACCGGAGAGCCTCTCCGACGTCTACGCAAAGCTCGCAAAGACCCACGACGCCGACGGCGCCCGGGACGTCCTGCAGAGCGTCTACGTCTGCCCGACCCTCACCGCGCACCCGACCGAGGCCAGACGTCGAGCCGTCCTCAACCGGCTCGACGCGATCGCCTTCGCGCTCGGACAGAGCCAGCGCAAAGAAGAGGACCTCGGGCTCGAGAGCCCGCTCGGCGCGACCGACATGCCCGAGCTCGCCATCCGGCGCAACCTCACCGCGCTCTGGCAGACCGACGAGCTCCGCTCGTCCAAGCTGACCGTCCCAGAAGAGGTCACGAACGTGCTCTTCTACTTCGAGCGCTCGATCTTCGACGCAGTCTCGTGGCTCGAGCGCGACGGCCAGCGAGCTTGGGAGCAACACTTTGAGGGCCCGCCGCCGACGGTCAGGATCGAGTACCGGTCGTGGGTCGGTGGAGACCGCGACGGTAATCCGAACGTCACGCCCGACGTCACTTGGCAGACCGCCCTGCGCCATTCGCGCCTTGCCCTACAGGCGCACGCGAACAACGTCGCCCGACTGCGCTACGAGCTCACGAACAGCACGCACGCGCTCCCAGATGGCGAGGAGTTCGAGAAAACGCTGAGAAAACGCTGCGAGCGCCTCGGAGTGCGGATCGCCGAGCGCTATTGGGAGCGCAAAGCGCCGCTCGACGTCGCGCTGCGACTGATGGAGGCCCGGCTGCGAGCCCGGCTGCGGCACATAGACGCGCTGGAAGGCGGGGAAGACGAGGGCCTTCCAACGGGCGCGTACAGGAGCGCGACAGAGTTCTCGGACGACCTCGAGGAGGTGCGCCAGATCCTCATCGCAGCCAAGGCGCAGATCGAGGCCGACACGGGCCTCATGGCAAGGGTCCGCCGCCAGGTTGCGAGCTTCGGCTTCCACCTCGCGGCCATTGACGTCCGACAACACTCGCAGCGCCACGAGGAGGCCTGCGACGAGATCCTTGCCGCCGCCGGACTCGTCAAGGCGGGGGAGTACGCGCAGATGTCCGAAGGGGAACGGGTCAAGCTGCTCTTGAACGAGCTCGAAAACCCGCGGCCACTGGTCGCCGCAGAGTGGCGCGGCACCGACCGCACAGAGGACGTCCGGGGCGTCTTTCGGACCGTCCGGCGCATACACGCTTCGCTCGGCCCCGAGGCAGCGCAGTGCTGCATCGTCAGCATGACCCACGGCGCCAGCGACCTGCTCGAGGTCGTGCTGTTTGCCAAGGACGCGGGCCTGCTCGACGGCGAGAAGCTGCCGTTCGACGTCGTCCCGCTGCTCGAAACGATTGACGACCTCGAACACGGCCCGGCGCTCCTCAGAGAGCTCCTGGCCACGCCCTTCTATCGCAGCCTCGTCAGCGCCAGGGGCGACACACAGGAGGTCATGCTCGGTTACAGCGACTCGAGCAAGGACGGCGGCTTCTTTGCCGCCAACTGGTCGCTCTACAAGGCGCAGGGCGCGCTCGCCGAGGTCGCGCGCGAGGCAGGAGTCCACCTTCGCTTCTTCCATGGGCGCGGCGGTACGGTCGGGCGTGGCGGGGGCCGCGCGAACAAGGCGATCCGCAGCCAGCCGCCGGGCAGCTTCGACGGTCAGATTCGCTTCACCGAACAGGGAGAGGTCGTCAGTTTCCGCTACAGCCTTTCGCCCATCGCCCACCGCCACATGGAGCAGATCGTCGGGGCCGCCATTCTCGAAACTGCGGAGTACCGAGGAAAGGACCAGCCCAAGGACGACGAAGGTTGGCGCGAGATAGCAGAGGCACTCGCCGACGATTCGCGCACCGCCTATCGGGCCCTCGTCTACGAGGACGACCGGTTCTTCGAGTTCTATGCCCAGGCCACGCCGATCGGTTCGATCTCGCACCTGCCGATCGCGAGCCGGCCCGTCATGCGCTCAGGGGGCGCCATCACGGGCCTCGAAGACCTCCGCGCGATCCCTTGGAACTTCGCCTGGGTCCAGAGCCGGTACGTCCTGCCCGGATGGTATGGGCTCGGGACCGCACTGGAGAGGTTCGTCGAAAAGGACCCCGCCAACCTCGGACGACTAAGAAAAATGGCCGAAAAATGGCCCTTCTTCGAGACCGTCCTGCGCAACGCAGAACTGGAACTTTCGCGGGCGGAACTCAGGACCGCGTCCTGGTACTCTGCACAGACCGAGGACGCTGCGCTAGGAAGGCGCGTCCACGAACAAATCGAGGCCGAATACCGTCTCACGGTCAAGAGGCTGCTCGAGGTCCTCGGCCAGACTGAGCTCATGGAGAATGCCCGCGTGATCGCCAAGACCATCCAGTTCCGCAACCCGGCGGTCCTGCCGCTGAACCACCTCCAGATCGCGTTGCGCGGTGACGAGTACCGAGAGGCCTCGCTCCAGGCGCTCGCCGGCATCGCCGCAGCGATGCAAAGCACCGGGTAAACAGGAGAAGGGGAAGAGTGGCGCTACAGATCGAACGGGTGCAGGTCCAGCAGCGAGAGCTGCTGCGCAGCATGCTCGACATGTACCTGCACGAGATGTCGGTCTTCGGTGGCGTCGAGCTCGGCGAGGACGGGCACATGGAGTACCCGAACTTCTCCTGCTACTGGGTCGAGCCGGAACGGCACGCTTTCATCATCCGTGTCAGGGGCAAGATCGCGGGGTTCGTCATGGTCCGCGACATCGAGTCCTTCGGCGGGGGCGCGATCCACACCGTCGCCGAGTTCTTCGTGCTCAACGTCTACCGTCGCCTGGGGATCGGGGAGGAGATCGCGCGAATCGTGTTCAACCAGTACCCCGGCGCGTGGCAGGTCGCGGTGCAAGAGGACAACAAGGTCGCCCGGTCCTTCTGGAAGACCGCGATATGGCGCTACACCGGTGGCCGGATGAACGAGTTCCGCACCACCGATTGGAAGGGGCCGGTCTATGAGTTCGCCTCGCCCGGCGCGAAGCCGCCCGAGTGAGCCGAGTAGACTCGCGCCCATGGCAGGCACGATCGTCGGTGGCGCACAGACTGAGCTCACGCTCTCGAACCTCGCGGAGTTCGAGGAGGCCTTTCGGGCGGACCCGCAGAACCTGACGGCGATGAACGCCGTCGCGTCCGCGCCGCTGACCAAGGTCGCCGTGGACCGCGACGTCGCGGCGCGCATTGACCGCTCGTTCAGCCACCACCTGCCCGAGAACACCGCGACACACCAGAAGTCTTCTGGCCGCTGCTGGCTCTTCGCCGCGCTCAACACCTTCCGCGTCAAGTGCATCGCCGCGATGAACCTCAACGAGGAGTGGGAGCTCAGCCAGACGTACCACTGCTTCTTCGACAAGCTGGAGAAGGCGAACTACTTCCTGACGTCCGTGATCGAGACGCTGGGCGAGCCGGTCGGCAGCCGCGTCCTCGACCACCTGCTCACCGACCCGATCCAGGACGGCGGGCAGTGGCACATGTTCGTCAACCTCGTCAAAAAGTACGGCGTCGTGCCAAAGAGCGCGATGCCCGAGACCGACAGCAGCTCGAACACGGGCGCGATGAACGCGCAGGTCACCGGGCGGCTCCGAGAGTTCGCGTGGCGGCTGCGCTCCGCACACGAGCAAGGCGCGTCGGCGGAAAGGCTCGACGAGATGCGCCGCGAACAGATGGCGCAGGTCTACAAGATGCTCTGCGTCCACCTCGGCGTGCCGCCGAGCGACTTCGACTGGCAGTGGCGCGACAAGGACCGCAAGTTCACGCGCGCGGGCAACCTCACGCCGCAGCAGTTCTTCGCGAACTACGTCGGCATGGACCTCGACGACATGGTCTGCCTGATCCACGACCCGCGCCCGATGCACGAGTTCAACCGGCTCTACACGGTCAAGTTCCTCGGCAACGTCGTCGGCGGCGACCCGATCGCGTACGTGAACGTGGACCTGCCGACGATGAAGCGCGCCGCCGTCGCGCAGATCGCCGAGGGCGAGCCCGTCTGGTTCGGATGCGACGTCGGCAAGTACCTCAACCGCGAGCTCGGCGTGATGGACACCGACCTCTTCGCCTACGACATGGTCTACGGCGAGGACCAGGACATGCCCAAGGCCGAGCGGCTCATGTACCGCCATTCGATGATGACGCACGCGATGGTCTTCACGGGAGTGGACGTGGACGACTCCGGCGAGCCGCGCCGATGGCGCGTCGAGAACTCCTGGTCCGACGAGTGCGGCGACAAGGGCTTCTTCCAAATGAGCGACAAGTGGTTCGACGAGTACAACTACGAAGTGGTCGTGATGAAGAAGCACGTCCCGGCGAGCGTCGTGGAAGTGCTCAAACAGACCCCCGTCACCCTCGACCCCTGGGACCCGATGGGCAGCCTGGCGCGGTAGTGCATCCCCCTCTCCCCTCCGGGGGAGAGGGGCTAGGGGTGAGGGGCAGAAAGGATGCGGGCCGCCCCGAAGGACAGCCCGCTATGTCAGAGCATTCCAACTGAAAGAAAATTCGCTACGCGGCGCGGCGGTTTTGGGGCGCGGCGGTGAGATCGCCGAACGCGACCGGGCGACCTTCTGACGGTTCGGACCGGCGCGATCCGCGCATCGCTGTCACGCGGAACGTGACCGGTTGCGCGACCGAGTCCGCAAGATAGTCGTACGACTTGCGCATCGTCACTCCAACGACCGTCCACGTCGGATCGACGCCCGTGCGCGTCTCGATCACGAACAGCGTGTCGGACTCGTTGCCGTTGCGGTTCCACACGAGGCGCACTTTGTGACTGCGCACCCACTGGATCGCAAAGCCGGTCGGCGCGAACAGCGGGCGCCGGTGGCGTGCGCGCTTGCGACGCTGGATGCCTGCGCCAAGAAGCAACGATTCGGGCAGAGCGGGGTTCGCCCGCCACATGCCAGCGTACGTACCGATTTGCGCGACGAGTGCGCGCTCGCTCGCGTTCTTGGTTTCTGTCGCGGCGCGCGCCGCGTCGTGCGAGGTGGTCTGCGCGAGCCGGTCGTCTTTGTAACCCGCAGCGAGCGATTGAAGCTCCGCGACCTGGGCCGGACTCAGGCCGAGCGCGGCGGCATTGGCGTCCGCAAACGCCGCGAAGTTGTCGGCGTACGCTTCGAGCTCGGCGTCGGTCAAGTTGCTCAGTCCCATGTGCTGCGGCTCCCGCGCGATCGCGGAACGGCGACGCGCAATGAGGATTGTTGGCAGGTCGGCGAAGTTTCCACAGCGTCCTCCGGTGGTCGCTGGCACATCTTCTTCGCCGTGCCTCCGTCTCTCGAA
>JBBDXG010000024.1:0-42490 GCA_040902435.1 Fimbriimonadaceae bacterium
AAGCGAATTCCTCAAGGGTGGAGCGGCCCTCCACCCGGGTGGAACAGGCTCGCACACGAGTGGACCGTCTATCCACGAGCTGGGATCGCGCCGCTCTCACAGGGAACCGGCCCCCACGGGGAGAGACCGCGCGCGCTCGTTAAGGAGCCGCTCCCTTTCGAATCGCAGCCGCTGCAACGAGGACAAAACCCCGCCCCGACCCTCTGCAGAACTGTTCTGTAATGGGTCGTGGGGAATTTTCCTAGGGTCGGAGGAGCTTTGCAGAGGGTCGAAACCCCGCCGTAGAGGGTCGGGAGAGCTTTTCCGAGGGTCGAACCTCCCCCGTAGAGGGGCGGGAGGGGTTTCCAAGGGTCGGAACTCTTCTGTAGAGGGTCAGACCCGCTCGGTAAGGCCACGAAACGCATTCTAAAGGACACCAAAGCGTGCCCGCCTTTTGCAAGGACCAAACAGAGATCCTCGCTCATTCACTCCAGAGATTCATCCCCAGACTAAGGACGACTCCACCGGAATTCTAACCACAAAAGCTCACACAGAACGTGCGACCCGCTGAGCTGGCCACTCGCCAAGTACCAGTCACATTTCTAGCTCGAGATCACGCTCACGGTCTTCGCGCTCGCCCCAGTGTTCATAGCTATCTGCGACTGCGCGGAGGATGCGGGCAGACTCGGGTGAGGAGACTTCAACGGCGTTGGCCATAACCGTGTACTTCGCCGCGAGCTCGCGCTCTTGCTGGCCCCCGGCGTCCCGACGCCGGGCGTGAACGCCACGCTGGTTATTAATCTCAGCCACCATCGTGCCACGCAACCTCGCATTGTCGAGTTCATCGAGAATGGCCCGCACTGCCTCATGCGGCCATACCCCATCTTCTCCCACGGGGGAATATGCGAAAAGCGTGCCTAACAAATGCATGTACCCATTAAGGGCTTGCTCCTGCTTTGCAAGCGCCATCGCCTCCCTGTGCCACGACTGCAATGCAACAGAGTCCAGAATGCCTTCGGCCAAGGCACCAGGGACGGACTTGATCTCATGCATCAGGAAGTAAGCGATCTCGCCGGGATAATGCGACTCGGCCCCCGGCCGTGCAGTGCCGTCATCGGCCCTAAAAAACTGCTTTACCAGGTTGATTGCTTCACGGGGTCGAGTGAGAATCACGGACTTCAGCGCTTCAGGGTTACGTTGTCTGCGCAAGAGGTTGAAGTAGATCAACTCGAGCCTTGCGAGGCGGTCGAGATCGAAATCCGCGCGCTTGGAGATAAGATCAAGTGTCGTGTCAATCTGATGATCCAGATTCCGAAATGCGACGGCAGGCAGGCCCTTGTCGCTTGCGAGCGCTTCAAGCGACCGATACAGAAGGTCGGTAGGTACTTTTGTAGCGTCCCTACACCACCAGCCAACGGTCAGTACTGCGCCGTGTGTGTAACCTTCGGATAGGAATCGCTCGGCCAGCCTCTCTGCTACATCGGCGTCGACGCTTAGCCACTGCAGATTCGCCAATCGCTTCCACACCTCCTTACCAATTGCAAGCGGCAGAGCCTCAAACAGTGCCATGTTTTCGGCGTTTAGATCGAGCAGCGTAAGAAGGATAGGGGCGAGTTCGAGCGAGTGCTTACCCGCGATTGCTTCATCGAGCCATCGCCGAAATGTCTCCGGATGGTGCCGCCGAACGCCGTCCGCTACCGCTGTGAAAAAGTATCTCACCTTTGGCTCTGCTATACTGAGCGTCGCTTCGAAGAAAGCTGCAAGGTCGATGTCGGGCCTGATGCGTCCGACATGCACTCCCAATGCCCCCAAGTCTTCGACCGCAACCCCGACCTCTACGAGCTCTTCAATGGTCATACGGGGAGCTAATAGCTCGACTTCCTGCGCTTGCTGAACCTTGACCTGCTCGAGCATCTCGTGGATGTCTGTACTTGCCTCAGGCAGTCGCGGTGTGTGCTGGAAGAGCAAGATCAGCCTTGCGTAAGGGTTGCTCGCCTCGTGTTGCGCAAGCAGCCGAGTGAAACGCTCACGCACCAAATCCGATAGTCGAATGGCTTCATTTGTTGTCCGTCGTTCTGCCCACAACTCGCCCCGCAGGGCATCAATCAAAGCTTCCTTCTGACCCTGTTCCACGGTTCCCGCGAAGGCACTTTCCGCGAGATCTGCAACTTGGGCCTGGCGCTCAGGATCCAAATGCAGGATGCAGTCAACGAGCGCTTCGACTCTGGTGCAATCGCTTTCGGCCAGGACAATTGCCCGGTCGATAATGTCCAGGTAAGCCTCTCGGACATCGCTGGTGTAGATTGGAGGACGATCGAACTCTGTCCACGGGCGTTCCTTTGCATGATATGTGGTCATCGCAGTGCTGTGCGCCGAAGGCAGTAGTTCGGCATGCAGTCGCCAAGCAGTGTTTGGGTGCTTCTTTGCCAGTGCCTCCAAGGTTCGACGCCGAACCGCTACCGTCGCTAGTGTGCAAGGGTGCCAAGGGCAGAAGATCTCCGACAGGCTGCGTAATGGCCGATTGGCTAGGCGGCCACCCGGATCGGCCTCGTCAAGCTGGGCAAGCAACATCGTTGATCGATAGAGGAACTCCGGGCTCCACGCAACACATTCAAGCGCCCAGAGCAGGTGCGTATGCGGGGAGCTAGGGCCAAAAAAATCATTGCGATCCCTGAACAGACCTGCGGTCGCTTGCTCGTCCTTTGCGATGACCTCTACTCCCTCCAGAAAGGCTTCGGGAGAGGCTTCGGCAAGGTCGGGAAAGTGATCTGCCAGACTTGAAAGAGCTTCAAGCGACTTGGACCGAACAAACACCTCCCGCACAATCTGATTCGCAACCGATGTCCCATCGAGCGTCGGGTTGGCCATGTTCACATCCCCATTCTTAACGCCAAGTATTGCGAGCGAACGGGCCAATCCTTCCTTGAGCTCGTTCGAATACTCGGGGCGGCCCCCGCCGTCCATTTGCGCTCTTAGTCTTTCGAGGGACTCCATCTCAATTGTTGCGTCTACCGCGGCTAGCACAACTGGCGCCTGCTCGATCATGGTTCGAAGAATGCGATCCTGCAGATGGGCCTCCAAGTAGGGCCAAGCATCGGCGAGTACTCGAACCTGCACCACGTCACCCCGCTTGTGAACAAAGGAACATTCAAGGGCCAACCACGCCTCCAAATGGGCTATCACTTCATCGACACTCTGCCCGGCGAGCCGCGAAAGAACGACTAGGTCGCCTTTTGAGTCAAGGCGAAACTGCCCGCAAACCAAAACTGCAGCTGCGCATTGCATATTGCCCTTACCCGCGAATGGATTTGCGTGCTCATGCCTTGACAGTCGTCGACAGAAGGCATCGTAATCTCGCAGGTACCTGGCAAATTGTGCTTCTCGCTCAGGCTCAGGGAAAATCTCCGCAATCTCAGCGCGCAGCGCTTCTGGGTCTCGGTATCCAAACTGCACGGCATCGACGGCGTGCTTCGGCATCCTTGGTACCAATGAAATCGCTTTGTGGCCATTTGTCGCATGCATCCCCGTTTGAATCGTGTCGTTGAGGCGCACCAGGACCAGCGGCTGTGGATGCCCACTTAGGAAATCCCATGCGTCTTGATCTTTAACAAAAACTGTTCGTGATCGCAACGCGACTACCTCAGGGCTGTCGCTCACATGAAGCATTGCTGCCAGTGTATCGGCGGCACGATTCCTCGAATCGGCCTGTAAAGTAATGTCCGCCCTTTCGCTATTGAGCAAGGCCATTAAGTCAGCAATTTGCTTCTCGTATCCGGCAAGCATCAGCCCGGATGTGATTGGGGTCTTCATGGCCTGTCGACGGTGCTGCCAGTACGTCTCTGCCGCCGACATTCCAGACACGTCTTGTCCTGCCTCCTTCAGAAACTTGAGCTGAACGGCCGGTGCAAACTGTAGCCAGGTAATCAGATCCGAGGCACGCAGGAACTTGACCTCTTTCCAAATCCCGTCTTTCGACTTCCCCATTGCCCATTTGTAGCCGACGTCGTCGTCACGAGTCGTAACATGCACAAAAGTGGTCTTCTTCGTCACCCGCTTTTGTTGTGGTGTTGCAGTTGATTCCTTTGTCTTCGCATCGTAGTCTTCGTCAAGCTTCTTTTTAACCTGCTTTCTAGTAGACAGCTCCCAATGTGTGCGACCCTTGGGCACATACGTAGTGCCCACGTTCGCGTCTGTGAGCCCATCCGGCCCAGCCGAATTGACGTCCTTTTCGGTTGGGAACTGGACAAGCGTGAGTTCTCGTCCCGTTGCACAGACTAGATCACGAACCAACGCGGCAATGTCAGCAATCGACGCGTGAGTGTCCGACCAATGAGCGAACTGCTTCTGAGTCAGAAATTCCATTGACTTCGATGCTCCAGTCCAATGATACTAGCCTCCGCATGCTGACCTTGCCCCTCGAGTTCCGCCGTCTCTGGACGGGGCGGTGGGGTAGATTTGGGGGAATGGCTACCAAGCAGCAGCTCATCCGGGCGATCCAGGACGAGCCCAATTTGTGCGACGTCACTATAGATGTCGGCGGAAAGAGGCTGACGGTCCCCGGGGCGGTCGGGTTTCGGAGATCGGGCCTAAGCGTCCGTGTCGTCGTCGTCAAACAACCCTAACTGGTCTCCAGGATCGGGCGGGAGGGGGCCGGGTTTGTCATCGAGGCCGCCGAGACCGTTTATGTTCTGAACGATCGTCGGGACGCAGTACTCCTCCATGCGCTCATGGACTTCGTTGGTGGTGAATCTAAGGACGCGCCAGCCCTTGGTCTGCAGCCAATTGTCCCGCCTCTTATCAGCAGCGACCTGCTCTCGTGTCGTATGCCAAGTGTCGCCGTCGGTCTCGATGTTCACCTTGCCCTGTTTGCAGAAGACGGCGAAGTCGAGAAAGCACCACTGTTTCCCGCGTTGTACAGCGTACTGCCGTTCAGCCTTGATCTTCAGCGACTTCAGCGCCTCCCACATCGCTTCTTCGAGAGGGCTTTCCCCGTAGAGGTCGTTGATCTCTTCCGCCGTTCTCAGTTGGTACATCGTCGTCAGGATGAACACGATTCGCCGCTGGCGCAGGCAGGGGACAGGCTCAGGCAGCTCTTCGATCTGCTCCAGCATCACTTGATAGTAGGGCTTGCCGGACAGTAGACCGGACGGCTCTTGCGGGAAGAGCTCGCGCCGGGTCGCAGTGCGGATTTCCGCGACCTTGGCGAAGTAGCGCACAACGAACGCTTCTTTCCCGAACACCTTCGTCTGATAGAACGCGATCCATTGAGGCGGCCTGTTCCACGGTGCGCTCTTGACCGGTATTCGGTACCAGCCTTGCTCGCGTGCGATCTTCCACGACGCACGATCCTTCATGATCGCGACGAGCACCTCGCCCTTCTTCGTCGGCCCCTTGCGCCGCGCCATGCGGAGATTCTGACTGACTCACAGCTTCGGTGTGCGGGGCGGTGGGGGAGATTTGGGGCGATGGCTACCAAGCAGCAGCTCATCCGGGCGATCCGGGGGGAGAAGGCTGAGGGCCAAAGGCTGAGGGCCAAGGGCTGAGGGCCAAAGGCTGAAGGATGAAGGACGAGGGGCGGGGAGTCGGCTACTGCCACCGCTCGGGGTCGGTCGAGGAGAGCTCTGCGCACAGCAGTGTCATCTCGTAGTTCAACCTTGCGACGCGCTCCCTATCGCTCGACTCTTGCGCGCGGGCGATGACCTCGATGAACTCCGTAACCGTCTCCTTCGAGAGCGTGGCGCGGCCCGCGGCGGTCTCGCCCCACACTGCGAGCTCCTTGTGCAGTCGCCGCCGCGTGAGCTTGTCGATGTCGGCCCACGACAGGTCCTCAGGCGGCCAGACCATGAGCACGGGCGGGTACGCGCCGGACTTGTACATGTGGTCGGGGTCGTCGCCGGCGTAGTTCGAGGGCCAGTGCGGGGCGGCGAGGTCCTTCCACGCGCCTTCTTCGCGGAGCCTGTTCTTGATGTGATAGGAGATCCTGCCCAGGGCGAACGCGAGCGCGGGGGCGATGCGCTCGAGGTCTTCGTCGGTCAGGACGTAAGTGGCGCCTTCTTGGACCCATGTCTGCGGCGGGGTTCCGGCTTCTCGCTCTTCTTGCACGCGCTGGACGAACTGGAGCGCCTCCCACAGGTGGCGCGCCTGCTCGCCCTCCGGCATCTGCTTGACCTCCTCGGCGTGCGTCAGGGCGAACGGCAGCTCGTCCATGTCTGCGATTATGGCCGGGGCGGGCGGGGTAGATTTGGGGCGATGGCTACCAAGCAGCAGCTCATTCGGGCGATCCAGGACGAGCCCAAAGTGTGCGACATTACTATAGAAGTCGGCGGGAAGAGGCTGACGGTCCCCGGGGCGGTCGGGATCGTGCAGAGGGGCGACGCGGCCTACCTCGTCAGCTACCTCAAGCCCGAGGACATCGTTTCGGTGGACAAGTCCGGCAAGCTCAGCAGCAAGCGCGGCCAGATCACCCCGAAGACGTGGGAGGCGTTCGTCCCGCCGCCGAAGCAGCTGACGGAGGCCAAGCAGAAGCTCAAGGGGATCAGCGTCCCCAAGGGGTTCCAGTGGGCGATCGTGGGCGGCGAGCCGACTCTGGTCCCGACGACGGCACGGGCGCGCTCGGGCTCGCGAACGCGCACGAACATGGGCCCGAACAAGAAGAAGTATCCGGTCGGGACAGTCGTGAAGCAGAAGAACAAGGCGAACAAGACGCTCGGGACCGGCAAGGTCGTCGGCTACACGGCGGACGCGTACAAGGTCGAGATCGGCGGGAAGACCGTCGAGGTCAAGCAGTTCGGGCGGTACTGGTCCGTGGGTTAGCCGAACCGGCCGGAGATGTAGTCCTCTGTCTGTTTCAGCCGCGGACGCAGGAAGATGTCCTCCGTCTTACCCCCCTCGATCACCTCGCCCAACATAAAGAACACCGTGTGGTCGCTTGCGCGCTGCGCCTGCTGCATGTTGTGCGTCACGATCACGATCGTGTACTGCTCCTTCAGCTCGTCAATCAGGTCTTCGATCCGCGCCGTCGCCACCGGGTCCAGCGCCGAGCACGGCTCGTCCATCAAAATGATCTCTGGGTCAACGGCGATCGTCCGCGCGATGCACAGCCTCTGTTGCTGCCCGCCGGAGAGACCGAACGCGCTCTGGTTGAGCTTGTCCTTCACCTCGTCCCACAAGTACGCCCGGCGCATCGAAGTCTCCACTTTCTCCTCCAGGTCGGCGCGGCCGCGCATTCCGTGGATCCGCGGCCCGTAGGCCACGTTCTCGAAGATAGACATCGGGAACGGGTTCGGCTTTTGGAACACCATCCCGATCGCCTTGCGAAGCTCGACCGGGTCAACGAGAGGGGAGTACACGTCCACCCCGTCTATCATCACCTTGCCCGTCAGCCGCGTGTCCTCGATCAGCTCGTTCATCCGGTTGAGGCATCGCAGGAAAGTGGACTTGCCGCAGCCCGAGGGGCCGATCAGCGCCGTCACCTGGTTCGGGGAGATGTCCAGCGAGACGTTCTTCAGCGCCTGGAAGCTCCCGTAGAAGAAGTCCAGGTCAGCGACCTGGATCTTCGGCTCCGGCCGCTCAGCCGGCGCAGACGCCGGTTCGGTCGAAGTCGGGGCTTGCGCTACTGGGTCCATCACAGCGACCGACATCTCTTTCTTAGATTCTCGGCGAGCATTGTTAAGGCAATGTTAACCCCTGGAGGCGTCCTGCCGCAATCCGTGGTCCGCTAGCACCAGGGCCACCATCGCCTCGACGATAGGGACCGCCCTCGGCAGCACGCACGGGTCGTGGCGCCCCCGCCCCGAGATCGTCGTGTTCTCGAACCCTGTCGTCACCGTCTCCTGCTCGTGCATCACCGTCGCCGTCGGCTTGAACGCCGCCCGCAAGAGGATCGGCATGCCGTTGCTGATCCCGCCCTGGATGCCGCCGCTCTTGTTCGTCTTCGTGTACGCGCTCTTCTGGTCGTCCGAGCGGAACGCGTCGTTGTGCTGCGTCCCCGTCAGCTCCGTCCCTCCAAACCCGCTCCCGACCTCGAACCCCTTGCACGCAGGCAGGCTCAGGAGCGCCTTCGCCAGGTCCGCCTCGAGCTTGTCGAACACCGGCTCCCCCCATCCGGCAGGGGCGCCGCGGACGACGCAGCACACCACGCCTCCGACCGAGTCGCCGTCCTTCCGCACCTTCTCGATCAAACTGACCATCTCCCCTGCCGCCTTCGTGTCCGGGCACCGCACGTCGTTCGCGTCAACGTCCGCACGCGACACGCCCGCCTCGTCAACGACGGACCCGACCGACTGCACGCGGCTCACCCAGGCAACGACCTCGACCCCCCAGCGCACGGAAAGCAGCTTCTGCGCGATCGCGCCGCCTGCGACGCGACCCACCGTCTCGCGCGCCGAGGCCCGGCCGCCGCCGGACCACGCGCGCACCCCGTACTTCTGGTCATAAGTGAAGTCCGCGTGAGAGGGGCGGTACTTCGTACGCATCTCGTCGTAGTCGCGCGAGCGCGCGTCCTCGTTCCGCACCAGCATCGCGATCGGCGTCCCCAGCGTCACCCCGTCCAGTACGCCGCTCAGGACCTCCACGGTGTCCGACTCTTTCCGCTGTGTGACGAGCTTGCTCTGTCCTGGGCGCCGCCGGTCCAGCTCGCGCTGGATCTCTTCGACGGAGACCGGCAACAGGGAAGGACAACCGTCAACCACCGCGCCGACGGCAGCGCCGTGCGATTCGCCGAAGGTCGTCAGGCGGAAGAGCGTCCCAAAGCTGCTGGACATCCGGACCGAGTGTACCGGTCAGGCCAGCGCCGACACGCGGCGCGCCGCCTCGAAGTCGTACGCCGTCAGGCCGCCCGCGTCGTGCGTCACGAACGACACCCGCACCCTCCGATAACCCACGAAAAGGTCCGGGTGGTGGTTCAGTCCTTCCGCCACTTGGCCGCACGCGACGGCGAACACGAGCCCTGCGGCATAGCTCTCAAAGGCGAACTCCCGCACGAGCATCCCGTCTAAGACCGCCCATCCGGGCAGGCCCGCGAGCCCCTCTTTGACCTTCCCCTCACCCAACTTCTCATAGCTCAAAGTCGTCATCTGGCTCCTGGGCCAGATTACCGGAGGGGCCCGACGACAGGGACGGTAGAATTCCTCTACCCGCTCCGGCAACGACGCCGACCAGGTTCAAAGATGAGTTCCACCGAAGTCTCCGACGTCACCATTGGCCTCGAAAAAGCCGCAGAAGTCTTTACGAACCTCACGGTCGCGGAGCTCGTCGAGCACGCCATCCGCAACGGAGAAGGGACCCTTGCCAGCAACGGCGCGTACGTCTCCAGGACCGGCAAGTACACCGGCCGCACGCCGCAGGACAAGTTCACCGTCCGCGAGCCCTCCTGTGAAGCCAACGTCTGGTGGGAGAACAACAAGGAGATGTCGCCCGCGACCTTCCAGGGCCTCAAACGGAAGGTGGACGCAGCGACCAAGGGCAAGCGGCTGTACGTCGTTGACGTCTTCGGCGGAGCAGATCCGGAGCACCGCATCTCCGCGCGGTTTACGGTGGAGAAGGCCTGGCACGCGCTGTTCATCCGCACGCTGCTCATCCGCCCGTCGAGCGAAGAGCTCAAGGCCTTCAAGCCAGACTGGCACGTGTACGACTTCTGCACGGAGACGTGCGACCCTGCCACCGACGGCACGCGCAGCGAGGCCGTCATCGCGCTCAACTTCGCCGAAAGGGAAGTGCTCATCATGGGCACCGAGTACGCCGGCGAGATGAAGAAGAGCGTCTTCACGATCCTCAACTATTTGCTGCCGCTCAAAGGCGTGCTGAGCATGCACTGCTCCGCCAACATCGGCGAGGAGGGGGACACCGCGCTCTTTTTCGGCCTTTCTGGAACGGGCAAGACCACGCTCTCCGCAGACCCCAAGCGACGGCTCATCGGCGACGACGAGCACGGTTGGACCGACAAGGGCGTCTTCAACTTCGAAGGCGGGTGCTACGCCAAGTGCATCAAGCTGAGCAAGGAGGGCGAGCCGCAGATCTTCAACGCCATCCGTTTCGGGTCGGTCCTGGAGAACGTCGTTCTCGACGCAGACCGCAACCCGGACTACAACGACTCCTCGCTGACGGAGAACACGCGCTGCGCATATCCGGTCGAGCACATCGAGGGCGCGGTCATCCCCAGCGTCGGCGGCCACCCGCAGAACGTCGTGTTCCTCACGGCGGACGCGTTCGGCGTCCTGCCGCCGATCAGCCGGCTCACGCCAGAGCAGGCGATGTACTTCTTCCTCAACGGCTATACGGCGAAGGTCGCTGGCACCGAGGCGGGCGTCACCGAGCCGCAGGCGACTTTCTCGACCTGCTTCGGCGCGCCGTTCCTCCCGCTCCCACCGGCGCGATACGCCAACCTCCTTAAGGAGAAGATCGCCAAGCACGGCTCCCACGTCTGGCTCGTCAACACCGGCTGGACCGGCGGCGGCTACGGCGTCGGCAGCCGCATGAAGCTCTCGCACACGCGCGCGATGATCAACGCTGCGTTCAGCGGGCAGCTCGACGGCGTCGAGTTCGCGGCCGACCCGGTCTTCGGTCTGCAGGTGCCGACCCAGTGCCCCGGCGTCCCGGCAGACGTCCTCATGCCCCGCAACACGTGGGCGGACAAGGCCGCGTACGACGCACAGGCGAGCAAGCTCAAAGCGATGTTCGAAGAGAACTTCAAGAAGTTTGGTTAGGCACTCGGGTAACGGGTGACGGGTAACGGGCATCGGGACTTTCCACTTCCGCCTTTCGCCTTTTGACTAGTGACTCGGGCCTCACTGGAGCCCCCACAAAGTAGGACTATTGTCCTGTTTTGCTAAAATATACTTGACAAACAGTCACTCCATGCTGATATCCTGTAAGTAGGAGGGGGAAGAGCTGCCCGATCGGGCCGCTCACGCATGGATTTCCCATTGTCTCTCGCCTTTCCAGACTCAAATTCCCGTTTAAAACGGGAAAACACCGCCCTCTTTGAACTCAAAACCGGTCGGTCGGACGCCGTTCATCGCCTCCCGCCGGGGTCGGGGGTCCGTGGTCGAGGGACTCCCGCCGGACGCAGTTCGGAGGCGAAACCCGAAACCCGTCCCCCTACTGCGTGCGCCACGGAGGGCCGGCTTCAGGGAAGAGGTTGACGACCTCGGCCTTGTCCGACTTCATGTACCCGCGGTGGCTGTCCGCGTAGATGATGTGGAGCCCCACGCCGTGCCTCGGTTTGGACTCCGTGCCATAGCCCTTCGACGAGCCCCGGAACGCCAGCCTCGTTATCCACTCTGACGCCGGCGTCAGCGCCGAGTTGCTGTCGTCGAACGCTACGCAGAACCCGTCGAACGGCACGGCCGCGCCGCTCGAGTCGCGATACGGCAACGGGTTGTAGCTGCCCTGAGAACCGTGGTTCGAGGTCTCCAGCACGAGCGCAGTGTTGCTAGGATCGCGCAACAGCGGGTGCGGAAACGCGCCCATCGGCGCGAACATTCCGTACGTCATGCTAACCGTCCCGCCGGACATCCCGGAGCTCAGAGCCTCCATCGCCTCGTCATCGGCAGCAGAGGGGCACACGAAGCTGTGCCGCTCGTTCATGTAGGGGACGAGAAGCGACGCCCACACGAACGGCCGTCCGCTCGAGAGCATCGGCGCGCCGTTCTCACCGACGGCATAGAGGGGTGGAAGCCGCGAGTCGTTGAGCTCCGAGTACTCCATCATCGCACCCCATACGGCGCGCATGTTGGCGGCGCAGACCTGCTTGTCTCGCTGGTCCTTGTATCCGAGCCAGACAGGGGTCGCGATCAGGAAGAACACCGGGATGATGACGAGCAGCATCCGGAGGTCCTTCTTCGAAAAGTACGCGCTCCCGCCCCCTGTCGAGCCTTCCGGCGCGTCTACGTCGTAGCTCTGGGTGCTCAGCATGGTGTCTGTCCGAGCGCTAACCGTCTACGAGCTCATATTGGAGGAGCGTGTCGTGCAGCCTCGCCACGTCCACGACCAGGTCGAAGTTGTTCCCGTCCAAGACAGGAAGGACGCCGAGCTTGATGTCGCTGCTCTTGACCTGCTGGCTGAAACCGATGAGCGAGACGAGCTCGTCGTTCGCGAACACTCCGCCGATCAGGCTACGGGTCTGTTCGACGAGCTGTGCCGCCTTCTGGGGGTTCTTCATCGCCTGCGTCTTGAACGCGAGCATGAAGCTGCGCTGGCGCTTCTGCCTTTCAAAGTCACCGTCGCGACGGTAGCGCACGTAGCCCATCGCGTCATAGCCGTCCAGGTGCTGCAGCCCTGGCTCGAGGTCAATGTGCAAGTGTCCCCGTTCGTCCGTGTACGTCAGGCGTTTCTCGACGTTGATGTCTATCCCGCCGATCATGTCCACCATCTCTTGGAAGATCTGGTAGTTCACGACGATCGTGCGGTCGATCCTGACCCCGATCAGCCCCTCGACCGCGCGCTCAGCCAAATCCGGCCCGCCGTGGGCGTGGTAAGCGTTCACGCGACGCGTCGAATAGCCGGGCAGCTGGGCGAGGGTGTCGCGCGGGATCGTGATCCCCGTGATGACCTTCCTGTCGAAGTGCAGCCGGGCGACCATGATCATGTCGCTCCTCGCCGCCTCGCGGTCCACGCTTCGACCGCCCGGAGCGCGGTCTTCGTCGGTACCGAGGATCAGGACGGTGATGTCGTTGCGGCCGAAGACCTCTTGTGGCTCGGGAGCCCCGAAGAGCCTGGCCTTCAGCAGGTCCTTAGCCAGCTGGCTGTCCTTGACCATCCCTAGCACCGTCCCCCCGGCGCCCATAGCGAGCACGAGGAGCCCGTACAGGCTCCACACCGCTACGGCCTTCCAACGCCTTCCTGACGATGCTGGCTGCATCCGCAAAATCGTACCTCTGTGCCTAAAAGACGACCAGGAACGTCCCTCGTCCCGTAACAACGCGAAACGAGGGCATTAAGTTCTTATCGGCAGGTTTGCCAGGGACTTGTCGCCCCTTGAGCCGCTGGCCCGGTGCGACAAACTCCCCGGGGAAGGCAAACTATGCGAACCCTTCGGGCCCAAAACCCGTTATCCTAGAGTAAGGCATGAAGAAGGAGCGGGCGTTCACCCTCATTGAAATCCTGGTCGTGATGGCGATCCTGGCGATCATTGCGGCGATCCTGTTCCCGGTCTTCTCGCGCGCCAAGGCCGCCGCCAAGAAGACAGCTTGCATCAGCAACCTCAAGCAGATGGGCCAGGCCATCCTGATGTACATGGGCGACTACGACGACATTTTCCCGAACGCGATTGACGCCGCCGACCGCTATCGCCCCGAGATCTGGGCCGGAATGCCCGAGTTCATGGCGCAGATCCCCTACATGCCCATGATGAACGAGGCCCTTTGGCCCTACGCAAAGGACAAGGCGATCTTCCGGTGTCCTGCCGACTCTGGCTCAGAGGTCTTGGACACGCACCCGTTCCTCACGTTCCCGACGTCCCCGTCCATGTACAACACCTACGGGATGTCCTACATGTACCGCACCGAGATCACGTTCCGGCGGTTCTCACAGACCGCACTTCAGAGCTTGGCCGACGTCAACGTGCTCTTCGACGGCAGTGGCCACTGGCACGAAGGTGAGCGCGCCCTCACGGAGCAGGACTTCTTCAACGGCGAGGCGCCTGACAAGCGACGGAAGTTCCGGTACAACATCCTGTATGGCGACATGCACGTCAAATCGGTCCGCTTCGACGGCCTCGACGCGGCTTGGAACACCCCGTTGTGATCAGCGGAAGGCGTAGGCAGTGACACTGCGGCCTTATGCGATCGTGATGGACGGCAGGCTCGAGACCGGCCTCGAGCTAGAGCTCGACGAGCACGGGACGATAGCCTCAGTTTCGCCTTCATCGTCGAACGCCGAGCCTTACGTGCTCTGCGCCGCGTTCGTGAACGCGCACTCGCACCTCGAGTACAGGGGTCTGCAGGGGGCGATCACAGCGAAGGGCTACTTCGAGTGGATCAAGGCGGTCACGCTCGCCAAGACGAAGCAGAGCGCGGCACAGGTTCGTGAGGACTGCCTTCTCGCTGCCGCGGAGAACAAGCAGACCGGGGTCGCGTACATCGCCGAGCACTCCGACCGTCCGTTCGCCGGTGAGGCCATGGCCGCGCACGGACTGGAGGGGGTCATCTTTCAGGAGGTGATCACGTTCGCCGAGCACGAGGCGCCCGCCGAGCGGCTCGCCCTCGCCACCGCGAACATGGCAGCGAACTCGAAGCACTTCGACGGCGAGGTCCACATCAACCCCCACGCGCCCTGGACGGTTGACGAGGCGACGCTGCGGGCGATCGCGGAGGCCGGCGGCAGGGTCAGCATCCACGTCGCCGAGTCCATTCACGAGAACGACTACATCGAGCGCAACGAGGGGCCGATCGCCGCCGCGGCGGAAGAGGTCGGCATCCGCCGCACCCACGGGCTTCGCGCCGTGCCGTACTTGGAGTCGCTCGGATACCTGCGCAGCGGCGTGCAGTTCGTCCACTGCTGCGACATAGACCAGGACGAGACACTCGCGCTGGCCAGGGCCGGCGTCTCGGTCGCGCACTGCCCGCGCTCGAACGAGGCGCTCGACTGCCCGCGCGCCCCGGTCCGCGAGATGCTCGACGCCGGCGTGCTCGTCGGCCTCGGGCTCGATTCGGCCGCAAGCAGCGGGCCGATAGACGTGTTTGCCGAGATGCGCGCAGCCGTCTCGGTCGCCGAGAGGCGCGGCGCGCCGGTCACGCCGGAAGAGGCGTGGAGGATGGCGACCACGATGGGCGCGTCGTCTCTCGGCCTCGCTGGATGGGACATTGCGGAAGGGGCGAGCGCGGCGCTGGTCCGAATTGACGTCACCGGGGCGACGAGCACGTCCGACCTCATCGCGCTGGCCGACCCCAGCAAGGTCTCATGGGTAAGCACGAGAGTCCGCAACTGAAGGCCCTCTGGAAGGTCGTCCGCTCGATCCCAAAGGGGCGCGTCGCCAGCTACGGCGCCGTCGGGCGCGCACTGCCGAACCCCTGCAGCGGCTTCCTCGTCGGCCGCTGGATGGCGGGCTGCCCGCAGGACGGAACGCCTTGGTGGCGCGTCGTCAACGCGAAGGGCCACTTGCCGATCGCGAAGAAGTCGCCCGAGGCGGCCGTCGAGCAGCGAAGGCTGCTTGAGAAAGAGAAGGTCAAGTTCGACGACGACACGATCCGAGCGCCCCACTTCTGGGAGCCTTAGGCTGGCGTGTCGCGTGAGGCTTCGGGTTCGACCTCTTCGTAGAGCTCGTGCAACTCGTCCTCTTCTGGCTTGATGTCCGGGTTCAGCGTCTGGACGACCCTGGCGACCGCCGCATCGCCCGTGATGTTGACGACGGTCCGCATCATGTCGAGCGGACGGTCAATGGACCAGAGGAGCTGCATCTGCGTCGTCGGGAGGCCGACCGCGCTCAGGACGAGGGTCATCGTGACGAGACCTGCAGAAGGAATGCCCGCAGCACCGATCGCCGCCACGACCGCCGTGACGCCGATGATGACCTGCATCCCGAAATCGGCGTTCACGCCGAACGCCTGCGCGAAGAACAGCACGGCGACGGCTTCGAAGAGAGCGGTGCCGTCCATGTTGAGGGTCGCGCCGACCGGGACGACAAAGTTCCCGATCCTCCTCGAGACTTTCATGTCGGTCACGCACTGGAGCGTGACGGGCATGGTCGCGCTGGACGAGTTGGTGCCGAACGCGGTCGCGAAGGCGGGGCCCATCTTCGAGATGAACTCGAACGGGTTGTACTTGCCGATGACGGCAACGGCGATCACGAGGAGGACGAACTGGATGGCAAGGCCAAGCGTGACGCACAGTGCGAACTTGAGCAAGCTCTGGAGCAGCACGGAAATGAACGCGACGTCCTGTGTCGCGATCGTGTGCGCAATGAGGAGCCCGACACCGATCGGTGCAAGCTTCATGACCCACCCGACGAGCACGTACACGATGTCGTTCAAGCCCTCGAAGAAGTTAAAGACCGGTGCGACGCGCCTCTTGCCCAGCTTGAGCATGGCGAGCGCCATGACGATGACGAAGAAGAGGATGCCGACGACGTCCATCGTCGCGATCGCTGCGATCGGGTTCTCAGGGATCGTTTTGAGGATGAGGTCTGTGACGGTCCTGTCTGCGATCGCACCGTCTGCGCCAGGAAAGTTGAGCCCGACGCCTGGCTTGATAAGGTTCACAAGTGTGATGCCGACGAGGACCGCGACGGCCATTGACATGAGGTACCAGGCGGCGGTCATCCCGCCGAGTCGGCCCAGTTTCTTGATGTTGCCGAGGCTCGCGATACCGATCAGCACCGTGGCGATGATCAGCGGCACGACGAGCATCTTGAGGAGCCGCAGGAAGATCTGTCCGCCGACGTTGACGGCTTCGGTCGCTGCGGGACGGATGGTCACGGTCCCCCGCTCTTTGACTGTAACGCTTGAGAACGAAACGCCAGAGGACTCGCGCAGCAGGTCGGGGGCGGTGCTCAATTGTGCGCCGAGCAGATTGACGGGAGTCCTGAACTCGACGCCGGTGCCGGACTCGTCCTCGGTCACTTCGGGCACGACCGGCTTCTTACCGCTGGGATCGCCCGAAGACGCGGACACCTTGACCTCGATCACCTCGCCAGATGCGAGCTCGGCGTTGAGCACGTCGCCAGGCTGCACGCCTACGGGGGAGGACATGAGCAACGCAGTGCCAAGCAGAGCGCCGAGGAATATTCCGGCCAGGACCTTGAATCCGAACTTCTTGTCGTGCACGGTGCCTCCGATTTGGCTATCCTACCAGCGTCAGGCTCGCGAATACCGCTCGGCCAGCTCGGGCCAGCTACCGGCCCCGATGGCTTCGCGTATCTCCGTCATCAACCGCGCATAGAACGCCAGGTTGTGCAGGGTCGCCAGCCGTGCCGCCAGCGGCTCGTCGGTCTTGAACAAGTGGCGCATGTATGCCGCGCTATACCGCTCCGTCGCAGGGAACAGGGACGCAGGATCGTGCGGCCCACCGTGCTCGGCCCACTCCGCGGCGGCGCAGTTCACCCTGCCCTCCATCGTGTAGAGCGAGTGGTGCCGCGCCATCCGCGTCGGCAGCACGCAGTCGAACATGTCAATGCCGCACGACACAGCGTGCAGGACGTCCGCCGGGTGCCCGACGCCCATCAGATAGCGCGGCTTGTCCTCCTGCAGCAGTGGCGCGGTGAACGCGACGACCGGGTACTGGAGGTCGGTCGGCTCGCCGACCGAGACTCCACCGATCGCGTACCCGTCGAAGGGAAGCGCAGAGAGAGCGTCCGCGCTCTCCTTGCGCAAGTCCTCGTGCACACCGCCCTGCACGATCCCAAAGACCGACTGGCCCTCGCGCCGCGCGGACAGGTTCCGCGGCGCCCACAGGTGCGTGCGCTGCATCGCGGCGGCGGCCTCCTCTCGCGTGCAAGGAAACGGTGGGCACTCGTCGAGCGCCATCGAGACGTCCACGCCGAGCTGGGCCTGGATCTCGATTGACCGCTCGGGCGTGAGGAACGTCTCCGTGCCGTCCAAGTGGCTCCGGAACGTCACGCCCTCGTCGGTGACCTTGCGGTTCTTGGCGAGCGACATCACCTGGAACCCGCCCGAGTCCGTCAGGACCGCGCCGTTCCAAGACATGAACTTGTGCAGCCCGCCGAGCCGTTCGATCACCTCGCTCCCCGGTCGCTGCGAAAGGTGGTACGTGTTGCTCAGGACCAGCTCGTAGCCGAGCGCCTCAAGGTCCTCCGAGCCCAGCGTCTTCACCGTCCCATACGTGCCCACGGGCATGAAGCACGGCGTCTCGACGGTCCCGCGGGGCGTGTGCAGCCGCCCCCGCCGTGCACGGGTGTGGGGGCAGGTGGACAACAGCTCGTAGCGGACAGTCGGGCTCACTGAAGGATGGAGTTTAGCCACTCCCGTCTCTTATAGCTCTCGATTCGGGTATCGGGTATCGGGTATCGGGTGTTGGGACTTCTGCCTTTCGCCTTTCGACTCGGGACTCGGGACTCGGGACTCTTGACTCCCCTGGTACCCTCACTCTCCCATGCGATCCGAACTGCCGACCGTGGTCATCGTGGGGCGCCCGAACGTGGGGAAGAGCACGCTCTTCAACCGTATCGCCGGCAAACGGATCGCAGTCGTCCAGGACACGCCCGGGATCACCCGCGACCGCCTCTACGCCGAGTGCGAGCACCGCGGCAGGCGGTTCCAGCTCGTGGACACTGGAGGGCTGCTATTCGGCGACGACGACCCTCTCGTCGAACAGATCAAGGTCCAGGCGCAGGTCGCGATCAGCGAGGCCGACGTCGTCCTCTTCATGGTGGACGCGGTCGAAGGGCTCGTCGGCGGCGACCACGAGCTCGCTGAGCACCTCCGTGGCTTCGCCAAGCCCGTCTTCATCGTCGCAAACAAGGCCGACAACAAGGAGCGCGAGCAGAACGCGAGCGAGTTCTGGGCGCTCGGGGTCGGCGACGTCGTCCCCGTCAGCTCCGTACACGGCGTCGGAGTCGAACCGCTCCTGGACCAGGTCGTCGAGGGCTTCCCTAAGGACCTCGGCGCGATGCCCGACGACACGCTCAAGCTCGCGATCATCGGAAGGCCGAACGTCGGCAAGTCCAGCATGCTCAACGCGCTCGTCGGCGAGGAGCGCGCGATCGTCAGCGACATTCCCGGCACCACGCGCGACGCGATTGACACGCCGATCGTCTACAAGGGCCAGGCCTACCGCCTGATTGACACCGCCGGGATCCGCCGCCGGGGCAAGACGCAGGGGAGCGTCGAGTACTACATGGTATTGCGCGCGACGCGCGCGCTGGAGCGCGCCAACTGCGCGCTGGTCATCGTAGACGGCCAGGAGGGACTCACCGACGGCGACAAGCGCGTCATGAAGTCCGCGCACGACCTAGGAAAGCCGCTCGTCGTCGCCGTGAACAAGTGGGACCTGCAGGAACCGCCGACGGGCAGCCTCGGAAAGAACTCGCCGATCAAGAAGGACTTCCTCAGGATCCTTAGCAACGAGATCCCTGAGGCCGGCTACGCGATCGTCCGGTTCGTCAGCGCCCTGGAAAAGTCAGGGCTCGACGGCGTCATGAAGGCCGTCAAGACCGCGGTCGAGAACTGGGGGTTCCGCGCCCCGACGGGGGAGCTCAACCGGCTGATCCAGGACGCCGTCTTCGACAAGCCCGTCAGCCGAAAGGGCAAGGCCGCGAAGATCTACTACGTGACCCAGGCCGAAATCCACCCCCCGACGATAGTCTTGTTCGCCAACGACCCCGAGCTCCTGCACTTCTCCTACCTGCGCTACCTCGAAAACCAGGTCCGCAAGAAGTGGTCGCTCGAAGGCACCCCCGTCCGCGTCGTCGCCCGCAGGAGCGCGGAAAAGCGCTAGCTCCGTCCTACCTCGGAACCGCCCAGGGACGGTAGAATCACCCTTCGGAGAGCCGCTCCAGCCATGAATCTCGAGGATACGCCCGCCCAGGATTCGATGACGGAAGAGGAAGTTCAACAGGAGCCCCAGGACGAGCAGGCCAAGCGGATCCAGGAGCTAGAAGCCGAGCGCGACGCCCTCCGCGACCAGATGCTTCGCACCGTCGCAGAGGCGCAGAACATCCAGCGCCGGCTCCGCGAACAGCACTCGGAAGCCGTCAAGTTCGCGTCCGAGCCGTTTGTCAAGTCCCTGCTCCCCGTGCTCGACAACCTCGAGCGCTCGCTGTTCTCGCTCCAGAGCGGCGCGAGCGCGGAGAGCGTAGTAGAAGGCGTCAGGGCCATTGACCGACAGCTCCGACAGACCCTCGCGACCCACAAGGTCGAGCGCATCGAGGCCGTCGGCAAGCACTTCGACCCGGAGCTGCACGAGGCGGTCGGCGTCGTCGTCAGCGAGGACGTGCCCGATGGTACGGTCATTGCCGAGGTCGAGCCGGGCTACACCATGAACGGCCGCGTCGTCAGACCCGCGCGAGTGCAGGTCAGCAAAAAGCCGTGAGCCGCAAACACTTCGGCACCGACGGGATCCGCGGGGTCGCCAACGAAAAGCTCACCCCTGAGTTCGCCTTCGCGCTCGGGCAGGCGGCCGGCCGATGGCTGCTCACTACTGGCAGACCGCCCAACGCCGTCATGGGCCGCGACACGCGCCGCAGTGGACCGATGCTCGGTGCCGCGCTCGGCGCAGGGCTGTGCAGCGTCGGTGTGGACGTCACCGCGCTCGGCGTGACGCCGACGGGCGCGGTCAGCTTCATCGCGCGCACCGGGGACTTCGGCCTCGGCGTCGTCGTCTCGGCCAGCCACAACCCCGCGGCGGACAACGGGATCAAACTGATCGGCCACGACGGTTGCAAGCTCCCCGACCCGACGGAAGAGGAGATCGAGTCCTTGCTCGAAAAGCCCGTGACCGTCCGCGCTACAGGAGCGAACGTCGGACTGCTCAAGACGGAGAGCACGGAGGTCGCGCGCTACGTCGAGTTCCTCGTCTCGCTTGTCCCTGAGCGGCTCGAGGGCCTCCACATCGCCGTTGACGGCGCGCACGGCGCGGCGTACGAGCTTGGCCCGAGAGTCTTTCGGACGCTCGGTGCGGAAGTCTCGTGCATCGGAGTCTCCCCCGACGGCATGAACATCAACGAGAACAACGGCGCGACGCACCCGGAGGCCGTGCAGGCGTTCACGGGGGCGTGCAAAGCGGACCTCGGCGTCGCGTTCGACGGCGACGCGGATCGCGCCGTGTTCTCCGACGACCACGGACGCCTCATCAACGGCGACCGCACGATGGCAGTGTGGAGCGCGCACTGGTCGAGGCAGGGCACTCTCGTCCCGCCGATCGTCGTCGGCACGGTCATGAGCAACAGCGGGTTCGAGAGGTACCTAAACGACCGCGGCCTCAGGCTCGAACGGACCCCTGTCGGCGACAAGCACGTGAGCGCAAAGCTCCGGGAGACCGGCGCGCTGGTCGGTGGTGAGCAGAGCGGCCACATCATCTTTCCGCAGCACGGGCCGACCGGCGACGGGCTCGTCACCGCTCTCGAACTCCTCAGAGTCCTGAAACGTGAAGGGCGCTCCGCGAGCGCGTGCTATGGCGACTTCGAGAACTGGCCCCAGCGCCTCGTCAACGTCATGGTCCGCGACCAGGTCGGTTGGCAGGAAGTGCCCGGCGTGGCCGACGCGCTCACGTCTGCCAATGCGAGGCTGGGCGGCGCCGGACGCACCGTCGTCAGGGCGAGCGGCACGCAGCCCATGATCCGTGTCATGGTCGAGGCCGAGGACTCGGGGGCCTGCGACGAGGCAACGGAGGAGATCGTCCGCGCTCTGCAGCGCGAACTGAGCGGCGAGGTGTACAGCCGCGTGGACTTGACCTATGCTCTGGGCGATTGACGTAGGGAACACCCAGACCGTCGTAGGGCTCCACGACGGCTCGTGGCGGCACGTGTGGCGCCTCGACTCCCACAACTACTCGACCGAGGACGAGCTCGCCGCGGTGCTCAAGCCCTTGTGCGACCTCGCTGGCACTGAGCTGGGCGCTACGGGGGTCGTCGTCGCTTCGGTCGTCCCAGGATTGGACCGCCCGCTCGAGGCCTTTTCCGAGCGCTGGCTCGCTTGCAAGCCCGTCTTTCTTCGTACGGGCGAGCAGGTCGGGCTCAAGGTGGACTACAGCCCGACGAACGCGGTCGGCTCAGATAGGATCGCGAACGCGCTCGGAGCGCTGCAGAAGACGAAGCCGCCTTTCATTGTCGTGGACTTCGGCACGGCCACAACGTTCGACACAGTGGACGCGAGCGGTACGTACGTCGGTGGCGCGATCATGCCGGGGCCCGAGGTCTCCGCGTCGTCGCTTGCATCGCGTACGGCAAAGCTCCCCTCGATCGCGCTGGAAGCCCCAGGGACAGCGATAGGGAAGTCAGTGGTCGGATCGCTCCAGTCAGGGCTCGTTCTCGGTTACGCCGACGCAGTAGACGGGCTTGTGCGGAGGATCAGGAAGGAACTGAATGGCGACGTGAGGGTCATTGCGACGGGCGGGCTCGGCGCGCTGTACACAGACGTTTGCGGCGAGATCGAGGAGTACGACCCGCACTTGACGCTCGAGGGCCTGCGGATTGCTTGGGAGCGCGCAGGGCGCTAAGGCTCCTCGCCTATCGCGACCTTCTTGAGCGCTTCTTCAAACCCGGCCGGGTCCTTGACGATCTTTTGGCCAAAGTAGGTCGAGCCCATGTTGAACGCGATCCCTGAGACGCCTGCGCGGCGCGAGTACTTGCTGATCTTCCCGGCGATGATCCAGTCCGCCGCCTTGTCCATGTTCGGCTCTGGCACCAAGTAGCGCGCCATCAAGCGCAGCCACCTGTCAATCGGATGGATGTAGATGCGGTCCGCGGGCTCCACCTTGTCCTCGTATCCGAACATGAACACGATGTCCCGCATGTAGGTTGACGTGCTCTTGGGCCCGACGCCGCGGATGTCCACGATCCTCTCGAACTGCGGCTCGAGCCGCCGCGTCTGGGCGATCCCGTCCAGCATCCAGTTCGTGATCGAGCCGCTGTGGTCCGTGCGGTAGACCTCTTGCGAAAGTTCGAGCATCCCTTGGATCAAGCCGCGGTTCTGCGCCTCGTTGTTCTTGCGGCGCTTCTCCTGGCAGATCTGCGCGAACGCCTCCCAGAGCACTGTCCCGTCCTCGAGCTTTAGGATCGCCTCAAAGTCGCCGTCGCCCTGCACGCGTGCGACGGCCTCTGCGGCGAAGTTCGAGAGGTCCTCGCGGTCTTTTCCACGCCGTGCGAACGCATAGTGGCTGTAGAACGCGAGCAGGCTGCCGCGCGCCGTCATGTAGGCGTCACGTATCAGGTCGGGGGGCTCCTGTTCGATCCCCAGGATCCGGCGCAAGTGGGGGTAGAGGAAGTCCTCGGCGTACTTGTTGCCGTAGTCCTCCGCGACCTCTTTGAAGACGCGGACGGCCCGCGGATCAAGCGGAACCGCTGGTGGTCTTTGTCTCCTTTGCTGTTCCATCACGGGACGTCATTCCCCGTGCCGGTCAGAAACGAGCGTCGGCCGGCAAAACGGTGAGGACTGGCAGAGTCGGAGTCTGTGGCCCCCCGCCCTGTCTCATCTTATAGAATACCTGCCAGGCGAACTCCGTAACGGGAACCGAGTTCGAGCGCCAGTCAATCAGGATGTCCGTGAACGCCTGCGTGTACGCCCCGACCTCAGAACCCGCCGTGACTAGCGAGTTGACCTGGCCGCCAGGGATCGTCGCGTGCGCCTGCGCGATGCGACCGTAGAGCGGCGTCTCCTTTCCAAAGTAATAGCCGGCGCTGATCGAACGGCTCGACTGCGCGAACGCGAAGATGCTCGCGCCCTTGGCGAGGAACACCTTGTAGACGTCCATCACCGCGACCATGTGCATCGAGTCCTGTGCAGACTCTGCGTCTATCCCCGCGTAGTAGTCCTTTCCGCCGATGTTGTAGCCGGCCCCCGCAAAGTAGATCAGCACGGTGCCGTCCGCCGGCATCCGCGCTGCGAGCGCGTCTACGCTCGCCAACATCTGTGCCGCCGTCGCGTTGATCACGACGTCCACGTGGTCCTCTGCGTAGCCTGCGTGCTGGATCAGCGTCTCGCGCACGAGCATCGCGTCCGAGGATGCGAACGACATCCGCGCCTCCGACATCATCGCCTCGCCGTTACCGATCACGATCGCGTACTTGGACTCGACCACGGGCACGCGTCCGGCGATGCCGATCGCAGTCGAGGTCACGACGGGGTTGTAGTCCGCGGCCTTGATCACGTTCGTCTTCGGCGGCGCGCCCGTCGCTCCGGTGCCAGGAGGGTTCCCCGGCTTGGGTATGAGGCTCAAGACCGCGGCCCGCTCTTCGGGGCTGACGAAGCTCGTGTCAACGCGCCACGTCAGCAAGGTTCCTTCGGTCGCTAAGCGCGCTTCGAGCGCGTTCTGCCTCTGCACGTCTCGCGTCAGCGAGTAGATGCGCATCAAGAAGTAGAAGGTCTCTGGGCTGGTCTTGCCCTTGGCGAGCAGCGCCTCGAAGCCCTGAGCGGCATCCGCAAGCACTGTGCGCCGCTCTTCGCCCGAGACCGCGTCGCTCATCCGGAACGTGCAATACGCCACGCCAAAGTTCGGCGAGTAGGGCGAGCCGTCCCTCCACCGCCGCGGGTCCGTCACGGGCCCGGGCAGGCTCGTCGGGCCCGACTGGTCCTCCGGCCGGAGCGCGATCGCCTCTTGGAACGCCGAGCGAGCACCGGACCAGTCGCCGGAGGCGACGGCGGTCAGCGCGTTGTCATAGGCGTCGCTCCAGCCTTGTGCGCCGGCAGAGCCGGCGACGAGCGCGACAGTCAACAGGAATAGTGTGCGGAGTCTCATTGCTTGCCCAAAAGGTAAGTGATCGAAAGCGCCATGTCGAGCGAGTTGCCGTCGCTCGGCCGCGCAAAGCTCAAGTCGAGCGAAAAGTCCGAGCCGTTGGGCCGGTAGCCGAGACCGAACGTGAACGCGTCGCGGTCAATGAACCCGGTGCCGCCGCTCGGTACGACCGTATAACCGATCCGGATCGGGATGCGCGCGTTCCAGCGGTTCATCGAGTACTCGAGTCCGCCGCCGAACATCGCGTAGCTGTCGCGCGAGAACACGGCGTCCGTCTCGCCGCCGAAGAACCACGTCGCCTGCGCGCCATAGATCGTGTACTCGCCGTTGCGTCCGTCGCTTCGCGCTGCGATCCCCGCCGAGAGCCGGCCCGGGATCCGGTCGTAGTAACCGGAGGTCTCGTCGTTGCCAGAAAGGTCAATCGGCGACTGGGCGCTGATTCCGACGCTCATGTTCGAACTGTTCCCAGGCGACAGGATCACGCCGGCAACGATGCCGAACCCGAGTCCCGTTCCTGTGTTGTCCGCCGAGACGGAGCCGACCGGGTTGTTGCCGTCGAATAGCTGGTAGTCCTGGCGGTTCAAGACGTACTGGTTCGCGATTACGAGCCCAACGCCGTAGTTCGTCGAGCCACCCGAGTTCGTGCCGTACGAGAGCGTGAACATGTCGGTCTGCGACCGGAACACCTCTTCGTAGAAGCGCACGGTCAGAGGGCCGTCCGGCAGACCGTCGCCCGAACGCTCGTCGCGGATGAAACCGGACCGCGTATACGTCACGCCGACCGCGCCACGGCCCATCGGGAACGCGTAGCCCAGGTGGGTCATGCCGAACGCGCCTTGGTCGAACTCGGTCGCGAAGTCGGGGTCGTTGAAGTTGCCGCTGATCACGGTGCGAGACTCCGGCAGGTTGCGGTACGCGATCCCGTACATCCCCCGCGTCACGTAACCGAGGCCCGCCGGGTTCGACAGGGCAGAGAACGTGTTCGAGTCAGTGACGTATGTCGCGCCGCCGAGGCCCATCGCCCGCCCGCCAGCGTCGAGCGCGTTCAATAAGTCCGGAATCTGGGCGTACGCGCCGGCGCAAAGCGCCAGCGCGAAAGTGGATGAGAGAGTGAGCTTCCTCGCGTTCAATGTCTTCCTTCCTTGCTATGAGCGATCATTCAAAAGAGCCCGTCGCCGCGCACGCGGCCTCGTTTGACCTTCGTGTTATCGCGCCCGCCACTGACGGTAACCGTCACTTCTTGCACGACTGCGACGTTTCCGGCGCGGTCTATCGCCGTCACTACGATCTTGAAACTGCTCGGCAGGCTGGAGATAGACCGAATGCGGCCCGTCCAACTGATCTTAGTGCCGACCGTCTTCACGTTCCGGCGTGGCACGGGCCCAAGGTCAACGTCGCCCAGAGTCTTCAACCGCACGTCAATGCCGGTGAAGTGGACCGAGTTCGTGAACTGGTCGTTCACATCCACGACAACTGCGATCTGGGACTCCGGCCGAATCACTGCACCGGACGACGGCGCAAGGATCGTCGAACTCGGGTTGATCCTGTCCACTGTCACCGAGATGTCCTTGGTCGCCGTGTTGTTCGCGCGGTCTTCGACGGAGATGTTGATCGTCTGCGCGCCGTCAATGATCACCGTGTTCGAGTCCCAGTTGACCACGACTTGGTTCGTCGAACCGCTGTTGTTCGGGATGTCGGAACCGTTGATCCGTACGCGCCACTCGTCTACGAACGACTCGACCAGGTCCACCACGATCGGGACGATTCCCTTGACGAACGCTCCCGTAAGCGGGTTCGAGTCCCCAAACTTCGGGTCCTTGACGTCCACCGTCACAGGGATTGGCGGCACCGAGTTGTAGGTCGCGCCAGGCTCGGTCGCTACGACCGTCAGCGTATAGGCCCCCTCGGGGGTTGACTCCGAGAAGTTGAGAGGCACGCTGCTGTCAATCTCTCCGCTCACGTTCGGGGTGAACTGGCGCACGACCTGGACGTTGATGGCCGGGTTGGAGTCGAGAGTCGCCGTGACGGTGATCGTGACCTGGGCCACAGCCCCGGTGATGTTGAAGCTGACTGAGTTGGTCTTTCCGAGAAAGTCGCCAGAGTTCGGCGACGTCACATTGATGGTTCCAGCCAGGGCTGAGCCGCAGCCGCACAAAAGCGCAAGTAAAAACAGGTTTCTCATATTAGACTCCCTGTGCCTAAGCGGACAGTATAGCTCAGGCGTCCAGGCTCAAGGCCGCCCGGATGAACTCAGCGGCGCCCCCGCCATCGTTCGACGCTACCACCAGGTCCGCTTGTTCGAGGACCGGGGACTGGGCGTTCGCCACGGCCCCCGAGAACCCGGCCCACCGTAACATTTCTAGGTCGTTCAGGTAGTCGCCGAGCGCTGCGACCTCCCCACTTTGCAAGAACAGGGCCTCGGCGACCCGGGCGAGCCCCACGGCCTTGTTGACCCCAGGAGGAAGAAACTCGATGTACTCGGCCTCGCTCAGGGTGATCGCGGCCTCCCCGGAAACCAGTAGTTTTGACGTTTCCAGGTAGTGCCTCTGGACCGCCTCCGGGCTGTCCACGAACAGGACCTTGGTCGCCGCCATCCCCGCCATGGCCCTATAAGAGACCACGCCCTCCTCCTTCAGGCCGGTCCTCTCCCGGTAAAGCTCGGCCCACTCTCCGTCGTGAGAGAAGTACACGGACCCGCCCGAGTACAGGTTCGTGTGCAACCCCCGAGCCGCGGCGAACCCGAGCACCTTGTCCCGCACCGGCCCTGGGAGCGTCAGGTGCTGGAGCTCCTCACCGTCCGCGCCCAGCACGTATGCGCCGTTACAGCTCACGATCGGCCCCGACAGCCCCAACTGGTCGGCAAAGGGGAGCATCGTGTTCAGCGCCCTGCCGCTGGCGAGGCAGACCTGCACGCCCCTTTCCCGTGCCTCCGCCACCGCCTCACGAGAACCGGCCGACAGCTCGCGACGCGAGGTCAGGAGCGTCCCGTCCAGGTCCAGGGCGATGAGGCGAATGCGATGCATCAAAGAATTCCGAAGCTACCTCGGCTCGGTAAAGTTACCGGGCCCTTGAGCCGAGAATGACCCTGTGGGCAACCAGGTGCCGTCCGCTGTCACGCCTATAGAGCACGAGACCCTCGTGTGCAGGCTCGGCGACTGCTTGTTCGGCCTTGACCTCGCACGCGTCCGCGGAATCGTCAAAATGCGCGAAATCACCCCCTGCGCCCGGGAGGGCAGCGCGGTCTGCGGCCTCGTCACCGTTAGAGGCAGGCGGATACCGGTGTACGACCTCTCTGGCGTCCTGCACTCGCCCAGGCACAGACCGACGCCGAAGAGCCGGATCATCGTCGCAGAAGGCGCGAAGGGGACTGCCGCGTTCGTCGTGGACTCGGTCGCCAAGGTCGAGTCGCACACGCCCGGGCTCGCCCTTGTCGAGATGAGCCAGGACGCGGTGAAGGCCCTAGACCTCGACTCCGCACTCACGCAGACCGAACTTTACTGAGAGAGAAACAGGATGGCACTCGAAGACCACAGCAGACTCATGCAGGCCTACGTCGAAAAGGCGATGGTTGACCTGCCCTCACTCCCGCCCGTCATCATCCAGGTCGTCCAGGCCACCGAGCGGGAGACCGTCAGCACGAGCGAGATCGAGGAGCTGATCAGCACTGACCCAGCGATCGCCACCAAGCTGCTCAAGGTCGTCAACTCGGCCTACTTTGGGATGTCCCGGCAGGTCTTCTCGATCAACCAGGCCATTGCCATCCTCGGGCTGCACCAGGTCCGCAACCTCGTACTCTCCATCGGCGTCCTCAACGCGCTCAACACTTACAGCGCTCGCACGGAGAACCTCCAGCGAGAGTTCTGGGAGCGCAGCTTTGGAACCGCGTCGTGCGCTGCCCTCATCGGCAAGATGAAGAGGCTCGCGACCAAGGAGCAAGAGCTCCTCTTCGTCTCCGGCCTCCTACACGACATCGGCATCCTCTTTCTGCTCACACAGTTCACGACCCCCTACCTCGAGGTCCTTCGGACCTCGCTCATGCATGGCGAGCCGCTCGTTGACGTCGAAAGGCGCTCGCTTCACACCGACCACGCAGTCCTTGGCGGCATGCTTGCCAACAAGTGGAACTTCCCCGACGACCTCGCTCGCCTCATCAGCAAGCACGAGCAGCCCGGTGACCCGAGCGAGCAGCCCGCAGTCGCCTGCTTGCACACGGCAAGCCGCCTTGTCAGTTCCCTCAAGCCGGACCAGGGAGCCGGCTTCGTCCCCGAGCTTCACCCGATCTATGAGGCGTGGCTCGGTCTGGGGCCGGAAGAGTCCAAGGACCTGAAGCAACAGGTCCAGGAGCAGATCAACCACGCCAAGGAACTCCTTGGCGTGCTTGGCTAGGCCAAACAGGCAATCTTGCCATCGCAAGGCCGGCCGAACTGCCGAGAATCCAAATAGAGAGACCGCACCATGAGCCTCAGCAGCAACCTGTCAGGGATATCGTTCAGCGGCCTGGCCACTGGGATAGACACGCAGAGCATCCTCAGCCAGCTCATGCAGATCGAGGCCATCCCGCTGCGACGCATGCAGGCCCAACAGGCGGTCCTCACCAACAAGCAGGGACTGTTCGCCCACCTCAAGTCCATCCTTGTCGGCTTCAACTCCAACGCAAGCTCGCTCAACACCGCAGCGTCGTTCAACCCGATCAAGGTGACGTCGTCGAACGCGGAGGTCGCCACGGCGACCGCGCCGGCGCCCGCCGTCGCCGGCGTCTACGAGCTCGCAGTCTCAAAGCTCGCGCCCACGCACAACGCGTCCAGCGCAGCGCAGGCGAGCGCCACGACCGCGCTCAGCTACTCCGGCTCTTTCATCGTCAACGGCCGCGCTGTCACGGTCGAAGCCTCAGACACCCTCACGTCAATCGCCGGAAAGATCAACTCTGCCGGCGCGAACGTCACGGCTAGCGTCATCAACGGCGGAACGGACGCCGCCTACCTCACGCTCACGTCTACGGCGTCTGGCGCTTCGAACGAGATCCAGCTAGCCAGCCTCTCCGGAACTGCGCTCTCGTCGCTCGGGTTCCTCACAGGAGCGGCGAGCTTCCGCGAGGCGTTCGACGCGGACTCCGTCCGCTCGTTCGGCTTCTCCAGCGCGTCCGCCGAACTCTCCAGCCTGATCGGCACGACGGCGTCCGGCGCGTTCGACATCGGCACGGCGACGATCAACATTGACTTTGCGACCGACTCGCTCCAGGACATCGCCGACAAGATCAACGGCGACGCGGGCGCGGACGCGACCGCCACGGTCGTCAGCGTCACAAAGGACGGGAAGACGGTCCAGAAGCTCGAGATCACCGGCAACGGCGGCGTGCCCCCGACCGTCACCGACACCGACGGCCTGCTCGAGTCGCTCGGAATCCTGCAGCGGGCCTACAACAACGAGCTCGTCGGCGCACAGGACGCCGAGTACACGCTCGACGGCTTCAGTTTCACGAGCAGCAAGAACACAATCACCGACGTCGTGCCCGGCGCCACAATCACGCTCCTCAAGGCGAACGCGACGACCCCCGAGACCACGACGGTCACCTTCAGCAAGGACACCGCCGCGATCAAGGCGAGCTTCGACGGCCTCGTCAAGTCCTACAACGACGTCGTGGACTTCATCCAGCAGACGACGGAGTTCGACACCGAGACCTTCGCCAGTGGGCCGCTCTTCGGCGAGTCCGCAGTCGCGCAGGTCGAGTCGCAGCTCTCGTCGCTCATCTTCCGCGACGTCGGCACCGGCTCGCTCAAGAACCTCGCGCAGATCGGCTTCAGCTTCGACCAGGACGGCAAGCTCGAGCTCGACTCGGCAAAGCTCGACCAAGTGCTCGCCAGCGACCCGGAGGGCGTCCGAAAGCTGATGATGGCGACCGCCACCTCGACGAGCAACGACCTCAAGTTCATCAGCTCGACGTCGCTGACCCACAACTCGGGCGCGGCCGGATTCCAGGTTGACATCACGCAGGTCGCAACGAAGGGCAACATGCTCGCCACGGTCGCACAGACGACGGCGAACACCCTCGGCGAGACGCTCACCTTCGACGGCGCGCTGTTCAACAACAACGACTACGAACTCATCGTCCCGATCGGCGCGGACCTCTCGACGCTCGTCACCCTCATCAACAACGACACGAAGCTGAAGGACCTCGTCGTCGCTTCGATAGACGGCTCGGGGCTCCTCAAGATTGACAGCAAGAAGTGGGGGACCAGCGGAGACTTCAGCGTCGTCTCAGACCTCGACGCCGCAACGGACAACTCCGGCATCGGCAAGAGTGGCGGCACCTACACAGCCGGCCTCAACGTTGCAGGCACGATCAACGGCTCGACCGCGACCGGCAACGGGCAGTTCCTCACGGGCGCGGAAGACTCCGACGTCGAAGGGCTGCAGCTCCAGTACACGGGCACGACGACCGGGCTCATCGGAACGATCAACTATCAGCGAGGAATCGCCGCGGAGCTCACCTACGGCATCCAGACCTTCACCGACACGGTCAACGGAATGCTCGTTGTCACCGACAACACGCTGCAGTCGCAGATTGACGACATTGGCAAGCGCATCACGAACTTCACTGAGCAGCTCGAGCTGCGCCGCGGGTTCCTCCAGCAGAAGTTCCTCGCGATGGAGCGCGCAGTCGCTGCTCTGCAGTCCCAGCAGGCCCAGCTCGCCTCGATCACCAGCCAGTTCACCCGCTAGATGGAGGGTCGGCCTCCCGGACGACCGGTCTGCTGCGGACGACAAAGAGCTACACGATGGAGGGTCGGCCTCCCGGACGACCAGTCTGCTGCGGACGCCAAAGAGCTACACGATGGAGGGTCGGCCTCCGGGGCGACCGGTCTGAGGATTACAACCTGACTCCGCTCGGAACCTCGCCCAGGTCAATCCACCCGGCCTCCGCCGAGCGCCCCGCGATCAGCCGCACCGCCACGTTCTCACCTTCGGACAACGTGATCGGCGGATCGAAGAACACCGCCAACAGCCCGTTCTTCTCGCCGACGCGCGCGCTCACGTCCCCGCGCGGCACCGACACACTGATGTACTTCGGCTTTGTTCCGGCGATCGGTCGGAGCGCAAAACTGCTCACCCTCAGCTTCCCGTGCCGCACCGAGACGCCCGTGATCTGTCCGTTCTCGTCGTAGACCTGCGCGGCCAGGCCCCAGCCTTCCGCCGCCGTGAACGCCGCCTTGAAGTCCGCAGGCGTGATGCGCGGGTCGAGCGACATCTCGCCACGCGGGCCGTGGTAGCCGAACCCCGCGAGCGCCGTGTAGACGCCCCAAGAAGAAAGCGCGCGCGCATAGTGGTCGCTGCACTCGACCTCGTTGTAGGGGTTCCGCTTCGCCGGGTGGTACCGGTCGTGCACGGCGCGGCACATCGCCAGCCCCTCCTCGACCATCCCTTCCCACACCATGTGCCCCGCCACCTGGTACTCGATCCCCGTCCACACTTCGTCGCGGTACCGCACCGGCTGGTCTGGGCGCGCGCCCTTCGGCCACGTGCAGATGAACAGCCCCGCCTCGCCCGGGACCGCGAAGGGCCGCTCCGGCTTCCACCGCGCGTTGTGCGGCGCGATGTCCGGCGCCCAGCAGTACTTCCACACCGACCGCAACGCCTGCACGACGTTCTCCTTCGGATAGACGTGCCCCAGCCCGACGTGGTGCGCCCAGCCCTGGCCGAACAGTTGGTCTGCCAGGCACCCAGGCCCGTACTGCCACTGCGGGTGCTGCGCCGCGTCAACCTTCTGGACAAAGTACTCCCCGTTCCAGAGCGCATCCATCGTCGCCTTGCTCCCGCGCTCGAACATCCCCCGGCACTCCGTCGCAAACGCTTCGTCGCCGACTTCCTTCGCCATCTCCTCCGCGGCGCGCAGCGCGGCCAAGTACAGCGCGCCGACGAACGTGTTCGGCCCCTCGAAGTTGATGTCGTAAGTGTTGTGCTGGCTGTCCGCGATCACGCCGTCCTTGTCCGGGTCGTGCGAGATCGAGAACTGCATCGCCTTCTTGATGCGCGGCCAGTTTTTTTTCAAGAACTCGTCGTCCGCTGACATCGTGTGCTCGCGGTACGCCTTCAGCACCGTCCCGCACTGCCCGTCGGCGGCGTACGCGCTGTCGCTGCGGAACCCGACGAGCCCCGTCTCCTCGTGGAACCCCTCGCCGAAGTCCTGCCGCTCGCGCACGTTGCGCTCCAGCTCAGGGAACAGCCGCGCCATCGCGTGCTCGTAGTTCCAAACGTGCGTGCACGTCCCCGCACAGCACACCACGCCCTCCCACGCCCAGAACCGCCCGTTCCCCCACCACTCCGTCGTCCCCGTCGCGAGGTTCCCGACCGTCGAACCCAACCGGTCGAGCAGCCAGTACGGGAGCGTAGAGTCATAGTACGTGTCCACCCACTTCGCTGTCTCGCGCGAGAGCCGCTTGAAGTTCGCGTGGACGTAGTACACGACCTCTTTCGCGTCGGGAAACCAGTTCGCGTACTGTCGGCTGCGCGCATGGTTGGGGAAGTGCCACGCCAGCACGCCGACGACGGTCCTCGCCTCGCCTGGGGCGAGAGCGAGCTCGGCCGTCTGGAGCGTGAACGCGCGCGGCTCCTTGAACCCATAACGCCCTGCGCCGTCGAACTCGCCTCGAACAAAGAAAGCGAACGCAAGGGTCCCGACGTCGCGGTTCGGGTCTCCGCGCCGCAGGTTAACTTCCGCGCGGTCCCGCACGGTGTCCGCCATCTCCACGTGGTCGAGGTTGATGTGCCCCCAGCCGCCCGTGGCCGTGTCTACGATCACAAGCCTCGCCGTCCTGCCCTCGAACTCCCGCACGTCCCACGTCTCCCACAGCAGGCGCTCGTCGTTCATCCCCGTCGCCGTCCGCACGACCTTGCCGTCAATGACGAGGTTCATGCACTCCTGTCCCGGATGGTTCCCGCCGCCGATCTTGAAATTGATGAACCGCCGCTCGATCCTGAACTCCGGCGACGTCAGCGTCCCCGTCGTTTCGTCGCCACCGAGGTACGTGTTCACCAGCCCGCGCCCGACGAACCCGCTCACGCGGTTCTGGTTCACGAGAGTCCCGCGACTCGGCCCCGAACCGAACGAATCGCCGGTCGCCACCCAACCTCCGTAGTCGTCCCCCTCGAAGTCCGCGACCAACACGCTCGCGCGCGGAGACGCCACGTCCGGGCCGAACTCCTCGGGCGCAGGGTCTGCACCGTGTACGAAACCCGCCAGCCCATCGCCCGACATCGCCTCCGTAAACCGCATCCGCGCCCCGGGCTTGTCTTCGGAGGAGCGCCCGACGGGGTTCTCCATCTCATAGGTGAGCCGGAACCGCACTTCGCCCTCAGTCGTGTTCTTCACTTCGAACTCGAACACCGTCGCGGGCAGGGAAGAGTCCTTCGCGTTCAAGGGGATGAACGGCGAGTACGCGCGCATCGCGACCGACACAGGCGAGGACTCGTCCGCATAGCCGACCGTCGCAACCGGATACTGGCCGTTGAACGTCACGTCCTTGAAACCGTTCTTGTCCAGCGACCGCGCGACGTCGCCGACGATCAGCGTAAACCCGTGCCGGACCTGCTTCTTCACCGCGCGCTTGGCGTAGTTGGTCAAGCCATAGCTGAGGAACTCGTGCGTGTTGAATATCTCCCAGTTGCCGAGCGTGCCGTCGCCACAGAGGTAGAGCTGCCCCGACGCGATCCCGCCGCACGGCATCCCGATGGACTCCAGCTCCGCACCGGACCAGACCTCCTTCACGCCCCGCTCGAACAGCGACTTCTTCCAGGCCTCAGAGAGGCCCTTCTCGGCGGGCACGTGGTGGTCTTGCACGATGATGGAACCGTCCTCGAGGATCGCCAGGATCTCCCTCGGCCCGCCCGTCGCGGCGGCCGCGACTCCGGCGAACTTCAAGAACGTCCTGCGCGTAATGTCCTTCTCTTGCACCTGCCGCGAGTCTAGCCCAACCTGGCCCTGGCCCCTGTTCTTCGATTATCATTCCCCCCATGCCCTCCTACAACATCCAAACCGAAGTCCTGCACAAACACGGCGAACCGATTGACCTCGCACCGCTCCTCGCCTCGATTGACCACCCTTGGTGGAACCGCACGCTCACCCAGGTCAACGACAGCGTCGTCCGCGTCGGCTGCTTCCAGGGAGAGTTCCACTGGCACAAGCACGACGACGAGGACGAGTTCTTCTTCGTGCTGGAGGGCCAGTTCCTCATTGACCTGGAGGACCGCACCATCGAGCTCAACAAGCACCAGGGCGCGACGATCAGCAAGGGCGTCATGCACCGCCCCCGCTCGCCGGAGCGGTCCGTCGTGCTCATGGTCGAGACGAGCTCGATCGTCCCGACCGGGGACTGAGGTACTCCTCCCGCTCGAGCTGCCTTATCATGTCGTCGTTCTCGCTCCGCCACTTGCCTGACGTCATCACGACCTTGCGCCCGGCGCGCAGCTCGGCCACGACAAAGTCCGTGTACGGATCAAGACCGAACCGCCAATGGAGGTTTCTCTTGTGACCGACTTCGCTCAGGCGTTCGGCGTCAATAAGGTCGCCGCCTCGAGGGTCGCCGAGCCGACCCAGAGCTTCGATCGCGGCGAGGCGCGATTGGAGACTGCGCTTCATCATTCGCTCGAGCCTTGCAGACTCGGCGAGCCCGAACTTGCGCACGAGCAAGAAGATCGGTGGTGGTTGGCCGTCGAACCTCCGGTCCTCGTCCACGGCCGTGCGAAGTTCGCTGACCGCACGCGGGTCGCCCATCTCGGCAAGCAGGTACAGCAGCGCGTTCAGTGAGACATTTACGGCGGGCCTTCCGTCATAGCGCACTTGCGCCGCGTCGAGCCGGTCGTACCCTGCGCGGATATGTGTCCTGTACTTCGTCCCCCACATGCGATTCAGGCTCTGGGACGCGCGGAGGGCCATCCACTCGTCTTGCGTCTCGACGACCCCGAGCAGCTCTGCCAGCACCGTCGTGTCGCCCATCGTTCCCAGCATGAGGGCACCATGGACTTGGACGAGCCTGTCCGGGTGCGCGCGGGCGGCGTCCGCGACCTTGATGAGGTCCCGCAACGACGGGTCGCGGTCGTGCCATGCAAGCGCAGCCTTCACAGCCGCGACCGCGAGCTCTTGCGGCGCGGCCGCTCGCACGCCGGCGTCGAGAGCGGACAGCGTGCTCAATCGCTGTCGGCTCGCCGCTTCCGAAACAGCGTGCTTTGCAAGTGCGACGTCGCTCGAAAGGGCGTATCCATAGAGTTCCAAGTCGCTCGCCGTCCAGACCTTTATCATCCGATCAGGGTCTAACAAAAGCGCTGAATTATGAGCCCTCCTCTTCGCCTGTTCGAGCGTCAACGGATGGCGTGCGTGCGGGCCAGTGCCCTCAGCCCTTGAGACGACCTCCTCGACCTTCGTTATCGGCTCCTTTCGCTCGGTCGGCGCCTTCGCGACCTCCGTAGCGCACCCGATGGCCATGGCACAGGCAATTGCGACCCCAAGGCGGCCAAAAAACTGGCTCACACAAGTATCAACGCCTCGACGCGAGGATCGTTCTCAATCGCGCGGTGAAACGTGTCGCTGCGCTCTAGTGAATCGCTCCCTTACTCCTTACTCCTTACTCCTTCTGCCTTCCACCTCCACCATCGCCCGCACCTCTGCCGCGCTCACGCCGCTTTCCCGCATCGCCCGCAGCGTCGCTGCGCCGTCGCGCTTCGAGAGCTTCTTCCCGTCTTCGCCCGTGAGCAGGCGGTGGTGGCTGTACCCGGGCGTCGGCAGCCCCAGCACCGCCTGCAGCAGCCGGTGGACGTGCGTCGCTTCGAACAGGTCTTCGCCGCGCGTCACCAGCCCGATCTCCTGCGCCGCGTCGTCCACCGTCACGCACAAGTGGTAAGAGGCCGGCGTATCCTTGCGTGCGAGCACGACGTCGCCAAACAACTCAGGCACCGCGCGCTGCTCGCCTCGTACGTCGTCGTGCCAGAGAAGGGATGCGAAGCGCCGGACGGACTCGGCCATGTCCAACCGCAGCGCGTACGCCTCGCCGGCGGCCATGCGCTCGGACCGCTCTTGCGAAGAGAGCGAGCGGCACGTCCCGGGGTACACCGGACCGTCCGGGCCGTGCGGCGCGACGCCGGCCCCCTCGACCTCGCGCTTGATATCCGCCCGCGTGCAGAAGCACGGAAAGAGCAGGCCCTCCTCTGACAGCCGCGACAAAGCGCACTCGTATTCGGCCCACCGCTCCGACTGCCGCACCACCGGCGTCGGAAACGTAATCCCAAGCCACGCGAGGTCCTCGTAGATCCCGGTTTCGAACTCCGCCCGGCAGCGCGACCGGTCAATGTCCTCGATCCTGAGCACCATCTCGCCGCGCCGCGAGGCATAGAGCGCCGACGCCGCGTGCCCCAAGTGCAACCACCCCGTCGGCGACGGTGCGAACCGAGTCCTCGCCACCCCGCCAGTATCCCCGCATCGCGAACCGAACGCCCCCGCCGAACCCGCCGCCGCCGCCCGCCGTTCCCTCTAGGCCTTTTGTCTCATTTTTCGAATATTAACTTGACAAACCGTCACCTGATGGTGGTATCCTGTAAGTAGGAGGGGAAGAGTGTGCAGCTTCGGAGCCCCCGGATGGGGAAGAAACGAAGAGTCAAAAGGACGGGAAGAAAACGGGAGCAAGAGTGCAACAAATGACGGGACGAAACGGGAAAAGAACGGGAACCATATGGCAGCGCCAGCCCAGACCCTCCAAGATCGGTCCGTACAGCCCGACGGGCCAAACCAAAAAAAACGGCCTTAAAACGGACCCCTAGGTTCAAGGCTCTCCAACAAGAAAACGCTTCAGGGCCGCGCCAATGGCGCGGCCCTGAACACAGATGGGAAAACGCGGCTACCCGCCGCCACCGCGACCGATGCGCACGCGCTGTTCCTCTCCGATCCTCGGGTTTGTGAACCGCGACCGCCACTGTCCGACCTCTGCGCGGAACCCTTCGGGCAGTTGCCCAAAGGTCATCGCACGCGCGTTGTTCATCAGCCAGCCGTCCTTGAACATCGCCGACGGGCGGCCGTAATCGCCCAGCTCGATCGAGAGCTCGACCTGGACGAGTTGCGCCATGACGAACGTGTCGTACTGCGGGGACTGTACGTTCCCGCCGATGTTCGCCTCGAGCATGCCCTGCCGCATTCCCAGCTCCTCGGCGCCGAGCAGTTGCCCGCCGCGAACGCCCTTCGTCGAGGCGAACACGCCGTCCTTCAAGGTCCGCCGCAACGAGATCAGCGCCTCGGCGGGTATGCCGTTCGGCAAGGCCTCTGTCGGCTCGTTGATGATCGAGTTCGCGGGAGGACCGGACCGGCCCCCGGCCCGCTCTTCCATCGTCATCACCATCGCTGACATCGCCTGGCCCGCACCGAAGAACATCCCGGCGCCAGCGCCGCGGTTGTAATACGACCGGTCTGCGAGCGCGCGGCCCTGTGGCGTCAACGTTCGGTACTGCGTCGCGTACTGCTCGCCCGCCTGCCGCTTCGCGTTCTCAGGGATCAGGCCATAAAGCCGCAAGAGGTCGAGGCTGAACGACGCGTACTCGTTGAACTGGTCGCTCACGTCCTTGTTGATCAGCGAGAGGTACACCATGTCGAGCGGGCGGTCCGCCGTGCCCGTCACGAGACGGAACGAATAGTCCGCGAGCTCTTCGAGCGTCGCAAATCCGCGCGTGTTCACTGACCGGTACAGCGCCGCCGCCGCGCCGCGGTCGAACCGCGTCTCGCGCGCCGAGTTCGCCCACGTCGGGGTCACAAAGAGCCAATCGCCCGTCGCGTCCACGGTCAGCCCAAAGGAAGGGCTTGCCGCGATCAGGCCCTTGCTCGTCACCGGGCCCTTCACGAGCAGCCGTGCAAGGTCGCGAACGACCGTGTCCGGGAACGAGGCCACGAGGTCCTTGCCCTCGGCCTGCGCCGCCTGGATGAAGCTCTCGGAGACGTAGAGCGAAGTCGGTTCGAACTTGTCGGGGTTCACGAAGACGTTGAGGAGCTCGTCTGGGAACTGCTTGGGCAGTCCGCCCTCGCCGCCGACCATCGTCACGAACGCGCCGCCGCCGCTCTCGGTCGCAAGCCGGAACGCCTGTCGGTCCGAGGTCGCGCTCGCGGTCTCCTGCGCCATGATCACGGCCATCTGCCGCGAAAGCTCGGAGAGCGCGATCTCCTTGCCTTCCGCGCTCACGGAGCCCTGCACGCCGCCATAGTCCGGCGAAACGGCGACCGAGCCCTGGCCGACGTAAAGGCCGTTTCGGTCAACGAACTTGATCTCGACGCTCACCGTGGTCGAGCGGTAGCCACGCGAGAGCACGAGGTGCGTGTCCACCACGCCCTGGATCGGCTCGCCCGAGTTCAGCGCGCCGACGATCTCGACGCCCTGCGGGCTGCGGAGCTGCGGCGCGCCCTGCGCCAGCATGTTGTGGTTGTAAACGAAGTCGTTCGCGATCGGAGTCACGTTGATCGGCATCCGGAGCTGCTTCCGCGTCGGTGACGTCGCATAGACGAAGCGGTCGCCGGGGCCGACCGAGGCGAGCACGCTCGCGGGAAGGAGCTGCAGCGCGCGCTTCGCCGCGCCGCTGGCAGGAGTCATGCTCACGGCCGAACTGTCAATCATCGTGAGTCGCGCGCCCTGCTGCCGCTCGACGCTGTTTATTCGTTCCATCAACTGCTGCTGCCGCGCCTGTGCCTTTGCGACCAGGTCGTCCAGGGTCTTCTTGTCCCACCGGCCGGTGCCGGTCATATCGCCGAGCGCGCGCGTCTTGCCCTTGTCGAACGCCGTGATCGTCCAGCCCTTCTCGCGCGCCTCTTCCTCGCGCCGCTGCGCCTGGTCGTTGACGAGGCGGTAGCCGCCGTTCTCGGCCTTCAGCTCGCCGCCGACCGCGTCCGCGATCTTCTGCATGAGCTGGTCGAGCGGGGCGTCTGACACGCTCACGAGCACCGGCAGGTTGCCGACGATCGGGTCGCTCGCGAGGGGTACGCCTGTCAGCTTGCTGATCTCGGCTAGTACGGCCGAGGCCTTGGCCGAAGGCATGCTCAGGGTCACTTTCGGCTGGTCTTGGGCTATGGTCAGCGCCGCGAGCCCAAAGGCTGCGGCCGCCGCCCACGTTCGGAGGAGGTTCGGGCGATTCATGGTGATGGCTCCAGTTTGCCTCTACCTATTCTGACGCCTTAACCGTTCCAGGGGGACGGCGAATCGGGATTTCGGATGTATCTGATCCGAGGCTGCCCGCTTGGACGCACAGGTACGATTGTACGGTGGCCGCCAAGGGAAGGAAGTGGAGGCAGGGCGCAGTCGTCATCGTTCTGTCGTTTGTAGCCGTCGCTGTGATCGCGTACCTTGCAACGATGGAGGATCCGGACTACGTCCGAGCGGCCAAGGAGTATGACTCTGCGCTCGCAGCGGCACGGGAGTCGTTCGGCGCTCTGACGTGGGAGGACAGGGCGCCGCGGGGCACGGACGCGCTGTCCGATCATGCACTTTGGAAGGACGTAGCGGACACTGTCCCTCCTGCCCTCACTCGGTACTTGAACGAGCCACTTGAGGCAGGTCGCTCACCGACCGAACGGGCGTTGTTCGTCGCAGACCGCGACTGGTTCTTGAGTTGCTACGATCGAGTCAGAAACCTGACGTACCAGCAAGGGCAGGGAGAAGAAGCGCAGCTCGCACTCACGAGTGCGGCTTTCGAGATCAAGAGCCTGGTGAAGGCCCTACAAGTTGGGTTCATCGGCGCGGCAGACGACGGCGACCTTGAGGGCGTGAGGCAGACCGGACGCGCCATGAACCACATGATCGCGGTCTTGAATGAGGAGTCCAACATCCCCGCAGCACTCCTCTCGATCTCGATTCGATCTTTGGCCCAATCTGCCTGGACGCGCGCCTATGTGCGAAACAGAGGGAACCTCGAGGTGCTAACCGCGATTGACGAAGTCGTTGCGCAATGTCCCGACTTGCAGGCGCCGCGCGAGTTCGTCGCCGGCGAGGCGAGATCAGCGGACGGGTACCTGCAGATGGTCCGAGGAGGTTCGCCGGCCGAGATCAACAGGCTTCTTAACGAATGGACTGTATGGGCCAACGACTATGCGAGCGCAGGGGAGACTTGGTTTGAGGAAAAGTGGAACGACGTCTTCAACAAGGATCGGAACATGCATCGGCGCATCGGGCCGAACGCCGCACGCGCGCTCGAGGCGCGCTACTGGCAGGCCATGCTTGAAGTGGATCACGCCTTCGAGAAGATCGAGAAGGGCGGGTCGGTCCGAAGCGAGAGCGAGAGACTCAACAATCTCCTCCGAACAGAGGACCATTCATACGAGCTCGCGGCGGCTATCGTCGCGCCCGAATTCATCGAATCCTACGTGCGGTACATGTTCGTTGAGAGAGCAGTGGCTGCGTCCATGTACTTGATCAGGAACTATCCTGATCAGAGCGCACTTCCCGAGACACTGCCACACAACGTCGCATTTGCCGATCCGTTTGGCGGCGAGCCCGCACGTTACCGTCGGACGTCGGTCGGTTTCATCATCTACACGCGTTCAGCGAACGAGGTTGACGACGGTTTCGAGCTTGCATCCCCCGAGCAGGCTGGGATGGAAGGCAGGTTCATGAGGGGCAAGGAAGGAATGGACTGGGGATTCACTGTCAGCTATGTTCCAGACCCTGCGCGTGGCTAGCCCGCGCTATAGCCTTCGAGCTGGTTCTTCATTAGCCTGAACTGCAGGTACGCCACCCCGGCGATCACGACCAAGAGCACGAACGACTGCGCCGCCGCCGAGCCCGCGTGGAACTTCTGCCACGCCTCGCGGTAGATGTGGTACCCGACCACGTTGGTCGAGTCGTTCGGCCCGCCCTTCGTCATCATGTAGATCGGAGTGAAGAGCTGGAACGCGCCGATGGTGGAGGTCACTAAGACGAACAGCGTCGTCGGCGCGAGCATCGGAACCGTGACAGATCGAAACCGTTGCCACGCAGTCGCCCCATCGAGCGAAGCCGCCTCGTACAAAGACTCTGGAATCCCCAGAAGACCTGCGACGTAGATGATCATCTTCGGCCCGAGCCCGGTCCACACCGCCATGAACACAAGCGCCCACATCGCCCACTCCTCTTTGTTCAAGAAGTCAATCGAAGGTATCCCGAACACGCTCGAGGCGGTGTTGATCAGCCCCGTCTCAGGCAAGTAAACGTAGATCCAAAGCATCGAGACCGCCACGCCGCTGCTCACCGCTGGGATGTAGAACAGGGTGCGGAAGAACCCTACGCCGCGCAGCTTCTGCGCGACGAGCATCGCCACCAGCAGCGCGACCACCATCCCCAGCGGCACGGCCGCCAGCGCGAACCGCGTCGAGTTCCACATCGCGTTCCAGAACGCGCCGTCGCGCAGCGTGTCGGTGTAGTTCTCGAACGCCACGAACGGCTTCGTGTCCTTCAGCAGGTTCCAACGGAAAAGGCTCAGGTACAGCGCGTAAAAGATCGGCACGACCGCGAACACCAGCAAGTGGAGCGTCGCCGGCGCAATGAACAGCCATCCCGTGCGCTGTTGCCTTTTCACCGTGCCGATGGTACTCGCAACACAACCCCGGCAGGGGGCGAATCCGTCAACGCGGCTCGATGCTCAGGCCAAGTTCAAAGACGTCCTGCAACGGATACCCAGCGTTGTGCGCCGCGGCCATCATGTGATGGGTCGCGTGCATGACGCACGCCTCGACGCCCTCTTCGATCTCTTCGTCGCTGAACCGGTCGGGGCAGAGGTGGACGGCGACGAGGAACGCAGCCTCCGCATGCCAGTCGGAGAGATGGAACGCGATCTTCCTAGACTTCTCCATGCTGTACCTTTCGGCCAGAGCAGACGCCATGCGCACAACGACGTCCTCCGCGTGGTGACCGCCTTCGAGGCTCCTTGCACGCTCGCCTGCGCTATCGAACGCACCGTGAAGTTCGCCCATGCCAGGATTATGATCCCGACCCCGGGAAGTCGCAGAAGTTCTGGCACCCCACCAGTGAGCGGCGACGCGATTCGCACGGGCCGTCTGACCGACCAGGCCACTCAGGCTCACTCCTTCGCCAGCTCCCGATCAATCTCCCGCGCCACGTCGCATCGGGAACACAGTTGAAGCCCGTCCACCAACAATGACCTTGACGAACGAAGACGGGGG
>JBBDXG010000024.1:42500-51282 GCA_040902435.1 Fimbriimonadaceae bacterium
CGCAAGCCATCGCTTGCGCGCCGTCTGATCGTTCGCCCTTAGGCCGTCTTGCGCTTCCTGCGGCGCATCAGCGCGAGTGCGCCGAGTCCGAGGGCGGCTATGCTCGCCGGTTCGGGGATCGGGGTTACCGAGAGCCGCGTGACAGTGAAGTTCGTAAGTGCGCCTAGCGTCGCCGCGTTGCCGACAGCCGTGTACGAGCGGAAGTCGCCCGCGAGGTAGCCTGCGTCAAGCGTCGTCGCGACTTCCAGGAAGTCGTTCGCAGCGTTATTGACGATGTCGCTTCCCGTGTGCCGCACCTCGATCGCCAAGTGCCCGCCCGTGTAGACGTACGGGGTCTGGAAGCTGATCTCCGTACCCCATGGTCGCGGGGGCCCGCCTGTCCCGGAGTATGCGCCAGCACCGACAACGAGCGCTCCTGAGCGCACCATCGTCGGCGTCCCGGCAAAGTTGGTCGCAAGGAGCGTCGTGCTCAATAGAGGCGCGACGCCTACGCCGACGTTGATCGTGTAGTCGGTCCAAGTCGCGGTTGTAGCGGGAAAGTTGAGCGTGGACCCGGTCCACAGCCTGAATGAAAACCCAGTGATCTGGTCGCCTACGTTGAGCGTGCTGAGCTGGTTTGAATTGATGAGCAACTGGCCCGTACGTGTGTTGCCCAAATCGCGAATGAATGTATTGAGGCCACTGGCCGACGCGGCAACGTTCTCGTACGCGTTGGGTACGACGAGGAACTGCGCGTGCGCCATAGGGACGAGCAGGCCCATTGCCGCTGCCAACAGTGGCAGTCTTGTTCGATTGAAACTCATTTTTGTACTCCTGGCAAATGCACATCGAGGCCGAGGCCCCGAACACAGGAGTAAGTCTACACACTGCCAGCAAGAAAACCTGCAACGGGCCTGAACAACTAGGGAAAACACGGGGTCAGACGATAGGCCCTCAAGGGGGCTGACTTACAGGTACTTGACAGCCTGCCGTAGGTTCAAAGCGTCTAACGAGGGGCCGGAATCATACACAATAGGGCGAGATGCTGACCGCGCTGATCGCAGGGCTCGCGCTTCAAGGAGAGGTCCAGACCATCGGCTCGATGCGCGAGGCGATGCGCGAAGGCAAGATCGAAGGGCGGACCGCGATCGCTCCGCTCGCGGCCAAGCCGCACCTCTACGCCATTGGGCCGATCAACGGTCTGAGCGGCGAGATCACGGTCTTGGACGGGGTCGTCCATATCGGCCGAGTGGAGGCCGGGAGACCAGATGCCTCGGTGCAGAAGGACGTGAGGGCTGTGTTCCTCGCCTACAGCTACGTCGAAACTTGGACCGCTACCGAACAGAAGACGAAGGCTGGGCTGGCCGAGATCGCCGACGCGGTGGCCAAGACGAAGAGGGCTCGCACGCCGTTCCTCATCACCGGCGAGGCCGAGCGGACGGACTTCCACATCATGGACTACCGTCCTGACGGTGAGCCGTGGTCAATGGCCAAGCACGACGCCGCCAAGGCGAAGTTCCGGTTCGAGGGTCGCAGCGTCACCCTGTTCGGCTTTTACACAGAGCAAGAGTCGGACGCCGGCCTGTTCGTCCATCACGGCGAACGGTTGCACGTGCACGTCGTCGCGGATGGCGCCACCGGCCACCTCGATGGGATCGCACTGAAGCCCGGTTGGCGTTTGCACTTGCCGGCTGAATAGACCCGCATGTGCGCGTCTCTGCGTAGGGGCGATTTGGGGATTGGATTCGTGCGACCGCTCGCACTGTGCCGGGGTACCTTTCAGTCATGCGAAGGCACTTGGTCCTCTGGACGGCGGTTTCGACGACCGCGCTCGTCGCAGGCGTCCTGGTCGCTGCGGCCAATGCCGGTCCACCCTGCTGCCAGGACGCGGGGCTGTTCGAGGTCCCGAAGAAGGGGCTGACCACGCCGACCCCGCCGGAAGGCTGCACCCGCGCGACCGAACAAGCCTGGGTCCTCCTCGGCGAGGTCGAGAGCCAGCTCTCCGAAGAGCACAAGTCCGCCATCCGTGCCGCCGTCGCAGACAAGGACAAGGACGAGACCACAGCCGAGGCCTGGTCCAACGCGGGCTCCGTCGCCTTCCTCAACCTCCACATGCCTGCCGCGCTCTGGGCCGAGTTGAACGCCCTCAAAACCGAGTGGTCCTCCGACTCGATGGTGCAGGCCGGGGTCTACCTCGCGCTGATGAAGCTCGATGACGACGCGAAGCTGATGCTCCACTGCGCGTACGACGCAGACAACCGCTCGCCCTATCTCCTCGAGGCGCTCGCGAACATCTACCATAAGGCCGGCGACAAGGTGAACGCGGTCAAGTACATCGGCGAGGCCCAAGCCGCCGCTCCCGACGACACGATCATCAATCTCGAAAAGCAGTCGTTCAACACCGGGCGCCCACCTACGCGCCCGACGCCGCCCGCCGACCAGGTGGACGCCGCGATGGCAGAGCTGAAGGCGCACATCAACCGGAACATCGCGATCATGAAGCGCGGCGAGGAGCTGCGCGACAGGGTCACCCACGCCTTCACAGGCGAGCGCAACGACGAGGCACAGGAGATGGTTGAGAACTCGCGGCAGGCGTTCGACGGGATGGTCGCGTCACTGGCGGACCCTGCCCGCCTTGCAAAGCTCACTCCGGCGCAGTTCAGACAGCAGTTCCCTGGGAACCCGGACTCGCTCCGCATCCAGTTCCGCAACGCGTTCTTCTACTCGGTCATCACGATCTATCTCAGCGTCTCGGACAACATGCTGCTCGGCCCGCGCCCGGCGGAGGCTTACGAGCGCTACGACGTCGGCTTTTGGGCGAAAGTCATCAACCGCGACCCTGTGCAGTACGCGCGGATGCTGAAGGCGCTGCGCGACTTCGAGTACGAAGGGGTCAAGCACCAGGTCTCGGGCTACCGGCTCGAGGACTGGTACGGCGCGGAGTTCTATACGTTCTTCGACTACGCGGGGCAAAAGCGACGGGAGGGCCACGGCGATTGCATGCGCCGGTACAGCGACAGTCCCTCGATAGACGCATGCATCCTCGAGGTGGACAAGAAGTACTGCGCGACCGTGCGCAAGCTGCACGAGAACTGGATGAACGGCACGGAGGGGCACGCCCAGATGATCGGTCGGCGGTTCGACGGCGAGGCGTCGTTCGTCCTGCAGCAAGCGGGAGAGATCGCGGCCGACGCGTTCGAGTTCGCATCGAAGTACGCGAAGCAGATGAACGTTGCTCCGAACGACTCTGCGGGCCAGCAGTTCGTGCGCGAACTGAACCAAAAGTACAACGCCGTCGTCGCAAACGCAGTCGGCGACGGCACGAACGGACCCGCCGAAAGAATGCGGTTCCAAGAGAACTGGTATCAGATCGACAAGCAGAACGCAGAGACTGCAATCACAAGCTACAAGCAGTGGATCGAAGAAAAGTGCCAGCCCGTCGACCAGCGCGCGCTCGAGGCGCTGCTGGAAGAGCACCGCGACGCAGTCCGATCCATGCTCCTCGAGCGGCTCATCCGCGACCTCAACGTCTCGTGGGACCCGAACGCAGACTGCTCCTTCTCGATGGGCAAGTGGATCTCAGTGAAGATTGATATTGACGGCAACGTGGACGTAAAAGGGAAGTGGTCGCCGCTCAAGAAGGCGTTCGACGGCTCCCCGACCTTCAACGTCAACGACAAGTTCAAGTTCGACGTCAAGGACGCCCGCCACATCACGGCGACGGCAACGCTGGAGCAGAGCAAGAACTATGGGCCCTTCACCGGAAAGGGCGGCATCAACGTCGGCGTCTCGCACGACACTCAGACCGGGGAGACGACCTACCCGGTCAAGATCGAGGGCAAGCTTGGCGTCGGCTACAAGGCGAAGTACAGGGGCCAGGACTTCGGCGTCACGTGCTTTCCAGGCTCGCTCAAAGCCGACTTCGACGCCCGCGTCGTCGCCAAGGACGTGATGGATCTGTACAACGCGCTCTAGAGCGCCGTCACCTCGCCGTCCTTGATCTCGAACGGGATGACGCGGTTGCCGGCCTTGAGCGAGTACGTCCCTGCGGGCACGGCGATGATCTCGTAGCCGATGATCTGGAAGAGCTGCTTCTGCCCGGTCGAATCGAAGACGTAATGGAGCGACTGGTCTCGGCCGGCGAACGTCAAAGCTCCGATGAGCAGGCGCGTCTCGTGGCCCTTCTTGATCGGCACGTTCGGCACGGTCACGCGCATGACCTTGACGTCGTACTCGCCCTCGACGATGTCCTGGTCCTCGCCGGTCGCTGCCACTGAGACGTGGTCCTCCGTCGTGCCGGGCGCGTAGACGTAGATCAATCGCCCTGAGCTGTCCGTCTTCTCCGGGAACTTCGTCACGAGCCTGCCCATGATGCCGCTAAGCCGCGCATTGGGCGTGATCACCCAAGGGCCCTTGTTCGCCGAGCCTCCTTGTGCGGGTCTCAACAGCGGATGAGAGTACGTCTGTCCGCCTGAGCGGAAGAGCGCCACGCCCGCTCGGTTATCCACCGCCACCGTCGCGGCAGAGCCGATCGCTCCCGGCGGCGGCGTGCCGCTGACGGCGACGACGTGGTACGCCCCGCTCGAGAGGTCGCGCAGCAGCGCGATCCCGTTGATCGGCTCGACGGGGTCAATGATGCCGTTGATCGGGTCGGCGGTCCGCAAGAGCGAGCGGAAGTCCAGGGTCGCGCTTGTCGCGCCCACTGGCTCGGCGTTCGACACACGCGAGAGAAGCGCTTTGAGCGCAGAGCCCGTGTCCATGTTCGGGTTCGCGGCGTTGGTCGCGCCCGTCGGCTCCGCGCCGGAGAGGCCTCGCAGCAGCGCCTCCAGAGCGGCCGAGTCCGTTGCGAAAGCCACCACGCTGCAGCACGGCTCGACGGGGTCTGGCTCGCGGATCTGTGCCGTGCGCACCGCGCCCTTGACGCCCGTGACCCGCATCCCGCCGAAGTTCACGTCCACCGCGTCGCCGGCCTTCAGCCCTGCGGCCACATCTGCTGGCACTGTGAACTGGAACGTCCGGCCGGTCTTCGTCTCCCGCGCAGTAACGACGCCGGTGGGCTCCGCGAACATCACTTTCGCCTTGAGGTTCTGCTGGGCCGATAGGAGAAAGAGGGGCGCTGTGCACGCGATCGCCGCGGCGAGCCCGACTGTGAAAGTGACAGCGGTCTTCATCGTGTTCCACCTGTCGCCGCAGGCGTCGGCCCGCAGCCTGACGGCTGGAGATTACGCCGCTCAGGGCTCTCAAAGTCAATCCTTAGTCAGCTCTCGATCAATCTCGCGGGCCGCGTCCTGCAGGGCCACACCAGGAGGAACGCCCTGGTTGAGCACGCGGTCCATGATCCTCGCACCGATCGGCCGGGCCCCGCCTCGCGCCCCTATCTCACAAAAGCCGGCCAGAACCGCCGCCGTCTGCGCCAGAATGACTCTCAGGAGCCGACATGGCAAGCAAGCGCCCACTTCTTCTTTGTACGACCCTTGTTTCGGTCGCGCTCGTCGCCGGGGTCTTCGCGCTGGCCGGTGGCAGAGAGTGCTGCCAGGACAAGGGGCTCTTCGAGCTGCCAAAGTTCGATTTGACGAAGCCCAAACCGCCCGAGGGTTGCACCCGCGCGACCGAACAAGCCTGGGTCCTCCTCGGCGAGGTCGAGAAGGAGATCGAGGAGCCGCTTAAGGCGGCCATGCGCGAAGCCGTCGCCGACAAGGACAAGGACGAGACGGTCGCCGAGGCCTGGTCCAGCGCTGCCGACGTCGCCTTCCTCAACCTCCACGTGCCCGCCGCGCTTTGGGCCGAGCTGAACGCGCTCAAAACCGAATGGTCCTCCGACTCGATGGTCCAGGCCGGGGTCTACCTCGCGCTGATGAAGCTCGACAACGACGCGAAACTGATGCTCCACTGCGCGTACGACGCAGACAACCGCTCGCCCTATCTTCTTGAGGCGCTCGCGAACGTCTACAAGAACGCGGGCGACAAGACGAACGCGGTGAAGTACATCAACGAGGCGCTCGCGATGGCGCCCGAAGACGAGATCATCAAGGCGGAGAAGTACTACTTCAACTCGGGCACGATGCCCCCGCGACCTGCGCCGCAGGCCGATCCGTTCGAGGAGATCATTGCCGAGCTCAAGGCGCACCACGAAAAGCACCTCACGAGGATGAAGCGAAACATTGTGGAGCGCAACAGGGCCGAGGCAATCATGGATGAGCAACCTGAAGAGGACGCACAGGCGACCGTCGACGAGTTGCGTGCAGACTTCAATAGCTCGCTCGCCACAATAGATGAGACCAAGCGCTACGCAAAGATGACTCCTGCTCAGTTCAAGGTTGCTATGCCCGGAAACCCCGACTCGCTCCGGATCTACTACCGCAACTTGTTCTTCTACGATATTATCTGCCGCTACTTGGGTGTTACCGACCACGTCCTGATCGAACACCACAGCCTTGGCGGAAACGTGTTCTTCAACAGGGAGTTCTGGGCGAGGGTCATCGGCCTTGGGTTCGTCGAGTATGCGCGGGTGGTCAAGTCTCTGCGAGACTTCGAGTACATGGGAAGCACAGGGGGCACCAACGGCAGCGACTTCCAAGACTGGGGAGGCTCGTACTTCAAGGTGATGTTCGATTATGCCGGCGTGCAAAAGAGAGTCGAGAACGATAACTGTGGAGTGAGGAACCGAGGCAACCCCGAAGCAGAGAAGGCTTGCCGGCTCGCCGTTGATATAAAGTACTGCACTACGGTGCGCGAACTGCACCGAGGTTGGATGGACGAGACGGAGAGCTTTGTCCAGAGGCTCGGGAGGAGGTTCGACGGCGTCGCGACGAGCGTGCTGGTGGACGCTGGAGGGGTCGGCGCTGACGCGTTCGCGTTCGCCTCGAAGTGGATGAAGCAGATGAACGTGGCTCCGACGGACACGATCGGCAAGGACATGGTCGCTGACCTGAACACGAGGTACCGACAGATCGTTGATAACGCCCTGGGCGCCGGCGAAGACGGCCCTGCACACATGCTTCGCATCCAAGAGGAGGCATATCAAGTCAAGAAGCAGAACTCCGAAGCAGACGTCGCGATGTACAAGGAAAACATCGAAAGCATCTGCGAGCCGGTGGACCTCAGGGCGCTCGAACAGCTCATGGAGGAGCACCGCCGCGCGGTCAGAGAGATGCTCTTCGAGCGGCTAATAAAGGACCTCAACGTCTCGTGGGACCCGAACGCGAACTGCACCTTCTCGATGGGCAAGTGGATCTCCGTCAAAGTGGACATTGACGGCAACGTGGACGTAAAAGGGAAGTGGTCGCCGTATAAGAAGGCGTTCGACGGCTCGCCGACTTTCGAAATCGGCGACAAGTTCAAATTGAACATCGAGGACATCAGCACCCTCTCCGGGTCCGTCTCGGCGGAACACAACAAGAGCTCCGGAATATTCACTGGCGGTGGCGAAATCAACGTCGGCGTCTCGCGCGACCCGCAGACCGGGCAGACGACGTTCCCAGTCAAGATCGAGGGCAAGCTCGGCGTCGGCTACAAGACAACGTCCAGGGGCCAGGAGTTCGGCGTCACGTGCTACCCCGGCTCTCTCAAGGCGGACTTCGACGCGCGCGTCGTCGCCAGGGACATTATTGACCTGTATTACGCCCTCTAACGACTTTCGGGAACAAAATCGAATATAGCCCCGCCCTACTGCGATAGACTGGCCGGACGCTCATGAAAAACCGGTTAGCCCTCGCTACGGCCCTTGTCCTCTTGCCCCTGGTGGCTATCGCCTTCGCCTCGTCCTTCGGCGCTCCTTGCTGCAGCGTGGTCAGCGTTGACGCGCTCAAGGGCACTGTGCAGGTCCGCAACAACTTCACCGGCCGGTTGATGCAGATCAACTCCGCAGAGCTCGCCAAGACGCTCAAGGCCGGCGACGCGCTGGACGCCGACGCCGACATGAAGAGCGTAACGAGCATCAAGGGCGCGGCGAGAGCGGCGGCACTGGTCGAGCCCGACGCGGCCGCGCCCTGCTGCTTCATCGTCACAATCGCCAAGGACAAGTCCATCGCGAACGCTCTCCTCTCGGGCATCGTCTCGACCGGCGGCAAGCCGTACGACGCAGTCGCACCCTTCTACGGCGTCGTGATCGCCAAAGACCTGACGACTGGCGTGTTCCACGTGCTCGACACGAGCATCCAGATCGCCACTGCCGAGCCGCCTAGCGATGCGAAAGCCAGCCCGATGACCATGTCGAAGTCCATTGACGACCTCAAGGTGGACGACCCGGTCTGGATATCAGGCAAGCACGGCATGTTCAAGAGCAAGGGCGTGACGTATTCGTTCAAGCTTCGCGGCGCCGAGAGCGACGGCGGGCCATGGGTCGTCGAGCCTGACCCGAAGGCGGTCGGGCGCTTTGGCAACATCCGTACGGTCTGGCATGCCAAGACGAGCTCCGCGTTTCAGACCATCAATGTGTACCTCCCCGGCAAACGTGACAAAGACGAGTACCACAGTTACTTCAAGACCGAGCACAGCGTGATGGAAGGCGAGTACGACTTCAAGATCAACGGCGTGTTCCTTGAGAACGTGCCGGTGAAGGCTGGACACGCGACACGCATCCTGCTCGGTGCGCTGCACTGGACCGCCCCGTTCGCAAACCAGCTCATAATCCATGACTCGAAAGACCGCAGAGTCAACGCGATCCAAGGAGGAATCATCATCGCCTTGCCGATTGGGACGTACCACCTAAAAGTCGGCACGCGAACCGTAAAGGTCGAGATCAAAGAGAACGAGATCACGGAGTTCTGAGTCGTGGTTCAGCAAAAATGATGAGTGGGGGGGG
>JBBDXG010000024.1:51292-54515 GCA_040902435.1 Fimbriimonadaceae bacterium
CCCCCCCCCACTTTTTCGTCAGCTCTCGATCAATCTCCCTTGCCGCGTCGTCGCCAGGGACGTGATGGACCTCTACAACTCGCTCTAAATCTGGCCAGGGAGGCACGATACTCTGCTAGAATCGCTGGAACGAGGAACCCGTAATGAAAAGACCGCTCATGTTCGTCACAATTGCGTCCGTGGTGTCGCTCGTCGTCATCGCCTTCGCCTCGTCTCTCGTGGAGCCCTGCTGTAACGTCGTCAGCGTTGACGCGCTCAAAGGCACGGTGCAGGTCCGCAACAACTTCACCGGCCGACTGATGCAGATCAACTCGGCCGAACTGGCCAAGACACTCAAGGCCGGCGACGCGCTCGACGCAGACGCGGACATGAAGCAACTGACGCAAATCAAAGGAGTGGCGAGGACCGTCGCCCTCGTCGAGCCCGACGCCCTCGAGCCCTGTTGCGCCATCGTCACGATCGCCAAGGACAAGTCCATCGCGAACGCATTGCTGAGCGGTGTCATCACGAACGCTGGCAAGCCGTACGACGCCGTGGCGCCCTTCTACGGCATCGTCGTCGTAAAGGACAGAGTTTCGGGCGCGTTCCACGTGCTCGACACCGCGGTGCTGATTGCTCGGGCCGAGCTCGCTGGCGCCACGGCGAGCCCGATGACGATGTCGAAGACGCTAGACGACCTCAAGGTGGACGACCCGATCTGGATATCAGGCAAGCACGGAATGTTCAAGAGCAAGGGCGTGACGTACGCATTCAAGCTTCGCGGCGCCGACAACGACGGTGGCCCGTGGGTGGTCGAACCCGACGCGAAGGCGGTCGGGCGTTATGGGATCATCCGCACGAACTGGCACGACCGAGCCGGCTCCGCGTTCCAGGCGATCTACGTCTATCTTCCTGGCGAGCGAGAGAAGCAGGAGTACTACGAGTTCTGGAAGAAGGAGCACAGCGTGATGGAAGGCGAGTACGACATCAAGATCAACGGCATGATCCTCGAGAAAGTGCCGATCAAGTCGGGCCACGCGACGCGCATCCTGCTCGGCGCGATCCACTCGACCGCGCCCTTCGCAACACAGCTCGTGATCAATGACTCTCAAGACCGGCGCGTCAACGCGATCCAAGGCGGAAACATCATCGCCTTGCCGATCGGGACCTACAACCTGAAGGTCGGAACGAGGACGGTGAAAGTCGAGGTCAAGGAGAACGAAGTCACGGAGTTCTGACTCTCGGTTCTGAGAAAATTGAGTGGGCTGTGCGCAACAAGCGCACAGCTCACTTCTTCGTCAGCTCTCGATCAATCTCCCTCGCCGCGTCGCGCAGAGCCACGGCAGGCGAGACGCCCTGGTTGAGCACGCGGTCCATCATCTTCTCGCCGATCGGCTCGACCAGGTTGTACCGCTCCACCCGCGCGCCCCACGGCCCGCGCGCGAGCGGGACGACATCGCCGAAGGCTCGCTCTAAAGCGGCGGGAACGACGCGGCCCAACGCATCTGTCTTCGTAGGATCGCCCGCTTCCTGAGCAATCCGTCTCAGCGCCGACACCTCGATCCCCGTCGCGTTGTAGCGCGCCTGCACGTCGTATCCGGACAAGTACTTGATCAACTCCCACGCGAGGTCGGGGTTCTTGCAGTTCTTCATCACCGCCAGCCCGCTCTCGTACATCACCGTCACGGGCCTCGAGAGGTTTGAAGGAGGCGGCGCGATCCCGATCCGGTCCACGCGAACCGTCGCCGTGTCCTTCACGTAGTCAATCAGCTCCCAGTGCCCGACGATCTTCATCGCCGCGCGGCCGCTCGCAAAGAGGTTGACGCCCATTGCCGCGGTCTGCGACTTCGTCGGCGCGGCCTTGTGCACGTTCACCATGTCGTGCAAGAACTGCACGGCCTCGATGCACTCCGGCGAGTCGAACGCCCCTGTCGCCCCAGATCCATCGGCCCTTAGCACGTCGCCGCCGTTGTTCCAAAGGAACAGGATCCACATCGCCATCCAGTTCGTGAACTCGAAACCGTAGACGTCCTCCGTAGTCAGTCTGCGGGCCGCGTCCAAGAACTCCGCATAAGTCCACGTCCCATCGGGATACTCGACCCCCGACGCGTCGAACAGGTCCTTGTTGTAGTACAGCACCATCGGCGTGAACCCGACCGGTATCGCGTACACCGCTTCGCCCCTCCTCGTGATGTCCACGACGTTAGGGAAGTAGTCGTCCAAAGAGAACTCGGCGTCGCGCGCAATGTAAGAGGACAGGTCCAAGAGCACGCCGTTCTCGATGAACACCGCAGCACTGCTCGCGTCCAGCCGCATCACGTCCGGCGCCGTCCCCGCAACGTGCGAAAGCAGCATCTTAGTGACGTACGTGGGCATGTCCGGAGTGCCCTCGACCCGCAGGTCCACGCCAGGGTTCTGCTCTTCGAACTCCGCGTACACGCGATTGATCAGCCGGTTGAACTCGCTGTCGTCCCCCGCCCCGCCCCAGTCCGCCATCCGCACGACGTTCCGGTCCACACCGGTGCAACCGAAGAGGACGAAGGCAACAGCGATGGCCGATGCGAGCTTCACTCCCACAAGTGTGACTTATGCGCTCCCATTTGAACCTAAGTGAGCCTGCACTTGGGGTCCCAGGGCCCTAGGCTCAACGGCCAAAACAAGAGGAACACCTGAGTCCCCACGGACGTCACGCCTAGTAGGAGGCAACAAAATGAACCTAGTCGTACTTGCAGCAGCGCTGATCATCGCTTCGGAAGCATCGAACGATTCAGGCGGCTACCGTGACTCCAACGTGTCCGCCACGATCCAGTACGCGTCTGTGGATCGCAACGGAAACTTGCTCGCCGTCAGCGTGAGTTCGGGCGACCCGTACTATGGCCCGTACTACGGTCGCGACGTCTTCTTCTATGAGGGCCGTCGCTACTACCGGTGCTACGAGCCACGGCGCGTGGTCGTCGTGCGCGAACCGGTCGTGTACGTGCCTCATAGGTACTACGACGATCGAGACAAGGACTACTGGAAGGCCGTGCGAGAGCACGACAAACGGTGGGCGAAGGTCGAGATCGAGCGCGACAAGCGCTGGTCGAAGTCCAACCAGGGCCGCGACTACATCTATGCCGATGTGCGCGGCGGTGGCGACAAAGGCCGCTCGGGCAACCCCGGCAAGGGCAACAAGGGAAACAAGGGCAACAAGAAAGGCAAGCGCTAAGCGCTTGTGCTCCAACGCCGCGGCACGCCTACACCG
>JBBDXG010000024.1:54525-77989 GCA_040902435.1 Fimbriimonadaceae bacterium
GGCCGGTTGTGGATCATCTGGTGGGGCCGGGGGTGTCGGGGGTGCGCCGCCGCCCGGCACTTTAATCCGAGGCTCTTTCGATGCCGGACAGGCAGGTACTTCGCACCACCTCGCGCTATGGCAATGCTCCACAGTGCCGAGGCACCACGCCAGCACAAGCCTCAATGCTGGCAATAAGGGATTGTCTCCAGCCGGTTCTAGAGTATTGGAACGCTTGCCGACCGTGACTGCTCGCGCAAGCGCTTCAGCGAACCTTAATAATTGAAAACCCTGGCAGAAATGCTCAGATCCTGTGGGTAGGCTGACGCCCGTCACCGACAACGGCGAACACTGGGAGCATAGAAATGACCCCGAACGAAGTCGAAAAGAAACTGAACATCAAGGTCGACATGGTACCGGCTGGCTCGAAGAACCGGCCCGGCAGAACGCTCAATGCGACCTACGTCACTATCCACAACACGGCCAACGCGAGCAAGGGCGCGAATGCCGCGATGCACGCGCGCTATGTCAAGGGCTCTGACGCAATGCAGCGCAAGGTCTCTTGGCACTACACGGTCGACGACAAGGAGTGCTACAAACACCTCCCGCTCAGCGAACAGGGCTACCACGCCGGCACTGCGCAAGGGAACGCCAAGAGCGTCGGTATCGAGATCTGTATGAACTCCGACAGCGACCAGGCCAAGGCTAACGACAGGGCAGCGCTTCTCGCCGCTTACATTTGCTCCGCTCTACACATCCCGACGGACAACATCGTCCCGCACAAGCACTGGTCTGGAAAGAACTGCCCAGCACTACTCCTGAAGAACAATGGAGCAGGCTGGAAGGCGTTCATCAAGCAGGCCAAGGCGCTCCACGCTCAGATAACAAAGAAAGCGCCTGTGACGGCTCTCCGGGGAGAGCGCGCACGGACTGTATCCCCCCAGCTCCGACCGGAAAAGATGGTCGCCACACCAGACACGGGCCGACTTGCCAAGATCAAGACGAAGGAGGGCCTCTTTATCACTAACGCGCGGCCGGACACTCCAGACTTCCGCGACCGAATGTACATCTCCACCCTTGTAGAGGTCCCGCCACACAGAACTCTCGGCCTCTACGCGAAGGAGAAGGTCCCTATCCTCGACCAAGGTCAGGAGGGCGCATGCACAGGATTTGCGCTCGCGACGGTCGTAAACTACCTGCGAAAAGTTAACCGTAAAGACGCTAAGCGGATTGCCAGCCCATGGATGATGTACGAGATGGCCAAGAAGTACGACGAATGGCCTGGCGAGCAGTACAGCGGCTCCAGCGCGCGCGGCGCAATGAAGGCGTGGCACAAGCACGGCGTCTGTAGCCTCTCGAACTGGGACAAAGGAGACAGAGTCTTTACAGAGCAGCGAGCGAAGGACGCGACCGCAAGGCCCCTCGGCGCATACTTCCGCGTCAACCACAAGGACCTCGTCGCCATGCACACCGCGATCACCGAGGTCGGCATCCTGTACGCAACCGCCTCTGTCCACAGTGGGTGGGGCGCCCCAGACCCCAAAACAGGCAAGATCGAATACGTGGACGGCGTCGAGGGTGGCCACGCGTTCGTCATCGTCGGATACGATGCGCAAGGATTCTGGATTCAGAACTCGTGGGGGCCTGAGTGGGGCAAGAACGGGTACGCGCACGTCTCCTATGAGGACTGGCTGAATAACGGCTCGGACGTGTGGGTCGCAAGGCTCGGTGTACCGATTCAACTCGATGACGTGCTCACGGCAAACTCTTCTCGCAGTTCCTCTAAGGGACACTATGAGGGCTACGCTAGCGCACAGCTACGGAAGTACATTGTCAGTCTCGGTAACGACGGACAGCTTTCATCAACGGGGACGTACGGTACCGACATCGACGACCTCGACCAAATAGTCGCCCACTTCGTCGCAACGACGAAGGACTGGAAAAAGAGACGAATCTTGCTCTTCGCACACGGTGGCCTCGTCGAAGAGTCCGTCGCAGTCGGGCACATCGCCAAGCACGCGGACTGGCTTATCAAGCACGAGGTCTATCCCGTCTCGTTCATCTGGCACTCTGGGTTCCTCGACACGATCAAGAACGTGATCGAGGACGCGCTGCGAAGGCGCAGGCCCGAAGGGTTCCTCGACAAGACGCTCGACTTCATGAAAGACCGCCTAGACGACATGCTCGAGCCCATCGCACGCGCACCGGGAAAGCTGATCTGGGACGAGATGAAGGAAAACGCTAAGGCCGCCACGCTAGCTAGGGATGGAGGCGCGCGGCTGTTCCTCGAAAGACTAGCCAAGGAAGCCGGTCGATTAGAGGTCGAAGTTCACCTCGCTGGGCACAGCGCCGGCTCGGAGTTCCACGCTCCGCTCGTGAAACTCGCCGCAACACCGCTCGGACAGGTGATCCCTGGCTGGCCAGAAGACGGCAACACCGGGCTCGGTTTCAAAGTCGCGACGTGTACCCTTTGGGCGCCTGCCTGCAGGATCGAAGTGTTCAAAGACGCCTACCTGCCTCTCTTGAAGAGCGGGCACATCGGGAAGCTGGCAGTGTTCGCACTGACCGACCGTGCCGAGAAGGACGACCAATGCATGAACATTTACAACAAGTCGCTGCTCTACTTGGTCTCGAACGCGCTTGAAAACCCGTTCCGCATCCCGGTCATTAGGCCGGACGGAGCGCCCATCTTGGGCATGCAAAAGTTCATCGAAGCCGATAAGGAACTGAACGCTCTCTTTGAGAAAGGAGACGCCGACCTTGTCCTATCGCCATCATCAAAGGGCGCGAAACCCGGGTGGGTCTCGCAGGCGACGTCGCACGGCGGCTTCGACGACGACACAAACACCCTGCTCTCGACCTTTGAGCGGATCATCGGCCCGAGTGTCCGCGACTCAGCAGCCGCGCCAAACAAGCGCGCTGCGACAAAAAGGCGCGCATCGGGTCGCTCAGTCCGTCCCGATGCAAAAAAGCCGCGAGCCAAGAAAGCAACTCGCAAGGTGACACGAAAGAAGTAAGCACGGCATGCAACGTCGCCGATCAAAGTAGGGGGCGCTGCCGACTATGTCAGCCCGAGCGTCTTGCGCTGCTTCGTTGGAAGATACTTGGCGCCTTCGCGGACGGTCAGGCCGGATGCGGTCTCAAGATTGTTCGACAAGAACTCGAAAACGACGTCCGGATTCTTCTTGGTCACTTCCCGCAGGATCCACCCTATCGCCTTTCGGATGAAGAACTCCTTCTCAGTCAGTTGCGGCCTCGAGTAGCGAACAAACCGGGGCCACTCGGTCAGGTCGCCACGGCGCAGGGGCAGCAGCAGCGAGAGCATCGCAGCACGCCGCACCCAGAAGTTCTTGTCCACCGACCACCTGTCCATCACCGACAGCACATCCGGGTCGGCAGCCACCATCCGAGGCAACAAGTGGCAGGCGATCGTGTCTACCAGCGCCCAACCATCCGACTTGATCACCCACTTGCGAAGAAGCGGCAAGTCCGACCGCCGCAGCAGACCAGAAAGCTCTATCAAGACGAGCACCGCGACTGACCGTATCTCGTGGACGCCCGTCGCCCACATCGCATCCACCAGCGCCAACAACTGGGGGCGCGCAATCCCCTTGTTCTCCCGCACCAGCCTCTTCGCGCAGGCGTGGTGCGCGGCGGCCGGCGCACCAAGGAACACCAGCTCGCTCTTCAGATACCGCTTCTCATAGGCCGCACGCACCGGCGTCGCAGAAGCCTTTAGCTCCCGCCTGACCTGCGCGACGATCAAAGACGTGTTCATGCTCATCTAGGCCTGTCGAAGGAGACCGCGCTTTCCATTGCGCGCATCTTACAGTGTTCTCGCGCCCCATTCAAGCCGCGTTCTGGGTTTCGGGCTAGCTCGGTGCTGAGCACTAGCGCGTAAAATGCGCAAGTGTTCGAAGCCATCGTCGCTGCCGTCGCCGTCATAGCCGGCATGGTGGCGAGCGTCGTCGGCTTCGGGATCGGCTCGCTCCTCACCCCGACCCTCGCGACGCAGATGGACATGAAGCTCGCGGTCGCGGCGGTCTACGTCCCGCACCGCGCCGCCACCGCCTACCGCCTCTGGCTCGTCCGCGAGCACGTGGACAAGAGCGTCTTCAAGTCCTTCGGACTGACCAGCGCGGTCGGCTCGCTCGCGGGCGCGGTCGCCGGCGCGCTTTGGGGCAACGAGGGCCTCGGCGCGCTGCTCGCGGCGCTGTTGCTTTCGTCGGAATCGGCGGCCTGACCGGGTGGACCGACAGAATGCAGTTCCACGGAAAGGCGCGCTGGGTCGCGGGCCTTGCGTCGGGCGTGTTCGGCGGCCTGGTCGGAAACCAGGGCGGCGTGCGGTCGGCCGCATTGCTCGGTTTCGACCTGAACAAGCAGGCGTTCGTCGCCACCGCCACGGCCAGCGGCGTGATCGTAGACCTCGCGCGCATGCCGGTCTACGTCGGCCTGCAGTGGTCGGACCTGACCGCGCAATGGCCGCTCATCGCGATCGCGACGGTCGGCTGCCTCATCGGGACCGTTGCGGGAAAGCCGCTGCTCGCCTGCGTCGCGCAGGCGTCGTTCCGCAAGGTCGTCTGCGCCGTCCTCGTCGCGACGGCCGTGTTCGTCATCGTCCGCTTTGTCGCGTGACTTAGGTCCGCGGTCATCCTGAGCCCGTCGAAGGAGCCCGCGCTGTGGGGATGTGCATGGACCGGGCTACAATCCAACCATGTCGGCGACGATAAAGGACACGATGGACAAAGACGGCTACGTCATCGTCCGCGGCGTCATTGACCAGGGCCTGGTCGAACAGGCGAAGGCGCACGTCGAGTGGCTGATCCAAAACCACCCAGAGCTGCGCCCCGAGGAGCTCGACACCCACCTCGTCGGCGACGACCCCTTCTGGCTCCGCCTCGTCTCCGACCCGCGCCTGCTCGACACCATCGAACCGATCATCGGCCCAGACATCGCCCTCTTCGCCTCCCACTACATCGCCAAGCCCCCGAGGACCGGCAAGGCCGTCGGCTGGCACCAGGACGGCACCTACTGGCCGCTCGAGCCGATGGAGGCGTTCACGGTCTGGCTCGCGCTCGACAAAGTGGACCAGGAGAACGGCTGCATGTACGTCCTGCCAGGCACCCATGGCGAACGCATCCGAGGGCTAGAAGAGATGCGCGAGGCCAAAGGCACAGTGCTCGGAAACGAACTAGATATGTCTATGTTCGACCTCCAAACCACCACAAACATCGAGCTCCAGCCTGGCGATGTCAGCATCCACCACCCCTGCATCGTCCACGGCTCGAACGCCAACACGAGCGAGAGGTGGCGACGCGGCCTCACCATCCGCTACATCCCCACGAGCACGCGGGTGACCAACTGGCAGCACCCCGGCCCCTGGCTCCTGCGCGGCCGACCGGGAACTGTGAACACATATTCGGACTTTCCAACGTACGACCCGGAGAGACACTTTGAAAGCGGATCGGTAAGACCTGTCTGACCCGTCCCCCGAACTTCCGAACTACCAAACTCCCGAACAACACCCATGGAAACAATCACCACATACGACTTCAAGACGAAGGCACAAGAGGCCTTCAAGCACAGCAAAGACCACTACCTCGACGACCTGAACGCGATGAGCCAGGAGGCGCTCACCACCAGCCCCGGCGGCTGTGCGCGAACGCCGGCCGACTTCACCTACGAGATCATCGTCATCAACAAGCGAATCGCAAAACGCCTCAAGGGCGAAGACCCTGGGCCGTTCAAGTTCGAGGGCTGGATGAAAGCCCCGGAAGAACTGAACGACAAGGACGCGCTCATCAAGGAGTTCACCGCCACCTGCGAGGACATCGAAAGCGCTCTCAGCGCGGTCCCCGGCGACGAAATGCTCCGCACGATCCAGCTCCCCAAGGACACCACGAACCCCTACGACCTCGTGCGCTTCACTGCGTACCACATGGGCTACCACGACGCGCAGCTCAACTACATCCAAGCGCTCGCCGACGACGGCGAGATGCACTGGAAGTTCGACGACTAATGATAAATGCAGAGTGCAGAGTGGCTCAGTCGTCACTCCGCACTGCTGCACTACTGCACTACTGCACACTGCACTACCCCACTACTTCCCGACCTCAACGAACTCGTGCAAGATCACTTGGTACTCGCGCCGTTGCGCGTCCCATCGCACGGTGTACTTCGTCGGGTACAGCCCGGGCTTCCAAGACTGTGCCGGTGCCGGCATGCTGTACGTCGCGTCCGGCTTCGACTCCAAGTAAGCCTTCGTGATCATAGGCTCGATGAACGCGAGGTTCTTGTTGTACGCGCCGTAGATGAACGTCGTCGTGAACGGCGTGCCGTTGAGCTCCGGCGACTTTGGATCAACCCAGTGGGCGCCCATCCACGGCACAGCCGTACCCGGCGCGTACACATAGCCCTGCGGCACCTGACCGGCCAAAAGGGGCAGCTCGCAGCTCTTCAGCTCGTCTGAATCGGGCGTGATCCCCATCCGAGTCTTCTCGTCAATCAGATAGAAATGGAAGTCGAAGTGCGGCACGTTGTAGATGCCCTCCGGCTCGTGGCCGAACGGGTTCCAGCCCAAGGCGAAGTGGTCAATCGGGAACATGCCCGCCTCTTTCGGCAGCTTGAGGCGCCACTCCGGCCCCATCCCGTACTTGTCCACTTCCTGCGTCAGGCCCGTCATGGCGGCTTCGCTGAGCGAGACGCCGAGCGCCACCGGCTTGCCGTCCTTGTCCAGGTCCAGCCAGGTGTAGGCGGTGCCGTTGCCCACGAGCTCGACCTCGCCGGGGAACCGGCCGGAGGTCTTGGTCTTGCAGAACGGGCACGCCAGGGCGGCCGCCGCTAGAGCGGTCACGATGATTGTAGAAACTGTCCTCGTCAACATAGTTTGACTCCTGTCGACGGGGAGTGTCACACCCGGGCGCGGTCCTACCGCGCTGTCCTTTTGGTGTACATTTGGGGCCTAGTGGGTGACGGGATACGCGTCACGAGAGACGGGAAGTGGTTGAACTAGCCTCAAGAATCATCGGCCTCAGACTACGCGTTACGCGTTTCCCGTCACACGCTTAGTGCGCCGCGATCGGGTTCAGCTCTTCCGGATGCCACCGAAGGTAGTCCAGGAGCAGCCGCCTGCGCTCCGTCCCGCGCTTGCCGTCGCAGGACGGCAAGCCCGCCATCTGGCCCTTCGTCGAGACGCTGTCATAGATGGCAGACCACCGCTTCTTCACCGCCGAGACGCTTAGGAAGAGCGCCGCGGCGATCTCCTCGTCAGTCATGCCTTCCAGCGCAGGCCGCAGGATCTCCTTGTGAGTCTGCGAGAGCCCGAGCCGCGGTGGGCGGTACTGGAACACGCCCGCGACGGTGAGCGCCCAGTTCTTCTCCGCGTCGGTCTTCGTGATGCTGCCCACCCACGAACCGCCGTCGAACCGCGCGCGCGGCGTGTAGCCGATCGCGCCGTTGACCTCGCCGTGGTACTCGTCGCACGCGTCCTCGATCATCTCGACGACCTTCGCGCCTTTCAGGTACTGGTTCATTCCGTCCGTCTGGCTCGCGCAGACGTCGCAGTACAGTCGCGGGACTTCCTTCGGCACCGCCTCCCAGATGTGGACTGTCAGCAGCCGCATGCCGTCGCCCTTGTTCGCGAGCTTAACTTCGACCGGGGTCAGCAAGACCTGGGCGCCGTCCAGCCACCGCCGGACCATTGTTTCGGCGACCGGCGTCTTGACGCTGCCCGACAGCACCTCGTCTGCGAAGGAGTCCTTCACCGCGGCGATCAGGCGCGAGGCGGCCACGCGCGGCTTGGGCCCCGACTGGTCCTCCACGATGAGGGGAACAACGGCAGGCGAACCGAGCATTGCCGACCAGAACTCGGGAAGCTTGCTGTGGATGAACGCGTCGCAGCCATACCGCGGCGCGATGTCGCCGTGGTGAGAGAAAAAGTCCGCAAGGGTCGCGAGGCGGTGTCGCAGCAACGAGCCCGGTTTTACCCCGCGCCAAGCCCCTTAGACATCCGAGTCACGCGAAAGACGCCGCCGAACGCCTGCTTGTCGAACTCCCCCAGCGGCACCCAACCGCGCGACTCGAAGTGCGGCCGAGCGAACAGCGAGGCCTCAGTCGTCGCCACGACGCACCCGCCGGCCGTCAGCGACGACTCCGCGTGAGCGAGCAAAGCAGACCCGTGTCCCTGACCAATGTAGACAGGGTCCACGTACCACATCCCGAGCAGCGACATCTCGGCCATGCACGAAACGAACCCGACCGGCGCCGTGCCCACTAGCCCAACGTAGATGTCCTCGCCAGTAGCAGATACGCGCTCGAACTTCGCTGCGTCAATCACCGCCATCCAGTTCTCGATCGCCACCTCGTCATAGAGCGGGCGCAGGCACGCGTCCACGGCCCTGCGTTGCAGCGCCGCCAGCGCGGCGAAGTCGGCGGGGACTGCGGGACGAATCTCGATGCCAGACCTACTTCATCCGCACGAGCGGCGTGTCAAAGTCCATGTCGAACATCCCGCCTGCGGACCCTGGCTCCGGCTTTGTCGGGCTCGTGAACACGAGGCCCTTGTTGTCCTCGGCGACCTCTATGTAGGTCCGGTCGCGAAGCATCTTGATCGTCCCGTCCACGGCCATTTCGCGCGTGATAGCGGCGGACGCACCGGTCTCTGCCTCGGTCCGCATTCGCTGCGCAAAGTCGTTGAGCTTCTCGTCGTTCCACCTCTCATAGTTCAAGGTCACGCCCTTGAACGCAGGCGTCCACGTGCCGTGCACCTTGTCCGGCGACTTGGCCTTCGTATAGATGAACGTGCCGTCGGACTTGAACTCCCAGTAGAACATGCCGTCCACGTCCTCGCCCTCCGCCAAGCCGAACTCCTTCGCCGTCGCTGGGTCCAGGCCCATGCTCTCAGACCACTTGCCAACGATGAACTCGCCGACCGGCTGCTTCCCGTCCCAGGTCGGGGCCTCAGAAGCGCTCATCGGCGAGAGCTTGGGCGGCTCCTTCTTCCCGCAAGATGCGACGGTCAGCCCGGCGCCAAGCACGAGGCAAGCGACAAGGACCCACTTTCTCCTCATAACACAAGAATGATAGCGTCAATTGGCGCAAAAAAGGGCCCTGGCGAGTGCGCCGGGGCCCTTCAAAGCATGGCGTGCCCCTCAGGCCCTGGTCGTGATCCCACCGCCAGATCGCGGGCCACCGCCGCCTTGCTGCATCTGGAACTCGAACTTCTTGCCCAGCATCGCGTCCCACTTCTTCTGCTGGTCCGGCGTGAGCACGGCGAGCGCCTTGGCGTTGGCCGCCTCTCGCGCCTTCATGGCCTCTTCGCGCCGCTTGGCGCGCTCTTCGTCGCTCGGCTGTTCGCCGCCAGGCGCCATTCCGCCGCCCTCGGGCCGCGGCACGTCAAGCGCCGCCTCGATCTTCTTGACCTGGTCCTCGCTCAGTCCGAGCTCCTTTGCCACGTCCGGTTGGGTGAGCGCGCGCGGCCCGCTCATCTGGAGCCGGATCTCGCTTACGCGCTTGTTCTGCGCAGGAGTCAGAACCGCCTTGACGTCCGCCTCCAGCTTCGTGACCGCCTTCGCGCGGTCCTCGTCGCTCATGTCGCGCATCCCTTCCGGGACCGCGGCCGCGATCTTCTTCACCTGGTCTTCCGTCAGGCCCAGCTCCTTCGCGATCTGCTCGTTGCGGACGAGGAACGCGAGTCCGCCGCCGCGACCGCCGCCGCCGCGCCGCTCGCCACCGCCGCCCGACCCGCCGGGGCTGACGCCGGATGCGCCTAGCTGGGGGACCTGGCCGTTCTTCTGCGAGAGCGGCTTGCCGTCCTTGTCGAGCGGTCCGACCGTGTCGAGGTTCGGGTCCGGCTGGTTCTTCGGGTCGCTCGTATCGAGCGGTTTGACCTCGTCTGTGGCGACGACGCCGCCTGAGTTCGATGTGGTCTCCGGGGCGCAACCGACCGCGATGACCGCGACCGCTGCGAGGAGGGCGAAAAGCTTGTTGTGGTTCATGGGCTTGTTCAATCCGTTACGGGCCGGACGGCGCACCCGTTCCTGCCTGATGTTAGCTGGGACGCTGAGGGGGGAGGGAAGTTCTGGCTAGGACGGGAGTTCACACTACTAGTTTCGCTCCCACGACCAGTCATAGTAGAGCCTGATGGAGCGAATCCTCCTCGTCCACGGGTACAGCGCCGAGAGCCAAGGGACCGACGCCGTCTCGATACGGCAAACGTACGATCCGCTCCCTGGGCTCCTGAAGCAGCAGTTCGGAGGCCTCGTCGAGGAGCTCGACCTCAGCCGATACATCTCGCTCGAAGACGGCATTACGATTGATGACATCTCCAGGGCGATGCAGCGCGCGCTCGAGCTCGAGTTCCCGCACCTGCTCTCCGAGGGCTTCAACGCGATCACCCACTCGACCGGCTCCCTCGTCGTCCGCAACTGGCTCCGCCGTTATTGGGACTCAATCCAGCCTTGTCCTGCAAAGCGCGTCATCCACCTCGCCGGTGCAAACTGGGGAAGCGGCTGGGCCGCCATCGGCCGCTCGCAGCTCGCCAAGTGGGGCAGGCTCGTCTTCCAGGGGGCCGAGCGCGGCGTCAACGTCCTCAGCGCGCTCGAGCTCGGGTCTTCTTGGACCATCGAAATGCACCGCGAGCTCAACGCCAAGATCGAGGCCGCCGCGGCCGACGCGCCGCTCGAGTTCTGCATCGCGGGAAGCCAGCGGCCCGACGAGTTCTCCCTCGTCCCCGTCAAGTACGCCACCGAGAACGGCTCCGACGGTGTCGTCCGCGTCGCCGCGTGCAACCTTAACTCCTCCTATCTCAAGTTCGTTCATAGCGCAGTGGTCGCAGGCCTCACGCCAGAAGACTTGGCCGTACATACCGAGGACAGTTCGGTCGTGACTGAGAAAGACGTCAAGGAACCTAGCCTCCCGGTTGACTTCTATCGCATCAGTGCGTCGGGCAAGAAGTCAGGCGTCCCCTTCGCGGTCGTCAACGAGTGCTCCCACACCTACAAGTCCTCCAGCATCCTCGGAGGGACACGCACACGCGCCCAGGTACTCGACCTCATCGGCACGGCCCTAAACACGACTGCTGCCAACATGCCGGCTACACGCGCGAGCTTCGACGCCGCATATGCAAGCACCCTCGCAGCGGTCAAGCCCAAGTCCCTCGCCACCTACGCCGTCTTCGTCAAGATCAAGCGCCAGTCGCAGTACGACAAGTTCGCCCAGGTCGTCTTTCGCGTGTTCGACCAGTACAACGCGCCCGTCAAGCACTTCAACGTCTTCTTCAATTCGTTCGGTGGCGAGGAAAAGGCGCAGAAGCTCATCAACGACCTGTTTAGCGACGGCCACCCGAACGGCGTAAATCCCAACACGATCACCTTCTATCTCCGGCTCGAAAAGTGGGAGGACGGGGCCAAGGACTGGGTGGACCAGCTCGCCCTCATCGGCGGGTGCGACCTCGAGATTGACGCCCGCGAGCACGGCAACTCGGAGATCGCCTTCGTGCCCTTCCGCTATGTCCTCGACCCGCAGACCTTGGCCGAGTGGGTCCGCCCCAACCAGACGACCGTCGTGGACGTGCACCTCTACCGCATGCCCAGCCGCGACGTCTTCAAGATCGTCGAATCGCCTTGATAAGTGGCCGAAGTCGAGCACTTGTTGAACCTGAAAACGGCGGAAGGACGGCCGTATCTGAAGCGGGAATCGGCAGGCTCCCCGGCCCGCGACCGTTTTCGACCGTTTATAGGTTCAAAAAGTGCGTGTTTCCGGGATCGGTCTGCCCTTTCCGATCGTGACCTTCGCAGCCCTGCCGCTACCCCCTACCCGCTACCCGTTACCCGGTAACCTCTCCCCGATGGCCGTCGCCCTGCGCAGCATTGACCACATCGCCGACAAGGTCTTCGCCGACCAGCGGATCACCCACGAAGACGCCCAGACCCTCTTCGAACACCCCAACCTCCCCGACCTCGCCGCACTCGCCACACACCGACGCAACCAAAAGACCGACCCAAAACAAGTCACCTACGTCGTCGGCCGCATCCTCAACTACACCAACGTCTGCTGGGTGCGGTGCAAGTTCTGCGCGTTCTACCGAGTGCCCAACCACGCCGAGGGATACACGCTCACCGAAGAGGAGATCCTCGAAAAAGTCGCAGACACCGTCGAGCAGGGCGGCACCGAGATCCTCTTCCAGGGCGGCCTCAACCCCAAGCTGAAGATTGACTGGTACCTCGACATCTTCGCAAAAATCAAAGCGCAGTTCCCGAGCGTCAACCTCCACGCGCTCTCCCCCGCCGAGCTCATCTACATCGCGCACATCAGCAAGCTCTCGCTCGAAGACGCGCTAAAAGAACTGAAAGCAGTCGGCCACGAGTCCATCCCCGGCGCGGGCGGCGAAATCCTAGTCGACAGAGTAAGAAAGATCATCGCCCCCTACAAGGACACCACCGACGAATGGCTCGACTGCATGCGCACTGCGTCCAAACTCGGAATGAAAAGCAGCGCGTCCATGATGTTCGGCCACGTCGAGACGATGGCCGACCGCGTCGAGCACCTCGGCCGCATCCGCGACCTGCAGGACGAGTGCTCGCCGTTCCGCGCGTTCGTGACGTGGTCGTTCCAGCCGGAGGAGACGAACCTGCCAATCGCGCGCAAGGCCTCCGCCTTCGACTATCTGCGGACCGTGGCGGTGTCGCGGATCTTCCTGGACAACTTCGACCACCTCCAGCTCTCGATCCTGACGCAGGGCCCGAAGATCGCGCAGATCGGGCTGGGCTACGGCGCCGACGACTTCGGCTCGACGATGATCGAGGAGAACGTCGTCTCCGCCGCCGGCAACAAGTTCATCCTGAATTCGGAGGAGTTCGAACGCCTCATCACCGACGCCGGCTACGTGCCAAGGCGACGGAATACTCGGTACGAGCTGCTGCCAACAAGCGAGACGCCGAACCAGGTAGCTCCGCTCTAACTTGAGAGTACACTGGTCCTACGATGCCTCCAGTGGACGAGCTAGTGAATGAGATAGACGCGGCGACGGCAAACATCCGCACGGAACCCCTCGATCTCACAGTCGGCGAACTGCTGAATCTTCACCGTGAAGGTGAGTTGATAATCAAGCCAGACTACCAGCGATTGTTCCGCTGGAGTGTCGGGCAGCGCAGTAGATTAATCGAGTCGCTCCTCGTTGGCTTGCCAATCCCGCAGATCTTCATGTTTCAAGCGGACGACGGGGTTCTAGAACTGGTCGATGGGCTGCAGAGGGTGAGTAGCCTGATTCATTTCATCGACCAGACACTGTTGGCGGAGGAAGTGCGGGCTAAGCCCCCGAATGATCAACCGCTAACGCTTGACGAATGCGATCTGCTAGAAAACCTTAATGGGCTGACATACAAGGAACTCCCGAAACTCCTCCAGCTGGAACTGAAGCGCAAGCCGATGCGGGCGGTAGTGATAAAGCGAACGAACGAGCAAGAGGTGAGATACCAGATGTTCAAGAGGCTCAATGCGGGAGGGGAAGAGGCAACTCGCCAAGAAATACGCAATGCAACCGTTAGGATCCTGGGCCAACCAGGCATCGAATTCCTGCAGTTCCTCGAAGAGTGCGCTACGCAGCCTCGCTTCGTCGAGTGCACGCAGACTATTCCGGATGCGACAGCCGCGACGCTCGGCCTTCATGAGTTAGTTTTGCGGTATCTGGCGGTAAAAAACTTTCGTGGCTCGTTCAAGGGCAGTATCGCCGACTGGCTTGACGCCTACATTGAGGCGATACTGATCAACGGAGAACCCTTTGAGCGTCTGAACGAGTGGAATACTTTTGTTGAGTTGTTCGAAGCACTTGCGGAAAAACTCGGTGCAGGTGCATTCGTGAAATACCGCGATAGCAAGCCCGTAGGTGCACTCGCGCCAGCCTACTTTGAGGCAGTAACGATGGGTGCTCTTGGCTCGCTCGACTCATTCAAGGCGCTCACGCCCGAAGCGGCCGTCCAACGGCTAGCTGACACTGTCTCGGGTGACGAGTTCCGCGCGGTGACCGGGCCCGGCGCAAACAGTTTGCCGAAGCTTAATGAACGGATACGGCTGATACAAGTCGCGTTTGCATGACGCTGGAGTGTGGCCTTGCCTTTGTTGTACGAGGATCGGGTTGAGGAGTTGCTGGACATACGGCTCGATGAGCTCTCGATCATCAAGAGGCACGTCACAGGGATCATTAAGCCGCAGACACGGTATCTTGTTGCATCCTACTCCTATGCACGTCTTTACGGTGTCTACGAGAGTGGTCTAAAGGAAATGGCAAACGCATTTCTCGAGCGTGCAGATCAGTCGATTGGGTCAGTTTCTGATACGTGCGATGACTATTTGACGTGGCGCCACGCCGATGCTCTCCGATCGCATGTCTCCAAGATTGCGAGAAACGAAATTCTGCAGAGCCTGCGTGACTACCGTGCAGTCTTGCGAGACACACCCGCGACGCGTAAGCTCAGTCTTGACAAGGAGTATCGAACGATGACGCCAGACAAGGCCGTAGAGATTTGCAAGGGTCTCGGATGGCCGACGACCGGTCTAGTCAAGAACCAGCAGGCACTCGAGCAACTATGCCGTCGTCGTCATCAAGTAGCGCATGGGGACACTGGACTCATTTCACAATCACGCACATTTTACAAGTCGTTTCAAGCCGACGCGACGATCATCGAGCAACTACTCTATGACTGGGCGATCTACGCACTTGAGCCGGTGAACCTGACCCGCTTCCTAACGCCCACTCCTTAGGCGGCTGGGTGGCCGGGGCAACCAACCGGCTTGCCCCGGTCAGTCAGGACTCCGGGCGGTGGCGGGCCACACTGGCTGTCTTGCGGGTCAGACCTGTGCGCCCAAAAACTGAACCATTTGGCTCACGGCGCGTCAATCTCATTCAACAGCTCGGAGATTCGATATGGCCGCCGTCAGAAATCTACTCGTTATTTCGTCCCTTCTAGTCTTGGCGAACGCGCCGATTCGGGCTGAAGCCTCGTACAAGGTCAATAACCTGACCGTTCTCAGCATCTTGCTCGGGCCGCAGTACCAACCTTATGGCACCGTCTCGTACTTGAAGTGGATTACCAGTGGGCAATCCGTCCCGGGCTCGGTACCTCATCGGTCGTTCGCCATTCCGGGATATCCGAGAGGCACACAGATTGGCGTCGACGGCCAGTGCGTAGCCTTTGCACGCGCCGTGACTGGGGCTCCCGCCAACGGTTTGAACCTCGATCAAGGCGCATGGAGACGCGGAAAGCAGGTTAGTCTCGGCGGCGTACCCGCTGGCACAATGGTGGCGACCTTCAGCTACCGAAACGGCCGATACAGATATGACGGCGGGCACACGGCAATTCTCATTCGATACAACAACTCAAAGACCGACATAGATCTCTGGTCGCAGAATTGGCCGCTCGGCTTCCAATGTGTGGTCAGGCACAGGATCAAGAAGAGTGACGGCTCCGTAGGCGATCCGCGTCGATACTACGTCGTGGAGAATCCTTGACGGTCGGTGGCTGGGGCAATCCTTCGACAGGCTCAGGATGACGGTTGCCCCGGTTCGGCAGGGCTCCCCGCGACGATGAGAAATTGGGGGCGGGGGGCTGGGGGAGATGGATGAAGGATGAAGGATGAGCGGGATGGGGAGCTTGCGTCGAGGGCCGGGGCTGTTGCGCTGGCCGCAAGCGCTGTAGCGCCGACCGGAAACGCTGTTGCCTCGCGAGCCGGGGCTGTAGCCCCAGGGGCAAGGGCTGTAGCCCCAGGGGCAAAGGCTGTAGCGCGGGGAGCGGACGCTTAAGCGTTTGCCGCAAAACCTTAAGCCGTGGCGGCAAACCCTTAAGACGCGGCTCCACGAAAAAGGGGCAAATCGGGCGGCGGAGGTTCAAAGGGGGGCGTTCGGGTTAGTTCGGGTTGGTTCGGGTTGGTTCGGGGGAACTGACCTCCACCCCCTACCCCTCCTCCTCCCGGGGCGCAGGCGGAGGGGGAGCTAGTCCAACTTCTTCGGCTTCTTCGGCGGTTTGGGGAGGAGGCCGAGGCGCTCGGCTTCCTCGAGGACGCGTGCGCGCGCTTCGTCCACGAGGGCCGTGGTGCGCACGACTTCGGCGTCGGCCAGGCGGGACTTCTCAGTCGAGTCGGCGTACTGAGCGGCCGCCGCGTCTGTGGTCCTGCGATCCTCGTCCGTGATGCCGTACATCCCCGCCGGGGAGTGGAGCCACTCGCTCATCTCATGCAGACTGGCGTCGCTCGCGGCCGCCCTCCGTTCCTCGTCCTTGTCCTGCAGGCAGAACAGGAGCGGCGGGTGGCAGCCGGTGAGGTAGAGCGGGTCCTTGCTCTCGGGGTGGTAGCGGGGCCAGCGCGGGTCGTACTGGTCGCGCCACGCGCCCTCGGCGCCGAGCTTTTGCGCGAGGTGCTTGGCGACGTCCTGCGCGATGTGGCGCATGATCTCGACCTGCTTGTCTACTTCTGCTTCAGTCACGTCGCCGTGGGTGCGGCGCCATTCACAGTACTGTAGGGCCTCCCAGATGTGGGGCGGCTTCTCCTCGGGCGGGAGGGCGATGAACTCGTCCTTGTGGGCATAGGCGAAGGGGTAGGGCCGCTGCTCCATCGTTCTATTTTGGGCTCGCGGCCAGGTTCAAAGCGCCCCAAGCCACGACTTTTTTGCGAAGTTTTTGGTGCAAAAACCTAAAGTTGTGCGGCTCGCCGAGCTGCACCGTGCGGGCCTGGAGAACTGCGCCACGACTCCCGATCGTGGGGCGGCCCGGGCAGCAAAAAGCCGTTGCCGACCGGAGGTCGGCAACGGCCGAGCATGGGCTACGCCGACTTCTTTCGTCTTCGGGCCAGGAGTGCAGACGCCCCCAGGCCGAGCGCGATCATCGTGCCAGGTTCTGGAACGGCGACAAAGCTCGCGCCGTCGAGCGTGAAGATCTCCGTCGGAAGGGAGCCAGGAGACTCGTCGCCAAACTGAACGGACGCGAACGATCCCGTCGAGACGACGCCGAAGAACCCAGCGCCGACCGTTCCACCGTTCGTGATGCCGAACCGTGTGCCGTCTATGATGAGCACCGCGTCGCCGCCCGTGTTCGCACCCATAAAGTCGAAGCCAAAGGCCGTGACCAGGGGCACGCCGTCGAACGTCATCGTATGGGCCCTCATGCCGTCGTCGGCGTTCATCGAGAGGGCTCTGACGCCTGTGATAGCAGTGGACGTGATGGACGCTCCGGACGAGGTCGCAGTGATCAGGTCAATACGGAAGGTGACGGCACCCAAGTCATGGTCCACGGCATGGACGAGGGAACCTGTCGCATTGCCTTCGAAGCCTTCTACGACGACGGTACCACCGGCTGCCGCCTCCCACGCTGCCCTGCTGGTGAAGGTCGTGAACTGTGCCGACGCGGTGCCTGCGGCGGCGAGAAGAATTAGAGCGGATGTGGTTTTCACGATTAACCTCGCGGTGAGTATAACCCCCTTTCTGTGGACAGGCAGCCCGTGTTATTACCAGGGTCCAAGTTTGCACATGCAGGGAGTGGTGCGCGCTTGCACTGGCCGGTCTTGCGACGAGGTGAAGTTCAAGGTCTCGACCGCGCCCATCGTGCTTGAGCGGTGCGACTCACCGTGGGTCAGCTTGTCAACGGTTCCGGCCGGGCGGCCCCTCCATTATCAGCGGTGCGTGAGTTTCCAGAGCCAGACGTGCAAGCGGTCGGCAGTTTTGGGAACACGCGCTATAGTGATACTCGTCCCGTCGTCAACAGTCTGGCAAATGATGCTGTTTTCAGAGGAGTAGAAAGCGAAGATGGACCCCTCGAGCGGTCCCCATGTCTGAGTGATTTCCGGGAACTCCTGGTCAGCCCTGGCACGAACCTCCTCAATCGGTTCATCTGTCCAGAACTCTTCAACTACAAGGTCGCCAAGTTGCCCGACACCAAAACGAACTCCTGGCCAGTCTGGGTTGAGATCTGGGTTTTGAAGTGACGTACCCTTGTACGTGGATCCGCGCAGAAAGTCATACGGCACCGGCGGTTGGAGCAACAGCGCGCATGCGAGGAGCAACAACACGACCGCCCCCGCCCCCACGCCTGTCAGCACCTTCGTGCGCTTCTTCAACGGGGACAGTGTACCGGGCGAATAGCCGGTAATCTGTGGGAGTGATCGCGTCGTTCATCGCGCTAGTGATCGTCGGGACTAAAGCTCAGGAAGAGATTCGGTTTGCAAAGACCGTCCTAGACACGCGGTTCGTGTCCGAGGGCGTGGCGGTCGGCGACGTGAATCGCGACGGAAAGCTCGACGTCATCGCCGGGAACGTCTGGTACCAGGCGCCGGACTGGAAAGCGAACGAGATCGCGCCGTTCGTCTTTGTCGAGCCCAAGGCCGCGTGGAGCAACAGCTTCCACAATTGGGCCGAGGACTTGAACGGCGACGGATGGGTGGACCAGATCGTGATCGGGATGCCGGGCGAGAAGGCGGTCTGGCGCGAGAACCCCAAGGGCAACGCTGGTCCTTGGAAAGAGCATCTCATCTGGCGCAGTGCGGGGAACGAAAGCCCGTTGTACGTAGACCTCTTCGGTAACGGCAAACGCGTACTTGTGATGGCGTACGACGACAAGCACCTGGCGTGGTTCGAGCCTTCTTCTGACCCGTATGCGCCGTGGGTCTGCCACGACGTGAGCGAGATGAAGGGTGCGGGATCGCAAAGGTATTCGCACGGCCTCGGAGTCGGGGATTTGAAGTGGGGCGACGAGAGAAGGCTGGAGATCATCACCAAGGACGGTTACTACGTTCCCACTCACGGTCCAAACGGACTCGTATGGGACTTCGTCAAAGCAGACCTCGGCGCCGATTGCGCGCAGATGCTCGTGCTCGAAGGCAGCGTGCTCTCGACTTCCGCGCATGCCCGCGGCGTGTGGTGGCACCAGCCGGCTGCAGGCAACCATCCGTACCCGATGAACTTTAAGAAGACGACGATAGACGAGACGGTCTCGGTGACGCACGCCGCCGTGCTGGCAACGTTCAAAGGTAAGCCGAACTTGTTGACCGGCAAGCGTAAGTGGGGGCACCCGCCAGGAGTGGACCCCGGTTCAGAAGAGCCGCACTGGCTCGTGCGCTACGAGCTCGTCGAAGGGAAGTGGACCCGGCACGTCATTGACGAAGACTCCGGCGTCGGCACCCAGTTCGTCGTCCAGGACATGAACAAGGACGGCCTGCCAGACATCGTGACTGCGAACAAGAACGGCGTGTTCCTGTTCTTGCAGGTGCCCAAAGGCCAGGGTCCGGGGACGTAGAATAGTCTGTAGGAGTACAGCTATGACAAGCACTCACACACAGACACAGGCTGCGACCGGCACGGTCCGGCTCCACCGGGTTCTGAAGGCCCCGCCGGAGCGCGTCTACAAGGCCATCCTCGACCCGGCCGCCAATTGCAAGTGGCTGCCGCCGCACGGCTTCACGTGCACGGTCCACCACCTCGACGCCAAGATCGGCGGCACTTATTAGGATGTCGTTCACGAACTTCACGACGGGCCACAGCCACACTTTCGGCGGCGAGTACCTGGAGCTGGTGCCAGGCGAGCGCATCGTCGCGACCGATGTGTTCGAGGACACGAAACTCCCAGGCAAGATGCGGACCACCTACACGCTGACGAAGGTCTCCGTCGGCACCGAGGTGAACATCGTGCAGGAGAACATCCCTGCGGCAATCCCGGCGGAGGCCTGCTACCTCGGCTGGCAGGAGTCGCTGGAGAATCTTGCAAAGCTCGTCGAGCCAGAGATCCCCGACATGTGACCGCTCGGGTCGCACCAGTTTTTAGAGTGGCGCAGATGCATTGCCAAAGTCGCAGTGGAAGTCCAAAGTGGATCCGGGCGGCCCGTGCACCTGGTACCCCTTCAAACTAGCACTTAAGTCCTGTTTTGCTAAAATAAACTTGACAAAGGGTCCCATATAGTGGTACTCTGAAGATAGAAGGGGGAGAAGCGCGCGGACTCCGGCGACAGAAAAACGGCCAAAAAACGGCCCCCCGTTCTAAAATGAACCTAAGTGCTCTCATCGCACCAAGCCGCCCCCGTGCAATCAAGATGTCTGAACTCTTCGCCCCAGGACCGACACAAATAACCATGCGAAAGCTCTCCGCCATAGCACTGCTCGCGCTCGCCGCGCTCGGCTGTCAGCCGGGGCCGGACGGCGAGTCCTTCACCATCACGCCCGAGATGGAAGAGGCTGCCCGGGTCATCGAGAAGCTAGAAGAGGGCGAACAGGACGCCGCGCTCGTCGGAACGTGGGAGGGCCTCACGGCGACGGAAGAGCGCCTCGTCTTCGCCGCCGACGGCGAGTTCGAAGCGCTGTCCAGCGAGACGGCCGTCGGCCAGGGCTACTGGGCGACGAAAGAAGGCGCCCTCAACTTCGTCTATTTCGAAGACGCGACCGAAGGCGCAGCGCTCCAAACCTGCGAATACGAGATCGGTCCTGACGGTCACTTGTCCATCAGGCCTGACCACATCACGCGCTCCGGCTCCGGAGAGTTTCGAAAGGTGACCTCAAACAGAGAACGCGTGTACGAGCTGAAGGAAGGCGAGACCTGGGGCCCGGACTTCTATGGCGAGGCGATGAAGAAGGTCCAGTATGTTGACGTCGGCAAGAAGGGAGCGACGACAAAAGGCAAGGACGAGGACGGAGACCCATGGACGAAGGTCGCCTGCGAAGACGTCGTCGTCGGCTTCGCCGACGGCACGAGCCTGCACTTCGACAGTCGCACGCTGTTCTTCGACGACAGCTCCGGCTTCCTCGCTGCGATCCTGGAGTGACACGCGGGAACGGGCCGGGTCGTGAGACCCCCCCCCCCGTCGTGTCGAGCCGCCGCTACTTCTTCCTCCGACGCAACAGCGCCAGCGCACCCAGTCCCAGGACGACCAGCGTCCCCGGCTCCGGCACCGCACGGACCTTCATTGTCAGGACGCTTCCACCGTCGAACCGCACGATTGGGTTCGGCAAGTTCGGCGTACCGAACGTAGTCAGCCGCACCCACCGGGTGTTCAGTCCATCAATGAACTGGAAGTCCACCTGGTCCGATTGGGCTCCGCCGAACGCTGCCGAGTTCGTCACGACTGACGTGTTCGGCAAGAGCATCAAGTTTCCAGTGGTCGAGCCCGAGAACCGCGGCTCCTGGAAAATGACCTCTGCTCCAAGGGCGAAGCTCTCGAAGTCGCCGAAGTTCACCGACATCGGTCCCCCGCCCGGAGGCGTAAAGTCGTTCGTGATGTCGTCAATCCAAAGAGTGATCGGGCCGGTCACGCTGCCTGAGTTGCGGATCCGCAGGTGCTCCAAAACGCCATAGCTGCCCTCGAGGATCGAGTTCGCAGACGTGCCGGCAAAAGCGGTCGGAGGGTCCGTGGCGAATGTCCATGTAAACGTCTGCCACGTCCCGTCCATCGTGAGGTTCTGTCCGTCCAAGTTAATGAACTCGATCCCACCAGAGGTGCCGCCGTTCCCGCCAACGCCGTTGTCCGGCCCACCGGCGAACCCGGTCTCGCGCACACCGATCGAGAGCTGTAGCTGCGCCGACGCTGCAACCGCGATCATGAGCGCGCACAGAGATAACAAGAGTCTTCGCATCATAAGTCCACTCCAAGAAGGGGCCACCTCCCCCACAGGCCGATGAGCCCATTATAGAGTCAAGTGCGGATTTCTTGCTTCGCCCTGGTATTTCTAACAGCTTCCGAAACTGTGGTTTTGAAGCAGGGCAAGTTCTTCGCCTACCGCTGCGACTACCAGACTTACCGGTTGCTTCCCGTATCGGGAACGCCGTACGCCCCCAGGCATTCCTACCAGTAGACGATAGGAAGGGCGGCTACCAAGTACTGCGCCCTTCTGGAGTAACAGCAATGACACACGTTCAAAACCTACGCCCTGCGGCGGCTCTTTTCGCGCTCCTGATCGCCTCATCTGCTTCGACCGACTTTCGGTTCCAACGGCTTGGAGGCACGTCGTTCTCCGGCGTAAACAGCGTGGCCAATGGAGTGTCCACGAACGGTTCGTTCGTCGTCGGCGGAGCCGACCTTGGCTCCGGACTTCGGGCGGTCCGCTGGTCACAGTTCACGAAGACAGGCTCGCGCACTGGGATGCCGCTCGTCACCCTCGGCGGACTTCCCGGGGGAAATCCTGCCAGCTCTGCCCGCGCGGTCTCCCACAACGGCAGCTATGTCGTCGGCCAAACGACGAGCGCCAACGGGTTCGAGGCATACCTCTGGTCGAACGGAAGCATGATTGGCCTCGGCGACCTTCCTGGCACCGGCGGATTCCAGAGTTTTGCGAACGCCGTCTCCAACGATGGCAACGTCGTGGTCGGCGCATCGCAACGCCCGTTCGGCGCCTCGCAGTACGCCGCCTTCCGCTGGACTCCGGCGACGGGCATGGAGCACCTGGGAGAGTTCGAGGGCGGCGACATCTTCAGCATCGCGTTCGACGTCTCGGCGGACGGGAGCGTGATCGTCGGATCGAGCTCCGGGCCCGAAGGACAAGAGGCGTTCATATGGACGCAGTCCGGCGGAATGATCGGGCTCGGAGAACTGCCCGGCGGGTACTTCGGCAGCAGGGCCCAAGCCGTCTCCGCGGACGGGACTGTCATTGTGGGCGGCTCCGCGTCTTCGCGCGGCAACGAGGCCTTCCGGTGGACGGCGTCCGGCGGGATGGTCGGGCTCGGCGACTTTCCGGGCGGCAGCTTCTCGAGCGGCGCCAACGACGTCTCCGACGACGGCAACGTGATCGTCGGCACCGCGACAGGCTTCACAACGTCAGAGGCCTTTGTCTGGACTCCGGAATTTGGCATGGTGAGCGTCAAGCAGTACTTGGCGCAGCACGGCGTGACCGGCCTCGATGGCTGGCACTTGCTCTACGCCAACGGTGTGTCGGGCGACGGCCGGACCATCGTCGGGACGGGCTTCAGTCCTCAAGGAGCCTTCGAAGGCTGGGTCGCTACGATCGAGATTGACCCGACTCCGATTGACATGGGCGAGGAAGCCCCTCCGACCGCGCTGAGCGTCCCATTGGGGTTCGTGAGCGGCGGACTGCCTGAAGTCCTCGAGAGCGACGACAGCTATCTGAAGCTCCGCGCGAAGGGCCAGCGACCGATGCAGTTTGTAGTCGAGGGCACATTCAAGACGCCTCTCATCAGCACCCTCCAGATCGAGATTGAGGCGTTCACGTCTCGACAGGGCACTCGACGGGTCACTGAGCTGTTCGACTTCACCACGGGGACGTGGGTGTTCATCAGCGATGTCGGCGTGCCGCAGTGGGAGGGGTTCGGCGCCGTGACGGTCGCAGAAAACGCGTCCAGGTTTGTCGAACCCGGCACCCTGCGCGTGCGCGCGCGCTTCACCTGGAACAACCAGACCGCGAACGGGGGCCAACACACGGACGTCTTCGTTGACACGCTCATGTTCACGCGCGTTCCTTGACTCGAGCACGAAAACGGGCCCGGGTCGTGAGCCCCCGGCCCCTCAA
>JBBDXG010000024.1:77999-79481 GCA_040902435.1 Fimbriimonadaceae bacterium
CCCCCGTCAAGTCCGTCGCAGCGCGCGGGAAGCTCCTCGGGCGGCCAATGGACTCGACCTTGTTCGAGGTCCTTTTTTGTCGCGACGCCTGGTAACATCGCTCCATGCGCGTCAGTCTCTCTCTGGCCCTTGCAAGCGGCGCGCTCCTGGTCGCGTTCGCGCAGGAGCCGCCCGTTCAGCAACCGCCTCCACACGCGGTGACCTTGCACGTCTCGGGGTTCTCCTGCCCTTCCTGAGCCGTCCCGGTGCGGTCGGCGATCGCACAGTTGCCCGGCGTCCAACGGATCGAGGTCTCTGTGGACGAACGGTTCGTCAGGTTCAAGTATCAGGCAGAAGCGATTGACCTCCAAAGCATTCTTGCGGCCATCGCCGGCAAGGACAAGCGCTTCGAAGGGCGGCTCGTTCTGCAGCTCGAGGACCCCAAGGTCGGCGATGAGCGGTTTGAGAAGCTGCGCGCGGGACTGAAGGCGCTCAAAGGCGTACGCCAGGTCTCGCAGCCGGACGAAAAGGGCATCGTGCTTGTCACCCTCGTCACCGAGGAGAAGACCCTGCTCGGCGACATCCTCAAGGCCGCTAAGCAGACTGGCGTGGGCCTGAAAGATCCGGACCGCAAGGCGCCTCCCCCTTCGGAGCCAGGGCACACCGGACATAGGGCTTGACTCTTCCTGCCGGATCAAGATATATACTGCAACCAACTTGCTGGCCCTCGGATGGGCCAGTCGGAGAACACTATGGCAATTCGAAACAATGTGCGCTACGCGCTCTTACTTGCGTTGACCGGCGTTCTGGCTGCGAGCGGCGCCGCCCAGATCCTCGGTCGGTATGAGAAGGCTGCCCAGGCCACTAACACCTGGGCCATCAAGGCAGAAATCATCGAGGCGTGCTCGTGCAACCTGTTCTGCATGTGCTACTTCTCGACGCACCCGGACGGCGAGCGCTTCTGCGAGTTCAACAACGCCTTTCGAATCAAGGAAGGGCACGTCGGCGACGTGAAGCTGGACGGCGAACTGTTCTGGGTGTCAGGCGACCTCGGTGGGGACTTCACAAAGCCGCTCAAGTCGGCGGTTGTGACGTTCGACACGAAGACGCCGCAGAACAAGCGCGACGCGATCCTCGTGCTTGTCCAAAAGATCTATCCGTTCGAGTTCGAGAAGTTCGCGACCGACAGCGCACCAATCACCTGGCGCCGCGACGGCATGAACGGGTACGCCAAGCTCGGCGACATCGGTGAGGTCAGGCTGGAAGGCGTCAAGAACGCGGACGGCAAACAGTCGGTCGTTCAGAACCTCACGTACTGGGGCGCGCAGAAGAACAAGGGCTTCGAGCTCGCGCACGGGACCCACTTCTACAAGGGCAACGGGCACGACTACAAGCACGAGCGCCGAAACGGGTTCTTCATCACAGTGGAGTCGAGCGGGAAGTCCTAGCTCGCCTTCCGGACCAAGAGCAAGAAAACGGGCCCGGGTCGTGAGACCCCGGCCC
>JBBDXG010000025.1:0-36850 GCA_040902435.1 Fimbriimonadaceae bacterium
CGAGATCGGCCAAAACCGCGAGATTGACGGCGACCAGAGCGTCTCTTGGCTGTGGACGCGCAGCGACTTCCCTACGGACCCTTGGGGCCGCGACGCAGTCGAGGCGCGTCACCTGGAAGGGGCCATCGCACTGCACAAGAAGCTCGCCGAGGCCCGCTCTTGGCCGGACGCAGTCACGGCGACGCAAGGAGCCGTCGAAGAGTGGCAGAAGGACACGCGGGCATCGAGCTACTCGCTGAAGGCGACCGCACCGTCCATCGCGAACCTTCCGACGGCGGCAGCCGAGAACGAAGCTGCCCGCCGAGTCCTCTTCGTCTCCGCTGCGGCATTCCGCTCGCGCCTCCGCACCCGCGCTTTCCCGGCAAGATCACCTGTCCTCGGTGAAATGGCCTTCGACGTCTTCACCGGCACTCCGATGTCGTACTTCAACCCAGGCACCGGCTTCTACGTTTACTCGGTCGGCGGCGACGGCCTCGACGAGGGCGGCCCCTCAGTGCACGGCCTCACGTTCGAGGGCGACGTCTCGTTCTACTTTGCAGGGCCGAAGAGCCCTGCCCCTTGATGTAGAATCGAAGTTGGCTGAAACCTGCCAGAAGGCTTGTGCATTCCCGTAGTCAGGAGCATCGCAACAATGAGTTCCTTTAGCGTCAAGCGCGTGTCCAAAGTCGTCCTCGTCCTCGTCGTCGTCGCCTCCCTCGCTGCTGGGGGCAAGCTCCTCTACGACGACAACCTCATCAACGGCCCTCTGAGGGCAGAGGCGAGCATGCTCGACCAAAGGCGCGACGCCGCCACAAAGGCCGGGCTCCCTATGAAGCCAGAGGACATTGACACGCAAGAGCGCATGAAAGGGCTCGCCCTCCATTCGGACTTCATGAAGTTTCAGGACTACCTCACAGGCAGCCCTGAAGTTGTCGAAATCCTCTCGGACGAGACCCGTGCAGACGAAGCCGCTGCGATGTTGCTCCAAAACGACGAGCAGATCAACAACCTTCTGGCAGCGAGCAAGCTCGGCAACGTCAACACTCCCATTGACTGGGAAGGGGGACTGCTAGGAAGAGAGCCGACGTACGTTTCGTACAACCGGTACGTCCAAGCAGCCTGCGCCATTGCGAACTACCACTTCCAACAAGGCGACAAGGGGGCCGCGCTCGAGTTCATCACCGCGTCGGCCGACTTGACGACGCAACTCACCGACGAGCCGACTTGGAAGGCGATGAGCAGCTGGGCCTCCTGCTCCAGTCGCATCGTCCGCACAGCGTTCCAGTTCGTCAAAGACTCTCCGAACGACAGCGCGTTCGCCGCAGGCATCGCTGCCGCGCTCAACAAGATCAACCCGCCCACCGACCTCACCCAGGTCGTCCGCGGTGACAGCCTGCGCTTCGTCATGACCGCCCGCAACTGGGAGAAGATGAGCTACGACGAGAAAATGGACCTCCAGCTCCAGCTGCAGGAGAACAAGGTCGAGCCCCCGACGGGCGGCCAGGCAAGCAAAGCGCTAGAGTCCAAGTCGCTCTGGTTCTGGGTCGAAGCCATGAAGACCGCCTCCAGCGAGGACGCAAACGTCTTCGACGTCGGAGTCGCCATTGACAACATCGGTGGCGTATGGCTGATCAACGAGGACGAGTCCAGCTACCTCGCACGGTCGTTCGGCATCACTTACGAACAAACGGCGATGGGGATCATGCGCGTCGTGCAGATCAAGAACCTGGCGATGACCGCTCTCGAGGTCCTCGAGCACTGGCACGCCGATCGCAAGTTGCCAGACCAGATCGCAGGCGACAAGCCGATCCATAGGGACCCGCTCACAGGCAAGCCCCTTCACTACGTCAAGAACGGCAACGAGTTCTTCCTCCTGATCCTCGGAAACCGGACCAAAGAGACCGCGCTCGCACCGGTCGCGGACCTGAGGCCCGTCCTCGGACAGGGGCCCGCTCTCACGCTGAGCGTCGGCTAGCGCGGCCACTTGGCGCGGTCCACGACGCGGACGACGAATCGCAGGCCCGACCAGTCGTCGTCAACCGCGCAGCACTTGTTGTCAACGAGCCCGCGGCCCAGGCCCGCGTGCTGCACGAGGTCGAAGTCCAGCTCGGTCTTGATCGAGGACGCCTTCTTTGGCCATGCGATCCACACGGACCCGTCGCGCGGCATCGCCTTGATCGCCGCTTCGATCCGCTCGTCGAGCTGCTTCTTTGTCGTGCAGAAGACGACAGACCCGTCCAGCAGTCCCTTGATCGTCGTGAGCGTCGGCGCCGAGTCGGGACGGTCCTCGATCGCGAACCCCTTCGGCGCGCCCACGACGGCCCACCTGCTCCCCTCCTTCATCCCCAGCTTCTTCCAAAGCGGCGTCCCTGAGTAACCGGCCACTGGAGCTAACCCATCTTGCGGACGGCCGCCACGACGTCCTCTGGCTTCGGAATGCACTCCACTTCGAGCACGCGCGCATAGGGCATCGGGACGTTGAGCCCGCCGACGCGCCCGACCGGGGCGTCCAAGTCGTCGAAGCACTCTTCGCCGATGCGCGCCGCGATCTCTGCGCCAAACCCGCCGCTGCGCCAGTCCTCGTACACCACCATCGCGCGGTTCGTCTTCGCGACGGAGCCCGCGATCGTCGCCATGTCCAATGGCAGCAGCGAACGCACGTCCACGACCTCCGCGCTGATCCCGTCGGCATCGAGCAGCTCCGCGGCGGCCAGGCACTCCTGTGTCATGCGCGAGTACGCGACCAGGGAGACGTCCGTGCCCTCGCGCAGCACCTGCGCCTTGCCGAACTCGACGGTGAAGTCCGTCCCGACCGGCACGTCGCCCTTCACCCCGTACAGCATCGGGTTCTCGGTGAAGATCACGGGGTTGTTGTCGCGCACCGCGGTCTTGAACATCCCGTACGCGTCCGCCGCCGTCGCCGGAGCGACGACCTTCAGCCCGGGGACGTGCGCGTACCAGCCCTCCATCGAGTGGCTGTGCTGCGCACTGAGCTGCTTGGCGGCCCCACCGGGTCCGCGCACCACCATCGGGACCGTCGCCTGGCCGCCCGTCATATAATGGATCTTCGCCGCGTGGTTCATGATCTGGTCGAGCGCGAGGATCGAGAACGACATCGTCATCATCTCGACGACCGGCCGAAGCCCCGCCATCGCCGCACCGATCGCCATCCCCGTAAATCCAGGCTCGACGATGGGCGTGTCTATCACGCGCCGCTCGCCGTACTTTTCGAACAGCCCCTGCGTCACGCGGAACGTCCCCTGGTAACGGCCGATGTCCTCGCCAATGCAAAAGACGTTGTCGTCGCGGTCCATCTCCTCGATGAGGGCTGTCCTCAGGGCGTCTCGATAGTTCATCTCAGCCATCTTAGTGCCCCTTCTCCGGCTCCATGTCGTCGTAGACGTTGTCGTAGACCTCGTCGGTCTCCGGGAACGGAGACTCGTCGGCCTTGGCGTAGATTCCTTCGACCCAGTTGACCGTCTCCTCGTCAATCGCCTCCATCGTCTCGCGCGTCATGAAGTTGTTCTCCAACATGTACGCCTCGAGCCGGCGCAGCGGGTCGCGCTTTTTCGCCTCCGCCTCTTCTTCCTTTGTTCGATAGAGCTGTCGGTCGTTGTCCGCCGCGCCGTGGCCGCTGTAGCGGTAGTTCATCACCTCGACCAAGTACGGCTTCTGGTTCTTCCTCACCCACTCGACGATCCGGTGAGCGTCCGCCTGCACCTGCACGACGTCCATGCCTTCCAGCCGCTCCGACTTGATACCGAACGGGTACCCGCGCTTGGAGAGGTCAGTGTCCGCCGCGTGGTACTCCAGGCGCGTGCCCATCGCGAACTCGTTGTTCTCGATCAAAAAGATCACAGGCAGGTCCCACAGCGCGCACATGTTCAGCGTCTCGAAGAACACGCCCGCGTTCGCCGCGCCGTCGCCGAGGTAGCAGAGCGTCACCCGGTCCTCGCCGCGGTACTTCGCCGCAAGCCCGAGCCCGCCTGCCAGCGACGTGTGCCCGCCGACGATCCCCCATCCGCCAAAGAGCCCGCGCTCGATGTCGTAGAGGTGCATGGACCCGCCCTTTCCACGGCTCAGCCCGTCGCTGCGACCCATGATCTCGGCCATCACCTTCACCGGGTCGGAGCCCATCAGCAGCGGCTGGGGATGGTCGCGGTACGCGCAGATCACGTAGTCGTACCCGAGTTGCAGCGCGTCGTTCCATCCGATCGCGGTCGCCTCCATCCCGATGTAGACGTGCATGTATCCGCCGACCTTTCCATGGCGGTAGGCGAACTCCGTCTTCTCTTCGAAGCGGCGGATCTTGACCATCGAGCGATAGAACTCTTCGGCCTTCGCTTTGCTGATCTGTGGTTCGTTGCTGCTTTTCGGCTTTGCCACGTTTCTCCTCGGACTCTGTGCACCCACGGTCGCAGGCGTCGGCCTGGACGGGAATCGCTTCCGTTGCCCCACAAGCAGCACTGGTCGGGGACGATCGAACTGAAGCCCCCTGATTTTACCTTTCTGCGCACGGGCCGCTAGCCCCTCGCTTGTCCGACCAACCAAGAATAGGACTTTTCGAACAGGGCCCGCGTCCCGAGCCCGTACACCTCGCCTAGCGCCTCGTCGGTCGGTGCGTTCCCGCGCACGCGCATCATGAGGTCCTGGAGCAGCGTGTTGTTCGAGAACGCGCGCATCAGGTCCCCGAGCGCCCGCTCGCCCTTGAGCGAGGCCAGGTACGCGCCGATCACGGCCGACTGCAGGTACGCCCGCCAGACCACGTCGCGCTCGCGCGAGTCCTCTCGGTCGCGGAGGTACGAGGCGTTCAGCTCATGTGCCGGCAGCCACTCTTCGCGCCCGCTGGCGAAGGCGCGCCACGCCCCCCTGCTCGCCCCGCCGCCCGCGACCATCGCGACCGCCTCGTCCAGCCACAGCGGGCACCGGCCCTCCGAGAGGTTCAGCGTCACCACGTGCGCGTACTCGTGCGCTATCACGTGTTGCAGGTCGTCCGCGTCGTGCAAAGAGGAGTTCGGAATGCAGATCTTGTCGTACGGGAACTTGTCAATGCAGTACCCGAAGCGCCCGGGCATCCACGGCACGTTCGACTCCTTTGCCAGGACCGAGACCATGACGGGCGGCCCGTGCTCGAACCCGAACCGCTCCGCGACGGTGTCGCACGCGCGCAGGACCCGCGATGCGACCGATTGGATCGGTTCTGGCGACTCTTCTTCAATCGTCTCGATCGAGAGCCACGGCGTCGCTTGGTGCAGTTCTCCCGCCTGGCGCGTGATGTACTCGCCTTCGATCATGCGAAACCCGACGAGCCCGTGCGCCGCTGTGCCCGCCCCGAGGTCCGCCGCCGCGTGGTACGCCTCCTTCAGGCGGTCCTGGTAGTAGTGGTCGTACACGACCTTCCAAGCGCCGCTCTCCCCCGCGGCACCGTAGCGCCCCGTCAGTCCTGCCCACTCCCTTTGCTTCCTCATCTGTTTCCGGTCTGTCAGTCACGGGCACGCAACAGCGCTGCGTCCACGGCCCCCCAAGTCCCGCCCGGCGCCTGCATCTCGAGCGTCAGCCTTTCCGCCCCGCCTGCCTCGAAGAACGCGACCTCGAGCGCGTAGACCCCGGCGGCAAGGCGCACGGAGCCCTCGCGAACGACGTACCCGTGCAGGCCGTCGTTGTCCACGACCGTCGCGCCAGCGATCCGAAGGCGCGAGCCGTCGTCGCTGCCGAGACGGAACCGGTACACGCCCTCGGCGGAGGCGCGGAAGAACCCGACGAAGCGCAGGCCGAACTCGTCGTCGCGCGTGCGGGGCGCGAGGCCGATGGAGGCAACGTTGGCCGTGCGAGCGGCAGTGAGCGCGCCGAAGTCCGGCAGCCTCTCCCACTTCCCTTCGAAGGACTCGCACACGACGCCGGGCACGAGGCCCGTCGCAGAGCGCGGCGACGCCTTGATGCACTCCACTCGCACCACTTCGCCGACGTTCCCCGCACGGGAGACCAGCGCGAACGAAACGACCGAGCTCTGCTCGACGGTCAAGGGCCCGGCGTACTCTCGCGAGAACACGCCCGGCGCGCTCCCGTCCGTCGTGTAACGCAGCGTGAACGGCGAGCCATCGGGCACCGTCGCGGCGACGGTCGCGCGGGTCTCGAAGACGGCCGCCGTCGCCTCCACCTGCGGCGCGGGGATGTGATAGCTGACGCTCATCGCGTCCAACCGCGTGAAGTACCGCGACAGGCGCGACGAAAACCCGTCCCAGTCCCGCCGCTCCTTGTTCGTCCACAGCACCTCCGCGGTCGCGAGCATCCGCGGGAAGATCATGTACTCGCAAAGCTCGACGGTCGGGATCCACTCCGTCCAGACGTTGGCCTGACCGCCCAGCACGTGCTTCGCCTCTTCCGTCGTGAGCTCGGTCGGCACCGGCTCCCATCCGTAGACGTGCTGCGTCGGTGTCGTCGCGTACGAGTAGTCGAAGTAGCAGTGCGACGTAGGAGACATGACGACGTCGTGGCCCGCCTTCGCCGCGGCGATCCCGCCCTCGACCCCGCGCCACGACATCACGGTCGCCTCTGGCGCGAGTCCGCCCTCGAGTATCTCGTCCCACCCGACCAGCCGCCGGCCGTTGGCGACAAGGAACTTCTCGATCCGGCGGATGAAATAGCTCTGCAGCTCGTCAACGTTCTTGAGCCCCTCGTCCGCCATCCGCTTTTGGCAGCTCGCGCACTGTGCCCAGTGGCCTTTGTAGACCTCGTCGCCGCCGATGTGGATCCACTTCGACGGGAACATCTCCATCGTCTCGCGCAGCACGTCCTCCAGGAACGCGAACGTGCCCTCCTTGCCCGCGCAGTACACGTTCGTGCTCGTCCGGCCGCGCTCCGTCGGCGGCGCGACGCCGTCGCAGCCGAGGTCCGGGTACACGACGATCGAGGGGGTCGTGTGCCCCGGCATCTCGATCTCTGGAACTACAGTGACAAAGCGGTCTTGCGCGTACTTGACGATCTGCTTGATCTCGTTCTGCGTGTAGAAGCCCCCGTACCGCGGCTTGGCGTCGTCGAACAGGAACCGGATGTCGCTGTAGCTCCACTCGCCTGCGTTCCCTGCTCGCCACGCGCCCACAGCGGTCAGCATCGGGAACTTCTTGACCTCCATCCGCCACCCGCCGTCGTCAATCAAGTGCCAGTGGAACACGTTCATTTTGTGCATCGCCGCGTAGTCAATGAACCGCTTGATGAACGAGATTGGGAAGAAGTGCCGAGAGACGTCGAGGTGCATCCCGCGCCACGAGAACCGCGGGCCGTCCTCGATGAGCACGGCCGGGACCGACCAGACTTGCGCCGGGGCGGGCGCGACCGACTGGTCGGGCATCGGCAAGAGCTGTCTCACGGTCTGGATCGCGTAGTACAGCCCCGCCTCGTCGCCGTACTCGATCTCCAGCGACTTCCCTTCCGCGCGGAGGCGGTACCACTCGGGCTTCAGCGCCGCGTCCCTCTTGACCGACACGACCGGCCCGCCGCTCCCCCCGACAACGGCCCGCACTATGCGCGGCAGGTCGTCCGTGCACTGCATCACCAGCTCGCTGACGAACTTGATCGTGGGCGTGTACTGCGGAGCGAGGATCACGGTCCCCTTGCTGAAGACGAACGGTTCTCCGCTCAGCGTCTGCATGCTCTGTGGCCGCGGGATCACCGAGGGCTCCGCAGGGGTCTGGACGACGGCAGCAAAGAGGAGGGAAAGCACCACACCGATTCTGACACGGGCTCCCATCCTTCATAATCCGGTGAGGTGCCCCGCAAGCCATCCCTCAGCCCGTCAAAGCTCACGACTTACCTCGCTTGTCCGGACAAGTTCAAATGGACGTACGTGGACGACCGCGGCAAGTGGTACCTGCGGTCCAAGAGCTACTACAGCTTCGGCTCCACCCTGCACGGCGTTCTCCAGCGGTTTCACGACGAGGGCGACACCGGCGTCACGACCACCCACCAGGCCGTCGCCGCGCTCGAAGAGAGCTGGATCGAGGCCGGGTACGCGAGCCACGAAGAGATGATGCAGGCGATGTCGGAGGGCAAGGCGATCATCGAGACGTACATCGAGAACTTCAAGGCCCAGCCGGTCACCGCCAAGACCGTTTACATCGAGAAGCTCCTGCGGCGGGACCTCGGCCCGTTCGTGCTGATCGGCCGCCTCGACCGAGTGGACGAGCGCGACGACGGGACCCTCGAGGTCGTGGACTACAAGTCTGGGCGACAGACGGTGCTGGCAGAGGACGTCGCGACGGACCTCGCGATGAACTGCTACGCGCTGCTGCTGCAAGAAAGGCACCCGGGCGCGAAGCTCGCGGCCTCGATCGTCGCGCTGCGCACCGGCGAGAAGGCGACCGTCTTCTTCGACCCGAACGAGCTGCAGACGTTCCAGAAGGACCTCGTCACGCTGGGGACGGAGGTCCTGGAGCGTGACTTTGCGGGCCTCGTGCCGGTCCCGAAGAGGATCTGTCGCGACTGCGACTTCCTGCAGCTCTGCAGCAAGCACCCAGAGTTCGATCCGAGCGCGATCAGTCCAGAGTGACCGCACCGAGCGGCGTCTCGTTCTGCGCGACGACCATCACGTTGTTCACGGTCGTTGACGCCGGTCCGAGGAACACGTCGTCCGCTTCGATCCTCAGGCGATACTCGCCGGGCAGGAGCGCCCACACGCGGAAGAAGCCGTCCGCCTGCGAGTGCGCGACGTTCACGACCGTGCCGACCGGATAGTTCGGCCCGTCCGTGTAGGTCGCCTTCACCGACGCGCCCGAGACTCCGAACCCGTTCCGAACGACGAACCCACCGATCGTCCCGCTCTCGCTCTTCACGACCGTCGGGATGACGGGGTCGAGCGAATAGGAGCCGTCGGGGTTGATGACGAGCGACTGCGCGACGTTGAAGTCGAGCAGCAGGGTCGTCATCTTCGCGGACAGCATCTCGAAGTCCACCGGGATCTCGAGCCCGTCCTGCATGACCGACTGCGGGACGGTGACGTCGTGCGTCCCGTTCGCGTCGGTCACTCGCGCCGCGGTGATCGCGACACGGATCTTGTCGTACAGGCCCTCTGCGAGCCCCGAGGTGCCGAGCACCGCCGGTTCGGTCTGGTGCGCAAGGACGTCGTACGTCTGGTTCGGGAACGCGACGATCTCCCAATCTCCGCCGATCATCACGTCAATCCTCTGGATCGTCACTTCGAGCGACGACACGTGCGAAGGCGCGTCCACGAGCTCGAACCGGAGCGATCCATTGTCGCCTTGGATTCCGCCGCAGCCGCACAACGACAAAACGACCAGCCCGAACAGGAAGAGCATCGAACGACGCATGGCTCAATGGTACTTGCCCCCAAGCGCATCCCAAACAAAAACCGGTACATGTGCTAGCGTCCCGGAACCCATCCGACGTTGCACTCTTCGAGCAGTTCTTTGGCCGCGGCCTGTAGCTGTTCCAGGTCCACGTTTTGCATCGCCCCGACCATGACCTGCTCGCGCAGGACGCCGGACCCGACCATCTCCAGATACCCGCGCCACGCGCAGCGGTCGAACAGCGACTGCGTCATCGGGCCGTCTGGGCCGAGCCAGACCGGCGAGCTCGAGAGGTTGCGGGTGAACGCCGCCTCCGCGATCGCTTTCGCGCGCACGAGGTCGTGGTCCTTCCACTTCTCCACGTCCGCCAGGAGCGCGGCCTTCATCTCTGACGCGTGCTTGGCCTCTTCGTTCTCGGTCCTGCGGACCATCAGGAAGCTTGGCGTCCAGCCCTTGTTGGTCGGCCACAGCACTGCGGACTGCAGATAGGAGAGCCCGAGCGATTCGCGCAGGACGCGGTGCATCGAAGCTTCTTGTCCGACGCCGAGGGCGAAGACCGCGAGCAGCTTTGCCGCGCTGGCCGCGCTCGCCGGAGTCATCGTTCGCGCCGTGAGCATGAAGGTCGAGACGGGTTCGGAGTACGAGGTCTTTGGCCTCGCTGGGCCGTCCACGCGCGGCGGGCCGGGGTCGCGAGGAGCGGTCCAGCGCTCGAAGCGCCTTTCAAGCTCCGCCATGCCCGCTCCAGGATCGAAGCCGCCCCCGACGACGAAGCTCAGGTTCTCCGGGCGCAGGGCCCGGGTCCACACGTTCCTCACGTCGCCTTCGCGGATCCGGTCGTAACGGAAGTCGAGCCCCGCCAGCGCGGAGATCCACGCGCTCTGCTCTGCGCTCTGCAGCTCCGCCTTCACGATTGCGATGTCGTCTTCGCGCAGGAGCGGCCGCATGAGGACCGCGGACATCAGGTCGCCAGCGAGCGAGAGCCCGGAGCGCGGCAGGACGATCTGCACGCGCAAGAAGTCCGGCATGACCGTGACGCTCGGCGGGACGCCGGCCTGTCCTCCGTAGTTGCGCAGCACTTGGGGCGTGAACTCGACCGTGCCTTGCAGCAGCACTCGGCCGAGGACCTGCCACGAGGCGGCCTCACGCTCGGTCATGTTGTCCGGCGCCTTCAAGTACGCTTGCACGACGACGAGCGGGCCGGGCTCGACCATTTCGAGCACTCGCACCGGCGCGTTCGCCGCCGAAAGCAGGAGCGCGGCGATCACCGCGAGCCTCCCACTCGCACGCACTTGCCCGTGTGGAACTTCTGCAGCGCGGCGAGGGCGGCAGCGTGGTCAACTTCGTAAGCGCGGGTGCGAAGGTCCTGCATCCGGAAGAACGGCTCGAGGCCGAGCATCTGCCCATAGAGCCGCGCTTTGTCGCGGGTGAGCGAGTCGGCGGTGTCTGCCCACAGGCGCACGCTCACGAGCGCTGTCGGCAGCAGGCGCGAGCCTTCTCGCGTTATCAAGCGGTCGAGGTCCTCAAACCCTGTGCGCGACGGGTGCGTTAGGCAGACGACGCCGCCGTGCGGCGAAGGCGTGTAGACGAGCCGCGCGCCAGGGACCTCCGAGGCGATCGCGAGCCCTGCTGCGATGACTGCGAGCGTGTCGCTCCTGCCCGTTGACTCGACGACCACTGCCCTGCCTGCGCCCGACGAGCCCTGCACGAACCCTTCCTGCGTCTGCGGCACACCGTTGAGTGGCGCCCTGTCCGGGCGGCCCTGTTTCGGCAGTGGCCCGAGCGCGGCGGTCACCGCTTCGACCGCCTTCATCGCGTTGACGTCACCGATGACGGCGACGGACATGGACTCCGGCCGGAACATCCCGGCGTGAAGTTCCGCAAGCGCGGCCGGGGTCGCCTTTGCGATGTCGGCTGCGTCGCCCATGAGGTCGGACTGTCCAGCGAAGGCCTGCTTGCGAAGCCCTGCGGTGATCTTCGCGCTGGATGAGCGCACGGCGGCCTCCTGCTCCATGATTCGCGCTTCTTGTGCGACGTCTTCTTGAGTGAGCGCTGGGAACGCGAGGAGGTCGCGGAGCGCCTGGATCGCTTGTGCCTCCTTTCCGCCGGAGCCCTCGATCTCGAACCGGATCCCGTCCGGAAGCGTGTCGGCGGAGAGCGTCAGGCCCTGCGCTTCGAGCTTCGCGGCAAGGTCCTTGTTGCGGCCCTTGGCGACGAGGTGCTCGATCAAGTGCCGCCATCCGCGCTGGCCCTCCTGCTCCTGCGCGCCCCAGGTGGAGACGAACAGGTGGACGGTGAAGCCGGGCGCGGACTCCATGCGCTCCGCGAAGACCATTACGCCGTTGTCGAGCGTGGTCTTTTGTGGAGAAGGTCCTGCGATCGCCAACGCGGCGAGAAACGTGACAAGCACGATTCAGGTTACCCGCCGTGCTGTCGCCCGCTTCGCTGTGACGAGTGACGGGCCCTTCGTGTCACGCCTCTTCTCTCGTACCTCGCCACGCTTCATCACTCACCTCAGATAGCTCGCGCCGTTGATGTCAATGACTGTGCCGCTCAGGTACGCGGCCTCGTCGCTGAGGAGGTACGCGGCTGCGCCGGCGACGTCTTCGGGCGTCGCCATGCGTCCGAGGGGGATCGTCGCGAGGATCTCCGGCAGCCGCTTGTCCATGTCCTTCCTCACCATCGCGGTCTCGACCCACCCTGGAGCGATCGCGAAGTGCTGGATGTCCTGCTTGGCCGTTTCCACGGCGAGCGCGCGGGTGAGGTTTAGCAACGCTGCCTTGCTGCTCGAGTACGCGGTTGCGAACGCCTCGCCACGGTGCGCGACGCGGCTGACGATGTTGAGGACCTTTCCTCCGCCGTTCTGCGCGAAGTGCCGGCAGGCGTGCAGCGCCATCCTGCGCGGCGAGTGCCAGTTGACGTTGAACGTGTCGTTGAACTCCTTTTCGACGTCCTCCTGTGGGTCGTTGAGGAAGTCGGTGGTGCGGTAGACGCCCGCGTTGTTCACGAGCGCGCCCAGGCCGTGCTCCGCGATCACCTTTTCTGCCAGCGCGACGGCCTTGTCAGGATCGTAGAGGTCGGCCTGATAGACGCCGAGGCAGCGGTCGCTCAGCTCCTCTGCCGTCTGCTTTGCCAGCTTCTCGCTGCCAGTGAAGTGCACCGCGACGTTCCAGCCGTTCTGCGCGAGGCGCAGCGCGATGGCGCGGCCGATACCGCGCGAGGACCCGGTGACGAGGGCGTTCTTCTTTGGCATTGGTCGTTAGTTTGGCCCGACGGGCCGATCCCTCGTCGAAGTGAGGTCCCTTCTGCGAACCTGCGGCCGACGAGTACCCCCTCCCTAGCCTCCCCCAGGGGGGAGGTGTGACTCGGCGGCCGATGAGAGGTCGGCGAAACCCGTGGTGGCGTGTGCCAGGCCGAGGTCCCGCGGGACGCAGTCCCGCCTCAAGTGCAGGCCACAGGCCCGCGCTCCGGTCAAGCTTCGACGATGACGGTGACCGGGCCGTCGTTGGTGAGGGCGACCTTCATGTCTGCGCCGAAGCGGCCGGTCTCGGTGGCGACGCCGAGCGAGCGGAGGGCGGTGACGAAGTCGTCGAAGAGCTGCTCTCCCCTTTCGTATGTTGCGGCGGCGACGAAGCTCGGGCGGCGCTGGGTCGTGTCGCCGAGGACTGTGAAGTTGGGGACGGCGAGAATTGAATGCGGCGTCCGGTGGTCAGACAATTGGACGAGGGGCAAGTTCAGCTTCCCATCCGTATCGTTGAAGACTCGGAGGTTGGCGATGCGTTCGGCGAGCTTCTTGGCGTTCTGCTCCGTGTCGTCCTTGTGTGCTGCGACGAGGACGAGGAGGCCCGGGCCGATCTCGCCGACGGTCTCGCCGTCCACGGAGACGGATGCCTGTGAGACTCGTTGGACGATTGATTTCATGCTTTGTTCGGGGGTTCGGGGGTACAGGCCGAGGCACCCTGATCTACTTCACAGTCGTCTTCCCAAAGACGCGGAGGACGGAAATGACGTCGGAGAACTGGCCGACCCTGCCGACGACGTCCTGGAGGTTCTTCATGTCGCGCACTGCGATCGTGACGTTGATCTCGGCGGTGTTGTTGGTGAGCGTCTTGATCTTTGCGGCGGTGACGTCGGCCTTGGCCTCGCTGAAGATCGTCGAGATGTCCATGAGCAGGCCCTGGCGGTCCACTGTGACGATGCGAAGGTTGACGGCGTACTTGTTGCCGTCTGCGGGCCACTGCAGCGCGGCCATTCTCTCGGGCTCGTTCTCGATCATCCAGAGCGCGTTGGGGCAGACTCGGCGGTGGATCATGATGCCCCGTCCGCGGGTGACGTATCCGACGACGTCCTCTTCGGGCACCGGCATGCAGCACTTCGCCCGGCGGAGCATGACGTTGTCAACCCCGGTGATGACGGTCGGAGCCTCGACGCCGCGGGGCTTCGACTTGAGCGGAGAGTCCGTCTCTTTGCGGACGAGCGCCTGCAGCTTGTTCGCGACGTTCTGCACGCTGACGAGCCCCTCGCCGACGCGAGCGTACACGTCGGCGGCGGTCGTACACTGTCGCAGCTTCTCTGCTGCCTTGCCGACGACCTCTTCGTTGACGACTTCCTTCGGGTCGAAGCCGCGCGAACGCATCTCCTTTTCCAGGGCTTCTTTGCCGCTCTGCTCGCTCTCGGAGCGGTTGCGCCGGCGGAAGTGGTAGCGGATCTTGCTGCGCGCGTGCTGCGACTTGACGAACTCCAGCCAGTCGAGGCTCGGCTGCGCGTTCGCGCGGGTGATCATTTCGACCACGTCGCCGTTCTGGAGCCGTGCGCTGAGCGGGACCATGATCCCGTTGACCTTTGCGCCGACGACGTGCAGGCCGAGCTCGGAGTGGACCCGGAACGCGAAGTCAATCGGCGTGGAGTCCTTGGGCAGGTCGAGCACGTCGCCCTTGGGCGTGAAGACGAAGACCTGTTCGCTGAAGAGGTCGGTTGAGACGGTGCGCAGGAAGTCGCTGGACATGCGCGCGTCGGAGGACCAGTCGAAGAGCTGCGAGCGGAGCCGCGCGAGGTTGGCTGCGTGCTCTGCTCGGTCCTTCCCTTCTTTGTAGCTCCAGTGCGCGGCGAAGCCGTACTCTGCGATCTCGTGCATCTTCTGCGTGCGGATCTGGACCTCGAGCGGGTCGCCGCCGGGGCCGATGACCTTGGTGTGCAGCGACTGGTAGCCGTTGGGCTTCGGCATCGCGATGTAGTCGTAGAAGAGCCCCGGCATCGGGAGCCAGAGCTCGTGGACGAGGCCGAGGACGGAGTAGCACTCGGCGGCGTCGGCGACGACGACGCGCAAGGCGAGGAGGTCGTATATCTCCTCGAACGGCACCTTTTGCACGGAGAGCTTGAGATAGATGCTGTAGAGGTGCTTGGGGCGGCCCATGATCTCGACGTGCTTCAGGCCGCGCTCGTCGAGGCGGGCGCGTAGCGAGGAGATCGCTTCGCCGACCTGCTTCTCGCGCTCGTCGCGCGACTTGGCGACCATCTCTGAGATCTTCGTGAAGTCGGTCGGGTGCAGGACTTTGAACGAGAGGTCCTCGAGTTGCCATTTCATCTGCCAAATCCCGAGGCGTCCCGCGAGTGGGGCGTAGATGTCAAGGGTCTCGGCGGCGATGCGCGTCTGTCGGGTCTCCGGCAGCGAGTTCAGCGTGCGCATGTTGTGTAGTCGGTCGGCGAGCTTGATGACCATTACGCGCACGTCCTGCGCCATCGCGAGCAGCATCTTGCGGAGAGACTCAGCGGAGCGCTCGCTCTCGGCGGCCTTCCTTTGACGCGGCGTGGCGGCTGGGTCAACGTTGAGCTTGAGCTTCGTGACCCCCTCGACGAGGGCAAGGACCTCTTGTCCGAACTGGTCGCCGATCTCTTCTGAGGTGATTTCGGTGTCCTCGAGGACGTCGTGCAGGAGCGCGGCGACGATCGTGTCGGCGTCCATGTGGAGCCCGGCGACGATCATGCCGACTTCGAGCGGGTGCCCGACGAACGGCTCGCCCGAGCTGCGGGTCTGGCCGGCGTGGGCCCTCTCGGCGAGGACGTAGGCGCGGGTGATCTTGCCGAGGTCCTCTTCTGGCATCCGGTCGCGAACCTGCGCGAGGAGGGCGTCGAGGGCCTCCGGCGTGTGGTGCGCGTGGTCTGGGATGGCCATGTTGGGGGCGGCTTGAGTATATCTAGAGACTCCAGCCGGGCACGGATAAGCGCTGGGGCGCCGTGCGCTAAGCATTGCCGGCGAGGATCTTGCGGACCTCGTCGGCCTGTTCGGGGGTGTCTACGGCGAGGGAGGAGCCTGTGCCCCGGGACATGCGGATCTTGACGCCGTGCTCGAGAAAGCGGAGCTGTTCCAGGCTCTCCGCCGCCTCGAGCGGAGTCTGACGCCACTTCGAGAATCCCGCGAGGACTTCGGCAGTGTACGCGTAGAGCCCGATGTGCTTTTTGACCGGCCCCGCGCGCGGGTTCCGCGGGAACGGCAGGGGAAGGCGTGAGAAGTAGAGCGCGTAGCCGTCAAGGTCGGTGACGACCTTGACCACGGCCGGGTTTTCGACCTCCTCTTCGGGACAGTCGCAGAAGACGCTGCCCATTTGCACGGCGGGATCCTTGAGGAGCGGGGCGGCGCAGGCCTTGACGTCGTCTGGATGAACGAGCGGCTCGTCGCCCTGGACGTTGACGTAGACGTCGGCGCGGACGGTAAGCGCGACCTCGGCGATCCGGTCGGTCCCTGTCGGGTGGTTCGGGCTGGTGAGGACCGCCTCGGCGCCGAAGCGTTCGCAGGCGTCTACGATCTCTTGGTCTGGCGTGGCGACGATGACGCGGTCGGCGACGTTGGAGGCCTGTGCCCGTTCGACCACCCACTGGACCATGGGTTTTCCGAGGAGGTCAACGAGGGGCTTGCCTGGGAACCGGGTGGAGCCCATGCGAGCCGGAACGACGATGACGCAGGGCATTGGAGGATTAAACCTCCGCGGCCCCGAGCGTTGCTCAGGGCCGCGGGGCTGTTACCAGGGAGATTCGGACCCATCGCTGGACCCGACCCTCAGGAGTCGGGCGCTAAAGCCCGGCACCCCCCTGGGAATCGTTACTGTCACTCTTCAATACGTACACCTCCGTTTCTGAGTTGGATTTTGCCTCGGCTTTCGCTCTGACAATCTAGAAGACGTTACCCGCGCGGGATCGGTTCCTTCAAGCGTCTTTTGCAGCAGCGAGGCTTTCGATGGCGGCTTGGCGGTCCTCGACGGCGAGGTCGGGCGACATTCTGAGGTGGGTCATCAGGGTGGGGACGCCGAGGGCGATCGTGAGGGAGCGCTTACCCTTGGGGTCCACGGTGGCGCTGATCATGAGCCTGCGGCCAGGGACGGTCCAGAACCAGTAGTCCAGGCCCTGGCCCTGGAGCCTTCCGGTCGTGTCCTCGTCAGGCGGGCCAAAGTTGGCGGAGTAGACGCGCAGGGCCTCGGCGACCGTGTCTGCGTCCACGTCCTCCCGTGTGACCATGGCGAGGACGACGACGTCGTCGAGGGTGCGTGCGCCGTTGAGCCTGTCCTCCTGGGTGTAGCCGATACAGCCGAAGGAGAAGGTCCCCCTCTCCCAGCCGGACGCGGTGAAGTTGTCGGCAAAGCCCTCTGGGAGGTTGGAGAACGGCGTGCTCCTTTCTTGCGGCTCGAAGATCCCGAGCGCTTCCGAACGTGTCACACCGAGGTAAAGGCGCGAGTCCCCGTGGAGGAGCGCGAGGTCTTGATCTGGCGGGACACCGGACAGGAAGACGACGCTGTCCAGCTCCTTGACGTCCTGCGCGGGGGGCTCGACGGTGACCTTTTCGGGCGCGGCGCAGCCCACGAGCAGAAGGAGCGGCAGGAGAGACCTAGTCTTCAATCTTGAGCACCATGTACTTTTGGACCCCGGCCGGGGCCTCGTACTCGAACTCGTCGCCGACGACCTTACCGACCAGGGCGGCGCCGAGGGGCGATGTGATGGAGATGAGGTCCTGTGCGGGGTCGGCCTCGAAGTCGCCGACGAGACGCATCTTGATCTCGTCGTTCCACTTGAGGTCCTTGACGGTGACGAGCGAGCCGAGGTGCGCGCTGACGCCGACGTCGGCGGGCCGCTCGACGATCTTCGCGGAGTTCATGAGGCGCTCGAGGTCCGCTATGCGGCCCTCGAGGCGCTTCTGGTTCAGCCGGGCCTCGTGGTACATGGCGTTCTCACGGAGGTCGCCGTGGGACTTCGCCTCGCGGATGTTGTCTGCGACGCGCTGACGTTCGACCGACTTGAGGTGCTCAAGTTCGGCTTTGAGTTTTTCAAAACCCTCCTTCGTCATCAGTGCGTCAGGGGACATGACAGGGGCTAGTTTAGCATTTGCGTTGAGGGGGTTCGGGGGCTCGGAAGCTCGGATGGGGTGGGAAGGTACAACACAGGCGGTGTCCCGGCTCTCTGTGATCGTCGTCAGCTACAACACGCGGGACCTGTTGGGGAGGTGCCTTGAGAGCCTCGGTGAGGCGGACGAGGTGATGGTCGTTGACAACGCCAGCGCGGACGGATCGGCGGAGATGGTTGCGTCGCGGTTCCCCTCGTTTCAGCTCATTCGGAACAGTTCGAACCGGGGCTTCGGGGCAGCGAACAACCAGGGGCTGGACCTGGTGACCGGCGACCTCGTCCTGTTCTTGAACAGCGACGCTGTGGCCCGTCCGGGGGCGTTGCAAGGGCTGGTGTCCGTGATGGATTCGCACGCGGACGTGGTCGCGTGCGGGGGTCGGCTGGAGTCTGCAGACGGACTGCTGCAGGAGTCGTGCGCGAACGCGCTGACGCTGTGGGCCCTGTTCTGCGAGCAGTCGTACCTTGAGAAGCTGTTCCCTCGATCGAGGCTGTTCTCGCCGTACTGGGTGTCTTCGCGGTTGTTGTCGGCCCAGAGCGAGCTGCACGACGTCGAGCAGGTCATGGGGGCGTGCTTGATGGTGCGGCCGGTGGAGCGGTTCGACGAGCGGTTCTTCTTGTACTGCGAGGACACGGAGCTTTGCCGGAGGTTGCGGCGTCGGGGCCGGATCGTGTGGGTGCCTAGTGCGGTTTTCGAGCACGCGCTGGGGGCGAGCAGCCAGGCCCGGTGGGAAGCGGTGGCGCGCTACAACCGCGGCAAAGAGCTGTACTTCCTGATCCACTTCGGTCGGGCGACGGCCTTCGTCGCGTTCTTGATTGACCGCGCGGGAGCGCTCGCGCGCTTGTTGGTGTGGTCTTTGGCGAGCGTCGCGACGCTTTTCCTTGTGCGCTCGATTAGGGAGAGGGCGTGGATGTGGGTGCGGGTGTTGTTCGCAAGGGTGTGACCAGAGGATTCGTCGCTACTTGCGTGGAGCAAGGAGGGTGTCGCGGTACTTCGGGATGACGTCTTCGGGCTTGCCGTCGGCGACAGCGATCCCGTCTTCCAGCCAGATCGCGCGGTCGGCAAATCGTTGGACGGAGTCCATGTTGTGCGAGACGAAGAGGATCGCGCCGCCTGCGGCCTTGAAGCCCTCCATGTACTCGATGCACTTCTTCTCGAACGCTAGGTCGCCGACGGCGAGGACCTCGTCCACGATGAGGATGTCGGCGTCCACGTTGACGGCGACGGCGAAGCCGAGGCGGGCCTGCATGCCGCTCGAATAGGTCCGCACGGGCGCGTTGATGTGCGCGCCGATCTCTGAGAACTCGACGATCTTGTCCACCCTCTCGCGTGCCTGCTTGCGGCTGAGGCCGAGCATCATCGCGTTGAACAGCACGTTCTCGGTCCCGGAGAGGTCGGGGTGGAAGCCGGCGCCGAGCTCGAGTAGGGGCGCGACGCGGCCAAAGGTCTGGACGGTGCCGCCGTTGGGCTTGTAGACCCGCGCGACGAGCGCGAGGAGCGTGCTCTTGCCTGCGCCGTTGCGGCCGATGAGGGCAAGGCACTCGCCCTTGTGGACCTGGAACGAGACGCCCTTGAGGACCTCGATCGTCTCGAGCTTCTTCTTCCGCTCCCACCAGAGCAGGAGCGTCTTGAGCGACGCGGCACCGCTGCGGTTGGAGAGGAACGACTTTTTGACGTCGCGGACGTCCACCATCACTTCGCTCATGGCCTTTCGACGAACCTCCACTTGAGGCGGTTGAAGACGTGGTAGCCGACGACGAGGAGCAGGAAGGACGTGGCGACGGTGGCCCAGAAGAGCGCCCAGTCGAACTCGAGCATGTAGATCTGTTGCGGGGCCGATCCCGGCTCGGGGACGACCTCGATCTTCCCCGTCGGGACGAGCGTCTTGCGATAGGCGGTGCTAAGCATGGCGACGGGGTTCAGGTGGTACAGGTAGTAGAGCCACGTCATCCCGCGGGACTGCGCGGCATAGTAGACCGTGTCGCTGAAGTACATGACCGGCGTGAGGAAGAACATGAGATAGAGCGCGACGCCGACGACGTACTTGACGTCCTCGTAGAAGACGTTGTAGGCGGAAATGAGGAACGACATGCCCGTCGCGAGCGCGAGGTTGACGACGAGGAGGAACGGTAGGAAGCCGATGGTCCACGTGAATGGCGAGGTCTCAAAACCTGTTACTGCCCAAAGGACGAAGAGGTAGAGGAAGTAGACCGCGAGCGCCATGAGCAGGTGGATGAAGTTGGCGAAGACGGTGCACAGCGGCAGGATCTCGCGCGGGAAGTAGACCTTTCGTATCACCGGGACCGCTTGGAGGACCGACTGGGCGGAGTCCATGAGGCAGATCTGGAAAAAGATGAACGGCAGGTAGGCGGCGAGGACGTAGGCCGAGTAGTTCTCGGTGCCGTTCTGCATCACGTACTTGAAAACGACGGTGATGACGAGGACGGTCGCGAGCGGGTTGACGAGCGACCAGAAGAAGCCGAGGACGCTGTTCTTGTAGCGGATCCGGAGCTCGCGCTCGACCATCGCCCAGAGCAGCTCGCGGTACCGCCAGAGCTCTCTGAGTTCCTCGCGCATAGTTGAATCCTACCGCCGGCCTAGGGGAGGGGCGAGACTTTGACCACGCGCACCCTGACCGTGACGGTCGGGTCTTGCTCGATCGCCACGCCGGCCTGCGAGGCGCGGACTCGGACCGTGCGCACGCCGCCGGTCCGCAGGTTGCGGACGGCCTCGTGCCAGAAGGGCTCGACCGTGTCCTGTCCCATCAAGAACGTAAACGCCATTCCGCGGCGTTCGGTGTCCGCGAGGACCCGCCCGTCGTCGGCCTGGACGTGGAAATGGACCGTGACTCGGGCGTCCTGGGCCACGGGCTCGCCAGTGCCCGGGGCGTTGACCGGCGGTGCCTGGAGCGGGGCGCTGGGGGCGGGCGCAGGGGTCTGGAACACGGCGATCGCGGCGAGGAGGGAGAGCACGTCCTTAGGGACGAAGCAGTCGCGGAATAAGGGTCAGAGAGGCTCGTCGGAGCGGTGGGAGGCGGAGATCTGTTCGAGCTCGCCGGTGACCATGAACCCGACGCGCTCGGCGATGTTGAGGGCGTGGTCGGCGATGCGCTCGATGTGGTGGACTGCAAGGAGGAGCCAGCTCGCGGAGACGACCTGGTCGGGGTGGGTGCGCATGAAGTCGTGGATCTGGTTGCGGAGCTGGCGGTAGAGCTCGTCCACCTCGTCCTCCATTTTCGCGATGTGTTCAAGGTGGGAGGTGTCGCGCCGGACGAAGGCCTCCAGCGACTCACGGACCATCTGCCGCGCGACCTTGGCGATCTTGGGGATGTCCACGTGGTCCGCGCTGCCGCCTTCGGCGTCTATCTTCATGCCGATCTTGGCGATGTCCACGGCGAGGTCGCCGATCCTCTCGATGTCGGTGATGATCTTCATCGCCGTGCCGACGGTCCGCAGGTCGCGGGCGATCGGCTGCTGCAGGGCGAGGAGCCGGAGGCACTGGGCCTCGATGTGCAGGTCGAGCTCGTCAATCTCGTCGTCGGCCAGCATGACTTCGCGCGCGATGCCTTGGTCGAGCTTCTGGAGCGCTTCGACGGCCCGCGCGACCATTGCCTCGGCGCGACTGGCCATGTCGAGCACGTCGTGCTCGAGCTTTCCGATCTCTTCGTCGAAGGCCAGTCTGTTCATCGCTCAGGTCGCTGAGGTATTTACCCTTATCCAGACGCAGGCCCCAACGGAAAGTTACAAAGCGCCCGCCTGTCCTGTGCGATGGCCCAGTCCGGCTCGCGCTCGTGGCAGACGTCTTGGACGCGCGGGCAGCGGCTGGCGAACTTGCACCCGACGATCTTCTTCCTCGGGTCTGGGATCTCGCCCTTCGCGACCGCAGGGAGGTGACCGAGCCGTTCGAGCGTGGGTGCGGAGTCGAGGAGCGCCTTTGTGTAGGGGTGCATCGGCGAGTCGAAGAGCTGCTGCGTCGGGCCCTCTTCGACGATCCGCCCCATGTACATGACCGCGACGCGGTCTGCGAGGAACCGGACGGTCGTGAGGTCGTGCGAAATGTAGAGGAAGGCGCAGTCGAGGTCCTTCTGGATGTCGCGCAGGAGGTTGAGGATCTGCGCCTGGACGCTGAGGTCGAGGGCAGCGGTCGGCTCGTCGCAGATGACGAGCGGGGGACGCAGGGCGAGCGCGCGCCCGATGGCGACGCGCTGCCGCTGACCACCGCTGAGCTGGTGCGGGTACCTCTCCGCCATCTCCTGCGCAAGCCCGACCTCTCGCAATATCCCGGCGGTGTCCACGCTGCGGTCCATGATCCTGCCGGGCTCCTCGACGACCTGTCGCACCCGCCACCGCGGGTCAAGGCTGGCGAAGGGGTCCTGCCAGACCATCCCGATCTTGCTGGCGAGGCCCCGCCGAACGCCGGTGGTCTCTTCGCCTTGGAAGAAGACGCGCCCTTCGGCCATCGGCTGCAGTCCGAGGACCGCGCGCGCGAGGGTGGTCTTTCCGCAGCCGGACTCACCGACGACAGCGACCGTCTCGCCGGCTCCGACCGTGAGCGAGACGCCGTCGAGGGCGCGCACGGCGCCGCCCTCGCCGTGGAACTCGACGGCCGCGTCTTTGACTTCGAGGAGTGCGCCCGCCATGCGCTAGATGGATCCGTGGCTCCACTGCAGTCGGTCGGAGAGCTTGCCGAAGAAGTCGCCGGCCTCGGTCGTGACTAGGCAGGCGACGCGGTCAGACTTGGTGATCCTCACATAGTCGCCCGAGAGAAGGTGGAGGCGACTGTGGCCGTCTGCCGAGAGCACGGACTCCTCGCGCGACTCCACCTTGATCTTGATCACGGAGTCCGCTCGCAGGACGAGCGGCCGCGAGGAGAGGGTGTGGGGCATGATGGCAGTGAGGATGAGCGCCTCCATGCGCGGGTCCACGACCGGCCCACCCGCCGAGAGGTTGTAGGCCGTCGAGCCTGTCGGCGTGGCGACCATCACGCCGTCGGCGGGATATCGAGAGACCTGGCTGCCGTCCACGTGGACGTCGAACGTGAGCATCCGGGTCACAGCCGAGCGCTGGACCACGGTCTCGTTGAGCGCGTGGAGCTCGGCGACGATCTCTGCACCGCGGACGAGCTCGGTCTTGACCATCATTCGCTTCTCGATGCGCGCCTTCCCTTCTAAGAATTCGATGATGCTGGACTCCGCTTGCTCGGGCTCGACCTGCGTGACGAAGCCGAACCTCCCGTAGTGGATGCCCATGATTGGCGTACAGCGCGCACCCACGAGGTAGGCGGCGCGGATGAGGGTGCCGTCCCCACCGATCGCGATGACGAGGTCGGCGTCGCCAAAGGCTTCGGGGATGACGCTCTCGACTCCCACTTCTCCTGCCGACTCATGGTCGGCGAAGGCGGTCGCGCCACGCGAAGTGAGGAGCTTGACGACCTGGCGGGCGGCGGTCACCGCATCGGGCCGAAACAAGTTTACGAGCAGGTGTACGCGCAATCTATCCGCCTGTAGATTTGAGGCGGGCCAGGTTTGTCCTGGCATCCTCAAACTCAGGGTCTATTTTGAGCGCTTGTTCGAGCACAGCGATAGCCTCTTTGACCTTGTTCTGCCTTTCTAGGGTCACCGCGAGGTTGTTGTAGGCCGGCAGGAAGGCCCGGTCGGACGCGATCGCCTTGCGGAAACTGGCCTCGGCCTCTTGCGGCTTGTGCAGATAGAGGCTGTAGAGGCCGACGCCGTTGAGCGCGGCTGCGTTGGTCGGCTGTCGGTTCAGGACGTACTGGTAGTGGAACCTGGCTGTCTCGAGCTGTCCTTCGGACCAAAGGGCGTTGGCGAGGTCGACGCGGACCTCGTGCTTGTCGCCGTGGGCGCGGACGTAGGTCTTCCAGAGCTCGATGGCCTCGGGCGTGCGGCCCTGCTTGGAGTAGACGGCGGCGAGGTTGAGCTTTGCGTCGAAACTGTTCGGGTTGCTGCTCGCGAGCTTCTCGAAGTGCCCGACGGCCTCGTCATACTTTTCCGCCTTGTAGAGGATAAGGCCGAGGTTGTTCATCGCGTCGAGGTCGGTGGGGTCGATCGCGAGGGCCTTGCGGTAGGCGGCCTCTGCGCCGGCCTGGTCGTTCATGCGCTCCCTGAGGACGCCGAGGTTGTACCAGTAGTGGGCAGAGTCGGCCATGTCGCCGCTGACGGGATCGAGCAGCCTGATCGCGTCGGCCGGGCGGTCCTGCCGCGTGTAGATCTCAGCGAGGACGAGGCGCAAGCCGGAATCGTCTGCGCCCTGTTCGATGGCCCGCTCGAGGTAGGGGACGGCTTCTGCGTCTCGGCGGTCGCGGACGAGGGCAAGGCCCGCGTTTCGGCTAAACGTCTTGTTGCCGGGCGATAGGTCGGCGGCCTTCTTGTAGCTGTCGGCCGAGATCGTCGTCCGACCGAGCTCTTCATAGGCCCTGCCGAGGTTGTTGTGGGCGAAGGCGTCGTTGGGGTTCTTGCTGATGCACTGCTGGAAGGCGTCTACCGACTCCTCGTAGCGCTTGTTCTGAAGCTGGATGCTACCGATGTTGTACCAAGCCTGGTAGAGGTTGGCGTTGAGCGACGAAATGGTCTGGTAGACCTCGAGCGCCTTGGCGTCGTCGCCGTTGGCGACGTACGCGTTTCCGAGGTTGTTGAGGACCTCAAGGTCGCGCGGCCGGAGCGCCCTGGCCCTCTCGAGGACGGTTATCGCCTTTGTGGGCTGGTTGTCCTGCACGTAGAGGTAGCCGAGCCAGGACATCGCGACCTGGTTGTCGGGCTCTGCGGCGAGGAGCTTTTCGAAGACTGGGACCGCTTCCTTCTCGCGCTTGGCCTGGCAGAGCGCAGAGGCGTAGTTCGTCATGACCGGCACGTCGCTGGGCATGATCGCGTGCGCGCGGCCGAGGGACGTCGCGGCCCTGTCGTAGTTTCTGGACTTGAGATAGAGCGAGCCGAGCGTCGCGTGGTACTCACCGTTGTCGGGGTTGCGGCTGACGAGCTCCTCGAACCCTCGCGTGGCCTCGTCGGTGCGGCCGGCGTTCATGTAGGCGACAGCTAGGTCGTGCTTGGCGGTGATGCTGTCCGGCTGGAGCTCGACTGCGCGGACGAGGACCGGCACGGCCTTTTCCGGCGAGCCCGACTTGATGTAGAGGTAGCCGAGCCAGTTGACGACGTCAATGTTGGAGGAGTCTTGGCGGAAGAGCCGCTCGAGCTCGGCGATGGCGCCGGTGGTGTTGCCGTCGTTGTGCATCTTGACGGCGGCGACGACGTCCTTTTGGACCTGCGTGTTGACTGGCGGCTCCTGCTGGGCCAAGAGCGGCAGAGCCAGCGCAAGCGCAGCCAGAGCGATTAACAGAGTCTTCAAGACGTTCCTCATCATGGTTCACCTAAATTGCAGCCGCCATCCGCAGCCAAGCCGGACAAATACACGCCTAGATTATACGAAAACCGCACAACGCTGTGAGTCTTTGTTATCCGCCGTTCATGAGGCGCGGGATGGCTCCCTCATAGGCGGCGGCCAGGTTCTTGACCGGCACGTCTATCGCGGCACCGCCCCTGACAGTGATCTTCAGGTTCGGAAGTGCGCTAGACGATCGGCCAACTCTTTGGAAGCACAAACCCTGCCGTAGGATCTCGATCAAGGACCGCTCGCGCTCAACCTGGTAGCAGACGAAGACAAAACCCGGTATTTCTGCGTGGAGCGCGGAGTCCGTCCGCGAAGAGAAAGCGAAGGCGTCCCCTGAAAGCTCGACGTCCGCCCCTTGACCGGCGGCGATGCACATCTCTGCGAGGGCGACGGCGGGGCCGCCTTCGCTGACGTCGTGCGCAGCAAGGATGAGTCCGGCTTCGACGAGGTCCGCCAGGGAGTGGCAGAGGCTCCGCTCTCGTTCTAGGTCAGGCGCGACCGGGCGTCCGTCCTCGATCCCGTGGACCTGGGCGAGGTATTCGCTCGCGCCGAGGCCTTCTTGTGGGCCGGGGTCTGTCTTGTAGTAGATCAGGCCGATCGCGCAGTTTCCGCGCGGGGCCATGCCGACGTGGACATTCGCGTCCGCGAGGACTCCCATCATGCCGATGAGCGGCGTCGGGAGGACTTCGCCGAGATCGCTCTCGTTGTAGAAGCTGACGTTGCCGCTGACGACGGGGGTCCCGAGCGCTTCACAGGCGTCGGCGATGCCTTTGACCGCGCGCTCGAACTGCCAGTACACGTGAGGAAGCTGCGGGTTGCCGAAGTTAAGCCCGTCGGTGACGGCGACGGGGCGCGCGCCGGTGCAAGCGACGTTGCGCGCGGCTTCGACGACCGCCAACTGACCGCCGACGTACGGGTCGAGGTAGACCCAGCGGCCGTTGCCGTCTATCTTGACTGCGAGGCCCTTCTTCGTGCCGCGGGGGGCGAGGACGCAGGCGTCGCCGCGGCCCGGTATGAGGGCGGTCTGCGTTTGGACGCCGTAGTCGTACTGTTCGAACACCCACCGCTTGCTCGCGATCGTGGGTGACGAGACAATGGTGAGGAGAGACGTGTTTGGGTCCTTGTCCGGGAGCTTTGTCGGATCGAATTCCTTGGCTTTCTTGAAGTAGTCGGGCTCCTGGGCTTGTACGGTGTATGTGGGGCACTCGTCGGTGAGGAGCCTAGCGGGCAGAGCGACCTCTTGGACTCCGTGGCGGGTGCAGGTGACGGTCCCCCCCTCAGTAACGTGGCCGATGACGACAGCGTTGACGCCCCACTTCTCGAAGACCGCGATAACTTCCTGCTCCCCTCCCTTTTGCGCGACGCAGAGCATGCGCTCCTGGCTCTCGCTTAGCATGATCTCATATGCGGACATGCCCGGTTCCCTGGTCGGGACGAGGTCGAGGTCAACCTTCATGCCGACGCCGCCCTTGCTCGACATTTCTGTGGTCGAACACGTGATTCCGGCGGCACCCATGTCCTGGATCGCGACGACCGCGCCCGTCTCGAGGGCTTCGAGAGTCGCCTCGATGAGGAGCTTCTCCGCGAAGGGGTCGCCGATCTGTACGTTGGGGCGCTTGTCTTCGCTGCCCTCGCCTAGCGTCTCGCTGGCGAACGTCGCGCCGTGGATACCGTCCTTGCCGGTCGCCGAGCCGAGGTAGACGACGGGGTTGCCGACGCCTGCGGCGCTGGCGGTCGCGATCTTGTCGAGCGGGACGATGCCGACGCACATCGCGTTGACGAGCGGATTGCCGGAGTACCTCGGGTGGAACGCGACCTCGCCGGCGACGGTCGGGACGCCGACGCAGTTGCCGTAGCCCGCGATCCCGGCGACGACGCCGTCGAAGAGATAGCGGTTGCGTCGGACGACCTCTGGCGGGGCTTCGCCGTCGCAGATGGGGCCGAAGCGGAGGGAGTTGAGCGCGGCGATCGGTCGGGCACCCATGGTGAAGATGTCGCGGATGATGCCGCCAACCCCGGTGGCGGCGCCCTGGTAGGGCTCGACGGCGCTCGGGTGGTTGTGGGACTCGACCTTCATGACGGCGCCGAGGCCGTCGCCGATGTCCACGACGCCGGCGTTCTCCAGACCGCTGCCCTCCATGGCCTCCTTGTACTTTTTGAAATAGGCTAGGATGGGACGGGAGTACTTGTAGCCGCAGTGCTCGCTCCACATGACCGCGAACATCCCAAGCTCGGTGTGGGTGGGTTCGCGTCCCAGCAGCTGCAATATCCGCCTATACTCTAAGTCGTTGAGCCCCATGGCGAGATACACCTCTGGAGCGATAGCGGCCATCGTGGCAAGTATAACCGTTGGCTTCTTCGCGCTGGGCCTGACGCACGGGTGCTCGGGCGAGTCGCAGAAGTGGCACGGGACGTGGGTCGGTGACTTGAAGCGGACCGCGCCGGACGCGCCGGACGACTACAAGGCTCACACGATCAACCTGATCAAGGTCATGATCCTGTCGAACGGCACGTTCGAGATGATGGAGAGCGGAATCCCAAAGTCTGGGACGGTGCGGCTGGGTCGGGACAAGGCGTACCTGACGATCACCCGGATGCTCGACCGGCCCATCTCTGCTGCTGGCTCTGGGACGCAGGAAATGAACAAGGACCTCGTGGCGACGTGGCAAGAGGACGGGAGCATCCTTTTGGACGATCCGGGCGGGTTTGACGCCGAGCCGGTCCGCCTGACCCGGGAGGAGCAACCCTCGCGCTAGGCGGTTCGTATACAATGCGGTAAGGAAGCTTATGATCTGGGTACTTGTCATTGTCGCAGTCGTCGCCGTGGTGTGGCTCATCGCCGCCTACAACGGGCTCGTCTCAGACCGTCGGCAGACGATGAACGCCTGGGCGCAGATTGACGTGCAGCTCAAGCGCCGGTACGACCTGATCCCGAACCTCGTGGAGACGGTCAAAGGGTACATGAAGCACGAGCAGGACACGCTTGAGAAGGTGATCCAGGCCCGCAACCGCGCCGTCGCGGCGCAATCGGTCCACGACAAGGCGACCGCCGAGACGGCCGTGGCCTCAGCCCTGACCGGGTTCTTCGCGCTGGCCGAGGCGTATCCGGAACTGCGCTCGAACGAGAACATGATGCAACTGCAGGAAGAGCTGCGGAGCACGGAGAACAAGATCTCGTTCGCGCGGCAGTACTACAACGACATCGTGACGAGCTACAACACGAAGCTCGAGGCGTTTCCCACCAACATCCTGGCCGGGATGGGGAGCTTCGCTCCGAAGGAGCTGTTCGAGCTCGAAGAGCCCGCGGCGCGCGAGCCGGTCAAGGTGCAGTTCTAGTTCGGGAGCTCGGGAGTTCGGGAAGATAGGACGCGTACGACGTACGCGTCCTATTTGCTTTCTTTGGACTACTCGGCCTTGTAGGCGAGCTTTCCGCCGACGTATGTGGCGACCGGCTTGATGCTCGACCAGTCAGTGGAGGCCCCGAAGACGCTCGTGTTGAGGATCACGAAATCGGCCAAGAGGCCGGGCGAGATTCGGCCGACCGACTTTTCTCGGAACGACGCGAACGCGGCGGCGGACGTGTAGCCCCGCAGCGCCTCCGTGACCGTGATGTTGTTCTTCGTCTGCCAGAACTGTCCGGCCAGGGTCTTCCCGGTCACGGCCGCCTCGATGCCGAGGAACGGGTTGAGCGTGACGACGGGCCAGTCGGAGCCGAAGGCGATCACACCTCCGGCATCGAGGTAGTCCTTGTACGCATAGCTCGACGCGCTCCGGTCCGCGCCGATGTAGCTCTCGCAGTACCGGCCGTCGTCGGCCTTGTGGAACGGTTGGTACGAGGCGATCACACCGAGCCGCGCAAAGGCCGGGATGTCGGAGCCGCGAAGGTGCTGGGCGTGCTCGAGCCGCGGCCGTGCGCCGCGGAGGTCGGTCCATGCGCCCTTGAAGAACTCGACCAGCTCGTAGTTGGCGCGGTCGCCGATCGCGTGGCCGATCATTTGCAGGCCGTTGGCCGCGCAGAGCCCTGCCGTCTGCGCGACGCTGCCGTCGGCGACGCCTGGGCGCGGAAGGCCGGTGTTGTCGGCGACGTCCGCCGGGTTGTTGTTGAACGGCGCGAACATCCACGCCGTGCGCGAGCCGAGGGTGCCGTCCATGTACACCTTGACTCCCTTGAACTCGAGCCAGTCCTCGACCTCCTGGAAGCTCTGGCGCGTTCGCGCGATGCTCTGTGCAGACATCGTCGGGTACAGCGCAAAGCGGACGGTGAGCCCATGCTCGCGCTCGACTTCGTTGTAGATCGGCAGCGAAGACTCGCCGGGAATGTCGGAGACGGCGGTGATGCCGTTCGCGTTCGCGTGGCGCATCGCCGCGACGAGGTCCTGCTTCAGCACTTCCCTCGGCTTTGCGGGAACGTGGCGAGAGACGAGGCCCATGGCGGTCTCGCGCAAGAGACCGGTGGGCTCGCCGTTCGCATCCTTGACGATCCGGCCCCCGTCGGGGTCGGGCGTGTTCCGTGTGACCCCTGCCAATTGCAGCGCTTTTGTGTTTGCGATGGCGCTGTGCCCGTCCATGCGGCTGAGAAGCGCGGGACGGTCGGGCACGGCCTCGTCGAGCCATTCGCGCGTCGGCTCGGTCTTGTCAGTCCAGCTTTCGGCGCTCCACCTTCCGCCTGTGATCCATGTCCGTTGGGGGTTCGCCGACGCGTATTCCTTGATGCGCCTGATGAAGTCCCGTTTGCCCGTGGCGTCTCGGAGCTGGATGTCTGTCAGGCTGCCGCCTCCACTGAGCATGTGGATGTGCGAGTCAATAAGGCCGGGGATGACGGTCTTCCCTCCGGCGTCTACGACCGTCGTTCCGCTCCCGATGTACGCCGCTGGATCGTCGCCGACGTAGACGAACACGCCTTCGTCCACAGCGAGGCTCGTGGCGAAGCCTGTCGTGCCGTCAGTCCAGACGAGCGCGTTCCTGACAACGAGATCGGCCGGCGCGACCGTCAGGACGAGGGCGAGCAGGACTGTGGTCATTTCGGAGAGGATACTTCGTTCGGGTTGGTTCGGTGTTGTCCCTCCACTCCCTCTCCCCGCATGAGGGTAGCCTCTTTGCATGACAAGACCGTTCACGCTACAGATCGGTGATGCGGCGCCGGGGTTCGAGCTCACGGCGACAGACGGAAAGCGCTACGGGCTCGACGACTTTGCTGGCGCAAAGGCGCTCGTCGTTTTCTTCACCTGCAACCACTGCCCCTATGTCCTTGGGAGCGACGAGCGGACGCGAAAGACCGTCGAGGCGTTTGCGCCGCGCGGGGTCGCGTTCGTCGGGATCAACAGCAACAGCGCGGGAACGTACGAGAGCGACGACTTTCCACACATGGTGTCGCGGATGAAGGAGAACGGGTTTCCTTGGGTCTACCTGCACGACGTGTCTCAGGAGGTCGCGCTGGCGTACGGCGCACTGAGGACGCCTCACTTTTTCGTCTTCGACCACGCGCGCCGCTTGCAGTACACAGGGCGAGCGATTGACGGTCCCCGGGACTGGACCCAGGCCACGACGAACGAGCTTGAGGACGCTCTCGAGGCAGTGCTGGCCGGGCGGACGCCCGAGGTGGCGGTGACCAACCCGATCGGGTGCAACGTCAAGTGGGAAGGCAAGGACGCGCACTGGATGCCGCCAGAGGCGTGCGACCTTGTGGCGAAGTAGCGATGGCTAGCCGCTCGGCTTGAACGGGACGCCCTTGAGCTTTTCAAAGTCGTCCTTTTGGCCCTTGCTGAGGGTGGAGTCAACCAGCGCCTTGAAGTCCTTGCCGAGCTGTTCGAGCTGAGGCTTGATCTTCGCGGTCGCGGCCTCGATCTCCTTGTTGCCCTGCTCTTCGAGGCGCTTGCGTTCCGCGTCGTCCTTTGGCCTCATCGCGGCGTACTTGTCCACGATCGGCTTAAGGGCCTTGGTCTGGATGTCGTCGGCCTTCCTGTTGTTGGCCTCATAGGCGTCTCGCAGCTTCTTCGACTGTGCGACGGTCATGCCGATCCGGTCGGCCATTCGCTGGTCGAGGAGCGGGAGGAGGCCGTCGCGCTGGAGCGTGATCTCGCGGAGCCTCTTGACCTGAGGGGCTGTGAGCTCGGTGAGGACCTTCTTCTTCAGTGAGGACAAGTGCCCGATCATCAGCTTGTTGGCGTCCTCCGGCTTGGTCTTTCCGGACCTGACTTGCGTGTTGATGGCCTGGGTCTGCGCGTTGAGCCAGTCGGCGTGCTTGTTCATCGCAAGGCGCTGCCCTTCTGTGACCTTCAGTTCTTGCTGGACGGGCTTGAGTTGGAGGATGCCGATGTCGCTGAAGTAGGCGTCGAACTCGTCGGCGGCCGCCGCGACGCCCAAGAGGGATGTCGCTGCAAGCAGAATCGTTACGAGCCTTGAAGAACGTGCCATGGCGACACCCGGTTTTCTAACGCGCGAGGGCGGGTGCGGGTTCCTCCCGGTGGGTCCGGCGGCCATTGACCACCAGCTCAGTCTCACATCGGGAGAGTACCCGCTTGACTTGGCGGATGAAATCGTCGTCCACGGCCACGCGGTGGAGCGGCACGACGGGCTGGGCGTCACTGAACAGAAGGAGGATCTCAAAGTCGCCGGGGTTGGACTCGATCAGGCGGCGCAGCTCGACGAGCTCGGCCTTCGTCGCGCTCTGGACCCGCACGACGAGGCTGCCCGCGACGCTGCCGTCGTTACTGAGCGAAAGAGGGACTGCGGCGACCTCTTCGACGTCGTCCACCGCGACCTCGACCTCGATGTCTTGCGCGCCGGGCCGCTGTCGGTGCTTGACGGTCCCCTTTACGCAGACCACGGCGTCCTTGTCAATTCGCGAGCGCAGCTTTGCATAGGACTGCGGAAAGAGCATGCACGAGGACTGTCCCGTGAAGTCCTCGATGACGAGCGTCGCCATCCGATCACCACGGCGTGTCGTGATCTCCCTGAGCGAGGAAATGACGCCGGCGAGCCGGACGCGCGTGCCCTCCTGTTGTTCGGCCACCGATTGGCACGAGTGGCTGGCGATTTCTGCGAGCGTGCGCTCGAATCCGCGCAGTGGATGGTCCGAGACGTAGATGCCCATCGCTTCCTTTTCCCACGAGAGCACTTCCGTCCGGGTCGGCGGGTCCGCGAACGGGAGGGTCGGGAGCTCGAGCGAAGTCGGCGCGTCGCTTCCGCCGAACAGCGACTCTTGTCCAACCAGGCGCTCGCGGACGGCCCGGTTTCCGAACTCCAGCGCGGCTTCCGCCGCATTCAGGAGGCGGTGGCGGTTGGGATCAATCCCATCGAGCGCGCCTGCCCTGATGAGCGACTCGAGCGCGAGGCGGTTCAGCCCTCCTTCTCTCGCGCGCGCAGAGAACTCGAAGACGTGCTCGAACGGCTTGCCCTTTCGGACCTTCATGATGTGTCGCACGAGTCCCTCGCCGACATTCTTGATCGCGCTGAGCCCGAACCGGATCGCAAGCTTGCCCTCCGAGCGCTCGATCGCAAAGTCCACGGTTGATCGGTTGACGTCTGGCGGGAGCACGGCGATGCCTTGGTGCCGGCACTCTTCGATGAACGTCGTGACGCGGTCCTCCTTCGTGCGATAGACAGCGAGCAGCGCGGCCATGTACTCGACCGCGTAGTTGGCTTTCAGGTAGGCGGTCTGATAGGCGATCAGTGCGTAGCAGACCGCGTGCGCCTTGTTGAACGCGTAGCCCGCGAACGGCAGGAGGAGCTCCCACACGCGCTTTGCGGCGGTCGCGTCCACGCCGTTGTCCGCGCACCCTTGCAGGAACTCGTCGCGCATCTGCTCCATCACGTCGGCCTGTTTCTTTCCCATCGCCTTGCGAAGGATGTCGGCCTTGCCGAGGCTGAAGCCTGCGAGCGCCTGGACGAGCTTGAGGACCTGGTCCTGGTAGACGATGACGCCGTAGGTCTCCTCGAGGATCGGTCGCATGCGCTCGTCGAGGACCTCCGGGTTGCGGCGTCCGTGCTTGTTGTCCACGAAGCGCGCGATGTGCTCCATCGGGCCGGGCCGGTAGAGCGCGACCATCGCGGCGAGGTCGCGGACGTCCTTGGGCTTGAGCTCGATGATGTTCCGGCGCATGCCGCCGCTCTCCAGTTGGAAGACGCCGACGGTGTCTCCGCGCCCGAGCATCTCGTACGTCTTGGCGTCGTCGAGCGGGATCGCGTCTACGCCGCCATTGAGGACCGGGTGGTTCGCGCGCTCTTCTTCCGTCGCGCGCTCGAACGCCTTCTTGATGTTCGCGACGGTCTTGGAAAGGACGGTGAGGTTTGAAAGACCGAGGAAGTCCATCTTGAGCAGCCCGACCTGCTCGAGGACGCCCATCCCGTAGGCGGTGATCGCCGTGCCGTCGGAGCTGCGGTAGAGGGGGATGAGTTCGCTCAGCGGCTCGTGCGAGATCACGATCCCGGCCGCGTGCACCCCGCAGTGACGCGAGATCCCCTCAACGCTCTTGCCCGTGTCCACGAGCTTCTTCATCCTCGGGTCGGAGGAGAAGTGGCCGCGGAACTCCGCCGACTCCTTGAGCGCGCGGTCTATCGTCCAGCCCGGGCCGGCCGGGATGAGCTTGCAGAGCTTGTCCACCTCGATCGGCGCGTAGCCCATGACGCGGCCCGCGTCGCGCAGCGCGGCCTTCGCGCCGAGGGTCCCGAACGTGACGATCTGCGCCACCCGCTCCTTTCCGTATTTTTCGGTGACCCAACGGATGACCTCTTCCCTTCGCTCGTCCTCGAAGTCGAGGTCAATGTCCGGCATCGAGACGCGCTCGGGGTTGAGGAAGCGCTCGAACGTGAGGTCGTACTCGACCGGGTCCACGTCCGTGATCCCGATCGCGTAGGAGACGAGCGAACCGGCGGCGGACCCGCGGACGCCGGTCATGATCCCCTGCGAGCGGCTGAAGTTCGTGAACTCGCGCACGAGAAGGAAGTAGGACTCGAACCCGGTCTTGTCAATGACCTCGAGCTCGAACTTGAGCCGGTGCCAGTGGTCGTCGGTGAGTCCCTTGACGCGGTCTTGCAGCCCCTTCTCCGCGAGTTCTCGCAGATAGAGCGCGGGCGTGGACCCGGGCGGGAGGTCGGGCGTCGGCATCGCGGCGCGCTGCGACGAGAGCTGGACGTCGCACTTGTCGGCGAACATCGCGCTGTTCTCGATCGCCTCCGGGTGGTCCGGGAAGAGCGCGGCCATCTCCTCCGGCGACTTGACGTAGAACTCCTTGGTCTCGAAGCGCAGGCGCTTCGGTTCGTCGAGCAGCGAGCCGGTGCCGATGCAGAGCAGGACGTCGTGCGGCTCGGCGTCGGACTTGCACAGGTAGTGCGCGTCGTTCGTCGCGACGAGCGGCAGTTTTAACTCGCGCGCGATGCGCACGAGGTGCTCGTTGACGAACTTCTGCTCTTTCAGTCCGTGGTCCTGCAGCTCGATGAAGTAGCAGCCCTCGTCGAACATCTCCTTGTACATCGCGGCCGTGCGGCGCGCGCCGTCGAAGTCCTGCGCGAGCAGCATCTGGTTGATCTCGCTGCCGAGGCACGTGCTCGAAGAGATCAGTCCGCGCGCGTGCTTTCGCAACAGCTCGTGGTCAATGCGCGGTTTGTAATAAAAGCCCTCTAAAGCGGCGACCGAGTGCAGGCGGCAGAGGTTCTTGTACCCTTCGATGTTCCGCGCCAGCAGCAAGAGGTGGTAGCCCTGCGACTCCTCCCTTCCCTGCTTGTTGCGCAGTCCGCCGGGGGCGACGTACGCCTCCATGCCGATGATCGGCCTGATCCCCTGCTTCTCGCACTCGAAGGCGAACTCCATCGCCCCGAACATCACGCCGTGGTCGGAGATCGCGAGCGAGGACATGCCCAGCTCCTTGGTGCGGGCGACCATGTCCGGGATCCGGTTGGCGCCGTCGAGGAGGCTGTACTCCGTGTGGTTATGGAGGTGGACGAATGGCCTGCCCATGGGGTTGTCGGCCTCTTGGACCAACGGTGAAATCTTGACGGTCCGGCACAGCGATTCGCACCCCGTTTGGAGGCGATTTATAGGCAAGCTTTGAACACCCGGGCTTTTCCACAAAGTTGAGGCCCCGAGGAGAGCCTGAACAAGGCCTTGTTCAGGCTGAAGAAGGCTTTGTTCAGGCTGAAGAACGCGTTGTTCAGGCTCAAAACCGCCCGGTTCAGGCTCAAATGAGCTTGGTTCAGGCTCAACAACGGTTTGGTCAGGTTCAACTGAGCCTGGTTCAGGCTCAACGCCACGTGGCGCAGGCTCAAAACACCCTTGTCCAGCCTGAAAACCGTTGATACAATCCTCTTCATGGCATCAAATCGAATCAAGAAACGACCAGACGAGCTCAGGGACCAGCTTTTGCAGGCTGCGGCGGCGATCACGGCGGCCGGCCTGGCCTGGCCCTCAGGCGCGCCCACGGATGTGCAAGTCACCGCCGAGGCCAACGCGATCGGCGCGTCAATCATCGCGATTGACGGCTTCGTGAACTCGGCGTCAACGAGGCGGCAGCAGAGGGAAACAGAGATGGCGACGGGCACCGACACGATGGGGCTGATTGACGGCTTCACAACCGGCCTCTACGGCGCGGACGGCGCCGAGAAGGCCAACTTCGGCCTGCCGCCGATCATCCTGCCCGGCCCGCCGCTCGGCCCGCCGGACCAGATCACCGACCTCAAGCTCGCCGACGGCCAGCTCCCGGCCTCGATCTTTGCAGACTGCGAGAGCATCGCGGGCGCGAGCTACGAGTGGGAGTGGTACAGCGACGCCGCCCTGACGACGCGCGTCGGCAACACCACCACCACGCCGAGCGAGCTGGTGATCAACGGACTGACGACGGGGACGCGCTACTGGGTCCGTGCGCGCGCGATCCGTGGCGGACAGACCGGAATGTGGTCCGACCCCGACAGCCGGGTGGCCAACGTGTAGGCCCAACGAGCCACAATGGGCGTGATGGGTCTTTTCTGGTTCATCGCGCAAACGACGTCCGGTACGGGGGGCGAAGCAATACCGTGGTACACGACGAGTGAGTTCCGGACCGCGGTGGGGGGGGTCGTGATAGCCCTTATAGGCGCCTGGGCGCTCTTGCGCAAGAGGCCGGACCCGCCGCCGCCAGCGCCAGAGGTGACTGCCGCTGACGGCATCGCTGCAGGTGGCAATATCTCCGCTGGTAGGGACATTTCGATCGGTACGCCCAGTGCACAAGCTAGTGTTGACATTCACACGCACGTCGGCCTTGACGAGAAGGGGGCTGGCGAAGCGATAGAACGAGCGATAGCGCCGCTCCGTCAGGACATAGCCGACCTCATTGAAATAGTCACGACACCGGCACCGAAGCAAAAGGTGCTACATGGCGACGGCGAGCTACGACGGAAAGCCAAGGAGATTTACAACAAGGGAAACGACGCATGGGAGGAGGGCAAGTATGCCGACGCCCGCGCCTACTTCGACGCCGCAATACATCTCGATAAGAACCTTTCTGCGGCCCACTTCAACCGAGGGCTCATAAGAGCTGCCCTCGGCGATAAAGCGGGCGCGAGCGCGGATATGAACGCAGCCTATCCATTCGATTTTGGATTCAGTGGCGCCGCTTACCCGTACAACATCTGCATCCGCGATTCCGAGACGTTATCGGACGCACTGGTGTGGCTCACAAGGATGCGCGACGATAAGGTCAAACCCGTCGTGGTCACGTACAACACGCTCATGAACAAGTCGGACGACTATCAGACCGCCAAAGGCTGGTACGACGTGATGAAAGGAGAAGGCATCAAACCCAGCGTGGTCACGT
>JBBDXG010000025.1:36950-65350 GCA_040902435.1 Fimbriimonadaceae bacterium
ACAACACGCTCATGGACAAGTCGGACGACTTTCAGACCGCCAAAGGCTGGTACGACGTGATGATAAGGGCGGGCGTCGTACCCAGCGTGGTCACGTACAACACGCTCATGGACAAGTCGGACGACTTTCAGACCGCCAAAGGCTGGTACGATGTGATGATAAGGGAGGGCGTCGTACCCGACGTGTTCACGTACAGCACCCTCATGAACAAGGCCGAGGATTATTCGACCGCCAAGGGCTGGCACAAGGTGATGGTCTCTGACAGTATCCTCCCTAGCGCACACACGTTTGGCACGCTTTTCTCCAAAGACCTGTCGCAAGTTGACGCGGAGGAACTCATTACGTGGTTCTTGTCACAACCCCACCACCCGCCGTCAAGTATCGATGCTATGATCAAGTCTTTCAAACGGGCGAACCAGCACGACAAGGTTGCACGAGTCGTGCTTCACTATCCCTATCTACAAGCCGCGCGGAAAGTGTTCCGAGAGCATCCTCAGCTCTGCATTGCATACTTCGAGTCGTTGCTCGCCGTTGACCCGACGCATCCCAACGCTTCGTATGCGCTTGGGATCGCGTTACTAGAGTCGGGCCGAAATCAAGACGCCCTGCCACATTTGCAAGTAGCCCTCGTGCAAGCCGAAAAACGAGAAGCAGGCGGAAAACGTGGCAAACATATTCGACGCTTGATCTCGAACATCCGCCGTTAGGTTCTGGCTGAGCTGCTTTTGTGGTGGCGTCCAACTAGAAAAACGGCCCGCGAGGGTCGGGGCCGCTTGGAGAAAGTACGTTGACAACGAACCCAATCCGCGCGTCGCATTCCCCGGCGTGGCCGACACCCGGCGAAAAAAAACCGGCCCGCGCTGCGGGCCGGGTTTTGGAGAAAAGAACTCGGATACCATCCCGACGGTGCGTCCTCTAGCGGGCCGTTTAGATCGGAACACCGGTTCAAACGCGACGTTACTATCCGTAAGTTCCCCGAAACGGCGTCGCCGTGCCTTTGGCCTAGCGAAATCCCGTCAAACATGCGAGTGAGGGGGTCGCCAGGGGGCCCGAGAATAGGAACGGGCGCCCTTCCCGTGGGCGCACGGATTGACCTATGCTTTCTTCTGAGGCCAAGGCCTTTGTGGGCCAGATCGTAGAGATCGAGTACGCGGACCGGCACGGAAACCTGTACTTCCAGACCGCCGAGGTGTTCGACGTCGGGTTCTTGCCGCTCTATGGGCCGTGCCTGATCTTGGACATCGGAGAGATCCGCATGGACCGCGTCCAGTCGTGCAGGCTGGTCAAGAAGAATTCGAAGGCCGCCTAGAAGGGCCGCTTGACCGCGCGGTCGGGGCGGCGCCGCTGGAGCCGCTCGACGAAGTTGTCAATCCGGAACCGGACCCCGAGGCGATAGTCGTTGGGGCTCTGCCGGAACACAACGAACGGCTCGAAGCTCTCGGCGACGAAGGCGAACTCGTACTCGTGGTCGAAGATCGTCTGTGTGCCAGGGTCGTACTTGTAGAGCACCCGGAACGTGTACGGCCCCCGGACATAGTCGAAGCGGCCATGGAGCGCGCGGTCGTAGAGGCGGGTGTCGAAGAGAAAGTCCGGCGTGCCGAACTCGCTCGCCTCTGAGTAGGCGAGACCGAAGTTGACTCCCTTTCCGAGGCTCCACAGAAGGCCGACCTGCCCGCGCAGCCAGCCGTACTCGGTGTTCTCGCTGAAGGTCGAGAAGAGGTCGCCCCGGACCTGGAGCCCGAGCTTGTTGTTCAAGTACCAGACCGGGCTCTGGACCGTGACGTTTGAGACGAAGCGGTCAACGAACGGCGTTGTTGCGGAGTCCCGGATGCTCTGCACTCGGAAGTTGCCGCGGAGCCCGACGCCGCCGACCGTGCCCGCGGACTCGAACACGGCCTCGTACGCCTTCGAGACGTTGTTGAGGATCTCCGGCCGCGCGACGGTCGAGGTGTTCCACTTGGTACCGACCATGTAGAGGATCCGCGGGCTGCGGATCGCCGCGGCCTCGTTGCGGGGCTCGCTCACCCCGACGTTCTCGAACCACCCGTCGCCGCCCTGCTCCTTGAGGTCGTCCATGGGCTTGAGCTTCCGAAAGCTCGTCTCCGCCTCCGCGTTCATGAAGATGACGTTGAGGCCGTAGTTGGGATATCGGTTCGGGAAGCTCCCCGCCGTCGCGCCCAGGACCGTCTGGTCGTTGAGCAGGAAGCTGCTCGCCCACGAGACGCCCAGCCCGACGCCGCGCCTCTCAGCGATGGACGGGAGGTTGAAGCCGTCAATGCGCGGGTCGAGGTCGAAGCGCATCTCCGGCGCACTGCCGAGCCGCAGGCCGAAGAGGTCCAGCGAGACTTTGTTCGCGATCCCATACTTGCCCGGGTAGATGCGTACGGTCCTGGCCAGGATCTCGTATTGGGGATCGTCCTTCCGTGAGAGGGTGGCGCGGGCGCGCTCGAGGCGCCAGAGGTCCGGGTGGATCGTGAGGCTCTGCGCGCGGATGCGCATGTTGCCGACTTGGACATAGACGTTCTCAGCAAAGCCGGTCTTGGCCTCCCAGTCGAACTCGAGCCGCTCGGTGGACATGAACGCCTCGGGGTCTCGGAGCTCGACGCCCCCCTCTGCCACGCCCTTGTTGTTGCGGTAGTCGAGCGAAAGGCGGTCGGCCGTCACGACGGTCTCGCCGTAAGTCGCCTTGACCGCGCCCTCGAAGGTCATCGTCCCAGCCTCGACGTCTATGGACGCGGCCCGCTCGTACTCGATCTTGAGGCTGCCGACCTGCTGGGTCTCGCGCTGCTGCTGGACCTGCTCCTGTGGGCTTGCCAGGGCAGGCGGCGCCAAAGGTGGAGCTGGGAGGAAGAAGAGCATGTCCGAACCCTTTGAGTCTACCGGCGGCTAGTCGAGGCGGCCCGGCAAAGAACTTCTTGGCAATTTCGCGACGTCATGATAGAATAGACAGGAGCGCCAATGTCCAGAGTCCAAACCGTCCTACAGTCAAGGAACGAACAAGCCCTTGAAGAGTTACAGTGGGTCCAGAGGTGCCGCCACGGCGACGAGGCGGCGATGGGCGCACTCATCTCCAAGCACCGGACCCGGCTCGTGAGGGTCGCGGCGAACGTGCTGCGAGACTCGTTCGAGGCCGAAGACGTGACACAAGAGGCGTTCCTCAAGGCGTTCCGAGAGATTCACAAGCTGCGAGACGAGTGCGCGTTCTCGGGCTACATCTACAAGATTTGCATCCGGCTGTGCATGGACCGGCTCCGGTCTCGCAAGGCGGAGTCCATGGTCTTGGACACGCCCGAGCCTAGCCGCGGCCAGCAGATAGAGACCCGGGTCGTCGTAGAAGACCTGCTCGGGGAACTGACACCGGAGCTGCGCTTGACGCTAGTTCTAAGGGAAATGGAGCAGCTCAGCTATGAGGAGGTCGCGGACATGATGCGCGTGCCGGTGGGCACGGTGCGGTCGCGGCTGCATACGGCGAGGGAGCGCTTCCGCAACCTTTGGATCGCAGCGACGGGGGAGGCGTAAGAATTGTTCAACTCGTGCGGAAAGTACCGGCGGGTCAAGCTGCTCGCCGAGGACGGTCGGGCAAGCAAGCGACAGTCGTCGTTCCTTGAGCGCCACGAAGCGACGTGCGAGCAGTGTCGCCAAGAGCACGCCCTGACAATGTCGGCGCTCGGCGCGCTTCGCGCTTCGGTCATCGAGCCCGAGCCTGACCCCGGTTTCGAGTCGCGGTTCATCCGTCGGTGGCGGGTCGAGAGCCGCGCGCGGGCAGTCTCTTACTGGATGCCTGCGATCGCCGGCGCGATCGTCGCAAGCGTCGCGCTGCTCGCCGTACTACAGATCCTGTTTGCCGCGCCGACAGTCGTCCCTGTGGACACGAAGGGGCGCGAGGCGCTGCTGCCCAGGACGGAACAGCCCGAGATCCCGAACTTCGGGGAATCGCTCACGGACGTCGCGCCGTCGCAATGAGCCCGACCCTCCGAGCGTTCTACGGGGCGCTCGTAGGCGCGTTCATCGTCCTGCTCGTCCATCCCCTCTCACGACCGTACTTGTTGCAAGGCGTCCTCGTCTTCGGAGACTCGCCGTTCCTTCGCAAAACCGAGATGCTGTCCGAGAACATCCCGACGCTGCCCGAGCCCAGGACGCTCGAGGACGCGAGCCTGTGGGTCGTGACAGCGCTCGAGCGGGACTTTTCAGGAAGGGACCTCAGCGGTGACGACGCGTTGCTCTTGGTCGAGGTCGTTCAAGCGGCCGCGGAGCGGGACCCGGACAACGCGTACTGGCGACAATCGGAAGCGATCTTCCAGCGAGAGCTCGGAAACGACGACGCCGCGCTTCGTGCGTGGCGCACGGCCTCCCTCGCGGGCCGCTGGAACGACTATCAGAACGAGAGGCTCGCCAAAGTTCTGGAGGGGCTAGGAGGCGAGTCCCACCGGCACCTTGCGTGGCACTACGGCCTGGTTGACACGCGCAAGTCTTCGGTCGTGCCGCGGGCCGTGCTCTCGTTTGCACGACAGACGCTTCGGGGCGATGCCTCAGGGAACTTTGAGCTGCGGCTCGCAACGCTGCGCAACGGAAAGCTCGTGCGCGACGGGAGCAAGAGCACGGAAGGTGCGGACTTCGGCGTCGAGACGATCGAAGTGGCTGCTTATTCAACCATTACCGCGCTGCACGGCTACCAAGGATCGGGCGGCTCGATCACTCCGCGCGCGCTCGCGACGGCCCGAGACGACTTTGTCAAACTGGCTGCCACGGCTGAGCCGCGAGTGGGGGCCGAGATCAGCGAAGCGTTCCGAGACAACGACGGACGTGCGGCGTTCATAAATCCCGTCGAGACCGAGGAGCACAGCAAGTTGCTGATCCTTTTGAGCGTCTTGACGGCCGGGCTGCCCGGCGCGCTAGTGACGATCGGGGTCATTGGGGCGGCCATCTTCATTGCTGGCTGGCTGCTCGGACGAAGCAGGTTCCTGCAACGGTTTCTGACGCCGCCCTGGACCCAGGTCTTGGGAGTCGGGCTGGGGGCACTGGTCTATTGGGCGACGCGCCTCTTCTTCCCTGCCCTCTGGGCGGCAGTCTCGTTGGGTTCGTTCGGAATTCGGCGCGACGAGGAGCGCCAGGCCGTTCCGAGCGGCATGGGGCCCGCATACGCGCTCACGGTCGCGCTTCTGGCGGTCGGCTTCTCGCTCTTGCTGGCGTTCTACTTTGTGACCCGGTCTTTGCCGGGCGAGTACCTACTGGAGCCGGCCGGCATCACGACGGCGTTCGTGCTCAACGAGTTCGCGATCCTGAGCCTTGCGACGGTCGTCGCGAGCCTCGCGCTGGTCACCGCGTCGGTCTGGGGCTTCTTGGCGCGCGTGCCGCCCGAGCGCTTGGCAGGGCCCACTGTCGCGAAGTTCGGGACCATCGTCTGCCTAGGGTGCTTCGCTGCGGGGGTGCTGCTCGTGCCTTTCGCGATCGGGATTGACAGGTCGGCCGGGGACTCTCTCTCGAAAATCTTCCAGAATGAGCCGACCTACTACCTGACGCGATGAGTGCTGGACAGGACGATCGGACACCAAAGCTGGCCGTGCGGCGCGAAGAGCTGCTTCACGGCCTGCGCGAGCGACCGAGCGGGCTAGCGTGGTGCGAGGGACACTCAGACCTCGTTGACGAGGTGGTCCGCGAGGTCTATGCGGGCCTCTTCTCGCAGGTGCAAGAGCTTCCCCGACTTGCCATCGTCGCGACCGGCGGCTACGGGCGCCGCGAGCTCGCACCGTGGAGCGACGTGGACCTCACGCTCGTCCCCCTCGACGAGTCACAGCCCGAACTGGACCGCACGATCAAGCTCCTCTACAAGGGTCTGCACGATTCGCTCGTTGACGGTCTCGGGCTGAAGCTCAGCTATGCCCTGCGGTTCGCGTCCGACTGTGCGGGGCTGGACCCAAAGACGCGCAGCGGGCTGCTCGACTCGCGCGTCGTCGTCGGCACGACGGAGGCGCACGACTCGCTCATGCAGGCGTTCTGGGCGACGTTCCCTGTCGCCGCGTTCGTGATCGCGAAGATCCAGGAGCAGTCGGCATCGTGGTCGAAGACGAACGACACGCCCTATGCGACGCAACCGCACTTAAAGCTCGGTGCCGGAGGGCTGCGGTGCTTCCAGTCCGCGAACTGGATCGGTGCGGCCGTCGGAGAAAGGACGTCTCGACCGTCGCACGCCTACGACGAGGTCCTCAAGTATCGAAACCTGTTGCACCTCGTGACGATGAAGTGCCACGACCAGATGACGCACGAGCGACGCGCAGAAGTCGCCGAGATCCTCGGACGATCGGGTCGCGACGTCGGTTCGACCTTGGCCGGCGAACTCGCGACCCTACACCGGGATTACCTCTCCTGCCTTGACCGTTTGCACGAGTCGCGGTTCCCGCTGGCCAAGCACGTGGACGCAGTGCGGGGAGAGGCGCGCATTGACGCGCGCGCATCTGCGGGACAGGCGGCCATCGGGATCGCGTGCGCGACGCGGCTCGGGCTTCGCGTCGGAGACATCAAGGCCGACCCAACGGGCGCCGTGGACGCCCCAGAAGCGATGTCCGCCCTGGCCAGCGGGGAGAAGACCGTTCGAAACCTCGACAAGTCCGGGGTCCTGGACGTGCTCCTGCCAGAGCTGACGGCTTGCCGCACGCTCCTTCCGGAAGACGGCTCGCATGACTTCACGGTCTATGAGCACACGTTGCGCGTGCTGCGGAACCTCGACTCGATCACGCCGGACACGTTCCTCGGGTCGGTCATGGGCGACCTTCGGGACCGTGCGCCGCTCTACCTCGCCGCGCTCCTGCACGACGTCGGTCGGCAGGTCGGCGAAGCGAGGCACGCGGAGATCGGAGCCGAGATGGCGGCGGCGGTGTGCGACCGCTGGGGCGTCTACGAGTCCACAAAGGAGACGGTCTGCTGGCTGGTGCGCGAGCACCTCGCCTTCGACCGTGCCCTGCGATTGCGCGACGTGATGCACCCCGAGACGGCGATCGAGTTTGCACAGAAGGTCGGGACGCCCGAGCGGCTCGCCATGCTCGGGCTGCTGACGTGGGCCGACGTGAACGCAGTGAACGCGCAGGCGTGGACCGCGGCGCAGGACACGTTCTTGCGAGAGCTGTACGCGCGCACTATGGCCGTGCTGACTGCAGAAGAGGCGCCGACGACCGACTATGCCGTGTACCGGCGCCGCATGGTGCAGCTTTCCAAGGGCCACGACGTGCCGCAGGCAGAGTTCGAGGCGTTCCTCGACTCGATGCCTGCCTACTACTTGATCAGCACCGACCCCGCGCTCGCACGGGCGCACTTCTGGCTCGTACAAGAGGCGAAGCAGGGCGAAGTCGCCGTCGAACTGCAGGACACAGCTGAGATGGGCGGGACCGACGTGACCGTGTGCTGTCGCGACGCGCCCGGGCTCCTCAGCCGGATCCTCGCCGTCCTTTACGCCTTCGAACTGAGCATCATCGCGATCCGTGCCTCTACGACCGACGACGCGGTCCCGGTCGCCCTAGATACGATCACCGTCTCGTTCGGGTCGCGCCCGATCCCGCGTTCGACAGGCGCCCGGTTCGCCGAGACGATGGCAAAGGTCTTGAAGGGCGGGGCCGACGCCGACGACGTGCTGAAGGCGGCCAAAAAGGACCCCGACCGGCCGCAACAAGTGATGACCTACCAGTTCATCCAGGGTTCGCCAGGCATCATCGAGGTGCAGGCGCCGCGCGGCCGCGGGCTCGCCTACCGGCTCGCCAGGCAGCTCTCGGCCGCCGGGATCAACATCCTGGGAGCGAGGGTGGGCCAGTGGGCGGGCAGCGGCGCGGCAGCGTTCTACGTCTCCGGCCGCAACGGCGCGCCGCTCGACGCCTCCTTGGTCGCAGAGGCCCTCAAAGGGCAAAAGGTATAGTTGGGCTCCCGTCCATGAACGTCGTCATACTCGGATGCGGGCGCACCGGCGCGACCCTCGCGCTCCAGCTCTCTAGCCGTGGCCACAGCGTAACGATCATCGAGCGCAACCCAGAGTCGTTGCGCAGGCTCGGCAAGCAGTACCCGTGCCGCATCGTGCTCGGCAACGGCTTGGACGAGGACGTGATCGCCAAGGCCGGGACGGAGTCGGCAGACGCGTTCTTCGCCGTCACGCGCGGCGACAACACCAACCTCATGGCCGCGCACATCGTGCGCAGCAAGTTCGACACACCGAAGATCTGCGTGAAGGTCGCAGACCCCCACCGCGCCGAGGCCTACCGCAAGATGGGCCTCTTCTGCATCAACGCCAGCGGCCTCCTCTCCGGGATGTGCCGCGACTGGCTGACGGACGAGCCGTACAAGGGGATTGACGAGTACAACGTGCTTCCGCCGGAGCTGGAGGTCTAACCCATGTACATGATTCTGATCGGAGGCGGCAACGTCGGAATCCAGCTGGCAAAGCGGCTGATCGCGCGCGGCGAGGAAGTGCTCGTCATCGAAAAGGACGCAGGCACCGCCGGAAAGCTCGCAAACCTCCTCGGCGAGGAGTACGTCATGCACGGCGACGGGTGCGAAGTGTTCACACAGCGCGACGCGGGCTTCGAGCGAGCCGACGTGATCGTGGCCGTGACCGGTGAGGACGAGGACAACTTTGTGGCGTGCCAACTGGCAAAGGAAGTCTGGAAGACCGAGCGCATCATCGCGCGCGTGAACGACCCCTCGCACGAGGAGACGTTCCGGAACATCGGTATCGAGGAGACCGTCAGCGCGACCGGCATCATCTACAACCTGATCGTCCAACAGATCTCGGGCGACGACCTGGTCCCTGTCGCCGCGCTGCACCGCGGCAACGTCGAGATCGTCGAGAGCGTGGTCTCGTCCCGCTCGCCCCTGATCGGTAAGCTCGTGCGCGAGCTGACGCTGCCACAAGGAAGTTTCATCGCGTACATCGTGCGCGAGGGCGTCGGCATGCAAGTCGCGCCAGACACTCGGATCGAGGAAGACGACATGTTGGTCTCCATCGTCGCGATGAAGGACGCGGACGCGCTGCGCCAAGCGATCTGCGTCAAGTCGTAAGGGCCATGTCCGACCTGAACCGCTGCTGGCTCGGGTTCCCGTTCGCTGCAGACCTGCACGAAAAGATCAAAGCCGCGCAGATGCAGATCAGGAAACGTGCGGGCGGAGACACGATCCGCTGGCTCCCGCAGGGCGAGATCGCGCTGCTGCTCGTCACCATCGGCGAAGTCGGTTCGAACACCCTCCTTAGGATTGGGTCGGTCGTCGAACAGGTCGTTGCGCGACACTCTTCGATCAACCTCGCGCTCGAAGGGGCCGGAGGGTCGCCGAACATGACGATGCCAAAGTCCGCCTGGATCGGCGTGTCAGGCGACGTCGCGGCACTGAAAAGGCTCCGGCAGGACCTTTCCGTCTGCGTCCGCCCGCTCGTCACCGCGATTGACGACAAGGAGTATCAAGCCGTGGTCGAGGTCGGGCTGTTGCGGAAGTTCGACGAAAGGGAAAGGACAGAGATGGGACGCGCGCTCAAGTTGTCGAACCTCGGAGTCCTCGGCGAGTTCCGCCTCGACGCGGTCCACGTGCTCGCGTCTCGCGCAACGACGGCGGGCCCTGCCCTCCATTCGCTGAAGTCGTTCCCGCTCAGTTGAGAAGCCGTGTCGGGTTCTGCAGGTAGTCGCGCACGACGTTCATGAACCGTGCGCCGATGGCGCCGTCCACGACCCGGTGGTCGAACGAGCCAGTGACGTTCATCACCATGCGGATCTCGACCTCTTCGTCGTTGACCGGCACGACCCGCCGCTTTGCCGTCGAGATCGCGACGATCGCGGCGTTCGGCTGGTTGATGATCGCGGAGAAGTTGTCAACGTCGAGCATCCCCATGTTGCTGATACTGAACGTGCTGCCGCTCATCTCGTCGGGGTGCAGCTTCCCTGCGCGCGCCTTCTCGACCAGCGACCGCGACGCGTCCGCGATCTGGCGCAAAGACATCGCGTGCGCATTCTTGATGACGGGCACGAGCAGTCCGTCGTCCACCGCGACCGCGACGCCGACGTGGACCGCGCCGTACTGGATCACGTGGTCGCCCTGGTAGGTGGCGTTGACCTCTGGCATCTGTAGCAGCGCCAGCGCGCACGCCTTCACGACGAAGTCGTTGATGCTGACCTTGCCGCTCTCTTCCTCTTTGAAAAACTCGCGAAGCGCCTCGATCTTCTCGACGTCAACCTCGACCGAAACGTAGAAGTGCGGCGCGGTCTGCTTGCTCTCCGCAGTGCGCTGGGCCATGATGCGCCGCAAGTTGTTCAGCGGGACCTTCCGGTCTTCGCCGGTCGCGACAACCGACGACACAGGAGCCGCCTTCGGCCCGGCAACGACCGCGGACTTGACGTCCTCGGCAACGATGCGCCCGCCCGGCCCGCTGCCCGAGAGCGCAGTCAGCTCGACGCCCTTCTCTGCCGCGAGCCGCTTGGCGAGGGGGCTCGCCTTAGCTCGGCCGGCGTCCGCCTTCTGAGCAGGCGCCGCGACCGCAGCAACCTCCGCCGGCTTCTCTACTTTCACAGCCGCGGCCTCTGGCACAGCCTTCTCTTCCTTCGCTACCTTGGCCTGCTTCTGGGGAGCGGCCTTTCCATTGGAACCCCCCCATCCCTCAGGAAGCTTCTCGCCGTCGCCGAGGATCGCCGCTATCGGCTTACCGACCGGGACAGTCTCGCCGGCGCCTATCAGAAGCCCCGTCAGCGTGCCAGAGCCGGGGGATTCGAGCTCCAGCGTCGCCTTGTCGGTCTGGATGTTTCCAATGACCTCGCCCGACGCGACCTTCTCTCCGTCCTTCTTGAGCCACTCAAGCAGGGTGCCCTCTTCCATCCCGTCACCCATCTTGGGCATGATCACTTCAGTCATCGCGCTCCGGCCTCCGCCAAAGGATACCTACGGCGAGTCCTCGTCCCCGGCCTCTTGACCGACGGGCTCGAAGACGTACAAGTACAGCATACGGCCATCGCCAAGCTCGATAGTCTCGACACTGAAGACCATTATCGGTCTCCCAGCGCGACGGCGGCAGCGCCGAGGACCCCGGCGTCGGCGATCTGCTCGGCGACCGTGATCCGACAGTCGGCGAACAGAGACGGGATCGCCACGTTTCGTGCTTCCTCGATCGCCGGACCGATCAGCCACTCGCCCGCCAGTGCGATCTGACCGCCGATGGCGAAAACGTCGGGGGCGAAGACGTTGATCAGGCTGCCGACGGAAGCACCGAGGTACCCGCCCACTTCGCGCCACACTTCCCTTGCGACCTCGTCGCCCTGGTCGGCGGCCTTGCTGATCAACGACGGCGAGACCGCGCCGATGTCGCCGCTGGCGAGGTCCAAGATTAAAGACTTGCGCCCACGAACGAGCTTGTGCTGCGCACGGCGCACGATCGAGTCGCGCTGGCAGTACGCCTCGACCGTCCCGTAAGCCCCGGCGCTGCTGTCGAGCCCGCCCCTCGCCACGACCGTGTGGCCGAGCTCTGCGCCACCGAGGTTCCCACCGAGGAGCATGAGCGGCCCGGTCGCGCCTCCACCCAAGCTTTGCGGCCCGAGAACGACGCCGCCGCCGACGCCAGTTCCCAGAGTGAGCATCACAAGGCAGTGCGCGCTGTTCTTGCCGCTGCCGAAGCGGTACTCGCCGAGCGCGGCTGCGTTGGCGTCGTTCGCCATCACGACAGGGACCCCAAGCGCCTGTTCCAACGGAGTCCGGACGTCCACGTCCTTCCAATAGTGCAGCACGCCGTCAATGCGCACACCGAAGTTCGGCGACCAGCGCACGACGCCTGCGGCGTTGTCCGTGTGGCCGGGGATCGCGAGCCCCACGCGGGAGACCTTTCCTTCGAACTCGGCGAAGCTCTCTCGAACGGCCGCCGCAACGGCGGCCAGCGTCGCCCCTTCCCCCTCTTCCGCGTGCGAGGGCGCACACGCCTTTTCGCCGACCATTCCGCCGTCGCTGCCGACAACGGCGGCGCGGATGTTGGTCCCGCCCAGATCAACCCCGACGACGCACTCGACCGGCACAGGGGGATTATGCCACCGCTGGTAACCTGCACTGCCCCCGCATGCCCGACTTGCCCAAGCCAAAGATCGTCCCACCGCTCGACCCCGGATTCCGTCCAGCGGCCCTCTTCGGCCGTGGGGCGGCGGGCCAGGCGTGCATGATCGGGCTCCAACGGCCGGACGGCAGCGGCACTCGGCACTCGCTCGCACTGACCGGCGACCCCGACCAGGACCGAATAGCAGTCGAGCGAACCGTCAAGTTCCTCCTGTGGCAGCGCGGGGGGACCCGAGTCACGATTGACGGGCCAGAAGAAATCGTCGCGCACGTCAAGAACGCGTACTCGCCGACCGGAACCAGGGCGTTCGACGTCGAGCTCATCGGCCGGACTGTGTTCGAAAGCGAAGTGCGGGTCGTGGGCGGATCAGTCGGGCACACTGATTCAGCACGTACGGTGAACACGGTCGGCCGGCACCTCGACGGATGCAGGATCGGCTTCGACCTGGGAGCGAGCGACCGCAAGGTCGCCGCGGTCATTGACGGCGAGGAGGTCTTCACAGAAGAGACAGTCTGGGATCCACAAGGCAACAGCGACCCCGCGTACCACTACCGCGAGATCAAGGATGGGATCGAGACGGCAAGACGCCACCTCGACCGAGTGGACGCGATCGGCGGGAGCAGCGCGGGCGTGATCGTGGACAACCGCGTCATGGTCGCCTCGCTCTTCCGCAGTGTGCCGCCAGAGGCGTATCCGCGCGCGCGAGACGTCTTCCTCCGGCTGCGCGACGAGTACGGCGTCCCGTTCGAGGTCGCAAACGACGGAGACGTCACTGCGCTCGCCGGCGCGATGTCGCTCAACGAGGACCGCGTTCTCGGCATCGCGATGGGAAGCAGCGAAGCGGCGGGATACGTTGACACCGCCGGGAACATCACCGGCTGGCTGAACGAGCTGGCCTTCGCGCCTATTGACCTCTCGCCAGACGGCGCAGTGGACGAGTGGTCGCGCGACCGCGGGTGTGGCGTTCAGTACCTCACGCAACAGGCGGTCTTCCGACTCGCGCCGTCGGTCGGGATTGACCTCACCGGCACGGACGTCCTAGCCGAGAAGCTCAAGGTCGCACAAGCGGCCCTCGAGTCCGGGCACGAGGGCGCGAGGAAGATCTGGGAGACGATCGGCGTGTACTTCGGGTACGCCGTCGCGCACTACGCGACCTTTTACGACATCGCCCACGTCCTGGTGCTCGGCAGGGTTACGAGCGGGAGCGGAGGAGACATCATCGTGGAGAACGCCATGAAGGTCGCAGAGGCAGAGGGGTTCCGCCAGGTCCCGATCAGCCTGCCGGACGACAAGTCCCGCCGGGTCGGTCAGGCCGTCGCAGCCGCGTCGCTGCCCAAGGTCTGAGCGTCCTATTCGGCAAAGGCCCCGGAACCGCGACTGCCTGGCACACATTGAATTAGAGAGTCCGTAGAAATCACGGATACAATCCCCTTAGGAGCGCAATTTGGCACTTACCCCCGCAGGAGTTGGAAACCTCGTCAGAGACATGGCCCAAGAAGTGGGCCGCGCCATCGAAGGAAAGCAAGAGGCCATCGTTGACTCGATCCTCGTTCTGCTCTGCGAAGGGCACCTTCTGATCGAAGACGTCCCTGGCGTCGGCAAGACGACCCTCGCAAAGGCGATGGCCAAGACTATGGCCGGCGAGTTTCGGCGCATCCAGTTCACCCCCGACCTCCTGCCGAGCGACATCACCGGCTCCTCGATCTACAACCAGAAAGAGGCGACTTTCGAGTTCCGCGAAGGCCCGCTTTTCGCGAACGTCGTTCTGGTGGACGAGATCAACCGCGCGACGCCAAAGACGCAGTCCGCGCTGCTCGAAGCGATGGAGGAGCGACAGGTGACGTCCGACGGCGTGACCCGGGCGCTGCCCCAGCCGTTCTTCGTCTTTGCGACCCAGAACAACATCGAGATGACAGGCACCTACCCGCTGCCCGAAGCGCAGCTCGACCGGTTCTTCGCGCGCGTCTCGCTCGGGTATCCGTCAAGGAGCGTCGAGGCTGAGATCCTCGACCACCAGCGCATTACAAACCCCATCAACGACGTCAAACAGGTCGCGACGCCCGAGCAGATGATTGACGCGCAGAAGGGTGTCCGCCAGATCTACGTGCACGAGTCCGTGCGCGAGTACTGCGTGGACATCGTCCGTTCGACCCGCGAGAACAGCCAGCTCACGCTCGGAGCGTCGCCGCGCGGCTCGCTCTATGTCATGCACGCGGCTCAGGCAAAGGCCGCGATGGACGGCAACGACTTCGTCAAGCCAGACGACGTGAAGTACGTCGCACCGATGGTGCTAGGGCACCGCCTCATCCTGCGAGGCGAGGTCCGTGCGCGAGGGTTAGGCGGAGCGGACATCGTTCGACAGATCCTGGACAAGGTCCCCACACCAGCCACGACCGGATAGCATGAACCGATACGCGTCGCTGAGCCTCTCGGTCGCCTCCATGTTCTTCATGGTGATGGCGATCCTGGTGAACTCGCCTCCGCTCTTCTACATGGTGACGGCGGTCCTTGCGACGCTCGCCGCCTCGACCATCCAGGCCTGGTTCGCGGTGCGGGCGCTGAGGTTCGAGAGGTACGCGCCACCCGCAGTGCAGGTCGGCGAGCCCGTGACCGTAGAGATCACAGTCTGGAGCGAACGACGCATCACCCGGCCCCTCGTCACGATCATTGACCAGCTCCCTAACACTCTGATCGCGAAGGGCGTCCTGCCAAGCCTGCCGGTCGCGCCGAGCTTCGACCAGCCCATCCAGACGCACTACACTTTCCGACCGATGAGGCGGGGCCGATTTCGGTGGTCGAGCCTTCGAATCCGTGGCATGGACGCCCTCGGACTGATCAACCGCGAACGGACCTACAAGACCGACCCGATCGAACTCACCGTCTACCCGGCGCCGATCCCAGTCTCCGTGGACATCAACACGCTGGCGGGGTGGGGGTCGAGCGACCTGGACAGCGGCCGGGCGCGCGGCTCAGGGCTCGAACCGCGCTCGATCCGCGAGTACGCGCCGGGCGACCCGCTTCGCTACGTCCACTGGCCGTCGAGCGCGCGCAGCGGACGGCTGATGGTCAAGGAGTTCGAGACCGGCTCGGGGGTCTTCGTCAACTTCGTGATCCAGCGCACCCAAGGGACCGAGGTCGGCAACGAGCGCGCTTCCACGCTCGAAGCGATGGCCGGGCACTCCCTCTATCTGGCCCAGCAGTATCTCAAGTCCGGCGCGGGCGTCGCCTTCCCAGTGCACGAGGACCCGATGGGTGTGGCCGCACATCCAGAGGCGCGCGTGCGGGAGATCAGGGACATCCTCACGGACGTCCAGGCAGACCAGCCGGACGCCCTCAGTGACGAGCTAACGGCGATCCGGAAGAAGCTCACGACAGGGAGCACCGTCGTCGTACAGATCGCCGTACAGGACGGCAGACTGCCAGAAGTCATCGTCTCAATCCCAGAAGTGCACGTCGTCTGCCTCATCTACGACCCGAACGACTACCTCGACGCGCGCCCGGTCTCGAGCGGGCCGCCCTCGGCCGCCGATCCGACCTACCTCGCGCGCCTCGAGGCCGCCGGAGCAGAGATCCACGTAATGCCAAAGGTGGAGCGGCTAGGATGAGACGGCTCGACCCCAGCCTCGGAATCCTCGACCACGCGCTGGCGACCCTGGCGTGTCTGCTCGCGATCTACTCGATCTCGATGAGCCTGAGCAACCTTCCGATGGCGTTTGTGCTGACAGGTGGGACGCTCTTTGCGGCGACGTCTGGCTATGCGCTGGCAAACCTCGTGCGCAAGACCAAGCTCGTCAACTACGACAGCTATTTCTGGGCCGTGCTCGGAATCCTCGCCGTCGGATTGGTCCGGGTCCTGAACGGCATCTTGCCTGGCGACGGGTTTCCGTTCGAACTGCTCGCCGCCGGCGCACTTTGCTGGATCCTGATGATCGGAAACCTCTTCGCATGGCGCGACCAGACGCTCCTCTTCCTCTCCCTGCCGTGCATCGCGATCTTTGGCCTGGTCGGCACCTTCGACACTTTCCAGCCCGCGACGGCGATGTTCTTCCTCTTCATGATCACGATCGCGGTCCTGTACGCGCGCATCCACCACCGTGCGATGATCGAGCGCGCAGTCAAGGCGGGAGTGGACGAGCCTGCGCTCTTGAGGCGCGGGCCATGGAAGTGGATGGCCGGACCGGAGTGGGCGCTCGCCTCGGCGATGACGATCATTCTCTTCAGCTTCATCGGCGCACCGGTGCTTCGCATCTCGCTCAAGAACGTCGCCGGGCGAGTGCAGGTCGCCCTGCCACAGCAAACAAGCCGCAACACGGCCAACCGGGCGGGCGAGGAGCGGTCCGACGTGCGCGTCGGCACCGGCCCAACACGGCTCTCTGACCAGCAGATTTTCAAGATCCGCATTGACCGCCCGCGGTACCTGAGATTGAGCGCGTTTTCAACCTATACGGGCTCAGGATGGAAGGCGTCTCCAGTGACCCTCCCTACGGACAGCCGGCTCTTTGACCGCAGGTCGAGCGAGCTCCAGGGTTCGACAGGGCCCAACGGCGGCGTCCCCCTCTGGACGCGGGAGAGCCCGCCGCCCTTCGAGCCCATCCGCAGAGGAGAGGTGATCGCCTTCACATTCAAAGAGGCCAGCGGCCTGTTCCGGAACATTGCGACGCCGGGCCCGATCGTCGAGGTCAAAGCGAACGAGGACGACTTCAGCGTCCAGCCACAAGGGTGGATCACCCTCGACCAGGCGCTGGAAGACGACGAGCGCATCACCGCATACGCGCTCGTACCGACGGGCCAAATCCAGGACAAGCGGGCGGTCCTGGCCCAAGAGATTCGCCCGATCGGTGATCTGTACTTGAGCAAGAACAAGGTCCCTGCGCGAGTGCGCGACTTCGCCTATCGCGCCGTCGAGGGCGCGGACAGCGATTACGACAAGGCCGACGCGATCAAGAGGGCGATCGAGTCCCAGGTCTCCTACAACATCAAGGCGGGCCGAACCCCCAGCGGCGAAGACCCGGTCGAGTACTTCCTGTTCGAGTCGAAAGAGGGCTACTGCGACTTGTTCGCGAGCGCGATGGCTGTCATGGCCCGCTCCGTCGGCCTTCCGACGCGCTACGTCACCGGATACATCATCAATGAGCCGACGCGCGACGAGGAGGGCTTTTTCACGGTTCGTGGGCAGGACTATCACGCGTGGTGCGAGATCTACTTCGAAGACTTGGGCTGGGTCCCCTTCGATCCTACGGAAGGGGCTCCGAGCATAGACGGCGGGCGGCGCGGCGGGTCCGGCGACGGACTCGCGTGGTTCAAGAGCGACGCGTTCAAGGGCACTGTCGCCGGTGTGGCGGTTCTTGCACTCTTGGCGCCCATCCTGGTCCTGTTCCGCCAAAGGTCGCGCGGCGGTTCTGGAACGACACAGAGAACGGCCTCTGAGGTCGCAAGGCTGCAGAACGCCTACTTCCGGTCAATCGAGAGGTTCGTCGGCTCGCCCAAGAGGTTCAGTCAGACGACGCGCGAGTTCGTCACCACCGTCGGGCCGCGCCTGGGGGCGGCAGAACCGATCGCCGCCGGGCTCGTCCATGACTTCGAGGCCGCGCTCTTCTCGCAACAGCTCCCGACGAGCGAAAAACTCTCCAACATGGCGGCAAAGGTTGCCGAACTCCGCGCTGCTCTAGGACGGATGAAGAAGCCAAGGCCATAATTCGGGAGTGGCGAAACGCACGTCCAACCCAAGGGAGTCCCGAGTCGTCCTGATCGCTGGCGACGAGGACGTCCTGCGCCGCGACGCCCTGCGCACGCTCATCAAAGACCTCGGCGTAAATCCAGACGACATGGACGTCGAGACCGTCATCGCAGACCAGCGTCAGCCGGCAGAGTGGGCCGCGGCCGCCTCTAGCGTCCCGTTCCTGAGCGAGCGCCGCATTGTCGTTGTCCGCAACGTGCTCCGGGTGAACCCGGCTGAGGAGTGGGACGAGAAGCCGAAGTCTAAGGACCACCCGTTCGTCAAACAGCTCGCCGCCCTTCCAGAGACCGCGATGCTCGTCCTGGTCGCCGACGACGAGATGGGCGACGAGGAAAAGATGCGCCGCCTTGAGGGCGTCGCGCGGCGATGGACGGACCTCGTGGGCACCGCCGAGGGATTCGTCTTCGGCGGCACGACGACGGCCCAAGCCATCCAAGAGGAGATGCGAAAGATCGCGACCGCGGCCGGCAAGCACCTCACCCCGGCCTCCGCCAGCCTGATCGCCGAGATGACCGGCGGCAGCCTCTCGATCGCCCGCGCCGAGATGGCGAAGGTGGTCGCCTACGTCGGCGCCAACGAGAACATCCACGACTCCGACGTCCGCGCGGCGGTCGCTCCGGAGCAGGACTACAACGTCTACCAGCTCGTGGACGCCGTAGTGGCGGGCGACTCTGGCGGCGCGCTGCGCCAGCTCCGCACCCTCACGTCGCGCAACGACAAGATCGAGGGGCAGGCCTTCTCCCGCGTCTTCCCCACCCTCGCCAAGCAGTTCCGCCTCATCTGGCAGGCGCGCCTGTGCCTCGACGCGAACTGCCGGCCCAGCGACCCGACGCCGGCAGTCCTGGCCATGATGCCAAGCAAGCCGCGGATAGACAACGAAAAGGACTGGGTGCAAAAGCGCGCGATGGGGTCCGCGCGCCGCCTCTCGCTCGGCCAGGTCCGCCGCGTCTTCGCGGAGCTCGGCGACGCCGACGCAAAGATCAAGGGGCTCGCGCCCTCCTACTCGACCCAGGAGACGGTCGAGGAGATGGTCCTCAAGATGGCCGCCGTCTGCAGGTCGAAGTGAAGCACCATTTTTGACCATTTTTTGACCATTTATAGGTTCAAAAAAGTGAGATTAAACGCCTGCTAGAGCCCGTGTCCCGAGGTCTCCACACTCATTACTTGCGCTCACCGGAGTGCTGCGGCTTGCCGCCGCCCTGACCGGCTCGGGGCTTGCCCCGAGCGCACGCCTACCACTGGGCCTCGCCCATGAACGGAGCCCTGAAGCAGGCGGCCGGCCAAGGCAAGCCTTGGCCCGACGAGTGCGGTGGCGAGCCACCGCACTCCGTCACGGAACTTTCGCCTTTTGCCTTTCGACTCGTGACTCCCGCCTACCTCACCTCGAACTCGACGCTCTGCGTCGCGTCGTTGACCGTGACCTCGAGCTTGTACTTCCCAGCTGGGATGTAGGTCGGGCGCGAGTAGGGGTCGGCCAGCGCCTCGGCGAGCGTCTTGGGGTTCGTGACCTTGTTCGGGTCGGGCGACCTGCGCGGCGTGAGCATCGTGCCGACCGAGTAGAAGTTGAACCCCGGCACGAAGTCGGCCTCGGCCGTCTTGAGCGCGGTCCCTGACTCGTCCACGATCTTGATGGTCGCCTTGCCGCGGGCCTTGGACCACGCGCGGCCGCTGACCATCGGCTCGTTCGGGTCCGTCTTGTCCCATTGCGGCTTGCGGTCGAAGCCCCAGGTGCTGCGCCCGGTGAGCGCGTTGACGGGCCACAGGTGCAGGTCCTTGGCGCGGACTTCCGTGGTCGCGTCGTCGAGCGGCTCCAGGTCAATGACCCAGACGCTGCGCGCGTGGGACGCGACGACGATGTCCTTTGCCTGCGCCTGCACGACGAGGTCGTGGACCGGTGTGTGCGGCAGGCCGCCGCCGTAGACGATCCACGACTGCCCGCCGTCGAGCGACGCGTAAACGCCCATGTCTGTGCCGACGTATAGCCGTCCCTCGACGTTCGGGTCCTCGCGGACGGTGTTGACGGGCTCGAACGGGAGGTTGGCCGCGATCGAGGACCAGGTCTTGCCGTAGTCGGTGGACTTCCAGACGTACGGCGTCCACTCGTCCTGTCGGTAGCCGTTCTGCGTGCAGTAGACGGTGCCGGCGTCCCACTTGCTCGCGACGATCCGCGTGACCCAGCGCTCGGTCGCGGGCGTCGCGATGTCCTCCCACGTATTGCCGCCGTCCTTGGTCATCTTGACTGAGCCGTCGTCGGCACCGGCGTAGATCACCCCGAACTTGAACGGGCTCTCGTCTATCGTGGTGAGGGTCGAGATCGGGACGTCGCCGCCTTCTTTTGCCTTCGTCAGGTCGGGGCTGATCGTCTCCCAAGCGCGGCCCTGGTTGAACGAGCGGTGGAGGTGCTGAGAGCCGATGTAGATGATGTCGGGGTGGTGCTTGCTGATCGAGATCGGCGATATCCAGTTCCAACGCAGGCCGCGGCCCTGCGGCCGCAGGGACCAGCGCTGCCCTGTCACCGAGTTGAACGCGCTGAACGAGCCGAACTGCGAGGAGACGTAGATCTGGTCGCCGCCGTCGCGCGGGTCCACGGCGATCGCGCTGCCGTCGCCGCCGCCGACGCGCTCCCACGCGTTCATGTCGGTGAAGCCGGGGCGGTAAGTGCTCGGCCCGCGCAGCGTACCGTTGTCCTGCATTCCTCCGATGATCCGGTAGGGCGTCTTTGTGTCCACGGCGATCGTCGTGTACTGGCCGACGGAGGCGTTGTTCAGGTGCCGCCACGTCTCGCCCCGGTCGAAGCTGAGGTACGGCCCGCCGTCGTTGCCGTCAATGATCTTGTTCGGGTTGCGCGGGTCAACCCACAGGACGTGCTTGTCCACATGGTTCCTCCGCGCGATGACCCGATACGAGCGCCCCGCGTCGTTCGAGACCATCAGCAGCAGCCCGGTGGTGTAGATCGTGTCCGCGTCCTTCGGGTCGGCGGTGATGCGGCCCGAATAGTAGTTCATCTGGTCGCCGAGGACTGAGCGCGGCTCCCATGTGCGGCCGTTGTCCTTCGTCATGTAGACGCGGTAGAGCGTCGTGCGCAGTTGGAACATGTTGGGCGTGCGCTGGAGCATGAGGTTGCACAGCTCGACGAGCCCCATCGTCCCTGCCTTGACCTTCGCGACGGCGTCGGGCACCGACGTGCCCTCAGGGAGCCGAGTCCGCAGGAACGAAGTGAGCTTGTCCTCCGGCACCTGCCTGAGCAGCGCGTCGTCCATCCTCCACAGCCGCCAAACGGTGAGCTCGCCGTCCGGCAGCCGCTCGTCGTCCCACTGGGTGTCGGGGTCGCCCTTGCAGGTGTCCATGTAGACGTACACGCGGTTCGGGTCCGCGGGGGTGACGGCGAGGCCGCCTCGTCCGGCTTCGAAGCCGCTGGGCAGGTCCTCGATCCGCGTCCAGTTCTCGCCGGCGTCGGTGGACTTGAAGACTCCGCCGCCGGGGCCCGCCTCGAGGATGTTCCACGGGCGCCTGTCGCGCCCCCAGAGGGTCGCATACAGCACGCGCGGGTCGTTGGGCTTCATGACCAGGTCAATCGCGCCGGCGTACTCGTTCTGGTACAGGACCTTGCGCCACGTGCGGCCGCCGTCGGTGGTCTTGTACACGCCGCGGTCCGGCCCCTCGCTGTACTGCCCGCCCGTCGCGGCGACGTACACGGTGTTCGGGTTGCGCGGGTCAATGACGATCCGCCCGATGTGGAGCGTGTCGGCGAGTCCCATGTGCTGCCACGTCTCGCCGCGGTCCGTGCTCTTGAACACTCCCGTGCCCGTGTAGTGGGTCCTCGCGGCGTTGTTCTCGCCGGTCCCCAGCCAGAGGGTCTTGCCGTCGGCCGTGATGGCGAGGTCGCCGATCGCGAAGCTACTGTACGTGTCGAAGAGCGGCGTCATGGTGGTGCCGTCGTCCTCGGTGCGCCACAGCCCGCCCGTGGCGTAGGCGATGTAGATCGTCTGCGGCTCCGCCGCCGGGCTCTCGACGTCCACGACGCGCCCGCCCTGTATCTCGCTGCCGACGCTGCGCCACATGATCTTCTGGAACTGGCTGTCGTTCTCCATCTGCATGCGCTTGTCGAACGCGGCCAGCCGGACCGACGCGGGCATCGGCGTGACCTTGGGGAGGTGGTGCCTGTTGAGCTCCTCTTCCTTGACCGGGGGCTGTGTGACCGGGGGCCGCTGTTGGTCTTGGCCGGCCAAGAGGACGTAGGCAATGAGGCAACTCAACATTTGAGTCCGAGTATGGCCGATACGCCGAACCTGAATACAACCCGAATCCGGTGCTAAAATGAGGTTGAAGATGGGTGTGTTGCTCGCGGCGCTGTTTCTTTTGTCGTCCGGCCAAACGGCCGGGCAGGAACCCAGCCACGCCGACTTCGGGATCAAGCCCAACCGGACGATCACTGCAATTGGCGGAAAGGCGACGATCGCCGAGGGCGAAACGGTCGAGATCGTCGGCGTCTCTGACCTCTCCAGCGCCGTCGCGGACGTTTGGGACGCCAACGGGCGGCTTGTTGACAGGCGAGAGGCCGAACTGTTCTGGAAGATCCTCGACGAGCGCCCTCCAGCTTCAGAAGGCGAGATACTGCGAGGGCGGGAGACGCCGGAAGAGTACTTACGGAGGCAGTACGGAAGGGACCGCGATGGAAGGACGACCGCGATCGCCTTCCGGCTCACAGGTGGGCTGACCGCCGCGCTCGACGTTCGCGCAGACGTTGACAAGACCTTTGTGTTGAGCGTCTCCGGGACGCGGCCCGCGGAAGGCACCGGGCCGGGCTCGTACGTCGGTGTCGCACGGATCCTCAAGCCCGTGTTCCCTAAGGACTCGACAGCGACGACGTTCGACTTCCGGCTGGAGGTCCCCGGCGGCGAGTGGACAAAGATCGTCGAGTTCCCGTTCGGCGAGGACACCAAGCTCCGCGACGGACAGATTGACGCGGTCATGCGGTACATGGACCACAGCGACTACCGCGAGATTGACGGCGTGCGCGAGATCGTGGACTACAAGGGCTACTACTTGACACTGACCCTGCCGGAGGCCCTGCGGGGCGCGGAGCTCGAGGTGCTGACCAACGACCCGGCTGGGGACGCAGTCCGGCTCCCGCCCGTCGTGACGCAGCACATCCTCGGCGAGGATTTGGGCAAAGAGTTCGTCGGCAAGGACCTGTTCCTGGTCTACGGCCTGCGCGAGCGCGGCGCGACGCGCAAGTTCACGCTTCGGGCCCGGAACAAGCGCACCGTCGAGTTCAAGGGGATTCCGTTCAAGCGCTGACGCTATGAACTTCCAGGCGGCGCGATCTCTTCGCGCAAACTCTCAATTGGCTTAGCGTCTTGCGGGGCGTCGGAGATCGGTCTGAACTCTATTCGACCGACCTCTGTCATTACCGCATACTCGCCGATTACTGAATCGAGCATGACGAAGGCTGCGCCTACATATGCGTTGCGCCTCTGGTCATCCAACCCATCAATGAAGACCACGACATCTAGCAAGTCGCCGTCTTTGCTCCCTGTCCACTTGACTTGACTGCGCATCAGCGTAACGCCCTCGTAAACGACGGTCGAGCTATCCTGCTTCGGCTGCAAGAAGGCTACGACATTCCAACCTTCTATGCTCGGCGCGAGTTCGACCGTGCGTTCGACGTACGGGATCATCTCTTTGAGCCCGCCCGCAGAAATGAACATCTCCATCGGCTGACCGATCCCGAGCTCGTGCCTGAGGTCAGGATGGATCCTCTCGAGCTCTCTACCAATCTCGGGGACCATTCCCTGCGCATCGGACTCTGTGCGCTGCTTGTTCGTGTCGAACCACTTCCAAAACTGGCCGATCCGATCGTCAATTGTCAATTCAGTCTCACGGACGCTATCTCTTGTCACAGTCGTTTCATCCCGGGAACATCCAACGACGAGGATTGCAAGCGCGAGTATGACGCGGCAGGCCCTCATAGTTTCATCCATGCGAACTTCTCGCGAGAGACGACGACGTCGTCGAACCATGCGACGTTCACCTTCTTCGAGTCGTGCAGATAGAGGTCGAGCGAGAGCGAATTGAGTTTCAAAACGTCGGAGTCGCGGAAGCGCATCCCCTTCCAATGTCCGCCTTTCACACCGTCCATCCAGAACGCCTGTTCCCCATCGGCGACACCCGGCGTGTTCAGCTTGATCCACAGCGACATCACGACCCACTTGCCGCGCGGCACCATCAGCGCCGGCTCCGACAGGAGGTTGTTCCCCCAGTACATCCCGTCGGGCGACTTCACCATGTCCGGCCAGTACGAGTAGAACATCAAACGCCCCGGCTTCGGGTTGCGCCCCCAGTCGCTCCAGGGCTCGAGGTTCGTGACGAAGAAGTCGGTGCCCGTCGGCCTCTTCCCCGCCTGGCCCATGCTCGACCACTTGTTGTCGGTGCGGTTTCCGCCCACAGCGCAAAGGTGCATGTGGTTGCCCTGGTCGAAGTCCGGCGCGAACTTGACCGCCCACTTCACCGCGATCTCGTCGTACCCGGGCATGAACCACTTGACGATGTGCGCGCCCTCGCCCGTTCCGACCTCGCCGGTGAACTTGACGCACTTCTTCCCCTCGAACGCCCCCTCGCTCACGACCTCGATCGTGCCCCGGTTGTCGCCCCAGCTCTTCAGGTCCCCGCCCTCGAACCCGTCGGCGAAGAGGACTGGGACCTGTAGCGCAAAGACGACCGCAGCAACCATGCCAATAGCTTACAGCTTAAACGCGATGGCCGTGCGCGGTGCGCACGGCCATCGTTTGTCCGAAACGACTTACGCGGGCTTGCGGCGGCGGCGAGCGAGCAGGGCGCCAGCGCCGAGCCCGAGTGCGATCATCGTGCCCGGCTCGGGCACCAGGCCCGGCGCGTACGCCGCGGCCGAGAACGTGCCGCTGCCGGTAAACGGCGAAGGCAATGTCCCAGTCAACAAGCCGGTCGTGCGGTCCACGACGTAGAAGTTCACCTGCGTCGTGTTCGGTCCGTCGGTCACGTAGTAGGCCAGCCCGTTCGCCGCAGCGAGCCCGTCCACGTCCGTCTCGTTGTTGAAGTACGGCGCGACGAGCGTCTCGCTGCCACCGACATAGTCAATGTTGTACAGCCCTCGTCCCTGGCCGCCGGTGGTCGTGTCGCTCAGGCCGAACAGCTCGCCCGAAGCGGCGTCGTAGTCCACTCCGCCAAAGTCGAAGGCGGAATTGTAGACGTAGGCCTGCGTGGAAACCCCCGTAAGAGGGTCAATCTCGTAGACCGCCTCGGTCGCGATGTTCTTCGTGCCCAGCAGCATGCCCGTCGCCGGGTTGTAACCAAGCCCAACAATGGACGAGGCCGCGCCGTTGAACGTTATTGACACCGAATTGATCGAAGGCGTGCCCGAGAGAATGCTGGCATACGTCGCTGAGAACAGGGTCGTACCGTTGTTCCAGTAGAGGACGTTGTTGACGTTGTCCGCCGCCATGCCCCAGGGCTTTGCGTTCGTCGTGCTGCTCGAATACAGGGCTGTCGCGGCGCCAGTGTTGACGTTGACCTCCCAGATAGTGGCGGTCCCGGACTGGTCGTTGCCGACGATGAGCTGCGCGTGGGCGAGTCCGCCTGCGAGGAGAAAAGTTATAAGTGCAAGTCGTTTCATGGCGTGTGCCCTCGTGTGCCAGGTTACCAGCGCGGCACAAAACGCGATGTGGGACCGGGCCGTGCGTGTCCTGTCAAAACTACCGGATAACTGGCTAATCGTCGTGCGAGCTCTATTCGGCGGACTCGTATCCTGGACGCTGGGCGATCTCTGTGTCATAGATGTTGGCCGCGCTCGCCGCGTCCATCTTTTGAAACGACTCCAGTCGCTCGATAAGTTGCGTGGGGTCGCTTCCGTCCGGGAGCGCGATCGCGCCGAACATCCGCCACTTGTGCGTGAGGATGCCGCGCAGGTCGGCGGTCGTGTTGCGCGCGTGGCCGGCGGGGTACATGACGAGGCCGGAGGAGAGTTCGGGAGTTCGGGAGTTCGGGGGTTCGGGAGTGATCCGTACCGACGTCGGAATCCCGTCGGGGTACTTAGCGTCGTACTCTGGCCCACCGTGCCGGAAGTCAATGCGCTCCATGATCGCGCGCGTGACGGCGTGGAAGATCGCGCCGCCGCCGACCTGGTAGTCGTAGGGCGAGAGCATCAGCGCCTTCCACGCTTCGTCGCTGGTCTTGGGGGCCTCGGCCAGCTCGCTGGCTTTGCGCAGCAGCGTCGCGACGATGTACGCCATCGAGTGGTCCGCGCTCTGGCGCGTGCGCGGATCCTTCTTCATCGGGTTGCCGATGATGCCGAAGGCTGGCTCGTACGCGGTGATCTCTATTCGACCAATACGACCTATATGACCGATATGACGGAGCAGCGACGGGTTCGCGACCAGGAGATTGATCATGCCCTGCAGCGCGCCCGCGCTCTGGTGCTCGTACAGGCCGAGCTTGAAGTGCATCCCCATCACCGCGAAGTCGTCGCCGGAGTGCGTGAGCACGAGCTCGAACGGCGAGTCGCCTTGCTCCTTCCATCTCTGCGCTCCGTCTGTCGTGGGTTCGAAGAACCGGAAGATCGCCTCAGGGTTGCGAAAGACATCGCGCGGGCCGACGAACCCTGCCATCGAGCGCCTCATGCACAGAACAGCGGCCTCGGTGCTGATCGCGGCGCTTGCGCCCTTGCTGTCGCTGAGTTGTTTCCCTGCGCGGATCGCGCGCCACGGGATGTAGTGCGCGACGAACATCCCGATCGCGCTCTCGATCTGCACCGCGGTCGCACCCATCAGCGCGCCGTAGACCGCCGCCGACGCGATCGCGCCGTGCACGACGTGGTCAATCTTGTAGGACTTGAGCGAGAAGACCTCGGCGAGGCGCCCGCGGACCTCGTCGAGTAGGAGCATCGCCCGCAGCGCTGTCGCTCCGTCGAGCCCCCTCTGCTGGCACGCGGCGATCACGACGGGATAGAAGTCGTTGTGCCCGAACTCTCCGGCAGTGTGGCCGAGCTCGGGCCTGTACCCGAAGTTCGTGCCGTTGCTGTCCCACTCGCGCACAGCGGCGCAGTTGGCCACGACGGCCTTCTCCGGCGCGACTCGCGCCTTCGACCCGAAGACCGTAGCACCGCTCGGATCGGCGTAACCGAGCGCCTCGTTGCGCAGAACGACGGGCGCGTTGGTCTGCAGGGCGAGCGCGCTGAGGCCGCAGAGCACAGAGTCGGTGTGGAACATCCGTACGCGCTCGAGCGCCCTCTCGGACGGACCGGGCCCAAGCTCCCCCCTCATGAACGAGATCGCGAACTCGCCGATCCCCAGGGCTTGGTTCGTATCGGGGCCCAGCCGGACGCTCGAAGACATTGCACCGATTCTATCTGTCGGGGTCTGCCGCAAGCTCCTGGGGGTCGGATCGGTGGGCCGTTAATCGGCGGCCTTGAAACTTTGCTCCCAAGTTGCACATACTAGACACATGTCTAATACGATCTGTCAGTTCTTGGCACAGGAGGCGCGTGGCAACGGTCGGCTCCTGTCCTATCATCTCGAATCAACCAAGTGCGACATGACGTGGAAGCCCAGCGCGAAGGCCTCTGGCCGTTCGATGCTCGATCAGGCGGACGAGTGCGCCAAGCTGAACCACGCCATCGCCGGGGCCCTTCGGACGGACGGCACCGCTAAGTTCACCGAGGGCTCGCTCGTCAGCGAACCCAAGCAGGCCGCCAAGCAGGTCATGGACAGCGCGAACGACCTTGCAGACGCCCTGGGTGGGCTGGAGGACCCGGCCCTCGACAAGATGATCGCCCTGCCCTTCGGGACGTACCCTGCCCGGTTCGCCGTCGGCATCGCGAACGCGAACATGATTTACCACTGGGGTCAGGCGAACTACATCGAGACCCTCGACGGCGACGCCGAGTTTCGCATCCCGCCCGAGTTCGTGGCACGCTAGTTTTGTCGGGCCGGGGGCACTTTGGCCGAGAAAGCCGAAACATTCCCTGGCCCAACAGAGTTTAATCAGACTAGGAACAGCTATGAAGACGATCTTCCTCATTTCTCTCGCCGCTGTCGTGTCGGTACCAGCCGCCTTCGCGCAGCAGGACGCTCCCAAACCGGACAGGTATGCAGAAGTCAAGGCGTGGGCCGGCAAGCCACTGCCGAAGTTCCAGATGAAGCTCTTGACCGACAAGGTCATCACGAACAAGGACATCCAGGGCAAGGTCGTGGTGTTCGACTTCTGGGCGACGTGGTGCGGGCCGTGCAAGGCCGCGGCCCCGAAGCTCGAAGCGATCTACCAGGAGTTCAAGGGTAAGAACTTCGAGATCATCGGCGCGAACCTCGCCGAGTCCGATGCGAACGACAAGCCTATCCAGACGAAGGACAACGCAGTCGCTTATGTGAACGAGCACAAGTACACGTACGCGTTCACGTATGGCAACGACGCGATCGGCAAGGAGTGGAAGGTGCCGGGCTACCCGACGTTCTTCATCGTCGGCCGTGACGGCATCGTCAAGGAAGTCATGGTCGGCTTCAACGAGAAGCGCATGCGCGAGCTCGTCGCCGAACTGACCAAGTAAGCTCCGGCAGTAAAGCGGCGTCCCGACTGAGTCGG
>JBBDXG010000025.1:65360-72515 GCA_040902435.1 Fimbriimonadaceae bacterium
CCCCGCTTTGGTCTGTGTCAGCTGTTCTGTCAGCCGCCGATCTGGGGGTTGACGAACTTGAACGGCTTGCCGAGCGAGGCGTCCCACTTGGACTTCTGGTCGGCCGTCAGGACGCCCAGCATCTTCGCGCCATAGGTGCCGCGGAGCTTGGTCATCTGCTCTTGCATGGCAGCCATGTCGCCGCCGCCACCGCCGTTCTGGAACATGCCCTGCATCTCGGTGCGCATTTCACCGTTGATGGTCTGGAGCTGTTGCTTCTGAGCGTCGGTCAGGCCGAGCTCTTTGGCCTCGACCTCTTGCGTAAGTGCGAAGCCGCCAGCCTGCTGCCTGTTGAGCTCGCGATATCGCGCGTACTGCGTCGCGTCGAGGATGGTCTTGAGCTTCGCGTCGAGGGCGATCTGCTGCTCGGGGGTCCCGCCGCCGCCAAACCCGCCGCGTCCGCCGCCACCGCGCTGTCCGCCGCCGGCACCGGCACCACCGCCGCCGCCGCCGACATTGCCGCCGCCGCCGCCTTCGCGCGGGGGTCGAGAGGCCTGGATGGCCTCCTGGATCTTCGTCTTCTGATCCGCCGTCAATTTCAGTTCAGTGGATACGTCGTCGCGGTTGAGCATTCCTGCCCCACCGTTCGCGCCACCAAAGCCACGCTGGCCGCCGCCAGCGCGACCACCGCCGCCCTGTGCGAGTGCCAACGTGGACACGAGCGCAAGGGCGACCACAACCGTGAGAATTCTCTTCATATTCGCCTCAAAGACGAGCCTCCAATTGTAAGGCTCCTGATCAGCCTAACGCCCACCCGGGCCCACCGTTCACCCGTCCCTCGCTGTTTTTTGCACTGTATCGCCCCGGGGCGTCCCGCCCAGCCAGAAACGCGCGGCTTGGGTCACACTAGGTGGCAGAGATGAACTCAGGCAGCTTCAGGCTAGAAGAGGGCGGCCGGTCGCCAGAGCGATCCAGGCGGCAGATGACGAAGTTCTTCGTCCTGATCGCCGTCGTCCTGTTCCTCTTCGCGTTCGGAAGCAGCCTCTTCCAGGCCTACGCCGACTGGCTCTGGTTCACCCACGACGCCCGCCAACCTGACGTCTACGCTAAAACGCTCAAGACCCGCGCCCTGCTGTGGGTGATCGGCTTGGCCGTCTCGTTCTTCGCGATCTACCTCAATGCTCGGGCGTCGCTCGACTCGCAGGCGGTCTTCGACTCCGCCCCCAACGACGAGAACGCTCGCGCGGCCGCAGGCATCCTAGCGATCGTACAAAAGTTCGCAAGGCTGCTCGCGATCGCCTTCGCGCTGGTCGTCGGGCTTGGCGTCGCGGCCAGCTTCGGGTCGTCCTACATGCAGCTCTGGGCGTCGCAGAGTGCCGTGCCGTTCGGCAAGACTGACGCGCTCTTCGGTCTCGACATCGGGTTCTTCGTGTTCAAGCTACCGTGGTACGCGACGATCGTGCGGACAGTGCTGTCAGTGCTCGTGTTCTCCCTGATCGTGACTCTCCTAGGATATCTTGGCAGCAGCGGGCTCGCGAAGGTCGCGCAAGTACGCCTCTCACAAAGGTCTATGCGTATGCACGTCTCCGTGCTCGCTGGCCTTACGATCATCGTGTACGGTGTGCAGCTCTACCTGTCCCGGTACTTTCTGACGGTCCATGAAGGCTCGCAGTTCGTGGGGCCGGGGTACGCACAGAGCAGGGTCGTCCCGTTTTACGCGTTCCTGGGCATCGCAGCGATCGTCCTCGGCGTGCTGACGATGGTGAACGCCAAGATTTGGAAGCCGTGGCGCGTCCTCGCGTTCGGGGTCCCCGCGCTCGTTCTGCTCGGCATCGTGCTGCTCGGCATTTATCCGAGCATCGTCCAACAGTACAAAGTCAAGCCCAACTCGCTTACGCTCGAGCTTCCCTACGTCGAGCGTGCGATCGAGAGCACCCGGTATGCGTACGGCCTGGACAAGTTCGAAGTGCGCGACTTCGAAGTCAGCGCCGAACCGACCCAGGAGGAGGTCGCTGAGGCGGCGACGACGCTCAAGTCCATGCGGCTCTGGGACCCGGACGTGCTGCGGCGGGTCTTCGAAGAGCGCCAGACCCTGAGGAGCTATTACAACTTCTTCGACGTGGACGTGGACCGGTACACGATCAATGGAGAGCAGCGGATGGTCATGCTCTCGCCGCGCGACATCCAGAACTCGGGACTGGATCCGAAGGACCAGAACTGGCAGAACCAGCACCTGCGCTACACGCACGGTTTCGGAGTCGTCGTCTCGCCTGCGAACGAGACCGTCAACGCGGGCGACCCGCGCTACTGGCTGAGCAACTTTCCGCCCCAGCAAGGCACCGTGTTCCCGATCGAAGAGCAGCGCATTTACTTTTCGAGCTATCCCCCTGGCACGCTCGAGCGCGAAAGCTACGTCTTGCTCAATACCAAGCTCGATGAGTTCGACTACCCTGCCGAGCCGGAGGCGCTGCACAAGTGGACGGAGAGCAGGGGCATCCCGATCGCTGGTGCGCTCGCAAAGTTCGTGTTCTCCGCTCTTTTCGGCGAGATCAGCTTTTACACCACGAGCGACATCGTCGCCGACACTCGCCTCGTCTACCGCCGCGACATCACCGAGCGCGCTTCGCTCATCTACCCGTTCCTCAGTTTCGACTCGGACCCGTACGTCGTGATCGTGGGTGGGCGCGTCCTCTGGATCCTCGACGCCTACACGGTCACGGACATGGTGCCGTACAGCGACTTCACAGAGGGCGTGAACTATATCCGCAACTCCGTCAAGATCGTCGTGGATTCGTACACTGGCGACATGGACGCGTACGCCGTCGAAGAGGGCGATCCGATCCTCCAGACTTGGATGAAGGTCTTCCCTGGCCTCGTGCGCCCGAACAGCGAGGTCCCGGCGGACGTCCGGGCCCACTTTCGTTACGCCGAGGGGCTGTTCGCCGCGCAGTCCGCGGCGATGGCGCGCTACCACGTGACCGACTCGAGGCAGTTCCTAAGCAACGAGGACGCTTGGCAGGTCGCGCTGGAAAAAGACAGTCCGCAGGTGCCCATCGAGCCCTACTACGTTCAGATGAGGGTGCCCGGCGAGGACGTCGAGGGCTTCATGCTCATCCGCCCCTTCTCGACCCGCACGAAGAACAACATGATCGGCTGGATGGCCGCGTTCTGCGATCCAGCCAACTACGGGCGCGTCGTCGTCTTCCGCTTCCCGCGCGACACACAGACCCAGGGCCCGGTCCAGATAGACGCAAAGTTTACGGCCGACCCGATCGTCGCGGACATCAACCGGCAGTTCAACAACGAGCAGTCCTCCATCGTCCCAGGCAACCTGCTCGTCATCCCGATCGGCAGCAGCCTGCTCTACGTCAAGCCGCTCTTCCTCGAGAGCAAGTCGCGCCCCATCCCAGAGCTTCGCAAGGTCGTGCTCGGGCTGCAGAACCGTGTCGTCGTGGCCGACTCCTACGCCGAAGCCCTGCAACGGCTCTTCGGCACCCAGGCCGGCCAGACGGATGCCCCCACCACCGATACCCAGCCAGACCAGCCCGAGCAGCCGGCTCAGTCCGCCCTTCTCGCAGGGATCGCCGAAGTCATCCGCCTGTTCGACCAGGCCGAGGCCGCGCAGAGGGCGGGCGACTGGGGCCGCTACGGAGAACTGCAAAAACAGGCGCTCGAGAAGCTGGAAGGTCTGGCAAAATAGCGCCATGCAGTGCGAAAAGGTGGTCGTCGCAGGTCTCGGGCTGATCGGCACGTCCATCGCCCAGGGCTTGACCGCCGGCTTTGCTCGCACGGTCGTCGGTTACGACCCTGAACGCGGCGCCCGCACCGCCGCAGCCAACTTCGTCACGAACACGACCGGGCGCTTTGACGACCTCCGGTCTTCGGACCTCCTCATCCTTGCCGCGCCTCCGAGCCAGATCCCTGAGCTCCTCAAGGAGATCGCGAAGTGGCCGTCGGAGCCGACCACCATCACCGACGTGGCGAGCGTCAAAAGCATGATCGTGGCGTCCGTTCCCAAAGAGCTCAAGCAGCGCTTCGTCCCTGGCCACCCGATGGCGGGCAACGACTCGAGCGGCGCCGAGGAGGCGAACGCCGAGATGTTCCACGGAGCAAAGTGGGTGCTCTGCCCGCTCCCCGAGTCGCAGGAGGACCACGTCCTCAGGGTGCGCGCAATGGTGCGGCACCTGAAGGCGACGCCCGTCACGATGAAGGCGGAGGACCACGATCGCGTCGTCGCCCTCCTGAGCCATCTTCCTCACGTCATCGCGTCTGCGCTGCTCAACGCCTCGGAGAGCCTGGGCGAAAACAGGGTCTCGGCCAAGAGCTGGGACGACACGACGCGCGTCGGGGGGTCGAACCCGCCCTTGTGGGCCGATATCCTGATCGCGAACAAGAAGCCCATCCAAGAAGCCCTCAAGACCTACGAGAAGTCCATGGGCGAGTTCGTCAAGGCGATCGAAAAGGAGGACCGCGACAAGCTCGAGGGACTGATCTTGCGCGCGAGGGACTCTAAGTGAACCTCGAGGTTCACCGCGCACAGCGACTGACAGGAACCATCCGGCCACCCAGCGACAAGTCCCTCACCCACCGCGCCTACATCCTCGCAGCGCTCGCCAAGACCCCGAGCACCGTGCTCGAACCGCTGGAAGCCGAGGACTGCCAACGGACGCTCAAGATCGTCCTCGCGCTCGGATCCAACGCAAACGAGTTTCCGCGACAGGTCACGATCGAACCGTCGTCGCTGCGCCTGGGCCCGCACGAGCTCGACTGCGGCAACAGCGGCACGACGATGCGCCTCATGGCGGGCGCCCTCGCCTCCGAGGACGGCCTCCGGGCCGTCATGCGCGGCGACGAGTCGCTCTCGCGAAGGCCGATGAACCGCATCGTCGAGCCGCTCCGGCTCATGGGCGCGGAGATCGCCGGTGAGACGCCTCCGCTCAAGATCGTCGGTTCGCGACTCCGCGGCATCGCCTACCGCTCGCCCGTCGCAAGCGCTCAGGTCAAGAGCTGTCTCCTGCTCGCCGGGCTCCGCGCCGATGGCGAGACGTGGGTCACAGAGCCGAGCCCCAGCCGCGACCACACCGAGCGCATGCTCGGCGCGCTCGGCGTCGCCGTCGAGCGCGCGGACGGCGCGGTCGGCGTCGTCGGAGGGCAGACGTGGGACGGCTTCAACTTCCACGTGCCGGCCGATGTTTCGAGCGCTGCGTTCTTCCTGTGCGCCGCAGCGGCGGTCCCGGGCTCGTCGCTAGTCCTCACAGGCGTCGGGGTCAACCACACGCGGACCGGTGTGCTCGAAGCGCTCGCCCAAGCGGGCGCGACGGTCACGCTGGCCTCCGTCCGTGAAGCGATGGGCGAGCCCGTCGCGGACATCACCGTTACAGGGTCAGACTCGCTGCGGCCGTTCGAGGTCAGCGGCGCGCTCGTGCCGCGGCTGATTGACGAAATCCCCGTGCTCGCCGTGCTTGCCACGCAGTGCCACGGAACGACAAAGATCCGCGACGCCAAGGAGCTGCGAGTCAAGGAGTCCGACCGAATCGAGTCCGTCGCAGCCAACCTGGCAAAAATGGGCGCGAAGGTCGAGACCTTCGAAGACGGCCTGCACGTCACCGGCCCGACCCCGCTGCGCGGCGCGGTGGTTGACGCCACCGGCGACCACCGCATCGGAATGGCGTTCGCCGTCGCCGGGCTGCTCGCAGAGGGCCGCACGACGGTCACGAACGCCGACTCGATCCGGACCAGCTACCCGGACTTCCAGGCCCACTTAGACCAATTGACCGGCATTGAGTAGTCCGATTGCGAACCGTCAGCCCCACCCTTCGTCTCACCTGGTTAAGTTGCGTTCCCTTTCCAGGAGGAGGATGTTCGTCGCGGCAGCGCTGTTTGTCGCCGCGCAGTCCGTCTGTGCCCAAGCCCCGCCCGACGCCACGACCGTCCCCTTCGACTTGCGCACGATGCGCCCGGTGCTCGAGGTCTTCATCAACGGCGACGGGCCGTTCAAGTTCGTGCTCGACACTGGCGCGTCGAGCACGATGGTGAGTTGGGACCTCGCCGAGCGCCTTAAGCTCCCGCGCAACGGCGTCGCCATGGTCGGCGCGCCGAACAGTGCGGCCCTATCCCGCGTGCCAATGCACCGGATCAAGGAGCTGCGAGTAGGCGACCTCAAGTTCTTCGGCGTCTCCGCGGCCGCGATCATGGACAAGGACTTCACGAAGGCCCTCAACGCCGACGGGATCGTCAGCGCGCAGGACTTCCGCGGCTACCTCGTCACGCTCGACTACCGCCAGCGGCAGCTCGTGATCGAGCCGGGCCGCCTGCCCGTGGCGGACGGCAAGCAGGTCTTCGACAGCCCTCTCCGCGCGAACGTCCCCGGCATCGAGCTCGAGGTCATGGGCGAGAAGACGTACTTCCACCTCGACACCGGCTCGCCCTTCCACATCGCGCTGCCCGGCAGGATGGTTACGGAGACAGCCAAGTTCTCGCGCCAGCCGACCATGGGCGGCACAGCCGCGACGATCGCGGGACAGTTCCTGGTCTACTACGCGCAGCTCGCCGGCGACATCACGATCGGCAAGTACAAGGAGGAGAAGCCCGCCGTGCAGATCATGGACAAGATGCCCTACGGCAACCTCGGCTACCGCTTCTTCCGCGACTACAAGGTCACCTTCGACTACAACGCCATGCGCGTCAAGCTCGTCCACTGGCAGGACGCCCCCACTCCGCCCCCGCACTGATCGCCGCCTTCCTGGACTGGCCGGTCCCTTCTCCAGCAGGAGATGTAAAATCAACCCATGCCCCTCGCCTGCCCCGCGTGCCGCGCCGAGATGGAGCCCGTCTCCTATCTGGGCGTCAGCCTCGACGTCTGCCCGGAGTGCGCCGGGATCTGGTTCGACGAAACCGAGCTCCTTGCGGTTGAGAAGGTCGCGAGCGACGCCCTGAGCGCGCTCGAAGAGATGTTCCAGCCCGAGCTCGCCGTGCAAGGCGGCGCGGAAAAGATGAAGAAGTGCCCGCGCGACCAGACGCGGCTAGACACGTACCACTACGCCTACGACACGCCCGTCAAGATTGACTCCTGCCCCAAGTGCCACGGTATCTTCGTGGACGACCTGGAGCTCGCGGGGATCCATGCGGCGATCAACAGCGAGGGCCGCGCGAGGTTCACCGAAACGATGGCTGCGC
>JBBDXG010000026.1:0-50922 GCA_040902435.1 Fimbriimonadaceae bacterium
CGGCCAGCGCTTCGGCGAGATGGAAGTGTGGGCGCTCGAGGCGTACGGCGCCGCGTACACGCTCCAGGAGCTCCTGACCATCAAGTCCGACGACGTCGTCGGGCGCGTGAAAGCTTACGAGTCCATCGTGAAGGGCGAATCCATCGCAGAGCCCGGGATCCCGGAGTCCTTCAAGATCCTCGTGAACGAGCTTCGCTCGCTGTGTCTCAAGGTCTCGGTGGAAGACCGCAACAACCGCGAGCTCACGCTCAAGGACCTCGACGAACTTACCGGAAGCGACGACGTGCGGCTGGCACGGTCCGTCGGCTTCTTCAACTGATAGACGGGTGACGGGGGACGCGTAACGCGTCTCTCGTCACAGCCCGGTAGGGCGGGCAACTGAAGAGAAACATGGCAGATACGAACCTTTTCGACAAGATCAGAATCGGAGTCGCAAGCCCGGAGGAGATCAGGAGCTGGTCCCACGGCGAAGTCAAAAAGCCGGAGACGATCAACTACCGTACCTTCAAGCCCGAGCGGGACGGCCTCTTCTGCGAGCGCATCTTCGGCCCGGTCAAGGACTGGGAGTGCGCCTGCGGCAGATATAAGAAGATCAAGTACAAGGGCATCGTCTGCGAGCGCTGCGGCGTCGAGGTCACGCGCCAGAAAGTGCGGCGCGAGCGAATGGGCCACGTCGAGCTCGCCGCCCCCGTCTGCCACATCTGGTACCTCAAGGGCGTCCCGTCGCCCCTCTCGCTGATCCTCGACATCTCGCCGAGACAGCTCGAGAAAGTCATCTATTTCGCGTCGTTCATCATCATCGAGCTCCAGGCGGAGAAGATCCAGGAGATGATGCCGACCATCCGACAGCAGATCGAGGTCGAGAAGGCCGCGATCCAGCAGCAGATGAAGCAGCTCGAGACCGAGAGCCTCGGACGCCTCGCCACCGAGATGGCGAACAACCCGGACGAGTACTTCGACGAAGGCTACGTCCGCGACCGCATGAAGGCGAACTTTGACCGCATCCGCGCCGAATACCGCGACGCGGACGAGCGACTGCGCGACCTCGACATCGCCGGAGAGCTCCTCGGCAAGCTCGAGATCAACCAACTGATTGACGAGGACAAGTGGCGCGCAATCAGCAAGATGCTCAACTTCGTCGGACGCCGGCTGCAGAAGGACATTGACGAGCTCGTCACCGCGAACATCGGCGCCGACGCCGTCCGCGACCTGCTGCGAAAAGTGGACCTCGAACGGCTCGCGCGCGAACTGCGCCGCGAGATCGTCGAAACCACCAGCCAGCGGCGCGTCCGCGCCATCAAGAGGCTCGAGATCTCCGAGGCCCTGCTCACGTCCAAGAGCCGCCCGGACTGGATGATCCTCGACGTCGTGCCAGTGATCAGCCCAGAACTGCGCCCGATGGTGCAGCTCGACGGAGGCCGCTTCGCGACGTCCGACCTCAACGACCTCTACCGACGCATCATCAACCGCAACAACCGGCTCAAGAAGATCATCGAGATCCAGGCGCCGGAGTCCATCATCAACCACGAAAAGCGCCTCCTGCAAGAAGCCGTGGACGCACTGATTGACAACGGCCGACGCAGCAGGCCCGTCGTCGGCAGCAACCAGCGGCCGCTCAAGTCCCTGAGCGACATGCTCAAGGGCAAGGAAGGGCGGTTCCGAAAGAACCTGCTCGGAAAGCGCGTGGACTACTCGGGCCGCTCCGTCATCGTGGTCGGGCCGCACCTCAAGCTCCACCAGTGCGGACTGCCCAAGGAAATGGCGCTCGAACTGTTCAAGCCGTTCGTGATGAAGACGCTGGTCGAACGAAAGATCACGCAGAACATCAAGACGGCCAAGCGCATGATCGAGCGCATGCACCCCGCTGTCTGGGACGGCCTCGAGGACGTCATCAAGGAGCACCCAGTGCTCCTCAACCGCGCACCGACCCTGCACAGGCTCGGCATCCAGGCGTTCGAGCCGATCCTCGTCGAAGGCAAGGCGATCCAGCTCCACCCGCTCGTCTGCCACGCGTACAACGCGGACTTCGACGGCGACCAGATGGCCGTGCACGTCCCGCTCAGCCTGCAGGCGCAGTCCGAGGCGCGCGTGCTCATGCTCTCGACGCAGAACCTCTTCTCCCCCGCGGACGGCCGGCCGGTCACATCCCCGATCCAGGACATCGTCCTGGGCTGCTACGCGCTGACGTACACCAACAAGGCCTCCATGCAGGGCCTGATGGACAAGGTCGCCAAGCACCAGAACAACCCGGAGAAGAACCCTGCGCCGTACACCTATGCCAGCCCAGAGGAGGTCATCTACCGCTTCGAGAACCCGAGCGGAGACACCATCGGCCTCAACAACCCAGTCCGTGTGCGCATCCGAAGGCCGATCTTCCGCAGCGACGACGAGATTGACTACCGCAACCCCGAGACGGGCATCGAGTACAAGAACGAGACCAAGAAGAACGAGTTCGACGAAGAGTACACGGAGCTCGTGGCGCTGCCGCAGGAGTTCGAATCGGTGATCGCCGTGACGACCCCGGGAAGGCTGCTGTTCAACTCCGTGCTCCCGCACCCGATGCGCTTCAGCGAAAACTTCCTCAACCTGGAGCTGACCAAGAAGGCGCTCGCCAACACCATCGTCACGTGCCACGAGATGGTCGGGACAGAGGGGACCATCAAGCTCCTCGACGACGTCAAGGACCTCGGGTTCACGTGGGCCACCAAGTACGGGCTCTCGATCGCGATCACCGACATGGACCCGCCGGCACGGCGCGACGAGATCATCACGCAGTCGGACGACCGCGCGGCGAGGATCCTCGAACAGTACCGGCGAGGCATGACGTCGTTCCGCGAAATGCAAGAGAGCCTCGTGCGCCTCTGGACGGACACCTACGACCAGATCGGTAGCGCCATCGTGGACAACATGGTCCAGACCAACCCGCTCTCGATCATCACGGTGAGCGGCGCGCGCGGTTCGGTCAAGCAGCTCGCCCAGCTCAGCGGAATGCGCGGGCTCATGTTCAACCAGTTCAACGAGGTCATCTACGAGCTTCCCGTCCGGAACTCGTTCCAGAAGGGCCTCTCGATGCTCGAGTTCTTCGTCACCACCCACGGCGCACGAAAGGGGCTCGCCGACACCGCGCTCCGAACGGCCGACGCGGGCTACCTCACCAGGCGGCTCGTGGACGTCGCGCAGGACGTCATCGTCCGCGCGCCCGACTGCGGCACCAGCGACGGCATCCTCGCGACCAAGCTGATGTTCGAAGGCAAGATCATCGAGAACATCGGCGACCGCGCCTTCGGACGCATGTGCATCTACACGATGAAGGACACGTCCGGAAAGGTCATCGTCGAGGCCGGCGAAGTCGTTACGCAGGACATCGCGAACAAGCTGAACGCGCTCGAGACGGAGTACAGCGCCGGTTACCCGGAGACGGGCACCGAAGAGCAGCAGCTCGCCTACCAGGAGACCTTCAAGAAGCTCGGCTACCAGGCAGACGACCACGGCCGCATCGGTGCGACAGTCCGCAGCGCGATCACGTGCGAGCTGGACCTCGGCATCTGCGCCAAGTGCTACGGCATTGACCTGGCGACAGGCAAGAAGGTCGAGAACGGCGTCGCGGTCGGCATCATCGCAGCGCAGTCCATCGGCGAACCCGGCACGCAGCTCACCATGCGCACGTTCCACACGGGCGGCGTCGCGGGCTCCAAGACCATCGCACGAACGAACCAGTACAAGACCGGCAAGTTCATCCGACAGTTCCAAGAGGACTTCCAGGCCGCGACGCGCACAGACATCCGGGAGTTCGACCCGACAAAGCTGCTCGAGTCGCAGGAAGCGGTCGTCAAAGGCCTCTTCACCCGAGGAGCGAACATCGAAGAGGACGGCAAGAAGCGCACGAAGACGGTCAAGGCCGTCGAGAAGGCGAAGGAGAAGTCCGACACCGAGTCGCGCAAGCTCTGGGAGCGCAGCAGAAAGACGTTCTTCTATTCCTGGACCGGTGAGTCCAGCGGCATCGTCCGCGTCGAAGAGATCTTCGAGGCGCGAAAGCAGCCGCGCGGCAAGGCCATCATCTGCCCGGTCACGGGCCTGGTGCAGGACGTCCAGCGCTCCAGCTACGGCCGATGGATCGTCGTCGAGGCCGAGGTCGGGCTCGACCTCCCCATCAAGGGCGCCTACGTCGCCGACACCCAGCCCGGCTGGGAGACCACAAAGCGAAAGAGCACGGCCAAAAAGGACGCCACGGTCGAAGCCTACGATCCCACGCTCGAGCGCATGATCGGACAAAAGATGACGAGCGCGACGCTCGCCATCCTGCGAAAGCACAAGGCGAAGACCGTCAACGTCTTCTATCCGATCCTCGTCCCGCCGCTCGGCAACCTGCCGGTGGAGAAGGGAAGCAAGATCATCAAGGGCGACCCGCTCACCGAGGGGCCGCTGGACCCGCACGAGGTCCTCGAGCTTGCCGGCGGCAAGGCCGTCCACGACTACTTCATCCAGAACCTGCAGTCCGTCTACAAGGACCAGGGCGTTGACATCAACGACAAGCACCTGGAAGTCATCATCCGACAGATGCTGCGCAAGCGCCGCATCCGCGAACCGGGCGACGCGCCGTTCCTTCCGGGACAGATCGTTGACCGCTTCCGCCTCGCCAAGGAGAACGCGAAGATCAGAGAGATGATCACCGCAAAGAAGAAGATCAAGTACATTGATCCTGAGACCGGCGAGGAGAAGGAGCGCAAGCCGATCGAGGCGACCGCGAACTGGATCCTGCTCGGTATCACCGAGGCGTCCCTCGCGACCGACTCGTTCCTCTCTGCCGCGTCGTTCCAGAAGACCACACGCGTCCTCACCGACGCAGCGGTCCGCGGAAAGCACGACGAGCTGAGCGGCCTGAAGGAGAACGTCATCATCGGGCGGCTCATCCCGGCCGGAACGGGCGTCAAGGCCTACCGCCAGCTCGCGATAGACATTGACCGCACGCAGCCCTCGTGGGCGCAGCAGTCGCTTACCGCTCTCGTGGAATCGGGCGAGGACGACGGAGGGACCGTGAAGGACCTCTTCGGCGGCATGTCCCTCGCCGACCTCGCAGCGGAAGACAAGGAAGACTAGCGCTCGTCCCCGCCATTTCCGGCGCACAGGCCCGCGGCCCGCTAAGGGTCGCGGGCCTGGCCAATTCCGTCGTCCCTGGACCGATAAATCCCTCGCCGGGACCCGTTCCAGCCACTCCTGGACACCCGAAAAACCCGCCGGACACCGGTCCAGGAACGCCTGGACCCGCCCCAGGAACGCCCGGTCCCGCGCAGCCCCGACTGGATCCGGTCCAGGGACTCCTGGAACGACGCCAGACACCCCTGGACCCACACCCAGATCGCCATGGAACCACGCCAGGACGGCCTGAAGGGCGCCCAGCCCGCCTGGGCCCGTTCCCGGCGTTCCCGGAGGGTCTCCGAACCTCCAAGGAACCGCTCCAGACTCGCTCGATAGGCTCAAACCGACCCGTCCTCGATCTCAGATTTCAAATTTCAAATCTGAATTCCGAACCCCCGAATCCCCGAACTCCCGAACCTCCGAACTTCCGAACGCAGCCAGCCAGCATCCGACCCCGATAGGGGCCACAGAAGCTAGCCGGGGGTTGAGCGCAGCGACACCCCCGGTCGCGCAAGCAAAGAAACCGACCGACCCCGGCAGGGGTCGCAGAAACTTCTTCGGTCGGACGCGGTCAAACCGGTGATAGAATCCAGCAATGGCTTGCCGCACTGCTGTTCCGTCGAGGGCGCTCGGTCGTCTCACCTTTGCGCCACACGCGTCACACACGCGACCGCGCCGGAATCCCGACTCTCATCGGGATGGCACACTCGCCTCACCCTCACTCCCCTGCCACCCGCCGAGCCAAAAGGAGTATTGAAGTCATGTTAGGGTCGCTAGTATTGACCGTAATCTGCCAGTCTGGCACAACCTGTCCGGAGGACCAGTCCGCAATTGATGGCTTACTTAAGCTAAGCGAGGAACAACTCTTGTCAGTCGTTATGTCTCGTAGAGTCTTTTTGCCAATTCCGAGCGAATCTAGCGTGCCTCGATACGCTCACCCATTGTATAAGGATGTTCCTTATTTGATTTTGCCTAGGCAGTCTACAGCGGTATTCCGAGAAGTTAGCAGCATCATCAATGAGCAAGAGCGAGCTATACCTGATCTTCTTAACGCTCTCGCTGACGCGCGCCCAACGAGTTTGAGCCACAAGAACGTGCCTCAGCATGTGGGATTCAAACCATGGTTCGATGACAATTACAGATCCTCTCGTGATCGAGGCAAGCAGGAACTGGAACTGCTGGAGTCAGGATACGGCGAATACATGACGTTGGGTGACTTGTGTCATTTCATACTGGGCCAAATTGTCAACAGACAATATTCCGCCGGCATCGGACAGTTTGTTGGGCCAAGCAGGTGCCCAAAGCTTGTTGAATTGGCGAGATTTGCGTGGCATGACACTACGCGCGAAGAACTGATTCAATCGCTCAAGAGTGACATTATGCTTGCTGATAATTTTAGAAGGTCGAACGGTGCCATAATTAGATTATCTGTACTTTCGTTTGCCAGTATGGAAAACGTTGTCGCTCGCAAGTTAGGTTTGCCAATCGTCAGCATCAGCATGAATGTTCTCACATACTACCAAACCACGAAGGAGGCGCGAAGATGGCCCAATTACAACTTGGTGGATGAAGTCTTAGCGACTATCGGAGCATCCATGCAGTTTGAGAGTGGAACAATTGACTCGGCCTGCGCTGCCTTGATAGGTGAGCGGACTAATCGGGAATACGACACCGGCGATCACGACACAATGACAGTGCAAGATCAAGACTATGTAGCATTTATGGGCTGTGTGCGTTTATTGATCAGCACTCGCAGATATGACGCCCTGATAACTGCATTTTCTAATGCCTTGCTAAGTTCAGGAGGCGAGTGGCAACGTAAGCAGGGCGCTTGGTTACAAGCATGCCTTAAATCCAAGGAGCGATCTAGCTGGAGAGACCCTCGGTGGTTCCATGATTGATCTGACTCGCAGTCATAACGTGTTCGATCAGCACTGAGGCAACAAGCGAGCGGGTGGCAGGTGTAATCTTCGGCCAGCCTGTTTCTGATCTGTGTGCCCCTGTTGTCGCGACGCGACAGCAGGGGTTTCTCTTGCCTGGTGCTACTGTACGGTGTTCGTGGACTCGAACGGCGCGAGGGCGACGCGCACCGACGACGGCGGGAGCCTGGGAAGTAGGCGGCCAGGCGGGTGCGGGGCCCTGTCTAGGCTCAAATGCATTAGGGCGCAGGCAGCCGGGCGAGTTCCGAACGTCGTCGGCCGGCGATCAACCGCCACGAGCCGCCAGTCTGCGGCCTGTGGTCCGGCGGGACGGGACGCGCGACGACGGCCAGCGGTCGCAAACCGAGCGCGACAGGCCACAGAGCGCGCGGCCCGCGCCAGCCAACTGCGAAGCACGGCCACACTCCGTGGAAGAACCGCCGCCAACGCCCTGAAAACTACAGACGCATCCGCCGAAACCAGGGAGGGACATGGCAAACGGGATCAACAACAAGAAGGACGACGATCTGCAGGCGCTGCTCGCCGCGATGGCGCAGAAGGCTCCGGAGCACCAGGCGGAGCTCGGGCTCACGGCGCAACAGGTCCAACAGATCCAGGACGCCAGCGCGGCCTTCGAGCAGGCCCAACAGGGCGCGCACGCCGCGCTCTGTGCGTATCGCGCGGCGATCGAGGCCAAGGACGGCGCCCGGCATGCTGCGATCGAGCTGACTGCCAGGCTGATCGCAGGGTGGAAGCCCAACCCGGACGTCAGCGACGCGACGCTCGCCGATGTCGGCGTCGAGCGCGACAGAAAGCGCCGGCGCGCGGTGCCGGTCCACCGCCCGGGCGAGGTCCTCGTCACGACCGGCAACACCGTCAACGCGCTCTCGTGGAGCCCGAACGGCAACGAGTACCGCACGGTCTACATCATCGAGTCGCGGGCGAGCGAGCGAGAGGAATGGCGCTTCATCGCGGCGACCACGCGCACGAAGCTTGCGCACACAGGTCAAAGGCCTGGCGCGACCGTGTGGTACCGCGTTTACGCGCAACGAGCGGGCCGCAACTCCGGTCCGACAGTGCCAAGCGCCGCGTACGGCGAGCAGTCCTTGCAAACGGCGTAGCTCGCACCACTTACGCCTACGGCGAGAACCGCACGGTCATCGTTGACAGCAACGGGTTCGCGCCTACTTCGTGAGCTGCGCCTTCAGCCACGCGACCGCGTCCGCCACAGCCTTCATCTCTTCCGGCTTGGACTGGTTCACACCGTGCACCATCCCCTCGACCAGAACCAACGTGTGCGGCACGCCGTTCTTCTTCAGGACCTCGTCCAGCCGCTCCGCCTGCTTGAACGGCACCAACGGGTCCGCTTTGCCCTGCACCGTGTACACCGGCGCGGAGGTGCGCGTCACGAACGTCACCGGGCTGAACGACTTGATCTCCGCCGCCGCCTCGGCGTACGGCTTGCCCAGCACGTTCTGCGACAGCACGTTCGCGATCGTGCGGTTGAAGTCCTGCGAGAGGTCGGTCGGGCCGAACAAGTTGAACACTGCCTTGACCTTGCTGCTCGTCTTGCCGGTCGAGTTCCCGTTCGGCCAGCCGTCCGTAGTGCCGAGCAGCAGCGAGAGGTGCCCGCCGGCCGAGGCGCCTGCGGCGCCGATGCGGTTAGGGTCAACTTTCAACTTCGCCGCGTTGTCGCGCACGTACCGCACGGAGTCCTGCACGTCCTCTATCATCGCGGGCCACTTGTGCGTGGGCGCGAGGCGGTAGCTGGTGGCGACCGCGACCATGCCGCTGTCGGCGATCGCGCGGCAGACCTGCGCCATCTGCGTCCTGTCACCGCTCGTCCACGCGCCGCCGTGCACGACCACGACCGCCGGCACACGCCCCGAGACGGTCGCAGGCGAGTAGACGTCCATCTTGAGCTCCTGGCCCGCGACGGTCTTAAAGGTCACCGTCTCCGGGGCAGGGCTGCCTAGGAGCAGGAGGAAAAGGACACTGTTCAGCATGGCGTTACCAATGATACGACGTTTCGGGCCTAGAACTGCGTCGTCTTCCGGACCCTTATCCTAGGGACGGGAAGCAGGGGCTTGTCCAGCCGGACCGGGGCGTTGCTGTTGGCCATGTACTGCTGCATCCGGACCTCGGCCTCGGTCACGTACTTCTTGAACTGCTTCTCGAAGTCCGCGCGGGTCTCGTCCAGCTCGTCGAGGAGCTTGAGCACGATCTCGACCCCGGCCAGGTTGACCCCCATGTCCTGGGTCAGTCGCTGGATGCGGCGCACGCGCTCGATGTCCTCCTCGCTGTAGAGCCGGTTCTTGGTCCCGGCGCGGGAGGGCTTGACCAGCCCGATGCGCTCGTACTGCCGCAGGGTCTGCGGGTGGACGCCGCAGAGCTCGGAGGCGACGCCGATCATGTAGACGGGGCGCTTGCTGTCTTTCACTTCGTGTTCTCCCTGATCTTCTTGACCTGCTCGAGGAGCTTCTTCTCCTCTTTGTCGAGCTCCTTCGGGACCGTGACCTTGGCGCGGACCCGGAGGCTGCCCCTGCCGCCGCCGAGCTTGGTGATGCCTTGGCCGCTCAGTCGGAAGAGCTGGCCCGACTGGGTGCTGGGCGGGATCTTCATCGAGACGTGCTTCCGCAGCGTCGGGACGCTGACTTCGCCGCCGAGGGCGGCGGTCCAGTAAGGCACCTCGATCTCGACCTCCGTGTCCTCGCCGACCCGCTTGAACACGGGGTGGCGGGTCTCGCGGATGACGACGTAGAGGTCGCCTGGGCGACCGTTGGAGCCGGCCGCGCCGGGGCCGGGGACGCGGAGCTTCTTGCCGTCGGAGATCCCTGCCGGGATCTTGACCTCGACCCGGTGCGTGGTGGCCGTGACCCCAGTGCCGCGGCAGGTGGGGCAGGAGCCCCGGGACTGGCCCTTGTTGAGCATCACCGCCCCCGTGCCCTTGCACTGCTTGCAGGCGTCCTCGACGCTGTAGGTGAGGGTGCGCTGCGTGCCGGCGTCAATCTCCTCGAGCGTGACGTCCACGGCCCGCTCCACGTCGCGCGGCGGGATCTGGTTCATCCGCGCGGACACCCCCTCGGTGCTGAAGTTGGAGAAGATCTGCTCGAAAATGGACTCGAACCCCGCCGAGCCGCCCCCGCCGAAGTGGGTCTGGAAGTCCTGGAAGTTCGCCCCGCCCTGCTGCACCGCCTCCCAGTTCTCGCCGAACTGGTCGTACTTCTTGCGCTTTTCGGGGTCCTTCAGGGTCTCGTAGGCTTGGCTCACCTCCTTGAACTTCGCCTCGGCCTTAGGGTCGTTCGGGTTCACGTCGGGGTGGTACTTGCGCGCAAGCTTGCGGTAAGCCGACCTGATCTCCTTCTCGTCGGCCCCCCTCGCCACCCCCAAAACCTTGTAAAAGTCCGACACCAAATTCCAACCCGCGCTCAATGGACCTGAGCGTACTTTAGAAGGTGGACGTTTTTGGGGGGTTGGGGGTTGCGGAGGGACTAGGCGGGGGGAAGGAGGCGTGGATTTGAGCCTGATTGAGCGTGTGCGGGGTGCCGATAATCTGGGCTAGTGGAGCTTGCCAGCCTAGGGATTCGGATATCGAGGAGCGAGAACTTGCCGGTTCTGGCGCAGTCGGCGAGCACGGTTTTGAGGCTGGTAGACGACCAGGACGCCGGGCCGAGGGACATCGAGGTGGCGATCGCGAAGGACCCGGCGATCACGGCCAAGATCCTGAAGGCCGCGAACTCGGCCTTTTACGGGGGCGTGAAGGTCCCTACGATCGGTCGTGCGGTGCAGTTCCTAGGGTCGAACTCGGTGCGCTCTCTCGTGGTCGGCATCGCCTTCCAGCAGATGACGGCCGGCAAGGCGGAAGCCGCGAGCTTCAACAAGATGGAGTTCTGGAAGCACTGCCTCGCGGTCGCGACTGCGGCGCGCATCCTCGCACGGATCAAAGTGCCGGACAAGGCGGAGGAGCTGTACTGCGCTGGAATCATGCACGACGTGGGGATGCTGGTGCTGGACCGGTTTATGCCCGTGGAGTTCCAGGCGGCCCTCGATTCGTGCCGCCGGATGGGGCGGCCGCTGTACCAGATGGAGAAGTCGGGGTTTGGGTTCGACCACGCGGAAGTGGGCGGACTGCTCGGTGACCACTGGGGCCTGCCGGCGCTGATGAAGAACGCGATCCTGCACCACCACAACCCGATCGCGGACATGGAGACGGCGGAGACGACCCGGATCATCGCGTCAGCCGACGCGATCGCGCACCGTTGCGGTTTCAAGAACTGCCAGGACAGTGCGCCGCACGAGTTCGACTTCGACCTTGCCGGGATCGTCGGCCTTAGCGAGGACCACTTGGAGAAAGTTTGCGCGCTCGTGACGACCGAGGTCGAGATGGCGGAAGCTGCGATGCAGGGGTAGCGCGTGACGGGAGACGGGCAGTCTGCAGTTTGCAGTTGACAGTTCACAGTTGGCAGCTAGCAGTTGTTCGATCCTACGTCTCCCGCCTGCTCGAGCAACTGAGAACTGCTAACTGCTAACTGCTAACTGCTAACTGCCAACTCCCCTAGTCTTCTTCCGCCGTCCTGCTTGCTTCGTAGGCCTTGATCAGGTTGTCGGCCTCGCCGCGTGGCATTTCGTCGTAGTGCGACATCTCCGCGCGGAAGCGGCCGCGGCCCTTCGTGATCGAGCGAAGGTCGAGCGCGTAGCGCATCATCGTCGCCATAGGCACGGACGCCTTGACGGTGGTCTTGCCTGGCGAGACGGGCTCCATGCCCTGCAGGTGCGCGCGCCGCGTATTGAGGTCGCCGACGACGTCGCCGACGTTGTCGTCGGGGACGTCAATCTGGACGTTCAGGATCGGTTCAAGGATCACAGGCTTGGCGTTGGCCGCGGCGGACTTGAACGCAATCGAGCCGGCGCGCTTGAACGCCATTTCGCTCGAGTCCACATCGTGGTACGAGCCGTCGTACACGACGGCCTTGACGTCCACGACCGGATATCCGGCGAGGAACCCCTTGGGCAGGGTCTCGCGCACGCCCTTCTCGACTGCGGGGATGTAGTTCTTGGGGATGGAGCCTCCCACGACCTCGTTCGCAAAGACGAAGCCAGTGCCGCGCTCTGCCGGCTCTAGCCGCAGCCAACAGTCGCCGTACTGGCCGCTGCCGCCGGTCTGCCTCTTGAACTTGCCCTGTGCGCTCGCGATGCCGCGCACGGTCTCGCGGTACGGGACCTTGGCCTCCTCGGTCGTCACCGTGACGCCGAAGCGCTGCTTGAGCTTTTCGATCGCGGTGTCGAGGTGGATGTCGCCCATGCCGGCGAGGATGTCCTGGTGGAGGTCCATCTCGCGCACGAAGCGAAGGGTCAGGTCCTCTTCGAGGAGCTTTTCCATCGCTGCGCCGAGCTTGTCCTCGTCGGCCTTCGTCGCAGGGCGGATCGCGACGCGGTAGATCGGTTCTGGAAAGTCAATCTTCGGGAACGCGACCTGCGCCTTCTTGTCGCAAAGGCTGTCGCCCGTGTGCGTGTCGTGGAGCTTGGCGATCGCACAGATGTCGCCGGCGACGACCTCGGTCGCTGGCTCCTGCGTCTTCCCGTGCGGGAAGAAGAGGTTGTGCACGCGCTCGTCCGTGTCTCGGTTGACGTTCTGCACGTGGTCGTCTGCATTCAGCGTTCCGCGGAAGACGCGCACGTAGTTGATCTTGCCGACGTAGGGGTCTGCGGTGGACTTGAAGACGAACGCCGCGAACGAGCCCTTCGCATCGGGCTCGATCACCTTTCCGTCTACGACGACTTCTTTGTACTCCGGCGAGGGGAGCTCGCCGACGATCCGGTCGAGCAGGGTTGCAACGCCGATGCCGCTCTCGGCAGAGCCGAGCAGGACGGGGACGACGCGGCCCTCCTTCGTTCCGAGCAGCAGGCCGTGCTCGATCTCCTCGGGAGTGAGGACCGCGCCGTCGAGGTACTTGGACATCAGCTCTTCGTCGCCCTCGGCGGCGGCGTCCATCATCTTCTCGCGCCGCTCCTCGGCCTCTTTGGCATAGCCGGTGGGGATGTCCTCCATCTCGACGCCGCGGTCCTTGCCCTTGTAGACCTTCATGTTGAGGAGGTCGAGGACGCCGGAGAACGCGGCCTGGTGGCCGATCGGGATCTGGACGTTGACGATCTTGTGGCCGTAGCGGTTGTGCAGCGTCTCGATGAGTCCGTTGTAGTCGGCGTTGTCGCGCTCGAGCTTGTTGATGAAGATGCAGCGAGGAAGGCCGTACTTCTCGGCGACCTCCCACGCGAGGTCGAACCCGACGTCGAGGTCGCGCTTGGCCTCGCAGACGATGACCATTGATTCGACGATCCGCGCCATGGCGTGGAGGTCACCGATGAAGTCGGGGTATCCGGGGACGTCAATGAGGTTGATCTTGTGGTCGTGCCATTCGATCGGCAGCACGGACGCATTGATGCTGATCTTCCGCTTGGTCTCGAGCGGGTCGTGGTCGCTCTGAGTGTTGCCGTCGTTGGTCTTACCGATTCTTTCGGTGGCGGCTGACGTGTAGAGCATGTGCTCGACGAGCATCGTCTTTCCGACGCCACCATGGCCTACAATGGCCACGTTTCTGATCTTGTCCGTCGTGTAGGTCTTCAAGGTAGTCCTCCGAGAAGCGGGCGGCCCGGCCCAATGGCCGCGCCGAATCCAGGATACAACCTTGGAGAGGGGTTCTGCACGGGGGGACTACGGGGGTTTTGGTATTCGTGCGGAGTGCGGCGGCTTGCCGCCGCTCAGACCGGCTCGGGGCTTGCCCCGAGCCGCCGACTTCCGCAAGGTTCGGCCTAGAGACAGTGCCCTGCAGCAGGCGGTCGGCCAAGGCAAGCCTTGGCCAGGCATGGGCGGTGGCGAGCCACCGCACTCCAAGGCTGGTTGGCGAGCCACCGCACTCCAAGCCTGGGTGGCGAGGCACCGCACTCCGATTGGAGACGGGCGCCTCCTGCGGGCAGGATGTGGGTCGGTGGGCTGGGTTTTGCCGCTACTTGGCAGTCGGGAACCGGGGGAGGGTGGCTATGAGATACTTATAGATATGCATCGTCCGGTGACGTCCCTCTTCTGCCTCGCGCTGGCGGTCGCTGCGGCCGCGCAGTCCGCCGACTTCCCGGTCTTCGAGCCGGGCAAGTACCTGCCGAACGAGTACAAGGCTCGGCGGCAGAAGCTCATGGAGCAGATGGGGCCGGGCTCGATCGGCGTGTTCTTCACGAACCCCGAGATGGTGCGCAACAACGACGTGGACTTCCAGTTCCGCGCGGACTCGGACTTCCTCTACCTGACGGGGTTCGACGAGCCGGACGCGGCGCTGATCCTGGTCCCAGGCGGCGTGAGCTTGGACGGCAAGACCGTCACGGAGGTCCTGTTCTGCAACGTCTCCGACCGGATGAGTCTGACTTGGCTGGGGTACCGGATGGGGCCGCAGAACGCGATGAAGCTGCTCGGCGTCGGGCACGCGGAATCGAACAGGGTGTTCCAGTTCACGCTCGAGCGCGTAGCGGCGCTCGCCAGCGCGACGAAGCTCTTTACGACGGAGACGCTCGCGACGCGGGAGAAGACGATGGGGCAGATGCAGACCGCGTTCGCCTCGTGGCGGCTGGGCGCGGGTCTGCAGAACCAGAGCGCCGAGGGCCAGCTCTCGCGAATGCGCGAGATCAAGAGCGCGGAGGAGGTCTCGCTGCTGAAGCACGCGATCAACGTTTCCGTGAAGGCGCACATCGAGGCGATGAAGGCGACGAGGCCGGACATGTGGGAGTACCAGGTGTCGGCGATCGTGAAGTACGTCTTCGAGGTGAACGGGTGCGAGTACACGGGCTATCCGCCGATCGTCGGCGCGGGCGCGAACAGCACGATCCTGCACTACAACTCGAACCGGAAGCAGATGAAGGCGGGCGAGATCGTGTGCATGGACACTGCGGGCGAGTACCGCGGCTACACCGCGGACATCACGCGCTCGTTCCCCGTGAGCGGCAAGTTCTCGACCGAGCAGCGCGCGATCTATGAGATCGTGCTGGCGGCGACGGACGCGGGGATTGCGGCGTGCAAGCCCGGCGCTTCGCGCGGCGCGGTCACCTCCGCGATCAACCGCGCGATCGGCGACGGACTGGTGCGGCTCGGGATCATCTCCGCTCCCAACCAGATCGGGCAGTACTTCATGCACGGGTGGGGGCACGGGATCGGGCTGGACGTGCACGACCCGTGGCCGACCGCGACGTTCCGCCCCGGGATGATGTTCACGGTGGAGCCGGGGATCTACATCAAGGAGGGGAGCCCGTGCGACCCGAAGTGGTGGAACATCGGCGTGCGGATCGAGGACAACATCCTGATCACGGAGACGGGCGCGGAGAACCTCTCGGCGTCGTGCCCGCGCACGGTGGCCGAGGTCGAGCGGACGATGGCGATGAACAGCGCGATCGCGGGAGGATAGGTTGGTCGGCCGCCTTGCGCTCGGGTTCGTCGTGCTCGCGTTCGCTGTACTACAGCAGTCGCCGTCAAAGCCTGTCGAGGCGACGACGTTCGCGCCGATCGGCTTCTTCAACAAGAACTGCTACTACTGCCACCCGAAGGACGGGGCTGGGTATCCCACCGACTTTGGCAAGGGCTATGACGAAAAAAAGCTCTATGACCGCTTGCTCGACATGACGGAGGAGAAGGCGCGGGTCGCGCTGACGGACAAGGAGCTGGACGTTCTGGCGTCGTGGATGCGCTCGCTTATGAAGAAGGAGCCGTACGTCGCGTGGGTCGAGACGAAGGGCACGGAGCTGAGCTTCGAGGCGACGGCCGGCGCGGCTGTGACGGCGACGGTGAAGGGAAGCGCGGTGGCGATTCGGCAGGACAAGGGGCTTTGGAAGCTGATGCGGCCCCCAGGGAGCGTGGCCGGCGACGTCGTCGTGACAGCGACGGTGCAGCGCAAGAGCACGAAGCTCGCGCTGAAGGACGCCGCGTCCTCGCACACGAAGAAGCTTGGGGCGCGATGAGGGCGCCCCGTGCGGTCAGCGTGCCACGACCATCTGGATGTTCGCGATGCCGACGATGCCACCGCCGTGCGCGTTGGGGAGGCGGACGATAGAGACGGTGGCAGTGGTGGCCGGGCCAGAGTCCCAATCGAGAAAGACTTCGACGTACTTTCCGTCGCCACCAAGCTGGGGCTCGCTGCGGACCCCGTTGACTCGGATCTCGTAAGAGTTGACCCATTCGCGCCCGCCGCTCAGGCCGATCTCTTGGAAGCTGACCCGATACTTGGTCTGTGGCTTGCAATGCACGTTGGCCGTCCAGACAGTGAATTGCTGTGGGCCGCCAGAGTTCATGAACATCACCTGCCCACCGCCGGGGGCGGGATAGGGCTGTGTGGGGATGTTGGTGTGGAGCTGGACGGGTGAGTTGAAAGAGCTGACGACCGTGTAGTAGAGGCCCCAGAGACAGTTCGGGCTCGGCTTGATGTACTCAAGGTCGGAGACAAACCCTGTGCTTCCGAGCGAAAAATCGCCGTTGGCAATGAGGTTTGTTCGCTCGAAGACTAGGGCCGGCCGATCGGCCTCGTGCACTGCGTTCTCCTTATGGAGGACCCCTTGATAACTCCTGGCGATGAGGAGAGTTCGCTGGATGTCTTCGTCTTCGAGGTTTGGATACCGACGAGAGGTCCTATCTATCGCGGTGTTCAATACGCGCTCGGCCTCTCGGAACCGCTCGGACTCACAAGCGACCGCCGTGTCGTGGATCGCCTGCGCCAAGAGTGCGATGGAGAAGTTCTTTGTCACCGAACTGTCCTCTTGCGCGCTTCCCGACAGCTTGATTGAGGAGGACTGGGCAGTCTCGACCGTCTTGCTACGGTCGAGGTCGTAGTAGCTGAGGCGGACTTTCACAGGCAGGCTCGAGCGATCGAGGGTCTTCGACCGAGGCTTGAAACGCAGCAGGACCACTTGGGTCGCGCCGCTGTTCAAGTTGTCGAGCTTTAGCTTGACGGAGCCCTCGCGGAGCTCGGGACTGTAACCGTAGACTTTGACGAGCTCAAGTCCAGAGCCGTACTCGATCTTCAGTTGTGGCTCGGTGGCGACGGGTGAGATAAGGCTCTGCAGCTCCTTGACGAACACTTTCTCGATGTCCTGCGGATCGGCGACAAAGTGGTAGAGCCCACGCCCGCTCTTGGCAAGTGAACTGAGCAGGTCCGTGTTGAGGTCCTGTCCGACGCCGATGGTGGACAGGTCAATGCCGCGGTCGTTGTAGCCCAGCGAGGCGTCCGCGATCTGCTTCTGGTCGGTCACTCCGCGGTTTGCGATCCCGTCCGTCAAGATCACGACGCGGTTCGTCGAGCCCTTCTTGTAGCCCTTGAGCGCCTCCTGGTATCCGAGCATGAGGCCGGCGTTGAGGTTCGTCGTGCTGCCGGGCGCGAGCCCACGGATGAGGTCTTTGATTCGGTTGCAGTCCGCAACCAGTTGCGAAGGGAGGAGCACTTGCGCTTCAGAGTCGAACACGACGATTGAGAGGGTGTCCGTCTCGCGAAGCTGGGAGACGAGTGTCAGCAGCGCCGTCTTGACCCGCGAAAGCTTGTCCGCTTCTGCCATCGAGCCGCTCTTGTCAATGACGAGCGAGAGGTTTACGGGTCGAAGCTGCTGGCGGTCGTTGGCAAGGGCTGTTGCGAGCCCGACTTGAAGCACGACGTCCCCGCCGCCTGACACGGCGTCGTTGCTCCAGCGGACGTCCAGGCCGACGGCTTCGCCGGCCTTCGGGCGACCGATCTCGTGTCGGTGGTAGTTGATAAAGTCTTCAACGATGATCTCACGGGGCGTGGGGATCAATCCCCTGTTTCCCAGGAACTTTGCGCGCGCCGCACCTGCCGTAGAAACGCCGTCCTGGGCGGATCCGGGGACGGCGAAAGCGAGAAGAGCGAGGGTGAAGCAAACGACGAGCGGTCGGGGCTTTCCAGTGCTTGACGACATATCCTTCCTCCGGCCCGCGGTGCGGCGGTGCCTTCGAGTGTCTGACGCCTGGCAAGAATTCCGGTTACTCGCCCGGTGGATGAGGAGGGTGGTACTCCTGACGGGATTCGAACCCGCGATCTTCGCCGTGAGAGGGCGATGTCCTAAACCGCTAGACGACAGGAGCGACCGGGGTGCAAGATACCCGAGAGCCCAGCCGTAGGGCGGTATGCGCGGGCCGAAAGACGATGCCGAACACGTAGATCCGGGGCTCAGACTCGTCAGAGCCCCGGATTCGTACTTCGACAGCGGACCTTAGCGAGAGGCCCGAAAGAGCTGCCCGCGAATCTCGCCTCCGGGGTTCGCAGCCGTGTGCACGTTGACGTACGTCATGCCTGCGAGCATGGCAGCGAGGATGTCGCCGTTAGGGTCGGCGACGATCCCCTCAAACACGAGGAACACCGTCCGTCCGAACACGAACCGGTGAGTCTCTGCTCCAACGAGGTCAATGACGATAGGTCCGTTCTCGCCGCGCGGTGCAGCGTGAACGTGATAGGCGACGGGCATTCCGGTCAGTCTGCTCGCCATGATTGCTCCTCTGAACGCGAGCGTCCCGTCAGGTAGCGACATGACAGAGATTTCCGCCACTCCGAGGCCTGGCGTTTGAACTGCCGGGACTTCTTGGCTGCCCGTCATCATCGCGCCGAACGACTGGGCGTTTACAGACGCGGCTACGAGCAGAACTAACGGTACACATATACGCTTTAGCATGTATTCATCTCCGTGTCTCCCGAGCGCACGTGAGCGCTCCGTCAGCACAGTGTGTGTCCCACTACATCACTGTGGGAATGACAAAAGTGACTTTGTTTTGACCAATTTGGCTCTGGCATCAGAACCTGCTAATTCTACGGGGCCCTCATGGGCCCGTCCACCAAGGGTCGCGCTCTGTGGCGCCGCCGAAGCGCCACATCGGCTTATAGCCCCACGCGCGGGCGAGGTCGGCCTGGTCTGCGCTGTGGTCGCCGGCCTCGCTGACCCCGGGCGATGCGACGCTCCGCCCGAACGGCCGTGGGGAAAGCTCGATGACCTGGATGTAGGTACCGCGGTTGATGTAGGGGATCGTGGCCTGGCCCCGCACCGGGATCGCGCCTGGGCGGAACGCCCAGCCGGAGGGGTCCTCGCCGCGAGCCGACGCAAGGTTTGCGACGGCCTTGTCCATCGCGCTCGTCAGTATCTGCACGGGGTTTCGCCCGGCGAGGAAGTCGTACTTTGTCTTGCCGATGAGCGCGTTGCGGATGACCGTTGGCTGGAGGACCTGCTCGAAGATCGCGGGCTGGATGAAGCCGCCTGTCGCTGGCACAAAGAGCTCCTTGCGCAGCTCCTTCACCGCCTCGTCGTAGATGGTCGCGCCGATCGAGCCGTCCACGTCCCATCCGTCGAAGGTGGCGAGGTAGCGCGTGAGCGGCGTGTCCGTTCCGAGGCGGGCCTGGGCTTCGAGCACTGCGCGGAAGTCGCCGATGAACGCGCCAGAGGAGGTCGTCTCCTTGCGCGCAATCTGCCAGGCCGCTTGCTCTAGGTCGAAGCGACCGAGCTTGCCTTCGGGCAGCGAGCCGAGCAGCACTTCGTTTCGGAAGTACGCGCCCCAGGCGGGCGTGTCCATGTTCGGCCACCACGAGGCGGGCTTGTTGTTCCAGTTCGCGATCAGGCCGGACTTCGGCGACTGGACCTGCGGCATTTGCGACGCTGAAATGAAGCCCTGCCACGCGGTCTCGGGGACGCCTGGCAAGGGGAACCGAGGGTCGTAGCCGCTCGCGCGGACCGGAACGAGGCCGGCGTAGCGGTATCCGAACTCGCCGCGGGTGGTCGCGTAGAAGAAGTTGAACGTCACCGGGACGCGCGAGATCGCGGCGTCAATGTCGCGCGACGTGCTAGCGGTGTAAAGGTCGAGGAGCGCGACGATGCCGCCCATCTCACGGCCCCAGAACGACGACTGCACGCTATAGACGCACTTGCCGACGCGGCTGTTGAGGATGACCGGCCCGTAGTGTGTGCGCAGGAGCTCGACCGTCTCCGTCGTGCCGCCCTTGATCTTGATCGTGCGCTCGATCTTCGTGAGCTTTCTGTCCTCGCTGCCGAACTTGTAGGTGTCGGGGTCGGTGAGCGGCGAGTAGTACACGTCTTCGATGTCGGCGACGCCGCTGGTCAGTCCCCACGCCATGTCGGGCGTGTGGCCGATGACCACAGCGGGGACACCAGGGACGTTGATGCCGGCGACCTTCACCGTCGGGCAGTCAATCGCGATCTCATGGATGACGCTCGGATCGGAATGGCCCATCTGCGGCGCGGAGAGCAGGAGAGGGTAGCCGGATCTCGATCGCTCGGGGCCGACGACGACGGAGTAACTGCCGACCTTGTAGGGCACGCCGAGGTCCGCGGCGATGAGGTCGCTCGCCTCACCGGTCGAGAGCTGGATCGCGGGCATCAGCTCGATGAGGTTTGTCGGCGGGAGCCCGTTTACGTGCGACTCGGTGTGCGCACGAGACACAGCGGGGAACTTCGGGTGGTTGTCAGCAAGCGGGTCTTCGTTCGGGTTTACGGTCGGTACCGAGGCGGGGTCGTTCTGCCAGGCGAGGTCGTCGAGGACGTCGTAGATCTTGTCCTTGCACGGCTGGTTGCGGAGGTAGAGCAAGAGCGCATAGTTGCGGAGCTCGCCTGCGCCGCCGCGGCCGAACTGTCGCAGGAGGTTGATCGCGATGGCCGCGGAGTCGAGCGGGGTCCAGGGCTCCGGCTCGAACCCGTTGGTCGCATATCCGGGCGGGAGCGTGCCTGCCGTCTTCCGGGCCGCCATCGTGTCGGTGACGCCGCGCGCGTACTCGGCAAAGAGCGTACGGACGCGCACAGGCATGGAGTCCACCTGCCTTTGTATCTCTTCGTCGGTGTAGCCTGTCTTGGCGACGCTCCTATCGCTGGCCAAGCCCGCAGCGCCCAGGGCCTCGGCGAGGCGTCCGCGCGCCAGGCGCCGGGACATCTCCATTTGCCAGAGGCGGTCTTCGGCGACCGCGCGGCCGAAGTGGTAGAAGGCCTCTTGCTCGGTAGCGGCCGTAACGAGGGGGACACCGTAGCTGTCGCGCTGGATGGGTGCCGGCTGGAGCGCGAGCACGAACGACACGAGCAAGACGTGCATGGCACTATCTTAGCCCGAGGGTGGGGCGACGGTTACGGGAGCGACTCGTACTTGTTGCCGCCAAGCGGCTTCTTTCCGACGAGCCTCAGAATGACCCAGCCCAGGCCGCCGATGATGGCGACACCGATCGCAAGGCCGATGATGGACTTGATGAGCCCGATGACCATGCCGATGGCCGTCGTCAGGACGCCCCATGCAAGGACCACGGCGATGATGCCGATAACGATCGCGACGAGAACTTTCGCAACCTTCATGTTGGTTGAATGTCAGACAGGCGCGCCGCCCGACAGTCCATTCTAAGGAGTCTTTTCCGTACCTGTGCCAGAAGTGGGACTAATGCTGGACTGGGGCCGGAAGTTCGGGACCTTTTGAACCCGAAGGTAGGCTAGGACCATGCCCATCCCGGTGTTCCGGCAGGCACAAGATCCAGGCGGCGCGGACGCCGCGCTGAGGCTCGATACCGGCCTCGTGGCCCGCTGGCTCGTGCGGTTTTTGCAGGACGAGTGCACCGAGAAGAGGAGGATCGGGAAGGCGGTCATCGGGCTGAGCGGGGGAGTGGACTCCGCCGTCGTCGCCTACCTTTCGGCTCGCGCCTTCGGGCGGGAGAACGTGACCTGCTTTCTCATGCCCTTTCGCCTTTCATCGCCGGAGTCGCTCACGCACGCAGGGCTAGTGGTGGACGCGCTCGGTGTGGACCAGCGGACAATCGAGATCACGCAGATGGTGGACGGCTACGCGTCTGTGCACGAGGATGCGATCAGCGACGCTCGGCTCGGCAACGTGTGCGCTCGGTGCCGTACGACAGTGCTCTTCGACCAGTCGGCGAAGCTAGGCGCGCTGCCGATCGGGACGGGGAACAAGACGGAGCGCTTTTTCGGATATTTCACCTGGCACGCAGACGACGCGCCGCCGGTCAATCCGCTAGGGGACCTCTTCAAGACGCAGGTCTGGGACCTTGCGAGAGAGCTCGGTGTGCCAGAGGTGATCGTGAACAAGGCACCGACCGCAGACCTGGTGAAAGGGCAGACGGACGAGGGTGACTTTGGAATCTCGTACCAACTGGCCGACCGAATACTGATCCGGCTGGTGCGCGGGTGGAGCGACGAGAAGCTGGTAGAAGCGGGATTTGAGGAGAAGGACGTGCGGCTCGTCCGACAGAAGGTCTCGAGCACGCATTGGAAGCGGCACCTGCCGACCGTGGCCATGCTCAGCGACACTTCGCTGCACGAGTACTACCTCCGGCCAGTGGACTATCAGGGCGTCCAGAGATGAGCGCTGCGAAGTTCCGCGTGACGGGCCGGGTCCACGGTGTCGGGTTCAGGAACTACGTAGCCTCGCTCGCAGACTCTCTCGGGCTGCACGGTGAGGTCTGGAACACGCGGGACGGCGCTGTCGAAGGCGTGGCAGAAGGAGAGCGGCTCGACTACTTCGTCTCACTGTTGGACAAGGGGCCCGGGCGCGTGGACTCTGTAGAGTCGTGGCCGCGCGAGCCGTCTGGCGCCAAGGTGTTCCGGATCGGGCAGACGCGCTAGAGCGTGCGGGTGACCTTGCTCAAGTTCTTCGGGTTGTCGGGGTCCAGGCCGCGGGCGCGCGCAGCGTGCAGCGCGAGCCACTGTCCGAAAATCGCGTCGAAGACCGGCTGTGAGGCAGGGGGCGCCAATGTCGGGGCTTGGACGCACGCGCAGCCGGACTCTGCCAGAACCTCCGGCGGCTCTCCGAACACGATCGCCGCCGTGCCGTGCGTCGCCAGTGCCTTCGGCCCGTGCTCGAAGTCCGCAGTCGAGTAGGGCTTGCAGGGCAGTAGGGCGCACTCCATCAGCTTCAGCGCTGTCTCGTGGGCCGAGCAGAAGCTGTATCCGCGCGCGAGCGCAAAGAGGACCGAGCTTCGCACGAGCACTCCGCTGGCCCCTTTGGCGAGGGACTCGCTCTCCGCGACGAACGAGTCCTCGGGGAGCACCGCTTCTGGCATGTCCGCGCCCAACGCACGGACGAGCTGGTAGAGGGCGAGCAGCGAAGCGGTGTAGGTCTTGGTCGCTGCGACCGAGGACTCCGTCCCAGCGCCGAGGACGAGCGAGTGCTCTGCCTCGACCGTCAGCCTCGACCCGGCGGTGTTCGTGATCGCCAGGGTCGCGTGGCCCTTGGACCTCATGTGGCCCAGGACCTCGCTGACGTCGAGCGCCTCGCCGCTCTGCGAGATTCCGACCGCCAGGCACTTGGGGTAGCGCATGTCCGAGCCGTACTTGGTGATGACCGAGGGGGCGGCCAGGGAGACTGGGACGCGCAGGTTGATCTCGATCAGGTACCGGGCGTAGAGCGCCGCGTTGTCCGAGGAGCCGCGCGCGGCCAGGAGCACCATTTCGAACTCCGTGCCGCCGACCATCGCCCGAAGTTCGTGCAAGTACCGGTCGGCGTTTGCCGCGAGCACGGAGGGCTGCTCGCGCAACTCCTGTTCCATCCGATGGCCCGGCTGCATGGGGCCCATGCTACCTACCGCCAGCGCCGCTGAAGGCACCAGCCTGCACCCTTGGGCAGGGTAGCTTGTATCAGACAGCACACCGAAGCGGAGACGCAGGCTCGGTCGTCTGTCAGATGGACATGTCTGTTCTCGCATGTGTCGTGGCAGTTGGGGCGCTCTCCGTCGTGCAAGACACGAAGACGTTTCGCGACGAATCGCTCGGCCTCACCTTCCAGCACCCCTCCGCGTGGACGATAAAGAAGGAGAAGTACTCGACCGACTTTCGGTTCACGCTCGGCGACGGGTCTGAGGCGACCGTGCAGGTGTTCCGCACGGCGTTCCGCCAGGAGGCGGAGACTTGGCAGACGCTCCAGCGAGAGGTGACGCTGCAGCTCAGCCGGCAGATGGTGCGGCAGTGGGAAGAGACGATCCTCGGCGTGCCGCTGCTGCTCTCGAAGATCGGGTACGACGACGGATCCACGAGCATGAACATCCTTGTCGGCCTGCTCTACACACGCACGGCAGAAAAGCTCAACTTTCGTGTGAACTCGACCGCCGGGGCCGCGCAGGAGGCTGATGACACTTGGCGAGGGGCGTTGATGACGCTCCGGACGACGAGTGGGGAACTGCCGCTCCCAGAGGACCCCACGCTTGCTCCCACGACGGGCAGCCAGGGTTCCGGCGGACAAAAGATCACGACGCTCAAGCCGGACGGGGGCGACGCGGCGCCCGTACGCACGAAGAACACCGCAAGGATCGCAAAGCTGGGGAACCAGCTCGACGTTTACATGCCGGACGGATGGACTATCGAGGAACGTGAGGACAAGCTCTGGCTGACTGTCGAAAAGCTGCGAGGCAGCGTCGAGCTCTCGCTCAGTTCGGGCAGCCGCACCAGCGTTCCTGTGGCCCTGAGGGCGGCGAACAGCTCGTCGTTCGGCAGGTTCAAGGTCGTTATCCTCCGCGACGACACGGAACCCTCTGTCGCAAAGTCCGGGTCTACTGTCGCCAGCACGCTGCGCGTCGGGACCGACGCGGAGAAGAAGGAGGTCGTCGTGTGGCACGCCGTCGGCACGCTCGGAACGATCGTATGGCGGCTCGACTACACCGCTGCCTCGTCTGCGGACCTCAAGGCCGACCAAAAGTCCATCGAGCGGCTGCGCGACCTTCTGGCTGTCGAGATTGCCCGGTGACCGTAGTCTTCAGCAGCTCGAGCCCCATTGCGAGCGTCGCCCTGATCAGCGCCAACGAAGTTCTTGCCGAGCGCGCTGAGGAGGCCGGCCACAAGGCCAGCGGCACTCTCCTCTTCCTGCTCGACAAGCTCCTCGCCGAGTGTGGCCGCGAGCTTCGCGACGCGCGGCTGTTCGTCGCAGACGTTGGGCCTGGGAGCTTTACCGGAGTAAAGGTCGGTGTGACGCTTGCAAAGACGATGGCGTTCGCCTTGCGCCTCCCGGTCGCCGGCGTAACGTCGTTCGACCTGATCGCCTCTGGCGCGACTGTCCTCGTGCCCAGCCGCAAGGGCGAGGCGTTCCTACGCGAACCGGGCCGCGAGCCCCAGATCGTGAACAGCCCGCCTGCGGACGCTGTGGGATACGGGCCGTTCGCCCGAGAACAGACCATGCCACTCGCCTCGCGGGCTCTGGGGGTGTTGGACCGGTTGTCCCCGGTCGCGCCAGAACTGCTGGTTCCGCTCTACGTCGCAGAGCCCAGCATCAGCAAACCGAAAGACCCCCGCGTGACGGGAGGGCGGCGTGCTTGAGCGTTTCCGCTCCGGAGTGGGCCTCGCTCCATACTCGACCCTCCGCGCTGGCGGCGAGGCCGAACGGTTCTTCATCGCCAGATCGGTCGAAGACGTCGCGGAGGCAGCGCTCTTCTCGCAGAAGGCCGGCATGCACGCGACCGTGCTCGGTTCGGGCAGCAACGTGCTGCCCTCGGACGACGGTGTGCCGGGGCTCACGGTCATCAATCTCGCGAACGCTATCGCGGTCAAACCGGACGGGGAAGTGACGGCGGCCTGCGGGTGCTCCTTCCAAGACCTCTTCCTGAAGACTGTGCAGGCCGGGTTCCGTGGGCTGGAGTTCGCAGTGGGCATCCCAGGCTCGCTCGGCGGCGCGCTGGTCAGCAACGCAGGGGCGTACAGGAGCAACATCTCCGAGTTCCTCGTCGGGCTCGAGGTCGTCTTTCAGGGCAAGCGCACGTGGGTCGAACCGACGTTCATGGAGTTCTCATACCGCGACTCGATCCTTCGTCGCCCAGACCCGCCGCAGTGCGCGCTCCTTCAGGCGCGGTTCGTCCTGCCCAAGGGCGACCGCAAGGCCTCTTTCGACGAGGCGCGCGACTACCAACGGCAGCGCATCGGCAAGCAGCCCGCGCCCGCGAGCGCCGGGAGCTTCTTCAAGAACGTCCTCGACAAGGACCTCGCGATGTCGCTCGACAACATGCCGGCGCGCCTCAAGGAGGCGGGGGTCGTCCCGGCGGGGTACCTGATCGAGAACGTCGGCCTGCGGGGGTTTCGGCACGAGGACGCGATGATCGCAAGACGGCACGCGAACTTCTTGCTCAACGTCGGCGGCGCAAAGGCGACGGCGATCCGTCAGCTCGCCGAGCACGCCAAGACGACGGTGTTCGAGAAGTACGGTGTGACGCTTGAAGAAGAGGTCCTGTACTTGGGGGACTGGTCGCGGTACAAACCGACCAAGATCGCATGAAGAAGCGCGTGCTGTTCGTCTGTGTCGAGAACTCTAACAGGTCCCAGATGGCGGAGGGGTTCGCACGTGAACTCGGATCCGGCGTCGTCGAGGCGTACAGCGCGGGGTCTCGGCCATCGGGTCAGATCAATGCGATGGCGGTCCGTGCGATGGCCGAGAAGGGGATTGACATATCGGTCCAGCAAAGCAAGGGCCTGAGCGACCTGCCGCAGGCAGAATGGGAGTGGGTCGTGACGATGGGCTGCGGAGACGCCTGCCCGTACTTACCGGCAAAGAACCGCGACGACTGGGCGCTCACCGACCCCAAGGCGCTGCCCTATGACGAGTTCTGCAAAGTCCGCGACGAGATCGAGCGGCGAGTAGCCGCGCTGATCGAGGACTGTAGGGCCTCAGTCAATCTCGAGTGAGCCGAAGCGCTTGTCAGAGTCCGACATGTCTTCCGTCAACGTGCGGTACGCCCAGTGGACCTTGCGGTACACGTCGCGCGCCTGCCGGTACTCGGCCGAACCCTCCTCGAACAGGCTCGGGTCGCTCCGGCGGCTCAGCTTGACGAACGCAAACCGGATCTCGCTGAACTTCGCGTCCTTGGCTATCCCAAGGATGTGCGACGCGGCCTCGTCGCGGCTCGTGCCCTCGGGCACGTACACGACGGTCTTCTCTGGGTCGGGTTCGCGCTCGGCCGTCTCAGTCCCCGGTTCCGGCTTGATCGGCACCTCGAGCTCCTTGAGCGCGTCGAGCCGCTCCCAGCTTTGGATGCGGTCCCACTCGCGCCCGACGTAGGCGCGGAGCAAGTTGTAGGCGCGGCGGCCGGTGCTCATGGAAGGCGTTCTCTCAGCTCCTCGGACTCTTCGAGCGACGTCGAGAGCGACTTGAGCCGTCCCACCATACCCGTCAGGCCCTCGCCTTCGAGCTCCTCCGACTCACCGCCGGCGGCAGTCGCCGCGAGCTGCGCCTTGATCGCCACGAGCGCGGTCTGCGCTTCGTGGAGCTTGGCTTTGGTCGCGTCGAGTCCTTTCGCCGCCTTGGCATAAAGCACGACTTCGCTCTCTTTGGCGTCAATCGCCGTCTGGAGCGACGCCCGCTCCTGGTCAGAGACCGCCTTCGCCTCCTGCTCGCGCAGTTGCGAAAGTTGGAACTCTGCCTCCTTGTACGTCTTGATCGCCCCCTTGTTGGTGTCAAGCGCGGTGGCGAAGGACTGCGCACGGGCGATCAGGTCGTTAGCCTCGTTCAGGGCCTCGGCGCCGATTACGCTCACTTCGGGGTTTCCCCTGTTCGTCTCCACGATCTGCTGGATCTCGTCGCGGAGCTTCTCGATCGGCTTGAGCACGAGCCGCCCTTCGGCGCTCAGCGTGCTGACGTGGCGCTGCTTGCCCTGTTCGCGGATCACCGCCACCACACACGCCCCGCCCCACGCGACAAGGCCCAGGAACGCGAACGCCGTCCAACCGAAGACCAGCCCCGCGCCCGCCGCGACCAGCGCCGCGATCTGGAACGGGCCGAAGAGCACCTTCATAGCCTGATCCTCGCCGAGAGGCCGAAGTCTTGCCAACCGAGCCCACGGAACCGCAAGAACGGCTCCCACACGACCCTGTCGCCCACCGGCACCTCGGCGTACACGCTGTACCAGTCGCGCTGCTCGTCCCACGAGCGCGCCCAGCTGAGCGTGACCGGATAATTGGTGCCCTTTGTGACGAACCGGAAGCGCAGGTCGCTGAGGTTCCTGTCCTCGTCAAGCGCCGTGTTGCCGTGAGAGAGCAGGACCCACTCGGCCTCGATCACGCCGCCGGCCCAACCGTACTTTGTGTCCAGCCCGATCGCGCGCTTGTAGCCGCGCCCCTTGCCGGGTGCGTCCTCCGGGCGGCGGAACTGAGTGAGCGCGCTGCCTTGGATGCCAAAGTGGTCGCCGAAAGCGACGCTGACGCCGACGTCGCCGCCAACGCGCGCCACGACGCCGCGCGTCAGCCCGTTGGCGTTGTCGCTGACGGCGATCGAGATCGGAATGGCGTCGAAGACGAGCTCGGTGTTATAGCGGAGCGCGGGGACGGTCTCCTTGATGATCGTCTGCTGGCCGAATGGCAGGTACTGCTTCCCGATGCGCCACAGCCCACGGCTCTCGATGAACGCCTCGTCCAACGAGTCAGAGTCGCCGCCGTTGTTGAGCTTCTCCAACCGTTGCGTCACGCGCACGATGTTCCCGGTCTCAAGAACGATGTGGAACCCGATGACCGAGTAGTTGCCGTGCGCGTCGTACCAGCGGATGCGGCTCGTCTGTCCCGTCTCCACGAACCACGTCGGCCGCAGGTCCGCAAAGATCGCGACCTCCGGCGTCTGGGCGAACGCGCTTGCGCCGATCAGCGCGGCCGGGTACAGGAGGGCTCTTTTCATCGTGCCTGTTTCAGCCCTTCTACAAGCGCGGAGCGCGCGACATTCCGCTGATCGCCGCCTTCCAGGTCCTTGAGCGTCACGCTGTCCTTCTCGATCTCCTCGTCGCCGATGATGACGGCGAACCGCGCGCCGGAGCGGTCGGCCTGCTTCATCTGTCCCTTCAGCGGCTTGTCGTCGAGGTCCGTGATCGCGCCGACCCCGTTCTTGCGAAGCTCTCGGGCGACTTCCTTCACGGTCATGCGCGCGCCCTCGGTCGCGGCGACGACGAACACGGGCCTGTCTTCGGCCGGGACCGCCGCGCTCTGCTGCTCCATGACCATCAGCGCGCGCTCGACCCCCATCGCTACGCCGACGCTCGGCGTGTCGGGGCCGCCCAGCTCCTTGACCAGCCAGTCGTAGCGCCCCCCGCCGCACAGCGAGTTCTGCGATCCGAGCGCGTCGCTCTGGATCTCGAAGACAGTGTCCGTGTAATAGTCGAGCCCGCGCACGATGTCGGGCACGACGTCGAACGCGATCTCCGCGTCGCCGAGGTGCGCTTGCACGAGCGCGAAGTGCCCACGGCTCTCGTTGCTGAGGAAGTCGAGGATCGAAGGCGCGCCGCGCAGCGCCTCCTTCAGCTCGTCGTCCTTCGTGTCGAGCAGGCGCAGCGGGTTCTTGCGTGCCTTCGCCTGGTGCTCGGCGTCCTGCGAAGCGAGCCAGCCCTTCACGTGCGCGAGCACCGCCGCGCCGAACTTCTCCCGTGTGTCCGCGCGACCGATGCAGTTGAGCATCACGCGAAGGCCGGACACGCCGAGCTTCTCGTAGAACCGCACCGTCATCTCGATCACCTCCGCGTCCGCCGCCGGCGACGACGAGCCGATCAGTTCGAGCCCGACCTGGTGCGCCTGCCGCTGTCGGCCCAGCTGTGGGCGCTCGTAGCGGAAGATCGGCGTCGCGTACCACAGCCGCGTGACGTGCCCCGGCTGGCCGAGGTTGTGCTCGATGTACGCTCGCACGGCCGGCGCCGTGCCCTCGGGCTTCAAGGAGACGTGCCGCCCGCCCTTGTCCTTGAAGTCGTACATCTGCTTCGTCACGACGTCGCTCGTCTCGCCGCTCGAGCGCACGAACAGCTCGACGTCCTCGAACATCGGCGTGCGGACTTCGCCGTACCCGTACAGCGCGGCGAGGTCCGCGAACGTCCGCTCCAAGTGCCGCCACGCGGCCGCCTTTCCGGGAACGACGTCGTGCGTGCCGCGCGGCGCCTGGTACTTCTTCGCCATCTAGCGCAGGCCTCCGTCCATCGCCATCGCCTGGAACACTTTGTACGCGTCCGGCGGCATCGGGCGCGCGCCGCCGAGCAGCCGCGCGACGAGCAGCACTTTGCACACGCTCTCCAGGCACTCCATCCGGTAGCACGCGTCGTACACTTCTTTTCCGAGCGTCATCGCGCCGTGGTGGCTGAGCAGGAAAGTCTTGTGGTGGTCCAAGAACGGTTCGAGCGCGTCGGACAGCTCGCGCGTCCCCGGCATCCCGAACGGCACGGTCGGGACCTGGCCGAGCACGTACGCGGCCTCCGGCAGGATGTCGTCGGGGATCGCCTCGCCGGCGACGGTGAACGCGGTCGCGGTCGGCGGGTGGGCGTGGACGACGGCGTGGCAGTCGGCGCGCTGCTTGTACGCCTGCAGGTGGATCCTGATCTCAGAGCTGGGCTTGCCGCCTCCCACGGAGTTGCCCTCCATGTCCACCTCGACGATCGCCTCGGGCCGCAGGTGCCCCTTGCTGACGCCGCCAGGGGTCGCCAAGACCGTCCCGCGGGTGGTCCGGACGGTGATGTTGCCCTCGTTGCCGGCGACCAGCCCCTTCTGCCACAGCCGCGACCCCACCTCGCACATTGCCTCCCGCGTCGAGACGTCGTCCTTCACGCGTTAGATTATGGTGGGTTGGTCCGGGTTTGGTCGGGTTGGTTCGGGGTTGTCCGGGGTTGTTCGGGTGGAGGCGGCGGGGACGGCGGGTATCGGCGCAGTTTCATGCCTCAGGACGCAGCGTCGTAGGCTATGGCTTACCGCAGGCAGAGTCCTGAGGCTTCCTGCGACAGAGCCTCAGGACTCGGTCAATCTGGTCAGGAGCTCGCCCTCAGGCGCGTCCTGAGGCATGGGAAGAAGACCCTCCGAGGGCTGAAGACGAGCTACCGAGGCTTGAAGAAGACCCTCCGAGGGCTGAGGAAGAGCTACCGAGGCTTGAAGAAGACCTCCCGAGGGCTGAGGAGGAGCTACCCAGGCTTGAAGAAGACCCTCCGAGGCCGCCTCAGGAGCTCGTCTTCAAGGTCCAGAAGCGCTTCTCTTAGGTTCAAAAGAGCCTCAGCTAGGTTCAAACCAGGCTCGACTAGGTTCAAACCCGCCTCCTCAAGCCTCGGCACCCTTTCCTTTGCCTACGCCGCGGCGAGCTGGGCGACGAACTCGACCTCGGCCTGCGCCGAGACCTCGTTGTAGGCCAGGACGTGCAGGTTCGGGATCACGCGCTCGACGAGCTTTCGGAGCGGCAGGCGCAGGGTGTTGCCGCAGATGAGCACGGGCTGGCGGCCGGAGGCCATCGCCTGCTCGACCGACTTCTGCAAGTCGGCCAGGATCTTCTGCTGCAGCTCCGGCTCGACGGCGAGCATCGAGCCGCCGGCGGTGTGCTGGACCGCCTCCTGCAGCGCCTTTTCGAGCGGCCCCTCCAGTGTGATGCAGTAGATCTTGTTGTGCTCGTCCACGTACTGCCGCGTGATCGTGCGCGCGACGGCGGCGCGGACCAGCTCTCCGAGCTGCTCGTGGTCCTTCACGCGACCGGCGAAGTCGGCCATCGTTTCGAGGATCGTGACGAGGTCGCGGATCGGCACGCGCTCGCGCAGCAGGTGCTGCAGGACCTTCTGCACGTCGCCGATCTGCACGACGTTGGGGACGAGCTCGTTGACGACGGTCTCGTTGATCGCCTTTGCGTTGTCGAGCAGCGCGCTGACGTCCTGTCTGCTGAGCAGCTCGGCGGCGAAGACCTTGACCGTCTCGGCGAGGTGCGTCGCGATCATCGCGCTCGGCTCGACGACGGTGTAGCCGTTGCGTTCGGCCTGTTCGCGCAGGCCCGGATCAATCCAGAGCGCCTGGAGCCCGAACACCGGCTCGACGGTCTGGATGCCCGCGACAAGCCCGATCGTCGTGCCGCTGTCAATGGCGAGCAGCTTTTCGGGGTTCGCGTCCGCGCGCGCGATCTCCTCGCCGCGGACCTTGATCACGTACTGGTTCGGCTGCAGCTCGCTGTTGTCGCGGATGCGCACGCTGGGCATGACGAACCCGAGCTCGACCGCGACCTGTCGGCGCGTCGCGCTGACGCGCTCCGGCAGGTCCCCGCCGACGCGAGAGTCCGCGAGACGGGTCAGCGCATAGCCGATCTCGATCTCGAGCGTGTCCACCTGGATGAGCGGCATGACGGCCTCTGGCCCGGCCGGTGCCGTTGGATGGATCGCGGCCTTCGCGAGCTTGTCCGCGGCGCGCTCGTCGTCGGTCTTGAGCGCCTCCGCCACGTTCGGGTTGGTGCCGAGGTAGCGGCTGGCGAAGAACAGCCCGCCGCCGATCGCGAGGAAGATGGTGAGCGGGAATCCGGGGATCAGGCCGAAGAGCGCGATTCCGACGCCGGCCGAGGCCAGCGCCTTGTGCTGTCCAAGGAGCTGCGTCAGGACCGTGCCGCCCATGCCGCGCTCCTGTCCGTTGCGCGTGACGAGGAGGCCGCTGGCGGTGGAGATCAGCAGCGCGGGGATCTGCGTGACCAGGCCCTCGCCGACCGAGAGCATGACGTAGGTCTGGAGGATCGTCATCGCGTCGCCGCTGCCGCGCATGTACCCGACGACGAACCCGCCGATGATGTTGACGACGATGATGAGGAGCGAGGCGACAGCGTCGCCCTTGACGAACTTCGATGCGCCGTCCATCGCGCCGTAGAAGTCGGCCTCCTGCTTCACCTGCTTGCGGCGCGCCCGCGCGCCGTTCTCGTCAATCAGCCCGCTGGCCAGGTCGGCGTCAATCGCCATCTGCTTGCCCGGCATAGCGTCCAAAGTGAACCGCGCGACGACCTCGGAGACGCGCGTCGCGCCGTTAGTGATGACGATGAACTGCACGATCATCAGGATCAGGAACGCGACGAACCCGACGACGAAGTCGCCGCCCAGGACGAACTCGCCGAACGTCTGGATGACCCGCCCGCCGTCCCCGGTCCCCAGGATGAGCTTCGTGGCGGCGATGCTCAGCGCCAGGCGGAAGAGCGTGGTGATCAGGAGCAGGGAGGGGAAGACGCTGAACTGGAGCGGGTCGGTGACGTTGACCGAGGTCAGGATGATGACGACGGCGGCGGCGATCGCGAGGACCATCCCGACGTCCACAGCCCAGTGGGGCAGCGGGATGATCAGCATGGACACGACGACCAGCATCGCCGCACCCAGAACGAGGTCCGTGTGCCTGAGGATCTTCTGAAGCGCCGCCATAACCGACCGGGCGCAAGCCCGGCACATTGGTTTTATCGGCAGAATTGCTGGGGTGGATAGGGGGCCGGGCGGTATGGAAGTGAGGGAATTCGGCGGGAACGGCGGGTGCGGCGGGATCGGCGGGATCCAGGGTTCGCAGTGCTGGAACCAGCCTTCCGAACTTCCGAACTCCCGAACGTCTTCATTGGCGCGCTCGAGAGGATTCGAACCTCCGACCCCCAGCTCCGCAAGCTGGTGCTCTATCCGCTGAGCTACGAGCGCGTGGATAACCATGGTACCCCCCGCCCCTCAAGGGCCAAGGGCCAGAGGTAAGGTGTGCGGGTGGGCCAGACGGGCTCGAAAAACAGGCCAAAAGTCACCGGAAAACCCCCAGCCGATCCTTCTCCTGAAGTCGAAAAGCCTGGGCTATACTTTCGCGCGTCCAAACCGGATCAGACCACGTCTCTTATGTCGAGCAGTTCCAAGGACGAAACGCTAGCCGAAAGGCGATGGCTGAACGCACTGGCAAACGGCGACCCGAACGCGCTCGGCGGCCTGTACGAGATCTACGGGGACAAGATCTTCCGTTACACGTACAGGATGCTGGGCAACCGGGCGGACGCTGAGGACGCGACGGCGGAGACTTTCCTCCGCGTCCTCAGACGTTCGGCCGACCTCCGGGCCGACGGTGCGTTCAAGACCTGGATCTTCCGGATAGCACGCAACCTGTGCATTGACAAGATGCGGCAGCACAAGCTCTTGGAACTGCCCCCGGACACGCATTACAGTGGAGTTGAGGAGCGGGCAGCGCTCAAGATAACGGTCCAGCAGGCCCTACAGGACCTGCAGGTCGAGTACCGAGAGCCGCTCATCCTGTGCGATCTGGAGAACATTTCGGCCAAAGAGGCCGCCGAGATGCTGGCAATAAGCGTTCCGGCGCTGAAGTCGCGGCTGTACCGCGGACGGCGGGCCCTGCGGGACAAGCTGGGCGGATCGCTGGAGAAGATGATATGAACGAAGGAATCTACAAGAAGCTCGTTGACCTCTACGTGAACGAGGAGCTGCCGGAGGAGATGATGGAAGACCTAGAAGCCAGGGCAATGAACGACCCCGAACTGAGCCACGACATGTACACCCTGCGCCGGGCCCTGCAAGCCCTGCGAGAAAACGACGACATCCGGCTCACGGAGGAGTCGTCACAGCGTATCCTTACCAAGATGCGGACAGCCGGAGCCCGGGTAGAGCAGAACTCGCCCGATCCGGCCCACTTGCAATACCACCTGCCGATGCACGGCTAGTACGAGTTCAACAGATGAAAGCCAACGTCTCAAGAAAAGACCTCGCGGACGCGCTGTCCCTGGCCGCCTCGGCCAGCAGCACACGAGCCGCCCTGCCCGTCCTCCAGGCCATCCGGATCAAGGCAGAGGGCAAGGCGATCAGCCTCCTCGGCTGCGACGGCGAGATGTGGGCCGAGAGCACCTGCCCGGCCGAAGTCAAGGCCCCAGGCGCCGTCTGCGTCCCCAAACAGCTCCTCTCAGAGATCGTCAGCTCCCTCCCCGACGGCGAGGTCCTGATCGAGCTCGAAGGCAACTCCGTCTTCATCCGGCAGGGCCACACCGAGTTCAAGATGATGGCCACGACGGCGGACGAGTACCCGCCCGTCCCAGAGGTCGCCGGCACCGACGAGCTCCAGCTCCAGTTCGGCGAGTTCCGCCGGGCCGTCCTCGGCGTCCAGTACGCCTGCTCCGACGACAGCAGCCGCCCGGTCCTCACCGGCGTGCTGTTCCACTACGACGGCGAGGTCCTGACCCTGGTCGCCACCGACACCCACCGCCTTGCGGTCCACCGCATCCACCGCGGCGGCATCGGCTCGCTGATCAACGTCACCGTCCCGGCCAAGGCGCTCAAGGCGATCCGCCAGCTCCCCCTGGGCGACGAGGACACCGTGACCCTGCGCTTCGACGCGTCCCGGCTCATCGTGGACACGGGCGGCAGCCAGGTCGTCTCACAGCTCCTCAACGGCCAGTACCCCAACTGGGAGCGCGTCGTGCCCCAGGAGCACACCCGCACCTGGACGGTGGACCGAAACGAGTTCCAGAGCAACCTCAAGCGCGCGCTCATCCTGGCCAAGGACAACGCCAACCGCGTCAAGTTCACCGGCACCGGCGACGTCGTCGTCATCTCCTCGCGAAGCGAGGACAAGGGCGAGGCCAAGGAAGAGGTCGCCTGCGTCAGCAAGAACGGCGAGATGAGGATCGCGTTCAACGGGCAGTACGTCATGGACGCCCTGCTCGCGATGGACGGCGACGGGGTCAAGGCCGAGATGACCGAGCCCTCCCGCCCCGCCGTGCTCCGCCCGACCGAGGGCGGCGACGACCACTTCTGCGTCGTCATGCCGATGGCCGTGGACTAAGGGGGCTCTGGTGTCCGCCTACGTGGGGAGCCTTCTTATGCCTCAGGACGCTCCGCCTCGAGTCCGCGCCGACAGAAGCCCAAGTCCTGGGGCTTTATTCAACTCCAGAGCCTCAGGACTCTGTCCGCCGCGCACTTAGAGCTCTCGGTCGCCTGCCGATAGCCGTTCTAGTCCTTCCGATAACTGTTCTAGGCTTGCCGACGACGGGTCTAGTCTTACCGATAGTCGTTCTGGGCTCGCCGATAGCCGTTCGTGGCTTGCCGATCGCCTTTCTAGGCTCGCCGAGGTCCGTTCCGGGCTGTCTGTCAGCCCTTGTCGGTTCGGAAGGGGCTGGCGGGCAGGCCCTCGGCGTTCACGAGGTTGAGCTTGGGGTCGGACGCCCAGCCGTAGCGGACGGCCATCGGGATCTCGACCATCGGGTTCCACACGACGACCCTGTCCCCCTCGATCCGGGCCTGCGCCTCGACGAAGTTCATGTCGGCCCCGGCGATCTGGAACCCCAGGACCGCACCGCCGTCGCGCGTCTTCATCCCCGCCGCGTGCTCGAACGAGACTTCGATCCTCGAGCCCTTCGTGGACATCCCCGCGAAGAGCGGCCCGGAGACCACGACCTTCTGGCGGTACACGTCGCGCAGCGCCCAGAGCGCGAGCCGCTTGCCGACGTCCTGCTTGTTCTTGGGGTGGATGTCGTTCGTCTCGCCGATGTCAATCGCGACGGCCATGCCGGTGTTCGGCAGGTCGAGCGCCATCGTCTGCGCCTCGCGCAGGCCGGGCCACCCGGCGTTGCCGACGAAGCTGGCGAGCTGCACGAAGTAGAACGGGAACTCGCCCTGCCCCCACGCGCTGCGCCAGTCGCGGATCATCGCGGGGAAGGTGCGCGAGTAGAGCCCCGGGTCGTTGGCGTTCGATTCGCCCTGGTACCAGATCGCGCCGCGGATGCCGTACTTGGTGAACGGCGCGATCATGCCGTTGTAGAGCGCGCTGGGGAACCACGCCCCGTTCCTCTGGATCGGAGTCGCAGAGGCCATGAGCTCTGTGCTGGCCATCCGCGCGAGGTGGTCGTCGAGCATGCGGCTCGTCTCCGGGATGCGCCGCAGCGCGCTGCGCGACATCCATGACTCGACGGGGGTGCCGCCCCACGATGTGTTGATCAGCCCGATCGGCACGCCGGACTTGGCGTTCAGCTCGCGGCCGAAGAAGTACGCGACGGCGGAGAAGTTGCGGACGCTCTCGGGCGTGCAAGCCTGCCAGCCGCTGCCGAGAGTGGCGAGCGGGTGTTCGGCCGAGGTCTGGGGCGCCTGGAAGAGCCTGACGTTGGGGTAGTTCGCGTTGGCGATCTCCTCTTGCGCGTTCGCGGACTGGGCGACCGGCCACTGCATGTTGGACTGGCCCGAGCAGACCCACACGTCGCCGAAGAGCACGTCCTTGAACTCGACCGTGTTCACGCTGAGGGTGTGCGGCCCGCCGGCCTTCTGCGGCGAGAGCGTCACGCTCCAGTCGCCGTTGGCGTTCGCGGTCGTGAGCCACCTCTGCCCGGCCACGGTGACCCGCACCTCCTCGTTCGGCGCAGCCCAGCCCCACACGCGCACGTCGCGGTCACGCTGCAGCACCATGTGGTCGCTGAAGACCGCGGGCATCGTGACGCCGGCGAGGACGGAGCAGGGAAGACAGGCGAGGGCAAGGACCAGACGCTTCATAGGGCACCATACGGTCTCTGACGACCGATCGTGCCCTTGGTTTTACCCTCAGTCGGTGGGGATCTTGAGGAACGTGAGCTTCGGCAGCAGGAGCGGGTTGGGGTCGTTCTCGATTCCGCTGACCAGAACGATGTACACGCTCGCGGGATCGAGCGTCACCGTGGCCATCGCGTAGATCACGTCTGCGGTGGCGTCGTTGCGCTTGGCCCACCAGTCCATCGTCCCGGAGTCCACCAGCAGCTCGGTCGAATCGCCGAACTCGATCCCGCTGGTGAAGAACTGCGGGTTGTCGCCTGCGTTCTGGAACCGGATGGCCGGCGTCGCCTGACCGACTTCTCGGACGAACGCGTGGACGATGTAGAGCCTGGCCTTGTTTCCCGTCGGGGCGGTTCGGTTGGCCTGCAGGATGATCGTGCGGAAGCGCTTGAGGTTCTCGCCGGGGGCGAAGTTGACCAGCCCGACCCCAATGAGCACATTGTCGGTGTCGTGGTTCAAAACGCCGTTCTGGGCGTCAATCACGGTGCTAGTGGCAGTCTGCTGTGTGACCAGGTCGTAACCGCCGTTGTCGTCGGAAATGAACGGGACGGAAATGAAGTCGGGAGTGTTCTCCAGGTAGTCGAGTGCAGCAGCGCGGATGATCGCGTTCAGCAGGAAGTCAATCTCGCCCGCGTCGGCGCTCGCGTTGATGAAGTAAACGTTCGGGTCCTCGCCCGGTTGTCCGCCCCCAGACCCGCCACAGCCGACGAGGAGCCCGCATGCCGCGCACACGAGGAGGGCTGGAAGGGTTCGAAGCCAGGCCAACATGAGGTTCAAAGATACCAAATTTTGGGGTCGGTCCTGCCCCTATGACGTACCAGGTTCTTCCAAACGTGCGGAGATCTCGGCGAACACGGTATGGCACAGGCCGCACCCCATCAGCTTAGTCTCCTCTAACTTGGCCTCAGTCCAGCCGCAGAGAGGGCAGACCCGGCTCTGCTTCCTGGCGCCCCGGAACGAGCGAAGCATCCGGGCCAGTCCCGGCGCGCCCGTCAGTTTTGCCAGGGCGTCGGGCCTCACGGGCGTGCTCTCGCCGCCCTGGACCACCCGGAAGACGGTCTGGTCAGAACGGTGTGCCGTTCTTGGTCTCCTCGCGGAAGCGTCCCATGAGGCACATGGTTGTCTCTCCAGGCTTGCCGTCGCCGATCGGCCGGGCGTCCAAGGAGACCATCGGAATGACCTCGGCCGCCGTCCCGGTCAGGAAGGCCTCGTCGGCGTCGAAGACGTCTGCGCTGGTCATGAACTCCTCGACGACCTGCATCCCCTCGCGCTTGGCGATCTGGATGACCGTCGCGCGGGTGATGCCCTTGAGGATGCCGCTTGAAGGGTGCGGGGTGCGGACAACCCCGTGCTTGACGAGGAAGAGGTTGTCGCCCGTACACTCGGCCACGTAGCCTTGCTGGTTGAGCATGAGTCCCTCGCCCGCCCCTTGGCGGTTTGCCTCGGCCTTCGCCATGATGTTGGCGGCATAGCGGCCGATGCACTTGAGCTGGGGGTCGAGGCTGTCCGCCGGCATGACCCGGAAGGACGTCGTCACGACGTCGAGCCCCTTCTGGTACGCCTCCGGAGCGTAGAGCGAGAGCGTCGAGCACATAACCATGACGTTGGGGTTTGTGCCTTTGAGCGCCTTCGGGTCGAGCCCGAGGCCCGTGCCGCGCGTGACGTTCAGGCGGATGTAGCCGTCGTCGTTCCCGGCCTGCTTACAGACGTCCAGGACGACCGCCTTCAGCTCCGGCTGGGCGATGTGCATGGGAATGCCCATGTAACGAATGCCCGAGTAAAGCCGGTCGAGGTGTTCGTCGAGCTTGAAGACCTTCCGCCCGTATATGCGGATGCCCTCGAAGAGGCCGTCGCCATAGAGGTGGGCGTGGTCGGCGACGCTGACCTTTGCCTGTTCCAGCGGTGTGATCTCGCCATTGAGCCATACGAGCTTGGACATGCCGGGAATTTTACCGGAACTGGTTTCGCCCGCTGGAAGCCCGAGCTTGGCGTAGGGACTCTGGCATAGGGCGTCCACCAAAATGGATACAAAGCAACGGGATCGTCGTCCGATATCATAATCATGCGCGTGGCAGAGGGCGCCTCGGAACCAGACAAGCCAAGGCGGTCGCCGGTCGCAAGGGCGGGCATCGCTGTACTGACAGTGCTGCTCGTCGTTACGACCCTAGTGGCCGCCGCCCTGGTCGCGTATCCCCGCCGCATCGCGGACGACGTCACAGTCTCCGGCGTGGACATTGGGCTGCTGTCCGTCCCGGCCGCAGAGTCGAAGCTGGCCCAGTGGTGGTCAATGCGCGAGACCAGGCCCATCGAACTGGTCGGCCCGTCCGCCGACGCAAAGCCCGTGCTCGTTACGCCTAGGGAGCTCGGGATCCAGCTCGACATTAACGCGACGCTCGGGCTCGTCCCCTACGACGACCTTAGGAGCTGGTTCGAGCGCTCGGTCAAGCGGGAGACGCCAAAGGGCTCCGAGTTCAGAATGGTCTACGACTACTCGAAGCTCGATGTCAAACGGTTGCAGGCGGTCGTCGCCGCGACGAGCCCGATGCTCGCCCCTGCCAAGGCGACTCTCGGCGAGGACGGGAAGATCGTTTTGACGCCGGAAGTCTCGACCATGACCCTAGTGCTGGATGGGACGAAGGAGTCTCTGACGGACGCGATCTCTGGCGGTACGCCGGGCAAGGTCCTGGCGGTGTACGGCGAGAAGGCCGTCTCTGACGAAGAGCTGGCGAAGATCACGGACGTCGTCAGCACCTTCAGCACGAACTTTTCTTCCGGGGACCGAAGCAGGGCGCAGAACTTACGCATCGCGGCAGAAAAGTTCGATGGGGTGGTTCTTCTGCCAGGAGAGCGGTTCAGCTTCAACGAGTTCGTTGGTGAGAGGTCTGCTGCGAACGGGTTTCTCGAAGCGGGCGTGTACTTCCAGGGCCGGCACGAGATTGACTTCGGCGGAGGCGTCTGCCAGGTCAGTACGACGCTGTGCAACGCTGTCCTTTTTGCGGACCTAAAGGTCGAGAAGCGCGGCAACCACACGTTCCTCGTCCCTTACGTCCCGATCGGGCGCGACGCCGCGGTCGCGTACGGCTGGCTCGACTTTGTGTTCGTCAACACGCACGAGACGCCGATCTCCATTGACGCGGACTGGAAGCCGGGCAAACTGACGTTCTCGGTGCTCGGAGTCAAGGAGGAGGGCAAAGAGGTCAAGCTCGTCCCGGTCGTCACCTCGACCTGGGAGCACCCGATGACGGTGATCGAAGACCCGACGCTGAAGCTCGGGCAGGAGAAGATCATCGAAAAGGGCGGCAAGGGCTATCGCGCAACGACGACGAAGGTCGTCTACAAGGACGGGAAGGAGGTCTCGCGAGAACTCCTTTTCAAGAGCTATTACAAGGGCGCGCCGATGATCATCCAACGAGGCACGCTGAAGGATCCCGAGAAGCCGAGGGACCCCTTCCTTCCGCCTATTGCGATCGGGTCTTGACCAGGTCGAACTGCGGCCCGTCGTAGACGACTTCTCCCAGTCCGGTCAGGTCCGTCATCTGGATCGCCCAGAACGCCTCGCGGTCCGGCACGACCACGAAGTCAATCCCCCAGCCCTGGAGCTGTGCCCGTTTGATCTCGATGGGGAGGTTTTCGATGAAGAACCGCGTAGCGTCGTTTCGTCGCTTGGGGTAGTCGGGCGTCTCGCTCCAGTGCCCGGCATAGGTGTAGGCGCCCGTTAGGCCGGAGAGGATCGGGGGCAGGTCGTTGAGGAACGCCGGCTCACCGAGGTTCTGCGCAGCGAAGCCGGGCATCGCGAGCACGTTGGGCCGCGTCGGCAGGTCGTTCAAGTACTTGATGATCGCGTCTTCGTCCGTAGAGAGGAAGAGGTTGTGCACGACGGTCTTCGAGACGCCACCTCGCGCGAGCTCGATGTCGCGGCGAAGCCAGAAGACGGATGTGAGGCACACGGCCGACAGGCCGAGCGCGGCCACGAGGTTGCGCGCCTGTCGCTCTTTGCCCTGCAGCTCGCGTGCGAGGGCGATCGCCGCGATGATCGCCCAGGGGACCGCAAGCAGCATCGAGAGCTTTCGCTGGAAGAGGGCGGGGAAGTACGGGGCGATGAGCGAGACGCCTGCCCAGGCCCAGAGCAGGTTCCACCCCAGGTCCTTCTTCGCGACGATCGCGCACAGCGCGAGCACGGCGACGAAGGCGGCGAGCCAGCCCGGCGCCGAGAGCAGGTAGCCGTCCTTGTAGGAGCCGGAGACCACGAACAGAACGAGGCAGACCGTGAAGAGCAGCGCTGCTCCCGCGTACCTGCGCCACTTTTCGAGGTCGGAGCGCAAGAGCGCGAGGAACGCGAGCGCGACGAGCGGAAGGACGCCGATCAATATCTGCCGAAAGCTCCCCGTGTAGGTCAGGGTCTCTGCGCGGGCGCGGAAGACTGGGTCGTTGGCCAGGACGTGGAGGAACCACAGCGCCGCCGGGACGGCGCCGAGCCCGATGACGAGGGTGCGCGCCACCCACGCTGAGCTGAGCGACTTGCTCGACACCAAGGACACCAAGAACGCGACGAGCACGAGCGCGATCAGAAGGACGTCGTAGCTGTGGACGTTCATCAGCACGCCGAACGCCAGCGCCCCCCACAACACCGGCTTCCACGAGGTGCGCGCGTCGAGCACACAGATGAACGTCACCAGGATCAGGCAGCACGCGGCCATGAAGAGCCCGTTGGTTAGCATCGAAGGGAACACGAACGCCTCCGGCTGCCAGTTGTCAATCGGCTGCATCCCGCCCATCAGCGAGACGAGCCAGCCAGGGCCGTGGTCGTAGGCGACGCCGAACGTGTGCCAGTTGATGAACGCCACGCCGCCGCCGAACACTGCCATGACGAGCGCGAACTTGCCTGTGAAGCTCGGGAGTCCGAGCCGGACAAGGAACTCGCCGAACAGCCGCACCGCGAGGTAGCTGAGACCGATCCTGGCGAGCGTCAGGGCCAGGGGGATGCCGACCGCCTTCGCCAACCACCCGAGCAGCAGGAACAGGAGGTGGAACGTCAGCCCAGGCTGGACGTCGGTCGTGAAGCGGTTGTCGAACAGGACCTGTCCGTCCATCGCCTGGCGCATCCACGCGGCGTACACCATGTGGTCGTCGAGACTGAGGTGGAACGGAAGGTAGGTGCGCCCGTCCGGCCGTGCGAGCAGGCCGATCAGGACGGGGAGCGACGCGAGAGCGGCGACGATGAGGGCGAACCTGCGAGCGAACTTGCGGATCTCGCGGGCGAAGTACTCCGGCGACTGTGGATCGAGTTCTGCCAAGGCCCTCCCTATCGCTTGAGCCCCCGCGAGGGCCGGGAGTCGTGCTCAAAGCCCTGCAAGAGCCCAAGAAGCTTGGCCGCCGCCTCCGCCGCTTTGTTGGGCGATGCGCCGGAGACCGCCAGCTCTGAGACGTTGAGGTACTGCTCGCGCAGCTCCTTTGGCGCCTGTGACAGCATGTCGTGGCGCGTGACGTTGGAGGGCAGCCGCATGACGGAGCGCATCCGCAGGTCGCACTCGATGAGCAAGTGGTCGAGCGCCAGCCCAGTGTTGCCGGTCCGGCGGAAGACGTCTGCGACCGCGTCGAAGAGCTCGCGCGAGCCGCGCACCCTGCGCCTGTCTATGATCGGCTGGCCGAAGCGCTTGCCGAAAGTCACAATGAGCACGACGAACAGGAAGATCGCCTGCGTACGCGCGGCGACGGCCCAGGGGCCCAGCGTGTTCGCGACCGTCGGCGACTCGGAGTTGCCGATGCCTGCCTCGTAGAAGACGATCCTCGAGCCAGGCTTTGCGACGGCGTGAACCGCGTCCAAGAAGAACTGTGCGTTCTGTTGCTGGTCGAGAAAGCGGTTGGTGATCGGCAGTCCGTCGGAGACCGTGACGAGCAGGCCCTCGCCAACACCCGTATAGGACAAGTAGCCGTCCTCACCGACGAACCAAGCGAAGTATGCGTGCTGCTCGTACGGTAGTTCGGAGAGGAGGGTCGCAGAGTAGGGCAGGCTGAGCAGGAACACTTTGGAGCTGTCGTGCGCCGACTCGACCGACCTGGCACTCTCCGCCAGTTTGCTGGCCATCTCGAAGTTTCGGCGATTGACGATCCGCATGACCGTTCCGCCCTGCTCGACGTGCCGCTTGACGAGCATTTCGTACGGCAGGTCCGCGGTGATCGTTGGCTCGTACTGTTCGGACTCGGCCTCGATCATCTCGCCGAGCGTGCTCGGGATGTTCTCGTTGAACGAAGTCGCGATGACGAGCTCGGCGCCCTGGAAGTCCGGTCGCACAGAGCGCTCTAGCTCGACCGTGTACCCGTCCCGCACCAACAGCTCGGCGAACGCGGCAAACCCGCTTGCCCTAACGTTCGTGACGCTGGGGAACCCCAGCCTCTCCTCGCGCGACGTGAAGATGAGCGCGATCGTGATGAGCAGGATCCCGACGAGGAACCACACTCCGGACGTGACCGCCCAACGGGCTATGCCGCGGTCTTTATCTTCAACGCTTGGCATAGGCGCTTATAGACCTCCTTGAACTCCGTCACGTCCTCGACCCCCTTGACCATGTACCCGTACCAGACCTTGTCGAAGCGCTGAGTGAGGTCGCGGAAGTCAATGTCCTTGGGGTTGGAGGCGCTCGCCTCGATACGGTACAGGTGCTCCCAGTTCGTCTCGTGCCGACGGAACCGAGCGACGAGTCCGTCGTCGTATCGGACGAGGCAGGCAAGGTAGAGGCACCTGACCGCCTCGCGTAACTTGCCCTCGGCCTCGAGCCTTTCCGCCTGCTGCAGCCATTGGTCTGCTGTCCGCTCGGGCTCGTCGTCTTCGAGGATCCCGCCGACGCGCCGCTTTCTTGCGGCGCCCTTCAGGCCACGCAGGATAAAGAACAACAGGAGCCCGACGACCACGGCGATCAGGGCCCACGCGACGAACGTGAGCCCGCTCATCGGACCGCCGCCAAAGCCGAAGAACGGAAGCGTCCGGTTCCCGAAGAGCTTCTCGAGCATGTTTGCGATCCACGTGACGAAGCGCTCTCCGAGCCGGTCGGTCACGTTGTCGAGCCAGTTGCGGCCCTCCCGCTCCTCGCGGTCAACGTACACCGGGCTTCGCAGGATCTGTTCGGCGGTCGCCTTGGGGTCCTTCACCTCTCCTGGCTGGCCCTGCGCTTCGGCGATCAGGCGGGCGTCAATCTCGAGCACGAGGCGGTCGCGCACCTGCGTCCACCGCTCAGAGTGGAACGGGTGTTCGTAGTCCCAGGAGATGCTCAGGTCGGAAAGGACCGTCTCAGGCGCATTGGCCAGCACTTCGCCCAACTCTTGCCTGCTCTCGCACGCCTCGACGGCGTCCCGGAAGTCGGAGACGTCCGAGGCGAACAGCGAGCCTGCAAGGAGCAGCGCGCTAAAGACGCAGGTCAGCCTGTTGAGAGCCTTTGAGAACGTCATGGGCCATCGTCTCGATGTCGAGCGCCTCCAATCGCACGCGTCGGTCGTAGTATAGGACGGTGATGCAGCACGTCATGAACGGCACGAGGATCCAGACGACTGCGAACAAGGGGAGCGTCAGCAGGGTCTGGCCGACGATCGCCCAGAACACGCTCCTTCCCGCCAAGTCGTTGAGGAACCCGGACAAGCCTGACATCTCGAACGCCAAGTAGAAGCCGAGCCAGAGCAAGAAGCCGACGAAGGCTGAGACGACGAAGAGGTGGACCAGCGTGTCGTACCCGCTCGGGATGTGCCTCGCCTTCTTCATCAGCGTCCTGCTACGTCGCATCGCGCGAGAGGGTGACGAGCCCTCGACGACCGCCACCACGGGTGCGATCGCCAGAGGCATCATGACGACCGGAATCATGATGAGCCCTACGATGAAGCTCAAGATCGCGAACACCGACGCCAGGTCGCCGATCCCCGACGTCATGCCTTGCTTCTCATAGTAGGCGCTCACCATCAACAGCCCGCCGGCGACGATTAGCACGATCCCGGAGCGGAGAAAGACCTGCATAAGCAGGCCGATGATCGTCAGCGCGCCCTTGCGCGCCGCGGCGGCGGCGCGGTCGAAGTCCACCTTCTGTTCGAGCACGTAGTCCGAGATCACGCGGGTAGCCAGCCCCACCGAGTGCCCAAGGGCGATCACGATGATCGGCAGGGCGATAAAGAGGGCCACCATGAACACGACCATCAGCTCGGAGAACTGGACGGTGAAGTCGTCGGGGTTGCTCGTCGTCAGCAGGTTAGGGATGACGAACCCCTGGAAGAACACGAGCCCGGCGTAGAGCAGGGCCATCGAAGGGAAGGTCAGCCTCAGGATCGGCCAGGCGAGCTTGTGGTAGATCCTTGTCGAGAAGTCCATGGTCTGCTGGGCCGTGCGGGGCTGGAGCAGCCGCCGACGGTCAACGGAGCGCATCCGTCGCTGTAGGAACTCTTCCGGCGAGTCCAGGTCAATCACGCTTTTCCCTTTTGGCCCGGTTTTGCGGCCCAATCCAGTGTACTCCCGAGGGGAGACGACCGTTATATACTTACAGGGACGCGGCCCGAGGGGTTGGCGTCGCCCTGCCTGGAGTCCCAAAGACAATGACCATCGCCTTCCTCGTCGCTGTGGCCGCCACGGGCCAGACCCCCAAGATTGACGACCTGCTGCAGACTAGCCTCAAGTCCCTCTCCTTTACGGCCACGGTCGGCAACGCCAAACAGATAGAGCTCCAGAAGATCAACAAGGACTTTGCGCAGTCCTACCGCTTCAAGACCATGGAGGTCTACATGAAGGAGCCGTTCATGATCCGCATGGAGACCAAGGTTGACGACAGCGAGATCCTGATGATCATCAACGGCCCGGTGCGCAAGCTGAGCATCCCGAAGGCCAGGATTTCGACGAGGCTGAACCTGAAGGACGAGCCCGGCAAGCGGCAGACCGCCTTCGACTTCGGTCTCACGACGCCCTCGCTGTTCGACGGCTACTTCAAGGCCGAGTTCGTCCGCACCGAGCGGGCGACGGGCCAGCACATCTTCGACGTCACCTATGGCGCCGGGCTGGCCGACAAGTCGCGGCACCGCATCTGGATTGACCCGGCCAAGAAGATGGTGACCAAGCGCCAATGGTACGCCAACTGGGGCGGGCACCTCATGGCGACGTTCGACTACTCCGACCCGGTCCAGAACGGCGGGATCTGGCTCGCGACGACCATCAGCGTGACGAACGCCGAGGGCAAGCTCGCAGGGACGACGACCTATAAGAACTTGAAGGTCAACCCGACGCTCGCCGACTCGCTCTTCGACGTGGGTTAGCGAAGCAGGCGCGTCAGCGTCTCGCCGATCGCCACGGCGGTGAAGTCGAGCAGACGGATGCCATGTTCGTAGTTCATCCGTGTCGGGCCGATGATCGCGATCGTCCCGGCCTCTTCGTCCCCGACGGAGAACGTCTGTCGCACGATCGAGAGCGGGTGCATCGCCGCAGCAGAGTGCTCCTTCCCGATGGTGACCGCAGGGAACTTGTCGGTGTCGGAGAGCAGCGCGCTGTGGATCACCGAGTCGTCCTCTAGGCTTGCCACGAGCTGCTCCATCAGCCCCGCGTCGCGCAGGAACTCCGGCTGGGCGAACATGTACTCCTCGCCCTCGATCACGACTTGCCCCTTCGTCAGGTCCCGCGCGACCTCTTGGATGCGGGATGCGACGGCCTTCATGAGCCGGTCCGCGCCATGCTCGCCGACCGTCGGTGCCTTTAACTTGGTGAGGCTGCGCAGCGTCTTCGCGTCGGTCAGTGTCGCGAGCGCGTCGTTCACCCTTCCCACGTGCTCGAGCGTCGTGCCCTTGGGCAGCTCGACGACGCGGTTCTCGACCAGCCCGTTCTTGAGGATCACGACGAGAAGCGCGCGCGCCGGGCCGAGCACCGTGAGCACCGCGTTGCGGACCTGCACCTCGCCGTCGCGCAGCGTGGCCGCCGCGCTGAGAAGGTGGGTCAGGCGGCTGAGCGCCCGAGTCGTGTGCCGCAGGATCTCTTGGAGCGTGTCCTCCTCGTCGGTCGCGGCCTTGACCTTGCTCTTGCGCTCCTTGTCCAGCGGCGCGCCGACAAGGAGCCGGTCCACGAAGTAGCGGTAGCCCCGGTCGCTGGGGACGCGCCCCGCGCTCGTGTGCGGCTGTTCCAAGAACCCCATGTCTGACATCTCGGACAGCTCGCTCCGGACGGTGGCGGACTTGACCCCCAACTCGTACTTGGTCGCGATCAGTTCGCTGGGCACGGGCTCCGCGCCCGTGACGTACTCGACGATCACGGCGCGCAGGATCTGCTCCTTCCTTGGTGAGAGGTCTTCCATCCAGTCCCGACTATTGTACGTTTCAGCGGGCCTGTTCGGCACGCGGGCGTAGAATAGTCCTGATGCAGCGCGGGCCCTGCGACAGGATCTTTGGAGTCGAGACCGAGTTCGGCACGCTCGCCGCGGGCCCCCGCTCGCCAGAGCAGGCAGTCGAGCAGATCAAGGACCACGTCTTCTACGAGCAGCGCCTCGGCCTCATTGACCTGCACAGCCGCGACGAGGTCTTCGAGCCTGCCCAGAGCGGCGGCTTCCTCATGAACGGCGGGCGGCTCTACATTGACGCAGTCGGCTCGCACCTGGAATACGCGACGCCGGAGTGCCGCACCCTCGCCGACCTCGTCGCGCACGACCGGGCGGGACAGCGCATCATCGTGCGAGCGATCCAGGAGCTCGGGCTCACCGACGAAGTGGACGTCTACAACAACTCTGTGGACCACTTCGGCGGCCACACCTTCGGGTGCCACGAGAACTACCTCGTCAAGATGAGCGAGGACTTCTTCACCGTGCAGGCGCCGCAGCTCTACCCGTTCCTGGTCACGCGGCAGATCTTCGCCGGCGTCGGGCGCGTGGGCGGGCACTTGCTCGTCGCCGGCGGCGCGCCCGACTACTACGAGATGGTGGACAACCCCGTGGACTACATCTGGGTGTCGCACGTCTACAACGTGCTCGAGGACGACGCGGTCCCGTTCCAGCTTTCGCAGAGGGCGGACCACATCATCAAGACCGTCGCCTCGCGCGTGCGCTTCAACCGCGCGCTCATCAACCCCAAGTGGGAGCACTTCTACGCGCACGAGGGGATGCACCGCCTGCACGTGCTGTTCGGAGAGTCCAACCAGAACCAGTTCGCGTACGCGCTAAAGGTCGGGACGACCTCGCTGGTGTTGACGCTGGTCGAGGACGGGCTGGTCCCCGAGAGCCTCAGGTGCGCAGAGCCGCTCATCGCCCTGCGCGAAGTCTCGCGCGACCAGACGTACAGATGGCCGGTGGCGATGGCGGACGGGCGCAAGATCGGCGCGGTGGACGTGCAGCGCGAGTACCTCGCGCTCGCACAGCGCTACAAGGGCGCGTCGCCGGACGTGGACTGGACGCTAAGAGAGTGGGAGGCGGTCCTCGACGGACTGGAGAAGAACCCGATGGCGCTCGGGCACCAGATTGACTGGGTCGCGAAGCGAAAGGTCGTCGAGATGTATCGCGAGTCAGAAGGTCTCGAATGGGGCGACGACGCGCTGCACTCGGTGGACCTCGAGTACCACAACATTGACCCGGCCAAGTCGCTCTTCGCCGGATACGCGGCGACCGAGCGCGCGTGCGACGTCGTGGACGACGTGGACGTGGTCGAGGCGACGACGACGCCACCGCAGGACACGCGCGCGAAGGGAAGGGCAGAGCTGGTGAGAAAGGTCATTGACCGCCGCGGCCCGCGGTTCTACGTCTTCGACTGGTCCGGCGTCGCCGTAGACCGCAACACATATGTCGAGATGCCCGACCCGTTCGAGACCTACGCGGAGTAGTGTCTGTGCCGGCGCTAGTCTTCAGACCGCTGCCTGTCTCGCTTTGAGCAGATACGCGGCGCGCTCTTCGACCATCGTTCCTGCTCGGACGCCGAGGACGAGATTTGACCGGACGGTCCTTCGCTCGGTCGGGGCCATGAGGTCGTCATAGATCTGCAGGCCGATCCAGTCGTCGTCAATCCATGTGACGGTGACCGTCATCGGCGATGGCTCAGCGAGCAGCCTGACGCTCACGGGTTCGTTAGTCCGCGCAGCGCGAGTTAGGACCTCTGTGACCTTCTCCTTCTGCCGCACAAAGCGAGTCGAACCGCGTTTCTTTGGATCGAACTGCGACAGGAGCCGCAGGCGCTCGATGTAGGGGTCGTCGAGGACGAAGTAGCTGATCGAGCCGAGGTCGTAAGACTCCGTACCGTCTGGCTGACCGCACGGCGAGATCTCGCTGACCCGGAGCGTGTCACCTTCACGCGAAACGATGACGCCGAACAGCAGCCCGTCGGCATCGTCCCAAGGGCAAAAACCGACGGTCCTGCCTTCTTTGATCCACTCATCTATCTGACCACTAACGTTCATCGGCCTTCGCTAGATTATCCCTGGCCTACCGGACACCCTCGCCCTTCTTCCTGATCGGCTCGTCCCGTGTCGGAAGAGTGATCTCTATGCGCTCCATCGCGGCGTTCCACTTGAACGTCCCGCCGATTGCCGCCATGAGGTCTTTCAAGTAAACGTAGTCGTACTCCTCGGGTTCGGCTACGGGCGCGAAGTCCGCATCCACGAACCCCCGCCGCACGGTCATCTTCCGGCCGTCCCAAAGCACGATCGTCTTGGGCGCATCGGTCCGCTCGATGATATCCGGATACATCCACCCGTCCTTCTTTTGAACTCGTTCTCGTTCCGCAAGCTTGCGCATGAGCTCTCCGATCCCGTAGATCAGCACCAGCGGGTCTTCGCGCTTTCCCGTGAGCACGTGACCATAGGTGCCCACCGCGCCGTAGCTCGAGTCGAGCCTTTCACCGTCCATCCATACTTCGAAGAACCCGCCGACCGAGCTTAGGTCGAGGTTGAAGTCGGGTTCGACGTGCGACAGTGTCGTCGTCAAGCGCGTCCTTCCCACTTGCTCCCACGCAACAGGTTTGACTTTGTAATCCGCGTAACGGAACAGGCAATCGGGCCGACTCGTGCGTTTCGTATTGGACCAGTCCACAGAGACGGAGATCGTGCCGATCGTTCCGGCCCACGTCGCGCCCGTCATCAGGATGTACGTGTCGTTGAGCGATCCGTCGCCAGCATAGCTGCGGCCCGTCGTATAGTCCACCAGCACTGTGCGTCTCTGGCCTTGCTCGAACGCGACCTCCTTGACGTAGATCTCGTTCCGCGCCCAGCCTTTCTCCAAGCCCTCTTCATGGCCAGGCTTCAAAGGCACGTTCTTCAGCTTCTCGACCGCCACCGCCTGACCGTCCACTTTGCTCGAGAACGACCGCACCAGGTCCTCGTTCCACCCCACCGTGTCGAACGGGAACCCCATTTTGACTGTGGTCGCTGGCCCTTTGTTCTCGAACGAGAAGTACACCCGCACGTGGACCTTGTCGTCGAAGACCGTGATGTTGATGTCCTCGCCCAGCATGTGGATGGTCTTGTGCGGCACAAACGCGCCGGCACCGCCGAACGACACCCAATTGGCGTCGTTCGCAGCCACGAAAGCAAGCAGCAAAGTGACCACGATCCCTCCTATTTTACAAGCAAAGGGCCGCGGCAGAACTGCCGCGGCCCCTCACGTCCTGCC
>JBBDXG010000026.1:50932-94285 GCA_040902435.1 Fimbriimonadaceae bacterium
CTAAGCGAGCCATGTCGCCGCAGATCGCACGTTGATAGTCCTTCTCTTTCTGCACGTGAGTTTCCAACTGACGCTGGAGCCACAGGGCGTCCTGTGTGTACGAGAGGAGCCAAACGAACTCCGGCTCCAACCAGAAAGAGGCCACGCGCTTCTCGACCACCAGGCCGAGCTTCGCCATCTACTTTGCCAGCGGTGTCTCCTCGCCCGTTGCAGGGTCGGTCGCCTCGGCCGCCTTGCTCGGCGCAGGCGCAGGCGCCGCGTCGCTTATGACAGCTTCTTCCGACTTACAACCAGCGACGAGCACCGCGCAAGCCAGAACCAAGACAAGTGCCAACAGTGTCTTCATTGGCTGTCCCACTTGTACTGCGTGATGTCGGTAATCACGACAGAGCTATAGGGCGTCGTGCGGGTCCAGTTCGTCCCCGTCGCGAGAGCGCCTGGCGACATGACGGACACGTGCCCGTCGGCCCAGCTCACGATCGACAACTTCGCCTTGCGTAGAGCGACGCCGCCGGTCGTGCCGCCTTCCTCATATGACTGACCGGGATAGGCTTCGGCCCCCGTACCCCATCCGGCTGCGCCGACGGAAGTCGGTGGACAGACGCTTCGCGGTGTTATGGTAGTAGGCGTGAAGAAAGTGGAGCACACAGGCGGACCGACCAGATTTGCCATCCAGATCGGGCCACCGACCCATAGCCAGTCGCCTTGGTTGTTTCGCGCTTTCTTTTGAGCAAGTATGACTGTCTCGGCAGGGTTCGCGAGCTGCGTCTGTGAAGTAGACGACCTGACCCAGATGGCGGTCACTGGAGCATGGATCGTGTACGCATAGCCGATCTGCGTTCGATAGAGCCATATGGCGACGGAACTGAATCCTGCCGGCACGTCTTCCGGCGTCGTCAACGGATCTTGCAGGATCATCGCGTTCTTCATGTATGGCAACAAGAGGTATGCCCATGGCTTGTACGGGTTCCCGAGGAGCAACAGGGGCGCGTCCGCGTCGGGAGTGGAGACAAGCGGGGGCTTGTCGTCGTAGTCACCTTCATAGATCATGATTGCCGTCACGACCTGCTTCGCGTTAGATATGCTTGCTGCGCCTTTGGCGGCAACCTTGGCTTGGGCAAACACAGGGAATAGTATTGCGGCCAGTATCGCGATGATCGCGATGACGACCAAGAGTTCGATGAGCGTGAACGCTCGCTTTCTAGAATTTATCATAATGTATTCTCCAGATTAGCGGTTGCATCCGTGCTCTGCTACGCACCGATGCTTCAGTATGAAGCAGGTCATGCGGGACAGGTGAAAAAAATCGGAAAAATGCGGAACTTCTGGTAACTCAGGTTCAAAAAACGCCCTTCTCAGGCGGTCTGAGGCTGAGCTAGCCGCTCGATTGTGCGAGCTGGACCAGGTCTCGGGGGGGCTTGAACTCCACGTCCTCCTTGACCGTCTCGAGCACCTCGATCGCCGCGCCGGGGTGGAGCGAGAGCAAGTGGCCGATGACGTCCTCGACGAGGCTCTCCGGCGTCGAGGCGCCGGAAGTGACCCCGACGACCCGACACTCGTTGCCGGTCACCCGGTCACCGATGTCCCCCGGCTCCATCACCAAGTACGCCCGCGCGCCCGCGGTCTCGGCCACCTCGCGCAGTCGGTTGGAGTTGCTCGATGTCTGCGACCCGACGACCAGCACCACGTCGCTGCGTGCCGCCAGCTCCTTCACCGCGCTCTGCCTGTTCGTCGTCGCATAGCAGATGTCCTCCTTCTTTGGCATCTCCAGGTGCGGGAACCGGCGCTTGAGGACCTCGACGGTCGCGAGGACCTCGTCCACGCTGAGCGTCGTCTGCGTGACGACGGCGAGGCGTTCGTGCTCGGGCAGCGTCAGTTTCTCGGCGTCCTCCGGCGTCTCGACGAGCACCATGCGGTCAGGCGCCTCGCCCATCGTGCCTTCGGCCTCCACGTGACCGTCGTGGCCGATGTAGACCATGAAGTAGCCCTTCTCGGCGTAACGCCTCGCTTCGTTGTGGACTTTGGTGACGAGCGGGCACGTCGCGTCTATCACCGTCAGGCCCCTCTCGTTCGCCTCGCGCCGCACCTCGGGCGAGACGCCGTGCGCGGAGAACACGACGACCGATCCAGTCGGGATGTCGTTGACGTCCTCGACGAACACTGCGCCGCGGCTCTCGAAGCTGCGGACCACCCACTCGTTGTGGACGATCGCGTGGCGCACGTAGACTGGCGAGCCGTGGATCTTCAGCGCCAGGTCCACGACCTCGATCGCATAGGCGACCCCGGCGCAGAACCCGCGCGGCGCGGCGAGGAGGATGGTGTCCACTTGACCTAGTTTACGGCATGGAGGGCCGACCTCCTGGGCGGCCAGGCCGTGCAGGAGCCCGGCCCGCCATTGTATGATCCAGGCATGAAGCGCAGGGACTTTCTCAAGGCAGCGGTCGGGGCGGCCATCGTGCCGCAGCTCGAACGGGGGCGGCCACCGCAGCCCAGGGCGTTCGACCTCGACGAAAAGTCTATCGCCGACTTGAGGAAGTCCATTGACGATGGCAGCGAGACCGCCGCCTCGCTCACAGAGAAGTACCTCGCGCGCATCGAGGAGGTTGACCGCAACGGCCCGAAGCTCAACTCGGTCATCGAGCTGAACCCCGACGCCGCCATCACGGCGACGGTCCTCGACAGGACTCGCAGGGCGCGCGGGCCGATGTTCGGCGTCCCCGTGCTGATCAAGGACAACATCGAGACCGGCGACAAGATGCAGACGACCGCCGGGTCGCTGCTGCTCGAAGGCAACCGTGCGAAGAAGGACGCGTTCATCGTGAACAGACTGCGGGCGGCGGGCGCCGTCATCATCGGCAAGACGAACCTCAGTGAGTGGGCGAACTTCCGCTCGACGCACTCGACGAGCGGCTGGAGCGGGCGCGGCGGCCTGACCAAGAACCCGTACGCGCTCGACCGCAACACCTCTGGCAGCAGCAGCGGCTCTGGCGCAGCGACCGCCGCGAGCCTGTGCTGCGTTTCGATCGGCACGGAGACGGACGGGAGCATCGTCAGCCCCGCGACCTCGAACGGACTCGTCGGCATCAAACCGACGCTTGGGCTGGTTTCGCGCAGTGGCATCATCCCGCTCGCGCACAGCCAGGACACCGCTGGCCCGATGTGCCGTACGGTCCGCGACGCCGCCATCCTGCTCGGCGCGATCGCGGGGAAGGACCCCGCCGACCCGGCTGCCAAAGACTACAAGGGCGATGACAACTACGTGCAGTACCTCAATGCGAACGGGTTGAGGGGCAGGCGCGTGGGCGTCGGTCGTCAGTTCTTCGGCTTTAGCGACGCGGTGGACAAGGTGATGGAAGACGCGATCCGCGCGCTGAAGAGCGCGGGCGCGGTGATCGTGGATCCCGCGGACATGGCGAACAAGGACGAGTATGGAGAGTCCGAGATGGAGGTCCTGCTCTACGAGTTCAAGGCGGACATCAACAAGTACCTGGGAAGCCTCGGGTCGAGCACCAGGTACCGCTCGCTGAGAGACCTGATCGCAGGGAACGTCCGAATGAGGGACCGCGAGATGCCGTACTTCGGACAGGAGCTGTTCGAACAGGCGCAGGAGAAGGGCCCGCTCACCGAGAAGAAGTACCGCGACGCGCTCGCGCTCAACCACCGGCTTTCGCAAAAGGAGGGAATTGACGCGGCGATGGACAAGCACAGGGTGGACGCGATCATCGCACCGAGCGGCAGCCCGGCATGGATGACGGACCTCATCAATGGCGACCACTTCACCGGCGGTTCGTCGTCTCCGGCTGCGGTCTCAGGCTATCCGGCGATAACGGTCCCCGCGGGGTTCGTGCACGGGCTCCCGGTGGGGGTCACGTTCTTCGGCCGCAAGTGGAGCGAGCCGGTGCTGATCAAGTTCGCCTACGCGTTCGAGCAAGCGACCAAGGTCCGCAAGGCGCCGAAGTTCTTGGCGACGGCGGAGCTGTAGAGACCTTCACGCTACTTGACGACTTGAGAGCGTGCTTCCTCGAGCACGTCTTTGATGCCGAGTCGAGTCGCCCAACTGTCGAGGTAAGAATCGTCCGTGCGACCGTGCTGCATGTCCAGGACCCCGACAATGTCGTTCCACTGCCGGTCGCTGACTCGCCCACCAAGCAGGTACCACTGGATCTTGCGAAGGACGATGTCCTCTGCCGACGAGACTGGGACTGTGACGCCAGGCATCATCTCGAGCCGAACACGCCTCGAGAATTCGGAGAGCTGATACGGTGTTCCGACGGGAACAAAGCAATCAATTCGCAAGGGCGAATCGAAGTGGCTGATCTGAAAGGAGCGGTACTCGTCGTCTGACTCCAAAGCATCCATCAGGCTCTGGCGACTCACCATGAAGTCTTCGCGGAATGACTCGAAGAAGCGGTCGACGTCATCGGGCCCGATCCTGATCACAATGTCGATGTCGTTCGTTTGCCGGGGGTTGCCGTGTGCCGAGCTGGCGAGCGAGCCCCCCACCATGAACGGGATTTCGAGTTCCTCGAGCCTCTTGAAGAAGCTCGCAATTGCTTCCAATTGTTGCATCAGGCTGAGTCTTTCTCGATTCTCTCAACCGCCAAGCGCTGTATCTCCCATCCCAGGACCATGCGCTCGATGGCCAATTGCAGGCGTTCGTCAGGCGTCTTCGACCTAAGGCGTTCAAGCTGAAACCTGTACACGTCGAGCGAGACGTCCATCAAATCGGTCCGCTTCATCTGCCACCCATTATACGACGCTCCCGCCTCAGCCGTACTCCGCAAGACTCGACCTCCGCAGCCATCTTAGGCGCGAGTTTCTGGATCCGAACGTCGAGCGCTACAACCATCGGAAAGCGCTCCATCGCGGCGTCGGCGAACGCCCCGGCGAGACCTTCGACGGTCATGAACGACCGGGACGCGCTCACCTCCAACATCAGGTCTGCCAAGGCCGAATAGTCCACCGTGTCGGAGAGCTGGTCGGTCGCGTCGGCGCGCCCTTCCACCTCAGCAAGAACACGGGCTACAAACTCATTTCCAGAAGCCCTCTCAGACTCAAAAACGCCATGGAATCCGCGAAACCTCAGACCCTCGATCCGAACCTCGAACACACCCCGATTCTGGCACTCCGCGAGTCCCGCGAGCCCGCCAAACCTGTGCTATAATCATCGTATACATTTCTGGCGGGACCTCCAAAGGGCGCCTCAGGGCGGCCTTTTTTGTTAGGTCTTGGCAGGAGGCGACGATGGACATTCTGAAACAGCTCCAGCAGATCGCAACAGAGAGGGAGCTCTCATTGGACGAACTCACGCACGAGCTTGAGATCGCCCTCGCTGTCGCATATCGCAAGTTCAAGGGCGCAGTCGGAGAAGTAAGCGTTCGCCTCGACTCCAGCGTCGCCAGCGGCGCAGTGGTCGAAAAGGAGATCGTCGGCGAGCTCCTCGAGCCCGCCACCCAGATCCAGCTCGACATCGCCCTCAAGCGCAACCCGAACGCCCAGATCGGCGACTTCATGGACGTCGAGATTGACCCCAACACCTTCGGACGCATCGCCGCGCAAACGTTCAAGCAGGTCCTGCAGCAGAAGCTCCGCGAGGCCGAGCTTCGCCGCTTGCACGACCAGTTCAGCGAGCGCGTCGGAGACGTCGTAAGCGGAATGATCTCGCGCAGAGAAGAGTCCAGCGTGCTCGTCCAAGTGGGCCGGCACGAGGTTCGGCTGCCCAAGCGAGAGCAGGTCCCGACCGACGACTACCGCCCTAACGAGCGCCTTCGCGTCTATGTCCTGAAGATCGAAGAGTCGGCGCGCGGCTTCGAAGTCATCGTCAGCCGCAGCCACCCGAACCTCCTTCGCAAGCTTCTTGAGATGGAAGTGCCGGAGGTCGCCGAGGGCATGGTCGAGGTCAAGGCCATCGCACGAGAGCCCGGCCAGCGCAGCAAGCTCGCCGTCATCAGCCACGACGAGCGCGTGGACGCCGTCGGCGCGTGCGTCGGACAGCGCGGCGCGCGAATCCAGACGCTGATGGACGAGCTCAGGCCGGAGAAGATTGACGTCGTCCCCTTTAGCGAGGATCCCCAGACGTTCATCATCAACGCCCTCAGCCCTGCAAAGGTCAACGCGATCAAGCTCAACCAGGACGAGCGGAGCGCGTACGTCGTCGTGCCGGACAACCAGCTCTCGCTCGCGATCGGCCGAGGCGGCCAGAACGTCAGACTCGCAGCCCGGCTCACAGACTGGAAGATAGACATCCGAAGCGAAGAGCAGGCTGCCACCGAGAGGACGAGCAACGCCCCTGCGGCGCCCGTCGCTGAGGCCCATGAGCCCGAAACTGTCGCTGCGGCCGCCGCACCGGCAGAGGCCCGCGAGCCCCAACCGGAGGAAGCCGCCAAGGCGGAGTGAAGGGCGCAACGCCAGAGCGCACGTGCTGTGCCTGCAAGAGGAAGGGCCCGCAGGCATCGTTCCTCAGGGTCAAGAGGACGCCGGCGGGCGAACTGACCCTGGACGCAAAGACGCAAGGACGGAGCGCTTATTGTTGCGACAACCCAGACTGCAAGTCGGCCCTTCTCGACAAGGACCGCCTGTCCCGCGCGTTCAAGGCGCGAGTGGACGAGGACGCGAGGCTCGGCCTCGCCCAGGAGCTTGAATGCCGCCAGAGGTAAAACTGACCGGAATGCAGCGCTCGATCGCAGAGATCGCGTCGGAGTTCGGTGTCGCGCCCAGCCAAGTCGCTGTCGTGCTCGAGGACCTCGGGGTCCAACACGAGCAAGGACAGTTCGACTCGGACGATGAGACGCTCGACCTCATCAAGGAGGCCGTCAAAGAGACCGGCTCCGCTAAGACCGTGCGCCTCGCCCCCGGCCGCGCGCCCCGCGACGTCGCCGCTGCCATAGGTGTCGCCGACAAGGACGTCCTCAAAACTATGATGGTCAAGCTCAAGGTCATGGCGACCTTGACCACCACCCTCGACGACGACGTCACGGAGAAGCTCGCGCAAGAGTTCGGATTCAAGGTTGTCTGGGGAGAGGCAGCCCCGCCGAGGCCAAAGCCAAACGCGGCGAAGACCGTGGCCGCCAAGACTGAGAACCGCCCGCCCGTCGTCACCATCCTCGGCCACGTAGACCACGGCAAGACATCGCTACTCGACTACATCCGCAAGACCAACGTCACCGCCAAGGAGCACGGAGGGATCACGCAGCACATCGGCGCGTACCAGGTCAAAGTCAAGGACGGGATCATCACCTTCCTCGACACGCCGGGCCACGCCGCCTTTACAGCGATGCGCGCGCGCGGAGCACAGGTCACCGACATCGCGATCCTGGTCGTCGCCGCTGACGACGGCATTATGCCGCAGACGATCGAAGCGATCAACCACGCAAAGAGCGCCGAAGTCCCGATCATCATCGCGATCAACAAGATTGACGTCCAAGGGGCCAACCCGGACCGAGTGCTGCAGCAGCTCCCGAAGTACGAGCTCGTCCCTGAAGCCTTCGGCGGCCAGGTCATCACTTGCAAGGTCTCCGCTCTGACCGGCGAGGGCGTTGATAACCTCCTTGAAATGATCCTCCTCCAAGCCGAGGTCATGGACCTCACCTGCGACCCCAAGGGTGAGCTCCAGGGCGTCGTCATTGAGGCACAGCTGGAGAAGGGCCGCGGACCTGTCGCGACCGTCCTCGTCGAAAACGGCTCCCTCAAGGTCGGAGAGGTGATCGTCGTCGGCAACACTTGGGGCAAGGTCAAGGCCATGTCCGACTGGGCGGGCGAGCGACTCAAAGAGGCCGGGCCATCAATGCCGGCCGAAGTCCTCGGACTCAACGACGTCCCCTTTGCAGGAGACGTCGTGGAACCGGCGCAGGACGAGAGGGAGGCGCGCGACAAGGCCGGCGCGCGAGTGGACAGCGACCGCGAGATCGAGTTCAAACCCATGCGGCGCAGGGTCTCGCTCAAGGACCTCGTCACAGCAGGTACCGACGACGGCATCAAGGACCTGAACCTCATCGTCAAGGCCGACGTCCAGGGCTCCGTCGAGGCCGTCCGGGGAATGCTCGAGAAGCTCGAGCACCCAGAGGTCAACGTCCGCATCCTCCACACCGGCGTCGGCGCGATCACAGAGTCCGACATTCTCCTGGCCAGCGCGGCCCGGGCGATCGTCATCGGGTTCAACGTCAAGCCAGAGGGCAACGCCAAATACGAGGCCGAGCGACAAAAGGTGGAGACCCGGACCTACAAGATCATCTACGAGCTCGTCGAGGACATCGAGAAGGCCGTCAAGGGCATGCTAGAGCCCAAGTTCGAAGAGGAGTACCTCGGCACCGTCGAGGTCAGAGCGGTCTTCAAGCTCACCAAGGCGGGCATTGTCGCGGGCTGCCACGTCACCGAAGGCAAGGTCATCCGAGGCGCAAGCTGCCGCGTCAAGCGCGGCAAGGAAATCGCCTACGCAGGCAAGATTTCCAGCCTGCGCAACGTCAAAGAGGACGTCCGAGAGATGGCCGCTGGCCAGGACTGTGGAGTCCGCTTCGAGGGATGGACCGAGTTCAAGGCTGGAGACGTCATCGAGGCGTTCCAAATGATCCAGGTCAACTGACCGCCGACTGGCACGATTACGGGGAACGGCCGTTTTCAACACGAAGGGGCTGGCTCATAGCCTCCCGCCTGAATTTCTCTGTCAGAATGGGTGTGGCGGCTTAGTTCCGCGGCAGGAGTACACACTTGGGCAAGGTTTTATTTGCAGTTTCGTTTTTGGCGCTTATCGTCGCCGGCATAGCAGCGCTCGGCTTCCATCCCTCGAACAACGAGCGTCAGCTACAGGTCGTCGCAGGGCGCACCGCGATCAGCTTCTTCCCCTCGATCATTGAATCGAGCGGGCTTCGACTGACTCTCGATGCGACGGCCGATCCGGACGAGACATCCGGCGAAGAGAGCGTTGGGTTCAAGATCTTCGGCTCCAACCTTCGCTTCACCCTGACCGACGCCAGCTTCACGCGTTTCGACGGCGGCGCGATCAGCCACACGGGCGGGTTCCGTCTCGCGAACGGTCGCAACGTCCTCAACGCAACGAAGTTCACGATCCAAGAGAATGAGGCCGAGCTCGGAGAACTACAGCTCGTCGTCGGGCCCGCGCGGCGCCCCATCGTGGCGTTCAGGCTCACTAGCGCCGGCGCCATCTATGAGCTCGCCCAAAGCCAGCTCCTTATCCACGCGATGGACATGTGGCTGACGACCGACGGTGCAAACCAGCTTGGCAAGCCAGAACTTGCGGGCCAGCTCATTGGCACCGTCACAGTGTTTGGTCAGTCCAAGCCGATTGATGGCGACGGAAAGGTCCTGCCTCCAAGCAACGGCGGCGTCCAGGCTGCCGGCAACTCGATCAACGTCCAGCTCTTCGCGATGAGCTCCCTCACTTCGCTCGGCCGCACAGGCACGTACCCAAATGGCCTGAACGGACTTTCGATGTCTACGACCTCCTGCAACGTCGGAACCGGCAACATCGAGTGGCGGGCACCGATGCAGGTCCAACACCCCGTCATCGCGATGAACCTCTACCGGGTCAAGGACGGAAAGTTCGAGCAGGTCGGCTGGTCGTGGCTCAAGCACGGCTTCCTCTCGACGAACTCCAACGGCTGCGGTACCTGCCAGCACCCTGGGACCGGCTCCCTGCTCGGCCCTAACTGCTCCGACACGTACGGCACGGGCAACAACGGTGACAGACGCTACCTAGGAGAGCGCGACGAAGTGAACCCGTTCACGGGCGTCTGGACCTGCACGAACTCCTACTTCTCGAACTACGAGCCGGACTGCATCCGACGTAACGATGGCTCTGGGCTGGACGCCGTGGCGCACCGGCTGATCGTCCACGACTCGGACCTGGGCAACGCTAACTCGCAGTACTACTACGAGGCGTACTACATCAACGCCAACGACGAGGACGTCTACAACAACATCGGGTCTCGCACCGCAACGATGTCGTGGAACGGTTCGTCGTGGCAGTTCTCGACCACGACCGCGCAGCTGCAAGGCCCCGCGATCAACCGTTGGGGCGACATGCGCAGCACAGCACAGCCGCAAACCGAAGGCGACGTCATCGTCGCCGTCCAGACGACCAGCCTCGGCGGTGGAGTGTGGCGGTACGAGTTCGCAGTCTACAACCACAACCTCGACCGACAGGTACGCGAGTTCTCCATCCCGGTCCCGACCGGAGCGAACGTCACGAACGTCGGGTTCCGCGACATTGACAAGGACTCGAACAACAATTGGACCATGAACCTCTCGGAAGGAAACATGCTCTGGTCAACGCCGACGCAGGGAAGCCCGAACGCGAACCCGCTCAAGTACAGCTCCGTGTTCAACTTCCGGTTCGACGCCGACGTCCAGCCTGCTTCGTCCACGGCCGACCTCGGGCTCTTCAAGGCCGGGTCCGGTGGCGGGCTCACGGCTGCCACAAAGGGGCCGCTCGTGCTCGCTCCGGTGGCCAGCTACCAGATCGTGAACGGAGTCCAGTTCGCGGGCAACCTCTTTAGCCTGGCTGAAAGCGACAACAACCGCCTCAATATCGGGCCGTCAGACACCGGTGCGCGCGGCGGCACTGGCGTGATCACGTCATTGACAGGTCCAGCGGCGGCAGTCACCCTGCTCACGGTCGGAGTCGAGTCGAGCAACACGCTCCCGGTGGGGCAGGCCACCCAGACCATCGAGCTCTGGAACTGGACCACCGGCCTCTGGGAGCAGGTGGATTCGCGCGACACCACCCAGTCGGACAGCAAGGCGATTATCGTCGTCTCTTCGAACCCAGCAAAGTTCGTAAACGCGACGACGCGAGAGGTTCGGGCACGAGTCATGCACGCGAGCATCCTCGGCTCAACTGGAAACCGCTGGACGATTTCGCTCGACCAGATCGGGTTCCACTTCAACTGACGCACTTTGGCCCCGCCCGACTATGGGCGGGGCCAGGGTTCAACTTGGGAGTTTGAAATGAAGTATTCGCAAGTCGCGCTCGCGTTCGTGTGCGCCCTCCCCGGCGTCGCGAACGCTCAGACCGTCGTCTATGACAACACGACGACCTCGCTCAACAACAACCACCCTCTCCTGCCCGAGTGGCTGAACGACAGCGACGAGTGCGGCGACGAGGTCTGGCTGGTCGGAACGGACCGCGCGGTGACCGAGTTCAAGCTCTTCATGACCTATCGCGGGACCGCGCCCGGCACGTTCGACGCGCGCCTGCGCTTCCGCGAGTTCGATGAGGTCAACTCCGTCCCCTCGACTGTCATCTACGACGGCGGGCTCGTCGAGGACGTGCCGATCATCGTCGGCGTCGGCGAGTACACCTTCGCGGTCCCGAGCGTCGTCGTGCCCGACCACCTCGTGTGGACGATCCAGCTCTACGACAGGCAAGGCTTCGTCGGCGAGTTCGGCCCTTCGTACTACAACCCCGCTACGTTAGGCTTTAGCGACGACTGGATGTGGCTCTCTGGCGACGGGATCGGATGGACGCCCTACAGCTGGGGCGGCGATCCTTACGCCAACTTCGCCGCACAGTTGACGGCAGTTCCCGAACCGGCCACCCTCGGCGCCCTCGCGCTCGGGCTCCTGTTCCTGCGTCGGCGAAAGCGCTGACAACAAATCGGCCCGCACTAGAAACCCAGTGCGGGCCAATGTTCTCAGGCTGATGCCCGTTACGCGTTACCCGTTACCCGCTCCCTACTTCAGCTCCACCTTTCCGCCGACGTCCTCGATCTTCTTCTTGATGTCTGCGGCTTCGGCCTTCGGGACGTTCTCCTTGATCGTGTTCGGGGCGCCGTCCACGAGGTCCTTGGCCTCCTTCAGGCCAAGTCCAGTGAGCTCGCGAACGACCTTGATGACCTTGAGCTTCTCCGCGCCGCTCTCCTTGAGCACGATGTTGAACTCGGTCTGCTCCTCGACAGGCTCCGCGGCTGCGGCGCCTGGCATCATCATGGGCATGCCCATGGGGGCGGCAGCCGTAACGTCGAACTTCTCTTCGAGCGCCTTTTTGAGGTCGCTCAGCTCTACAGCCGTGAGCTTGCTGATGTCTTCTACGATTTTCTCGATAGTCGCTGGCATTAGTTTGTTTCCTCTGTGTTTTCGGTCGGTGCCGGTTCAGGCGCGGCCTCTTCGGTCGGCTGGTCGGGCTGGTCGGTAGGCGCCTCAACGGGTGCCTCTGCGGCTTCGGCCTCGGCGGCCGGCTCGGAAGCCGGCAAGGCCTCGCCATGTGGCTCGGCTGTCGCCTGCTCGTCGTCAGCCTGCTGACCACTTGGCGTCGGCGGAGCGGGCGCCGCTTCCTGTGGCGCGCTCTCGGCCGCCTTGTCGGCGACCGCCCCGATCGCGCGGATCGGTGCGGCGTAGATCTCCTGGATCACCCCGACGATGTTGCTGAGCGGGGCCGCGATGACGCCGATCAACTGTGCCATCAGCACGTCCTTCGGCGGCAGCTTGGAGAGCGCCTCCATCTGCGCGCCGTCGTACAGCCTTCCGTCCAGATACCCGCCCTTTACGACGAACGCCTTGTTTTCCTTGATGAAGTCGAACAGCGCCTTGGCCGTCGCCGTGTCGTCCTGGTAGACGAACGCGACCGCGGTCGGGCCGCTCGTCATCGCTTCCGGGATGTTCGCGGCGTCGTCGCCGGCGGCGCGCTTGAACAGCGTGTTCTTCACGACGGAGAACTCTGCGCCCTGGTCCGCCAAGCTCCGGCGAAGCCTCTGGATCGCCGGGACGGACAGGCCGCGGTACTCCGTGAAGATCACGCCGCTGGCGCGCTCGTACCGCTCCTTGATCTGACTGACCTGTTTGACCTTTGCTGCGGTAGGCATTGTTGTTCCTTTGGCCCCTAAACTGGGCCGGGCCCCCATGCAGGTGCGTGGGAGCCCGGTCCGAAAACCGTATGTGGCTGTCCGCCGCCCCTCGGCCGGCGTTCATTAAGGCCCCGGGGGGCCGCCGACTGTCTCTGGAGAGCAAGCCGATTATGGCACCCATCGAGCCTGGAAGGGGTCTAGGGCCCAGGAATTCCTACCGAGAATACAGCCGTGGCACTCGCACAAAAGCCAAGGGCCGTCGCAAAGGCGATCGTTGACGCCAGCTTCCTGAAGCTGGGCGGCAGCCTCAGCCAGGAGTACCTCGCCAGCCTCAAGGCGATCAACGAGTCCGTCTGGAGCGACCGCAAGAGCTGGTTCCTGTGCTTCTACTTCGGCCAGGGCGACGACCGCCTCTGGGTGCCCACCAGGCTCAAAGGCAAGCCACACCCCCACAAGCGCATCATCAACTTCGCCCACCCCTCGGGCAAGCAGGCGGCCCGAGTTCTCCTCCTGGCCTACATGATCTGCGCAGTAGCCATCGTCGTGGTCGCCTCCATCGCCCTCGGCAACCGCTGGTAGCCCGCCACAGACCGTAGCTGGTCCGTTGATTGTCGAGCTCTCCAAGGTCACCCCTCCCCCCTGGGGGAGGCTAGGGAGGGGGTGCTCGTCTGGCGTGGAGTCTCTAGGAAGCCGCAGAGTCCAAACCAATGCGCAAATAGGACTTCTGTCCTGTTTTACGAATACTGACTTGACAAACCGTCACTCTGTAGTGGTATCATGTAAGTAGGAGGGGAAGAGTCCGCACTGTCGTAGCGCCCCCGTGTGAGCAAGAAGGGCTGCAAAAGCGAGTGCCTCGCCGGAGCCCCCTCTCCCCGTATCCTGGGGAGAGGGAAGGGTGAGGGGCAAACAAAGGAAGTCCTTTCCCCTACTCTCCGACGGGTGACGCGACCAGACCGCAGCTCCCGAAACCCAGGCCCGACTGAGCCCCCTCTCACCTCTGGGGGAGAGGGGCAGGGGTGAGGGGCAAATCAAAGAAGTCCGTTCCGCTATTCCTCGCGGCAGACCGGGCCTTCACCTCACGCCCTGGCCCTGCCGAGCATCCCTCTCCCGCTCCACCGGCCCGGAACCACAACATAACCCAATGAGCGGGAGAGGTTAGGTGAGGGCCTCGCAGCCCTCGTAAGCAAAGGAGAAGCCACAAGAAAAAAACGGCCTTAAAACGGCCCCTCAGGTTCAAGCGACGTCCAGGGGCTAAGCCGGCAAAGGCAGGCCCATCGCCTGCAGCCACTCCCGCAGCTTCTTGATCCGCTCCGCACCGTCGGTCGGCAGCGAGAACGGCCGCCCGCGGGCGTCAATCATGATCCCGACCGTGCCGCCCTCGAGCTTGCGCGTCACAGCCTTGCCCTTGCCCTCTCCGACGTCGAACCCCTTGGCCGGCGTCACCGTCACGTTCTTGAACTCGCCCCGGCCGAGCGGGATCACGGCCATCGAACCGACCCTCGCCTCGGCGTTCACGCCGTCGCCGGTCACAGTCACGCACGCCTCGCCCGGCTTGCCGGTCCCGACAGGACAGATCGCGTGCCCGCACTTGACGATGCAGTCGTACTCGAACACCTCCCGGGCCGCCTTGTAGAAGTGCTCCGACAGCACGCCCAGGTGCGGCATCATGAAGATCGAGTCCACGGTGAGCATCGTGATCCCCTCGGGCTGGTACGCGTCCAGCATCATCAGAGCGGACTGCGCGCGCTTCGGCGCGTGCGAGAGCACCCCGCCGGAGCCGATCACCATGTCCAGCGCCATCATCCGGATCAGCGTCTCGCCGGTCTGCCTCTGGTCGAATATCTGTCCGACGTCGCGCTGCTGCTGCATCCCCTTGAGCCCGCGGGCCAGGGTCTTGTGGTGGTGGAACGCCAGGCGCAGCGCCTCGCGCGCGACCGCGTGCTCGATCAGCAGGTCCTCATACGTCTGAGGGATCGTCGTCGGCCGGATCATCTTGTTGCGAAGTCCGTTGCGGACCTCGAACGGGTCAACCTCGTACGGCACCCACCGCGCGATGTTCTCGGTCCCTGCCTCCTTCAAAACGTTGCAGATGGAATAGCTCATGCCCAGGTTGGCCGACACCGTCCGGTTGTATATCCGCTCGTCGCCGCCGGTCTCGAAGACCGAGAATACGTCGGTGGTCGCGCCGCCGATGTCCACTCCGAGGATGTTCAGCTTCTCGTTCTCGGCGTACTCCTTGAGGAGCTTGCCGACGGCGTTCGGCGTCGCCATCACCTCCTCGCTCGTCCACTCGAGCAGCTTGGAATACCCCGGAGCCTGCTGCATGACGTGCTCGAGGAACAGCTCGTGGATCTCGTCCCGCGCTGGGCCGAGGTTCTCTAACTCGAGCGACGGACGGATGTTTGCGACGACCTTCGTGGCGATGTCGGAGCCGAGCACCTCCGTCACCTGCCCGCTGGCCTGGTTGTTTCCGGCGTAGATCACGGGCAGCTTCATGTCGCCGAAGCGCGGCTTCGGGTCGGCGCGGTGGATGACCTCTGCCATCTCGGTGAGGTGCGTCACCGTGCCGCCGTCGGTTCCGCCGGACATCAGGATGATGTCCGGCCGCAACCGCCGCAGCGTCTCGACGCGCTCGAACTCCTTCCGCCCGTCGTCCACAGCGAGGGTGTCCATCAGGATCGCTCCCGCTCCGAGCGCGGCACGCTCGGCCGACTCAGCGGACATCGCTTTCACGACGCCCGCGACCATCATCTGGAGCCCGCCTCCAGCGGAAGACGTCGAAACGTAAATATCGGACGCTTCGAGCGGCTGCGACCTCTCGTCGGTGACCTTGCCCTCCTTTTGCAGCCGCCAGACCCGGTCGTCCTTGATGAGCTTCCTGCGGCCCGCAGGGAACCCTTCAGGGACGGTCTCCTGGCAGATCTCCTCCATTTCGGTGATCGAGTTCAGGACGCCGATCGTGACGTCCTCGAAAGGCCTCTCGACGGTGGTCGGGGCCTCGCCACGGGCGACGAGCCTGTACTCGCCGTCTGGGTTGCGCTCGATCAGGATCGCCTTGGTGGTGGTTGAGCCACAGTCGGTGGCGACGATCCGCTGGACGTCCTCGGGCATGGGGCTGATTATGCCCGAACCGACGCGCAAGGGCCAGGAACCGTGTCCCTAACGGTTGAACTGTGTAAAATGCCCCAGTTCGAGGAGCGAGCGCATTGGCTGGAGTCACCTTCAAAGGCGTCACGAAGATTTTCGGCAAGGACGTCCGGGCCGTTGACGACCTGAGTCTTGAGATCAAGGACAAGGAGTTCATGGTGCTCGTCGGCCCCAGCGGCTGCGGCAAGACCACCGCCCTGCGCATGGTCGCCGGGCTCGAGGAAGCGACCAGCGGCGACATCGCGATCGCCGACAACCGGGTCAACGACGTGCCCCCAAAGGACCGCGACATCGCGATGGTCTTCCAGAACTACGCGCTGTACCCGCACATGACGGTGTACGACAACATCGCGTTCGGCCTGCGCCTTCGCGAGCTCCGGGGCTTCTTCTGGCAGATCTTCAACATGGGCGAGGCCAGGAAGATCAAGCAGGACATTGACCGGCGCGTCCACGAGGTCGCAAAGATGCTCGACATTGACCACCTGATGGCCCGCCGTCCCAAGGAGCTGAGCGGCGGACAGAGGCAGCGCGTCGCGCTGGGCCGCGCGATCGTGCGAAAGCCCAAGGTCTTCCTCATGGACGAGCCGCTCTCGAACCTCGACGCCAAGCTGCGAATCCAGACGCGGGCCGAACTGATTCGACTGCACAGGCAGCTCGGAATCACGACGATCTACGTCACCCACGACCAGGTCGAGGCGATGACGATGGGCGAGCGCATCAGCGTCATGAAGGACGGCGTCCTGCAACAGTGCGACGATCCCGAGACGGTCTACAACCTTCCGGCCAACAAGTTCGTCGCCGGGTTCATCGGCTCGCCGCCGATGAACTTCCTGGAGGGCACGGTCGGTGGCGGCAAGCTCGACCTCGGCGTAGTGAAGCTCGACGTCCCCGCCGGCAACTCCGTCGCCGGAATGGACGGGAAGAAGGTCATCGTCGGCATCCGGCCAGAGGACATCTACGACGCGAGCGTCAGCCCGCCCTCGGCGCCCACGGATGGGAACAGCTTCAGCGCTGTCGTGGACGTGCTCGAAAAGCTCGGTGCAGAGGACACCGCCTACCTCGACCTCGCCGGTCGGCAAGTGATCGCGACCCTCGACCCCGCCTCGCGCATCGAGATGGGCAAGTCGGCGACGTTCGTCGTAGACACGTCAAAGCTGCACATCTTCGACGCGAACACCGAGCAGGCGATCCGCTGACTCACCGACGCTCGACGAGCGTCTTAGGCAGGCTCATCTCGTCGTACGCGTACCGCACGCCCTCGCGCCCGATGCCGCTGCGCTTCACGCCGCCATAAGGCATGTTGTCGAACCGGAGGTTGGGGTAGTCGTTCCCAATCACACCGCTGACATCGAGCGCGTGGTACGCGCGACCGAGCCGCGCGTGGTCGGCGGTGAACACGCCGCAATGGATCCCGAACCGAGATCCGTTCACCATCGCGAACGCCTCGTCTTCCGTCTCAAACCTCGAGAGCGTCAGGACAGGTCCGAAGACCTCCTCGGTCGCCAGCTTGCATCCCGGCGGCACGCCTTCCACGAGCACGGGCTCGATCACGTTCCCGACCCGGTTGCCGCCGCACAGCACGCTCGCGCCCGCTTGCTCGGCCTCGTCCACCCACGCAAGGACCTTGTCCGCGGCCTCCGAGCTGACCAGCGGACCGCACAGCACGTTCTCGTCGAGCGGGTCGCCGCGCACGACCGCCTCAGCAGCCGAGACCAACTGCTCGCGCACTGACTCGTAAACGCCGCTCTGCACCCGGGCGTGCTGCGCCGAGATGCAAACTTGGCCCGCGTACCCGTACGCGCCCTCCACGGTGCGCGAGACGGCCAGCCCCAGGTCCGCGTCGTCGAACACGAGAACGCTCGCGTCGCCACCCATCTCGAGCACCACCGGCTTCTCCGAGACCAGAGACCGCAGGTGCCACCCGACCTTTTCAGACCCGGTGAAGCTGACGAGCCTGATGCGCTCGTCGCGGACGATCGCCTCGGCGTTTTCGTTCGAGCACAGCAGCGCGTTGACGACGCCAGGCGGGCAGCCTGCGTCGGCGATCAAGCCGACGAGCGCAAGCGTCGAGAGCGGCGCGAGCGAAGAGGGCTTGAGCACGATCGTGCAGCCCGCGGCGAGCGCAGGAGCGAGCTTGTGCGCGGCGAGGTTGTAGGGCCAGTTGTATGGAACGATCCCGAACACCGGCCCGATGGGGAAGCGCGACACGAAGCAGCGGTAGTCCGGGCCCCGGGGGTCGAAGTCCAAGTGCAGCTCTTCCCGCTCGGGCTCGTCCATGAGCGACGCGGCGAGCCCGAACGTCAGCCCCGTCCGTGCCACCTCCGCCCGCGCCCAAGCGATCGGCTTGCCGACCTCGACCGACATCAGCCTGGCAAGCTCCTCTGACCGCTCCTTGACCAAGGCAGCGATCCGAAAGAGCAGGGCCCTCCGCGCGTGCCGGGATGCCCCAGACCAGGCTGGAAAAGTGGCTGTTGCAAGGGCGATCGCCGACTCGACTTCGTCCGGGCCGCTGAGCGGGGCAGTCCCGACCGCCGCCCCGTCATAGGGCGCAAAGACCGTCACCGTTTCCTCGGAACCCTTGGGGCTCCGCGAGCTTCCAATAAGGGACGTTGCCTCGACCATGCCCAAGGATGGCACCTGAAAGCGATACAATCCTCCTAGGTGTCCCACTGCAATGAAACGTAAGCTCATCTGCGCCCTGGATACGGGCGACCTCACAGAGGCCAGGGAGACCGTCCGCAAGCTCGCGCCCTTCGTGGGGGCGTTCAAGATCGGCCACGCGCTCACCCTCAACTACGGCCTCGACGTGGTCGAGAGGCTCAAGGAGCTTGGGGCCGAGCGCGTGTTCCTGGACCTCAAGTTCCACGACATTCCCAACACGGTCGGCCGCGCCGTGCGCGAGGCCGCCAAGCACGGGGTCTGGATGATGACCCTGCACATCTCCGGTGGCCCTGCTATGGTGACGGCGGCGGTCGAGGAGGCGAAGTTCCACGGCGCGGACAAGGCGCCGCTGCTCGTCGGCGTCAGCGTCCTCACCTCGCTCGACCAGCACGTCCTGAGCGACCACCTCGGTGTGACGCGCACCGTCGAGCAGCACGTCGTGTCCCTTTCGAAGCTCGCCGTGGACCTCGGCCTGGACGGGGTCGTGTGCTCGGTCCACGAGGTCGCCGCAGTGCGCGTGGCGATCGGCCACAAGGTCATCGTCACACCGGGCATCCGCCCGTCGCACGGCGAGCGGCACGACCAGCAGCGCGTCGGCGACGCGCGCTCTGCTTTCGACGCAGGGTCCGACTACCTCGTCATCGGTCGCGCGCTGACCTCCACCGACGATCCGCTGAAGGCGCTCAAGGACCTCGGGCTCGAGTCGGAAGAGTGGCAGACGGTCTGAGGCGACGCCTGCTGCGCTGGTACGACGCGAACAAGCGCGACCTGCCGTGGCGCCGCGACACCGACACGTACCGCGTCTGGGTGAGCGAGACGATGCTGCAACAGACCACCGTCGCCGCCGTCGTGCCGCGCTATGAAGGGTGGATGCAGCGCTTTCCGACCGTCGAGTCGCTCGCGAGGGCAAGGGAAGTGCAGGTCCTCGCGATGTGGCAGGGCCTCGGCTACTATCGCCGCGCGCAGAACCTGCACCGAGCGGCGAAGACCGTTGCGAAGGAAGGCTGGCCAAAGACGCTCGAAGACTGGAAGCGACTGCCCGGAGTCGGCGAGTACACCGCAGGCGCGGTCTGCTCGATCTGTTTCGGCGCGCGAGTCCCGAGCGTTGACGCAAACGTCGCGCGCGTCTTCGCGAGGCACACAGGCGACGCCTCTATCAATCCAAAAGCAAAAGAGTGGGCGACAGCGCTTGCAGACTGCCCGCGCCCGGGCGACGTCAACCAGGCGCTCATGGAGCTCGGCGCTACGGTCTGCCGGCCCAAGCGGCCGCTGTGCAGCGCGTGCCCGATGCGGTCAGAGTGCGTCGCGCTCGCAAACAAAAACCAGGAGTCGTTGCCAACGCCCGCAAAGCCGACAAGGACGAAGCAAATCAAGCAGACGATCTATGTGCCGGAGAGCGGCGGCAAGATCGGAGTCCGGAAGGTCGCCGACGGCGACTGGTGGCAGGGCATGTGGGAGTTCGTGAGGTCCGACTCGACGAACGGACTGCCCAAAGCGGTTACGAAGCGACGGCGAGAGAGCCTTGGCACGCTGCGCTACGCAGTGACGAACCACCGGATCGAAGCGAAGGTCGTGCTGGTCCAGTGCGACGGCGACACCGCCGGCCTCACGTGGAAGTCGCCCAGACAGCTCGAGTCCCTCCCGCTCCCCTCGCCACAACGAAGGGCGCTGAAGCTCGCGCTCAAGCACCTTCAGGCGATAGGCAAGAACTCGGTCGGCACGGCCAAAGACCCGTCCTCCGCCAAGAAGTAGACCGTCATTGGCGGCACGGGCGCGAGGTTGCGGAACGTCTTGATCAGAATCCGCGTCTCGCCCGCGCTCTCGAAGTACCCAACGTACGGCTCCACTACGCGCGGGACCGGGGTGTGCGTGTCGTGGTACCAGTAGAGCTTGTGGTCGTCCACCCACACGATCGCTCCGACGCCGGAGGCGACGACGATCCGAAACTTGCCGGGATTGGCGAACCGCACGTGCGCGAAGAAGTACACGGTCCCAGGCCCAGCGCCGAACAGCTTCTCGACGTCGAACTGTGCCGAACCGGTGCGGTAAGCGGTCCACTCGACGGGCAGGTTGCTCCGCCCGTTGAAGACCTGCCCGAGCTTGATGTTCTTCTCCGCAGGATACTCGCGGTCGAATCCTGTGCCCTCCTGGTTCTGCATCGGCCCGACGGAGTACCAGAGCTGCGGTGCGAGCACTGGAAACCGCAACACGTCGTCGCCGACCTTGACGACTACCGACTGCGCGACCCCCGTCTCATTCATCGGCCGCACGACGATCGCGAACGACGTTACCATCCCGGGCAGGAGCTTGAACTCTCCGATCTTGTGCGCGACCTCCCATCCTTTCGGCGCAGCGAAGGTCGGAAAGTAAGACGCCTCTTCCTCACCGACGTTCTTGATCGTCAGCGTCATCTTCAGCGTCTCTTTCGAACGCGCGACTGGTGGGCTCAGGTACTGCATGCCCACGATCGAGTCGCCACAAACCACAGTCGTCGTGTTCTGCTCGGCGGTGAGCAGCTCGCGCATCCGTTCCGAGAGCGGCTGAGTCCTACGCACGGCGACAGGCGCGGTAGCTTCAGTTGCGACCTCTGCAGCAACCGGCTCGACGAAGGAAAAGTTCTGTGCGTCCGATTCGATCAGGTCCAAGAACCCCTCGACCTTAGACGGCGGCTCGATCCCACGCAGGCCGTGTCCGCAAACGAACGACTCGCCGACAGGCTTCGACCACGGGACCGGCACGTCGCCGGAGGCCATCGCCGCCACGGCCCCGACGACCATCGTCGAGTGCCCGGCCGCACCGCCGCACCCGGCGCACACGAGCAGCGACGGCTCCAGCTCCATGTGTCCGTGCGCGAGGCCGAGCAGCGCCCACGCCGCCGTTAGGACGGCGTCCTGGTGGTCCGTGATCCCGAGCTTGGCGGGCAGCGCCTCGCGCACTTCGCGCGCACCGTCCGGGCTGTCCAGCGACTTGAGCACTTGCGAGACCGCCGTCAGGACCTTGCTCTCCTTTGGAAGGCCGTCCATCAGGGCGCGCACGAAGTCCGAGAACGACATCCCGGGGGTGACCTGTGCCAGCGTGCGCGCAAACGCCACCGCCACCCACACGCCCTCCTTGTCGTGGTCAATCGAGGCGTCGTAGTACGCGTACTCCGCCGCGTCGTCGGGCTTGCCGTGCAGCGCGATGCCCCAGTACACGGCGCGGCCGATCGCCCGCGACCCGCCGGACAGAGGGTTTGAAAAAGAACCAGAGATAGGAGACGACAGCCCACGAGAGACGTTCGCGAGCCCGAACACGCTCTCGTCAACTGGGTAGTTCCACGAGGCGAGAAGGGAAGCGCCAAGGGCCTCGGGCCGCTGCCCCGACCTCAAGTGCCTGGACCACACCAGCCAGGCCTCCAGCGCGTCGCTGCTCGGCATGCGCGGCGGGATCGGGTCATAGAAGCTGAGCTTGCGGAACCCCTTGCGTCCGGCGTTCTGCGCGCCGAGGGTCCAGCCCACCATCGCGCCCAGAGCCGCCGTTCGTGTGTGCGCCGACATCACCCCCATTCTAGCAATTCGCCCAAAGTACAATGGGCCGTGCGCGAGCTCGACCTGGCGATCTTCCGCGCGATCAACCAAGCGCCTGACTGGCTCGAGCCCGTCATGCTGTTCTTCAGCCAGGGGAACAAGTGGTGGTGGGTGCGCGTGCTGCTCGTCGCTCTGCTCGCGTTCTGGCTGTGGAAGAAGTCCACGCGCACGCCCGCGGTCCTCGCCATGGTCAGTTGGCCCGTCGCCAACGCCGCATGCGACTGGCTCAAGTACGGCCTGCAGCTTCCACGGCCCAGCGCGGAACTGGCGGACGTGGTCCTGCGCGTTGACCGGATGACCAGCTACGGCTCCTCCTCGGCCCACGCAGCGACGATGATGGCGGTCGCAACCGCGTTCCTGTTCTACAACAGGACGCTCGGGCTGGTCTGGCTGGGCGTCGCCCTGCTGACGGGCGTCTCAAGGGTCTACGTGGGGGTCCACTACCCGTACCAAGTCCTGCTCGGTTGGGCGGTCGGCGCGTTCGTCGCTTTCGTCGCGGTCAAGTCTTGGAGGGCGTATCTCCAGGTCCGGTCGAAGAAGCAGGTGCAATCCGCTGGACCTCCAGCGGATCAATGAGGTCGAGGTTTCCGAGCGTCTCGAGCCGCTTGCCTTCGACCATGAACTTCACATAGGAGACTTCGGGGAACTGGCCCATCGTGGTCAGGATGCCGTTGACGATCGTGCTCTCGTCGAACGTGCTGTACGAAGACGCGAACTCAGCGCTGAAGTCGAGGACCGCGATCGTGTTCTCGACCGTCACCGACTTCAGTACCGCGCCCTCGGGGACGACCGGCACGAGATCGAGGTACTTGTTGACCGCGTAGACGTATGGGTCCGTCTCCGTTGGGACCTTGACTTCCTCGATCCTGAACTTGAGGACGTCATCGGCGTAGTAGGGCGTCAGGAGCTTGACGCCGCCGCCACCAGGGCGGACCTCTGTGTCCACGACCTTCGGCACGGTGTCCGCGGGAGCGAGCTTCACGTAGGCTGCAACGCCGACCGCGACGACCGCGCAAACGAGCAGAACGGAAACGACCAGCGACTTGTCGCTACTTTTTCCCATCAGTGTCTCCTAGGAACGTCTTAATGCCCTTCACGATCGCGAGCGCAGCGGCGTCGTGGAACTCGGGCTGCAAGAGCCGCGCCCGGTCCTTTGAGTTGTTCAAGAAACCCATCTCGACCAGCACGGCGGGCATCGCCGCACCGCGCAGGACCGCGAAGCCCTTCGTCTTATAGATCCTCGAGTCGCTCCAGACGCCCATGTCCGGCATCTTACTTACGGCGGCGAGCTGCGTCTGGATGCACTGGGCCAGCAACATTGAGACCGGGTCTTGCATGTGATAGAACGTGATGGAGCCCGAGGCGCTGTTCGCGACGGCGTTCGCGTTCGTGTGGACGCTGATGTAGAGGTCGGCCTTGCTCTCGTTCGCCGTCTCGGGCCTGCTCAGCAGCGGCACCTGGATGTCCTCGCTACGGATCATCACCACCGAGGCCCCAGCCTCGGTCAAATACGCCGCGACCTTCTTCGCGACTTTCAGGTTGAGGTCCTTTTCGTAGGTCGTGCCCCACTTCGTGCCGGTCTCCTTGCCGCCGTGCCCGGCGTCCACGACGATGACCTTGCCCGCCAGGCCGCCGTCGGCCTCCTTCGGCTTGAACAGCCGAAGCGTTACGATCCGATCGTTGCTCTTGAGCTCGAAGGCGAAGGGCTCGGTCAGCCGGAACAGCATCACCGCGTTCCCCTTGGCGTCGCGGCTCGCCTCGGCGAGCGTCGCGTACTTCGACTCGAACCCCTGGGTCGCGCCCTGTCGGCTGGGCTCTGCGACAGGGATCGTGATCTGGATGGTAGACGGGTCCACGTACTTCGCAGACGGGGTCGCCTTTAGCGTGCCTGTGAACGGCATCATGAACAGCGCGCCGTTCTCGTCCTCGCGCGCCAGGTTCGGCATCGAGAGCACGAGCTGTGGCTTCGGCGCGACCGTCACGTCAACTACGGGCGGCGTCTGTTCGGGGTCCTGCACGCCGCCGTGCGAGCCTTCGTCGTCCGGCAGCTCCTGCTTGAAAGCGTCAGGGCCAAACTTGATAAAGAACGAGCGAGCCGCCGTAAACGTCGGAACGAACTGCTGCGCCATCGCGGGCGTCTCAACGACGATCCGCGTCACCTTGGGCTCGACCTGTCCGACGCGCCACCCCTTCGGCAGGACCTCGATCGCGTCCTTCGGCAGCTTTGTCCCCTTCAGGTCAATGACGAACCGGTCGGGGTTCGACATCTTGAAGAACACAGGCTGGGCTGGCAACGTCCCATCTACTCGCAGGCCGCCTTCGACCGATTCAACGATCCGGAGCTGCGAGAGCACGACCAGGGAGTCGCCACGCTCGTTCCACTCGACGTAGGCCCCAAGGAACCTCGCCGCCTCGTGGAGGGAGACGTAGCTCTTTTCGCCGATTCGCTGGACGGCCAGGTCGAACTCGCGGCCCTGGTAGCGGACGCCGAGCCTGTCGCCCTGGTCCTCGAGCTTATAGCCCCACAGGGTCATGAGGGCAGGGGTGACCCAGCATTCGTCAGAGATGCGAACGCTTTCTTCCTTGAACGTTCCCAGGTACGTGTACTCGACCTGAACAGCGTTTGGCGCTTGCGCCAAGGCCGTCGTCGTTACCATCCATGGAACGAGCGCGACTAGCCACTTGATCATTCGGCTGCGACCCTATTGTACTTCAAGACGGTCATGGGCGGGGTGGGTTACCTCGGTGTAGACTTCAGACTCTTATTATCGGGCGATTAGCTCAGCTGGTAGAGCGCCTCGTTTACACCGAGGATGTCGGGGGTTCGAGTCCCTCATCGCCCACCATTCATACGCCGATCGGGCCTAGAACTTTCGGCCAGGTAGCTCCTGTCAGTCGTCCAAGCCCCCTGATTCATTGATTCCATGGAGACCACTGCCTCCCCAGGGTCCCCGAAATCTACCGTGACCCGAGCCCTTCTGCCCCCAGCGGGCCCTGCCCGTCGCCCGCTAAAGACGAGCTCTGACCCCGACAGGGACGCCGGGCCCTCATATATCCCCCCGAACCGGTCGGCCCCGGACGCCAGCCAAACCCCTGCCTTGGCCGAGAAAACGAACAACACGTAAAAGACCCTGCCGCTGCCGTCATAGCACTCCAGGTGGAAGCCGAACCCCTTCGCCGAGACGTTGCCTGTCATCGTTCCGGCTGAGCCGTCCTCTCCCTCCAGAGTCCACAACCCGAACAGGGCCGCAATCCGACCTCCGGCACCAAGCGCGGAGATGGGGTCCCTAGTCCTACGAACGGCCGCGCTGTACCTCGGGTCGTCGCGGACAGAGGCCAGGTCCGCGTCCTGCTCGATCTGGTCCGTCGTGTTGTAGCCCTTTGCAACGGCCTCCTCCAAAGCAGTGAGCGCACGCTCCCGGTTTCCCGCCATCGCGTAGACACAGGCGATGTTGTAGTACGACATCAGAGGCGCGTACTTCAGCTCGATCGCTCGCCGGTATGCCGGGACCGCCTCGGAGTACTGCTTGCTCGCATGAAGTGAGAACCCTAGGCGGAACCACGCCTCGCCGTCGTTCCTTTGCGTCTGGACGACCTGCGCGTACGCCTTCGCCGAATCGTCGTACCGCCGCTCGAGGAACGCGGTGTCCGCAGCGGCGCGCTCCTCCCCGACGATCTGTCCGAGCGACGTCCGCGGCGACGCGGCAAGCAGGAGCAGCCCTCCGGCCATGACCACAAAGACTCTCTTTGCGCGTGCGCTCATGTCATTCACTATGCAAAGGGACGCCTGAGAGTTTCCTCAGCGCCTCAAAGACCTCGACCATCGCCCAAGTGTCGCGCTCGCAATACGCCCTCAGCTGCTGCGCGATCTTTCGAGCCTCCGACGGTGTGGTCGCCGCCGAGAGCATCCTCTGGTATTCGACCGCTGCCAGCTCCCCGTCTTGGATGTCGAGGTCGCCATAACCGCCCGATGGAACCAGCGCCGGATAGACCTTCTTGATCGAGACGCTCCCGCGGAACTCTGGCAAATAGACGTTCTGCTCGACGATCCTCGCCAAGTCTGCTCCGTCCTTCTGGATCTTGGCCAGAGCCAGGTCCGCTAGTTCAAACCCGGACCCGGCAAGGTCCTTGAGCCTGCTGACCTCGTACCCGGTGTAGTAGAGCACCGTCCCCGCGCCACTAATCTGCTCCCAAAGGGACTTGAGAAAGGCCGGCCGTGGATCGCCGGACTCCTCGTGCAGGAACTCGTGGTGGGTCGAGCCCGTCCCGGGCGACTCCACGACGTGGCACGACCACTGGAACGGCACCGCCTGGTACGCGCGCACGCCAAGCAGGTCCGGCACCGCCGAACCTACAGCCTCAAAGTCAAGGAAGTTCAGCGGATGCTTCAACTCGTCCAGGACCCGTCCCAGCCCTGGAGAGACGAACGGCTCGCCGCTCTGCACTACGCCCGCGATCAACTCTTGCCTCGCCGTCAGCTTGGTGCCGGTGGGGAGCGTCCGGATGTCCCGCGCGCCGACGTCGTGCAAGTGCTCGACGGTCTCGCGGCTGATGCGGGGAAGCGTCGTCGCATCGAACTCCCCGAGCCCGACAAAGCAGTGTGAAATGAAAGGGCACGACCCGCGCTTGCAGTGGACGTTCGGCGCAACGTCCGGCGCAGAGGCTTGCCCAAGCGAGGAGACCAACTCGTCGAAGGCTGAGGCCACTCTAGGCACGACCGCGGCGCTCTCCAAGGTCACGTCGTGCGACGCAAAGTACCGCGACGGGTCAACAGCCCCGCCCTCGAAGACGTACTCGTCGGAGACCAAGAGCAGGGAAGCTCGCACGACATGGACTCCGCACGCCTCCAGCACCATGCGCTGGAACGCGACGTCCACCAAGTGCTCGTCCTTGACTGACTTGGAGGACTTCACCTCGATCAAGTGCCACCCGTCCGCGACGCGCTCGAGGACGTCGGCCTTCACGACCGCGTCGTCAGTGACGAACGTGGCCTCGAACAGCACGCCCTCCCCCGACGAGATCAGCCTCTGGGTCTCACTGGCAGCCTTCTCGGTGTCACCGGCCGCCGAGTCCACCAGGGCTCCGTCGAACAGCTTTCGCGCGAGCCGCCCGACCTCCGTCCCCTCCCTCATCCGTGCCACCGTCCCGGCAGACGGCGGCGTCGCCAGCCCAGGCGAGTGCACCTCGAGGTACGCACGCTTCAGACACGCCATCCCGCTCAAAAACCGCGTCTTGGAAACCATCAGAAAGAGGGCCTCACCCCGCTCGAAACCGGCGTTAGGCGGCGCTGGTCGGGCGGGTCCCACGTCCGGCCCCCATCGCGCGAGTCCGTCACGACGTAGTCCACCACGCCGCTCGCCGACTTGATCTCGACCCGCTGGAGCACTTCCATGCCGTCCATGAAGACCAGCCTGCCCGTCACCGTCACCTGCTTGCCGACGCGCACGTCGCCGGACAGTGTCCGTCCATATCCGTCCACCCACGTGTAGGTCCAGAGCGACTCCTCCTCGTCGAACACGTACAGCCCGCTCGCGCCCCCGGGGGCGGTACCGGTCCAGCTCTCAAGGATCGCGCGCCCTTCGATCATTTTCGCGAACGTCACAGTGCTCGTCCCAAACCCGCCGCGCGACATGTTCCAGGTCCCGAGCAGGAAGTCGAGCCCCGTCGCAGAAGACTGCTCCTCGTCGCCCGTGGGATCCAACGTGGTCGCCCACTCGGGCGTCTTCCTTAACGAGTCGAAAGCAGGCTCGCTATCAAGCGCGCCAGGGTCGGTCAGCCCTACGTCCAGAGCGTCGCGGAGCCATTTTAGAGCGAGCTCGTCCTCCCCCGACCTCGCATACAGCACCGAGATCGCGAACCGCGCGTCGGCGCGCCGAAACCCCAGGTCGTCCGCGCTCATGTACGCCTCGATCGCTTCCTCCGTGTTTCCAAGGCTTTGGTGCGCGACGCCCAGGCTAAAATAGTTGAGCCCCCGGTCAGACGCCATGTCCGCCCGGCGCATCAGCCGCGCGACGCGCGGCCAGTCTTGCGCACTGACTGCCTGGTCAATCTGGGCCTGGGTCGGCGGAGCGAACCACAGCCTGTACCCGCCGAAGACCAGCGCCGGCACGAGCACGAACCCCGCCGCCCATATCCACCACCGCTTCGACAGTCCCTTTTTGTCAGGCTCCATCTCAGATCAATCTACTCCATCTCTCTCCGAACCAACCCTAACCAACCCTAACCATCCCGGACTAAACTCACAGCAATGCCCAACCGCCTCAATACCGAGCTTCCCAGAGTCGGCGTCCGCCCCGTCATTGACGGCCGCTACGGCGGCGTCCGAGAGTCGCTCGAAGGCCAGGTCATGGCGATGGCCAAGAGCACCGCCAAGCTCATCGAGACCCTGAGGCACGCGAGCGGGGAGAAGGTCCAGTGCGTCATCGCCGACACCTGCATAGGCGGCCTCGCAGAAAGCGCGCAGTGCGATGAGAAGTTCAAGAAGAACAACGTCGGCCTCACGCTCACCGTCACTCCCTGCTGGTGCTATGGCAGCGAGACCATGGACACCGACCCGCTGCGCCCCAAGGCCGTGTGGGGCTTCAACGGCACGGAGCGGCCAGGCGCCGTCTACCTCGCCGCGGTCCTTGCCGGGCACGCGCAGAAGGGCAGCCCGGCATTCGGTATCTACGGCCAAGACGTGCAGGACGCTGGCGACAAGGCGATCCCCAGAGACGTGCAGGAAAAAATCAAGCGGTTCGTGCGCGCAGGAGTCGCGGCGGCCACGATGAAGGGCACCACCTATGCCGCGATGGGCGGGACCTCTATGGGCATCGCCGGCAGCATCGTGGACACACGGTTCTTCGAGAGCTACCTCGGCATGAAGGTCATGCACATTGACATGTCCGAGTTCCGCGGGCGCATTGACCACGAGGTCTACGACCCCAGAGAGTTTCGCAAGGCGATGAAGTGGGTGAAGGCGAACTGCAGGGAAGGGAAGGACTGGAACGCGCCGAAGAAGCAGCGAACGAGAGGACAGAAGGACCAGGACTGGGAGACGAGCGTGAAAATGGCGCTCATCGCGCGCGACCTCATGGTCGGCAACCCGCGCCTCGCCGAACTAGGCTTCAAAGAACAGGCGCAGGGCCACAACGCCCTCGCCGGAGGCTTCCAGGGCCAGCGGCAATGGACCGACCACTATCCCAACGGCGACTTTATGGAAGCAATGCTCACGAGCAGCTTCGACTGGAACGGTGCTCGCCAGCCGTTCGCGTTCGCGACGGAGAACGACTCGCTCAACGCGGTCTCGATGCTCTTCGGCCACTTGCTCACCGGCACGGCGCAGCTCTTCTCCGACGTTCGCACCTACTGGTCCCTCGACGCGATCAAACGCGTGACCGGTGTGAAGCTCCCCTCTCCCCTCCGGGGGAGAGGGGCCGGGGGTGAGGGGATTCAGGAGATCAAACCTGGCTGGAACGTCGTTGCTCCTGAGCACGACGGCGTCCTCCACCTCATCAACTCCGGCCCCTCCGCCCTCGACTGGACCGGAGAGTGCTCCCTCTCACCGAAGGCAGGGAGGGGGCCGGGGGGCGGGGCCATCAAGCCCTGGCACCAAATTACGCAAACGGACGCAAAACGCTGCCTTGACGCAACCCGCTGGTGCCCGAGCATGACCGAGTACTTCCCGGGCGGAGGATGGTCAACGGACTTCACTACGAAAGGGAACATGCCGGTCACCATGTGCCGCCTCAACCTCGTCGCGGGCCTCGGCCCCGTGCTGCAGATCGCAGAGGGCTTGACCGTAGACCTACCCGACAAGGTCCACAAGTCGCTCGACGAGCGCACCAACCCGACATGGCCCTCGACCTGGTTCGTCCCACGCCTCACAGGCAGCGGCGCGTTCAAGACCGTCTACGACGTGATGAACAACTGGGGAGCAAACCACGGCGCGGTCTGCTACGGCCACATCGGCGCGGACCTCATCACCCTCGCGTCCATGCTGCGCATCCCGGTGGACATGCACAACGTCGAGACCGTCTTCCGCCCTTCGGCATGGTCCCGTTTCGGCACCGAGGACCAAGAGTCAGCCGACTACCGCGCCTGCGCGACATACGGCCCGCTGTACCGCTGAGGCCGACGCGACACCGCATCCGTCGCTCTACCCGTACACCGCGGCCTCGTTGCCCGGTTCTCCGCGCAAGTTGCCGCGCTTGGCGACGACGCGATAGATGCGGTGCGTGCCCGCGCCCGCGCCCTCGTGCAAGAAGTCCGTGCGCGAAGTCGCGCCGACGATGACGAACGGCTGGCCGACGCCGGTGGAGGCCTCGACCTCCCACACGATCCCGGCGGCGACGCCAGCAGGCGTGCCCCAGTCCAAGAAGTTGTTGCCGTTCGGTCGGCCGACGACAGCGAGGTCGGCGATCACCGGCAGCGCGCCGGGCGTCGGCTCGGTGTCTCGCACGGTCAGCCCGGCGGCGATCCGATAGGCGTCGGTCATCTCGGTGTTGACGTTGGCGGCCCGACCCTGGAGGCGGAACTCGGCAGCCGCGGCAGCCTGGTCGGCCCGCGTCGTGTCCACTGCCGCGCGGTAGGCCGCCTCCTTGGCGAGCTGGTCGGTGTAGCTCGCCTGAAGGGTGGTCTTGAGCGTGCCAAGCCCGGTCAGCTGGGTCACGGTCAGGCCGCTGGCGGTGGTTCCGCCCGGGTTGTTCAGGGCGGTGACGAACTTGTCAATCTGGGCGATCAGTGCGAGGGTGCTCGGCTTGACCCAGTCTTTAGCCATTTTCTGTGCCTTCCGAGGCCCGAGGTTACCCCTGGCCCGGCTCGTGGACTCTCTGGCGGCGTATTTGCCAGCAGCCGCGGCAACTTTGCTAGCAAATCAAGTGAGTGTGTCAGCCTGGGTGACGATCATGCTGGCGTATTCTGCGTCTTTGCCAGCATAGATTGAAACTACGCGAACAAAATCTCCGCCTTTGCTGGCATTTGTCACGAATGTGCCAGCACAGACGGCGAATGTGCCAGCGTTGGTGATGAGTTTGACATCCTTGAAAGCGCCTCGGCCATCCCTGGCGGCGTTATTGCCGCCGTGGGCCAGCAGGAGCGGTGCTCCAAAAAGCGACCGGGACGGCCACAGGGCCGCCCCGGCTGTGTGGACTTTGCTCCTTACGGCCGAGTCACTGAATTCTGATCGAGGTTGGCCGCCGTCTGTGCGAACAACCGACCGTTCACCGATGCCTGGTTGCCCAGGTTGATCGCGTTCTGCGCGAGCACGATGCCCTTGAAGCTCGAGTTCGCACCCATCGTCACCGATGTTCCGGCGACCTGCCAGAACACGTTTTTGGCCTTGGCCCCGCCGGCCAGGATGATGTTCGTCGCGGCCGCCGTCGTGAGGTTTCCATCAATCTGGAAGATCCAAACGTCGTTCGCGCCGCCCGAGATCGTCAGGTTCGTCCCGAAGGCGATCGTGACGTCCGTGCCCCACTTGTAGAGGCCAGGAGCGAGCGTCAGCCCGCCGATCAGGCCGCCGTTGAGGTTGAGGAAGTCCGGGAGCGTGCGTCCCGCTGCGTCCGTGTACGCAGCACCCATGTCCGCCGAGGCCGTGGTCACGTACGCCGGGGTCGGGTCCGCATAGTCGAACGCGTACACCTGTCCAGAGACCTGGGCAGATGTGGACGAGGGTGCGCCAGGCGCGAGACTGAGGGAGAAGCCTGTGATTGCTGTGGACGTGACGCCCGGGCCGACGCCGATGTCGCCTGTGATCGCAGCCGAGGGAGTCGCGTTGTCAATCCCGGTGTTCGCGAAGATCGTGAAGTCCCCGGCCGTACCGAGTTCAACGCGCGCCGGTCCTTGTGATGGATTGCCGCCAGAACCGCCGCCACATCCCGCAAGCACCAGAGAAGTCAAGATGGGCAAGAACAAGAGAGTGCCCTGTTTGGTCTTTTTCATTTTTGTCTCCTTGAGTGAGTTCGCAGAGCCAGAGCGGTCGGATTGCCTCGCGCGCTGATCTGCCAGTCTTCTCATGGAGTCTGAGGTTACAGTCAGAGAACACACTGTGCAAGTCCGACCTTTCGATGTCGGTCAAGTGCCTGACAGTCGTGAACTGGACACAAATGCCGCCCGGTCGAGCGGCATCGGTCGCCCGACGCCGCTCGATCCAGTCCAGTCATGTCCTGGGCGCGAACCCAGGAATGCTCCCAAGCTCGATCTTGTAGTCCCCCTTGCCGCCGTCCGAGATCAGCACGATCACGAACGTCTGCTCTTTGCTCACCTTTAGGATCCCGAACTGGTTCTCCTTGTCAACGCTCGTCAGGGGCAATGAAAGGTTGTTCCCGTCCTCGTCCCGCACTGAGACGGTGTAAGAGCGGTCAACCGATGTCCAACGGATCAGTAGCGGCTCGTCCGGCTTCGCCGTGAACTTCCAGATCTCTGTCTCTCCTGTCGAGAAACTGCCGACTGCCGAGGTGTTCCTGTCGAACGTCCGCGCAGCAAAGACTTCGCGGCTCAGCGTGTACGTTCCCGCCGCACCGTCGCCCATGGCAGACACCGCCACCAGGTAACGCCCCGGCTTGCTCACGATCATGTTCCAGTCGAACGCGTCCTGGTCCGGCTGCGCCGTCGCGCTCCAGACCTCGACAAGGTCCGGACCGCGCACGACGATGCTCTGCGCAAAGCCCTCGACCTTTGCCTTGAACGTCATCACGTCTCCGGCCTTCGCGTCGAACGCCCAGTAGTCGTAGTTCCCGATCCGCAGCCGGCCAGAGTTCTGTACGCTTGCGGCGAGGTCTGACTCGGCCGGCTCGACCGTGACCGAGTATTCGCTGTCCTCCTCGCCGTTGCCGGACGAAGAGAGCCACAGGTCACAGTCGCGCTTGACGAAGAAAACCCGCAAGCGCGGGTCGCGCGCCCGGCCAGGAAGCTCGATAAGAGCGATCCCCTTGTCAACTTCGCCCTCGGCCGGCACGTTAGGGAAGAACGGGTTCTTCTTCTTCTCGTCCTTCATGTCGTACTTCGAGATGTCCGGGCGCTCGGCAACGACAAAGCCCCCGCCCAAGTTGAGGTCCGGCACCCTGACCTCGATCAGCTCCCCGGCTCTCGCGCTCAGCGTCCAGAGCGCCGCCGTGTTCGTCGCCGTACGCCCCGTGCGCACGCTCTCAGAGACCTGCATGGCGACCACGTCCTGCTTGGCCGACTTGATGCGGACTATCCCGCCCCTGTTATGGTCCGGCTGGGCGAGCACATAGTAGTCGCCGTCCACGCTCGCCATGACCGCGTTCCCGATCATGGGCGTCAGCGGGGCCGTCAGCCCGATGTCCGGAAGCCCGATCGGCGAGATCGCCGTTTGGGCGGACCCACCGATAAAGCCCTGCGGCCGCTCAAACGCGATCCGTCTGATATCTCCTGCCTTCAGCGGGATTCGAATGAGGAACCGCTCGTTCGTCCCGACCTCGATGTCCACCGTGCCGTCCTCGACAGCTGTCACGCTCTTGTAGACGTTCGACCGGAACATGAACTGCCCGCCGAACTTGTCCGCGAAGCACCGCGCGCGCACCGCGTACTCGCCGTCCTTCTCACAGCGCCAGAACAGCACCGGCCGCTGGTCCCCAGGGTAGCGGTCGTCGTTGGACGCCAGCACAGTCTCCTTGTCGTCAACGATCTCCAGCGCAGGGTCGAAAGCGTCGCTCCATGCCTCCGCGACCACCACCTGCCCAGCCTTGAGCGTCAGCTTCCACTCGCTGTACTCACCCGGCGTCATTAGGTTCTTGACCTCGTTTCCGTTCAGGTATGTGCTCAGCGCGCGTTCGATCCAGTTCACGGACCCGTCGTACTCCTGCGAGATCCTGCCCTGCTGGTTCCCCAGAAGTCCCCCTCCGAAGGCCCCTCCTTGGCCCCCCTGTGCGAACGCGATCGCGCCTGCCAGCAACATCGTCGAAACTGCGAATGTCTTTCCCATCTTCTTTCTCCTGAAGGTGAGACGGGGATTGCCAAGCAGTGTTACGGGGCAATTCCTGTTCCTGGCCGGACACTGTTCCCAAGGGCGGCCCCCGGGGGGGCCCCTCACGCCTCATCCGGATTTAATGCTGGCGGGCGATTGGTATATAATCGGCGCATGCCCACAAAGCAGGCTCTCATTGACAGCATAGACTTCAAGGAAGTCAAGGTCACTGACCTACAGTTCTCGTTCAACGGCCAGACTTACACCCTTCCCGCAGCCCTTGGAGTCTGCATCCGGGGCAATACAGCGTACGTCACGTGCGACATAAAGGAGAAGGATGTCTACACATTGACAGAGTCCGGCACGATTCACCGGCACCACGGCCCCGTCAGCCAGGCTATGTGGGACGCACTTGTCAAGCCGCCCGAAGAGGTCGTGCACGCCAAGAAGCTGGCGACCCGGATTGACGTCCCCAAGGGCTACGAGTGGGCCATTGTTGAAGGCTCGCCTCAGCTCGTCCTTTCTGAGCGCAGACAAAAGCTCATCAAGAAAAAGAGGAGCCTCGACACAAGCAAGTACCCCCTCGGGACCAAAGTCACATTCATGGAGGGCACGCCCGGAAAGACAAAGCCGGGAGACACAGGGAAGATCGTGGGCTACGAAGGCAACCAGCTCGTCATCGAGTATGAGAAGCGGGGCAAAGTGCTAGCCCAGCCCGGCTCCCGACACAGGGTCGGCTCGACTGACTAAATTGGAGGATCGGCAAGAGGCAAGTGCTACATACACGAGTACTGCCTCTTGCCAGCGGCTTTTCGCCTTCTTCTTCCGCCTTTCGCCCTTTGCCTTTCGCCTTATGACTCGGGACTCTATTCTCTCGCCGCCGACGGGATCTGCCAGCGGTGCTTCTCGGGCAGTTGGGCCGCAAGGGCCTTCGCGTGGAGCAGCCCGATGTCCCGCATAGTCAGGACGGAGAACGGCCTCACGGCCCCCTTGGCCCCGATCTCGCCCAGCATCGCCTTCATCGCCTCTGGCGCCTCTGGGCGTTCTGTCGCAAAGGTGCCGCAAGCCTTGAGCGCCGCCGCCGAGCCCTCCCTGAGGTCCGCCAGAGGCACGAACTCTGCGAACAGCATGTGCTGCGTCAGCTCCGCCAGTCGGGCGCCCGCGTCGAACATCGCCGCCTTCGCGTCCTTGTTCTTCGTGTGCTCCGCCATCAGGGTTACGTAAGTCAGCCGGATGTCGGACTGCAACAGGGCGGGCATCTCCTTGTCGGTGTCCTCGACGATCGCCGAGAGCGCATAGAGCCGCAGGTCCTTGCCGAGGCGCTCGTCCCAGATCTCGATCATCCGCCCACAGGCCAGCAGCTCTTGGACGAAGTAGCTGCCTTTGAACCCCTTGAGCTGCTCGGCGCGCCAGGTCCAAAACCCCGTGGCGAACGGCCGCAGCGTCTCGACCAGCTTGGGGTCCTCCTTGACCGCCGCCTCGATCGCCGTCGCGAAGTCCCGCGCCCCGTCGTAGACCGGCGCGGGGTCTTGCTCAGAGGCGACCAGGAGTAGGACCGCGGTGGCGAGCATCATCCTAGTTTGGACGTTTACGGACCAAAAGAGGTCTGTCGGGGGTCCCAAAGTCAGGGCGGGCCGGACTCAATGAGCCCGGCCCGCCAGAACTACGAATTCGTGCGCTTACCAGTCGCGGTCTCGACCGCCGCCGCCGCCACGCCCGCCACGGCCACCGCCGCCGCCGCTCCGACCGCCGCCGCCACCGCCACCGCGATAGCCACCGCCGCCGCCGCCGCCGTAACCGCCGCCTCCACCGCCGCCGCCGCTGCGCGGCTCACGGGGTCGGGCCTCGTTCACGATGATCTTGCGACCGTCGAGCTCGGTCTCGTTCATTTCGGTGATCGCGTTGGCCGCCTGGTCGTCCTCGACGTCAACGAACCCGAACCCTCGGCCTTCCACGATGCGGACCTGCGATGCGCCGTACTTGGCGAACGCCGTCTTGAGAGTCTCCTCTCGCGTGCTGTAGGATAGGTTTCCTACGAATAGTGACTTTGCCATTTGCTGTTGTCCTGTAATGTTTCGCTCTCTGGCCGCGAACCGAACCGGATTAGGAGCTCCCTGAAGGACGACCTTGACCGTACGATCTTTACGCCTATGCGCGAACGCCACATTGTAGCAGGTTCGGGCCTGGAATGCGCCCTCTTGGCCCAGGTAGCATCCCGCCGACCGGAGACAGACTCAAAGAGATGGACATCAAAAAGGAACTGGACGCCGTTGTAGCCCGATTCGACCTGCTCAAGCACCCCTTTTACGAGGCCTGGAGCGCAGGGACCCTGCCCGTCCAGGCCCTGGCGACCTATGCCGAGGAGTACGGCGCCTTTGTCCAGGCAGTCCCGGCCGGATGGGCCGCCCACGGCGACGTCCGCACGGCCAGCGAAGAGGTCACCCACGCGGTCCTGTGGGAGGGCTTCGCCAACGCCCTCGGTACAAGCTCCCTCGGCGGCCCGCGGCTGGCTGAGACCAAGTCCCTCGTCGAGGCCTGCGCCCGGCAGTTCTCCGATCCCGTCACCTCGCTCGGCGGCCTGTACGCCTTCGAGGCACAGCAGCCGAAGACCTCGACGAGCAAGCTGAAAGGGCTGCGCGAGCACTACTCCCTTCCGGAGGACGTCGAGCCCTACTTCGCCGTCCACTGCGACGACGTCCAGGAGATGGGCTGGATCATCGAACGGCTCGAAGGCAAGTCGGACGAGGACAAGCAGCGAGCGGTCGCGGCCTGCGAGGACGTCGCCAAGGGGCTCTGGGACGCCCTCACCGGCATCCACAACCAGCACATGGCCCGCGCCGACTAGCCGCAGGAGCGAAACCTAACGGGCGTGAGAGCGAGTAGAGGGGATATGTCCCCTTGCAGGCTTTCTTGCGCCGTCGCCCTGACGGTGCTCTCCCCGTTCGTCCTGGCCCAGGAGCCGAGCAAGGCGCTCGAATACTACGCACACGTCCAGGAGTTCTTGGCCGCGAGCGATGAGGGCCACTGGGCCGACGCCGAAGCCGCCGCGCGAAAGGCGCTCGCGATCAGCACCGTTGACGGGGACGTGTGGATGGGGTTTGCGGACTCGCTCATGCGACAGCGCAAGTTCGAGCAGGCGATCGAGCCGTACATGCAGGCGCTCGAAAAGGGCGCGTTCGTGAACAAGCACGCGGCAGTCGCGAGCATGAACATCGCGGTGTGCAACGCGAACCTCGGTCGCAACGACGAAGCGCTGAAGTGGCTGAAGGAGGCGTTCGACAAGGGCCACCGCGACATCCGAGTGTTCCGCAACTCCGAGTTCGCGGCGCTCAAGGGGAACGCCGCCTACGACGAGATGGCCGCGGACCGCGACCTCACCGGCGTCTCGCGCGACGAAGGGCTCGCCTACGACCTCTGGTTCTTGGACCGCGAGCTGCGCCGGATCCACTTCGACCCGTACGCCGTCACGCCCAAGGACGCGCTCGACAAGGAACTGGCGAGCATCAAGGCCGCGATCCCGGCGATGAGCAACGACGAGTTCTACATCCGGGCCCGCAAGTACGTCGCCATGGTCGGCGACGGCCACACCGCGCTCCGGGCCAACCAATGGACGGGGGTCGAGGCCCGCGTGCTGCCCGTACGGTTCGTCAAGTTCACCGACGGAGTCTTCGTCACCGGCGCGACCGAGGAGCACAAGGGCCTGCTCGAGATGAAGCTGCAGAGCATCGCCGGGGTCCCGGTTGACGACCTTTGGAAGCTCTGCGCGCCGCTCGTCAGCAAGGACAACACTTACGACGACGTCGCACAGGTCCCCGCCCTCTTCGCCTTCGCCTCCGTGCTCAAAGGCCTGAAGCTCGCTCAGGGCGACTCTGTCGCGTGCTCGCTCATAGATCGTCAAGGCCGCGTCACTCGCATTGACCTCCCGTTCGTGACCAGCCCCGCGCTGCTGCAGCCCTATCAGACCGGCCCGATGCGGCCCGCTTATCTAAAGAACTCGAACCTGCCGTACTGGTACGAGTACCTCGAGGCGGAGAAGACCGTCTACCTGCAGTACAACGCGGTCCGACAAAACCCCGACGAAGCGATGGAGGCGTTCATGGCGAGGATCTTCACCGAGGTCGGGCAGCGCCCGATCGAGAAGTTCGTCGTTGACGTGCGGTTCAACGGCGGTGGCAACAGCTTCATGAACTCCGCGATCCAGCGGCCGCTCATGCGCAGCGCGGACATCAACAAGCGAGGGACGCTGTTCATCATCACTGGTCGCAACACGTTCAGCGCCGCTCAGAACTTCACGACGGACTTCATGCGCGAATCGGAGGCGATCTTCGTCGGCGAGCCGACCGGCTCGCGCCCGAACTTCGTCGGAGAGACGAACCCCGTGGTGCTCCCCTACACGAAGATGCGCATGACCGTCAGCGACCTCTACTGGCAGCGGTCCTGGCCGATGGACCACCGCCAATGGATCCCGCCAGACCTCCCGACGGAGATGTCCTCGGCGCACTTCTTCGCGGGCCGCGACCCCGCGATGGAGGCGATCCTGGCGTTCGGCAAGAGACCAGAGTGAACGAAGCGGCACTTGCCGTACACTCAAGGGCATGAGACGCGTCTTCACGTACTCCGCCTTGTGCCTCGCCATCATCGCTGTCGCCGCCGTCGGCTGCCTCAAAGCGAGCGCAAAAGAGGGGCTCCAGTCAGACGAGGGCCGAGAGATCGAGCTCGTCGTCTACTCACAGGACTTCGCACAGGTGAACGAGGTCCGCACAGTCGGGCTCCTCGACGGCACCGCGCGCGTCGGGCTCACGCAGGTCAGCCAGCAGCTCGACCAGAGCTCGCTCATCTACGACTGGCCCGACACAAGCTCCGCACAGGTCACCTCGACCACCTACGACCTTGGATCGCTTTCCGGCCAGAGCCTCCTCAGTCAACTCGTCGGGCGCGAAGTCTCGCTCGTCTACCGCGGGGACAACGGCCGCGAAGGCGCACGACAGACCGGAATCCTCGAGGTCGCCGCGCCCGGCAACATCGTCGTCCGCGTCGGCGACACGCTGGTCGTCAACCCCAACGCGACGATCGAGACCGCCGCGGGCGAAGTCGCGACCATGCCGCGCCTGACGGCGTTCGTACAGAACGGCAAGCGCGAAGACGTGCCGCTGACGGTCTCCTACATGACGCGCGGGCTCTCGTGGGGCGCGGACTACGTGCTCACTCTCGATCCTGGCACCGACCCGGCCGACCTCGAGTGCTGGGCGACAGTGACCAACAACACCGGCATTGACTTTCCCGCGGCGAAGATCAAGTTCGTCGCTGGCGCGCCGAACCGCAACGTCGTCGCGACCAACGCGCCTAGGGAGTACGCATTCGATCAGAAGGAACGAGCCGAGCGCTTCCAAGGTGGTGGATTTCGAATGGACGCAGAGATTGATATTGATGCTGAAGTCTTGGGCGAGCTCATCGCCTACCCCTACGAGTCCAAGGCCACGCTCCGCAACAACCAGACCAACCGCGTGCTGATGATGGACGCGCCGAAGGTCACCGTCGCGCGCGATTACGCGATCCGACTGCCGTACTACGGCACGACCGACCCGCAACAGCGCCTGAAGGCGACGCTCAGCCTCGCGTTCAAGAACACCGAAGACGCCGGGCTCGGCAAACCGCTCCCGGCCGGAAGCGTCCGCGTCTACGAGCCGGTAAAGGGCGGCGCCCCCAACTACATCGGCGCCGCCGCGATCGGCAACACGCCAAAGGACGACCGCATTGACCTCACGCTCTCAGAGGTCTTCAACGTCTACGCCCGCGCAAAGACGACCGAGACCAAGAAGCTCGACAAGAAGCGGACGCAGTTCACATACGAGGTGACTGTCACCAACGAGAAGGACAAGCCGCTCGACGTCCGCGTCGTGCGCGACTTCTACGGCGCATGGACGATCACGAACGAGTCGCTGAAGAGCACGCGCCCGAGCGCGGCGTCCGCCCAGTGGGTCCTCACCGTCCCCGCAGGCGGCTCGACGGTGCTGACCTATACCGTGGTTGTCGGGTAGCGAGCAACGAGAGACGCGAGACGAGGGACGTGGGCCGAGCGAGCTACGCGTCACCCGTCACGCCTTGGTGGGCAAGGGGGGACTCGAACCCCCACCCCTCGCGGGACTGGAACCTAAATCCAGCGCGTCTACCAATTCCGCCACTCGCCCAATCCGGGCGAAGGATACCGCCCCTCCCCTCCGACCCGCGTCACTCGTCACCCGTCTCCCGTTTCTCAAGTGGCATACTCACGACAATGGTCTTGGTCACCGGCGGCGCAGGCTACATCGGCTCACACATGTGCAAGGTCCTGCGCGACGCGAGGATCGAGCACGTCGTCTTCGACAACCTCGAAAAGGGCCACGAGCGCGCCACGGGACGCAGCCCCATCTTCTTCGGCGACCTGAGAGACCGTGTCAGCATTGACCGCCTCTTCTCAGAGTTCGAGATTGACTCCGTCCTCCACTTCGCCGCGTACAGCGAAGTCGGCGAGAGCGTCAAGAAGCCCAGCCAGTACTACCGCAACAACGTCGGTGGCACGCTCAACCTCTTGGAAGCGATGGCCCGCGCAAGCGTCGAGGCCGTCGTCTTCTCCTCATCAGCGGCCGTCTACGGAGAGCCGGACAAGGTACCGATCACAGAGGGCCACGCGACGGTCCCGACAAACCCCTACGGACGCACGAAGCTACAGTGCGAACAGATGCTCGCAGACTTCGACGAGGCGTACGGCCTGCGCTACGTCGCGCTGAGGTACTTCAACGCCGCGGGCTGCGACCCGGACGGGCGGCTCGGCGAGGACCACCGGCCCGAGACGCACCTCATCCCCAACGTCCTCCTCTCGATAGCGGGGAAGCAGGACACCCTCAAGCTCTTCGGCAACGACTACAACACGCCCGACGGGACGTGCGTCCGCGACTATGTCCACGTCATGGACGTCTGCGCCGCGCACCTGCTCGCGCTCAAGCACCTGCAGGGCGGCGGAAAGTCGCGCACCTACAACCTCGGCACCGGCTCCGGGCACAGCGTGAAAGAAGTGATCAAGGCCGCAGAGGCCGTCACAAAGAAGAAAGCGCCCGTGCAGAAGGCCGCGCGCAGGCCCGGCGACCCGGCACAGCTCGTCGCATCCGCAGACAAGATCAAGAAGGACCTCAAGTGGAAGCCCAAGTACACGGACCTCAAGGAGACGATCGGCCACGCGTGGCAGTGGATGAGAGAGTTCCCCGGCGGATACGACAACTAGCCGACGTCGCCGCGCAAGACCACACCGTCCGATCCGACCTCGATCTCAGTCACCGTCAAACCAAACGGCAACCCCGATAGGTCCAAGACAGGATTGATCTGCGCGAACTGCCGCTCGATCAGCGACCTGCTCGCCGCCGGCTCCGCCGACTCCAGCCGCACGTTCACCCTCTTGCCGTCCTCACACTCCAGCGCGCAGAGCGCAGTCGCCGCGATCGGAACGATCACCCTCGCAACGGCCGAGACCTTCAGAAGCCCACCCTCCACCGACACCTCGATGTCAGACAGGCTCGGCAGCTCCAACCCGACCAAGAAAGCCTGCAACGACGCGCACGACACGCGAACGACCGCCAAAGACCCCGGCCCGGCGGAAAGTGAGAACGGGTCCCGACCGATTGACACCACCCGCCCAACGATCTCCCCCTCGTCAATATGCAGGCCGTTGGGCAGAACGAGCCCCTTGACCTTCACCGAAAGGTCCATTACTTCCCAGTTTTCGGCCAAGTCCGTTCCTCAGGGGCAAGCCTACACGTTTTAAGGAAGAGGTAACGTGACCCTTATGCTGGTATCTATCCTGGCCATGGCCGCGAGCGGCGAAGCGCCCCCGCAGAGCCCCGCGATGCGCGAGTTCCGCGCGGCGTGGGTGGCGACCGTCGCCAACATTGACTGGCCCAGCAAGCCCGGGCTCTCCAACGCCCAGCTCCGCACCGAGATGCTCACGATCCTCGACCGCTGCGAGGCCAACAACTTCAACGCCGTCGTCTTCCAGGTCCGACCGCACGGCGACGCGATGTACAAGTCCGAGCTCGAGCCGTGGTCCTACTATCTCACCGGCGAGCAAGGGAAGGCGCCGGCCGGGGACTGGGACCCGCTGCAGTTCGTGGTCGAAGAGGCGCACGACCGAGGGATCGAGGTCCACTGCTGGTTCAACCCCTACCGCGCAAACCACCCGTCGCAGCGCGGCGCCGTCTCCTCGCGCAGCATCGTGCGGACGCAGCCGTCGCTCGTCAAGAAGTACGGCGACTACATGTGGATGGATCCCGGCGAACCGGCTGTGCAGGACTGGTCGTTCAAAGTCTTCATGGACGTAGTCGAGCGCTACGACGTGGACGGCATCCACATTGACGACTACTTCTATCCGTACCCCTCCTATGCCGGCGGCGCGGACTTTCCCGACGGGCCGAGCTACGCAAAGTACGGCAACGGGATGGACCGCGGCGACTGGCGTCGCAAGAACGTGGACGACTTCGTCCGGCGCGTGTACGACGGAATCAAGACGCGAAAGCCGTGGGTCAAGTTCGGCATCTCGCCGTTCGGCATCTACCGCGCGAACACGCCCGCTGGCGTCAAGACGACCTTCGACCAGTACGCGGTCCTCTACGCCGACTGCCTTCTCTGGTTTGAAAAAGGCTGGCTGGACTACTACACGCCGCAGCTCTATTGGAAGATGGAAGGCGACCAAAGCTACCGCCTCCTGCTCGACTATTGGAAGAGCAAGAACAAGGCGGGCCGGCACCTGTGGCCCGGCAACTACTCGGGCAAGCTGTCGGCCGACAACGGCAACTGGCCGCGCGAAGAGCTGGTCGCGCAGATCGAGTACACGCGGCGCGCCGGTGCGAACGGCAACGTGTTCTTCAGCATGAAGACGTTCACGCAAGACTTCAAGGGCATCAACAAGTTCCTCAAGGACGGGGTGTACAAGGAGAAGGCGCTCGTTCCGCCGTCGCCGTGGCTCGACGCAGTCGCGCCCGCGGCGCCGACCTGCACGCTCAACGCCGAGAACGGCGCGCTCTCGCTCGCAGGCGCGGGCGAAGACGCGCGGTATTACGCCGTGTACGCCGACACGGGCAGCGGCCTCAAGCTCGTGCGCGTCACCGACGCCCGCCGCACCTCCGTCTCCGGCCTCGCCCTAACGCGAGCAAAAGCCGTCGCCGTCTCCGTCACGGACAAAGCCGGCAACGAAAGCCCGCTGCAAGTCGTCAAGTAGCTCCCCTCTCCCCTCCGGGGGAGAGGGGTT
>JBBDXG010000026.1:94295-116425 GCA_040902435.1 Fimbriimonadaceae bacterium
ACTGAGCAGGAGTCTGCACTGAGGCTCCCCTCTCCCCTCCGGGATTGGCCGCGCTCGGACATGGCTACCCATGTCTGAGCCCGCGCCAAAGGGGCCGGGGGAGAGGGGCTGCTGAGCAAGAGTCTGCGCAGTGACTCCCCTCTCCCCTCCGGGGGAGAGGGGTTGGGGGAGAGGGGCTACTTAGGTTTTGGGAATGCGCTGCGACCCGCGCGCTCCTCGCACAATCGCACGATCTGCGCAAGATCGTCGCCGTACACGCCTTCGTCCAACAAAAAGAACCGCCGATTTGGAACGCGGTACGTCGCAATCCCGAGCGCGAGAAGCGCGGTATCGCGACGCGCGTCTCGCTCATGGTCGTGCTGTTCACCGTCCATCTCGACGCAGAGCATCGCTTCGCGGCAATAGAAGTCGAGCCGATAGGCACCGATCGCGTGCTCGCGGCGGAACTTGAACCCCGTGCGGTTTGCGCGGAGCAGGTCCCACATCAGGTTCTCCGCTGCGGACGGGTCGTTGCGCGATGCTCTCGCTCGTTCGCGGGCCTTGGGGCTGCGATTTCGCGGCACGGAGAAGAGTCTACGACACGAATGAAGGAAGGGACTCCTTTTGTTCGGACCCCTCACCCCTAGCCCCTCTCCCCCGGAGAGGAGAGGGGGACCGGACGCCCTCGCCCTCGCCAAACTCACCGAATCGGGGATACCCGGAACTTGATGACAACAGGCCAAGGCCGCGCCCGCCCAGGGACTTGCTCTCCCCTTGCCCTGGTGCCGGTTGTGGCCCTTTTTCGTCAGCGCGGCGATCCCGGGGTAGCTCTGGAGCGACATTGGGTGATGATCCAGGAAATGCTTGGCCCGAAGTAGCGACGGTCTGACTTATAATCCTTGTGTGAACAGGCGAAAGAGCGTGGGGAAGAAGCGGAGGATCTCATTCGAGATGCGGATGGCACTTGCGTTCGTCCTCGTGCTTGTTGCGGTTCCGCTCGCGACCTACCTTGTTGCCTTCTTTGCGACCGCATGGCCGCCAGCTCCGGCGACCGTTCGCGTGGACCACGAAGACGTGAGCGCAGGAGTCCAGATCAGTCGCGACGGCAGGTATGTCCGCGTTGACTATCCGGGCGGGCTTTACGTCGTGGACACCGAAGACAAGGTTCTAGGTAGTCCAAGCCGTTCTGCTCACAAGACGCTCTTCGGTTGGTACTGGCCCCAGGAAGGGTTCTTCGGCGTGCTCATCGCAAAGGACCACGTGAAGAGCGAACACGATCCGCACTTAGTGATCAACCCTGGCCGAATCGAGTTCATTGACATGCAAGAGAGATCCGTGGTGGTTGCGTTCTAATCATGCCGATTCTTGAGGTCGAGGTGGGGGTGCGGCCGCGGACGCGGTCGCGACGGAGTTCGCCGACGAGGAGTGACAGGTATGGGTGCGGCTGAGGCGCCTCGCGCCACAGGACTACGCCGAGAGCGGGGGCGGGGCGTTCAAGCCGGTGTTCGTGTCTGTCCTCTCTCTGCGTTTCCGCGAGGGCGAGCGGATGGCGCAGACCCTTCCGCCCTACTCCTACTCCTGCTCCTGCTCCTGCTCCTACTCCCCCTCACACCCCACGACTCACCGGCAACACACGGGCTTGTGATCCCTTTCGCCCGGCTACCCGCCGTGCTAAAAGGGGATGGCAAAGGTGATTCTGGCAAACGGACCTCCGATCCCATAAAATGAGGAGCAGATGCTTATAAACGATACAGTTCGAGCGTTCCTTCTCGAAGGGCCGGGAAGGCCAATGGTCTTTGAGCCTCAAATCTCCTTCTTCTCGTGCAAGTTCGAGCGCTGGATGCAGGATTGGATCGGGGAGTTGACAAGATCCGAACTTAGGACGATCGCTGAGACTGTGTTCGAGATGTCAATGATCGAAGAGAGGCTCTTGCCTGATCTTGAAGCCGAGTTCAGCTACCCGCTGCGAAAGACCGAGGACTGGAGGTGGTGGCTCAGGAAACTGGCCGTCGGACTGATGGAGGCAAGCAAGGCTGCCCCTGAAGTACTCGCTCATGTGCGAGTTCCAAAGGAAACAGAGTCGTTTTTCACATGCAACATCAATATCGTCTACGACTACGGAACGCACAAGGAATTCTTGGACTGGAACTTCGAGCCATGGACTAGCGAATGGCACGACACCATCTCCTTGGAAGAGCGACAGCAATTAGCTGCGCAGTTGCGCGATTTATCTGTCGCACCTGAGACGGATCGCGACCATATTGCGAGTAAGCTCGACTTTCCGCTCAAGAGAGTGAAGGACTGGCAGGGTTGGCTCTTTGCCCTTGCGGATGCCCTCGCGCCGCCCGGTAAGACTACATAGCAGGTAATCCCCGGTACCCAAGAGCAACCTGCCGGCTAGGTGGCCGGAGCGCATGCCATTCCGATCTCCTTGGCACTCCACACGACGGCAGTGCGGCCGCAATTGATATCCCCACTCCTACTCCCACTCCTTACTCCTTCCTCCTTACTCCTTCCCCCTCACCGGCAACACGACAGTAAACGTCGAGCCCTTGTTCAGCTCCGACTCCACCTCGATCGTCCCCTCGTGCGTCTGCACGATGTGGCGGACGATGCTCAGCCCCAGACCGGTCCCGCCCGTCGCGCGCGAACGCCCCTTGTCCACCCGATAAAACCGCTCGAAGATCCGACCCTGGTGCTCCTGCGCGACGCCGATCCCCGTGTCCGCCACCGTCAGTTTCGTCGCGTCCCCAGCGACCGTCAGCAGAACCTCCACAGACCCCTGCTGCGTATAGTTGATCGCGTTGTCCACGAGGTTCAGCACCACCTGCGTCATCTCCGAGCCTGAGCCCATGACCGGGACGTCCTCCGGCGTCACGCAACGGAACTCGATCCCCTTGCCGCGCGCCTTCGCCTCGAGCTGCGCCGCCGTCGAGCGCACGACCTCGGCGAAGTTGAACGGCCTCTGCAACGGCTTTTCGTTCTCCGCCTTGCTCAGGGTCAGCAGGTCGTCGGTCATCGCCGTCAGGCGGTCCACCTCGCGGATGATCTTCTCCAGATACCGGTTTGTGAGGTCCTTGTCCGCCGGGTCGCCGTCGAGCAGCGTCTCCGACATCGCGCGGATCGTCGTCATCGGCGTGCGCAGCTCGTGAGAGACGTTCGCGACGAAGTCCCGCCGCACCGTCTCGAGCCGCCGCAGCTCCGTGACATCGAGCAAGGAAAGGAACACCTGGCCGGGCACCGCCGTGTTGCGCCATGCGTACACGCGCACGCGCGCGTCGCTCGGGCGCGCGATCGTGACTTCGTCGCGCAGGCGCGTCTCGCTGTTCGCCGCCAGCCCCGCGAGCTCCTCAAGCTCGTGCGTTTGCGTCACCGCGACCAGGCTGTGGCCCACCGGGTCAGGGAAGCCGAACGCCTTCCGAGCGGCGCGGTTGGCCGCGACGACCTCGAACTTCGAGTCCACGACGAACAGCATCACCCGCAGGCCCTCGATCAGGTCGTCGAACGTCCGGCGCCGTACTGCGGACTCTTCCCGCGCGGCGCGCACGCGCCTTTCGACCCGCCTCAGGCGGATCGTCTGGAACACCTGCGCGCGCAGCACAGCGCCCGCCGCCCAGAGCGAGACCCCGACCGCGACCAGGAACACCACGAACGCGACCGCGCGCGCGGGCTCGCTGAACGCCGCGACGCAGCCTGCGGCCCCGGCCACGACAAGGCTGGGGACCAGCAAGCGCGCGGAGATCGGGGCGGAGTCGCCAGCCATCCTCGTGCGCTAAGTTACCCCGCAGGTAAAACCGGGCCCGTGAAGCGGATAGAGGCGTTCGTGCGCGTGAACAAGCTGGAGGCCGTCAAACAGGCCCTCGAGGACATCGGGGTCTACGGCATCAGCGTCGAGCAGGTCCGCGGCTTCGGCCGCCAGCTCGGCCAGCACGACCAGTTCCGGGGCAGCACCTACGCCCTCAACCTCGTCCCCAAGACCCGCATCGAGACGGTCGTCGTGGACGCCATGCTCGAGGACGCGATCAAGGCGATCGTTGACGCCTCCCACACCGGCGAGCTCGGCGACGGCAAGATCTTCGTCAGCGAGGTCCTCGAGGCCGTCCGCGTCCGCACCGGCGAACGCGGCGACGCAGCGTTAGAGTAATCCCCCTCTCCCCTCTGGGGGAGAGGGGCAGTTGGCGCAAGGTAACGTTGCCGCAGTGGCCCGTTGGCAGAACTTCCAGATATGGCGAGGGCGCCTGCCGCACTGGCGGGCGGACAACGTCACCTACTACGTCACCTTCCGCCACCGCCGACCCCTCGACGAGACCGAGCGCAACACCCTCCTCCGACGCCTCCTCGGCGCCGACGGCAAAAGGCTCGAGTTCGTCGTACTCTGCGTCCTACCCGAGGCCACCGAGATGATGTTCACCGTCCTCGACGCCGCCAAAGGCGGCAAGTACGAGCTCAGCGACGTCGTCGAGAAGGCCAAGAACAAGGCCGGCAAGGACATCATCAAGAAGTCCGCCGAGCGCTGGCCCCCCTTTTATGCCGAGAGCTACGACCGCATCGTCCGCGACGACGACGAGTTCGAAACCACCTTCCTCAAGATCGTCGAGTCCCCCGTCTCCGCCGAACTCACCGAAGACCCCGACTCCTACCCCGACCTCTACGTCCCCACCTAACGGCCCACCCCCCGAAACCCAAACGGTATCCTCAGCGTTAAGAGTTGAGTGTTAGGGACTCAAGTCTCTTTTTTGAAGGGTAAGACATGGGCAGAGTAGTAGGAATTGACTTAGGAACGACCAACTCGGTCGTGGCGATCATGGAGGGCGGGGAGCCAAAGGTGATCCCGACCTCGGACGGCAACCGGACGCTGCCGAGCGTGGTCGGATTTAAGGCCAACGGCGAGCGGATGGTGGGGGTCACGGCGAAGCGGCAGGCCGTGACGAACCCGGGGAACACCGTTTACAGCATCAAGCGGTTCATGGGCCACAAGCTCAGCGAGGTCAAGGCGGAGGCGGCGCGGGTGCCGTACCAGGCCAAGGCGGACGCCAAGGGCAACGCGGTGGTGCACATTCCGGCCGTCAACAAGGACTTCACGCCTGAGGAGATCAGCGCGATGATCCTGCAGAAGCTCAAGGCCGACGCCGAGGCGTACCTCGGGGAGCCGGTGGACCAGGCGGTCATCACGGTCCCGGCCTACTTCAACGACAGCCAGCGCAATGCGACCAAGGACGCCGGCGAGATCGCCGGGTTGAAGGTTTTGAGAATCATCAACGAGCCGACGGCGGCCTCGCTCGCCTATGGGCTCGACAAAAAGGAGAACGAGACGATCCTCGTGTTCGACCTCGGCGGCGGGACGTTCGACGTCTCGATCCTCGACGTCGGCGAGGGCGTGTTCGAGGTCAAAGCGACGGCGGGCGACAGCCACCTCGGCGGCGACGACTTCGACCACAAGATCGTGGACTTCCTCGCGACGGAGTTCATGAAGGAGCACGGCGTGGACCTGCGGAAGGACTCGAAGGCGCTCCAGCGCCTGCGCCTGGCGTCGGAGAAGGCCAAGATCGAGCTTTCCGGCAACCTCAGCACCGACATCAACGAGCCGTATGTGACGGCGAAGGACAACGAGCCGGTGCACCTGGAGACCACGGTCTCGCGCGCGAAGTTCGAGGACATGTGCAGCGACCTGCTGGCGCGGATCCAGAAGCCGGTCGAGCAGGCGATCAAGGACGCGAAGGTGGACCTGAAGGACCTGGACGAAGTGATCCTCGTCGGCGGCGCGACGCGCATGCCGATGGTGCAGGAGCTCGTCAAGAAGCTCACGGGCAAGGAGCCGAACCGCTCGGTCAACCCGGACGAGGTCGTCGCGATCGGCGCGGCGATCCAGGCCGGCGTGCTCGGCGGCGACGTGCGCGACATCCTGCTGTTGGACGTCACGCCTTTGAGTCTCGGGGTCGAGACGCAGGGCGGAGTGACCGACAAGCTCATCGAGCGCAACACGACGATCCCGACGAAGAAGAGCCGCACGTACACGACCGCGGCGGACAACCAGACTGAGGTCACGATCCACATCCTGCAGGGCGAGCGCACGCTCGCCAAGGACAACAAGAGCCTCGGGCAGTTCAACCTCAGCGGAATCCCGCCGTCGCCCGCGCGCGTGCCGCAGGTCGAAGTCACGTTCGACATTGACGCGAACGGGATGCTCAACGTCACCGCGCACGACAAGGCGACCGGCAACGAGCAGAAGATCACGATCACCGGCTCGGGCAACATGAGCAAGGACGAGATCGAGAAGAAGGTGAAGGAGGCCGAGGCGAACGCCGAGCAGGACTCGCGCCTGCGCGAGGTCTCGGAGCTCAAGAACAACGCGGACCGGCTTTCGAGCAGCACCGAGAAGATGGTGAAGGACCTCGGCGACCAGCTCTCGGAGGCAGAAAAGTCCTCGATCGAAGAGAAGGTGAAGACGCTGAAGGACGCGATCGAGGCCGACAACCTGGAGAAGATCAAAGAGGCCTACGACGAGCTGGAGAAGGAGACGCACGGGCTGGCGGAAAAGGCCTACCAGGCCAAAGGCGCGCCGTCCGACGAAGAGCCCGTCGGCGCCGGCGTCGGCGCTGGGGCGGAGTCAGAGGACGTGATTGACGCGGAGTTCAAGGAAGAGAAGTAGTGAGGGGGGAGAGGTCGGGTATCGGGTATCGGGTAACGGGTATCGCGGTTTAGGGGTCCGGGTTAATTCGGGAGTTCGGTAGTTCGAGGGTTCGGAAGGTTCGCGTCGGGTCTTTGTGCGCTGCGCAGGACCTTCGTGATGTTCGCAAGCGCGTCTAGCACGAACATGCCCCAGAACGGGAGGAACATTGCCACAACCGGGAGTTCGAGGATGAGGCTAACGACCAGCCATGCAATAACGACGAGAGACGCGATAGTCCTCGAGTGCGTCGAATCCTTGTGGCCGGGCGGGTGGAACCTCTGCACCCTGATTAACAAGACCACTGCGACGACGAGCGCAGCGAACGTGATGACAGGCCACATGGGGCCCGCGCCCTCCCTCGCCATCAAGAACGGCCATGCCATCGCGAAGGCGAGCAGCGCGTAGATGACGGCGACCAGAAGGGCGACGCGGGGCGCGTCCTTCTTGCCCGCCTCATAGTAGCCGACGCGGTCGGCGTACGTGTACCACGCCTTCAGCATGGATTGAGTATAGCGGGAACGGCCCCCGCCGCGTTCGCCTGCCGGAGAGTAGGGGGACGGGGGTGAGGAGGAGGGAGCAGGGAGTAGGGAAGTGGGAAGAAGGCTGAAGGCTGAAGGCGGAAGGATGAGCGGGTGAAGGGCATACTTCGTCCCTCATCTTTCATCCTTCTGCCCTCATCCTTGCCCTCGCTGCCGGGGCTTTTTGTCTTACCGTTGCGCATGCTCACGCGGCACTGCTGTTCTGGCTGACTGGCTCAGGTGTTCAGCTGCGGCTCACGGGCCAGAACAACAGTGGCACACGAGCCGGCCACCCGCCCGGCTAGAATTGTACAAAGGCGGCCAGAGAGAAATGGGTAGAAGATCGAGAATTGCCACGACAAGACAAGGAGAGGCATCCGGACGCAAGTTGCTGTACGCGTTGGTTGAGATCATGGTGCTGCACAGGCTAATCAATCCGAAGACGGTTACGGCGGCGCAATTGACGAAGGCGTTAGCAGAGTTTCTTTTAGATCGTGGTGACGCAGCCGCCGGAATCCACTTTATCGTTTCCTATGAGCCTGAGTTCCTAAAACTAGCACGTCGGTACAAGAAGAGGGCTGAGCATCGATTCGCTGTCCTTCACTACGCGATGTGGTACGAGACCTTTCTTGGCAATACTCTCTATTACCTGACCAGCAGGGCAATCCCAACGGCGAATTGCGAACTGTTGTTGCGAGAGTTGAGCGCGCCCTCAAAGATCAAGTACATCGAACATCAGCTCAGGCATCCCCTCCCAGATCACGCTAAGAAGCTCTTTTCAGAAGTCCTACGCTTGCGAAACGCGTTTGCCCACTTTCGGGCGCTGTCCCCGAGGGCCGATGCAGAGTTATCAGCTGAATATGAAAAAGCCAGTCTGGCCGCTGACCAGGCGGTTAAGTCGCTCGTTGCCTGGGAACGGAAAGTCTTGCTCGACGACTTCAACCCTTCGCATCTCTTTCGACGACTTGGCCTCGTCGTGAACCGAGACGGAACCATGCGCAAACGTGCACGCAAAGGTGTCGGTTAGTTGTGCCCACTCCTGCATCGTCGGCTGAACTGTCGCACACCCCCGCCCGCTCGACCGTAACATTTGAGTAGACTTCAGCTCGGAGTCAAGAGGACGATGATTCGCATAAAGTACACGCTGGACAATGGAACAGAGCACTACTGTTCGCAAGCTTCTTATGGCAGCCCCAAGCCATTCAAGGATTCTATTGCGGCCCAGTCCGACATTAGCTTGAGCATCGAGAACCTGCTCTTCTTCACCTCGGATAACGGCGAGATCCTCGTTTGTAGCCACATTGCTTCTGCGCGCATCGTGACGGGAACCGTAGAGCCGCCGCCGATCGCGTGAGGGCCATTAGACCGTCTCGGGACAAGAAAGCTCCAGTGCCGGTGGCGCCGGGGCTCCTTGTCTTGCCGCGGCGCGTCCAGACGGGGCACTTCTAGCGACCTGCTGGGCCAGCCCGCTACAATGCAGCATGAGGCAGCGTCCACCTGACAACCACGCTTGCGATCTTGCAGGTAACGGTCTACGAAACATCGCCTTCTATTACGCCATACGGCAAGTTCCAGAATTGCCAAGAGGCGAGGTGTGGTCGACAGTCGGCGACAATTTCATGCGCCTTGCAATTCTGGACTGGTGCAAGATTTTTGCGGATCGAAAGGGCAAACTTAACTGGAGACGAGAGGCTCCGAGGCCTGAGACATTCATGAATGACTTGCTGCAAGCAATAGACGTTTCGCAATCCGACTTTGAGATATACACGACACAAATGCGCAGGGTACGCAACAAGTGGGTGGCGCACCTGGATCCCGAGATCTACGGAGCAGACCCAAGGAACAAGACGCCTTATCTCGGTCTTGCGCTGCAATCCTTAGCTTACTTCTACGACCGGGCAAGGAATGGAGCAACGACAGCGGTTCTCTCCGCCGAGATTGTCGCCAGTGCGCTATGGGAGTATGAGAAGAGGCTGGCATGGGCACAAACGGAATTCGCACGAATCACGCGTGTCGACATGAGCTGACCCGTCGCCCACCAGCCTGAGTTTAAGGAGGAGGAGTTGGAGCAGGAGTAGGGGGAAGGGAGCAAGGAGCAGGGAGCAGAGAAGGGGGAGGGGCCAGACGCGAGAGCCTCGGTGCGCGGTGGCGCCGGGGCCTTTTGTTCTGGCGTTGCGCATCCTCACGCGGCACTGCTGTTCTGGCTAACTGGCCCAGCTCATCCACTGCAGCTAACGGGCCAGAACAACAGTGGCACACAACCAGGCCAGCCGCCGGCGTCGTGTACCACGGTTGTCCCGAAGGGACAGCTGAGAGGCGGCGGGGGAACAACCGGCTCCGAGTGACATGCACACGCGGCTAGTCCGGAAATTCCCACTGATACGGCCCTCGACCGGTATCCACGGTGAAGAGATAGAGCCGCATGTCTTCAAGCACGACCGCAGAAGCTTCGCGAGCGAACGCACCGGGGGCCGGTCCGAGGTCGTACAAGTCCGCCTCGACGTTCGGTGGCAGTTCAAGCCCCTCGACAAAGTCCGTCAGAGGGCGCGGCTCGTCGGTGACGACCAGCCAGTGGACCCGGATGTACGCGCCGTTGCTGACACCCATCGGCCAATCGTTCTTCGCGTCCTTCGCTGCGATGTAGCCTGGAATGCGCGCGTCGTCCACCAGCCGGTCGAGCTGCCAGATTTCAAACCGCTCGTACCCCCAGTTGACGAGAATCCAGAGCGGGCAGCACCAAAGGGGAAGCGTCCCGAGCACCCACAGCCACCACCGACTCCGCTTCTTCGGGGCGTCCTGGACCGCCGAATCTGACATGGTTGGATTCTACAGCGGGCGGCCTGACGCTGCGACCTCTCCGGGGTCGGGGGTCGTTGTGGACGCCGTTCCAGGGGCGTCGAGGGGGCAGTGATGAATGATCAATTCGCGCGGACGTCGCCCTTTCAGGGCTTGGTTTTCATTTGCCGCGTCCTCCCAGGGGCGATGCCCCTGGCTATAGGATCGCCGCCCCTTCGGGGCTCTCGTGCGTGGCCGAGCGGGTGAGCGGTGTCGCCGTTCCCCACCCCCAGCCCCTCCCCTTGAAGCACGATCCATCTTCATGGAGAGGGGAGCCGGACGCCCAGTAGGCCCTGAGGAAAGCGCGAACGCGTTCGCGCACTCCCAAAGTGCGCCGGGGTGGACACTACGTTCGCGAACTCCCAAAGGGGGCTTATCAGGCTCCGACCTTTTCTGCCTGCCTGCAGGCCGTGGCGCAGTCGCGGCAGGAGTCGGCGCAGCGAGCGCAGGCGTCCATGTCGCGGTGCATGCCGCACTCCATCGCGCACGACTCGCACTCGGCGATGCAGTCGGCGGCCATTGAGTGGTCGCCGTTTTGGAGGTTGTCCGCGTGCTGCTCGCAGACCGTCGCGCAGTCGTTGCACAATCGGGCGCAGTGCTCCATGCCGGCCTTCCCCTCGCACTCGATCGAGCAGTCCCGGCAGACCTCTGCCGTCGTCGCGCAGGCTTCGATGCAAGCGTTGATCTCTTTAGTGTATGTCATTTCGTTCTCCCGGTCGGCCTGAATGGGCCGCTATGAATGACATGGTGCAACAGGAGGCGCCTGGCGGCAAGTCCGCAGTTTCACGTCCGCAAATCTGCAGACGCGTGGGGGGAGGGACCGGCCCCGTTACGGCCCTTCAACGCATCTTCTGCCAGATCAGCAGCGCAAGCTCGGCGATGGTCGTGTCGCTTTGGCTGTTTCCTTTCTGACTGATTAACGCCTGGGGTGCGAACCAAGGTGTGCCCCCAAGCCCTAGAGCAGCGCGGGTTCTAGAACCTCGGCGCCTGCAAGACCCTCCCCCTCCTCCCTCTCCTACTCCTACCCCTACTCCTCCCCCCCATTTGACCCCACGTCCTAGGACCAGCCAAAAACCATGGAACCTTCTGGACACTACGTCCGTCTAAGAAGTAGGGAGCAGGGCTGAAGGCTAGGGGCGAGGAGGGCAGATTCAATGAGATGGGACGATGAAGACGTGATTACGGTACGGCCGTACAAGGGCGGGTTTCGGAAGGAGAAGGAGATGCGTCTTTGGGTCGCGGAGAACCTGGAGCTACTGGAGGGCGGTCTGCACATCCACGGGGACTGGGAGGCGCTACCGGAGTTTCCGCTCCAATTGGTGGGCGAGAAGCAGCGGAGCGGGTGCATTGACATCTTGGCGGTTGACCGCAAGGGGGACTTCGTGGTGATCGAGTGCAAGAACGCGCGGGCTGGCACGGTCGCGCTCGGTCAAGTGATCGGATACATGGCTTGGGTCGCTGAGAACATTCTGGCGTGTGGACGGGTGCGGGGGATACTGGTGGTCCAGTCAGCGGCTCCGGCGCTGCTATCGGCGATCCGTTTCGTGCCCCAGTTGCCGATCATGGTGTTCGAGTGCTCAGATAGGGGCGGTGTGCGGAGGGTGCTGTGAGGGTGAAGGGAGTGGACGCGAAAGGCTGTGCTCAGCCCTGCTTGCTGGGTTGGCGCGCGCGTTCGGCCTCGACCTTCTTGGCATAGAAGTACTCGTTGGTCCAGTTGGCGCGGCCCGCCATGCTGACGGAGAGCTCGTGCAGGACGCCCTCCTGGTAGAGCGCGTTGGGGACGAAGAGGCGGAACGAGAGCGCGCCGTTGTGGTTGCACCACGACCCGAGCATGTGCGTCTTGAGCCAAGTCGAGCGCTCGTGCTCGTTGAGCTCCAGCGCCATGTACGCGACGTGTTTGGGCGACATCTTGAGCGGGACGGTGAGCGTGAAGTGCAGGCCGTTGCCGATTATGGGGTGCGGCTCGTCGGCCGTGATCAGCAGCTCGATCGTTTGGTTGGTGTCGGGCGCCCAGTAGAAGTGGGAAAGGGAGGAGCGCTTGTCGGACTTCTGCCAGGAGTGCGCCTGTCGGTCCATGGCCCAGTCCACGTCGCGCCACTCGTCGGCGTCTATCCAACGGCTCGGCTGTTGTCCGGCGGCGATGAAGCTCTCGGGGCCCTGGTTGACCCGCTGGTCGCGGTCCTCGCGCAGCCCGCCCACAGGGTGGGCGCTGGTCGCGTGCGCCGAGTGGAACTGCTGGGTCACCTTGTCCACCATGCGGTATGCGCTGAAGAGCTGGAGCCGCGCGGCGGAGTGGAACAGCTTGGTGGTCCACTGCGCGTTCTCGCCCTCGGCGTAGACGCACGTGTGGAGCCGGTAAACGTCGGTGCGCTTGTCGTAGACGAGGCAAGAGAACAGGCAGTGGTCCATCTCGCACTCGAGCATGGCGTCGAGCTGCTCGCGCTGGTTGCGGCCCTTGACGAGGTCGGTCTCGCAGTGGACGCGGTAGTAGGTGCGGCCGTTCTGGTAGAGCCCGTCCTCGGTCCAGACGCGCTGCGCCATCTCGCCGGGCCACCACGCGAACCCGTCCGGTTGATTGAGCAGCCACTCATGGGGCGGCGCCGTGAGGTCGAAGACCTCGCCGACGAGCTGCTCTCCCAGCGTTTCTCGACTCTTCCAGGACACGAACTGCCTCCTGCTCCTGATAGGAGGAACGCTCCTATTGTATGGCAACTACGCCCATGTTTGTGGAAATCGCAGGAAATCCCCGCTTCAGGGGCTCGGTCGGAAGGTCTCCAGGATGGCCTTGGCGGGCGCCGCCTTGGCATCGCCTGTTGCCTCCTCGAAGAACATGAATGTGTAGGCGACGGTCCCGTCCACCAGGCAGACGACGGTCAGCTTTTCGATGAAGCCCATGATGAAGGAGGCCGAGCTGACGGTGGCTGCAGCCCCGACGGGGAGCTCCATCACGCCCTCTTTGGGCTCGTCCTTGGCCCCTTCGACCCTGACGGTGTCGCGCCAGCGGGCGGCGGCGTCTTTGAGGCCCATCGTCCTGCCGGTCTCCTCTCGGATCGCGATGACGACCTGGGAGACGCTCGAATTGCTAGTGAGCAGGTCTGCGATCGGGGACTCGTAGAGGCCGACGACGGCGCGGGCCTTGTCGAAGTTGACGTCCGCCTTCTGCTTGCCGAGCATGTCCCAGGCGTTCTCGTTCATCGCCCTGACCTGCTGTTCAAGCCCGGCCTTGTCGAGCTGGGCGAACTTCCACCCGGGCGGCAGGGCGAAGGTGAATCCGACGCCCTCGACGGCGATGGGCTGCCAGCCCTCTTCTAGGACGACGGGGGGTGCGTCCCTGAGCACGACGGCTTTCGCGCCAGGCGGCTTGCAGCCGAGCGTGCCGAAGGCGATCAGGAGCAAGGGAAGGAGGTGTACGTGTTTCACCGTCATGCCCGACAGTAGTGTATCCGCTCAGCCCATTCGGACGGCAGCTCGGACGGTGTCCATCGCCGCCTTTTCGCGGTACATCCTTTCGTCGGCTGTGTTCACGAGCTCGCCGTAGCTCTCGCCGTCGCGGCCGAGCCGCGCGGTCCCGACGCTGAAGGTGCAGAACGGCGCGACGGGGAAGACCGCGGCGCCGAAGGCCTCGCGGGTGTGCTCGATCATCCGTCCGACGAACTCCTCGGACCGGTCCTGGAGCACGAACACGAACTCGTCCCCGCCGATCCTGCCGAGGGCGCCGTGGCGGCCGATGGTGCGCTCGAAGACGGTGGCGAGCAGCACGAGGACCTCGTCGCCGGTGTGGTGGCCGCGGATGTCGTTGATCCGCTTGAAGCCGTTGCAGTCGAGCACGCCGACGGTGATGCTGGTGCCCTCTTCCTTGGCCCGCACGATCATCTCCTCGGCCTTCGTCTGGATGGCGCTGCGCGCCATGGCGCCGGTGAGGGCGTCGTGGTTGGCGATCTTGTGGATGCGCCGGACCCTGCGCTGCATAAAGACGATGAAGGTCGAGGCGAGGCAGAGCGTGGCGACGTTGACGGCGACGCCGAGAGGGGCGGTTTCGCCCACCAGGACACGGTGCTTGTAATCGAGGCCCGTCAGGACCATGAGCGTCGCACCCGTGACGAACGCGCTGGAGAACCAGTCGCCCCGGTAGCTGGCGACGAAGACCGGCACGATGTAGAGGAGCCGGATGGTGACCGGGTGGCCCAAGAAGGCGTCGAGCGAGGCGACGACGATAAGGGCGAGCGCCCCCTGGACGAGGGACCTGGACCACTCGTGGTCCGCGTAGAACCTACGAACGTCCCCGAACCTGCGTCCGAAGTCGAACCAGAACCCCGAAAGGTCCTCCGTATATGGCGCCAGTGCCTCCGCGAGCAAGCGCCTTAGCCTTCTAAGGCGACTCATTACACTATGAATTCTTGGAAGCTGACAGAGAACTGGAGGGTCTCCAGGTAGAAAGTTGACGAGTTCTAGTAGGTTCGGGGCGTCGCCAGGTGGCCGCCGGAGTGACCGGCGACCACTTGGCGACTACCTGTGGGCTGGCCTAGTGGTGGTGGCCGTGGCCCTCGTCCTCATCCTCGGGGGCGTCGGCGACTGCCGCCTCGGTCGTGAGGAGCAGGCCGCTGATGCTGGCTGCGTTCTGGAGGCAGGTCCGGACGACCTTGGCCGGGTCAACGACGCCGGACTTGAAGAGATCCTCGTACTTGAGGGTCGCGGCGTTGAAGCCCTCTCCGGCCTTGCCGTTCTTGACCCTTTCGACCACGACGGAGCCCTCGGCTCCGGAGTTCTGGGCGATGGTGCGGAGCGGGGCTTCGATGGCCCTTCGGATGATGTCGGCGCCGATCTTCTCGTCGCCCGTCAGCGAGAGCTTGTCGAGGACCCTTCCTGCCTGGATGAGCGCGGAGCCGCCGCCTGCGACGATGCCCTCTTCCAGCGCGGCTCGGGTCGCGGCGAGCGCGTCCTCGATCCTGGCCTTGTGCTCTTTGAGCGCGGTCTCGGTGGCTGCGCCGACCTTGACGACGGCGACTCCGCCGGAAAGCTTTGCGAGGCGCTCCTGGAGCTTCTCTTTGTCATAGCTGCTGTCGGTGCGCTCGATCTCAGCCTTGATCTGCTTGATGCGGCCCTCGATCTCGCCCTTCTTGCCCTTGCCTCCGATGAAAGTCGTGTTGTCCTTGTTGATGACGACCTTGCCGACGCGCCCGAGCATGTCCGGCGTGACGTTCTCGAGCTTGATGCCGAGCTCTTCTGTGACGAAGGTGCCTCCGGTGAGGATCGCCATGTCCTCCATCATGCGCTTGCGCCGGTCGCCGAAGCCGGGCGACTTGACGGCAGCGATCTGGAGGTTGCTGCGCAGTCGGTTGAGCACGAGGGTCGCGAGCGCCTCGCTCTCGACGTCCTCTGCGACGATGATGAACGGCTTGCCCTGTCGCAGGACGTTCTCGAGCAGGGGCACGAGGTCCTGGACGTTGCTGATCTTCTTCTCGTGGAAGAGGACCATTGCGTCTTCGAAGACGGCCTCCATGCGGTGGGGGTCGGTGATGAAGTAGGGGCTGAGGTAGCCCTTGTCAATCTGCAGTCCGTCCACGATCTCGAACGTCGTGTCGGCGGAGCGGCTCTCTTCGACCGTGACGACGCCGTCCTTGCCGACGGTGTCAATGACCTCGGCGACGAGCTCGCCGATCTCTTCGTTCTTTGCGCTGATCGTGGCGACCTCGGTCATACCTGGGCGTCCCTTGACCGGCTTGGACATCTTTGCGATCTCGGCGACGATCGCGTCGGTCGCGGCCTCGATGCCCTTCTTGATCTGCATCGGGTTGCTTCCGGCGGCGACGTTGCGCGAGCCCTCTTTGAAGATGGCCTGCGCGAGGACTGTCGCGGTGGTGGTGCCGTCGCCTGCGGTGTCGTTGGTCTTGCTGCTGACCTCTCGGATGAGCTGCGCGCCCATGTTCTCGAAACGGTCCTCGACCTCGATCTCCTTGGCGATGGTGACGCCGTCGTTGATGACCATGGGGGAGCCGAACTTGCGTTCGAGAACGACGTTGCGGCCGCGGGGGCCGAGGGTGACCTTGACTGCGTTGGCGAGCTTGTCAACGCCCGCTTCGAGCCTCTTGCGCGCCTCGCCGCCGTAGGAGAGTTCCTTTGCGGACATCAGCGCGCCCCCGCCTTGGCCTTCTTCTTGGGCTTGGCTGCGACCTTCTTGGTCGGCTTCGATGAGTTCTTCATAGGAACGACCGCCTTGTCGGAAGCGACGACGATGCCGAGGACGTCGTCAGTGCGGAGGATCACATAGTCCTTGCCTCCGACCTTTACCTCGGTTCCGGCGTACTTGCCGTAGAGGACGGTGTCGCCCTTCTTGACCTCCGGCTTGACGGTGGTGCCGCTGTCGAGGGTCTTGCCCGGGCCGACTGCGAGGACCTTGCCGCTCAGGGGCTTTTCTTGGGCGGAGTCGGGGAGGATGATGCCGCCTGCGGACTTGGATTCCTTCGCCGCGGCCTCGACGACGATGCGATCGTGTAGGGGTTGGATGTTCATCTTCTAACCTGTGTTGAACCTGGGCTCGTGGCCCAAAATCGGTGTTGGCAGTATACCGAGGAGAGTGCCAAGGGGGAGGGGGACCGGGGGCAAGGGTAGGCTCTGGGCGTGTTTATCGTGGTCGCGCAGACGATGGCCAAGACGAGGGTCGAGTCGCTCGCGAACTGGGTGTCCTCGGAGCGTGGGGAGTCCATTGACTGACGATGACCGGCCCACTGCCGATGACGGGGATCTTTTTCGTCTCTAGGGCGTCGTGCCACCCCGGCACCGCTCTATAGCGTAGAGCCACCTGCCGTCTACCCCACCTCGCTATCCGCCCTGGGAAAGGATTTCCGTCACTTCCCACGACACTGCGTAGCGGACGGGGCTGCCATCGGAGGCGGGGACAGAGCCGTCGAGCATAAAGCTCATGAACAGTCGGAGCCCACCATCGGGAATTGAAATCTCCGCTGTCGCGAAATCCCCACTCGTGAGCTGCGACGTGTCGAAGCCGTAGATGCCGGGGTTCTCCTTCATGTGCTGCTTGAGCGAGACCTGCAGACCTTCCGGCAATGAGCCGAACTTCGTCTTCTCGCCGTTCATGAGTTTCTTTGCCGACTCAGAGGCGAACACTTGTTCGAACGCGCTGTCAACCAAGCCTTCGACCTCTTGGAGCAGTGCGGCGCGCCGCTCCGAGAGCAGGATCTGCGCACGATTCACAAGCCCTTCAAAGGCGTCCGATGTCGTCGGTTTAGAGACGCTCACGGCAAAGTCTTGGGTACCAAGGCCGAACAGCTCTTTGCGCTCGGGAAAGTCCGTGGGGGCGGGCGCGTCTGTAGCTAGGTCGCGCCGTGGCGCGTAGTACCAGTCCAAGACGTGCTTCTCTGCGAACGGTACGACGACACGGTGACCGTCTACCTCGAACTGCAGGTCTACGGTGCGGCGCAGGGTGACGCGGCTGAGGTCGGTCTGCTTGATCCGCGCACCGAGGTCTCCCCCCACTTCGACTCCCGAGAGGAACCGCTTCAAGTGCTCGCGCTGGTACGCGGGCATCTTTCCGACATCGAGTTCCCGGTCGAACCCCTCGTTGATGGCCTCGCTGAGGAGCTTCTGAATCGCTGCGCCCCTCGCGCCAGACCACGACGGAACGGGAAAGAAGTACGCGACCCGACGCTCCACGACGGCCTCATACCCAAGCTTTGCCGCGATCTCTCGCGCCTTCGCGTAGTCCTTCTCCGCCAGGATCTGCGTCTTCGCCGTCTGATCGCCGGTGTGTACAAGCACCCAGTAGTCGGGGCTCTGCGCAAACGAGACGGAGATCGTCGCAGACAGCGCAAAGGCGAACACGGTCCGTGTCAGCATCCTCCACCTGGCCCCCCCGCGGGAACGGGACATCCTGGTTCGGCAGGGCAGTCCCGAATCTTTATGAAATCCACGGTGATAAGATGGTCGTATTGGATGACTTGCATTCGCTCGAGCGTCTTCTGCGGGACTCCCTCCACCTGGCATTCGAAAGCTTGAAGACGGTAACCGGTCTTGTGTGTCAAATACTCACGCGACTCAAAGCCGCCAGGGATCGTGTAGGCTGAGACTGGCACGGTGATCACATGGCTGGAATCGTACAGCGTCGCGAGCTGAGGGATCCAACTGAGTGTTGAACAGGATCCACCGATTTCGAACACCTTGGCTACCTTCAACCTATCGTGACCGTGTGTGGCGATCACCAGCGGATCGCAAGCCTCTGTCTGGTGCGACTCAATAAAGTATGGGCCGTTGTTGTCTATCAGTGGCGAGCCGTCAGCGGTCTGAACCCAGTTCCCTAGACATATACAGTCCTGGTTCTGGGCAAAAGCGACGGCACTTGCCATTCCCAGGGCAAATATCAGAGTCAGCTTCTTCATGTTTCTCCTATCGTCTGAATTATAGCGCTCTTCAGCCCCGAGCGGTGCAAGAGGCTCGTTCGTGGATTCGATCCGTTGCCCGGCAGAGACGGCGGGAAGGGGGGGGCACGGGGTGGTAGCGTGGAGGGGCCAACGGTCGTCGGATGGGGGTCGAGCGGCGGCCGGGGTGGTTTCCTCTCGGCCGGGACGGGGTTGGTCGTGACCGGGGCGGGGGTCAAGGGTCGAGGGGCGGCGGCTCAATCGCGAGCCTAGAACTCGGGAGCAAGAGTCCAGGATTGGGGAGCAAAAGCCCAGGATTTGGGAGCAAGACCCTAGGATTCCAGAGCTCGGGCCATGGATTCTGGTGCAGACTCCACAGGTTCCGAAGCGCAATCCTAGGATTGGGGAGCAAAACCCTAGGATTGGAGAGCAGAACCCTGGGATGGGGGAGCAGAACCCTGGGATTGGGGAGCAGAATCCTGGGATTGGGGAGCAAGAACCTAGGATTCCGGTGCGCAATCTGTGGCTTCCGGAGCCCATTCTCGCCTCGGCGGAGCATCCTGACGCCAAGCTGGATCGAACTCGTCAGGAGAGCCCACTCGCCCCAGCTTCAAACCCCCAACCGCCCTTGGCCCTCGCCCGCTTTGGGAATGCCGTGGATCGAGGCGTTCCAGGGGAAGGTGAAGGCTTCGCCCTTCAATAGTTGGCCGACGGTGCGGATCTGGATCACGGGGACGGGCGTTCCGCCCTCTGGGCTCTTGACGAGCCCGGCCTTTTTGGCCCAGTCCACAATGCCCTTCGTGGGAGGAACGAGTGTGATCAAGAACCCCAAAACGGCGTTGTTGGGTGGCCCCATCGTTGATTCGAGGTTTTTGATGTCGTCCATCTTTAGGGTCTGACCGCCCTTGACCGAAATGATCACGAGCTCGGTGCCCTTCGTCGTGGCGTTGAACTTGAATCGCACGAAGCCGTCGACTCCGCCGTCCGCACCCTTCTTCTCCTGCCAGGGCATCGCGCGGGGGACGAGCGAGATCGCCCACTTCTGGAACTCGTGCTTGTCGCGGCTCGCCAGTTCGATCGCTTCGGCCTCGGTCGTCGGTAGGCCGATGATGTCGTAGTCGCCCTTCTTGCCGTTGTTGATGTGGTAGGCGTCAAACAGACGCGCCTTAATCAGCGAAGTGGCCGTCGCGGTGATATCAATGCCGATCCATTTACGGCCAAGCTCCTGCGCGGCCATGATCGTCGTGCCGCAACCGCAGAACGGGTCCAGCACTACGTCGCCAGGATTGGAGGAAGCTTCGAGGATGCGTTTGAGGAGGGCGACGGGCTTTTGGGTTGGGTAGCCGATGCGCTAAATGAACCTCTCTAAAGGGGCGGCTTCAACTCGCCAGCTAGGAGCGCAGCAACGGCTTGCCGACGTGCTTGAAACTCGTTCTGGTCCAGCAGCCCATCGCGGTACAGCACCTTGAGGTAGTCCTCAACGTTCATTTTGTTCTTTCTGTTGTTGCACTCGCGGCAGGCGGCGACTAAGTTGCGATATGTGTTTGTGCCCGTAGGCCGCGACTGGACGTGTTCAATAACCTGGGTTTCTTGGTTCAGCTTTCTCGCACAGTAAAAGCAACGATAGCCGTCGCGTTTGAAAATCATCTCCCGGCGATCACTATCATTGAAGAAGTCGATCTCCTCAATGTTCTCAGCTAGCTGCGGCTCCGGCTCAGTAATCAGTCCGGGAATCTCCGTTGGTAGTTTTGGGCGCAAACGGCGCCCGGTGTGCTCCGACGCAACCACCTCGACAAAACCCTTGGAGGCGAGGGAAGTGAGTTTTAGATAGGCGGTGTTCTCGGACATCGGTTTCCCCGCTTCACCGATCCCGCACGCCAACCGTGTGCGCGCGGATTTGAATCCGATGACAACCTCCTTAAGCCCGACAAGCCTACTGTGACGCAGGATATAAAGATAAATGGCCTGTTCATAGACATCGAGCTTTGGAGCTGCAAAGTCATGAAAGTCCTTAAGGAACTGAGCCTCGGCAAATTCATCCATTAGCAGGCTCCTGAAGGAAAGCAGTGGAGGTAGAGCGAGCCGGTGGGCTTGAGGACTCGGTGCAGCTCGTAGAGGCGCGGGGTCATGCGGGCGAGGTAGGCCGTCACGTCGTTGCGCTTGAGGTACTGGATGAACGACTGCATCAGCGACACGAGCGGCTGGTTGGGGCATGAATCCACGAACTGGTCCCATTCGAGGTTGAGGTCGTCCGACCACTTCCACGTGTCGGTGAACGCCTTGACCTGCGCCTCTGCGGGCGCGCCGGTCTGCTCTTTGAAGAGCACGTTGTAGTCGCGGTTCGAGTTGAACGGCGGATCGAGGTAGACGAGGTCCACTGACTCGGACGGGATGTGCTCTTGCAGGACGTGGAGGCAGTCCCCATAGTACAGCGCGTTCCGCGTCTCGGCCATCGGCTTGATTATGCCCCGGGGTGGAGATTTCCAGGTTCAAAACCCTAAAGAGATTCGGGAGGGTGCCGATAGGTTTGGCATGGCAACAGTACCAGACACCATAGACGGAGCCCTGAACTGGGCGACCGACCACATCGCCACTTGGGATGCGGAAGTGACGGCAGGCGCAGGGTCCGCTTTTGGGCTCGATACTGCTGACATCACCGCTCTCCAGGCCGCTCTGACGGCCGCCGACACCAGCCACGACGGCGCGGTCACTGCGCGCAGTACGAGCAAGTCGGCCACCCTGACGCAGAACAGCGACGTCTTTTCTTTGCGAGGCCTGCTCTCGCAGGCGATCAGCAAGATCAAGACGTTCGCACAAGGCCAGGACGACCCGACCGCGACGTACGCCGCGATGGACATTCCTGTGCCAGACACGACCCCGACCAAGCACTTCCCGGTTCAGCCGACTTCGCTCCTCGCGCAGCCGGACGCAAGCGGCACGGTGCAGCTCTCGTGGGACGGTAGCGGCAACTTCTACCCGACCACGTTTGTGATCGAGGGCAGCTCGGACGGCTCGACTTGGGCCTTGCAGGGCACCGCGACCGCGAACAAGCTGACGCTGACCGGCTACACGCCGGGGCAGACGTTCTGGTTCCGCGTGTCCGCGACGCACAACGGGCAGACGTCTATTCCGTCGGAGTCTGAGGCGATCTGGGGCACCGGCGGCGAGGTTACTCTCTCGATCGCTGCGTAAACGATGTGGGGCCGGTTGTTATTCTGGCCGGTCCCATGGCATAGGGCGCGTTTTGAAATCCATTCGCGCGCCCGCTTTCTCTCCCCGGCCCCTTGTGGGCCGGGGTCATTCTTTCTTACGGCTTTGACTTGCGCATCACGCGCTTGATGAGGTTGATCTGGCCCATGTGGTAGCTGTCGTGGATCGCGAGGGCGATGAGGGTCTTGACGGCTGCCTCGTCGGACTTCATCTTGTGCTTGAAGGACTTCGCGGAGCAGAGCTTGTGCGCCTTTTCGATGTTGGCGACGAAGCGGGCTTTGAGTTTGGGGAAGTCGCTCGCGGGCGGTGACTGCCAGTCCTCGGTGAACTTCATGGTGGCCTTGCCATCGAGGCGGTCGAGCCAGATCGTCTGCCAGAAGACGGCGTGCCAGAGGTTTTCGAGCAGGGAATAGGGGAAGCCGGGGAGGCGCTGGGCGGCCTTGTCTGGCCTGATGGCGCTGAGTAGGCGGGCGGGGGCGGGGATGTCGCTGCCGGAGAGGATCTGGCGGTAGACCTCGGCGAGGGTCGTGCGGTCCATTGTGGGAGTTT
>JBBDXG010000026.1:116435-148507 GCA_040902435.1 Fimbriimonadaceae bacterium
GGCAGGATCGGCGGGGAAGGCGGGGGAGGCGGGTGACGGCGGGATCGGCGGGGACGGCGGGATGGCTGGCTCCCAGGTAAATGGCACGGTTCTGGCAGGCCCAAACTTGGAAACTGTGGATAACCGGGTACCGTCTAGTTCCATAGTGCGGGCGCTCACCGTCGTTTTAGCCGCTTTGCTGGCCGGGTACGCCTGGGCCGGGGTGTCCGCGCGCGCCGACGGGCCGACCCTTTTCGTCAACGAAATCGAGGTCTTGACGATCAGGACGGGCGGGGGCGGGTTCAGTCCGGAGAAGCGGGCCCAGTTGGCCGCCCAGGCGATCCGGAGCACCAAGGGGTTCGAGGTCTCTACTGCCAAAGAGGGCAGCGCCGGCAGGGTCATGGTCGGCGGGGTCAAGGTCTTTACGGTCACGGCCGACGAGGCGCGGGCCCACGGGCGGACCGTGGACGTGCTGACCGCGACGATCGCCGACAAGCTGAAGAGGGCGGTGGACTCGGTCGCATTCTTCATGGCGAGCCACAAAGTCTGGATGCCGGTCGGCGGGACTGCGACCGTCGCGCTGAGCGGCCCCGCTGCGGACAAGACGAAGGTCACTTTCGACACACACGGTCCAGCGAAGGCCGAGCAGCGTGAAGGCACGATCACGATCAGCGCCGAGTATGCGGGCTCTTGCAGCATGACGGTGCGTTACGGCGACAAGTCTGAGACGCTGGTGGTCATCGTGCTTCTGCCGGCCGCAGTGGTCGGGACGCCGAGCGTGGCGATGGTCACGGGACGGCCCGCGGACAAGGCGACGGTCGCCGACGCGGCGACGCGCGCCGCGCTCGCGGCGATCACTAGCGCACCGAACGCGCAGGTCACCGTTGATTCTGTCGCCGTGCCGGAGCTTGTTCCTTCACAGCGCGGGACCGGGACCGTGAAGGCGACGGTGCGCGCACCGGACCGTTTTCCGGTCGAGGCGACGATCACTGTCGAGCTGAAGAACACGGGGATGCTGGACAACGCGACGGAAGAGCTCTGGTACAGCAACCACCCGGAGACGGTCCGCGCGCCGGGACGGCTCTATTGGGGCAAGCTCGGCGAAGGCAAGGCCGCGCGCGTTCTCTACCACCACCTTAACCTCGCGCACAAGCCGCTTTTGATGAGCTACGTGCTCGTCAACACTTCAGACGTGGCGGCGAAGGTCGCCGTGACGCTGGGCGACTCGCAGCCGCACACGAACCCGACTTATGCGGGGTACATGGCCGGCGAGGAGTTCTTCCCGCGGTGGGTGCGGCAGTCGGCTTCCATCATCGAGGTCCCGCCGCACAGCGCGGTGCCCGTGGTGGTGGAGCGCTTCGCGCCGCAGCAGGTCGTGAGCGGGCTGATGGCGCTGCACAGCATCGAGGGCCCGAGCGTCCTGTTCATCGGCGACTGCGAGTGGGGAGCTTCCGATGCGGGCCTGAGCGGCAACTACGCCGCGACGCTTCCGGCCGTCAGCCTAGCGAACGCCACGATCAATCTCACTGGCCAGTCGCAGCACGTTTACAGCCCAGCGGTGAAGGCGATCAAGACCGGGTACGAGATCGGCGGGCGATTTGGATACATCCGGATCGGGGAGGAGCCGGTCGGTCGCGTGGACGACAACGGCGGGCTGAGCGGCAACTTTGGGATCGTGTACCAGATCGAGGTCGAGGTGTACAACCCAACGCTCCTCGAGACGGAGATCGAGTTCGTGTTCGAGTCCAGCGCTGGCTATACGGGCGCGTTCTTCCGCATCAACGGGCTTGTGTACCGCACGCCGCTCCTGCAACCGAAGAAGACGCACCGGGTGACGACTGTGAAGATGGCCCCGGGGGAGAGGAAGACGTTCTATCTGGAGACGATCCCGCTCTCTGGCGGCAGTTATCCCGTCACAGTGACCATCAAGCCAATCGGCGTCGGCTGAGGGACGTAGAATGGGGGAGATGGAAAACGAGCCGCAGCTCATCCGCGAGCTGTTCGACCTTCCTGGCGCCGGTGCGGCGCAAGTCGTCTCGCAGTACCGCTCGCGAGTGGGGAAGACGCGCGAGGAGAGCCAAGAGATCGGACGGCTCTGCATGATGGACGGCGACTACGACGGCGCGATCATTCACTTTCGAAGCGCGCTGGACCAGACCACTGGTGAGAGGCACGAGATCCTGCTGGAGCTCGGCGCCGCGTACGAGGCCGCGGGGATGTCGCCGCAGGCTTACAAGCAGTACAAGACCGCGGCGAAGATCCGCGAGACGGGCGAGATCGCGCGCGGCATCGGCGACGTGCTGAAGTCGTATGGCAAGAACACGGACGCGCTGAAGGAGCTTCGGCGTGCGACGGAGATCGAGCCGGGGAACGCGTACAACCACTTTCGGCTGGCCGAGCTGCTCCGACGGATGGGCCACCCGAAGATGGCGCTGGAGGCGATCGCCGGTGCGGTCTCGTTCGCGGCGGACGACCCGTTTTATCACTATTGGATGGGAGACTTGTTGCTCGAAGTCGGGCGCTATGACGAGGCGGTGCTCTCGTTCGCCGCGGCGGCAGAGCTCTCTCCTGGAGACGACCGGCTGTTCCAGCTCTCCGCGATCGCGCTTTGGGGCGCGGGGAAGAGGGCGGAGGCGATCCGCGCGGCACGGCTGGCGAGCGACCTCAACAGCGAGGACCGCGTGAACTATGGATTGCTGGAAGTGTTCCTGCGCTTGAACGGGCAGACGCTTGAGGCCGACCAGGAGTCGAAGCGCGCGGGTGAGATGGACGCCTACGACCAGGACCTGCTCGCTCGCCTGGTCTATCTTGCGGGCGTCCGGTACGACTAGGGCGCGAAGAGCTTCCACACGAGCAGAGCGAACACGACGACGAAGCCGAGGCGCACGAAGCGCAGGGCCCCGAGGTTCTTCTTGACGTCGGACTTGCTCCGCGAAAAGACCAGGACCATGAACGCGCCGTGCAGATAGATGAAGGAGCCGACGAGGAGGGTCCAAGGGAAGTCGTCCTTGCCGAAGAACTGGGGCATGAGCGAGGCGCACGCGACGAGCAGACCGAACACGGCGATCTGGAAACCCAGCGCCCGCAGTCTGTCGCGCCTTTCCATCTCTCGGATTCTATCCAAAGGTAACCTCTGCGACATCGCAATGGGCCTTGAATCGTTCTGCCGCGAGTCCGGCTTTCCATTGGTGGCGCGGCAGTCTGCGGCCTTTGTCTGCTATGAGGAGGCGCTGTACTCGGCGCTCTCGAACGTGACGCGCGTTCCGCGCGAGGAGTGCGAGGTGCGGCACTTCATCGAGTCGCTTCTGGTCGCGGCCTATGTGCCTGTCGGGGCGCGGGTCTTGGACATCGGCTCGGGGCCTGGGCTGCCTGCATGGCCGTTGGCCTGCGCGCGCCCGGACCTGCAGGTCGTCGCGATGGACAGCAACGCGAAGATGCTGCGCGTGCTGAGCGCGTGCCCGCTCGACAACCTGACGTATCGAAAGCACCGCGCGGAGGACGTGGACGAGAGGGAGCGGTTCGACGTCGTGACGGGCCGCGCGGTCGCGCCGCTTTCGGCGCAGATCGAGGTGAGCGCAGCGTGGTGCCGCGTCGGTGGGGCCGTCGTTCCTTTCCGCACGCCGTACGACCGCGCTCAGATCACCGGTTGCAACTTTGGCGAGCTCGGACTTTCACTGGAGTCAGTGGAGGAGCGAACCGTGCCGGGCACGGAGATCGTGCGCGTGTTTCCGGTGTATCGAAAGTTCAAGAAGACTCCGGTCGCGTATCCGCGCGATTGGGCGAAGATCAAGTCGTCGCCCTTGTAGCGCTATTTGCCTGCCTTTTTGAGCTCCTCGTCGAGCGCGGTGGCGACGAGGTTGTTCGGGTCGTACTTCAGCGCCTCGTTAGTCCAGTAGCGCGCTTCGTCAAGCTTGCCCAACTGCGACTTGATCGCTCCGAGGCTCGCCATGTAGGCGGCGTTCGACGGGTCGCGTGCGACGGCGTCCTCCGCATAGGCCTCGGCCGTCGGATAGTCGCTCGTGTTGTAGTAGTGCACGCCGAGGTCGTAGCGCACGTCGGCGGCGGTCCAGAGCACGTCGGGATCGGTGCTGTCCTCTGGCATGAGCAGGAGCGCCTGCTCGTAGTTGCGGACCGCTTCGTCCATCTCGCCGAGGGCGCGCTGCGTCTTTCCCATGATTACGTAAGGGGGGAAGTTGCGCGGCTGGTATGCGATGAGGCGGCGGACGAGCGTGCGGCCTTCGCGGAGGTCGTCGAGCTGTTTGTTTGTCAGCTTCTGCCCGGAGTCGTAGGCGATGAGGGGGCCTTTGGTCAGCTCCCGCACTCGCGCGAGGGTCTGTTCGTACTGCTCGTCGGTGAGGATCGTGTAGAGCCCCTCGTCGCCCGTCGGCGTTCGCGCGGCGAGCATCATCCACACTGCGACCGCGACGAACGCGAGGACGAACGGCCAGTACTTGAGTGCGCTAGTTTGCAACGATGTTCACCAGTTTTCCTGCGACGACGACGACCTTGCGGACCGTCATCGCCTCGTAGTGGGGCTTTGCCTTCTCGCTTTGTCTTGCTGCAGCCTCGAGCTGTTCTCCTGTGGCGTCGGCGGGCATTTCGATCGTGTCGCGGAGCTTGCCGTTGACCTGGACCGCGATCGTGACCGTGTCGTCTTTCGCGAGGTCTGGGTCGGCGGTCGGCCACTTCTGGTCGTATGTAAAGCCCTTATGGCCGAGGCCCTCCCATATCTCGTCGGTGGTGTGGGGCGCGGCGGGCGAGAGGCAGAGCACGGTGAGCTCGATCATCTCGCTGAGCGCGAGCTTCTCTGCGTCGGTCATCGTCGCTTTCTTGAGCAGGTCGTTCACGGTGTTGAGGTGCTCCATCGCGGCCGCGACGTAGGTGTTGAAGGCAAAGCCGTCAATGTCCTTCGTCGCCTTTGCGACGAACTTGTGGGTCGAGCGCCGGAGCTCTCTGCCCACGCCGTCCGTCGGCGCCTGCGCGATCTTCGCGTGCCAATCTCTGTCGTAGACCCCTGCGAGGTCGTGAGCGAGCTTGAACAGGCGGCTTAAGAACCTGGCCGTTCCGTTCATCCCGTCGTTGGTCCATTCGACGTCGGCGTCGAACGGCGCGACGAAGAGCTCCCACAGGCGCAGGGCGTCCGCGCCGAACTGTTCGACGGCCTCGTCGGGCGTTACGACGTTTCCCTTCGATTTGCTCATGCGGACCCAGCGCCACGTGACGTCCTTCTCGGGCAGCGTCTTCGCTTCTTCGTAGGAGACGAGGACGCCTTCTTCGCCGACTTGGAGGTTTTCGTTCTCCTTCGGTCTGCGGTATGGCGTGCGGCCGAGGACCTGTCCTTGGTTCTTCAGTCGTGCGAACGGCTCCTGTACGGTAACCAGTCCCTCGTCGAAGAGGAACTTCGTCCAGAATCGCGCGTAGAGCAGGTGCATGACGGCGTGCTCCGCGCCGCCGACGTAGCAGTCCACTGGCATCCAATACTTGACGCGCTCGGGGTCCCACGCTTTTTCGTCGTTGTGCGGGTCGCAGAATCGCAGGAAGTACCACGACGAGCACGCGAAGCCGCCCATGGTGTCGGTCTCTCTTCTTCCGAGACGGCCGTCGTGGTCGGTGACGTTGACGAAGTCCGGGATGTGCGCGAGCGGGGAAGAGCCGTCTTCTCCCGGCTCGTAGCGGTCTACGTCTGGAAGCTCAACGGGCAGGTCTTGGTCGCGCACGACGTCCATCGTGCCGTCGGCCTGGTGGATGACCGGGATCGGGCAGCCCCAGTATCGCTGCCTGCTGATGAGCCAGTCGCGGAGTTTGCAGTTTCGTTTTTTCTCGCCGATGCCGAGCGCGGTGATCCACTCAGTGAGTTTCTGCTGGCCCTCTTGGACGGTGAGGCCGTCGTACTCGCCGCTGTTGATCATGACGCCGTCTTTGGTGGAGAAGGGGAGATCAGGGAGGCTGCCCTGTGGCTTTCCAGTCGCTGTCGGGTTGCTGTCCGTAGCAACGGGGCCGCCACTGGGCGCAATCACCGGCACCACATCCAAGCCGTACTTCGTTGCAAACTCGTGGTCACGCTCGTCGTGCGCGGGGACGGCCATGATCGCGCCGGTGCCGTAGCCCATCATCACGTAGTCTGCGATCCACACGGGGACTCGCTTTCCATTGGCGGGATTGATCGCGTAGACGCCGGTGAAGACGCCGGTCTTCTCGCGCGTGGCGGCGGTGCGGTCTGCCTCGGACATCCTCTTCGCACGGTCAATGTAGTCGCGCAGCTCGACGGAGCGCTGCGCGTCCACGACGTCGAAGATCTTCGCGACCAGCGCGTGCTCTGGGGCGAGCACGCAGAAGGTCATGCCGAAGATCGTGTCAATCCGCGTCGTGAAGACGCGGAAGGACGCGCGCTTCTCTCGCTCGAGGATCTGGAACGACTCGCTATCGTCGGGCTTGATGTTCATCACCGCGCGCTCGAACTTCGCGGTCCCTTTCGCGAGCCCCTCTTGGGCCTTGTCGAGCTTCTTTGTGATGTCGTCAATCTTGTACTGCTTGTCCCAGTCGCCTGCGCCGCCCTCGGCGGCGACTTCGGCCTTTAGGGCTGCTAACTCGTCGTCGAGTGGCTGTCCGGTTGCTGAACGATGGTCGTCCGGTTGCTGGGCCACTGGTCCGCCATGTTCAGCTGCTGTTGAGCCAGCGTTCTGTGCAGCGATCACCATCTCGAACTCGACGCCCTCGCTACGGCCGATCCAGTTGCGCTGTTGCGCCTTGATGCCTTCCGGCCAATCGAGGCCGTCGAGGTCGTCAACAAGGCGGTCCGCGTAGGCGGTGATCTTGAAGAACCACTGCGGGACGTTCTTCTTTTCAACCGGGTTGTTGCAGCGCCAGCAGAGGCCACCGACCACTTCTTCGTCTGCGAGGACGGTCTTGTCGAACGGACACCAGTTGACGCTCGCGTCCTTGCGGTAGGCGAGCCCCTTCTTGTAGAGAAGAGAAAAGACCCACTGCGTCCAGCGATAGAACTCCGGGTCGCTCGATTTGAACGAACGGCTCCAGTCGTAGCTGACGCCGATGAGGTCCATCTGCCTGCGGTAGTTCGCCGCGTACTGGTCAATCATTGGCGCGGGGTGGGTCTTGCGCTTGATCGCCTCGACCTCGGCGGGGAGACCGAACGCGTCGAAGCCCATCGGGTGCAGGACGTTGAAGCCCTGCATGACCTTCATGCGGCACAGGACGTCGGTGGGGACGTAGTTGCGGCAGTGGCCGACGCTGAGCCCCGCGCCGCTGGGGTAGGGGAAGAAGTCGGCGGCGTAGAACTTCTCGCGGCCCTCCTCTTCGCGGGTCTTGAAGAGGCCGGCCCCGGCCCACTTGGCCCGCCACCCCGCCTCAAACTCTCCTGGCTCGTACCGGTCACGCATCTGGGGCTAGTTTAGCGTGGGCAGGTTTGACGGGTGGGGAAGGTGCCCCCACTGGAGCGAGTTGTGGGCCGTGCAGATAGAATGTCGCAATGGACGAGAGAGAAGAGCGCGACCCGCTGGAGTACCTGGAGAAGCTCGACCGCTTCCTAACCGGCCAGGAGCAGACGACCCTGTACTTTGAGCTCGAAAAGCTCGGTTGCTCCCCGCCATTGAACCACGAGGAACTCACCGACGACGAGATCACGCGTGCGCTGACCAATACGATCTGGGCCGTTTGGGACCTCGGAGTGATCATAGAGTTCGCGGACCACCTGTGTGACCGCGACCTCTACGTTGCGCTCCTCGAGTACTGCGACGAACCGACCATGGTCTTCCCGGACGATCCGAACTCCTGGCTGCACTGGTCACCCATCGGTTCGTTCTCGACCGACGAAGACATCCGTGCGTCCTTGCAGTACTACTCGAGCGAAGAGGAGCGGCAGCGCCATGTCGAGCAGTTTGGAGAGCCGGAAGGCGGAATGCCGCCAATGGAACTCCCGCAGTTCTATCGTTCATGGCTGCCACAACGGGCCGGGCTGCAGGATTAGGATCGGTCATTCGGGTCCTGCTCTGTCGGCTCCTGTCCACCAGGCACCCGGCGCGAGACGGCGCGGGCCAGCACGACGAAGATGAAAGCGCCGAGAGCGCCGTAGGCGATGTCTCGGAACGTCTCGCCGAGGCCACGCTGAAGCACGACGCCCATGGTTCCGGCGGCGAGCTCGGCGACCTCCCACAGGACTGCGACGACGAGCGTGGCGAGGAACGTGACCGCTGGCCGCGCAGAGGGCGCGATCCTTCTCGCCAACGCGGGAACGATCGCGATCGTGCGCCAGACGAAGTAGGCGATCGCCGCGCCACCGGCCAGGTGGAAGACGTAGTCGTGCTCCTCTGTGAACGAAGAGCCGAACATGAGCAGGAACGCGGCGGCTACGGCAATAGGAGCCCAGCCCGGATCCACTATCAGGCGCAGCAACCGACGGAAGTCATCACTCATTCAATGCCCAGCGAGCGATGGCCATCAGCCCTTGAACTTGAACTCCTTGCCCTTCAGAGCCTCGAACTTCGCCCTCTGTTCGGCGGTGAGGACATCGAGCATCGCGACCCCGAGCTCTTCTTGCTTCTTCTTCGCGGCCTTCATTGCGGAGGCGCTGCGCGCTTCGCTCAGCAATGTGAGGAGCTGCTTGGCCGCCTCTGTCTTTGAAGTCTTCACCTTCTGCTTCTGATCGTCGGTGAGTTCGAGTGCCGCGGCCACCTTCGGATCGGAGAGGGCGTAGCCGGTGTTCGCCTGGAGGTACAGCTCTTCCAGCCGCGCGCGTTGCGCGTCGTCGAGGATCGGCGTCAGGTCAACGTCCATGCTGCCCATCGGGTCGGAGAGGTCTATCGGCCGGGTCCCGGCCTGCATCTCCTGTTGAAGGACTTTCATCGCCTCCTGGATCTGCTTGTCCTGCGCTTTCGTGACTTTGATTTCCTTCTTGACGTCCGGCGACATGACGAGCATGAGCCTGCTGGTGGCACCTGTCATCGAGCGCTGCGCGGGGCAGACCGCTGCTGCGAGGATCAGGAGCGCGAATGCGAAGTACCGTGCCATGGCTACATTGTATCTTGCGGGCCGTCACTCGGCGATGTCTAGCCGCACCTTTACGCTGTATCCTTCTTCTAGCCCCTCTGCCTTGCGCACGCTCGCCTTGATCGGCACGATGTAGAGCCCGTCTTTGGGCCAGAGTGCAGTGGTCCACTCGGTCTTGCCGATCCGGACCGTGGCGGGGATCATGCCCCAGCCGTAGGTGACCAGCTTCTCCATCGCCTTTATCTGTTTGGCGCGCTTTTCGGGGACTGTAACGAAGTAGAACGGCGCGGGCCCGCGCCAGTACCAGATCTCGCCGGTGATCTCGATGGTCACGGGTGCCAGTGTAGCAAGTTGGTGAAGGAAGCCCGCGGCCACAATCGTGGGCGACGCTCGGTAGAATCCGAGCCATGGACGTCACCGAAGCCCTGCTGGAATCCTGGGACCGTCAGTGCAAGATCGTTGATGCGGTCGCCACTCTGGTAAACGAGGAGAACCGGCACGTCAAGCCTTCGGAGGACGGTTGGCCGCTCGACAAGCAGCTCGCGCACATGCACAACGTGCGGAAGTTCTTTATGTCGCAGGTCGCACCGGATCGCGCGACCGGCCTTGGAAGCGTGTATGCCGACGAAGAGGGCACTCCTATCGCCGACCTGGGCGCGATCAAGAGCCACTTGAAGGGAAGCGGTCTGGCCGTGCGCGAGGCAGTGCGCGAGGGCCTCGCGAAGGGCGGGCCGATGAAGAGCGAGCACGTGACTTACGACAACCCGGTGCTCCTGATGCAGCACATGGTGTGGCACGACGGCTGGCACGTCGGGCTGATCTTTCTCGCTTTGCGACTCAATGGGCAGGAGCCGCCTGAGGAGTGGGAAGAGCCAAACGTATGGGGCCAGTGGCGCACGGAGGCGTGGTAAGTGCTCATTGACGCAACACCACTACCCGGATACCGGGAGCCGTACGGGCTTCTCTGCGCGATCCTTCAGGACGGGACGAACGAATGGCGGTTGGAACTGGACCAGGACCTGCCAGCAGAGGCGATGGTGTGGCAGGCGTACCCCGGCGGACACTCGATCGGCTGCTGCATCCTGCACAACATTGGAGTCGAGGTGTTCTGGCTAGAGAACTACGTTCTTGGCAGAGAGTTCGACCCCGAGGAAAGAGCGCTCTTCCAGTGGGACGAGACCGACGTAGACACTTGGAAGTGGGCCGTTCCACCTCACGAGCCGCTCACATGGTACTTTGCGCTGCAGGACCGCGTCAGGGCGAGGGCCTTGGAATCTATCAAGCAGTGGCCCGAGCCAGACACGGAGATCGAGGGCTGGGGCAAGTCGCGGACTCCCCGATGGGTGTTCGGCCACGTGATCCAGCACGAGGCGTACCACGGCGGGCAGGCGGTGCTGTTGCAGCGTTTGTGGCAGTTAAGCAAGCAGAGCGGATAGGGAGAGCGCTCCGGTTAGTGGCCGAGGGGCATAATGACACATGCGACGTGCACTGCTCGTCCTCGCTCTGCTCCCGGTCGTCGGCGCGGCACAAATCTCAAAACTGCGCCATGACCTCGAGCCGTTGGCCCAGGTCAAGTACCACGCCGATGAACTCAAGGAGATCGTCAGCTTTGGTTATGAGGGCGGATCGCGTTTCCGCAACTTCTCTCTGGCCCAGGGAGCTGTCATGGCTTGGCAATACGTTCAAGTGGCGGCATCGAGAGCAAGACACGGCGCGCTTCCAGGAGACGACGATCCCTCATCAAGAGGCAAGTGGCGCGATCGCTTTTGGATCTTCAAATGGCTCGGAGAAACTTTGTTCCAGGAACTGACAGACCAGGGTGTCTCAATGTCCGACTACTACGCGATGGTCGAAGAAGTCAAGCAAGGGCTGGCCAAAGCCGGCATCGTCGTCAACGACCCGTTTGTCCGCTTCTCGGACGTGCCAAAGGGCCACTGGGCAGACGAAGCGATACACAGCCTTCGCCGAGCCGGCGTCCTCACTGGCTACCCCGATATTACTTTTCGGTTCTAGCGGTCGGTGGAGCACCTGGCGCCTCGCCCTCTCGGCACTCGGCCCTTCGCGCGCTCTTCTTGTCCCGCCAGCAAACCACCCATTGATCGCCCTGGAGCAATCCGGCTCTACCATAATGGAGGAATGAAGTCCGTTGAAATCCACTACTGCCCGGTCTGACCGATCAAGCAATCTATGGCCGCCCGGGTGGCGGCTCAGGTCAAAGAGGAAACGGGGGTGAACGTCGAAACGGTCAAGGGTGGCCTCGGAGAGTTCAGCGTCCATATTGACGGCCGCAAGGTCGTTGACACGAATCGGCTTTGGTATCCGACCCAGGGCAAGATCGTTAAGCGGATCGTCGCCCTGCTCGCTGAGTAAGTCGGCGCTTCGTCTCGGCGAAGCGAGCCCCAGCCAGTAGCCTTCAAAGCGCGTGTTCTGAGAGTCGAGGAAGTAGAGGGAAAGTTGGTAGTGCTCTCCTTTGTCGCTACGGAGCAGCGTGAGAAGTCGGTCGTTGGGGTCTTCGGCGAACTCCACGACGGTGAGCCTTCCGATCCGTTTAGTCATCTCGGCATAAGTGGAGGCACGAGCTTCAGGCGTGCTGCGGGCGAGCGCCTGCGCATCCCGGAATTTTTGGTTGAACGCCTCGTTTCTGTCGGAGTCGCACGAGTTGAACGCCTCGATCAGCGCTGCGCCGACCTCTCCAGCGCGCGTCTTCGGCCACCCGTCCGAAGGGGAAGTGGTCTTCCAAGCGACAGTGGAGACAGGAGTGTCCTTCATCGTTTGGTTGATCCAGTCAATCGAGGTCGAGACGCGGGCGTAGTACTCGGTCGTGCCGTATCGGCACGGGCCCTTGCCGTTTCCTCTGTTCGCCGAGCTGACCCCTACGATTGCCCACTTGCCGTCCACCTTGATGAGCGCGGGCCCGCCGCTGTCGCCTGGGCCGCTGATCCCCTCGAGTTCCGTCGCCGTCTCGGGCGGGTCGAACTGGAAGAGGACAGAGCTCTCATCGGCGCTCTCAAGCTTGTTCGTGGCGCCTCGCATCTTTCCGTCCTCTCCGGTCGGGCCCGTCTCGCCGGTCCCGGTCTGCCCGCGGCCGAAGAACGTAACGGTCTGTCCGACCTCGTCCTGTCCGCGATAGAGCAGGACCGGCTCGACCCCGACGACGTCCTCAGTCAGGCGGATCAGGGCGAGGTCGCGGCGGCCGCGCATGCCCGCACTGACATATTCCGGGTGCATGACGACGCGGTCAATCGTGTAGCGACGCCCGCTGATCGTGACGAAGGACGTATAGGGGCTGATCTCCTTGGCGACGTGCGCCGCCGTGATGAGCCATCTGGGCGCGATGAGGGTGCTGCCTGCCTCGACGACGTCGCCGTAGGCGTGGAACCCCTTTGCGAGCTCGATATAGGAGGCGTCAGGCCGGTCGTGCCGCACGATGATGGCGGGGACGGAGGCGAAGACGATGAGCGCCGAAATCAAGGCGCTGGTTCTGAGGAAGCATGTTCTAGGCATAGCACGACTCTCTTCGCGGGGCCGGACTGAGACTTCACCGTGGCACTTGGTGTCGCCGACCGACCGCGAGGGTCATGCAAGGTGCCTCCTGCAGTAACTGGTTCGACGCGGTCCAATGGGCGCGCGTTGCAACGGTCCTAGTCGCCGATCCTCCTGGAGAAGGGGAGGAAGAGCCCGACTACGTTCGCGAGGGCTCCGAGGACGGCGAGCGCGATGCCGAGCGGGAGGAACCCGCCGACTGCGTCCGCAGCCGGGTGCGCCGCTGCAAACGCCGCTAGTATCCCGATCAGGAAGCAGACGGCTCCAGCGACCATCAAGCACGCACCGATGGTCTTCCTTAGCCGCACTATCCTCCTACTACGCCGCTTGGAGCGGCGCGTCGTATCCGAGCCATGGCCCCTAGGACCGTTTCTTCGCAAACTTCCTCGAGGTCCCTCGCCAACTGCTCATGCCCATGCCTGCAGAGACGGCCGTCCTGAGCACCGCTGGTCCTTCGCTCACGATGGCGGACGCGGGGACGACCAAGTCGTCTCGTCGATTGCCTGACGTGCGGGTACAGGCTCGTTTCTCGACAAGGGTGCTCGCGCCGGACTTCCGCAAGGGAACCCTTGCGAGCTAGCATTCTTGCTAGCTTCTCGGACTGCAAGTAAAAGAAGGCGCATCCATACAGTCCACAATCGGATATAGTTTGAGATCGGTCTATAGACCGTTGGCTCGTACGTGATTGTTTTGAGAGGAAACCTGTGAAAAAACTACTTATCCTTGCGCTCGCTGTGGTCGGTGCTTCCGCCCAAGCGACGATCTACGTCTTCAACAGTGGCCCTGTGACCATCCCGGCTAGCGGCCCGGCCACGCCCAATCCGATCGTCTTTGCCGTCGGTGCCCTCGATGGCCTGCTCAACAACGTGTCGATCTCCTACCAGGGGCTCTCGCACACTTTCCCGGACGACATTGGGTCCGTGCTGTTCAACCCCGCCGATACGGGAACTTGGCTCTTCGATGGCCCGGGTGGCGGAGAAGACCTCCTCGGCGTCACGTGGAACCTTGACGACTCGTTTGCCGCTGCGCTAACCGACGTCGGTCCCAACCCGTCCGGCAACTACAAGCCGGGACAGAACCAGTATTCGGACATCTTTACCGGCGCGCCCGCTGGCCCGTACGGCACTACGTTCAGCGTCTACAACGGCACAAACGGAACGGGCAACTGGCGAGTCTTCCTCGAGGACTTCGTTGGTGGTGACTCCGGAAGCGTCCAGAACATCCAGCTCACACTCTCCACGGTTCCGGAGCCTGCGACGATGGCTGCGCTCGGACTCGGCGTAGTCGCGCTGCTCCGCAGGCGACGCAAGTAAACGGCTGCCCTGAAAGGCGCGAGCCTCAAGATCGCTGCCGTCCCCGATCGGGGACGGCAGCGAGGTCGCGCTTAAATCGGAGCTTCGACGGCTAGAACGGTTGGCTGGGTTCACTGACAGGTGCTGCCCGAACCCCGAACAGCAGCCGTCCGACCATACATCATCCACTCGCCGCTCAAGACTCGCCTCTTCGCCGTCATGCTCGTCGTTGCCCTGAGCCTCGCGACAGGGAACGCCGGGCCAGTCGTGCCGCACGATGATGGCGGGGACGGAGGCGAAGACGATGAGCGCCGAAATCAAGGCGCTGGTTCTGAGGAAGCATGTTCTAGGCATAGCACGACTCTCTTCGCGGGGCCGGACTGAGACTTCACCGTGGCACTTGGTGTCGCCGACCGACCGCGAGGGTCATGCAAGGTGCCTCCTGCAGTAACTGGTTCGACGCGGTCCAATGGGCGCGCGTTGCAACGGTCCTAGTCGCCGATCCTCCTGGAGAAGGGGAGGAAGAGCCCGACTACGTTCGCGAGGGCTCCGAGGACGGCGAGCGCGATGCCGAGCGGGAAAAACCCGCCCTCAGTGACCGAGCTCGGTTGAGTTAGCGCGAATGCGAACGCGATGCCGACGGCGAGGCAGACTACGCCGACGACCATCAAGCCGGCACCGATGGGTTTTCTGAGTCGTACCATGCCTCTCATACGCCGCATGTGGCCGTCGGGAATTACCAGTTCTCCAGCCCCTAGGTCCTAGAAGTGAGAACGGCCCCGCACAGCCTCAAGTCAGTCGAAGCGGGAATGGATATGCGCACCCTGACACTAGGAGCTGACCGCTCTAGCTGGAGAAAAACAATGAAATGCAGACAACTGATTCCCTTGTTGGCCTTGACGTACGTCGCTGTCGGCTGCGGTGGCAGCGGCAACAGCGAGCCGACGACCTCAGGCGCAGTGTTCGTCACTGACAGCCTCGACACCCACGATCACGTGTGGGTCGTCGTTACAAAGATCACGCTGACGTCTTCGAGTGGTGCTACCGTTGACGTCTTCAATGACTCCGACGGAAGGACTTTGGACCTCAAGACCTTGCGCGACCCCGCCGGAGAGCGCTACGCGTTCTTCGGAAAGGTGAGGTCTGATACGTACACCGCCGTCACGGTCACTGTTGACAAGGACCTCGTCTTGTTCGAAGGCGGTGGAACAACCGGCCTTGCCCGAGAGTTCGCCGGTAACAACGGGACGACTGCGGAGCTCACGCTCACGTTTGCTTCGCCGCGCCCGATCGGGCCGACGACTCCGTTCGCGCTTGACTTCGACCTGTCCAACTGGACCGACAATGGCGTCACCGTCAGCGGCAGCCCGTTCCTGATCGAGGGCTCCGGCGTGGCGATTGGCAACTTGGACCGGCACGAGCGCGGCAACCTCCACGGCACCTTGCGCGACCTGACGGGCACGGCGCCGAACCAGACCTTCCGCCTCGACATGAACAACACGGCAGACATCGCTGTGACAACCAACTCTGAGACCGTCATCGGTGGTCTGAGTTCACTGACAAACGGCAGGCGCGTGCGCGTGCGCGGCGCGTTCTCGACGACCGCTAACGCGTTCATCGCGACATCGATCTACGCCGAGGAAGAGGACGACACGCCGTTGATCGAGGGATCTGTGACGAACATCTCGCCGCTCGACCTTGCATTCGTCCTTGACGTCCAGGAGGTTGAGTTTATGCTGCCTCTGTTCTCCTCGGTCAACGTCGTGACGAACGAGGCGACCGTGTTCCTGAACGCCCAGGGACAGATCGCGCTTTCGACGGACTTCTTCCTCGCGCTAGTGCTCGGAAACAGGCTCGAGGTCAAAGGCTCGTACCAGGTCGAAACGAACACTATGACGGCCACACGGGTCGAGTTCGCGGACGAAGAGAACTAACAGTCCTTAGGCGTCACTCCAGGCCCCTCTCCCACTGAGTCGGGAGAGGGGTGAGTGGCGCACTCAGGGGCTGGCCCGCTCGTCTTAGAGACATGCGTATCTCTAAGCATAGGGCCGTCCTCACTGTCGCACTGCTCTCGCTCGCGACCGCGAACGCCGGGCCAGGCCAGTCCCACACTCCCTTCGCCGACGTGCGTGTTGAGGCGCGCGTGCTCGCCGACGACTGGGTGAGGACAGCGTCCGTCGCCAGCCTCGACGACCTGGCCCTGCGGACGGCCGCGTTCGCCGGACTGGTACCCAAGACGATCGTCACTCTCGACGACAGGCAGCACGCCGCGGACCACGTCCTGATGGACAGCGCCAACACGATCTTGGGCCAGCACACCGCCCAAGAGGACGCGCAGGCCGCAAGGAACATCACGTACACCTTGGATCTGATCGCGAGCGGGGAGGCTCGGGGCCCCGGACGCTAGCCTCCAGGGCGGAGAATGCCCGACCGTGACACTCGCCAGTCCCGCACGTTGAGCCAAGTGCTCATTGCGAGCGCGAAGATGAACGTCCACATCGCTGCCGCGTTTGCGAGCGAGACGGGCGGATCCCACCCGCTCACGTTGCGGGTGAGCAGCACGATATAGCTGTCCGCCGTCTCGTGGATCCCCATCGCCTCACGAACCTGCAAGTGCCAGTCGGTGCAGAAGCAGTAGCCGACTCCATACCAGATTCCGAGGACCGTCCAGCCCGCGAGAGTCACGAGCAGGCACAGCAGGTTCCACTTGCGCGTCCGCTTGAACATCCATCCGAACACGTTAAAGACAATCAGCGCCGTATGGAACACGAAAAACCCGATGTTCAGGACGGCGAGCATCGAGAGTGAGTGTATCGCACTCCGCGCGCCGTTCAGCGGCCGAGAGCGTTCTGCGCGGTCAAGCGAAACTCCATCGGTGGGCCGGGCTGCACGCCCTTTGCGACGTCGTCGAGGGCCCTGTCGAAGTTTGCGAACACCTGCCTGCCAATCTGTTTGCGTCCAAAGTCGCGCTTCCACTTCGTCCCCATCTCTGGGTTGTCGTTGATCTCCCAGACCTGTAGCCGTCCTTTGTAGAACGAGTAGTCCATCCGCGCCCACTCGTGCCCGCTGACCTCCCACACAGGTCCGAGCTCTGAGTGGTGCGGGAACTCCGTGACGTAAGGCAACTCGTCGTTCGCAACCGCCTTGAGGTCGGTCGTCTTTCGTTTCACCATCCAGTGCGACCCGGCCATGAGGTGCTTGCCGTAGACGTGCGGCCCGACTTTCTGCGCTCCCCACTTTCGGTAGATCCCGTCTTCGTCCTTGTAGTCGAGCCACTCCACGACGAGCAGCTCGTCGGCGACCTCTGCGCCAACTAGCAGACGGGCAAGAGTGTCATCGAGCTCCGCGCGCGTATGGATCAGGTCCGTCAGATTCGCCCGGTGGAAGCGCTCGTAGCGGACGAAGACCGGGAACGCGATGTCTTGAGGCAAGTCCGTGACCCGATGCACGTCGAAGTCGTTGATCCCCGTCTCGCGGAGCTTCTTCAACAGAGCAAAGCGACCGAGCGTGCGTCCGGGCTGGTTCAGGACAGCGCACGCCTCAGGCCTCTCCATCAATCGGGCGTGTAGGGCCCTTGCGAGGTTCATCTGTGCGGGCTCCATGCCGTCCGTGCAAGTCATCAGGTACACGCCGCGGGGCCACTCTGCCAGCTGTAGTGCCTTCTCATAGAGCAGGACCGTCGTGCGGTCTCTCAGTTGACGCCAATAGCTGGCGCAATACCGCGTACACGTGAACGAGCCGCGCTCGAGGCTCATGTGGACGAGCGGAGGAGATTCCATTCTGCGGCGGTAATTGTATCACTCCAGACGATGCCGCTCAAGAGCTCCTGTCCTACAGTAAACTCCGCGATATGCCCCTGAGCGCCGAAGGCAAAGAGCGGCTCGACCGGTTCGTCGCCCGCAAGATGCCGGAGCACAGCCGCACCCGCGTCACACAGGCGATCAAGGACGGCATGGTGACGGTCGAGGGCGAAGTCGTCACTAAGCCTGGGTTCGAGCTCAAGCCCGGCCAGCTGGTCGCGGTCGGCGACGTCCCCGAGGCGGAGCCCCACGACCTCACCCCCGCCGACATTCCGCTCGACGTGCGGTTCGAGGACGACGACCTCCTCGTCGTGAGCAAGCCGCGCGGCATGGCCTCGCACCCCGCGCCTGGCCTGGCTCCGACTACGCTCGTGAACGCGCTGCTCGCGCGGTCCCACGCCCTCAGCACCCACGCCGGCGACTGGAGGCCGGGGATCGTGCACCGCCTGGACAAAGAGACGACGGGACTGATGCTGGTCGCAAAGAACGACCGCGCGCACCGCATTCTCGCAGAGCAGATCAAGGAGAAGACCGCCGTGCGGATCTATGTCGCCAACGTCTACGGGAGGCCCGAGCACGAGCATACGACGGTCAACGCACCCATCGGCCGCGACCCAGGCATTCCGAGCCTGATGACTGTCAAGCAAGGCGGCAGGGATGCGGTCACCCACGTCCGCGTCTTGCAGAACTCTCAAGCGCCCGAGCTTCCGAGCCAGACCCTCGTCGCGTGCCGGCTGGAGACCGGTCGCACGCACCAGATCCGCGTCCACCTCAGTAGCATCGGCCACCCAGTCAAGGGCGACAAGCAGTACGCTAAGAAGCCCTGGAGCGTCGGCGCGCTCCAGCTCCACGCCACGCTGCTCGCCTTCGACCACCCGAGGACCGGCGAGCGCACGACGGTGTATGCTCTGCCACCAGGCGACTTCGAGATGAGGGACCAGGTCAGCAGGGAAGGGGTCGAAGCATGGCCGTAGACACGGGCAGCGCGTACGAACGGATCCAGCACTCGGGCGTACGGTCCGCGAGCAACGTGGACCTGTTCGCGCTCATCCTTGCGCGTGAGCCGCGAGACGTCGCCGCGTGCGAGACCGACGCGCAGCGGCTCGTGCGCCGCTTCGAAGGCGCGAAGATCCTCGACGTCGGCCAGGCCGACCTCCGCGAGAGCAGCGGGCTCGAGCCGTTCGAGGCGCTCCAGCGCCTCGCCGCGATGGAGCTGGGCAGGCGCGCCCAAGAGGCGGGCCGAGGCAGCCTTGCTCCCTTGAACGACGCCAAAGCCGTCTACGAGCACTTCCGAAGGCTCGCAGTCGAGAAGCAGGAGCACTTCTGCGCCGCGTGCCTGGACTCGAAGAACAACGTGGTCTGCACGGTGACGGTCCACATCGGGACGGTGAACATGAGCGTCGTCGGCCCGCGCGAAGTCTTCAGAGAAGCAGTCCGCGAGAACGCGGCCGCGCTCGTCGTCGCGCACAACCACCCGAGCGGCGACCCGTCGCCAAGCCCCGAGGACATCGCCGTGACGCGCAAGCTCGTCGAGGTCGGAAAAATCTTGGACATCCCGCTCCTCGACCACGTGATCGTCGGCGACGCGCGATTCTACAGCATGAGAGACCAAGGACTGCTATGAACTTCGACGAACGTTGGGACCAGGTGCTAGCGCCGTTGCGCACAGAGATGGACGGTCGCCACAAAGCGCGCGAGGGCGCGCTACAAAAGTGCCGCCTCCTCATCCAGACGTCGAGCAAGTGTATCCGGCACATCCATCGGCGACAGTTCGACCAGGCCGAGGCGCTCCTGAAAGAAGCCCGGTCGCTGAGCCTCGCCGCGCGCGCCGAGATGGAGCCGTTCCCGACCGTGCGATATGCGTCCTACTTGCAGGACGCGGAGAAGGAGATGGTAGAGGCGGCGGCGGTCATGGCGATCGTGCAGGACCGGCCGGTGCCCTCCTGCGAGGAGCTCGGGGTTGACGTCGTCTCATACCTCAACGGGCTGGGCGAGGCCGCCAGCGAGTGCCGTCGCTATGTCTTGGACGAAGTGCGAAGCGGGTCGTTCGTCGAGGCTGCGAGGATGCTGCCACAGATGGAGAGCGTCTATGACGAGCTGATCACGTTCGACTATCCCGACTCATTGACGGGCGGCCTGCGCCGCACGTGCGACGCGCTGAGGGCGGTCGTCGAGAGGACCCGGTCCGACCTGACCCTCACGCAGGTGCAGCGGGAGCTTTTGGACGAGTTGAGGGGCGCGAAGGGAAGTTAGAGCTCGAAATTGCCTTCGCCTGGCGGCTTGGGCCGGTCAATGTTGCGCGGGGAATTGACCTTCATCTGGGAAGAGAGCGAGAGAACTGCGCTGAGCCAGGTGACCGCGGCGACCGCCAAGGGCAGCAGGACGAGCGCGTTGAACTCCTTGACTTGCACCTGTTGGCCAAAGCCGATCGCCGCAGGAATCCCATCGAGACCGTTCGGCGTGAACACGGCCCACGTCCAGGCGACGACGTACACAACGATGAGCGCGATCCCCTTGTTCTTCTCGCCCATCACGATCTGCCCCAGCCCGGGAAGGATCATGGACAGGCACCCTGCAGACTTTGCACTCGCGTAGTTCTCGCCCATCGCAGAGATCTGCGCGAGCGGGTCGCCGCTGGAACCGACGATAGACTCGGCCCACTTCGTCTCGTACGCCGGGTTCAGCGGCTCGATGCGGTGCGCCATCTTGTACGCCTCGCGCGCCTTGCTGAACTGCGATCGCCGCCAGAGCTCGTCTCCGAGCGCGGCCTGCACGGCGGCAGAGCCGGGCGCGGCCTCCGCCGCCTCCTTCAAGAACTTCTCCGCGACCGAGCCCTGCTGACGGATGCGGGCGAGCGACGCCTGCTGTAACAGCCGCTCGGCCTCCGTGAGCTGTTCTGGCGTCGGCGGAGGCGGGAGCTCCGGCTCCGTCCGGTCGTCCTTTGTTGCGTCGGGTTCCATCGTCAGTCGAGCAGGTCGGGGTTCGGCTGAATCGCGTTCCAGAGCGTCTCGAGGTCGTAAAACTGCCGCTTCTCTTCGAGCATCGCGTGGAACACCACGTCGCCGTAGTCGAGCAACAGCCACCCGCCGCCCGGCCCAGGGTCCTTGCGGTTGGGCTTGATCCCTTGCTCGCGCATGCGCTCGAGCACACGTTCGGTGATCGCACGGATGTGCGTGTCGCTCGTGCCGCTCACGATCACCATGCGGCTCGTGACGGCGGTCTTCTTGCGTACGTCGAGGTTCTCGATCCTTAGCGCCTTCATGTCGTCGGCGATTTGAACGATCAAGTCCGCCTTGGCGACGGTGTCGAGGTTGTCCTTCTTAGTCAGTGTATAGTCCGTTGGATTTGATATAGTCATGGACGGCTGGCGCGACGAGGTGCGAGAAGTCCTCGCCCTTTCGCGCCATGTCCCTAATGTTAGACGATGAGACGCCCTTCAGAGGAGCCTCGACCAGGTCAATGCACCGCACGAGGTCCGGCCCGAGCCGGGGGAGCGCGCTCTGCAGGTCCGTGCCAGGGCGCGCGAACACCGCGAAGCGGCACTGCTGCAACAGCTTCTCAGGCGACTTCCACTTCGGGAACTGCTCCAGCGCGTCAATCCCGGCGATGAACCAGTACGTGCCCGGCATCACCATCTTCATCTCTTCGAGCGTGTCAATCAGGTAGCTGCTGCCGTGCCGGCTGGTTTCGACGTCGCTGACGGCCATTCTCTCAAGCCCGCGTACTGCGAGCCTGCACATCTCCAGACGCATCCTTGCAGGAGCGGGCTTGCCGCGCTTGAGCGGGTTCTTGCTCGACGGGATCCAAACGACCTCGTCGAGCGCGAGCTTCTCCATCGCGGCCGACGCGATGTGAGTATGGCCGAGGTGCGGCGGGTCGAACGTTCCTCCAAACAGGCCGTACTTCATCACCATTCCTCGAAAACGAACTCCCAGTCTGCGACCCTGACGGTCTCACCCTCTTTGATGCCCATTTCTCGCAGCCTCTCGATCACGCCGATGCGTTCGAGCCGTCGGTGAAGGTACCGCAAAGAGTCGTGGTCGCTCAGCCGCGTCATGTGTACGAGCCGTTCGATCCGCTCGCCGGCGACCTCGTACGCCCCGTCGGAGGCCCTTTCCACGTCCCAAGCGGGGTCGGTCGTCCGGCGGAACACCGGCGTCACGACGTGAACCGGCACCTTCTCGGCCTTGTCCAGGATCGCCGCGAGCTTGAACGTGAGGTCCTTGATCCCGTAGCCCGTCGCGGCAGAGATCGGGAGCGGCTCGACCCCCGCTTCGCGGAAGAACTGGAGCATCACCTCGGTGTCCTCCGGCGCGGCGAGGTCCGTCTTGGTCATCACGACGACCGTCCTTCGACCGGCAAGCTCGTCGGAGTACTTTGCGAGCTCGCTCTCGATCGTGCGGTAGTTCTCGATCGGGTCGGAGCCGTCAATAGGGAAGCCGTCCACGACGTGGACGAGAACGCGCGTGCGCTGCGCGTGCCGGAGGAACTGGTGCCCGAGCCCGCGCCCCTCGCTCGCGCCCTCGATCAGTCCCGGCAGGTCCGCCATCACATAGGTCTTGTCGCCGGCCTTCACGACGCCGAGGTTCGGCTCGATCGTCGTGAACGGGTAGTCCGCGATCTTCGGCTTCGCCGCGCTCATCGAGCCGAGCAGCGTGCTCTTTCCTGCGTTGGGCAGCCCGACGAGCCCGACGTCGGCGATGAGCCGAAGTTCGAACCGCGCGCGAAGCGTCTCGCCAGGCGCACCGTGCTGCGCGATCGTCGGCGCCTGCCGCACGCTGCTGGTGAAGTGCAGGTTGCCCAGGCCGCCGCGCCCACCGCGGCACACGATGTACTGCATGCCGTGCACCGAGAGGTCAACGAGCGGCTCGTCCAGCTCGTCGTCGTACACGACCGTGCCGACGGGGACCCTGATCTCTAGCCTCGGCGCGTTCTTGCCGGACTTGTCCTTGCGCGCGTTCGAGCCATCGTCGGCCTTGTAGTGCTTGTGAAGGCGCACGTCGTACAGCGTGCGCACGTGCTCGTCCGCCGTCAGTGCGATGTCTCCTCCGCGCCCGCCGTCGGCGCCGTCCGGGCCACCGCGCGGCACGTGCTTCTCGCGGTGGAAGCTCGCGGACCCGTCGCCGCCCTTACCGCTCTCGAGCAGGACGACCGCCTCGTCAATGAACTGCGCCATCAGACGCCCTCCTCGCCTGGGCGCATCCCCTCGATTAGCTCGACCTCGATCACGCGCCGCTCAATGTCCACGGACTTCACGAACTGCTTGACCAAAGGCACCAGCACGCCGCCAAAGCTCAGAAGGTCGTGCGCGGGAGAGTGTTCGATCGCGTCAACCGTGCCAAGGACCGTGCCGCGCTCGACGACAGAGAGCCCGACAAGGTCCGACGCCATGTACTCGTCCTCTTCCAGCTCCGGCCGCTCGCGCTGTGGAACGGTCACGAACTTCCACTTGAGGGCGTCAGCTTCCTCTGGCGTCGAGATTCCGTCCAACAGAACGCGCGCCTGGCCCTTGTGCCAGAACACTTCCAAGACCTCGCGGGCCTCGCCGTCCAGGTAGAGAAGGGAACCTGCTTCGAAGCGCTCAGGGAAGTCGGTCAACAGCAAGACTTTCACCGCCCCCTTGAGTCCGAAAACACCTACGATCTGACCTACGCGGACGTGCCCCACCGGATCTGTCTGTGGGCGTCGGCCCCCCATTCGGTCAGTCCTGTGTGAGGACCTTGACAATCGTCTTTTGCCGCTGCTTGGACCCCGCGGCGCCTACGACGTGTCGGACGCACGTGATGACGCGGCCGTCCTTTCCAATGATGCGGCCGACGTCGTTCGGCGCGACGGTGACGTTGAACAGCTCGACCCCTCGGTCGTGGGTCTCTTCGACCACCACGGCGTCGGGCTCCTCAACGAGGTTCTTGACCAGGGTTTCAACGAGCGGCTTGAGGCTCATGCTTCACCTTCGGTCTCGGCGACCGGCTCTGCGACAGGCTCGGCTGCGGGCTCTGCCACTGGCGCCTCTGCGACCGTCTCTACCGGCGGCGCGGCCACGGCGACGGGCGCCTCTGCGGCCGGCATCTCCTGCACGACGGACTTCTTGCTCATCGGGCCGGTCGTCTTGTCCAGGAACTTGAACTTCTCTTTTGCCTTCGGGCGCTGGGCGAAGTACTCGTCCAGCACGCCCTGCTTCTTGAGCAGGTAAGCGACGGTCTCGCTCGGCTGTGCGCCCTCGAGCAGCCAGTGGAGCGCGCGCTCCTTGTCGATCTGGACCAGCTTGGGCGTGGTCAGCGGGTTGTACGTCCCGATGAGCTCCTTGAACGAGCCTGAGCGCGAGCGCGTGCTGTGCGCCACCACGACCCGGTAAAAGGGCCGGTGCGCGTTGCCCATCCTTCTCAATCTGATCTTGACCACGTCTGTTCCTAGTTCTCCTCGGTTCTACCTTCGCCCGCGCTTGCCGAAGCGCTTTTCCATCTTGGAAAGCTGCTTCATCTGCTTGCGCATCATGTGGAGCTGGTCCACGAGCTGGTTGACCTCCTGAGGGGTCGTCCCAGAGCCCACGGCGATCCGCCGCCTGCGCGAGCCGTTTAGTATATCAGGATTGGTCCGTTCAGCCCGCGTCATGCTAAGGACTATGGCCTCGACCCTCTCCATCCGGCCGTCGTCAACCTGGTCCAGGGCGTCTTCGGGCAGGGCCGCCGTCAGCCCAGGGATCATCTTCATGACGTTCTTGAGGGGGCCCATCTTCCGGATCATCTTGAACTGGTCCAGCATGTCGTTGAAGTCGAGCTTGCCCGACTTCATCTTGGCCCTCATCCCCTCGGCCGCCCCCACGTCCGTGAACTCCTCCGCCTTCTCGATGATCCCCAGGACGTCGCCCATCCCGATGATCCGCTCCGCCATCCTGCGCGAGCTGAACGCGGTCAGGGCCTCGACCTGCTCGCCCTCGCCCAGGAACCGCACCGCGACGCCGGTGGAGGCTCGGACGCTCAGGACAGCGCCGCCGCGCGTGTCGCCGTCCATCTTGGTGAACACGGTGCCCGTCAGAGGGGCGGCCTTGTGGAACGCCTCGGCCACGTTCACCGCCTCTTGGCCCGTCGTGGCGTCCAGCACCAGCAGGGTCTCGCTCGGACCGACCGCCTTGCGGACCGCCTCGAGCTGAGCCATCATCTCCTCGTCAAGCGTCGTTCGGCCCGCCGTGTCCACGATCAAGACGTCGAGGAACCTGTGCTTGGCCTCCTCGATCGCCGCCTTTGCGATCGAGACGGGGTCGGAGCCGGCGACGGTAAAGACAGGCACGCCGACCTTCTCGCCGAGGACTTGCAACTGCAGGACCGCCGCGGGCCGCTGGACGTCGCACGCCGCCATCAGCGCCTTCTTGTCGTGCTTTTGGAACCAGAGCGCCAGCTTCGCGCACGTCGTCGTCTTGCCCGACCCCTGCAGGCCGCACATCAACACGACCGTCGGCGGGGAAGGAGACCACCGGACGGCGTGGTCCTCGGCCCCCAGCAGCTCGATGAGCTGGTCGCGGACGATCTTGACGACGGTCTGGTCGGCCGTCAGGCTCTGGAAGACGTCCTCGCCGACCGCCTGCTCGCGGACCCGGTCCACGAACTCCTTGGCGACTTTGTAGTTGACGTCGGCCTCGAGGAGGGCGACCCGGACCTCCCGGAGCATTTGGCTGACGTCGTCTTCGCTGAGCCGCCCCTTCTTCCGGAGGCCGGAAAAGATCCCCCCCAACCGCCTCGTCAGATTGTCAAGCATCCGTTAATCGAGTCTACCGGGGCCCCGTCAAGAGTCCTAGCATGGGAGAAACCGATGAAACAACCGAAACACTATGGCACGTCTAAAAACTAACGGGGTGCACGCCATGGCACGGTACAGAGAGAACGGGGAACGCAAGACCGGCGCAGTCGTCTGGACGGCGCTCGCCATCCTCGGTGTTGCAGCCATCACCTTCGTGATCGCCCGCAAAGCTATGCGCGGCGAGGACATCCTCGACGCAGACGCGATTCTCGACGCGGCGGAGACCGCCGCAGCCAACCTCGACGCCATCCTGATGGCGGAGAGCCAGGTCGCCAGCTAGGCTCAAAACTCCCCGCATTGTCTTTCCGATAATGTATATTATGACAATATGATTTGTCAGAGAGCCTGAACGCTGTCTGCCCCGCCTCCGTCCATATCGCGGGTGGCTACAGCGTTCGACCTCAGCGTCGTGCGCGGCGACAAGCCGTTGCACTTGCAGATCGCCGACCAGATCCAAGAGAAGATCTTGAGCGGCGGCCTTGGTGTCGGTAGCCGCCTTCCGACGGTCCGCAAGCTCGCCGACTCAGTCGGGGTCTCCCGCGTCACCGCGCTGCAGGCATACGAAGCCCTCCAAGTCCGCGGCCTGATCGCCTCCAGGGTCGGTTCTGGCACCTTTGTCGCCGCCCCGAACACGGCCGAGATGGGCCGGGGCCGCCTCAGGCAGTTTCAGCCCTGTTCTGTGACCACCGACTTCTCCACCAGCGCGCGCAGCTCTGGGATCACGAACTTCGCGATAGGGGACGCGGACGACAGGAACTTCCAGACGGACGAGTTCGCAGCAGGAATGCTGCGGTCTCGCAACGGCGAGGAGTTCTCGGTCGGCCCCTATGGCAACGGCGCGCTCCTCTCCGCGTTTGCCAACTACTACCAGTCCTTCGGGATCCAGGCCTCGCCAGAGCGCCTGGTCGTCACAGGTGGCGGCATCGCCACCAATGCGGCCCTCGCCATGACCCTCGACGGCAAGGGCGCGAAGGTCGTTGTCCAGGACCCGGCCTTCCCTCACGCTTCCGACTACTTAGAGTCCTTCAACCTTCAGACAGTCGGCGTCCCGACCGTGAACGGCGACCTCGACACTCAGCGGTTCCAGGACGAGGCCAAGAAGGGCGGGGTCAAGGCCGCGTTCCTGTTCCTGACTGTCAACCAGTGTACGGGCGAGACCGCGAGCGTGCGCAACAAGCGTCAGGTCCTCGAGATCGCCGAGCGTCATGGGGTCGCTATCTTCGAAGACGTCTCCGCCTTCTGGGCCTACGACGGCGTCCGCCTGCCCAATCTTCGCGAGCTGTCTGACGGCGCTTCGATCAACGTCGTCGCGTTCGACTGCATGACCAAGACCCTCGGTCGCGCGGTCCCCGTCTCGTGCGTGTTCGCCGAGGGCCGCCTCCGCGAGCGTGTCGCCGTCCGGAGCCTCGGGCTGGGGTCTTCCCCGCCATCGCTCATGCAGCGCGCGATGCGTGCGTACGTCGAGGGCCGCTCGTTGGCCGCGCACGTGTCGCGCGCCGCACCGCGGCATCTCGCACGCCGAAGCGCAACTCTTCAAGCCCTGCGGGAAAAGATGCCTGCCGGATGTACGTGGAGCGACCCCAAGGTCGGCCACTCGCTCTGGCTCCGATTCCCTGACCACGTGGACGTGGCACGGCTCTACGAGGACGCGCTCTCCGCATCGGTCGCGGTCGCGCCGGGCGGCTCCGCGATGGTGCCACGCCGCTCTACATCTGCCGTCCGGCTCAGCTACGGCGGCTCGTCCGTGGACGAGATCGCCGCGGCGGTCGCCAGGCTGGCCAAGGTCGTCGAAGCGCAAATCGGGTGCGTTACTTAGCCATCGGCAAGAACGCGTTCGGGTCCGACGTCTGGCTCAGGTCCTCGACTTTGAGCGTCGTCTTGTGCTCCTTCTCACCGACCTGCAGCACCACCGTGTAGTCGCCGGCCGCCGGGCGCTGCTGACGGCCCGGCCGCCACACCACGGAGTTCAGCCCCGCGTCTCCGCGGCCCGAGACCGAAGCCACTTGCGTCCCGTCCGGACTCAACACGAGCACGCGCACCGTCTCGGTCGTCGAAGCCTTCAAATGGTAGTAGAACGTCGCGCTCGGTTGCGTGTTCGGCGCAGACCACACTCCGTCGCCGTTCGATCCACCGCCGCTCACGTGGCCCAGCGAGTACATCGAAGGCGGGCGGCACACGAAGACGTCCTGCGCCATCGCCTCAGCCGTCAGCAGCTCGAGCGGCCAGAACGGCAGGATCCAGATCGAACGCCCGTGCGTGCCGACCACCAGATCCAGTTCGCGAGGATGGATCACGACGTCGTCAACCCGCACCGTCGGCCATTCGCCTGCGGCATAGCGCGCCCACGACGCGCCGCGCGTGTTCGAGAAGAACAGCCCGAACTCCGTCCCAGCGATCAGCAGGTCCGGGTTCCGCAGCCCCTCCTTCACGACGTACACCGACCCGCCGTCCGGCAGGTTGTTCGTGATGTTCGTCCAAGTGTCGCCGTAGTCGTCCGTCATGAACACGTACGCCTTGTAGTCGTTGTTCCTGTGGCCGTCGAACGAGACGAACGCCCGCCCCTCGGCGAATCGGCTCGCGTACACGCGGCTCACCCACGTGTTCGCCGGCACTCCCGCAAACTTCGACGTCACGTCGGTCCACGACTGCCCGCCGTTGCGCGTCACCTGGACCTTGCCGTCGTCGGTCCCCACCCACAGGAGGCCAGGGGTCACCGGCGACTCTGAGACCGTGACGATCGTGCAGTGCCGCTCTGCGCCCGTGTTCTCGGGCGTCACACCGCCGCGCGGGTCCTGCTTGGACTCGTCGTTCGTGGTGAGGTCCGGGCTTATCACTTGCCAGTTGTCGCCCCTGTCCACGCTCTTGTGCAAGAACTGGCTGCCCAGGTACAGGGTCTTGCTGTTGTGCGGCGAAATGATGAACGGCGTGCTCCAATTGAACCGCAGGCCCTGTCCGCGAGGGCGGATCGAGCGCTGTTCGCCCGTGAGCTGGTTGCGCCGCCCGACCGCGCCGCCCTGGCTCTCGCTATAGACGATCCGCCAGTCCTCGGGGTCGTTCTGCGTGTGGAACCCGTCGCCGCCGCCGATGCCATACCAGTCGTGCATCGTCACTCCGCCGCGCGTCGTCTGCGTCGGTCCGGCCCAAGAACCGTTGTCCTGCAGACCGCCGTACACCCAGTACGGCTTGCGCATGTCCACGCTCACCGCGTAGAACTGCCCCAGCCGCATGAAGTTCATGTGCTCCCACGTCGCACCGGCGTCCCGGCTCTCGCCCATGCCGCCGTCGTTCCCGATCAAGAGGTGGTTGTTGTCCTTCGGGTTCACCCAGAAGTCGTGGTGGTCTACGTGCACCGACAGTCGCATCGTGCGCCACGTCGCGCCCTTGTCGTTGCTGACGTAAGCCTGCACGGCGACGAGGTAGATGCGGTTCTCGTCAACCGGATCCTGGTGGATCTGGCTGAAGTAGAACGGACGTGGGTTCAAGTCGTTCACCTTCGTCCAGCTCTGACCGCCGTCAGTGCTGCGGTAGACGCCGCCGTCCGTCTTGCGGTTGGCGCCCTGCCCTGTCACAGCCTTCTCGACCACCGCGACTACGATCTTCGGGTCTTTCAAAAAGTAGCTGATCCCGATTCGCCCTGTGTCGCCCTCGGGGATCCCCTTCATCGCTTTCGACCACGTGCGCCCGCCGTTGGTCGTGCGATAAATGAACGTGGCCGCGCCGCCGCTCGCCCACCTGTACGGCCAACGCATCCGCTCCCAGCTCGCCGCGAGCATGTTGTTCGGGTTCTTCGGATCCACTTCCAACGTGATGAACCCTGACCGCGCGCTTTCGAAGAGGATGCGCGTCCACGTCTTGCCACCGTCCTCGGTCTTGTATATCCCGCGCTCGTCGTTCTCGCCCCAAAGGTGCCCCAGCGCCGCGACGTAAACGATGTTCGGGTTTGTCGGATGGATGCGGACCTCCGAGATGTGCTTGCTGTCGCGCAGGCCCATGTTCGTCCACGTCGCCCCGCCGTCCGTTGACTTGTACACACCGTCGCCCCAGGAGGACGAGTTGCGACTGTTCTGCTCGCCCGTCCCGACCCACACCAGGTTAGGGTCCGTCTGGCTCACGGCCACCGCGCCCGTCGCCGCGCTGGACTCCTTGTAGAACACTGGCCGGTACGTCAGCCCGGCGTTCTCCGTCTTCCACACCCCGCCGCTGGCCGTACCGACGTAGTAGATCCGCGGGTCGCTCTCGTACACCGCAAAGCTGTTGATCCGCCCGCCCATCACCGTTGGGCCGAGCTCGCGCGGCTCGATCACGCTCAGGAACTGGTCTAGGCCGGTGGCCTGTTGGGCGAGAGTCGCGCAAGCCAACGCCAGCGCGACAAAGACGGCAAACCTTCTCATCGCTGCCGAGGATACACGGAACGGGGGCGTTAGGGGGAGCGGCGGGGTCGGGTCTCATGCCTCAGGACGCAGCGTCGGCGACTCAGAACTGCCGTCGGCATAGTCCTGAGGCTTGCTGCGACCGAGCCTCAGGACTCGGTCGGTCCGAACAGGAGATCCACCTCCGGTGCGTCCTGAGGCATGGAACCCTCGTCCCCCGTTACCCGCCCCCCCACTTCCCCATCGGCCACAATCCTCCCATGCACTTCGCAGAGGGCGCCGAGCACAAGCTCGTCCGCGAGTCCGCCTACAAGTTTGGCCAGCAGGAGATCGTCCCCGGCATCCGCGACCTCGACCACAAGCACGAGTCGGACCCGGACATCCTCAAGAAGATGGGCCAGGCCGGACTCCTCGGCGTCAGCGTCCCCGCCAAGTACGGCGGACAGGACACCGACTACGTCTCGCTCGGAATCGTCTGCGAAGAGCTCGAGCGCGCCGACACCTCCGCGCGGGTCGTCATGTCGGTCCACAGCGGGCTGCACTGCCTCACGCTCCTGCAGTGGGGCACCGAGGAACAGAAGCAGCGCTGGCTGCCCGCGCTGGCCAAGGGCGAGAAGGTCGGAGCGTTCGGCCTCACCGAACCGACCGCCGGGTCCGACGCCGTCAACATCAAGACCCGCGCCGTCAAGGACGGCAACGAGTACGTCCTCAGCGGCGAGAAGACCTGGATCTCCCTCAGCGACTACGCGGACCAGTTCCTCATCGTCGCCGTCACCGACCCGGGCGCGTCCACCAAGGCCAAAGGCATGTCGGCCTTCATCGTCTCGAGGGAGTCCAAGGGCTTCTCGAGCCGCGCGATCAAGGGCAAGCTCGGTGTGCGTGCCGGCAACACGGGGCAGATCTTCTTCGACGGCCTGCGCGTCCCCGCGTCGGACATGGTCGGCGGCGAGGGCGACGGGTTCAAGGTCGCGATGTCGGCGCTCGACCACGGCCGCTACACGGTCGCCTCCGGCGCAGTCGGCATCATCCAGGCCTGCCTCGACGCCTGCGTCCCCTACGCAAAAGACCGCAAGGTCGCGGGAGAGCCGATCGCGAGCAAGCAGCTCGTCCAACAGATGATCGCCAGCATGGTCCAGGGGCGAGAGATCGGCCGCCTGCTCTATTACAAGGTCGGGTGGATGAAGAACACCGGCCAGCGCCACACCCGCGAGTGCTCGCTCGCCAAGTGGACCAACTGCGCCGCGGCGTTCGACGCCGCGAACAAGGCCGTCGAGATCCATGGCGCGTACGGTTTCTGCGACGAGTTCCCCGTCGAGCGCTACTTCCGCAACTCCCGCGGGGCAATGATCTACGAGGGCACGCACGAGATCCACACGGTCATGCAGGCCGAGTACGAGCTCGGACTTCGCGCCGACAAGGCGCTCGACCGCAAGCTCCCGACCTTCCCTTTCAAGTGACGAGCCCACCCGACCCTGGCTCTAATGCGTGAACGGCCTTGCCAAGGAGTCTCCCGCGGCGAAACCGCCTAGCCCGGAAGGCCGTAAACTAGCGGCAGGAACGAACTATGAAGCACAAGGCAATTCTCATCTCTGCTGTGGCGGTCCTCGCCGCAGTCGCGATAGCGGGCACCCAGGCCGTCGCGCTCAAGCGGGTCGTCAAGGCCGGCGACAAGGCCACTTACGCGATGAAGCTCAACCTCGACTTTCAGGGCACGGCCGTGGACGTCACCTTCGACTCTATCTCGACCATCACCAAGGTCAACGACGACGGCTCGCACGTCGCGGTCGAGGAGAACAAGAACATGGTCGTCATGGTAGGCGGGCAGGAGATGGCCGGCGCCGGGGAGGACGAGACCATCACCACGACGTACGCCAAAGACGGCTCGATCATCAAGATCGAGGCGAGCGTGTCCACCGGCGACGAGTACCGGCTCGCCAACCTCTCCGCCACCCTTTGGCCCACCAAGCCCGTGGACGTCAAGTCGAAGTGGGAAGGCACGTCCAAAGGCGATTCCGCCAAGGGCACATTCGACGTCGCTCATAGCTACGAGGTCCTTGCGCGAGAGAAGCTCATGGGCTACGAGACCTTCAAGGTCGCGTACAGCACCAAGGAGACTGGAGGGGGCACCGCTTCGAGCACTGGCACCATCTGGCTAGACCTCAAGTCGGGCCTCCCGATCAAGGTCGAGGGCGAGATGAAGAGCGTCCCGATCCAAGGCGTTCCCGTTGACGCCACCTTCGTCCTGACTCTCAAGAAGCCTTGACGCACTCATGAAAGCGGGGGGGGGGGGG
>JBBDXG010000026.1:148517-247166 GCA_040902435.1 Fimbriimonadaceae bacterium
CCCCGCGCCCCCCCCCCCCCGCGACGCTTGGTCTATCTCGACTCTTTAGCCTCGGCCGTTCCGCCTTCGGTCGTCATCGTCCCGACGGTCGTTGCGCCCGTTGTGCGCGCGGTAGTAGGAGTCGTACGCCCGGGAACGCTCGTGGCAGAACGCTTCCCACGCACGGGCCCTTTCACGGCTGTCGTGGTTCCAGTGCTTGCGCTTGCTCCACCGCTTCTGCCACTGCTTCCAGTCGTTCCACTCGGCGAACGACCCGAAGTGGCGCGTGTCGTAGCTGTTCTTCTTGTACCGCTTGTAGTCGTACAAGGGCGGAGCAGCGGGCGCGCGGTACCGGCCTTCGCGACCGTAACGGTCGTCGCGGTCGTACCGGTCGTACCGGTCGTACCGGTCCGGCCTGCCGTACCTGTCCTGCTCGTACCGCAGGTTCACGGCTGTACGGGCGCCGAACTGGAACACGATCGCGAACTTGTTGCCGTCGCGGTCTTTCGTACTCCAGGCGATTGCGCCGGAGGTCGCGGCCCGGCGGTCGTCTCTGTCCGCCATGGCCAAGGGAGTGAGAAGAAGGAGCGCGAATCCAATCGCTGTAAGTTTCATCTTCGTTGATGTCTCCTGGTTAGGGTACTGAACTGACGTTCGACTGTACGGACCGTTACGGGCCGGGAGACAGAGAGCCTGGCGTGGCTGGGCCTTCCGCCTAGCAGAAATGCCAGTTCTTGAAGCGCTGTCCCGGATTTGGCATACCTACCAGGCCCGCTTGTCGCGACCTGGGCTACAATTGAGTTTGTCCCCCTTTGGGGGCCATTTCAGCCTGTCTGAGAGGGTTCAAATTCATATGAAAAAACTTTCCTTGCTAATGGCGATCAGCGTCGTTGCCACCTCGGCATTCGCGCAGTCGTTCTCCGAGAACTTTGAGGGCGTCGTTACGACCCCGACGACGGTGACCGCGCAGCAGGCGTGGGGCGCCGCGAACATGAGCAGCCCGATTGGGGTCACCAACTGGTTTACCGGAAACTCGACGGTCTTCCCGGCACACGCCGGCACTGCGACCAGCTACGTCGGTGCGAACTTCGAAAACGGAGGCGGCCTCGCAGAGATCAGCAACTGGCTGTTCTCGCCGGTGCGAACGTTCAACAACGGCGACACAATCTCCTTCTGGAGCCGCGTCCCGACAGCCGGCGGCACGTTCCCTGACCGACTGTATTTGCGGCTCAGCACGAACGGCTCTAGCATGAACGTCGGCGGTGCAGCAAACACGGTCGGTGACTTTACGATACAGTTGCTCGTCATCAATGAGAACCTGACGACCACCGATTACCCCGAGGTCTGGACGCAGTTCAGCGCGACGGTGTCGGGCCTTGGCGGCCCAGCGAGCGGCCGCTTCGCGTTCCGCTATCACGTCCCGGGCTCTGGCCCGAACGGGCTCAACGGCAACTACATCGGCATTGACACCGTCGAGTACAACGCTGTCCCTGAGCCAGGTTCGATGATCGCCCTCGGCCTCGGAGCGGCAGCGCTCCTGGCGCGAAAGCGGAAGGCCCGAAGGGCCTGACCCTTTCACCATAGTCAGACGGCAGAAACGGCCGGTGCCCAAGTGGCGCCGGTCGTTTTTTTGATCCCACTTGGGGGGCCAAAGCGCCTCCCAGCGGCCCGGCCCAGGTTCAAACAGGTTCAAAACCGGCAAGAACCCCTCGTCCCCGAGCGGGAACCGGCCACGGGTTCCTTTGAACCTGTGGGGGATTCCCGAGAATCACTCACATATTCCCGGGAATCACCCATATATTCTCTGGAATGCCAGAGCCGGGGCGAGAATCACTCACATATTCCCGGGAACCACTGGCAGATTCTCGGGAAACCACGCTCGGTTCGGGCTCGAGAACCGGGGCTCCCTCTTCGGCCGACAGGCCGGCTGTCGGAACTCCATTCGGCCCTCCGTGCCGCTACAATGCAGGCATGTATCCGCGACCGGCTACTTCCCTGCTCTTCGTCCTTCTGGCGGCGGCCTCGCTCGCACAGCCGGTCCCGTACGTCCCCGACTCCAAAGAGCTGGCCGAGTCGTACCAGAGGGCGGACGCCTTGCGGTCCCAAGCCAGCCAGAACGTCTACAACACCGGCATCAGCCCAAAGTGGGTGGACGACCACACGCTCGCCTATGTCCGCACGACGCGGACCGAGCGCAGGCTCATGGTCGTCAGCGCCACCACCCAGGCCCGAAAGGTCGCGTTCGACCACGCCAAGATGGCCGCGGCGATGACCACCGCGCTCGGCCGCGAGGTCACCTCGGAGAACGTGCCGTTCACGGACTACGTGCTCGCCCCGGACATGTCCTCCGTCTCGCTCCGCTTCGGCAACGACTGGTGGCGCGTTGACCTCGCCACATACAAGGCCGAGCGCGCCACGCCCCAGACCGGCGGCAGAGGCCCGGGCGGCGGAGGCTCCCGCCAGCAGGCGGGCAGGGTTCGCACGACCGAGGGCCAGGTCCAAGTCAGGGACGGTCAGGACTGGCGGGACGTCGGCACCAAGAACGACTACGCCGGGGCGCAGTTCACCGAGGACGAGACGAAGATCGTCGCGTTCAAGCTCTTCCCTGGCGACCGGCGAAAGGTGTTCCTTCTCGAGTCGTCGCCCAACTCCGCCGAGCCCCGCGCGCTCCTGCGCGAGCGGCTCTACGACCAGCCCGGCGACAAACTTGACGCCTACGAAACTTGGGTCATTGACGCTGCGACCGGCAAGGAGACCAAGGTGGACCTCGACCCGATCAACACCGGCGGACACCCGTGGTCGAGCGCGCCGCGCGTGCAGTGGTGGAAGGACGGAAAGCGCGGGCTCCTGCGCTTCTTCGTCCGCGGCTACCAGCAGTACAAGGTCGTCGAGCTGGACCCGTTCGCGGCGACCGCGCGGACCCTCATTGACGAGCGCGAGAACACCTTCGTCAACACGGGCAAGCTGCTGTTCTTCACGGTCGAGGGCACGAACGAGATCGTGTGGCGGTCCGAGCGCGACCGCTGGGGCCACCTGTACCTGATTGACGGCGAGACGGGGGACGTCAAGAACCAGGTCACGAAAGGCCAGTGGGTCGTGCGCGGAGTAGACCGCGTGGACGCCGAGAAGCGGCAGATCTGGTTCACGGCGAACGGCCGCGAGGCCGGAGACCCGTACCACGTCCACGCCTACCGTGTGAACTTCGACGGCAGCGGGCTCGTGCGGCTGACCGAGGGCGACGGGACGCACTCCGTGGTCTTCTCGCCCGGACGCCAGTACCTCCTCGATACCTTCTCGCGGCTCGACAAGGCGCCGACGTTCAACCTGCGGAACGCAGAGACCGGCCACCTGATCGTCCAAGTCGAGGAGGCCGACGTCAGCGGCCTGGCCAAGGTCGGTGTGCGACTGCCTGAGCGGTTCACCGCCAAGGGCCGCGACGGCAAGACCGACATCTGGGGCGCGATCGTGCGGCCCTCGCACTGGTCGCCCACCAAGAAGTACCCGGTGATCGAAGCGATCTACGCCGGCCCGCACGACAGCCACGTTCCCAAGGCGTTCATCACCTACTCGGGGCTCCACGCGCTGGCGGAGCTCGGGTTCATAGTCGTCCAGATGGACGGCATGGGCACCGACAACCGCGGCAAGGACTTCCACGACGTCGCGTGGAAGAACATTGCCGACGCCGGGTTCCCCGATCGCATCGCGTGGATCAAGGCCGCTGCCGCCAAGGACCCGACCATGGACGTTTCGAGGGTCGGGATCTACGGCACGAGCGCCGGCGGACAGAACTCGACCGGCGCGCTGCTGTTCCATCCTGAGTTCTACAAAGTCGCTGTCTCCTCTTGCGGATGCCACGACAACCGGATGGACAAGTTCTGGTGGAACGAGCAATGGATGGGCTACCCCGTCGGCCCGCACTACGCAGAACAGTCGAACATCACGAACGCGGCGAAACTGCAGGGCGACCTGCTCCTCATGGTGGGCGAGCTGGACACAAACGTCCCGCCAGAGTCCACCTATCGCCTGGTGGACGCGCTGATAAACGCGCGCAAGGAGTTCGAGTTCGTGCTCCTGCCGGGATCGGACCACACAGGAGGCGGGTTCTATGGCGAGCGCAAGCGGCGCGACTTCTTCGTCCGGCACCTGCTGGGCGTCGAGCCGCCGGCGTGGAACTCTGCTGGGGCCGGGTAAGCCCTGCTGGGGCTCTCTGTCCCTCCCCTCGAAACTAGATCATCGAGGGGAGGGGTGAAGGGCGTCAGCGCATGTTCACGCAGAGGCAGGACGACAGGATTCGGGTGTCTGCGTCGGACCAAGCAGCCGTGAACTGCGCGGCGAACTCGGCAGACTCTCGCTCTCGGTCGAGGCCAGACAGCGCCTGCCGCATCCCGTACAGCGCCCAACCGTTGCCAGGGAGCTTCTTCAGGTCGTCGCGGTAGACCCTCTCCGCTTCTGCATAACGCTCGTGCTTGACGAGCACCGCGCCCAGCGCGTGGCGGGTGGGCTGCAGCCAGTCGGGGGGCTCGTTGTAGCGGAGCTGGTCCTCGGCTGTCACGGCCCGACGGAGCGAGGCGATGCTCGCGTCGGCCTTCCCTTCACCAAGCAGGATCTCGCCGTTCATCAGCAGCTCGGCGACCCGCAGGACGTCGGACGCCTGGTTGTTGCCGACAGTCGTGCCCTCCGGAACTGCTTTGCGGGCCTCGTAGAACATCCACTGCTCCTGGCGAGCCCTCTTCGCGTCGCCCTTGACGGAGTGCGCGACCGCGCGGGCCATGTGCCGCACCGTGCGCATCACGGGGAACTTCTCGCTGGGCGCGGGCATCGTCAGGAGCTCGTCCCACTTTCCGAACCGGACGCGGACCTCGTAGATGGACGCCAGGTAGCCGTCCAGGACCGGTGCGAACGCCTCGAGCACTTCCATCGGGATGTTGCGCAGCGCGCTGTCCATCCCTTCGATCGCGACCGCCGACTGCCCGCGCATCATTGCGGCAAAGGCGAGCATCTGGTGGTTGTGCATCATGTAGAAGACGTAGAAGCCCTGTTGCGGCGACTTCTCCATGTACTTCGCCTCTGCGGTCGTCGCCAGCAGGTTCGACTCGATCGCCTTCTTCCACTCGCCGGTCCGGACGTATATGTGCGACGGCATGTGCTCCATGTGCCCGGCGTCAGGCATGAGGCCGAGCAGCGTGTCTGCGGCGGCCTTCGCCAGCTCCGGCCGGTCGGACGCCTCTACCGCGTGGATGTAGAGGTGCAGCGCCAGCGGGTGCTTGGGGCTGAGCTTGAGCACGCGCTCGACCTCCTTGATGATCGCTTGCGTCCAAGGCTGCGGGGAGTGGTCTGCCCTGTGCAGGTCCCACGGGTGGAGGGTCATCTTGGACTCCGCGTGGAAGATGCCGATGTCGGCGTCGCTCGGGTACTTCTTCGCCAGGTTCTCCATCGCCTTGGCGTACGCCTGGTCGAGCGGGGCGCGCTCGGCCTCGAAGTCGAGCGAAAAGCGCGCACGCGCGGCATCCACAATGTCCTTCTCCACCGGTTGTTCGCCTGCGAAGGCGTTCACAGCTTGTTGGAGCGCCTTCCAAGCCTCTCTTGCGTTCGCCGGGTCCACCATCGGGTTGTTGATGTGCGGGCCGTTCGCGGTGGCTAGCCCCCACCACGCCATCGCGCAGTCGGGGTCGAGCTTGGCCGCATAGCGGAACGATTTCTTGGCCTCGTCGTGGTTGAAGGCGAAGAGGAACGCCAAGCCCTGGTCGAAGTACTTTTGGGCGTCGGGGCTGCTGGTCGTGACCTTGCGGTGGACCCCGCCAAGGCCGTCGAAGAGCGGCGGGGCGTCCTGCGGGGCCAGGACGGCGAGCGCGATGAGAGCGGTGATGTGCATAGGTGTTGCGTCGAGCTTTTTACCCAGGCGTCACACGGGGGCCAGCGAAGACAGTCCCACCAGGGTCCGCACGCGTAGGCCAAAAGTCTGGGGTCACAAACCTGTACCACCGGCGCGAAACAAGCCCCGCGCTCGGGGGAACCGCGTTAGAATGGTAGGCATGAGGGCGTTGCGCTTGCTCGCGGTAGTGGCTGGGTTGTCGGTGTCCACGAACATCGGGTGGACGTGTTGCATGGCGTTCAACGAGGACTCGCCGATGACGCTGGTCGGGGAACGGGCGATCATCGTCTGGGACGCCGCGCGGCAGCGCGAGCACTTTGTGCGCGAGGCTTCTTTCGACGGCGAGGCGAAGGACTTTGGGTTCATCGTGCCCGCGCCGACGAAGCCGGACGTCGCGGAGGCGGACGAAGAGGCGTTTGAAGAGCTCGAACGGCTGGTGCCGGTTCCGCGTCCGAGGACCGATACTGACTCCGTGGCCGCCGCAGCTGACGAAGGTGCCGAGTCAGTCGAGCTGATCGAGCAGTACATGGTCGGCGACTTCGAGGTCAGCGTCCTGAAGGGCACGGACGGCGCTGCAATCAACGGTTGGCTGAAGGCCAACAGCTACACAAGCCGCCCAGGGATGGAGGCGTGGCTCGACCACTACGCGAAGATGGGCTGGTTCTTCGCCGCGCTGAAGTTCGTGCGGGGCGAAGGGCAAGAGTCGTCCGAAACGACCGCGGTGCGCGTCTCGTTCGACACCGACGTGCCGTTCTACCCCTACAAGATGCCGAGCGACACGTGGCCCGAGGGGCACTACCGACCGATCTCGCTCTACTTCGTTTCGATCGGCGTGGCGCGCGGAAAGTACCGGGGCGGTGACGGCGAGTGGGAGGCGAAAGTGCGCTGGTCCGGTGACCTCCCGCGCGAGACTGCAACAAAGCTCGCCTCGCTGGTCTCGCTGGACCAGATGGACATCCCCGAGGGCGCGACGGTGACGGTGTTCCAGAACACGGCGAACGCGCAGGGCTACGAATACGACGTCTACTTCCTGACGTACACATCGGTGCTGCCGACTTGGCTGGTCATTGTGATCGCGGTCGCCGTGATCGGCGGGTTAGCTTACGCACTGATCAAGAGCCGACGCTCAGCGCCCGGTTAGGTACTCCCGGCCGTACATCGCCGCCTGCGGCGGCACTGTGTCCTTGGTCTGCGGAGCGAGCACGAACGCGAACTTGAGCGGGAACTTCCCTTCCGGCGCGCCGGGGGTCCACGTGCCAGAGCCGGACGCCGTGCACGCGGCATAGCCCTTTACGCGCGTGACCGCGTCGCCGTCCGTCTTGATCTCAAGGTCCATCGTGCCGCTCAGCGTCTGCTTCGCCGTCTGCATCGAGAAGCTCGCGTGGACCGCGACGGCGCCGTTCTCTACCGTCGCCCGGAACTCCGACTGCTTGATGTCGGCCAAGGTCCAGAAGTCCGGCTCTCCGCGGACGGCGTCCACGAGCGCGAACCGGAGCAGGCGGAGCCGCAGGGGCTCCGCGACCTCGCCCTTCGCGAGAAGCCGCACCTCTTCCTTCAAGATCCAAACGTGGTCGCGCTGAAGGTTCTTGTTGTTGTCGTTGCACCCTTCCGGCGTCGGGAGGATGCGCGAGTACACGCGCACCACGCTCGCGCCTGCAGGCGGCGCGAGCCTTGTGTGTTGCAGCGCGGCGACGTCCTTGACGGCCGGCGGGTTGGCGCGGAACTTCGCGAGGCCGTCGGCCATGAACCCGACCACCCGCTCGATGGACCGGTTGTTGTTGAAGCCGTGCGCCGTGCCGTCCGCGGCGACGACGTAGAACCCCTGCGACGTGTGACCCTGCTTGATGCGCGGGTTGACCGAGCCGGTCGCGGCGAGGAACCACGCGCCGAGCTCAGAGCGCCGGTTCTGCAGGTCGTGCGTGTTGCCCGTGACGGGGATGAAGTCGCGCAGCGCCGCGATGACCGAGTCGTCTGTGAACAGGAACCGCCGGTCCCAGAGCCCGTTGTTTCACGTGCAGCCCATCGGGTCGCCGTTCATAATCCAGAAGAACATCGGCTTGCCTTCCCTTGCCGCGTCGGCCCTCGCGGTGTTGAGGTCGGTCCGCCACGGGATGCTGAGCCACTTCTCCTCCTCGGGCTTGGGGAGGATCGGCGCCATGAGCGCGTCCAGGTCCGCGCCGGACGCGACGAGCAAGAGAAAGGCGACCACTGCGCCTTAAGGATACTCCGAACGGGAGCCCCAGGCCAGAATATGACGTGGATCGCGACTGGAGACTGCTGGACGTACCCTACCACCGCGCCGAAGAAGCGGCGGACCTGCTCGCGCGGGCGTTCGAAATGGACTCGATCATCGGGTACATCGTCCCGCCCGAAACGGAGGACCGGTACAAGGTCCTCAAGGCGCTCTTCCTCGACACCTGCCTGGAGCGACTGGCCCTGCGTCAGCCGTTCTTGATGGCCGAGTGGAACAACAAGATGGTCGCCACCGCGTGCGTGGTCTCGACCTACACGCCTCCGCCGACGGAGGCGATGAAGAGAACGTGGGAGAAGACGAAGGCGGTCATTGGTCCAGGAGTGGTCTCGCGCCTGGAAGAGTACGAGGCGCTGCGCAAGAAGAACATGCCGCCGCGGCTGTGCCACTACCTGCTTTCGCTCGGGGTTGACCCCGGCTTGCGGAACATGGGCTTCGGCCGCGCTCTGCTGGATTCCGTCATTGACGTCGCTCGCCAGGACCCGACTTCGGCCGGCGTGCTGCTGGACACCGACGCGGACGCGAACCTCGTGTTCTACGAGCGCGCGGGCTTTACGCTCGCAAGCAGCGCGAAGCTGGGCGACGTGAACATGGCCTACATGTACAAGGGCGTGCGCTGATCAAGCGACGGGGTCTGCCTTCTTTACAACGTCGCCCTTGCTCATTCCGCCGAGCAGCACGCCGATGATCGCGGCGACCGGGCTGACGTAGGAAAGCCACATCGGCGAGTTCCGCTGCGCGTAGAACGAAGCGATGAACGCACTCATGTCCATGCTCGGTGCCGGGATGCCCTCGGGGACTGGTTGCTCCGCGCCGGCCATGACGATCCCCAGCACGCTGAACACTAGGATTAAGCCGATGTACCAGTAGGCCGTGCGCTTGTCCTTCCCGATTAGCCGCGCGATCGCGCTGCCGATGAAGTGCACGATGACTCCGAGGGCGAGCCGACGACCATGTAGATCGTCGTCGGCTCGAAGGTCTCAGGCATGACGATGTTGCTAGTGCCCAGCATGAACAGTATCGCCATTCCTAAGATGAACGAAGCGACCGCGGCGCAGATGAAACCAACGACGACACCACCTATGATCCGACCCATTTCAACTCCTATCGTTGGGACGGGCCAGGGGTTGCAAAAGTCTTGCTCCCGTCCGAGGCTTGGACGGCGGCAGCGGGCGCCCGCTACTTCGTGACGCTCGCCGAACCGAAGCGGTCGTCCTTCGTCGTCGTGTTCGCCACTGCCCACCAAGAGCTGTTGAACGTCAACGAGACGACGTAAAAACCGTTCGAGTCCGGGTAGTTCGCGGACTCGTTCTTGAACACAGCCTTGAACGTGCCGCTGTATCCCGTGGCGTTCTTGGAGTTCTCGATGAAGCCGTCGTTGTCCGGGTCGTGGCCCGCCAGCCCTGTCGCACTGAAGACGACCTCATAGGTAAGGAAGGTGCCCTTGGTGGACTCGCCTCCGCCCTGCGTCGCGCCCGCGTTCCATAGGCGTGCGTACTCGCCCGGGTTCGCGACCGACGGATACGACGCGTTCTTGCCCTTCGTCTCGATCGTGAACGTCTGCTTGTCCTTGCTCCAATACGCCTTCTGGTTCTGCCAGTTGTCGGCGTTGTTGTCGTACATCTGGACGAACCCGTGGTTCTTGTTGTTCGGGTTGCCCCGGCCAGGGTTGTTCTCCGGGTCAGGGTCCGTCGTCGAGTACCAGTTTGTGAGGATCGCGTTGAACTCGCTATAGTCGCCGCCCATCGCCCTGCTCATGTAGATCGAGCCGTCGCGCTGGGGCATGACGATGCCGACGTGGCGAGGGTTCCTGCCAGACTGTGCGTCGGAAAACGAGTTATAGACGCTCACAGTCCCTATGTAACCGAAGCGCTCGCTCTCAACGATGAACTTCTCAGCGGCGGAGGTCGGGGCCGCTCCGGTCGTGGCAAGAAAGGCGACGGCCAAGCAGGCCGCAGACGTGCGCTTGTATGATCTCATCGGGACGTCCTGGACGTTCACCGTCCGATGGCATTGTACTCCGCGAGCGCTCCACGAGTACAATCGCGGTCTATGGACCGTTCTGCAGCCCGCTCGAGCGGCTTGACCCAAGCCATGCTCGCCGCACCGTCGTTCGCGGCCTCTCTGGTCGTGACCGAGCTGTTCTTCAAGTGGGGCAGCTTCATGCTCGAGCTGTGTGGCTTCGCCGCCGTTTGGGGCGCCCTTTTCGGCGCCCAGAGCCTCGTGATCGGGCTGTTCAAACGAGCCCGCTAGTCGCCCTCGGACGGCCCTTGTCAGTAGAATCCGCAAATGGACGGGCTGACGCGAAAGGAGTTCTTGACCTCGGTGATCCTGGCCGCCTCTGCGCCAGCGGCGCTGGGCGCGGGACAGGACCAGCAAGAGAGCGACATCACGCTCGAAGACCTGAAGACCGTCGAGAAGGTCGTCGGGATCGAGTTCACGGACGCCGAGCGCACAGAGGTTCTACAGAGTGTGCGCGGGTTTCGGCGCGGGTACCAGTCGGTGCGCGCGCTGAAGCTCCCAAACTCCGTCTCGCCCGCCGTCACCTTCAAGCCGGTCGGAAGACAGTCTGAGGAATCGAGCGCGGTCTCCGTCCAGCACCGCGATATGCCTTCCCTATCGCGCCCAACGTTCGACGACGACCTGGCATTCATGACCGTCGCGGAGCTGAGCGCGCTCGTCAAACAGAAGAAGGTCTCGCCGGTCGAGCTGACCGCGCTCGCGCTGAAGCGGCTCGAGGCGTACGGCACGGAGCTCTTGAACGTCGTCAGCATGACCGCTGAGCTCGCGACGGCACAGGCACGCACGGCAGAGAGCGAGGTCATGGCCGGACGCTACCGCGGGCCCCTGCACGGCATCCCCTACGCGCTCAAGGACCTGTTCGCCGTCAAGGGATACAAGACGACGTGGGGGTCCGGCCCGCACAGAGCGCAGGAGTTCGACTACAACTCCGCGGTCTTCGACAAGCTCACCGACGCCGGAGCCGTGTGCTGCGCGAAGACGAGCATGGGCTCGCTCGCCCAGGGCGACGTCTGGTACGCCGGACGCACGAAGAACCCGTGGAACACGGAGCAAGGCTCCAGCGGTTCCTCGGCAGGGTCCTCCTCCTGCATGGCGGCCGGGCTCGTGCCGTTTACGATCGGGACGGAGACACAGGGCTCGATCGTCTCGCCCTCGCACCGCTGCCGCGTGACCGGGCTGCGCCCGACTTTCGGGCGAGTCAGTCGCTATGGGGCGATGGCGCTGAGCTGGTCCATGGACAAAGCGGGCCCGATCTGCCGGACCGCCGAGGACTGCATGCTCGTGCTCGCAGCGCTCAACGGCGCAGACCCCCGCGACCCTGGGACGGTCAACAGACCGCTGCACTGGTCGCCAGACGTTGACCTGTCGTCGCTAAAGATCGGCGTGCTTCAACAGGGCGACACGGCGCCGTCGCTCGACGAAGGCTACTTGCAGGTCCTGCAACGGAAGGGCGCGAAGCTGGAGGCCGTCCGCTTCTCCCCGATGGCGGGCGGGGTCTCGATTGACCTCGCGGTCGAGAGCGCGGCGGCGTTCGACGACTTCACGACCGGCGACATGATTGACGGGCTTGAGAACAGCTCGTGGCCGAGGACGTTCCGCTCGAACCGGTACGTGACGGCGGTCGAGTACATCCAGGCGCTGCGGGCGCGCTCGGAGATGATGAAGAAGTTCGAGGAGGAGTTCGGCGACTACGACCTCGTCGTCTCGTCGGGCACCGGCGGCTTCCTGCTCTTGAACACCAACCGCACCGGGCACCCGCAACTGCTCGTGCCGAACGGGGTGGACGACCGCGGCCGCGAGCAGAGCTTCTCGATCTTCGGGCGGCTCTACGACGAGGCGAGCGTGTGCAAGGTCGGCTGGCTGCTGCAACAGGAGACGGGCTACTACAGGCTTAGGCCGACGTTGTAAGCCATGGATTACAAGACCGTTCCGTACCGCCCTGTGCGAGTCCCGACCGAGGACTCCCTTCAAACGCTACGCGCGGACTACGACACAGCCAACGCCCGCCGCACCGTGCGAATGTTCTCTAGCGACCCTGTCCCGCGCGAGGCCATCGAGACTGCGATCAGGATCGCCGGCACGGCGCCAAGCGGAGCCCACCGCCAGCCCTGGCACTTCGTCGCGATTAGCGACCCGGCCCTCAAACAGAGGGTCAGAGCAAGAGCTGAAGAAGCCGAGCACGAGTTCTACACCAAAAAGGCCCCCAAGGAGTGGCTTGACGCGCTGGCACCGCTCGGGACAGACTTCAAGAAGGGCCACATCACTGACGCCCCGTGGCTGATCGTCGTGTTCCGCCGCGACTACGACGTCTTGCCGGACGGCACCCGACTCAAGAACTATTACATGACCGAGAGCGTCGGCATCGCGGTCGGGTTCCTCATCCAGGCGCTCCACCGTGCGGGGCTCGCGACGCTCCCGCACACCCCTGCACCGATGACCTTCCTGAGGGAGGTCTGCGGCAGGCCGGAGAGCGAAAAGCCGTTCGTGCTGATTCCTGTGGGCTACCCGTCGCACGACTGCGTCGTCCCCGACATAGATCGCAAGCCGCTCGAGGAGATTTCGGAGTTCTTCTAGGCCAGCCCGACGACTTGGCCGGTCTCCGTCCCGGCCACGACGTGCCCGGACTTCGGATGGAACACCGCGGTGATCACGCGCTCGCCGTCCGTGCCCTCCTCCCGGACCAGCGATCCGTCGGTGTCATACACCGCGACCCCGCGCCCACAACCGGTCAAGACCTGCGAACCGTCGGGCGAGACGTCTATGTACGGCAGCCCAGGCGCGACCGGCCACGTGCGCCGCACTTCCCCGCTGCCGAGGTCAATCACCGAGACCCCAACCTCCGACCGCACGGCGACGAGCTGCCCGCGCGGGAACGCCTTCAGCCCAAAGACGTGAAAGCTCGAATTCATGCGGAACACGCGCCGCCGGTCCTGGGTGTCCCAGACCGTGATGCCGTACCCGTCGCTCCCGACGAACAGGTCGCCGTTAGCCAACGGCGAAATCATGTTCGGCGTATCGTTCGCCCGCCATCGCGCGACGCGGAGGCCGTCGAAGCGGAACAGGTTCATCGAGCCGTTGTCGTTGCAGACGAACACCTCGTGGTCCTTCGTGACCCCGACGGCCCGGGAGGAGGTCTGCAGGAAGGCGTACATGTTCTCGGGCCGGTACCGCCACATCTCCCAGCCTTTGTCGAGGTCGAGGCAGCGCAGGTGGAGCCCCGCGGCGACGAAGGCGAACCGGCCGTCGGGGGACAGGGCGACGTCGTGGATCCGGTCCATCGCCTTGGTCTTGACCCCGTCGCTGCCGAGGTCGAACCTCGCGACCGGCCCCGCCTCAGTGGCGAGGGTCAGGTTCATATCGAGGTCCGCAAATAAAAAACGGCGGCAATCCGAAGTGAACTTTAGGAGCCGGATGCCGCCGAGGTGTCCAGGGAAGCTCGGTTGAGCTTCAGACAAGAGAAGACCGCTCATTTCTCTCTCACCCGGAGGACGGCTCCAGTCAAAAGTTTCGTTCGGCATGGTCATCGTATTTTACGAGTTTTTTCCCCAGAAGGTGGCGTCCATTGGGGCAACTCCAGCCCGCGACCATTTTTGACCATTTATTGACCATTTCTAGGTTCAAAAAAGTGAGGAAAAAGCGGGCGGGCGGTAGGCTTGCCGACGATGCCCGCCACCCTCACCTCCCAAAAGCTCGCCCAGGCCACCGAGCTCGTCCGGGCGGCGGGGGTGGACTGCTGGATGATCTTCGACCGCGAGACCGCCGAGGGAGGCGACCCCGCTCTCCCGCTCGTCCTCGACGGCGGACTGACATGGCAGAGCGCGCTCATCGTCACGAAGCAAGGCAAGAAGATCGCCATCGTCGGCAACTTCGACGCCGACCCGATCAAGGCCAGCGGCGAGTGGGACGAGGTCGTGCCGTACGTCCAGGGGATCAAACAGCCCTTGTTACAGGTCCTCGACCGCGTCTGCGGCCCCGACCCGAAGATCGCGGTGGACTTCTCCACTAACGACGTCAAATCGGACGGGCTCTCGCACGGAATGTTCCTGCTCCTGACCGAATACATCAAAGACACGTCGTTCGAAGGGTGCCTCGTGAGCGCGGAGGAGATCGTGATGGCGCTGCGCGCGCGCAAGACCCCCGAGGAGACCAAGCGCATCAAGAGCGCGATCAAGGCCGGCGACGAGATATTCAAAGAGATCGCCAAGTTCGCGATGGTCGGGCGCACGGAGCTTGAAGTCTTCCAGCACGTGCAGTCCCTCATTGACCAAAAGGGATACGGCTACGGATGGGACCGCGCAGGAAACCCGATCGTGAACAGCGGCCCGGACTCGATGGCCGGCCACGGCAAGCCCTCGGCGTCCATCACGATCCAGCCCGGCCACGTCTTCCACGTGGACCTCGGCGTGATCGTGGACGGCTACTCCAGCGACATCCAGCGGTGCTGGTACGTCGGCGGCGCGGCGCCCAAGGACGTGTTCGAGGCCGCGCGCGCCGTGAACGCGTGCATCACGAACGCGGCGGCGGCACTCAAGCCCGGCGTCGAAGGGTGGGAGGTGGACGCCGTCGCGCGACAGACGCTGAAGGACGCGGGATACGAGGAGTACATGCACGCGCTCGGGCACCAGGTCGGGCGCGTCGCGCACGACGGCGGCGCGATCCTCGGCCCGCAGTGGGAGCGCTACGGCTCGACCCCGACGATCCCCGTCCACAAGGACGAGGTCTACACGCTCGAGCTCGGCGTCAACCTCCCCGGCCGCGGCTACCTGGGGATCGAAGAGATCGTCGCCGTCACCGAGCACGGCTGCGACTTCCTCAGCGAACGGCAGATGGAAGTTTGGGTGCTCTAGCCCGGTTGCGTCTCACTGGAGAGGGCTAGGAAGAGCCGATAGACGTGTCGTTCTGAGTGCTGACGGCGAACAGTGCCGTGACCGACATGTTCGGCAAGGCCCATACCTCCAAACGCATCATCCGCTTGACGTGATTTGCGAGGTGCGGGTGGCAGAGGATCACTCCTTCCACCCAGCGACACAATAGAGGCACAGCCAGCCCACCTGTCCGCTAACTAGGGATGACTGACGGTGACGAAGTGGTTTTGTTAAGGATACAGGAGGCCAACAGGTACAGCAGGACGAGGGCGGTCCACTGAGTACTGAACTCTCCAAGGGTCCAACCGCCCAACAGCACGAGCGGTGCACTCGAAAGACTCAAAAGCAGCAAACAGTACAGCCACAGAACACGAGTGCCGTGCGTCGCTCCAACAGCAGACCACGACGCCCAGACCGCCATCAATGGAATCGCGAGCCCGAGCACGAGCAACTCTTTGCTGTCGAATCGAAAGCTCCCCGATACCAACAATTCGTGCGCCGACAGACACGGTACGGCACCAATGACGCAGACAGTGAGCCAGAGGACAAGTTTGCGAGCGTTCATGGATTGTCTTCGAAGTCGGCAAAATACCGCTTGAACTCAAACGAGCGCGTCAGCGTTCCTTCAACGTCCACCAAGGTCTCACCCATGCGTCGCGTGATCACGCTCGTATCGAACAGGAGCCGCTGATAGCGACCTTCGGTCGTTGAGATGGAGTCCTCATGCTCGCGTTCGCCGCGAGTCAGATCAACGAGCCATCCCTGATTGGGAGTTTCTTCCATGTAACTTCGATACACGAACACCGGCCAATCGCCCTCGCCGGGACCGATGTAGGTGATCTTAGGCGCTGTCGCCAGATACTCATCCACCGGCAGACCGATGCCAAGCCTGAAGCTGACCGCAAGTCCCGATTCTGACTCATCGGTCGGACTGACGACGATGTCGTCTTTTATGTACCCTGACTTCAACAGCGGCAGGGTCGAGAGTGCGGGCTGATCGTCGTAGTCCCCAGCATAGATCGCACCCGCTAGACCGATCTGGTGGAGGTTCGACATGTCAACGACGACTTTCGCGCGGTCTTTCCCCACGAAGTACACAGATGCGACCAGCCCAGCCAGAACAACGATGATCGCGATCACGACGAGCAATTCGATGAGAGACAGAGCACGTGTGCGGTTGATTGACTTCATATTGGCCTCCGTTGTGGGAATGCTCAGTCGGCGACGCAGGACTGCGTCGGCGACTGAGAGAGCAAGCTTAAGGGCCTGGGGCGCAACCGCTGTTCGGGCACGTGACAGCTGCGCCAGAGCTAAAGCAACCGCCCGTCTCGATGACGTCGAACGTGTAGTAGTAGTTCGTCGGCGGGTCAGTCGACGGCCCAACACACTCGTACCTGTGGCACTGTATTTTCTTCCAGCGCCAGGGCTGGTTCTGTGGGCAGGTTGGATCCGTCTGGTGCCCCGTGTGCGGATTCGTGATCACAAACCAGCAGGGATTGACGCAGGTCGAAGGGGGAGGTGTGCCCTGAGCGGTGGACTCATTTGGCACGAAGAGGAAGCCCAGTCCAGCTGCAACGATTACAGCAAGCGTCGGCTTAATGGTTCTCGTGTTGCTTCCCATAGGCATGAGTATACGGCAGTATTCTAAGAATGTGGTCGAGTTCTTGATCGAATCCCGGGGGTGGCCAGCTACCCTCCCTCCCCGGCGGGTAGCCGGGGCAACCAACTGGATTGCCCCGGTCCCAGCGGGACTCCAGTACAGGCAGGTGGGGCGGCTGGCATGAGCGGCGTGGCCCAGGGAGCTCCTCGCCGTGCCCGTTGAGCTCCTCAGGGGCGGCGTTGTGCTCCTCACCGTGCCCATTGAGCTCCTCAAGGGCGACCTTTTGCTCTTCACGGGCGCCGTTAAGCTCCTCCAGGTCGCCGTTATGCTCCTCACCGTGCCCGTTAAGCTCCTCCAGGGCGGCGTTATGCTCCTCAAGGGCGACCTTATGGAGCATCCTGGGGCCAACGTTGAGCCTGGGGCGGGGGTTTTCCGCAGGTTTTCCTCCAGTTATCCACAGTCCTGCCAAAGATACCGGGTACAGGAACCAACAATGCCTGAACTAATACCAAACACAATCAGTGGCACGCTCGCATGGGCGACGAGCCACATCGCGACGTGGGACACGGTCATCGGCGGCGGGGGAACGATCGGCATTGACGCCGGCACGGTCACCGCGCTCGAGGGCCATCTGGCCACGGCCGAGACCGACTACAACGCGGCCGTCACCGCCCGCGCCGACAGCAAGTCGGCGACGGTCTCGCAGAACACTTCGCTCGCAACGCTTCGCGACCAGCTCGCGATCGCGGTGAGCAACATCCGCGCTTACGCCGAGACGCAGGCCAACCCGAACGCGGTCTACGCCGAGGCGAACATCCCGCCGCGCGCCGAGCCGACCCCGGCCCCCGCGCCGACCGCCCCCGCCGAGGTCACCGTCTCGCTCAACAACACCGGCGACTGCCTGGTCGCGTGGAGAGCGACGCGCGTCAACGGCGACTACTGGTCGGTGTGGCGCACGCTTGCGGGCGAGGCTTCGCCTGTGCTGATCGGCACGACGGGCGCGAAGTCCTTCGTGGACCTCGAGGTGCCGTCGGGCACCGCGTGGGCGATCTACTCGGTGTTCTCGCACCGCGGTTCTGCGGTGAGCGACTCGTCCGAGCCGGTGCAGATCCTGTTCGGCACCGCCGCTGCTGCGTAGCTTCTTCTCTTGTAGTAGGTGCAACCCCGGCCCCGAAAGGGTCGGGGTTTTGATTTGTGTGGGGGCGCGTATCGCGCAGTCATTGTCGTAAGCTGTCGCTATGTCGCCTGAGTGGAAGCGCAGGGCCGTGGCCGCGCATAGCGTGGCGATGGGTGGAGCAATCATTGGGGGCGGGCTTATGGTCTACACCGATGCCGAGATGGTCGGTTTGGTTCTGATCTTCCTGGGTGCCGTGTTGGCTGCTGTGATCATGACCAAGAAACCGCGACCAGAGGAGTAAGGCTGCGTCATCGGCCGCGCGCTCCCGCCGGAACAGCAGTGCGTCGTGCCGAACAACAGTGGCACACTCCGTCGTCCCACCAAGGCCACCCGCCGGCGGCCCTATTCCCCGACGTAGTTCATGATGCCGATCGTGCCTATGACCTCGTGCGACTCGACGTCGCGCAAAGGAATGGCGCGAAGGACGATCTTGCTGAGTTCGCCCTTGAGCCGCACGGACGACTCTTTGCCGTTGAGCGCCTCCAGGTGCGCCGCCACCGGCGGAAACTCGGGGTCCTTAGTCTTGAAGACGTCGTACACGGTCTTGCCCGTCTCCCAGGACTCGCCAAAGTGCACGGACGGCAGTTCGCCGTTCGCGACGAGGTAGAGCGCGAGGTCCTTGTCCGTCGCCCAAACGGCGGACTTGACCTGGTCCATCGCAAGGTGCAGCAGCGCGAGCGCGGCATGCACTTCGAGGAGCGACCTCTGCCGGTCGGCGATGTGGTCCGCAAGTTCCTCACGGTCCAAGTTGCCATCGCGCAGCGCCTTTTCGGCGCGCTCTCTGATCACCTTGGCGACCGCGTCCGTCCTGCCGGCGCCGCCGACCTTCATCCGGAGCCAGTAAGTGTTGACCGTTTCGACGGCCAACCCAAGCTGGTGTGCAATCCTTTCGTTCGTAAACCCATGGATCGCCAGCTCGACGATCTCAGCTTCCTTTGCGGAGAGTTCGTGTGTGCTCATTGTCTTGGCCTCTTAGTGAGTCTAGTCCAGGATCAACCCATTTAGGGTACCAGGAATTCAGACGGGCGGAGGGGTTGGTATGCCTCCTTCGACGTCGGGGCGGGAGGCCCGTCTGGAAGCGTGTGCCTCGGTTGTCCCGGCCAGCCGTGCGGCTCCGACCGCTAGGGGCATAATCGGCTTCAAGTGACCGGGCACAGTTGGCTGAGCGTTTCGATGATGCTCCGCGCGGGCCGCATGCGGCGGTGGCGCGAGGGGCGGGGGCGCGCGTTCTATCCGCCGCTGGACACGCCCTTCGCGGTGCGGCTGGCGTGGCGGTTCCTTCCGCGCATCCTGTGGAAGACGGCGCGGGTGCGCGAGGTCTCGATCGTCGGGATCGAGCGGCTGGAGGCGATCAGGGGCGCGGCGGCGGTGCTGACGCCGAACCACCCGACAAACCTCGACCCGGTGGTGCTGTTCGAGCTCTCCCGGCAGCTCGGCGAGCCGTTCAACTACCTTGCGAGCCGCGAGTCGTTCTCGGTGCCGGGGATCGGGTGGGCGCTGCAGCGGTGCGGGGCGTACTCGATCATGCGCGGCGCGGTGGACCGCGCGGCGATCAAGACGACGCGCTCTTTGTTGGTGGGCGGACGGAAGATCGTGATGTTCCCCGAGGGGCTGACGTACGGGCAGAACGACACGCTGATGCCGTTCCACGAGGGCGTCGCGCAGTTCGGGTTCTGGGCGCTCGACGACACGAAGGGCGCGGGGCCGCTGTGGTACGTGCCGATCGGGCTGCGGTACCGGTTCATGAAACCGATGGACGACGAGATCAGCCTTGCGGTGTGGCGGTTGGAGAAGCACATCGGGATCCCGGTGGACCTTTCTGTCCCTGTGTATGACCGGCTGCGCGCGGTCGGGACGCGCGTGGTCGAGGGGTATGAGAAGGCGTACGGCGTGCGCCCCGGCGCGACGGACACGCTCGACGAGCGCATCCAGCGGATGAAGAACCTGTGGGTCGCGCGCGCTGCGGCGGTGCTGGGGATCGAGGACCACGCTTCTTTGGCCCTCGGCGATCGGATCCGCGCGATCGTGAACGCTCTGGACCGGATGGTGATCGCGGAGGACGCCTCGGCGTTCACGAAGGAGACGATGCGTCGGCGGCACGCGGAGACGCAGCCGCTGTACAAGGACCTCGAACGCGCGGGTCGGTTTCTTGCGACGGGCGCGACCTATGTGGCCGAGAGGCCGACGGACGAGCGGTTCTTGGAGGTGATCGGTCGGATGGAGGAGGAGCTGTTCGGCTTCTCGCCGCCGCGCGGCCCGCGGCGCGCTGTGCTGACGGTCGGGGAGCCGGTTGACGTGTCTTTGTTGTACGAGGCGTACAAGGCGGATTCGCGCAAGACGGTGAGCGAGTCGACGCGGATGATCGAGGACGCAGTGCGGGCGTTGATTGCTGTATAATCGTGCAGTGGCAGAACAGACTCTGGATTCCGATCAGCTGATCCTGTGGAGGCGTACATTTGGTGCCGTCTGGATTGTCACTGTTGCGCTATTGGCCTACACGTTCTTTGTAGGCGGCACCATTTTCTTGTCGACATGGTGGATGATCGCAATCACGTCGACTGCATTTGCCCCTCTTGTCGTGTTCATTGTCGCGTTAGTCCCATTTAGCCGAAGGCGGCCCCTTGCTCGGGCCAATCACCGTGCCATCGTCCCTGTTTTTGTGTTAGTAGTCGCCGTCGGAGTCGCCGGCTTCCTTGCAGTAGGAAGAATGAAGAGCATGCAGGTTGACGCTGCGAAGCAATCTCTCGGCAACCTCGGCGAAGTCTTCTTGCCTGCTAACACGCCGGTATCTTCGCTGAGCGGCCCAACTGACTCTATCCGTCTGATGCTTGAGTTTGCAGACAGCGAACCGTATTTGAACCGCGCGACTTCCAAGCTTCCAATCGATTGGATTGTGTCCGACCTCGAAGGCAGTCGCGACATGGTGTCACCCATCATTGGGGGACGGCAGTGGATGGTGATCGGATCTGGGAAGTATGTGACAATCGTGCGCGTTTCCGCAGGCGAGTTCAATGGAATCCTGAGCCAAGACTGGGTTCATCCAGATGGAACGCCGTTGGCAAAAAGCGATTGGAAGCAGTACGGAAAAGAGTCGTAGGCTTCTGGCTGGCTACGTTATCTCGCGTGCCAGATCAGCGAGTCCTGGCGGATGCAGAGGCCGTCAGTGCGGGCTTCCCAGCCGTCGGAGGTCATGTTGAACGAAACCGCGTCGGCCGTTATGGCTGGGTCCCACGCCTTGTTCTTCTCGTGGTACGCCCTTTGTCGGTTGTAGACGTCCATCAATCGCATGCGTGCGTCCCACTCGGGGTCGGGGACGAACTCGTCGGTGCCGGGCGGCATGTGCGAGAACTGGACGTATCCCCAGAGCTCCGGCTTGTGCATGTCAATCGCGTGCTGCGGCGACCAGACCCAGTTGTGCTCGGGCCGGCCCTCGATCTTCTTGCCGTCGTCGCCCGTGTCCCACTGCACGCGCGAGAAGTTGACGCGCCACTTGTCGCCCGCGCGCGGCGGCGATGGCACCAGCGCGTACTGCCGCAGCACCTTCCACGGAAACGCGAGCTTGACGCCCCACCACTCGTCCTCGTCGCTCGGATCGTTGATCGTGCCTTGCACGTGTACTGCTTTGCGAAGCCCCGGTATCTCCCACTCGTTCAGCGCAGGGCCGCCGTCGCGGTACGGCTTGACGAGCCGCAGATCCCAGTCGGTGCCGAGCGCGTTGATCTCGTACTCGTAGTACTGGTGGTTGTCGCCGTCGGGGTCAATGAAGACCTCGAAGTCGTTGTCGCGGAAGATCACGCTGTCGTGATCGGTGAGCGTCGCCCAGACGTGCGGCTCGGTGAGCTTCGCGCCGATGTAGAAGAACTCCGCGTCCCAGAGCATCTTGACGCGCGTCTCCCACGTGGGCTTGGGCTTCTTGTCGCCCTCGATGTCCACGAACGGCGCCGTCCACGGCGCGCTCTGCCACGCCGGGTCGTCGAGCTTGCCCGAGAGCTTCGGCGAGCCTTGGTAACAGACGTAGCCATTGGGGTGCGGAAACGGCATCTGCATAACGTTATACTCGCGCCATGGCTATGGAGATAACGAACTGCATCGCGATCGGGGTGAGCGACCGCGACGCGGCGGAAAAGTTCTATACCGAGGTGCTGGGGTTCGAGATCGGGGAGAAGGGCGACGACTGGACCGAGGTGCTCGCCGGTCCGCTGAGGCTGTACCTGTGCAACGACGACATGGCGTACTGCATGGCGGTGAACGTGGACGACCCGTTCACCACCGCCGGGCTCTTGGAGGCGCAGGGGTGCGAGCGGCTGTTCGAATCGAAGGGCGAAGTGTTCGTGCGCGACCCGTTTGGGACGAACTGGTGCCTGAGTCCGAAGACGTGAGGCGCCTCCCCCAACCCCCTCCCCTCGACACGAACATTCGAGGAGAGGGGGCTAGATGGTGCGGAGCGGCGTGACTTCGCGCTTGTCGGTGGCAAGCGGCTCGGCCCAGACGCCGTCTTCTTTCAGCAGCGCGATCAGTTCCGCGACGCCGTTCTCTTGCGGGATGCCGTTCTTGACGACGTCCTTCTTGCGGTAGAGCGTGATCTTGCCGCCGGCTGCGCCGACGTAGCCGTAGTCTGCGCCGGCCATCTCGCCCGGGCCGTTGACGATGCAGCCCATGACTGCGATGTCGAGCCCGACGAGGTGCTTCGTCGCTTCGCGCACTTCGCGCAGCACAGTCGGAAGGTCGAACTTCGTCCGGCCGCACGAGGGACAGGCGATGTACTCGACCTGCGTCTTTCTCAGTCCGAGCGCTTGCAATATCTCGTAGCAGACGGGGATTTCGTTGATGGGGTCTTCGGAGAGCGAGACGCGGATCGTGTCGCCGATGCCCTCGGCAAGGAGCGTCGCGATGCCTGCAGTGGACTTGACGCGCGCGTACTCGCCATCGCCGGCCTCTGTGACGCCGAGGTGGAGCGGAAAGTTGAGGCCCTGCGCGTCGAGCTGTGCGGCCATGAGGCGGTTCGCGCCGATCATGACGGGCACGCGGCTGGCCTTCGCGCTGATGTTGAGGTTTTCAAACCCGTGCTTGACGCAAAGCCGCACGTACTCGAGCGCGCTCTCGACGAGCCCTTGCGGCGTGTCGCCGTATGTCACGAGCATCCGTTCTGAAAGCGAGCCGTGGTTGACGCCGATGCGCATCGCGCGGCCGTGCTTCTTGCACGCCTCGATGACGGGAAGGAAGCTCTCTTCGATCGCCGCGCGCTCTTGTTCGTGCTCCTCTTCGGAGTATTCGATCCGCCCGGTGTGCTTGTGGAAGACGAAGAGGCCGGGGTTGACGCGGACCTCGTCCACGTACTTCGCGGCCTCGACGGCGATGTTCGAGCCCTGGTGGTGGACGTCGGCGGTCATCGGGACCTTGCGGTGCCGCTCGGCGACCTTGCGCGTGATCTCCTCGAGGCACTGCGCCTCGCCGAGTGTCGGCGTGGTGACGCGCACGATTTCGCAGCCCGCCTTGTGGAGGGCGATGACCTGCTCGACGACGGCCTCGACGTTGCGGGTCTCTTCGGTCACCATGGACTGGACGACGACCAGGTGGCCGCTGCCCATCTTCACGCCACCGACGTCGCAGGTCTTGGTCGCTCGCCTCTCGTGCATCGCTTGTTCTAATGATACGACGCGGAGGGTGCGGGCATGCGGGCCCCTCCCCCAACCCCCTCCCCCCGAACCTCGCACGGACATCGAGGTTCGCGGAGAGGGGGCTATGCCAGAATCGGGGCTGGCTCATGGCCCTCAACCTGCCGTCGCTGCGCCACCGGGATTTCCGGAACTACACGCTGGGGCGGTTGGTCGGCAACACGGGCGCGAGCGTGCAACAGCTCGCGATCGCTTGGCAGGTCTACGAGATCTCCGGCCAGAGCTCGCTCCACGTCGGTCTCCTCGGCCTCGTCAGGGTCGTTCCGCTCATCCTCTTCTCGCTGGTCGGCGGCCTCGCGGCGGACCACGTGGACCGGCGGAAGCTGATGGTGTGGACGCGGCTCGCCATGATCGTGTCCACTTCCCTGCTGCTCGCGCTGACGGCGAGCGGACAGATCACCGTCGCGCTCGTCTACACGATCGTCGCGTTCGACGCCATAGCCCGGGCGTTCGACGGACCGGCGCGTGCGGCGATCATGGTGAACATGGTCCCACAGGAGGACCTGCCGAACGCGCTGAGCGTGAACGGCATCGCATGGCGGCTGAGCGACGTGCTCGGCCCGGTCATCGTCGCTGCGCTCCTCTACTTCACCGACGTCGGGTGGGGGTACGCGTTCTCGGTCCTCGCGGGGGCCGTGCTGATCGCGGTGCTACTGACGATGAAGCCGGTGGCGCAAGCTGCGCCAGTGACGGCGGTCAGCAACGTGCGCGAGGCGCTCTGGCAGATCGGCGACGGGTTCCGGTTCCTCAAAAGGTCGCAGGTCGTGCGCAACACGATGGTGCTCGACTTCTGGGCGACGTTCTTCTCCTCCGCCGACGCCCTGTTCCCCGCGTTCGCGGGGCCGGTGCTCAACCTCGGACCGGCGGGGTACGGGTTGCTCGCCGGCTCTTCCGGCGTCGGCGCGCTGATCGCGGCGGTCTTCCTCGCTCTGCGGCCGACGGTGGACCGCCAGGGCGCGCTGGTCATCGGGATGGTCGGCGTGTACGGCCTGACGACGGTGATGTTCGGGGTGAGCACGAGCATCTGGGCGGCGATGTTCTTCCTGGCGTGCACGGGCGCTGCGGACATGGTGAGCACGGTGATGCGGCAGACGATCCGGAGCCTGGCGACGCCGGACGAGATGCGCGGGCGGATGGGCGGGGTCTCGATCCTGTTCCAGGTCGGGGGGCCGCAGCTCGGCGACGCAGAGGCCGGGGTCCTGGCCAAGCAGTACGGCGACCGGGCGTCGGTGGTGATCGGCGGGCTCGCCTGCCTGGGGGTGGCCGGCCTCTACGCCCTGACCGGGAAGCTCCGGTCCTACCGCCACGCTGACTCAGGGTCCCAGGGCACGTGACGGCGCGGGGCTTCTGTATACTAATGTCACATGTTGCGAGACTTTAGACTCTATGGAGTCGCGGCGGCCGCCGCCCTCGCAGTGGCCGTGTTCGCGATTAACACTCAGAACGTCACAAAGGAACAGAAGACAGACGTGCGCGCTACAAAAGGAAACATGCCCGGGGGGGTGACCCTCTTCGCCAGCGACAAGACCGTCCCGCTCAAGGACGGGCTGAAGTTCGCGACCTTCGCCGCCGGGTGCTTCTGGGGCGTCGAGGACTACTTCCGCCAGGTCGAGGGCGTCACTGCGACGGCCGTCGGCTACACCGGCGGACACTTAAAGAAGCCGACGTACCGGCAGGTCTGCTACACCCCGACCGGCCACGCCGAGGCCGTGCGGGTCGAGTACGACCCGAAGAAGGTCACGTACGAGAAGCTGCTCGAGGTGTTCTGGAAGATCCACAACCCGTGCCAGGTCGGCGGACAGGGCCCGGACCGCGGCGACCAGTACCGGTCGGTCGTGTTCTTTCACTCGCCAGAACAGCAGGCGGCCGCGCTGAAGAGCCGCGAGGCTCTGCAGAAGACGCTGCCGCAGCCGATCACGACTTCGGTCGTTCCTGAGGCGGTCTTCTGGATGGCCGAGGAGTACCACCAGCAGTACTGCTTCAAGAACGGAATCGCCGCCTGCCCGATCCCGACCAAACCCGGCGGCGGCGGGCACTAGAAGCAAGCGGGGCGCGGAGCGCTGTGGCGGGTGTCGTTGCCGTTGCCGTCATGTTAGACTGGAGGTGTGCTCGCCAGCCTTCTAGTCTCGGCCCTTCAGGATCGGGCGCCGGTCCCGGTCCCGGCGATCGTGTCCCGGGCAGAGTGGGGTGCGATGCCGCCGGTGATCGCGCTCGTGCCGCACCGGGTCAAGTTCATCACGGTCCACCACGCCGGGGTCGGGCGCAAGACCGAGCCCAGCTTCTTCACGCGGCTACGGAACCTCCAGGCCTGGTCCCAGCGCGACGACTTCTTGGCGGGCGGGCGCGAGAAGCCGAAGTGGTCCGACATCCCGTACCACTACTACATTGATTGGGACGGCACGACGGCCGAGTGCCGCGAGATCGTGTTCCCCGGCGACACGAACACGACCTACGACGTCTGGGGCCACGCGCTCGTGTGCCTGGAGGGCTCGCTCAGCACGGACGAGTTCACGCAGGGGCAGAAGGACTCTCTCACCGCGCTCGTGACTTGGCTCGCCTGGAGGTACCGCGTCCCCAGCGACAACATCAAAGGGCACAAGGACTACGCGCCCGGCGAGACCGACTGCCCCGGCGACGCGGCTTATGCCGAGCTGCCCGCCTTGCGCGAGCACGTGAAGCGCGCGCTTGGGCGCTGACTGGAGTGCGGCGGCTTGCCGCCGCTCTGACCGGCTCGGGGCTTGCCCCGAGCGCACGACTTCCACGTCGCTTTTCTAGTTAGCGTAGGATCATTGACGTGGCCGGTGGCAGGCGTTAGGCGGCTTCTTGCTTCGCCTTGGTCTGCTTTGCCATCCTGAGTGAGAGCAGGAGGGTCTCGATCTCGGCGGCGAGGTGGATCTGGATGTTGAGCCCGACGAGGGTCACGCCAAGGTGCGCGAGGAGCCGGTCGTAGTGCGCGTCGCTCAGCCCGTTCGCCAACCCGACCGGCCGCGGCTCGGCCAGGGGCGGGCCGCCGAAGAGCTCGCACAGGGCGAGCCTCTGCCGCCGCTTCTCGGCCTCGACATTCTCGCCCGCGAAGTGCGCGGCGAGCTCCGGGTCCTTGAGCAGGCGGGCGTACAGCGCCTCGACGATCGCCTGGATTCCAGCGGTCGCGCCTAGCTTGTCGTAGAGCGAGAGTTCCATCCTCCTTGGTGATTCTCGGCTCATTGTGCCCTCGGACGCAGGTTCGGCGGAGTGCGGCGGAGTGCGGTGGCTTGCCACCGCCCTGACCGGCTCGGGGCTTGCCCCGAGCGCACGACTACCGCAGGGCCTCGCCTCTAAACAAAGCCATGCGGCCGTCGTCCGGCCAAGGCAAGCCTTGGCCGGACGACGGCGGTGGCGAGCCACCGCACTCCGATGGGGCAGCGAGTCACCGGACGTTGAAGTACTTCGCCGCAGGGTGGTGGACGATGATGGCCGACGTGCTCTGCTCGGGGACGAGCATCCACTCCTCGGTCAGCTCGATGCCGATGTCCTGTGGCTGGAGCAGGTCCATGAGGAGGCGCTGGTCCTCGAGGTTGGGGCAGGCCGGGTAGCCGAAGGAGTAGCGGGACCCGTGGTACTTCGCGCTGAAGAGCAGGCGCATGTCCTCGGGCTCCTGGTCGTCAATGCCGAGCTCTTGTCGGACGATCTTGTGCCAGTACTCGGCGAGCGCCTCGGCAGTCTCGACGCCCATGCCGTGGGTGTAGAGGTATTGCTGGAAGTCGCCGGACTTGAACTGCGCGCGCTCGTACTCGCTGATCTCGCTGCCGATCGTGACGACGTGGAACCCGACGACATCGAGGTCCGTGCGGAAGAAGTCGCTGATGCACTGCCTCTTCATGTCGCGCTGTCGCGGGAATCTGAATCTTGCGCGCTCCCTGCTCTTGTCTTCTTCTAGGATGACGAGGTCGTTGCCTTCGCTGCGGCACCAGAAGTAGCCCCACTTGACCGCGGGCTTGATGATCGGCGCGAGCTCTTGCTGCTTCTTCTCAAAGATCGGGCGGACGTTGCCTTCCAGCCACTTTGCGAAGTCGGGGTTGCTCATGCCCTCGGGCTTGCGGTACTGCCACTGCCCGCGCCAGAGCGCGATCGGGTTGATGTACTTGAACAGCTCATAGGCGTCGAACTTCGTGCGCTTCTTCGCGCCGTAGAAGGGGAGGTTTGGGACTTGCTCGGCCGGTTGGGTGTCGCTCTTTGTGCCGTCGAAGACGTAGAGCGCGGGGTCGAGCTCGTCCACGCGGTGCGACTTGGTGCGCTGCGCGGCCTCTTCGCCGATCTCTTCGGCGAGTTCGTCCGCGTCCTTCGTGCTCAGCGGCGGCGACGGCGCGGACTCGGTGCCGCTTTCGATGTCGGCCATGAGGCGAAGCCCCTCGAACGCGTCTTGCGCGTAGTACACGCTGCCTTCATAGACCGAGCGCAGGTCCTTCTCGACGTAAGCGCGGGTCAGGGCTGCGCCGCCGAGGATGACAGGGAACGTCGCCACTCCGCGGTTGTTCATCTCGACGAGGTTGTCGCGCATGACGACGGTGCTCTTGACGAGCAGGCCGCTCATTCCGATCACTTGGCACTTGTTCTTCGTCGCTTCGTCGAGGATCGCGTTGATCGGCTGCTTGATGCCGATGTTGACGACGCGATAGCCGTTGTTGGTCAGGATGATGTCCACGAGGTTCTTGCCGATGTCGTGGACGTCGCCCGCGACGGTCGCGAGGAGGATCGAGCCCTTCTCGCTGCCTTCGACCTTTTCCATGTGCGGTTCGAGGTGGGCGACCGCGGCCTTCATCACTTCAGCGCTCTGCAGCACGAACGGGAGCTGCATCTTCCCTGCCCCGAACAGCTCGCCGACCGTCTTCATGCCGTCGAGCAGGACCTCGTTGATGATGTGGAGCGGCGGGAGCGCCTTCATCGCCTCGTCGAGGCGGTCTGCGAGGCCCTTCTTGATCCCGTCTACGATGTGCTTCTTTAGCGAGTCTTCGATGGTGAGGCCCTCGAACGGGTTGGCGGACGTATCGGCCGCCTTGACGTTCTCGAACCGCCCCATCAGCTCGATGAGCGGGTCGTAGGTCACCTCTCGCTTTTCGTCCAAGTGGCTGAGTTTACTGGCCCACCGGAGTCCCGGGGTACGAGTCCCGAGTACCGAAGAACGAATGCGGAGGGGGTTGGCTCTTGTCACCTAACATCCTGCATACTCTCGCAGGTGCCGGACTTCGGTTCATACCCATACCCATCCCAGCGCATGCCGGTGTTCGCCAGGAACGCCGTCGCGACGTCGCAACCGCTGGCGGCGGCGGCCGGGTTCGAGGCGTTGCGCAAGGGCGGGAACGCGATGGACGCGGCCCTGTGCATGGCGATCGCGCTCACGGTCGTCGAACCGACGAGCAACGGGATCGGCAGCGACGCGTTCGCGATCGTCTGGGACGGGTCGCAGTTGCACGGCCTGAACGCCAGCGGCCGCTCGCCACAGGGCTGGGACACCTCGGGGTTCGGAGGGGGAGTGCCGCAGCGCGGGTGGAGCCCTGTGACTGTGCCCGGCGCGGTGGACGCTTGGGTGCAGTGCTCGCGCAAGTTCGGCCGGATGCCGTTCGCAGAACTGTTCGACGCGGCGATCGAGTACGCAGAGGGCGGCTACCCGGTCTCGCCGGTGACCGCGATGGTCTGGGCGAGGGCCGCCGAACCGCTGAAGGAGTTCGAAGCGTGGCGCGAGACTTTTCTCTTCGATGGCAAGCCGCCAGAGGTCGGGCAGAGCATCAAGCTCCCCCACCACGCGAGAACCCTTCAACAGATCGCGGACAGCGAGGGTGAGGCGTTCTATCGCGGTGAGATCGCGAAGAAGATCGAGGAGGACGCGAAGCGCCATGGCGCGGCGATGACGCAAACGGACCTCGCTGCACACACGAGCGACTGGGTCGGCACGATCTCGACGCCCTTCCACGGCGTGGACCTTCACGAGATCCCGCCGAACGGGCAGGGCCTCGCGGCGCTTGTCGCCCTCGGCGTTTTGCGCCACACGCCCTTGCTGGAGTACTCGGTTGACACCGCCGACTCGGTGCACTTGCAGATCGAGGCGATGAAGGCTGGTTTCGCGGAAGCGTTCGCGCACATCGGCGAGCGGCCGGACGTCCCGCCCGACGAGCTGCTCGACGACGGCTACCTCGCAAAGCACGCGAGCCACATAGACCCGCGAAAGGCGGGCCGGCCCGCAACGATGATGCCGGTGTCCTCGGGGACGGTGTACCTTTGCGCTGCGGACGACGAGGGGATGATGGTGAGCTTCATCCAGTCGAACTTCAATGGGTTCGGCAGCGGCATCGTGATCCCCGGCACCGGGATCGCGATGCAGAACCGGGGCCACGGCTTTGTGACGACCCCCGGACACCCCAACCAGGCCGCGCCCGGCAAGCGGCCGTTCCACACGATCATCCCGGGGTTCGTGACGGGCGGTGCGCGCATGGCGTTCGGCGTGATGGGCGGGTATATGCAGGCGCAGGGACACGTGCAGATGGTCTCGCGCATCTTCGGATACGGCCAGAACCCGCAGGCCGCGAGCGACGCACCGCGGTGGCAGGTCGCGTTGGACGGGACGTTGTTGCTCGAGGAGGGCTTTTCAGGCGACGTCGCGCAAGAGCTCGCTCGGCGCGGCCACAGGATTGTCGAGAACCAGCCTGCCGGGCTCTTTGGCGGAGCGCAACTCATCCTGAAAACGGACGACGCGTACTGCGCCGCGTCCGACCATCGCAAGGACGGCTGCGCGCTCGGGTTCTAGCCGGGCCGCAGCTTCCGCGGTTCTTTCCCGGGGTCTGGGTCGGTCTCCGGTCCAGGCGTCGTCGGCTCGGGCTCGATCGGGGTCTCATCCGGACGTGGGGGCCGAAGCGGGTCGGTCGGAACCGGGTTGTGCGACGGCTCCGGCGGGGTCGGCCTTTCGTCAGGACCCCTTGTCGGTACCTCCGGCTTTGGTGGGATGGGGCCGCCCATGGTCACCACCCTGCCAGGATCTTCTCGGTCTCCTCGAAGTGTCCCGTCTCGTCCTCGAGGATCGTCTCGAGGTGCGTCGCGAGGCCCTTCTCGCCCATCTCGTCGGCGGCCTTCGCAAGCCTCTTGTAGGTCCGGATCGCCTCTTGCTCGGCGTCGCGCACGTTGCGGAGCATCTCCTGTGCGTCGCTCGCACGCGGGACCTCGGCGGGCGCGACGCTCGGGTATCCGCCCAGCGCGACGACCTTGTCGGCGAGGAACAATGCGTGCCCGAGCTCGTCCGGAATCTCGCTCTGGAAGAACGCGCGCAGCTGCGGCCGGTACGGGCCCTGGATGGCGGCAGCATACGTCGTGTACATCACGACCGCCTGGTACTCGGCCTCGAGGGCCTTGTTCAGCTCGGAGGTGAGCTCAGTTGTCGTCATCGTCTGAAGGGCCATGATGTCTAGTATAGAGCCGGTATCTGGACCGCAGATCGGGCCCGGGACCGTCGGAAGTATCATTCCCCCCGATGGTCTCGTCCCTCGCCTGCTTCCTCTGTGGGAAGCAGTACGACCCCAACGTCCTTCAGACACTTTGCCCCGACTGTAAGCGGCCGCTGCGCGTGGACTACGAGTGGCCTTCACCGCCGTTGAAGGAGTCGCTGGGCGGTGTGTGCTCGCTGTGGCGGTATGCGGGAGTCCTGCCGTTCTGCGACCCTGTCTCACTAGGCGAGGGCATGACGCCGATGCACCATGCGCCAATGTTCGGCGAGAACGTGTTCATCAAGGACGAGGGCGTCAATCCGACCGCGAGCTTTAAGGCCCGTGGGATGTCTGTGGCGGTGAGCATGGCGAAGCACCTCGGCGCCCGAAGGTTGGCTGCGCCCAGCGCCGGCAACGCGGGCGGCGCGCTCGCAGCATACGCGGCGAAGGCGGGGCTCGAGGCGCACGTGTTCATGCCGCAGGACACGCCCCGCGCGTGCGTCCTAGAGGCGCAGATGCACGGCGCGAACGTCAGGCTCGTGGACGGACTGATCAACGACTGTGGACGGATGGTCGGCGAAATGAAGGATGCGGAAGGGTGGTTCGACATGAGCACGCTGAAGGAGCCGTACCGCGTCGAAGGCAAGAAGACGATGGGCTATGAGGTCGCGGAACAGATGGACTGGGAGCTTCCGGACGCGATCGTGTACCCGACCGGCGGCGGGACAGGGCTGGTCGGAATGTGGAAGGCGTTCGAGGAGATGGAGTCGTTCGGCTGGATCGGAGGCAAGCGGCCGAAAATGGTCTCTGCCCAGGCGTCGGGTTGCTGTCCGATCGTTACGGCGTTCGAGAAGGGCGAGAGGTTTGCGACGCTGCACGAGAACGCGCACACTTCGGCCAGCGGCCTGCGCGTGCCCGCTGCGGTCGGGGACTTCATCATGCTCGACCTCATTCGCGCCTCTGGCGGCACGGCCATCGCAGTGACGGACGAAGAAATGGTGTCGTGCGCGAAGGAGATCGCGGCCAAGACGGGCGTGTTCGCGTGCCCCGAGGGCGGCGCGACCCTTGCCGCCTACCGTCGGCTGCTCTCAGCCGGGCTTCTCTCCCCGCTCGAGTCAGTCGTATTGTTCAACACTGGCTCCGGCGTTAAGTATTTGGAGGCGCTGGGCTAACGAGTCGAGGCACGACGAGGTCTTAGCCTTGCGACTGTTCCGATTTACGAGCCCGGCCCTGGCCGGCCTGCTTGCAGGCTCCATAATCTGCGTCAGTGAAGTTCGACAGTCGCTTTCTCGACGCTCTTCAGGAGAGAGTCTTGGTGTGGGACGGTGCCAGCGGCACGCAGTTCCAGCGCATGGCGCTGACGGACGCGGACTTCACTCTCGACCCGGCACAGCCCTTGCCACCGATGTCCAAGGCCGCGGCGGAGCGGTTGAACGGCAAGGTCCTGGAGGGCTGCAACGACGTCCTTTGTCTGACCCGCCCGGACGTCGTCGAGGCGTTGCACGACTCGTACCTCGCCGTCGGCAGCGACATCGTCGAGACCAACTCGTTCGGCTCGACCAGCATCGTGCTCGCGGAGTACGAGGTCCCGGAGCTCGTCTATGAAGTCAGCTTCGCGGCCGCGCAGTGCGCGCGGCGCGCCGCCGACAGGTGGTCTGCGACGAAGCCGCGGTTCGTCGGGGGCGGCATCGGTCCGGGGACGAAGCTCATCAGCCTGGGACAGACGACGTGGCAGGAGCTCGAGCAGACGTACTGCGACTCTGCGCGCGGCCTGCTGGACGGCGGCGTGGACGTGCTGTTGCTTGAGACGTTGCAGGACTTGCTCATGGTGAAGGCAGGGATCGTCGCGTGCAACCGCGCGATGGACGAGGCAGGAAGGAAGGTCCCGATCATCGTGCAGGTGACGATGGAGCAGAACGGCACGATGCTCGTCGGCAGCGAGATCGGCGCGGCTCTGAACATGATCGAGTGCTTCCCTGGTGTCGTCGCGTTCGGAATGAACTGCGCGACGGGGCCTGTCGAGATGGCGACGCACGTCAAGTTCCTCGGCGAGAACTCCACCCGCCCGATCAGCGTGCAGCCGAACGCCGGCCTTCCCACGATGGAAGGCGGCCAGGCCGTCTACAAACTCACGCCCGAAGAGCTGGTCCGGCACCACGAGTCGTTCGTGAGCGAGCACGGCGTCGCGCTCGTCGGCGGGTGCTGCGGGACGACGCCAGAACACATCAGGCAGCTCGTCGGGGCCGTCGGCGGACGCCCGCACGCATCGAAGGCGCACTGGACGTCTTGCCGCAGCGCCTTCGCCGGCTTCGACTTCGACGTCACGACAGAAGCGCAGTCCGCGGCCCACAGGCTCGTCGGGTGCTCGTCGCTCTACCAGTTCGTGCCCTACAGTCAAGACGCGTCGTTCCTCATCGTCGGCGAGCGGACGAACGCGAACGGCAGCAGGAAGTTCAAAGACCTGCTCGCAGCTGAGAACTGGGACGCGATGGTCGAGCTCGCGCGCGACCTTGAGGGCGAGGGCTCCCACGTCATAGACGTCTGCACCGCCTACGTCGGCCGCGACGAGGAGCGCGACATGACGACGCTGCTGAAGCTCCTCAACAAGCAGGTCACCGTCCCGGTCATGATTGACTCGACAGAGCCGAACGTCGTCGAAGTCTCGCTGCAGTGCCTCGCCGGCAAGCCGATCGTCAACTCGATCCACTTCGAGGACGGTGGCGAGCGGTTGCACAAAGTGCTCGGCTATGCCCGCAAGTACGGTGCTGCTGTGGTCGCCCTCACGATTGACGAGGAGGGGATGGCGAAGTCGAAGGACAGAAAGGTCGAGATCGCCGAGCGCATCATCAACGAGACGCGAAAGGCGGGGCTCCCGGACCACGACGTGTTCTTCGACTGCCTCACCTTCACCCTCGGGTCCGGCGACGAGGAGTTCCGTTCTGCCGCCATCGAGACGATCGAGGCGATCCGCGGCGTGAAGCAGCGGTTCCCCCTCGTCAACACGATCCTGGGTGTGAGCAACATCTCCTTCGGCCTAAACCCGGCCGCGCGGATCGTGCTCAACTCCGCGTTCCTGCACTACGCAGTCGAGGCCGGCCTGACGAGCGCGATCGTCCACGCCAGCAAGATCATCCCTGAGAACAAGGTAGACCCCGAGGTCTGGCAGATCACGAGCGACCTCGTCTTTGACCGCCGGCAGTACGCCTCGGCCTAAAGTGCCCCAAAGTTCAGAGCGCACATGTGCGCGTTTTTCCCCTCCCCGGGGGTACCTTTCCGGCATGACCGGAACCCGACGCCTCCGAACCGTGGCCCTCGCTCTAATGCTGACTGCAGCGGCCGCCTCGCTCGCTAACTGGAAGAGCAGTGGCAACGAAGAGATCCTCGCCAAAGGCGGGTTCATCCAGCCCGGCGGAGTGATCGAAAGGCTCGTCACCGCCCCTCGGCACCTGAACGTAAACTTGAGCGGAATCGGCCCTGACGGCGAGCACTACCTCATCCGCGTGCGCCCGGGCCTTCTCAAGTTCGCCGACTACTCAAAGCCCTACCACAACCTTGGCGGGTTCCAGGTTGACCTGCGCGCGACGCGCAGCCGCTCGATGACAACCAACCCGACCCGCGGGCTCGAGGTATTCAACTGGAAGACTCGCGACCGGTGGGCGATCCAAGTCCCAGAGGGAGCGACGACGAGCGGAGAGTCTTTCTCGCCCGACGGCAAGTCGGTCGCGTTCTTCGCGAACTTCGACGACGCCTCCTACCTCTACATCGCCGACGTCAAGTCCGGAAAGTCGCGACGGCTGCACCGCCGTGCGCTGATGGCGACCAACGTCACGAGCCCAGAGTGGACCGATGGCGGCAAATCGCTCATAGCCGTGTTCCGGCCCGAGCGGATGCCGGCTGCCCCGAAGGAGCCGGGCCTCGAAGACATCCCCATGGTCCGCGTGACGGACAAGCGCAACAACGAGCTTCGCACGGTCTTTTCGCTCCTGGAGTCCGACCAGGACGAGGCGAACTACGAATACTACATGACCGGTCAGGTCGCCAAGGTCTCGCTGGAGGGCCGTATGACGGAGATCGGCACGCCGACGATGGTCCGCTCCATTGACCCGAACCCAGGTGGGGGCGCAGTGCGAGTCACGAAGGCGACCAGGCCGTTCAGCCGAATCGTACAGCCGAGCAGCTTTGGTTCGGTCGAAGAGGTCTGGGACGAGACCGGCAAAGTCTTGGTCGAGCTGAGCAAGCGCGAGCTGCGGCTTGGCGGCAGCGACGATGACGAGGCCGAACTGATGGAGTTCTGGCTCAAAAACGCGGGATACGACATGGAGCAGCGCGGTGGACGCGGAGCAGGCGGCGCGCAGGCCGGTGGCACTGCCGGCTACGGCAAGCGCTCGATCTCCTGGCGGCCGGACGGCGCAGGCTTCAGCTTCCTGCAGCGCGAGCCCGCGGTCGAGGGGAGCAACGCCCAGCGAAAGGACCGCGTCATGCTGTGGAAGGCGCCCTTCGGGGACAAGGACGTCGAGACCGTCTACGCGACCGACGACTCGATCTCTAGCCTGAGCTACTCTGGGGACTGCCGGACGCTCTTCATCTCAACGACGCGCAGCGGCAACAGCGTCCTCTACGCCGTCAACCTCGACGGAGACAGGGACCCGAAGACGATCTACTCGTACCGCTCCGGCCCCGACGTGCAGACGCCCGGCACTCTGATCATGACCAGCGGCCCGATCGGCGGCCGCGTGGTGCGGATGCACGAAGGCAAGGTGTGGCTGCAGGGCTCGCAGAGCTACGACAAGCCGCTCGAGCAGGCGCCCCGCCCGTTCTTGACGGAGGCCGTCATCGGCGCCGGCGAGCCGAAGCGGGTCTGGCAGTCGGCAGAGGACGTCTATGAGACGGTCGGCGACATCGTAACGCCGGACGGTTCGCAGATCGTCATCGACCGAGAGAGCCCGACCCTGCTGCCCGACGACTGGCTCCTCACCGTCGCGACTGGCGAGAAGGTCAAGCTGACGAACAACAAGGACTACACGCCCGAAATGACCGCCGCGGTCCGTGAGCGCTTCCGCGTCACGCGCCCCGACGGCTTCTCGTTCTGGGTGAACGTCGCGCTCCCGAGCACGTGGACGAAAGGTCAGAAACTGCCTGCGTTCTTCTGGTTCTATCCGAGCGAGTTCGTGGACCAGGAGACCTACGACCGCCGCGACCGGGGCTTCAACAAGAACCGCTGGGTGAGCTACGGCACACAGAGCAAGCAGTACCTGACTCAGCTCGGCTACGCCGTGGTCGAACCAGACTGCCCCATCGTCGGCAAGGCCGAGATGATGAACAATAACTACGTCCACGACCTGCGCAACAACTTAGCGACGGTCATTGACGAGTGCGAGAAGCGCGGCATGATTGACCGAGAGCGCCTCGGCATCGGCGGCCACTCGTACGGTGCGTTCAGCACGGCCAACGCCATGGTCCACACGCCCTTCTTCAAAGCCGGCATCGCTGGCGACGGCAACTACAACCGCACCCTCACTCCCATGCGCTTCCAGCGTGAGAGCCGCGTGCTCATGGACGCCCGCGAGGTCTACATCAACATGTCCCCGATCCTGTTCGCGAACCAGATGACGGGCGCGATGCTGATGTACCACAGCATGACGGACCAGAACGTCGGCACCAACCCGATCCACGCACGGAACATGTATCACATGCTCGAAAGCATCGGCAAGGAGTCGGCGCTGTACATGTATCCTCACGAGGATCACGGGCAGCGCTGCGAGGAGACCGTGCTCGACATGTGGGCACGCTGGACCGCTTGGCTCGACAAGTACGTCATGAACCACGGGGTCAAGCCCGAGCCCGCTCCCGAGAAGAAGGACGGCGGGCTATGAGGGCCATGTTGCTCGCCGCCGCCGCGCTCTGCCTCGCAGGGTGCGGCGGCGTGGACAGCCTGCTGGGCTTCAGCATCTTCGAGGGCCATTGGGAGGGCACCTGGGACGGCTCGATAGACGACGGCACCGTGATCCTCGACATTGACGCCTCAGGCGACATCAACGGCACGATCGCGAGCGACAATCCGCAAGTGGACGGCACGGTGACCGGCGCGGTCCAGAACAACGGAAGCGTCGCTTTGACCGTCACGTTCGACGGGGAGCCGCCTGCGGCAGGCGACGGGACCTTCGCGCTCGTCAACGCCGGTGGGACAATCCAGGGCGTCGTCACGTTCGACGTAGACCCTGTCCAGTTCGACATGGACCGATCCTAACCGCCAACAAACACGCGGTCTGTGCCGCCGAACTCCGGTCCCCGGGCGATCGCGCGCAATCTCCTACTCGCGGTCGAAGAACCGGTCCGACGGCGTCTGGTTCTGATAGAACGCCCCGAGCGGCACGCGCTTCGCGTGGCTGTCCACCCACGTCAGCGTCGCCATGTCCGCAGGCTGGTCGTCGGGGATCCCCCAACAGTCCGTCGCCGGCTGGGACGGCGGCAACAGGTACTTTCCGTCGTCGCCGCACCACGAACCGGGCACGCTCGTCTTCGAGGCCGCGAACAGGACCGTCTCCGTTGGAAACTCGACCGAGCCCATTGAGAACATCATCGCCGTGTTCACGTTGGTAAAGAACAGGTCCAGCGTCGTCAGGTAGAACGCGTTGTAGCCGAAGTGCGAGGTCGGCGCGCCGTTCGCGTCCGTCTTAGAGACCGAGCTCCCAGGACACAGCCAGACCTGCTTGTTCTTCACGTAAGGGTCAATCAGGTCGTGCCAGACGAAGAACGACGTCGCCGTGCCATAGGCCGCTGGCGGGAAGACGTCATCGTAGTCGTTGATGTACATGTGGATCGCGAGCCCTAGCTGGCGCTCGTTCGACATGCACGAGGCCGCTTGCGCGGCCGCCTTGGCCCGCGCGAAGACCGGGAACAGGATCGCGGCCAGGATCGCGATGATCGCGATCACCACCAACAGCTCGATCAGCGTAAAGCCACGTCGCATACGGTCGGCCTCCATGGTACCGCCACTCAATTGGCGCCCACAGCCCATGAGGTTCATACGCTGTGGACGCCAGTAGAATTGCCTAGAACGGCGAGTCCGGGAAGTAGTACCGCTCGGCGTTCTCTGGGGTGATCAGTTCTACGTCAATCTTCACGTGCCGCGGCATGAACGGACTGATCCGGACGAGCATCCCGTCACGCAAGTTCGCCACGGCCATGTGGATTCCGGTCGCGATCATCGAGGGCGGATACGTGATGTCTGCGGGATAGAGCGGGTCCTTGTCCATCACTCGCTTGACGATCGTCTTCTTCCCTGCTCCGCCGAGAATCCAGAGATCCGTTCTACCGGCCTCCTTGACAGCTTGCTCGATTCCTTCCGCCATGTCGTCGTCGCTCGCCCAGATTGCGTCAATCTTCTGGCCCGCAAGCTCGACGAGGATCGTCTCCGTGTGGTTGAAGGCGTCCTCCCGCTTCCAGTTCGACTGTTGTTGCTTGAGGATCTTGATTCCAGGGTTGGCGCGGAAGACCTCCATCGCTCCTGCGACGCGGTCGTCATTGACGGTCGAAGTTGCGCCTTCGTAGACGAGGATGTTCCCTTTTGCTCCCGTGAGCTTCTCCGGATCTGCTCCAAGCTTGACCACGATGTACTCGGCCGACTTTCGCCCGAATGCCACGTTGTCTCCCTCGACAAAGAGGTCCGCTATCGTCGGGTCGGTGAACCCACGATCCACGCTCACGATGTACACGCCCTGCTCCTTGGCCTGTCGGCCTACACCGTCGAGCGGCCCGCTCTCGTGACAGAGGATCACCAGCGCGTCAGGGCTCTGGGCAAGCATGTTCTCGACCTGCGTGCGCTGTTGCTCGACGTTGTCCGCCTTTTGGATGAGCCACGTGACGTCTGGATACATCTTTGAGACCTCATCAGCCCAGTAGTTCACGCCAGCGGTCCAACCGTGGTCGCCGCTCGGGATCGAGATTGCGACCGTCAGGTCCTTCATCGTCCCGCTGGCAACAGGACCCCCAGGGCCCGAGTCGCTGTTGCAGCCGAACACAGTGAAAAGCGCGACGAGCATGCAACCGACAGTAATAAGCGTTCTCTTCATAACTTCAACCGTCCTCTTGGGCCCGATCACGGGCGCTGGCCTTGCCCGCGCTGAATCAGGACCGCAACCAATATGATGACACCTTGCACAAAATCCTGCCACTCGCTCGGCACGTTCATCAGGATCAACAGGTTCGTGATCACCGCCAGGATCATCACGCCGACCACCGTCCCCCAGACTCGCCCCTTCCCTCCGCTCAGGCTCGTGCCACCTATCACGACTGCCGCGATCGCGTAGAGCTCGTAGAAGATGCCCGTCTGCTGCGGAGCCACGGCGCCGAACCGCATCCCCTGGACCACTGACGCCAGCCCGACACAGAGACCCATCAGGACATAGGCCCACATCCGCACACGCTGGGGGTTGATCCCGGAATAGAGGGCCGCCTTCTCGTTCGCTCCCACCGCCACGGCATGCCGGCCATATGCGGTGCGCCGCAGGACGAAGCCGAACGCCAACGCAACGAGCACGAAGAGCCCGATACCCCACGTGATCTCAACCGGGTTGCCGGCAGGCGTCGAAGTGCCCGGAATAGGAATGCCAGTCTGCCCTAGGCGCTCGAACGTCGAGCCCTGCGCCGTGATCTGCCCGCCCTCCGACACGACCTTCGCCAGCGAACGGAACGCGACCAGCCCACCTAAGGTCGCGATGAACGGAGCAACGCGGCCCAATGTAATGAGCGCCCCGTTCAACGCGCCAATGGCGACGCCGATCACAACAATCACCGCGAGCGCCATGGCCACAGCCGTCGTCTCCGCCGTCCCACCTGCGATCTGTCCGTTCAAGACTTTGATACCGACCGCCGCCGAGAGCGCGACCGCGCTCCCGACCGAGAGGTCAATGCCACCGGTCATGATCACGAGCGTCATGCCGACGGCGATGATCCCGACCGCCGCGTTCTGGTTGACGATGTTACGCAGATTGATCGCCGAGAGGAAGGTCCCGCCTTCGACGATGGCGGCTACTGCGATCAACACGACCAGGGCGACGACGACGCCGTAGGTCTGGAAGAAAGACCCGAGCCTCTTCACGCCGCTCCTACCCCGGCCGCGAGGGCCATGATCCCTTCTTCAGTCACCGCGCTTCCGACTAGCTCGCCAACCGTGCGTCCCTCGCGCATGACGAAGACCCTGTCGCACAGGCCCACGATCTCTGTCAGCTCCGAAGACACGACGATGCACGCCAGCCCCTCGTTCGCGAGCTGCCGAACGAGCGCGTAGATCTCCCGCTTCGCTCCGACGTCAACGCCCCGAGTAGGCTCGTCCAGGATCAGCACGCGTGGCGCGGTCTCTAGCCACTTCGCGATCGCGATCTTCTGCTGGTTGCCGCCGCTCAGATAGAGCACGGGCGCCTTCGGGTCGCCGACGCGCACGTCCAGCTTCGTCCTCCACTTTTCGAACATCGCCCTTTCTGCACCGCGATCCACGAGCGGTCGCGCGATCGTACGCAAGCTCGGAAGCGAAGCGTTCTCAAAACAGTTCATCTCCATGACGAGACCTGCGCCCTTGCGGTCTTCGCTCACATACGCCACGCCCTGCCTCATCGCCTGGCCCGGCGAGCTGAACATTGCTCTGTCGCCGCCGAGCGTCACAGTTCCCTCAGACAGCCGCCGAAGCCCGACGATCGCTTCGCACAGCTCGGTCCTTCCCGATCCGACGAGGCCAGCGATTCCGACGACCTCTCCCGCCCGCACTTCGACCGTCGCGTCTTTGACCCATCCCTCGACCTTCGCGCCGCTCGCCCGCAACGTGACACCAGTCGTCTGCGGCTCCCCCTTCGGCGGAAACATGTCGCCCAACGTGCGCCCGACCATTCGGTCCGCCATCTCCGCGAGGGATAACGCGCCGCGGTCCACAGTGCACACCAGCGCCCCGTCCCGCAGCACGGTCACTCGGTCGCACAGCTGCTCGACCTCCGCCAGGCGGTGGGAGATGTAGATCACCGTCACGCCCTGCGCGCGCAGCTCGCCGATCAGCCGGAACAGCGACTCCGTCTCGCGCTCGGACAGGACCGCAGTCGGCTCGTCCATGATCAGCGCGCGCGCCTCGTGCGAGAGCGCCTTGGCGATCTCCACCAGCTGCTTCCCGGCGATCGAGAGCGACGCGACGGACGTCTGCGGTGGAAACGCCGCACCGACGCGCCTCAGCAGCTCGGCGGTGCGCTCGTTCATCGCCTTTCTGTCAACCAGGCCGAACCGCTTCGGCTCGCTGCCGAGGAACACGTTCTCCGCCACCGTCAGGTCGTCAATCACGTCGAGCTCCTGGTGGATCATCGCGATCCCGAGCGAGAGCGCGTGCCGCACTCCGTGCAGCTCGACGACCGAACCGTCAACCAGGACCTGGCCCGAAGTCGGCCTCTGCAGGCCGCTCAGTATCCGCATGAGCGTGCTCTTCCCCGCCCCGTTCTCCCCGACCACGCCGTGGACCTCTCCAAGCTCGAATGAAAGCGAAACGCCGTCCAGGGCACGGACGGCGGGAAACTGCATCGTGACGTCTCGGACTTCGAGCCGCGGCATCGCGCAAGAGGGTACCCGGACTATAATGTCCCTGTGATCCTCGCCGCACTCGCCCTCGCGACCCAGCAGGTCTCCATCCCGGAGCTCGGCGCCCTCGTCTTCAGCAAGACCGCAGGGTTCCGGCACGCCAGCATCGAGAACGGCAAGCAGATGTTCAAGAAGCTCGCCGAGGAGAACGCGTGGATTCTCGACGTGACCGAGGACGCGGACGAGTTCATTAGGGTCCTGCCGACGAAGCGGGTCGTCGTGTTCCTTTCGACCACCGGCGACGTGCTGAACGGTGAGCAGCAGATGGCGTTCGAGGCGTGGTACCGCAAGGGCGGCGGGTTCGTCGGAATCCACGCTGCCGCCGACACCGAGTACGACTGGCCGTGGTACGGCTGCCTCGTCGGTGCGTGGTTCAAGTCGCACCCCGCGATCCAGCCTGCGACCGTCGTCGTCGAGGACAACCGCCACCCGGTCACGCGCGGCATGGGCGCGACGCTCGTGCGCACTGACGAGTGGTACGACTATCGCATCAATCCGCGCGGCGCGGTCTACGTGCTCGCTAGCCTCGACACGTCGTCCTATGCGGGCCACACGATGGGCAAGGACCACCCGATCACGTGGTGCCACGAGTTCGACGGCGGGCGCGCGTTCTACACGGGGTTCGGTCATACGGCGGAGTCGTATACAGAGCCGCTGTTCGTCGGCATGGTCACGCGAGCCGTCAAGTGGGCAGGCAAGAAGCTTTGACTACTCGCTGACCAGCGGCGTCGCGTAGGAGTCGCACCAGCGGTAGGCGTTGATCAGCCTCCGCTCGCCCTCGCGCCCTCCTTGCGATTTGCCGTGCTCCATCCCGAGCACCCCGGTAAAGCCCTTGCCCGCGATGTGCCCGAAGATGTGGCGGTAGTTGATCTCGCCCGTCAGCGGCTCGTTCCGGCCAGGGTTGTCGCCGATCTGGAAGTACGCGATCTCCGACCAGGCCCTGTCAATGTTCGGGACAAGGTTCCCTTCGTGGATCTGCTGGTGGTACATGTCGTCGAGGATCTTGCACGCGGGCGAGTCCACTGCGCGGCAGATCTCGAACGCCTGCGGGACCTTGTTCAGGAACAGCCGCGGGTGGTCGCGGAAGTTCAGCGGCTCGAGGACCATTACCAGCCCGTGCGGTTCGAAGACCTCCGCGCCACGCCTTAGGGCCTCGACCACGTTCGCGGTCTGGTATCCGAGGTCCTGCCGCTCGTCGTACGTCCCCGGCACGACCGTCATCCACTTCGCGTTCACGCGCTTGGCCACGTCCACGGACGCCTTGCAGTCGGCGACGAACTTGTCGAGGTGCGCCTGTTGGCCGCTCGCGATCGTCGGGCTGCCCCAGTCAATCGTGTTGGCCACAAACACGCCCATCGTGATGCCGAGCTGCGCCATCGCCGCGCCGATGCGGCCCTGCTCCTCCACCGAGCGCCCCTTCATGCCGTTGTCCTCCCAGGCGTGGAACCCCTCGTCGGCGGCGAACTTGAGCTGGTCCACCGGGTCGTTGCCCGCATGGCTGCCGAACATGCCGAAGTGCGGCCCGTACTTGAGCGTGAACTTTGCTTTGTTTTGCATCTCTTTGGAAAGGACTTCGTCAGTCGGACCCTCTCCCTGCCCTCCCCCAAGGGGGAGGGATCCGGAGACAGCGACGCTGGCAAGGCCCGCGGCGCCCTTCAAAACGTCTCGGCGGCTGACGTCCGTCATCACAGAATCGTCGTCGTGCCCGGCACGGCTACCGGCGGTACCTCGAGCTTCATGCCAAATTCGAAGTGCGCCGGAACCAGCGTCTCTTGCGAGTTCAACGCCGCGTCCCAAGTGACTTCTTTGCCGGTGTACGCGCTCATGCGGCCCATGATCGCGGTGAGGGTGCTGTGCGCGACCTGCACGCCCTCGTTGAGCGGCGTGCCAGCGCGGATGCTGGCGATCATGTCCTTGTGCTCGAGCATGTACGGGTCCTCGCGGCGGCCGTCCCAGCGCCACGGGTTCTCGCCGCGGATCCAGTTGTTGGCGTCGCTCGTGCCCTTCGTCCCGACGATGTGCTCGGAGACCCGCGCGTAGCAGCCGTCAATCTGGCGGCACGTGCTCATCATCTTGGAGCCGTCCTCGTACTCGTACTCGGTCGCAAAGTGGTCGAAGATGTGGCCGTAGTTCGCGTCGGTCCGCACCTGCCGCCCGGCGAGCGAGAAGCACTTGACCGGGTGGCCGTTCTTCGCCCAGTTGCTGACGTCCAGGTTGTGGACGTGCTGCTCGACGATGTGGTCGCCGCTGAGCCACGTGAAGTACAGCCAATTCCGCATCTGCCACTCCAGCTCGCTCCAGCCCGGCTCCTTCTTGTTCATCCAGAGCCCGCCTTGGTTCCAGTAGGCGTAGGTGGCGACGACGTCGCCCATCTGGCCGTTGTGGATGCGGTCCATGCACTCCATGTACGGGCGCTCGTGTCGGCGCTGCGTGCCCGCGACGACGGCGAGGCCCTTCGCCTTCGCGCTCTCTGCGGCGGCGATGACTTTTCGGATCCCCGGCGCGTCCACCGCGACCGGCTTTTCGAAGAACACGTGCTTGCCCGCCGCGATCGCGGCCTCGAAGTGGATCGGCCGGAACCCCGGCGGCGTCGCCAGGATCACGTAGTCCACGTCCTGGGCGATCACCTTCTGATAGGCGTCGAAGCCGACGAACGCGCGGTCGTCGGTGACCTGGAGCCTTTCCTTAATCTGGCCGCTGAGGTAGCTGCGCGATCCGTCGAGGCGGTCCTTGAAGGCGTCGCCCATCGCCGTGATGACGACTCCCGGGTCTGCCTGCACGGCGTTCACAGTCGCACCAGTCCCGCGCCCGCCACAGCCGATGAGGCCCACTTTGATCCTGTCCTGCATGGTTCCCTTCGCCAAGATGTTCGGCGCTGCGATGACCGCCCCTGCCGCCGCCGCACCCGCCATAAAATCGCGTCGCGTCATCTGTGCCATGTGTCCATTCTAGCCAGTTTCAGGTTCAGGATGTACGGTTTCTTCTTCACATTGACCGGAGTTTGAGCCTGTGGAATTTGTTGGAAAACGGGCTTGGGGGGTGCGGCGGGCGGGTTCTTGTAGCCGATGGGCTGTTCGGGTTGTCCCGGCTCGCTGCGCTCGCTGCCCTCCCCGGCGATGCTTCCCTCACTTCGTTCGGCGGGATCTCCGCTGCGCTCCGAGTTCGGATTTGCTCGGGTTGGTTCGGGATTGTTCGGGTTTGTTCGCGCCGCCCTAGAGTTCCCGTTCAATTCCCGTCCAATCCCGTCCATTGAAGCTGTTTTTTCCCGTTGGAAATCCCGTTTGTCGCCGGTCGTTTCCGGGCTTGAGGGCCTGCGCTGCGAGGCTAGGCGCTCGGTGCGCTCACGGACCTTGGCGGCCATCTGGACGATGCCGGTGGCGTCCATGTCGCTGAACTCTTCGGGGTGGTTGGTGTGGTAGGCCCAGAACTGCTGGACCGACTTGAACTGGCTGACTCTGGGACGGCGGGGCTTGGTGTCGTTGTGCATGGTTCTCCTTTGGTTGTCGCCCTGTCACGGGCGGATTGACTATTGTGACGCACACCGAGGCCGGAAAGTTCCACATAGTGGACAAAAAACCCACACAAGTGTCAATTTTAACCTGGGGGCGGGCCCTGCTGCTGGGCCCCGGTGGAGCCCCCTCTCCCCAGGATAGGGGTAGAGGGGGCTCCACCCTTGCCCTTGCACTCACCCTTACCTTTTGCGCGCGTCCAGGACGCGGGGGCGGGCGTACGTTGAAAGTCAGCCCTCGCAGACGAGGCGCATGCCGATGAACTCGCCGTCGGAGAGCCACCAGGACGACTTGGGCTGTTGCGCGTCGCGGAGCTGCCACGACGGATCGTATGCCATGCGAGAAGAGAACGTCACGTCGGGGCGCTTGCTGAGGAAGTTGCCGCCGCGCACGACCGGCTCCTTCCCCACCGACGGATCGCACCACTCGCTGGTGTTGCCCAGTGTGTCGTAGATGCCCCAAGCGTTCGGCTTGAGCGACTTGGCTTTCTTCGCCTGCGAGTCGGAGTTGTCCCAGAACCAGGCGTGGTCCTCGATGTTGTCCGGCTCCTTGTCCGCGCCTGCGCGCGCGGCGTACTCCCACTCGGCCTCTGTCGGCAGGCGGTACTTGCGGCCGGTCTTTTCGCTGAGCCACTGGCAGAACCTTTGCGCGCCGGCGTGGGTCATGCCGAGCGCGGCGAAGCCCGCGTGGCCGAAGCCGCGGTCCGGCGCGCCGTAGGGTCGGCTCGGGCGGTTCTCCGCGTCGAAGTCCTGCGCGTTCTGCTCCGGTGTGAGGTCCATGCGGAACGCCCAGACGTCGAAGGCGTCCCAGGTCACTTCGGTCTCGCCGATCCAGATTCCCTTGACCGGGCGCCTCTTGCCTTCGATCGCGATCTCGCCGTCCGGGACGGCGACCATCTTGAACTCGACGAGCGTGCCGGGGATCTTTTCGACGAAGTCCTTTCTGTCTTGCGCGATAATCAGAGCTAGCGAGAGTACTGCGGTCATGGTGCGTGGTTCAAGTGTTCAGACGCTTCAGCGGTTCGTATACAACGAGCTGCACATGGGCGGGCGCGTGACTTTGACGCTTTTTGCGCCTGACGAGGATACCGCCGAGCGGGCGGCGCGGGCGGCCTATGGCCGGTACGCGGCGCTGGAGGACGTTTTCAGCGACTATCGGCCGGCGAGCGAGCTGATGCGGCTGTGCGCTTTGGCGGGGACGGGGCCCGTGGCGGTGTCGGCGGAGCTGTTCGATGTGCTGGCGTTCGGTCTTCGCGTGTCGGAGTGGACGGGCGGGGCGTTCGATATGACGGCCTCGCCGGTCGTCCGGCTGTGGCGCACGGCGCGGCAGACGGGCTCGATGCCTCCGGAGAGGGCGCGGCTGTTGGCGCAGTTGCTCGTGGGGTGGCGGAACGTGTCGCTCGACCCGCTGTTGCGGACGGCCTCGCTGCTATTGCCAGGGATGCAGTTGGACCTGGGCGGGATCGCGAAAGGGTATGCGAACGACCACGCGCTCTTGGCTCTTAAGGCGAATGGCGTTGACCGGGCGATGGTGGAGGCGGGCGGCGACATCGGCGTCAGCGGCGCGCCTCCTGGGGCGCAGGGGTGGGCGATCAAGGTTCGCGGCTTGCCCGACACGTTCTTCTTGTCCGAGTGCGCGATCTCGACCTCCGGCGACACCGAGCAGTTCGTCGAGATCGGCGGCGTGCGGTACTCGCACGTCGTGGACCCGCGCACGGGCCTGGGCGTGACGACGCGCGTGCAGGCCTCCGTCATCGCCCCCCGCGGCCTCACCACCGACCCGCTCGCGACCGCGCTGTGCGTTGACCCGTCAATCGAGCGGTCGGATCTCAGCGAGATCGGCGCTAGTGCAGTACAGATCGTCCCGGTTTAAGTGGGTGTCGGCTTGCCGGCTTGCCGCTCGGTTTCCCACTTTGCGGAGAAGCATTGCAAAGCCCTTGACAGCCCCCCCCCTGGTAACGTTGCGACATGGAGAGTATCCTGCTAACCCTAATCGTAGCGTTCACTCCAAGTTTGACGGTGCCCACCGGCTTGAAATCAGGCCTGGAGTGCGAAGAAGCAACCGTTCACTTCAATGACAACGGAATCATGGCGGATAACTTCCGGCTCGACAATTGCGAAGGAGGCCGAATGGGACTCTGCTTCAAGGCAGAGGTCGGCAATGTAACTGGCATCAACTTCACAGGTCAGTGCCTCGATGGTTGGTGTTCGTACACCCTTCAAACGGACCTCAGCGAACCCTGGGTGAACTTCAATGTCAATGTTCCAAATGGGTACTACTGCGTCTCAGCACAACTCATACCCACGCTTGATCCCGACGAAGCCGGCGTGCCACAGGTGTGCATCAGTGGATTCTGCCCCAGTAGCACCTTTGAAGTTACGGGATGGACAGCAATTCCGTACTTCACCGCGTGCTACATAGGTGGTGGAGAGCCCGGAGGGGGCCAAGGCAGCTAGGAGAAGTACATGCTTGCATACATAGTTGCTGTAATTGCTCTAGTAGGGCAACATGCCGGATCACAAACGTCACTCGAACAGCGCGATGCTGACTGGCAGAACTACCTGCGTGATCTCTCTGCGACAGAAGGCACGAGAGTAGTCTTTGACTGCACACCCTTTACGCCCCCATCATCTTCCCGCGAGCCGATCGGTTTGCTCGGGCTGGACATACTAGCAGAGCGCACGAACCGTCGCCGGGTGGATGTAGAGGGCATTCAGGTCTTCGTGCGGAAGCAACCGACTGGCGCGAAGGACTCCAGTTACTCAGTCCTTGAGCTCATGCGTGTGTTTGCCGGACTGGAACCCGCGATGCTTGCCAATCTGTGCACGGATGGCATCCTGCTTTCCGACCTTTCGGACGACCAAGCACGCACTGTGCTCCTCGCACTTCCAATCGAACCGGAAGACTGTTTGCGGGCAGCACGAAGCCAGCGGCTGAGGATTGCCTTAGACCTAAGCGCTGAGTATGAATTCCAAGACCCTGCTACGGGCAAGATGCACACTGGACTGTTGCTTGGCGACCGCTTCGGGAAGTGGATGCTAGACGCAAGGAAGGAAGCGGGGAGTCCCTCGAGTAGCGAACAATCACGGGTCTTTTCAGCGCGGGCTCCTAAGCCTCCGTCGGACGGCGAACTTGACTTCGGGGACGGGACAATTCTGACAATGTCCGAGATTCTCGAGAGGGCATCAAAAGCATTTGCCGTTTCGTACTTCATTGATAGTCGCCTTGACAGATCGAAGTACTTTTTTTCCGGCAACTTTACGCGAGAAAGGTTCGAGACAACGATGAGGCACTTGAGTTACGTCATTCCGATGACAGAAGGCGTGCCATTCAAGGATGCTCCTGATTACCTCGAATCTGCAAGAATGATCAGCCAAGCGTTGGCACAGAACGCGACGCCGTACAACAAGGACGGCCAACTCGCAAGCGTTCATCGTAGCTTACAGGGAGCGGAACTCGCCGCGACCTCGCGCTCCTTCAACAACATCATAAAGGGCCTCGGTCTAGCAGCACGGGACTTCAATGTACTACTCAAACCGGTCGTTTCTGTGGCTGTCTATTTGCCCTCGGACGACACGAACGGCCAGGTTGCTTTTCGCCTCAATCTAGGTCAGCTAGGCAGCTAAGGAGGAGCCAAGCAACTGCCGTCGCCGTTGGCAAGAGATTTCTTCTTCACCGAGAGAGGAGGCGGTGGGTCGTTCGGGGCTTGCCGGCGCGGCTGATGACCGAACTTCCCTCGCTTCGCTCGGCGGGATGATCTTCTCGCCCGCAGAAGTGGGAGGAGAGTGGTGGGTCGTGCAGGGCTCGAACCTGCGACCAGCTGATTAAGAGTTGAGGGCCTTCAGCAAGGCGTGAGACCAAGTTCAAGCAGTGGTCATTCGGAGGCAAAAAAGTGAAAGTAACCTCTATCGACCAACTATCTTCCCTCTCCCAGGACAATCTTGTCCAAGACACAATCGACCAGTACCTCGGCTATCACGAGGCGTCTGGCTCATCCGACTCGACCAAGCGGGCATACCGCTACCATCTGGGGGAGTTCTTGCAGTTCCTCCAGCGACAAGGCGTCTCGACTGTAGAACGAATCTCCCCAGACCTCATCCGCCAGAACCTCGCAGAGTTGCAGAACGCAGGACTAAAGCCGAACACGGTCCATGGTCGATACCGGCACGTCAAGGCATGGCTGATCTTCTTGGAGAACCAAGAGACGATCACGACCAACCCTATCAGGAAGGTCAAGGCACCGAAGCGACCGAAGGTCATACATCCCGCGCTAAGCGAGGACGAAGTCCGCAAGATCACTCTCTCCCTCAGAGGCACAGACGCCTACTCAGTCCGAAACATGGCGATCTGGCTGACCATGCTGGACACCGCACTCCGACTCAAAGAGGTCGCAGGAATCAAAGTCGGCCAGATAGACCAAGGTTCCGGCGTGATCAAGGTCACTGGCAAGGGCAGTAAAGACCGGTTCGTCAGGATCGGGAACCAAACTCTCAGGTCAGTGTCCAAGTGGGTCCGTCTCAGGCAGGGAGAGCCCGAAGATGCACTGTGGCTTGGCAAGCAGGGCCCGATGGGGGATCACGGTATCACCATGCTCTTCAAGAAGGTCTCCCAATCGACCGGGGTCCACGTCCACCCGCACAAGGTCAGAAGAACAGCCGCCCTTCTCATGCTCAGGTCAGGGATGGACCTTGCCACCCTCTCCCTGTACATGGGCCACGAGTCCATCCAGACCACGATGCTCTACCTGGCCCTGGACAACACCGACCTTGCCCGGAGCCACGCCCAGCACAGCCCCGTCGACGGCTTGCTCTAAGGTGACCCACAGTGAGAGGTGCCGTCCCGGCTATGGAGCAGCCGGGACGGTGTCTCGCTCAGTGGACCCGAGCTACCAGGCATCGCTGCCACTCCCGCACTGGTGGCATCATTGGCAGATTCCCCCACTCTACTGCCGATATCGGCGCACCCGCGTGAAACGAACTGGGGAGCCTCCCATCTGTGGGTACGCTACCAGCGTGGACTTGACACGCTTTTGCGCGAAGTGTCGACCGATCTTCGAGCGTGACCCGGACAGGAGCGCCGACAATGACATCTGCCCAGCTTGCAAGAAGATTTGGATGAAGGCCGTGTTCGGTGATCTTGAAGGCATCGTCTCGTTTGACGGACCAATCGAAGCCAAAAAACCTGAAACCGAACATTGAATCGCGTCCCCGATTAGACTCAAGTGTCAGCCGCATGGAGGCCATTTCCAGAATTGACATAGGGTGGAGGTGACAATCTCAGTCGATGAAAACACACCCTGAACCCCTGATGACCCCTTCCGAAGTCATGAGCTACTTGCGTATCAGCCGCACAAAGTTCTACGACATGGTTCGGCAGGGCCTGATTCCTCATGTCCGTATTGGTCGGCTGATCCGCATCAAGCAGAGCGATCTGCAAGCATTTGCCGTGCCGGCACGGGAGCCTGAGAAGCTCTGGCAGCGCCGAAACAGAAATTGGGGCTAACTTGAGGACCATCGGCTGGTGGTCGCTAGACCACTAGCTCTCCTCTCACGGGTGTCCTAGTTGTACAAGGACGTCTCTCGGTTTGCGCAAAGCGTCGTCAGATCACATCGGCGAAACCTGATAGCCCGGTGCCTCAGTCCGACCACTGTCCTGGGCGCAAAAAGATTTGGGTCGAGTACGTTCTTAGCGCCGTAAACGACTTTCAGAACCTGCCCGACATTGAGGTAGTTGTGATTCCTCAGAAGAAACACTAGTCTCTCAGTTGCTGACAATGCTCACTCGCCCTCAGTCGCTTCAGCGCGAATTGCCTCGAAAATCGCTTTCGCAAGAATCGGAAACGCCTCGTTCTGAAAGTCTCCGTCTTCAAGATAGCGCGTGACGATTTTGTCGTTCTCAGACATCCTCTCAACCATAATCCGCTCGATCATCTTGCGTGCCCCGATTTCAAATCTCTCAAGGGAGTTCGCAAGAGCCGTGTTCTTGACGTCCTCATCGGCGGCTGCCCTCGACAGGATCTGCGCGAAGAAGAGTCGATCTTCGTTTGTGAATTCCGTTCCCAACCGCTCGTTGAGAATGTCGATAATCTCAGACAGAGGAAGCTTTTCGTCCTTCGCCTTTCCGGTTCCCACTTGCGTTGGGCTCTTGACGCCTTCCGTCTCCCCAACACCCAGCTGAATTGACCCCGAGAACGTTCGCTGGATTCGATAGTACTGCAAGTCAACGTCTCCATCGAGATTGACACGTTCGTCGTCTCGATCAGATGGCAAGTGTGGCGCTAAGAACCGCCCAAAGCTGTAGAGCATCTCCAGCTCAGGATCGGTGTAGGGGAGGATCTGGGACAGGAACGCATACACGCTTACGTACCCTTTCAACTTGTCTCGGAAGGCCTGACGCTCGTCGTCTGAGCGTAGCCCCTTGAAACGATCAACAGACGGCTGAAGGCAAGCTTGCATTCGAGCATGGTCTGCGGGCTCCTGGGTGTCGGGCGACTTGTAGAAGACCTTTGCGAACGCTTCGACCTCGCTCCAGTGATAGACCTGGTACTGGTCAAGGTTGTGCTTTAGCATTTCCAGTTGCTGAGGATTGGACTCCTCTTGCAAGCTCGTCGCGTCGTAGTACGGCTTGAACGCTTTGTGGATGTCCTCCCACTCGTTGACGAAGTCAAGCACGAAAGGCTCCTGCTTGCCAGGAATCTTCCTGTTTAGTCGAGAAAGGGTCTGTACGGCTTGAACGCCGTCCAGCCTCTTGTCAACGTACATCGCCATCAACTTTGGCTGGTCGAATCCGGTCTGGTACTTGTTCGCGACGAGGAGCACTTGGTAGTGGTCGCTGTCGAAGCGATCTGGCAGCTCGCCTTCCCCAATAGACTTCCCGGTCACAACATCGATGTTCATTCCTGGCTCGGTGAATTCGATGCCGGTCTCGTCTTTGACCGTCCCGCTGAATGCGACGACAGGGCACACGTCCTTGTAGCCGTTCTCATTGATGTATTTCTGGAAAGCAAGCATGTATCTGACGGCATGGAGCCGTGACGACGCCACTACCATTGCCTTGGCCCTCCCACCAAGATGGTCTCTGATGTTCTCTCGGAAGTGCTCGACGATGATCTCGGTTTTCTGCTGAATGTTTGTGGGGTGCAGGACAAGGAACTTGAAAAGCGCTCTTGCTGTCTTTTTCTTCGGCAAGTTTGGATCGTTTTCAACCGACTTGGCAATTCGGAAGTAGGTCTTGTACGTCGTGTAGTTCCGCAGCACGTCGAGGATGAAGCCCTCCTCGATGGCCTGCCTCATGCTATAAATGTGGAACGGCTCTGGCTTTCCTCCAGCGACCTTTCGACCGAAGATCTCAAGCGTCTTACCCTTCGGCGTAGCAGTAAACGCAAAGAAGCTCAGGTTCGGCTGCTTGCCTCTGGATGCCATAACCTGGTTTAGACCGTCTTCCCAGTCAGTCTCGTCGCCGTCAGCTGCTGCCGTCTTCCCTGCCTCGCCAAGAATCGCCTTCATTTCCCGTGCAGTCTCACCTGTCTGGCTTGAATGGGCCTCGTCCACAATCACCGCGTACTTACGAGTCGCAATTAATGCCATGTACTCTGCTCGACGCTCGGCCACAGTGCCTGCTTCAGTCGAGCCTGCCGTATCCTCCGCAACCTTGAGGAGTCCTCGCAACACGAAGGGAAACTTCTGCAACGTCGTAACGACAATCCTGGTGCCGTCAGTCAGTGCCTTGGCCAACTGCTTCGAGTCCTCGTCAATTGCTTGAACGACCCCTTGCTGATGTTCTATCTGGTAGATCGCGTCTTGAAGTTGCTGATCGAGGACCTGCCTATCTGTAATCACAATCACGCAACTGAAGATTGGTTCGTCTTGGTCGCTATGAAGACTGGAGAGCCTATGGGATAGCCAAGAGATGCTGTTGGTCTTTCCACTGCCAGCCGAGTGCTGGATGAGGTAGTTGTTGCCCGGTCCCTCAACGCGGGATGCACTGACGAGCTTGCGGATCGCGTCGAGCTGATGGTAACGGGGAAACACGACTCGCTCTTTTTTGACGAGCCTTGCCCCACCTGATTCGTCAAACCGCGTTTCTTGCCTCGTCTCAACGAAGATGAAGCTCCCAACGATGTCGATGAAGCTGTCTCGCTGAAGCACTTCCTCCCAGAAGTAACCCGTCCTGTAGCCCGATGGATGCAGCGGGTTGCCATACCCACACTTGATCGACCCTGGCTCGCTACCTCTATTGAACGGCAGGAAGTAAGTATTCCCCTTTTCAAGCCTTGTCGTCATGTGGACTTCGTTCGGATCAGCGGCGAAGTGGACGAGAGCACGCTTCTTGAAGTCGAACAGAGGAGCCTTGGGGTTCCTGTCGTACTTGTACTGCTTGACCGCGTTTTTCCAGTTCTGGCCAGTTCCGGGGTTCTTCAGCTCGCATGTCGCGATTGGGATGCCGTTGAGGGCAAAGACAAGGTCAATCGTATCGTTGTTCCCTGGGTGGCATGTCACCTGTCGTGTGACGGTCAGACGGTTACTTTCGTACCAGTCCTGGATCTCCGGATTGAGGCCGTGAGCTGGCTTGAACTGGGCCACTTGAAACGTCTTGCCGTAGAACTTGAACCCGTGCCGGAGAACATGGAGGGAGCCTTTGCTGTCGAGCTCTTGGACAAGAGACTTAATCATCATCTGCTCAAGCTCCATTCCGTGGAGCTTCTCCATCTCTGCCCACTCTGTTGGATGTCGTGCTTGGAGGAATGCTAGCGTTACCGATGGGAAAAGTGCGAGACCCTTCTCCCACTCGCCGACTGACAGCGACGTCAAGCCACTACGTGTCCGGAGAATCTCATCTACGTAGGACTCAAACGCGTATTCGGTCGTTTGTGGCATCGTTTCCTTCCCGTTATCTCCTAAGATACTCTCTCGAGCCAAGCCAGGTACTCGTTGAAGACCTCGGTTCGCACCTCGACAGCGACTCGGTCCCCAAGGGCTGCCTCAAGCCTAGGTTGGATGTCTGCGGGAAACGGGTTCGCTACGATAACCTTCAGTTTGTCGCTTCTCTTGGAGCATGCGTCCTGAAGCAGCTTGACAGCTCGTTTGTCGGTCACAGGGAAGCTATAGCCCACGATGTGAAGCTCATCGCACGCTACAAGAGAGGCTTCCGCTCCAGACCACACTGGTTCTAGCACGTTTCCGAGAAGTTCATAATCCTTTGAGAGGACAGGTGGGACAAGCAGTGGCATAGCCTCCTTGTTTTCTGGATTGACTGTCGCGCTACCAGATGGCAAGCCCATCCTCAGTTGTGAGAATCCGGGAGCATTCACATGCGCATCTATCGGCAGGTTCGGTGGGTAGTAATAGTAGCTGAACGGCTCGTATCCCGCTCGTGATCGACCCCCGTAAGTCTCGTATTCACTCAGAGACTTTTCAAAACAGAAGATGGGACGATCCGACTCTCGGATAGTGCTGTTGCTGAATGCCCACTGGTCTGCTTCGAAATGGTACGTGTAGTACGGCATCAGCCAATTCGTCGACCCGTGAAGTTTCCATAGCCTTCGTGCTGTGCCTCCAGATCGCGCCAGCTCCCAACCATCGCGGTAAATGCCCGAAAAGGCGAGCCCGTACCCTTCATCTGTCGTCCATGTCGATTTCTCAGCGAGTGCTCGATCGAGAAGCGTGTCCCAGTTAAACGTGACCAGAGAGTCATCCTCCGTGCTCAACGCTGCAAGTTTGCTGTAACTCTCACAGACGGAACCGTTCTGAATCTCGTTTAGCACAGATGCGAACAAGAAGATCATCTCGTCGTACGTTCGCGTGTACCGAAACTTGTCTCTTGGGTCAGTAGGACGGTTTAGGAGTTCACCCTGCACTTCGCTCAGAAACGCCTCTACATCCTCGCTCCACGTCACGATCTCATGAGGCTGGACTCCCCTTGTGTCGCGGACGTAGCTGACGATGTTTCCGACAAGTACGTTTCGATCGCCAGCGATATCAAGATTGTAGAATGTCTCGAAGAAGTCTCTTGCCAGGGGCGGAGTAATTCCAGACTTTGAACCGGTGTAACCCTTGGAAGCGCCTGCACCAAGAAGGAATACTCTCACGCAATCACCTCCTGCCGCACGTCAATCATCCCTGTGACAGCTAAAGTGATTAGAGATTCTCGCAATTCAAGTAGCTTTCGAATCCCGGTGTCTGTGCGCTTGACAAGTTCATCAATCGCACAAAGCTTGAAGTCTAGATATGAAACAAGAGCCAATTGCTCCTCTTTCGGAGGCAGAGGGATCGAGATGCGTTTCAAGTCGCGTATATTAACTCCACGAACGGCGGCGCCGAGGCTCAATGCAAGCGTTGGGGCGATGACTGCGGACGCCTTCAGGCAGAAGAGGAGCCATTTAGGGCAAACGTCTACACTTGGCGACACCCGTGCAGCATCTTGTGTGATGTTCGCGCCCTCCAGATCTTCTGGCACCAACTCTGCTTCTCCGACGGTTCCTCTGATCGAGAAGACGATGTCCCCTTTTTTAACTCTACTGCGCACGTACTTTGACTCGATTTCTTCTGTTGTGCGGCATACTTGTTTGTGAGAAAGTCGTCCTGGCTTAACGTCACCGCCCTTAATAATGGGAACACCGTCCTCCACATCGGGTCCCGGCAACACGATTCCGTACATGATAGGTCGAGCGACATGTGTGCAGTACATCAACCTTGCCACCTTCCAGTGTTCTGGTAGATCACCCAACCAATCGATGCCTGACGCCTTCATTGGCCTGCTCACTGGAAGGCCGTGCTTCTTGGCTTCCTCGGGAGGAAATCCACGTGTTGCGATCTGGGTAATCAGCGCTGCCCGCTTTTCCTTCAGAAGTTCGATGAGCCGCTTCTTCTTCTCGACAAGCTGGTCGATGATGTCAGTTCGTGCGTCGATATAGGTGCAGATCGCCGTTTGTTCGTCGACAGATGGAAGCGGCACTACCGCTTCACCTATTGCTTGTTTTGGTAGTCCAAACCGCGTAACCCCGTTGCTCGCTATCTGATACTGACGATTCATTGCGCCAGATTGAAAAAGCCGAAAGACGAATAACGGTAAGAGGCGACTATCTGAACTCCTAACGAGGGCCAGATGATACCCGCACACAAGGTCACTCGCAGTCGACCGGACAAGCGCAGGCACCGCGATGTCGCGCCAGTCTTCTGAGTCCTTCGTGATCATCACGTCGCCCTCGCTTAGTCGAAACTTAGCGATCTCCTCTCTGGTTGCCGTCGCCTCCATGAACGGCATGCCGTTGTCGATAAACTCGTGGTAGTAGACATCGGTGTAGTTGCACAGCCGAACAGGGATCTCGTCATCGTTAGCATGCTTGTCTACGCTGCTAACCCAGTGGCGACTGACGTTCTTGAGCCTCGTCGTGTTCCAGTGACTGGGAATCAAGCCTAAGAACTCAGACTCCGAATCACTGTACTGACTATATCGCCTCTTAGCCATCTACGTACCTCCGTAAGCACGCTCGATGAGTGGCTTCAGTTGCTGAATCTGCTCAGGATATCGAACACTGATTTCCAGATCCCCAGTACCCCAGTGCCCGATTTCCCGCACATCGCGCATCCAGTCTGTGTCGATCTCTACCGTTTCTGGGTCGAGATGAAGGAACACGAGGAAGCGGCCGTCCTTGTACGGCTGGACGGTAACGAAGTTCCTCAGGCGCTTGTAAGCGATGTACTGCTTGAGGAACTTCTTCTGAACGTCGTCCCCCAGACTCAATAGGAACTCGTCCAATGCCTGGTTCAGCTCTTGTGCGGAAGCAGGCATCCTTTCCCAAAACTCAATCCAGTCGGGCTCCCAGTTTGAGGCGACTCTGGGGACTGCTGCATGAGGTGTAACCGAAGCCGAAGGCCGTGTCTCAATCGGAGAGTTGACCAATTCGAACACGAGGAACTCGCTTCCGAACAGCCGATACCGAAGCAGCTCTATGTTCTTTCCGATCTGCTGGACGGCGTGAGCATCATACTTGGTGAAGTCCGACGCGATGCAGAGCACGCGTGGCGAAGACCAGTCGATCTGCTCGGAAGTCTCGTTTCCAAAACGCTCGATCACCAGCAGCTTGAACTCTGCCTGGTGGTCCATGAGCCAATCCAGATAGAACAGGCCCTGGTTGATCACGTTCTCGCCAGACGACCGCTTGTACTCGATGATCACCGGACAGAAGTTTTCGTCGAATCCGAGTGTGTCGATTCTACCGCCGTGTGTCCGTCCAGTTGAGTATTCGGTCGCGACGAATCGAATGCCCAAAAACGCCTCCAAGTTTTTCTCGATCAAAGTCTGAAGGGGCTTTTCCAAGTCGCTGGCCCTCGCCTGGAGCTCGACAGCGCTTCCATTGTTCAGCCGGAACAGCTTGATGTCGCTCACGACGTGACCTCCTTCAACATTCGCAAGATGTCAGCCTCAAGGCTCTTGATTTCCTCTTCGATTTCTTCCAGTGGTCTCGGTGGCTCGTAGACGTAGAACTCTCGATTGAACGGGATCTCGTATCCGACTTTGGTCTTTGAGTGGTCAATCCAGGCGTCGGGGACGTGCGGTATGACCTCGCGCTTGAAGTAGTCCTCGATCTTCTCCTTAAGCGGTACTCGCTCGTAGTCTCGGAGCTCCGTGTCCGGTTCTGCATCGCCATCCTTGTTGAGGCACTTTTCCGCTGATGGATCTCGCTCGCTGAGGGCGCCGACGATAGCCTTGATCTCTTGAGCCTTGAGCTTCGTTCCCTCTGCCTTGTCCACCTTCTTCAGTGCTTCGAGGAACTCCTTGCGATCTTTGAAGAGCTTGTCGCCACACGTCTTCTTGACAGCAGCGAGGTACTGCCGTATCTCGTTCTGTCGCTTCTCTCCGGCCTTCTCTTCCGCAAAGCGATCCGCTTCCTTTTTCTTCTTGCTGGATGCGAGGTTCTTGAACGCCGTCTCCTCTTCAATTCTCAGGACACGTTCGTCCGATACCTGGAAGTTCAGCCTTAGCGGACGCTCGACAGTAATCTTGTGATAGCCAAAGGCTTCGTTATGGAAGGTCTTGCTGACGATCAGGTGCTTCCTTTTCCTGCCGTCTGCAGCCTCAGTTGGCGGCTTCTCGCCGTAGACGCCTTTGACCTTGTCGTTGGCGTCGAAGTCGACGTATCGCTTGGCCTCCTCGAAGTCACCGTAGATTCTCGTGACATCCCCGATGTAGTTCTGCTTCGTGTCGCCTTCTTCAGGATCTCCTATGCGTCGCCTCTTGTTGCCAAGACTCTTCTCCATGGGCACCCAGTGATTACGCGCATCGATAAGCTGAACTTTGCCCTGTCGTCGCTTCTCCTTCTTGTTGGTCAGAATCCAGACGTACGTCGCGATGCCCGTGTTATAGAAGAGCTGCTCCGGGAGCGCGACGATGGCCTCCAGCCAGTCGTTCTCCTCAATGATCCACTTGCGGATGTTGCTCTCGTTGCCACCAGCATCTCCTGTGAATAGCGGTGACCCATTGAAGACAATCGCGATTCGGCTCCCGCCCTTTGCTGGGCTCTCCATCTTCGAAATCATGTGTTGCAGAAAGAGAAGCGCACCATCATTGACCCTTGGCGTCCCAGCACCAAACCGACCTTTGAAACCAAGCTTTCGTCGTTCAGCCTCAATGAAGTCCTGTTGCTGCTTCCAGTCCACACCGAACGGAGGATTGGCAAGCATGTAGTCAAACTTCGTCTCTGGGAACCCATCCTGGGTAAAGGTGTCGCCAGGGACGATGTTGTCGGCCTCGTTGCCCTTGATGAGCATGTCGGACTTGCACGTTGCCCATGCCTCATCGTTCCAGTCCTGACCAAAGAGCTTGGGGTCAGCGTCGGCGTTGTGGTCTTTGATGTGACGTTCAGCAACCGAGAGCATGCCACCAGTTCCACACGCAGGATCGTAGATCGTCTTGACCACGTGGCTCTTGGCAAGGTCTTCCTCTGGCGCAAGCAGAAGGTTCACCATCAGCCTGATGACCTCTCTCGGAGTGAAGTGCTCCCCGGCTTCTTCGTTCGACTGTTCAGCTCCAATCCTGATCAGCTCTTCGAAGACATAGCCCATCTGCGTCTCCTCGATTTTCTCACTGAGGTCAAACGTGTTGATGCGCTGCACGACCTTAAACAGTAGCCCCTTTTCCGCCATGCGCTGGATCTGCTGGTCAAAGGCGAACTTGTCCATGATCTTCCGAACACTTGGCGAGAACGCGTTGATGTAGCTGTTGAGGTTGGACGCGAGTTGGTTGGGGTCATCCAGCAGCGTCGTCATCGTCAGCTTGGAGAGGTTGTAGAACGGCTTGCCCGTGATCTTCGCAAGTTCATGGTCGATCACCGCCTGAGGCTTCAGCTTGACTTCTGCGTACTTCTTGAGGACCTGGTCGTGAGTAGGAGCGAGAACGCAGTCGAAGCGTCGGAGCACCGTCAGGGGCAGGATGACCTTGCGGTACTCGTTCCGCTTGTACGGCCCCCTTAGCAGGTTGCAAATCTCCCAAATGTCGTCCTTGAGCTTCTTATGGCTAGTCGTCAGCACCGTTCTTCCATCCCAGCGGCTCTGAATGTACCCTTGCTAAGTGGAATTCGACCCGATTCGAGCATACGGCCAAAGAGCCGCCCTTTCAGGCAGGAGCGCAGCATGCTTGGATGCCGTAGTCCTCGCCGGATGTGGTAAATCTTGCCCTTAACGGAGCTACAGTGGAATTCAGGCAAGCGACCACGTTCATTCAACCGCCATACACCAGGTCACCCTTTGAGGAACTGCTCATCCCCAACCACCTAGTTGGATCCCTACCGCCTCGCATGGTCGGACGCTCTCCCTCACGCATGAGGGCCTGTCGGCGAGGAAGTGAGTGAGGTATTTCGGCTCGAAGGCCACGGCCGCTTCGGCTGTTGTGTCCGAAGTTCAAACGAGGATTCCGTCAGGTACGGTTTGTGATCCTTTTGCGGGCGTAGGCACCATGGGTCAAGCCTTCAAACGACTTGGTTATGGCGTTACGACTGGGGATCAGCTTCGAATGCCGTACGTGTTTCAAGTCGCAAGGGTTCAGCTTTCCAAGATCCCGAGTTTCAACGGTCTCCCAATCGCAGGTGCAAGTTCAAAGCAATCTGTCGAGACCTACTTCAACGAACTTCCTGCGAAATCTGGCTGGTGCCATTCTGAGTTCGCTCAAAAGCGCATGTTCTTCACAGTGAAGAACGCTCGCAGAATTGAAGCTATTCGCTGCGAAATCGAGCGACTCACACGAGAATCCATGATCAGTGATGACGAGCGCTCATTGCTCCTTGCATCCTTAATTGAAAGCATGGATCGTGTCGCTAACACAGCCGGAACGTATTACGCTTTCCTTAAGACATTCACGAGACGGGCACTACATCCCTTTCGCTTTTCTTTGATCGAGCCTACACGAGGGCGGCGTAAATGTATGGCAACCTATGGTCCCGCCTGTGACACAGTTGCCGCCTCTCATTACGATGTTCTATATCTTGATCCTCCCTACAATTGTCGCGACTACGCTTCGTACTATCACCTTCCCGAATCGATTGCGCGTCAGGAGCGAACTTTTTCGACCAGAACGTCCGGCGTCCCAGATCTGTCAAGACCACGTTCAGCTTTTGCCTGTCGGTCGACAGCTGCTGACGCGCTTAGTGAGCTCCTAGAAACGGCGTCGTTTCGGTTGCTCGTCTTTCACTATGCAGACAATGGGCTAATCGCTCCATCGACAATTCGAGAGATCGTCTGCAAATATGGAGCCGTTGAAGATATCGAGATTCCTGCACAATCCTATACGACTCGAAGCCACTCTCGAACTGCCACGCATCGCGTCTACTTGGTGCAGAATGCCTAGGAGCCTTCCTAGCTGGGATGCAGCCCTTACTGAGTTGGAGCCGTTCTCAAGAGCGACGCTGGTAGTAACTGACATTGACGGAACGCTGGTAATGCCTGAGGCCAGAGACGTGGGCCAATCGATTAGCGATGTTCAGCGGCGACTTCGCCGCTACCGAAAGAACCAGGTAGTCCTGACCGTTGCGACGGGACGGACACTTGCTGGCGTACAGCCGATCTTGAATGCTTTGGAACTTCGCCGTGGAACCCCCATGATTCTCTACAACGGAAGCGTTATCGTGACATACCTGGAAGAACATCTCCTGCTCAGAAAAATCATTCCTATCGAAATCTGCAACAGAATCCTTGACCGATGTTGGCGTACTCGCGCGACTGTACGGACCTACACGATTTACGATGACCATGTCGACTCCCCTCTTGAACCTCTGAGAGAGCAAGTCAGGGGCTGGGGACTTCAAGCAAAGGAGCCAAATCAAATGCCTGTCATTGATCTGCCTGTTGGAAGGCCCTACGATGACATCGTTGGTCCTTCAGCGATTTTGATTTCGCTTGACCGTGACGGCTCCTCGAGTGGCGACAGGCTTCGTGCATTTCTGGCGCGTCTATCTGAAGTTACGGTGACATCCAGCGGCTCCTCTTTCTTGGAAATACGCCCTGCTGGCTCAAACAAGGGGGCTGCCCTGGCAGTCCTAACCGCCCATCTTGGAGTCGCGTTGCAAAATACGATTGCGATAGGGGATAACGACAACGATGCGGAGCTGCTCGCTACAGCCGGTATTGGCGTCGTCGTTTCTGGTTCTTCTGCGGGCGCATCGACTGCAGCGGATTACGTTTGCAGGCTTGGTGCCGCGAAAGGAACACTTGAAGTGCTAAGGTTGATCAAGGAGTCGCGCAGGTACTTCCCCTCAGCCAAGTCGAAACGTGAAGAGGTCCTATGAATACTCAACCCGTAGTTCAGGCTAGGTGGCGGACAGCTCTGAAGTCCACCACGGAAACACTTCAGGACTTGCTGCTGCCAAATGCTGATGTTGAGCTCAGACTAGACACGTTGCTACAAAGGACAGACAGCCCGTTGTCCGGAATCAGGATCAGTTATGAGATCGATGGACGTCAAGGCCTGCTTAGCACTGGAGAGTTGACGAGTGAGCCAGACGAAGTTCACACGAAGGAGTTTCAGAATCCGGTGTCGACGATCAAGGTCTCGCTCTGGCTACGCAGGCACAACATCGACGGCTCCAGGAATAGATGGCTTGTTGACTCAACAATGGAGCTTGCTGTGGCGCATTTCAAGCCTGAGAAAAGAGCCGGCCGAACACATCTTCTGCAATTGCAGGACTCGCAGTTAGCCGCAGCCACAGCAACCCTGGCTCATCTTGCAGTCAAAGACGACCTAGCCTCATACATGTACTGCGACTTAGACAACTTTAAGCAGGTCAACGACAGAATCGGCCACAACGAGGGCCATCGAGTCATTAAAGAACTTGGACGTGTCATCGACGACGCCTGTAAAGGCAGTGCAGTACCATTACATTTGAATGGAGACGAGTTTGCCGTAATATGCGCCTGTAGTAACCACACTGACGCCCTTGTACTGGCTAGGGAAATTCAGCTCGCTGCCGCAAGTCATGATTACGGCATTGATGGAATTAGTCTTGGGGTCACGATTGGAGTTGCGTTCGTGACTCGTGAATCAAGTTGGAGCTTGGAAGACATTGGCAAGCGAGCCGAAGACTCGACCAAGCTCCCTGGTGAAAACGGAATGAAAGGTGAAAAGCGACGTGGACGAATCAATGTCGCAATTGACGAATTTGGCCCAGATTCCCGGGCAATGGAGCAGGAGACGTGCGAGCAAGTCGCCTTATGCCTAGCTCGAACAAATCTGGGAACAGCAACTCCATTTGCTTCTCTTGCACTAAACCTCATATCGATCGTTGTTAGTCAGACGCCTCCAACCCGAGTTGACGAGGTACAGCCCCTCATTGAAGACTTGTTGTCGAAGCTTCAGCATGACTGGGACGCACAGGCCAATGTGGCATGTATTTCGAGAAGCGATGGCCCACTCTATGGACCTGCGTTGGCTCCGTTTGACGTAGCCATTGCTGCGTTGCACGGAATCTTGAGGGCTTTTGCAGCTCCTGGTGTCGATATCGATCCAAGCTGGCGCATAAGCTTTAAATGTGATCAGTCGCGGGAATCATGTCGCCTTACTCTCGATAAGCAAGGCTCCGTTACGATCTGGGAGATTGGCAAAGGGAATCTCGAAATCAAGCGAGACTTTGGGGGTCTGTTCAAGGCTCAGGGCGAAATCTACACACAATCATGCACGGATTGGTTGCTGCTGAAGATAGGGCACGAAGAGTTGATGCCCTGTTCTGGCGATTTGCTGCTAGACACCATCGTTTTGGATGATCGTCCAGTGCGCGGAGGTGGCTTACCTGACTTCTGGCAATCGGCGCTAGCACGAATCGTCGACACGGTCGGGCGACATGCAGATCACTTTCAGGGCCTTTTTGTTTGGGGTGACTCTGCGTTTGCACCACAGACAGTTGCAAAGCTGAGGCAAGTCTGTGATTGGACCAAGCCCGAGGTTGATTTGTCGGAGCCACTAGCTGTAAAGGCCGATGCGTTGCTCGTAGCCTCAAAGGCTCTCGAAGGCAAGATTCTGTTCCCTGCAACCACGAAAGAACTGATACACACAATACTCGAAACGGCTTTGCCTTCTCGAAAAGTTCCAACCAGAATTCACGCGCTTATGGAGGCCGAGCCACCTGCCGTTCTTCCGTTTCAGTACGTCTTTAATGAGTTTGAGCTGGAGCTGTTCGATGGATGTCGAGTCAAGACTCTGGCCGATGCATACCCGTTAGTTCTTGCCATTTGCCAAGACAAGTGTCAAGGATCTGATAATGATGTTCGTTTGCAAGACCAATCAGGGTCTCCTTTTACTGAGCTTGTGGACTTCAAAGTGCACATAGAAGAGCCTTTTGTCGACATGATCCCGGCCTACATGCGGCATGAAGAGGTTACCTTCGAGTCCTACTACACCCATGCATTCGAGGATGGAGGGCTGTTTGAAGCCTGCCTGAGCCGTGACGATCAGCTGAATGCTGTCGTCAATCATGTTCGTGAGATCATCCGCGGAGCTACGAAATACGCGACTCGTAGAGCGATCCTGGTTATCCCTCATGAGCCTGATAACGGGAGGGTGGCTCCTTTGGGCTTGACAGCAATACGGATCATCCCGAGGTTTTCTGAGAACTTATGCGTCCTCCACTTCAGCTATACATGGCGCACGGTCGAGGCGATCGTAGGATTTCCTTACAGCATATATGGCTCGGCAAAGTATGCGCAGCACCTGCTGGACCTTTTTACGAGAGGAATGGAGCAGCCCGAGCGAGATCGTGTCAAGCTCGGAACCCTTTCGTACATGGCCAGTAGCCTGCATTACTTTCTGGATCCCTCAATGCGCAGAATTGGAGAACATATTACGGCGTTGTCCGCCAAGCGCATTCCTCGAAACGTCAACAGTGAGCGAGCTATATGACAGTTGTGTTTTGCGACCACGATGTCTCCACGCTTATTAGGTACAAGCACAAGGTCAGGGAGCTGGAAACGATTTCAGATGTTTCAATCCTCGAAACCGCCAGTGCCGTAACAGAACTAATCGAGCTCTTGAATAAAGGAGGAGTTCCTTTTGTTGACGTTCTGCTGGATCGGTTCATCATTGCCTGCCAGTACCCAGATGATTTCCGGCAACAAGCTTGCGATGCCCTCTTCAGCCTAATCGCCGAGTTCTACGAAAGTGAGATATCTGGTGCGCTCAACAAGCAGACGATTCAGGCCATGATCACGTTCCTTGAATCGCATAGTCCAACTCAAGACGGCAACCTATTGTTAGACTTCGGATGCGGGCCAGGACTCTCTCTAGCCGCAAGTCGAAGAACCAATACCCTCATCGTTGGATATGAGAGAGTAAAGGCGGTACGGATCAAGGCACTCAGGGCTGGGCTCCTCCAGCTCCACCCTAAGGATCTCAGTGCGATGCCTTGTGCGTTTTCTGGAGGCTTCGCTTCGTTTGTGCTTCACCTTTGCCCAGATTTTGCCGAGCTGACTACGCTGCTCTCCCTAATCGTGCCTGGCGGGTACTTTGTGGCCAACTTCCACAAGGGAAAGGGAGTTGAGCAAGCTGAAATTGCTTTTGAGCGAAGTGGTTGGCACGTAAGCAACGAGACTGTTGACGCTCCATCAGATGCAGGTTTGCTCAGAGTCTTTCAGAAGGTACTTGCAATATGACTTATATCGACGAGCAGCGATTTCGTTCTTTGGCTGTTCAGATCGAGCAGCTTGGGATCACTGTGTTTCATCCTTCGGAGAGCGAGACCTTCATCCTTGAAGGCGATCTGCACTTGGCGTCCGAGTGCGAGACGGCATCGGATAATGCTCCTTGCCAGGATCTGTTACTAACCGCTGAAGGGCCAGCAAACTTGAGGCTCGGCGCACTTGAATTTGCTCCTTCTTTCAACCCATCGACTGACTACTCGTACTTTGCTGCCGTGAGGAACTTGTTCTCGTTCGCTGAGGCAAATCGTGATCGCGAATTCGTAACTGGCATACGCCTTCCTTACTTCTCCAACTCAGCCGCCATTTGCAAGAACTTGAAGCTCCTGGATTACGCTAGGAATCAGATTGCCCGTAATAAGATGTTACTCACGAGTTTCCGTCCGGACTTTGCTGGGTCTGCACAATACATGGGCTCTAAACGGAGCTTGATGCCATTTATCATCGAATCTTTATCACCTTCTATGTCCAGCGACTCAGTAGTATTGGACGTTATGTGCGGGTCAGGAGCAGCTTCCGCAGCATTTGCAAGGCAGTGGCGAACATATGCGTCAGACGCACAGGCATTTTGCTGTACGCTTGCAGTCATTCAAGGCTCAGGATTCCGCCGGGTAGTAGCTTCCGAACTTCTAGCGCAGATTGAGGAGGGGTACCGCTATCACGTCTCATTACTGACTGATCGCATTAGAAAAATGATTGAAGCCGAGGACGCAGTCTTGCACTTGGATGCGCTAACTCAAGGGGCAAGTGAACTCGAGCGGTTCAACGTTGACTTTTCGAATTTCATGAAAGACTCCGAGTTGTCTGTGCTCGAATCCTCCAGCAACCGAGAAAAATATAGGACGAAACCGAGGTCTGTGCCATACTGCTTGTTCCTTAACTACTTTGCTGGGATATTCTTTGGGGTTAGGCAGGCGATTGAGGTTGATAGCTTGAGATATGCTATCGACATCATTGAGGATCCTCGACTTAGAGAGCTAGCGATGGGGGCATTGATTGCGAGTGTAAGCTCTGTTGCAACATCTTATGCATCACACTTTGCCCAGCCTATTAGGGTTACAGATAGGAACTCAACAACTATAATTGAGAAAAGGACGCGCTCGGTGTTTCACGAGTTTTCCGTTCGACTCGCTTCGCTTGCTGCTGAGAGCGAATCTGCGTCTGCACATCCTGTAACGACTTTGGATGGCCCATGGGAGAAGGCGCTTAACTGCTTCAGCGAACTTGAAGCGAGCTCAGATCGGTACGTCTATCTCGACGCTCCATATACACGTGAAGAATACGCACGCTACTATCACGTTTTGGAGACCCTCGTTCGCTACGACTACCCGTCTTTTTCAGGTAAAGGTAGAGTGCCTTCGCGCGACTCTGGTGAACGATTCAGGTCACCGTTCTTCACACGAAGCAAGCCAAGGCTGAACAATTACTTCATCGATCTGATCGAAACAATCTTGACGTCAGGTGCCACTTGTGCTTGGAGCTATACCTTGTCAGGAAGTGCAGATGTCTGCGCGGTCATATGCGGGTTAGAAAAGCGCATTAGCGCTCTCAGCACGGAGGTTTATCGAACGGAGCACAAGCATCAGGGCCAAAGTGGACACGAGTCAAAGGCTGTAACCGAACTTCTGACTGTGTTCAAGCGAACTTGAGCCTGTGTCTAGGCCAGCGGACGGCCAGGGCGTAGCCGTCCCGAGGCGATAGCCGAGGGCATCAAGGGCCTTGTGCTGGCTAGCCGTCAGGCTCCAGCACTAGGCAGCGATGAGGCGACCGCGACCTGTGTCGTCCGGGCCTGAACCGGGGCAGGCAATGACCTGCCTGCCCCATATCAAGGGTCATATGAGCGAGCTGAGGATAAATGCGCTGGTCTGCTGGATCGCCTTAAGCGAGTCCGCCAGCTTCTTCTCGTCTCCGCCGTAGAGGTGGATGTAGTCCGTCGAGCGGGATCGTGTGCTCAAGCCCATCGTCTCGCAAACGACGAAGGCCACGGCCTCAGCCTCCAGCTCTCTAGTCTTCTTGTCCTTGTCGTACTCCTTCTTGTGCATCAGCTCGTGAGCAAGTTCGTGCGCGAGCACTGCGAACTTGTCGCCGGGTCGGAGAGACTCAAGCAGCTGAATCTTGCCACCGGTGGAGATGCCGTCTGCACCAGAAAGGTCTTCGACGTACTCGACGTCGATCGCCTGGTCCCAAGCGACCTTGGTCAGCGACGACAGGAAGTGGCCCGGGTCTCCATGAACGGAGTCCAGCTCAGGCATCCTTCGACCGTCGGTCTGGGCGATGTCGTAGACGCGCACGGGCTTGAAACCAAACACGTTGGTCTCGCCTTCGTCGTCCTTGTGGATCATCGGTGCTAGGATCACGATGCCCCTCTCGCCCTTCCTCACCCAGCGTCCGACCTTCTTCCAGGTCTTGAAGCCAGCGACGCGGGTGGCCGACGGCCGCTGCATGAAGATCAGCATGACATTGAACCATGAGTAGGCGTGGAAACGGGCCATCGCCCTCAGATAGTCGTTGAGCGTCTCGCTGCGTCCTGCCGCAAGGCAGTCGGAGAGGCGCTGGAGTGACGAGTCGATGATATTTCTCGTGTCGTTGTTCATTATCTGTTCCTCGCGAGGCGAAGCTCGCGTGCCTTCGAGCGCAGCCGAGCGAGGAAGCCGTGACAAACTAGCCACGTGACGTATCGAGAGGTACAAGACTGGGTGAAGAGCAGGCACGGGTACGTGCCGAAGACCTGCTGGATAGCGGACGTGAAAGCTAGACACGGCCTGACGAACCGGGTCTCCTCCAACAGGATTGGTAGGGCCCGAAAGTATCCATGTCCGGAAGACCGCGTACCACACATCGAGGATGCGTTGAGGTCTGTTGGGGACCTGGATTAGTCGGCAGGAGCCGGTCTTGTTATAAGAACCGATTATCGGAACGTCGTCAGACGTTGCGGAGCGGACCGATAATCGCTCTTATGACATGGATCGGGTTCTGCTGTTGTCAGTCGTTCAGCGCAGAACGCAGTATCGCGATAGGGGAGACTCCGAGGATCGAGCAAACAAGCAGGAACTCCGTGACGGTCAGCTGGCGCTCGCCCCTCTCGATCTTTGAGACCGTGGCATAGTGCAGGCCAAGCTCAGCCGAGAGCTGGCGCTGGGACAGTCCTGCCTTCTGGCGGGCGGCAGAAAGGACGGACAGGATCTGGTCTGCCTGCTTCAGGGTGCTGCTGCCCGGCTTCTTCCGCACTCCTAGACAATGACCACCAGGGCGTTCATAAATCGTGAACACCTGTGGTACGCTGGTGTCGAGGGACTGACGACGTGTGGCTGTGGCTCGGAATCCTGCTTGCGCTGGCTGGCGTCGTCCAGCTGGTGGTCAAGGCCATGGACCCCCAGGACGAAGACCGGGTGATCGCCCGGGAGCTAAAGGAAATGAAGCGGAGCAGACGGAGGGGCGGACGTGCGCGATAGCTCAGGGAGACGACAGTGATAGCTCTCTATGCTGGATATGGAGTCCTGGGAGCCATCGTCTACGTTGTTCTCAGGTGGCTGGTCTGCCTTGAGATGCAGCGTAACGACCGAAGGCGCGAGCACGAAGAGTTCCTTGCTGCCAATCCTGGCTGGCAAAGCCAAGTCAAGGTGCAGAAGAGCCAAGAATCTGTATTCGAAGTCGGTGCAGGGCTCGAGTGCGACGACCCGAACGATCCCGGCGCCCACCACAAGCGGATGATCCGCGAGAGGATCGAGCAGATGCGTCGGGATGGCCAACTTTGAACGGCTGCTGGCCTTGGTCCTGAGGGCACGCCGTGCATTTGTCCTGGTCTCCTTCAGCCCTGTTAGGGGCACCAACCGGAGGACGTCCCCAGAAATCGACCCGGGGTCCGGAATGAGACCCCCGCCCCCTCTTTGAGAGGATTAGACCTAGAGACGGTAGGTATGCCTTCGAAAAACCGCCTCGCGCGCGCACGGAATCTACCGCTTTCTGGTCGCTTTTTGTCAGATTTGGGTGTACATACCCCAAGGGGTCTCCGGTCGTTATGGCAGAAATGCGCCCCGGGAAGGCCCCAATACTCCTCGTCTGGCCGAGAAAGCTAACTGTACGCACTCGAAGAACCATACGTCACGTTGGTGATTCTCAACTGCTCTGTGGGCTACGAGTTTTGTGAGATCGGCGAAGCGAGGGGGTCAATCCAAGCACGTCCTGGGGCCGGCACGCCCGAGCAACCTCTATTGCTTTGGGAAAGGCGATTGGATCCGCCCTGGCACAACACACACGAGAGACGGTTTGGTCTGGCGACACCAATCTAAAACGTCGCTGAGCTAGTCGTGTGGCTCGTTGTGTCAATGGCGGTTCCCCGGTCCAAAACCAAGGGGAGCCGCCGTTCCATTTCAAGGAGAGACAGACATGAAACACGAAACTAATGAAGCCATCAGGGTCACCCTCGGAGAGGGATGGCCTTACATTCTGCCGAGCGAACTACTCGGTCACAACCTTTCGCTTGAGGCGATCGGACTCTACGCTTGCTTTATCGGGGCGACGCGACAGGCTCAGCAAGATCCTGACTGGGACTGCGAGACGCCCGTCGAGGTCACGAACGAAGCACTGGCCGCTGTCTCTGGGGAACCGCTTGAGAAGGTCAAGGCCGTCATGGCAGAGCTAATCGCCAAGGGGATCATGTCGGAGGACGCGAATGTCAGCGTCTAACTTCACCGACAAGCTCAAAGGGCACCAGTGGGGAGCAGTTCCACGAGAACTGTGGAAGACACCGTTGTCCCGAACGCACCGAGACAGCATAGCCTTCCTCCTCACGTTCGCTGGGGGCGAGGACTGGACTTGCTGGCCAGGACAGGCGCTCATCATGAAAGAAACAGGCTATGGACGGATGACGATCTATAGAGCGATCCTTGCCGCCGAGCGTTACAATATTCTGACGGTCGAGAGACGGTACGGAAAGGGTGGCAAGAGAAAGCCCAACCGCTACATCTTCAACCCTGTGTCCGAGTGGACCCTGTGTACCACCCAGACGGTACATGGTGAGGAGACCCTATGTACCACCCAAATGGTACATGGTGAAAGTGACGCTCAGGTTCACAACGGTATCGATTTGGTACATAAACAGAATGAACAAACCAACCCGGAAAGAACAAGTTCTGAAGGTAATCCATCGGATGATCGACACACCGAGGCGGTAGGTAGTCCGTCAGAGCCTGATCCTTTCGTCATGTTCTCTGGGGAAGAGAGTGAGAATGGTGAGGTAGACCTAGAAGCTCCCCACGATGACGAGACTTGGTGGCCGGACCAAAAGCGTCGAGAAACCAAGGGGCGTCAAGCCCCACTCCCAGAGTCCCCAGTTCCAATCGAGCTCGATCCCTTCGGCATGTCGTTGGCTGGAAGAGGGAGCGTGGATGGTGAGGTAATCCATCACGCATCGATCATTGACGAGCTGCTCGAAATGTTTACAGCCGTGCATGTGGGAGCTTCATAGGTGTGACTAATCACACTTGCACTGCGATCCCAGAAAGAGCCCTGATCTACATTGGGACATGCGGGAAGCCCACTACGCTACACTCAGTTCACAGTGACCTCAAAAACCTCTGGAAGGAATCGTTTGGCCTCAGTAAGAGCATCAGATGTGGTTGGAGTCAACCCAAGCACGATGAGTCGTTGGATCGCTTAAGGCAGGGCTAGAGTGATCAATTACCCAATCGTAGGAAAGTTAATCCCCTGTGATCGAGTTCAAGCAATTGGCCGACTATCGTGGCTTTCGAGTTTCGGAGGTCAAGTTATGGGCGGTTCCGCATGAACGCGGCCTGACGGCTAGGGATCTGGGGCGGTGTCAAGGACGACGCTTCCCCAGACTTTCATGAAACCCTTTCACCGTCTCGTACAGAGGATGGTTCGGTCGAAGCTCCACGACCTCTGCCTTCAAGTACCCGAGTGCGAAAAGATGGTCGAAGTCCTCTGGGAACTTCCAAGGCCCTTGAACGTAAACGTTCTTGCGCTTCTTTGCGTCCCAGACGCGAGGCTGGTCGTACTCTTGCTTGAACTCGTCCCGCCAGCACAGTGCCAGCCACTCGTGGTCCTCTTCGTCGTCGTGAGGAATCACCAAGTGTCTTGCACCAAACCCCGGACCACCATGCACCGCTCCCACCGCGTCACCAGAGTCCGGAACAATTACGGCGATCGGTCTGCCTCTCACCCCCTCATCAAACTTCACAACGTCCTCGGCCCTTGCAGTCGGGACAATGAAGTGTCTCGGGTACCAGCGGCTTACAAGCGTCGCCTTGATCTTTGGGCCAGGTAGCGGACCCGGGCTCTTACGGATGGGTGACTCCTTGAGCCGCCTTTCGTAGTAGCTCTTCCACTTGCCCTTCGCTACCGCCTCCCGCAGTTCCACCAAGTCATCGAGGTAGACCCGTCGCCACCCGCCGCCAGGGACACGGGGAAGGACATGGCGCTCGACAAGCCTGTCCAGATGATCGAAGGTGGCGAGGTCATGGCCTGGACGCGCAAGCTCGTTGACGTACTTCAAGGCCGCCCTCAAGGTCTTTCGAGGGCGACGGCCAGCCCTTTTTTCGACTTTCCCTTTCCGGCCCTTGGTCTTGTCACCCATCCGTACCTGCCCAACGCCCAAGATACCCGAGGTTCCAGACCCGGTTTAGGCTCAGGAATGTCCTTAGATTGGCCCAGAATGCCCTACAAGAGGCATCTACCCAGCCACCCCACCAACGTACAGTCCTGATGGAGCGCGGGCCAGGGAGAGCCCGCTATAGATAGACCATGAACAATAACCAAACAACGCTGACCAGCCTGACCAAAGCGATCGCAACCGCCATTGGCAAGGGCACCGTCACACCGACCGAGACACCCATCGTCAAAGGAATCGTCCAGCAGACCTTGACCGGCAAGCACGAACAGGAGACCTACCGCTACGAGCGGAGCGTCACTACCATCCGCGACAAGACTGGGACTGTCCAAGGCACAGAGCCGACGATCTACCGCAATGACCAGCCGCTAACGGAAGTGGACGACGACCTGTCCGACACGATCAAAGAGGTTCTGGGCATTCCGCCGAAGGACGCCATGTCCGCAGTGCGGAAGAAGCTCCGAGAACTCGTGCCCGAGGATTTGATGAAGGCCGCTGTAGAAGCGTTCGCCACGATCACCATCTCCAGCAACGGAAAGGTCAGGGTGCAGTTCGCACAGGAGCCCGAGTTGGCCAAGGCCGAACAGGGGGCTGCATGAAGGTCGTCGTGATCCACAACGCAGAGGACCTCCCTTTCTACCACTCGCACATCGAGAAGATCGAGCGGCATGTCAATGCAGGATTGATGGGCGTAGGAGAGGACGAGTGCGGTCTGTTGACCGAAGAAATGCGCCTGACCTCACGCTCAAGCGAAGAGGGCCCTATCTTGCTGGACAACGAGACTGACGACCCGGAACTACTGGATCGTCTGGAGACGCTGCTCAACATCCCCGAGGATGTGGTCAAGCACCTCACCGACATTCCGCATATGTAGGACAACTCCTCCAAACCGTAGCCGCAAGGCGAACTACCAAGCTCGGTCAGGAATGGCCGGGCTTTTTTTCATCAGAGTGGGCCGTTAGCTCAGGTGGGAGAGAAGCTGACGCACCCTTTCCAAAGGCGGCCACGTCTTAAAGAATGACCAGTTGACCACTGCGAGTTTGGTGGACGCCTAGTGGGGAATTTGAACCTGGTGGGTCGTGCAGGGCTCGAACCTGCGACCAGCTGATTAAGAGTCAGCTGCTCTACCAACTGAGCTAACGACCCACGCAGTAACAGAATGTACCCGAAGCTGACACTCGTCAGTCGAAAGTCGCAAGTCACGAGTCCCGAGTCCCGAGTCAAGAGTCCCGAGTCGAGAGTTATCTGGAATGAAGCTTGCATTGGCGGCGGTATCTTTTGGGGCGTGCCGCTCGTGCGCCCCTATGAAGACCGCGACCAGGGCGCCGTCGTGGACGCGGTGCGGACAGTGTTCGAGGAGTACGGGTTCATCTGGGAGCCGGAGGGCTACAACAGCGACCTCTTCAACGTGCCGCGCGAGTACCAGCACGAGGACGCCTGCTTTTGGGTCGGCGAGGCGGACGGCGAGGTCGTCGGGTGCAGCGGGGTGCTGTTCTTCCCTGCGGTCTCCGGCACGCTCGGCTCGCTGACCGACGAGAAGTACCCGCGCGTGTGCGGCGCGGACTGCGAGGTCGTGCGGCTGTACGTCCACCCGCGCGGTAGGCGAAAGGGCGTCGGGACGGCGCTGTTCGAGACGGTCTGCGACGAGGCCCGCAAGCGCGATCGCAAGGTGATGGAGATCTGGAGCGACCGGCTGCTGCTCGACGCGCACCGGATGTACGAGAGGTATGGGGCGGTGAAGGTCGGCCAGCGCATCTGCCCCCCACCGGACGAGACGCCTGAGTGGGGGATGTACCTTTTGCTATCGTGAGCACGAGCCAGGTCGAGTGATGAAATAAAGTGGGGGCGATCGCTCGCCCCCAAGTGGAGAATACTGGACCCTTCCGGGCCGGTACCACTGGCTGCTACCTAGGTACTAATCGGCTCAGACGCGCCCCTCTCGCAGAAGTTCAGCGGCCAGTGAGCTTTTCTGCGCGGGCCTTTTCGACCAGCTCCCCGATCGCTCCACCCTGCTCCTTCCGGAACTCCTCCGGGGTGCCGACGAACACGAGCCGGCCCTTCTCCAAGAACGCGATACGGTCCGCGACCCGGAAGACGGACGTGACGTCGTGGCTGACGACGACGCAGGTCATGCCCAGGCGGTCGCGGGTCGAGACGATGAGCTGGTCAATAGAGTACGCGGTGACGGGGTCGAGCCCGCTTGTGGGCTCGTCGTAGAGGATGACCTTCGGCTCGATCGCCAGGGCGCGCGCTAGCCCCACGCGCTTTCGCATCCCGCCCGAGAGCTGGCTCGGCATCAGGGTTTCGCAGTCCGCTAGGCCGACCTCGGCGAGGCGCTGCTTGACGAACTCTGCCTCCTCCCCTTTCTTGATCTTCTGCCTCCGCTTCACGCCGAACAGCACGTTGTCCGCGACGTCGAGGTAGTCGAACAGCGCAGCGTACTGGAACACGAGACCCATGCGCGTGCGAGCCTCTTCGGGGTGCTTGACGACGTCCACGCCGTCCACGGTGATCTCACCGGTCGTCGGTTTGATCAGGCCGCTGACGCACTTGAGGAGCGTGGTCTTTCCGCCGCCGCTGCTGCCCATGACGGCAAGGATCTCCTTGGCGGCGACTTCCAGGTTGATGTCTTCGAGCACGGGGCGCCCTCCGAACTTGTGACCGAGCCCGCGCACGCTCAGCACCTTCGTCTCCTCACGCGACCGCGACGCCCTTGCGCGCGGCCCGGACCCTCTCGATCGTTGACTGTTCGACGGCCCGCTCGAACGAGCGGAACCCTGCGAGGCTGAAGCCGTGCTTGTCGGCGAGCCGCCCCATCTCCTCGACCTGCTCGACGCTCACGTCCTTGCCGATCGTGAAGCTCTCCTTGCTCTCTTCGAGCGCGAGGATCATCGTCTCGGACATGCACGCGTACGCCGTGCCCTTCGGGAAGCCGAAGTCGAAGTTGAAGTCCACGGGGCCGGGGACCTTTACGACGCCGCCCTCGATGACCAGCACGTCGGGCCTGTCCTGTGCGACCCGCGTCGAGACGTCGCGCGGGCGTGAGACGTCGCAGACCACCGAGCCGGACTTGAGGTGCTCTGGAAAGATGACCGCAGTGTCGGCGGACGTGACGGTGACGACGACGTCGGCGTCGCGCAGCACCGCGACGTCGGTCGTCGCCGACGTGTTCGGCATCCCCTCTGCGACGGCCTCGGTCCTTGCCTGGTCGCGGCCGACCAGGAGCGTGCGCGCGAACTTTGGAGCCATGACGCGCGCGCAGGTCTTTCCGATCGAGCCCGTCGCACCGACGACGGCGAGCGTCGCTCCGGCGACGTCAATCTCGATCATTGTCGCCGCCTTCATCGCGCCCTCGATCGCGGTCGTGACAGTGTAGCTGTTCCCCGTCGTGACGGCGATCTTCGTCCTCTTGTCGAGCGTCACGCCGCCGTCGCCGACGACGGCGGTGAAGGCGCCGAGGCCGATCACGCCGCAGCCCTCGGCCTCTGCGATCTTCGCGCACTGTTCGAGCCGGTCGTACACGAACTCGAGCGGCATCTTGTCAATCATCATCATCGGAGTCAAGGGCAGGCCGATGAAGATGCCTTCCGTCTTCGCGCCGGTCTTGGAGACGACACCCGTAATGTCGCTGACCTTTTCCGGCTCCTTCTTCGCGAGGAGCTTCTCGATCAACGGGTCCGGCAGGAACTTCGCGATGGGGTACTTGCGCGCGATGTCCCGGGGATGGATCGGGTGGATGACGAAGGCGAACCGGGTCAAGGCTTCGAGTCTACCGGACTACTCCTGTAGCTTTATGACGTTCGGAACCCAGCCGAGTCGCTTGAGGGCGTCGAGGTAGTCCCGCTCGGTCATCTGCTCGGGGCGCTTGCCTGCGAGCGCGACGATAACGCCCTCCATCACGTTCGTGGCGAAGGTCTCGCCGCCCATGACGGGGGTCGTCGTGATCGCTTGTTTCGCCCCCGTCGTCTTGAGCCACTCGATGTCCGCTGTGCGCAGGGTCTGTGTGATGACCGTCTTGTCCGGCATCTTGTCGGGCGCGTAGCGGTGGATGAAGTGCCAGTCGCCGCACACGACCGTCGCCCAGTCGAACCACTTCTTGTGCTTGGGCGTGCGTTGCTCTTGTTTTGATCCGGTCGGATAGAACCACTTGAACGGGAGCTTTGTGACGATCGGGAGCGCGAGCTCTCCGATGAACTTCACGGCCTTGTAGCTCCGCAGCGGGATCGGAAGGCCGAGCCCGAAGAGCAGGTCGCCGTACACGACGTTCGGGCACACTTCGTCGAGCGCCTGCGCCATTCCGTAGCGGTCCACCGCGCTGACGAGGAGGACGCGCTGCTTGGGCCAGTCAATGACCTCCGTGAGGACCTTGATCGCCTCTCTTTCGAGCGTGTGCTTGAGGCCGCTCCCGTCCACGACGGGGGTTTGCTTTACTCCAGAGATCAGTTCTTTGATCTGCCGGAACTCGTAGCGCTTTTCTCCGACGACGACATAGATGTCCGCACCACCGACGCCGAGGGCGTCTACTTTGCCGTCGAGTGACTCGAACGTCTGGCGGAACTTCTCGAGGTCTCCATCGGTTCCAACCCGACTAATCTCGAATTGCTCGCCAAGGATGCTCGTTGTGTGTGTCTTATCGCGCTTGGACGATCCAAGCGACACCGATACAACTCGCCGCATCTTTGCTCCTTTCTCCTTGCTCCTTACTCCTTGCTCCCTACGCCATAGCGATCGCTTCAATCTCCACGTCCGCGCCCTTGGGCAGACCCGCGACAGCGACGGTGGAGCGCGCTGGCGGCTCTTTGTCGAAGTACGAGCCGTACACTTCGTTTACGGCGGCGAAGTGGTCCATGCTCGAAAGGAAGATCGTGGTCTTGCACACGTGCGTCATCGAGAGCCCGGCGGACTCGAGCACGGCCTTTATGTTTTCCATGACCTGTTTGGTCTGCGCCTTGATGTCGCCGGTGACCATCTCGCCGCTGGGCTTGAGCGGAATCTGGCCGGACATGAAGAACATCGTGCCGTCGGCGCGGATCGCCTGCGAGTACGGGCCGATCGCGGCGGGGGCCTGGTCTGTCGAGTGCGCTTTGCGTTGCATCGGGGGCGAGGTTACCAAAAGTAGGCGGGCGGCCCTCGGTGTGAGGACCGCCCTGGGCGGGGGATGGGAAAGGGTCGGGGTTCGGGTTTCGGGTACCTGCGTCGTTACCCGTAACCCGTTACCCGTCACCCGTTACTCACTACCTCTTCATGTTGATCAGGTCCTGCAGCATCTCATCAACCGTCGTGACGACCTTGGTGTTGGCCTGGAAGCCGCGCTGGGTGATGATGAGGTCCGTGAACTCGGCACCGATGTCCACGTTCGACTGCTCGAGGAAGCCCGAGCTGAGCGTGCCGCGGCCGCCGGTGCGCGGTGCGCCGATCGCCGGGATGCCCGAGTTGTCGGTGTTGCGCCACAGGTTGCTGCCCACGCGCTCGAGTCCGTTCGCGTTCGGGAAGATCGCCATGCCGATCATGCCGAGCGGCCGTGTGAGGCCGTTCGTGTAGAGGCCGGTGATCATTCCGTCTGCGCCGATCGAGAACGCGCTGAGCGAACCGGGGGCGAACCCGTTCTGGTTGCTGGCCTGGATCTGCATCTCCGACGCGAGCTGCGAGAGCTGGCTGAAGTCCAGGTCAATCGGGAACGCGGGGACGCCCGACGCCAGCGGAGGCGTGACCGAGATCGTTCCCGGAGAACCGCTCGAGAGCGTTCCGTTCGTCGGGTCGAACACGAGCGTGCCGCCGCCCGCTACGGTCGTTCCGTTCGCGCCTGTGACGGCCCAGGTCCACTCGTTCGGCGTCGCAGACTCTGTGAGCGTCATCGTGAGCTCGTGCTCCGTGCCGAGCGAGTCGAACACGCGCACGACCGACGAGGTCGTGGCGGTGCCTGCAGCGGCGAACGAGCGCGAGTCGAGGTTTCCTGCCCACGAGACGTCCGTCGTCGTCTGGACGGCGGTGCGTGCGCCGATCGGGATGCGCAGGTACGAGGTCGGCGTGATCGGATCGTTCGTGTCCACCGTGCCGGTCGCCTGGTCGGCGGACCAACCGAGGAGCCGCTGCCCCGTCGCGCGATGGACGATGTCGCCCGTCGCGTCGAGGTCGAACGCGCCGTCGCGCGTGTACGAGATCCCTGCGGCGTTCGAGACCATCAGGAATCCGCTGCCCTGGATCGCCAGATCGGTCGGCCGGTTCGTCGAGTTCAACGAGCCCTGCTCGTTGTTGACGTCCGTGCCGGCGACGAGCACGCCGAGGCCGTACTGGATCGGGTTGGTGCCACCAAGAGCTGTGCTGGGGCGCGAGGCGCCACGGATCGTCTGCGCGATCATGTCCTGGAACGTGATTCGCGTGCTCTTGTAGGCGGTCGTGTTGACGTTGGCAAGGTTGTTGCCGATGACGTTCATGCGCGTCTGCTGCGCTTTAATGCTGGCGACGCCAGCGAGCATTGCTTGTAGCATTGTCTGTTTGTCTTCCTCAGTATTCGTTGTCTGGGGAAGGCCGACGGTGCGCTTCTGGCCCCGACAAAGCTCCCCGACCGCTGGTCGGGGTCCGCTCGTTCGCCTTCCTGTTAGTCAAGTCGTGGCGGTCACACAATGACCGCGCTGTCTATGTTCGTGAACACGTTCTCCTTCAGCCGCGACTGTTCGACAGCGGTGATCACCGTGCGGTTCTTCACGCTGACGATCAGTGCGACGTCGTCCACCATGACGAGCGACTCCTTCGCGCCCTTCTCGGCGGCCTTTTCGACTCCCTGCATCACGCGCTCCCATGCGGCCTGGTCGAGCTCGATCTCGCGGCTCTGCAGCCGCGTCTGGGCGTGTCCGCTCAGCTTGAGCCTGTCGCTCAGGATCGCCTGGAAGTCCGGTCCGCGCCCGGTCTGCGGCTGTTGCACCGCGGGCTGCGTGCGCGACTGGACGAGTTGGCCGACCTTCGTGTTCTGGATGGGCGCGCTCATGTCCTAGTTGACCTCTGCGACTGCCGCGAGCATCACGTACTCCAGCTCGCCCGCCTTCGTCCGAATGCCAACGATGTTGGGCGCGTTCTGGAAGTTGATCCGCTCGACGGTCCCTTCGACGAAGTCGTCGTCCGGGTTCTCCGGGTCATGCCCGATGTTTAGCGCCTTCACGTTCTTGCCGATCAGCGTGACCGCCTGCGAGGCGTCCATCGAGTTCTGCAGGTTGTTCTCGTAGGCGACCGACTGGATCGCGCCGAGTTTGACCTCGACGAGCCCGCCGTTCGACTCCTGGATCTGCAGCATCTGCGATCCGTTGCGCACGACGACGCCGACCACCGGTCCGACCACGAGCGGGTCTTGGAAGGCGACACCGGAGGACGCCGGGCGCACAGCCGCGACCGTCTTTCCGATGTAGTTCGTCGCCTGGAGCATGTCCTGCGAGGCTTGGAGCTGGTCCAATCCCTCGACCTGGCCGAGCTGCGCCATCTGTGCAAAGAAGTCGCGGTCGTTCATCGGCTCCAGGGGGTTCTGGTTGATCAGCTGGATCGTCAGGAGGCGCATGAACGTCTCCATGTCCAGCTCGGACTTCGGTTTTGCCGGCCGTTCGCCGAAATACTCGAAGCCGTCTATTGGTGTGACTGGGTTCATAGTCTTCTTCTCATTAGGCGAGTGTGTCAACGCCGACGAGCTTGTATCGCCCGTAGCGCGGCGCCTCGCTTGCCGTCGCCTCGTCGTGTCGCGCGTTCCACACGTTGTGCGCCCGCGCGAAGTCCTGTCTCATGTCTTGGCCCGGCTTGCCCTGACCGTGCTGCGGATCGGCGTGCTGTTCGCTGCCGACCGTGAAGTTACTGAGCGAAAGCCCGCGGCTCTCGACGCTCTGCACCAGGTCGGAGCGCTGCGAGTGAAGCACGTGACGGACGCCCTCGTTGCTTGCCGTCGCCTTGACCTCGATGTTCTCGCCGAACGATCGGACGGCGAGCGTGATCGTTCCGAGGTCCTCAGGGTTGAGCCGGATGGTGACGCGCCCGTTGCCGCGCAGCGCCGCCATCTCTTGGACCTGCTCGATTACCTTGGCCTTAACAGCCTCGGTCGCCTTTGCGTCCAGCTTCGTCTCGGGTTCTGCCGTCCTGACGGCGCGTGCCACGTCGGTCTCCTTCACGACCGCGATCGCGTCGCCCTTTGTGAGCGGCTCTCTCGCGTTGGCGTCGAGGGAGTCAACGTCAATCGCCAAGTCCCGAGGGTTCTTCTCTGCCTCTCGTGTCTTGACCGTGCCTTCCAGCGACACGTCCTTGCTGTCGGACTCTAGGGTCACGAGGCCCGCGAGTACGTCGGCGTCGGGCCGGGGTCGTTGTCCCGTCGGGTCGGCCTTGGTCGTGGGTGGGAGCGGCCGCTCGACGTTCGAGTCCGGCCCAACCTTTGGCTGTGCCGTCACGTCGAACACGACCGGCCTGCCTGACGATGCTTCGTTCGTCGGCACGACAGTCACGCCAGTCGTCGGCACCTTCTGGAGCTGGGACCTCCAGCGGTCGTCAACGGTCACCGGCTTCGCGGTGTAGATCTCTGGGCGGTCGCCCTCGATCGTCACGTCGCTGAAGCGCAGCGCATCAACGACCTCCTTCTCCAGCTTCTGGCCGGTGAATGTCGCGCGAGCCCCGTTGATTACGACAAGGCTGGCCGTGTCGTGCGGCCGCTCGCCAAAAAAGGCACTGCGGTCCCACGCGACGGTTCGCGAATCGCCGTTCTCCACGATCGCCGGTCCCATGATTGGCACGTAATCGCCCGTGGGCGGAGCTGCGTCAATCGCGACATTCGGCCGTGCGCCGTTCCGGTCGAAGGCAATCGGCATAGACAGCGGGATCGGCACGAAGCGCGGCCGGGCACCGTTCGTAGCTGCCTCACTCTGAGGCACGTCGCCGGTCTCGCCCTCGCCTTCGATGCAGTGGCCGATTATCTCGTAGTCGTTTGTAAGAGCGTTCGGTGCCGGGGGCGCTTCGTTCACGGCGCGAGACCCGAAGATCCCACGCGTGAACTCCACGACGTCGGCGATGGCGCTCGGGAGGGTCTTGGAGACGAACGCGTCGGCGATCGCCTTCTTGAAGTGCTCGACGCTCGTCGCATCGAACTTGGCGGGCACAGGCACGCCCAGCGCGACGAGGATGTCGGAGTAGTCGGGCGCCTTGGCGTCCAGCTTGAGCGAGCCGATCTTGGCGGCGAGCTCACGGTCTGCGGTGCCGGCCATGAGGCCGCCCTTCTGGACGAAGGCGTCGTGCGGCGGATTCGAGTCCGCGAGGAGGATTCTCTCCAGAAGGTCCAGTATCTTCGCCTGAGGCTTCAGCTCGATGGCGGCGACTTCCTTCTGGGTTCCTGCCACTCCTAGTGGCGGGCCCCCGCTCTTGGGCGGGCCCGTGTCCACCGCGAGCGGTGGGTCCTCCTTTCGGACCGTCTCTGCGCCCAGGGGTCTCCCCAGAGGCGCGAACAGGTCTAGTCGTTGAAGTTCCATTGTCTGGACTCAACGGTTATCTTCGGCATTCCCCCCCGGCATAATTAGCAGGGAGTCCTGGAAAACCAGGCCCAATCGAGCCCATCTGTCATAATCTGGCCGTCCCTGGCTCGAACCTGGGCGGTCTGCGACTTTCACCCGTCCACCGCTCGTTTGAACCTGGGGCCTGGACGCTGGCGAACGCCCGTACAGTAACCCTGACCTGAACGGCTAGATCATGCCAAAAGAAGAAAGAGAAGAGCCCATGGCGCAAGGGAGCGACACGGAGAACACCGGTCCAGAGAGCGCCCAAGACGACAAGACGGAAGCGGAGAACAAGCCGCGCTTTACCCTGCGGAAGTCCGAGGGTCGCAAACCGCGCGGCGAAAAGCCGTTGAAGAAGGCCGATCCGCCCCCAGTGATGAGCGCAGAGCCGCCCGTCATCGTCGCTCCGAGCGGCGCCGAAGACGTCCTTGCACACCTGAGCTGGCGGCCCAAGCAGGCGCGACCCGCCGAGGCGCACGACGAAGACAAGGAGCAGGGCAGACAACAGCGCGGCCGTCAAGAGCGCGAGCCAAGGAAGCGTGAACTACGGGCAGAAAAGCGGCCCGAGCCAGAAAAGCCTGCGCCGGTCGCCGTCAAAGAGCGCGCCGAAAAGCCAGCGCCCCCACCCCCTGCCCCGATCACGAAGCGCAAGCACATCCCGATCCCCGAGGACGCCGCGCAAGTGATCATGCACGAAGGCCTGCCAAGCCTCGTCTACAAGAAGCGAATTCTGCCGCCGCTCATGTTCACGGCGCCTGTGCCAGAGCAGCAGCAGCGCGAGACCGTCGTCGAAGAGGCGCGGATGGCGGGAGACAAGGGCGTAGGTCTCGTCTCGATCATCGTCAACCTCGTCGTTGACAAGTCCGAGGTCGCAGCAGCAGTCAGGCGCGCTAACGAGATCGTCGCAGCCATTGCCGAGTCGGACGAGTCCGCCCTGTTCGTCCTGCGCACAGACTTCCGCGCACCGCGCGACTGGGACCGCAAGTACAAGAAGGCGAGATACAAGACAGACGGCAAGCCCGCCGACGAGCCGAGCGTCTGCGACGACGAGTTTTGGGCCGTCGCAGAGGAGTGCCTCGTCGAGTTCGTGAAGCAGATCCGCGCGTCCGAGCAGTCGCACCGCGTGATCGGCGTGCACCTCGACCGCAACGAGTGGTTCTATCGCAACGGAACGACGTGCGACAACTCGGACGCCGCGAAGGAGGGCTTCAGCAAGTGGGTCCGCCACCGCTACCGCGACGACAAGGTCTCGCTCCGCGCCGCGTGGTTCGACGGCGACGCGGACTTTGACAGGGTCGAGATTCCGGAGCAGTCCGGCAGCCCCTCCCCCGACGAGTTCGTCCGAACGGGACGGCGCGCGCGCAGGTGGGTGGACTACAACCTCTTCCTGAGCGACTCGACTGTGGACCGCATCGCCAACCTCGCCTTTGCCGCCAAGAGCGCGAGCGAGGGATGGTGGCTCGTCGGCGTCAGCTACGGCTACACGTTCGAGTGGTCGCACCCAGGCAGCGGGCACCTTTCGCTCGGCAAGCTCCTGCGCTGCCCGGACGTGGACTACATCTCCGGGCCGCCGAGCTACAAGAGCAGGGAGCCAGGCAGCTCTGCGCCCTTCCCCGCACCCATTGACAGCTTCGCCCTCAACGGCAAGCTCTACGTGAGCGACGACGACTTCAAGACGCCGATCAGCGGCGGCGCCGAGCCCGACACCTACAACCCCGTCATGAAGACGCCGCAGGCGCTCGAGAGCGCGCACTGGCGCAGCGCGGGCGCGGCGCTCGCGCACCGCAGCGGTGCGGCGTGGATGGACTCCTGGGGCAACGGCTGGCTGAACTCTCGCGGGATCTGGGAGCGCGGCGCGCAAGTGAGCCGCTCTTTCGCCCAGCGCTACGCCGCACCGAACAGCGAGACCGACGTCGCCGTGTTCATTGACGAACGCTCGCTCGCGTACCTTGTTGACCCGCGTGCGTTCGCCGCGCTCGTGCAGAACGTGCGCGAGTCCGTGCTGCGCTCGGGCCTCAGCGCGAGCTTCTATCTTCTTAGCGACCTGGCCCATCGCGAGAACTTCCCGGAGGCGAAGCTCTACGTGTTCATGAACGCGTGGGACATCCGACCGGAGGTCCGTAGCGCGATCAAGACGCGCCTTCAGCGCGCGGACAAGGTCCTCTTCTGGCTCTACTGTGCCGGCCTGTTCGAGGCCGGGCGCGACTCGCTCGAGCGCGTGCGCGAAGTCACCGGCATCGCGCTCAAACCGCAGCCGTTCCACAGCAGGCCGGGCACGACGCTACTGAACACGCGCCACCCGCTCAGCTCGCCTTTGCCGACGCAAACGATGGCCGAGGGCGGCCATCTCGAACCGAGCTACTTCGCGATCCCCGAGGACGGCATGGTGCTCGGCGAGTATTCGCACACCGGCCTGCCGAGCTTCGTCGTGCGGGACTTTCTGGACGACAAGGACTCCGAGAACCGCTGGAAGTCCGTGTTCCTCGGCGAGCCGGTCGTGACCCCTGGCCTTTTCCGCGCGCTCGGACAGATGGCCGGCGCGCACGTCTGGAACTTCGACGACGACGTCGTGCACATCCGTGCGCCGTACCTGACCGTCCACTGCAAGGGCGCAGGACAACGCACGGTCACGATCCCCAACAACTGGAGCGCGTACGACGTCATGGGCGACGAGTGGGCGACGATCGAGTCGAACAGCCTGCGCTTCAACGCGATTGACGGACACACTTACGTCTTCCTCGTCGGTGTCAAGAGCGAGCTCGAAGCCCTGCTCAACGCCGACCTCGGTACGCTCCTGACCCTCGACAAGATTGACCCGCGCGACGACAACACGGTCCATTGGGAGGCCGTGCAGTTCGACGTCCAGATCATGAAGCTCGACGAGTGGGTCGAAGAGACTTGGACCGAACAGCACGCAGACGACCTCCTGCTCAAGCCCTCGATGCTCGACGCCGACCTCGAGCCGGCGTCCGAGGAAGAGGACCGCGAGCAGACTTCCCGCGGAAAGCGAAGGGGCCGAGGCAGGGGACGCAGGCGCGGAGACCGCGGCGGAAGGCGCGGCAGTGAAGAGTCCGCAAGCCCGAGGAGAGAAGGCGCCGACATCGCCTTCGACGAGGCCGGGATCGGAGTCCTCTTCCGCAAGAAGCAATGAGCTTCCGCGCTGGAGTCGTCGCCGTCATCGGCCGCCCCAACGTCGGCAAGAGCACGCTCGTCAACGCGATCGTCGGCCAAAAGGTCTCGATAGTCTCCAGCAAGCCGCAGACCACGCGCCGCCGCGCGATGGGAATCGCGACCACCCCCGATTGGCAGATCGCCTTCGTGGACACGCCCGGCGTCCACCGGCCCAAGCACCGCCTCGGCAAGGCGCTCAACGACGCGGCAAAGCAGGCTGTGCGCGACGTGGACGTGCTCCTCGTAGTCGTTGACGCGAGCAAGCCGCCTTCGCCCGAGGACCGCTCGCTCGCGCTCATGCTGCAAGACACCGGCGCGCTCGTGACCGAACGGACCGTGCTCTGCCTGAACAAGATGGACCTTTTGAAGGCGCACGACGTCCAGCGGCACTTCGACGAGTACGTCGCGCTCTTCCCAGCGGGAGCGAACATGATGACGAGCGTGACGAAGAAGAGGAACCTGGACCTGCTCCTCGGGCTCCTCGTCGAGCGGCTGCCAGAGAGCGAGCCGCTGTTCGAAGCGGACTCCTTCACCGACCAGACCTTGCGATCAATGGCGGCGGAGATCGTGCGCGAAAAAGCGATCAACGCGACGAGGCAAGAAGTCCCCCACGCGCTCGCGACCTACGTCGAACAGTGGGACGAGGACGACACCATCGCACACATCGCCGTCGTCCTGCTAGTCGAGCGCGACGGGCAGAAGAGCATTCTTATCGGCACGAAGGGTTCGGTGCTCAAGCAGATCGGCACCGAGGCACGGCTCGAGATCGAAGAGCTGATTGGAAAGAAGGTGTTCCTCGAGCTCTTCGTCAAAGTGCGCGACGACTGGCGAGAGAGCCCGCGCATCCTAAACGAGCTGGAATACATGTGACGACCGAAGGCGTCTCGTCACTCGTCTTTCCACTCGAACTCCGCGACAACAAACTTGTGGTCTGAGACGCGGCTGTCGCGCGCAGATGTCCCGCGCGGCACGAGCTCGGAAGACCCCCACACCTTGTCTATCCTAAAGAGCTGCGCGCCGGAGAGCGCCGTCGCGTACCAACCGCGCCCGGCCGCGCGATAGCTGTCCACGAGGTCGTCGCCCAAGAGCTCCGTCTCGCGCGAGTCGGGCACGAGGTTGAAGTCCCCGCCCAGCACCATCGGCGCACCCGTCCGAAGCCGCTTCACGCGCTCCCAGATCTCCGTAAGCTCCTTGAGGTGCTCCGTCCGGTGCGATGAGTACGACCGCCAGCAGTCCAGCGTCCAGTAGTCGGTCCGCGCCCTCGGCGCCTGCATCCGCAGGCTGACGACGTCCATCTCCCGGCCGTCCGCGAGCCGCACGCGCGCAAACGTATGGTTCGTCCAACCGAGGTCGGAGGACAGCACTTTCCCGCGCACGACGATCGTCGCGTCGCGCCCGATCACGCCCGTGTAGCCCTCCCCGAACACCTCTGTGATCAGCGCCTGAGGGTCAGGGACGCTGTACGACTCCTGCAGGAGCACGACGTCCGGCGCGAGCTCTGCCACTTCGCGCATCGCCTCGGTCAGCCCGCCGCCCGTGTTCATCGTCACGACGCGCAGTTCGTGCCGCTCGTCGCTCACCGGAATCACGACCCGCCACACCTCGGAGAACACGAGCGCGACCAGCGACCACGCCAGCAGCGGCCAGCGCAGCGCTACCCAGAGCCGGCTCGGGCGGGCCCACGCAAAGACCAACCCCGGAAAGATCCAGATCCAGCTGGGCCAGATCGTGATCCCTTCGAGAGCGACGGGCCTGGCCCAATAGAGCACGAAGAACCCGACCGCCAGCAACACCGAGGCCAAGCTCCGCCACGGCGTCCTACTCTTCGGTTCGCTTCGTTTGTTTACAGACACAGACCTCACCACACGACCGGCACGTGCCCTTCTCACCGCCGAACTGCCGCAACAACTGCCGTGCGGCGAAGAACACCGCGACCAACACAGCCGAGCCCACCACTGCGCCCTCGATCCAACTCACGAGACCACCCCGCCCAGCCAATTGATCGCTACAGCAAAGACGTAGGCGAGGGCCGTCATGTACGTGAAAGCCACGATCGGCCACTTCCAACCGTTCGTCTCGCGCTTGATCGTCGCCAGCGTCGCCATGCACTGGCAACAAAGGGCGAAGAACACCATCATGCTCACCGCGTTCCACGGATTCATGAGTGGCCTGCCGTCGGGCCACTTCGCCCTGTGCAGAGCGTCTCGCAGGTCGCCGGACTCCTCGTCCACGTCTCCGCCGAGGCTGAAGATGATCCCCAGGGCCGGAATCACGACTTCTCGCGCCGGGAACGCGGCAAGGATTCCGGTCGTCAGGCGCCAGTCGAACCCCGCCGGCACGAACGCGGGCTCGACCGCCTGCCCGAAGCGCCCCAGGTAAGAATCGCGCAACTGCTGCTGGGCGACGTAGTTCTCTTGCGTGAACATCTGCCTCTGCTCTTGCGGGAGGGACTCGTACGTCGAGAGATATCTCGCCCTCGCCTCGTCGCTGCGCGGGAAGAACAGCAGCGCCCAGATCACGATAGACATCGCGAAGATGATCGTTCCGGCAGTCTGCAGGAACATCCGGCCGCGAGAGTAGACCGACAGCCCAACGTCCTTCCACCGCGGCATCTGGTAGCGCGGGAGCTCGAGCGTGAACGGCAGCGCGCGGCCCTTCAGGACGCCGCGGTTGAGCACGAACACGACCGGGATCGCGACCGCCAGCCCCACGAAGTGCATCGCGAAGAGGGCGACGCCGGCCCACGCCGCGCCGTACTGCGGCTCGATGAACGCGCCGATCAGCAAGACATAGACCGGCAGGCGAGCGCTACAACTCATCAGGGGCGCGACGAGGATCGTCGCCAGGCGGCTCTTCGCGTCCGGCATCACCCGCGCGGCCATGATCCCCGGGACCGCGCACGCAAAGCTCGAGAGCAGCGGGATGAACGCGCGCCCGTTCAGGCCGCACCAGCCGAGCAGCTTGTCCATCAGGAACGCCGCGCGAGCCAAATACCCGGTCCCCTCCAAGAGCGCGATGAAGAAGAACAGGATGCAGATCTGCGGCAGGAAGATGACGACCGCGCCGATGCCTGTGATGATCCCGTCCACCACCAGCGACTGCAGCACCGGCGTCCCGGAGAGCATCGCGCTCGCCCAATCCTTCATCGCCCCAAAGCCTCCGTCAATCAAGTCCATCAGGGGGCCCGCGAAGGTGTAGATGGACTGGAACACCAGGTACATAACCGCTAAAAAGAACACGAGCCCGAACACGCGGTGCGTCAGCAGCCTGTCAATCTTGTCGCTCGGGGACTTCCCCACTGCCTTGACGACCTCGACCGAGTCTTTCGAGACTCCCGCAGCCCACGCGTAGCGCGCCTGCGCGTCAATCGTCTTTCCCTGCGCGCTCCTGCCCAGGATGTGCCGCCGCTGCTCCTCCAGCACAACCAGCACCGAGGGAGGCACGGGCCCGACGCTCGGCGGCGGGTCGTCCAACAGTGCGCACCGGACCAGCACTGGGTCGAGCTCTGAGCCCTCGACGAGCGCCGCTTCACGGACCGCACCGACGGCGTTCGTAACGATCTCTGGAAACCCGACGTCAACGCTCGGCACGACTGGCGAGCGAAGCGCCGATGCGATCGCAGACCGCAACTGCGCCACTCCAAAGCCCTTGAACGCGACGACCGGGACGACGACGGTCCCCAAGTGCCCGGCCAGCCGGGCGACGTCCAGCTTCTTCCCCTCCTTCTCCAGCATGTCGGTCATCGTTACAGCGACGATCATCGGCAGGCCCGCTTCGCAGAGCTGGCTAAAGAAGAACAGGTTGCGCTCGAGGTTCGCCGCGTCCATGACGTACACGAGCAGGTCCGGCCGCTGGCCGAACTCTCCCGCCTCGATCACGGCCGTCGCGACGCTCTCGTCCGCCGAGACTGCGCGCATGCTGTAGAGGCCTGGGATGTCCACGCACTCGACGCGCACGCCCTCGAGGTCGAGGAAGCCGCTGACCTTCTCGACGGTCACTCCGGGGTAGTTGCCGATCTTCTGGTGAGAGCCGGTCAGGCTGTTGAACAGGCTCGACTTTCCGGCGTTGGGGTTCCCGACGAGGGCGACGACTGGCGTCGTTGTCTGGCTCTCGGGGACGCTGAACACTACTTCACCAGTTCCAGCCGCAGCCCGTCGCTCTCGCGCCGCCTCAGGCACAGGCGGAACCCGCGGACGTTGATCTCGATCGGGTCCCCCAGCGGAGCGATCTTTGTGACCGTGAACTCCGTGCCGGGCGTGAGCCCGAGCTCCATCAGGCGCACCGTGTCGGGGTCTTGGTTGAGCACGGCGGCCACGCGGGCCTTCATGCCTTTCTTGAGTTTTTCGAACCCGAAGGTCGCATCCATCAATAGGGGCCTCAAACTTTACTTAAAGGTACCTAAAGGCAGAGACGCCCTCGGGCCCTTCTCCGTTCAGCGCACGACGAACAGCGACTGGTCCACCGGGACGTTGACCCTGAGGTTCGCGGTCTCCGTAGTGGTTGCTTTCACCGACGTTCTCCCGTCGCCGTACTGTTCGACAAGCCTGAACTTCAGCAGGTCGAAACTGAGCGACACCCAGATCTCATACGAGCCAGTCTGCTCCGCACCGTGGTAGGGCTGCCACTGGCCGGTGATGTAGTACGCCTTCTGCCCGCCAAGGTCCACGACGCCCTGGAGCGCAAGGGTCCGAACGTTGATCTTGAAGTCGCTCAGGTGCTCCTTGTGCGCGACCGCGAGATCCAGGAGCGTGCTGGGCATGAGCGAGACGTGCGCTGCGTGGTACATCTCGCCGACCCCGTGGACGAACGCGACGTTCGTGCCCGTCCTCTCGACACGCACGAGCTCGAACAGCCTTTCGCGCGGCTTGGGCTTGACCTTTGCGGTGCGCGGCGGGTCGTACGCGAACTTCACGCCGTCGCTCACGAGCGAGAGCATGAGCCCGTTCCCCCCTTTGTAGTCCTGTAGGATCGAGACCCTGTTCGGCCGCTCGTAGTTGACTTTCGTCGTGATCCTGACCACGCCCTTCCCGTCGGTCGTCTCCTGTACGATCGTGCCGGACAGCGACCTGGCGTTGTAGTACTTCAGAAACACCTTGCTGACGACGTCCGCCGGGTTGCGCTCGATCATCGAGTCTTGGGCAGTCTGCACCGCTAATACGAGTCCGAGTAGTCCGATCATCTGTCTCCTGTCCAGGCCGCGTCTTCGACCCCTGACTCGTAGTTCGCGTGCCGCGCCGCGCAGAACAGCCAGTCCGAAAGCCGGTTGACGAACACAAGCGCCTCGCTCCGCAGCGCCCTCTCAGCCGAGAGTGCGACCAACGACCTCTCCAGCCGGCGGCACACGGCGCGGGCCATGTGGAGCTCCGCTGCCAACATTGTACCGCCCGGGAGCACGAAGTTCCGGAGCTCAGGCATCTCCGCCGTCTTCTCGTCAATCCAGTCCTCCAGGTTCTCCGTCAGCCCAGGCAGGCCCGCCGCCTCGTACTGTCTCGAGGTCGAGGCGACCTCGGCACCCAGATCGAACAGGACGCTCTGGAGAGTCTGCAGCACCGATCGGCTGGCCGATCCGCCAGCGTGGACCAGCGCCCGCCCGATCGCGGCGTTCAGCTCGTCGAGGTTGCCGAGCACTTCGATCACTGGGTCCGCCTTGCTGACGCGCCCGCCGCCGATCAGGCCCGTCTCCCCCGCGTCGCCCTTCTTCGTGTAGATCTTCACGCCTTGCCCCGCAGCACGAGCCATGCGAACTTTGGCAGCTTCGCCACCTTCTCAAACTTCTTAGGGTTGAGCAAGAGCCGCCAGAGCCACTCCATCTTAGTCTTCTGCACCCACGCTGGGGCTCGCTTGACGAGCCCGCTGTACACGTCGAGCGACCCGCCGACCCCCATCGCGACCTTCGCTCCCGTCAGCGCGAGCGTCTTCGCGATGAACTTCTCCTGCCGCGGAATTCCCATCGCGACGAGCAAAACGTCTGGCGACGACTTCCCCACTTCTTGCGCCACCACATCGGCGTCCGATTCTGGAAAGAACCCGTTGCGCGTCCCCACGATGTTACACCCCGGGTATCGCAGCCGCAGTTTTTCCGCCGCAAGCTCCGCGACCCCAGGCGCCGCCCCGAGCAGGAACACCCTGTACCCGTGCTCTGCGCTCAGTCCGCACAGCTCCCCGACGAGGTCCACCCCGCTGACCCTCTCGACGCGCGCCCCCATGCGCCCCAAAGCCCACACCACGCCCGAGCTGTCCGCCGTCAGGAGCGCCGCCGCCTTGTAGATCGCCGCGAGATCAGAGTCGTCCCGCGAGAGCACGAGCCCGTACGAGTCCGCCGTCACGACCATGTTCGGCCCTCCCGACTCGATCAGCCCTTGCAGGTAGGACACGGTCTGTTCCAGCCCCATTGTGCTGACAGGAACGCCAAACAGGGGCCTGCACGGCGGCGGATCGAGCACGGAGTTGGCGTTCACGTCCATCACGATTGTACAGCGTCTCCCTCTTCGGCCCCACTCTGGGGAACCTTCGTGCTCCTACTGGGGGTTTTTGGCCGTAGTAGACTAGGTGCCGCCCGTCCGACCATGAGACGCCTCTTCAGCCTCCTTGCATGCCTCTTCGTGCCCCTCGCAGCCCTGGCGCAGAACGACCCCCCGGCGGTCTCGCTGTCGCTGAGCAAGGCGACCGTCGCGCCTGGCGAGGACGTCAAGGGCACCATCACGGTCACGTTCGCTCCTGGCTTGCACGCCTTCCAGAACCCGATTGACGACCCGAACCTCATCCCGGTCGCGATCAAGGCCGGCGAGGGGACCACGCTCAAGCCCGTCGCCTATCCAAAGGGGCACATGGCGATGTTCGCCGGCACCGAAGTGCCGCTCTACTCCGGGACGGTCAAATTCCCAGTCGTAGTCACGGCGCCAAATGCGCCCGGCAAGGCCACCGTCAACCTCGGCTTCTACTTCCAGCAGTGCAACGACTCGACGTGCTTCCGACCGACGACCATCAACGTGTCGGCGGACCTCACCGTCAAGGCGGAGGATGACCCACCGCCGATCAAGATCACTACCGGCCCTGGCGAAGGTCTTCGAAACCCCGCGACAGCCCCATCGGTCACGTTCAAGCTTCCGGAGAGCCAGGTCTTCGTTGGCGAGACGTTCGTCGTGACGCTCCGGCTGACGCTCCCGAAAGGGACGTTTCTCTTCGCTCCGCCCGAAAAAGCGTCGCCGGTCTTCGTCTCTGGGCTGGGAGGCACGATGGTCAGGGCGATCGGGACACCTGAGGGCTCACCGATGACCTTGGACGGCACGAAGGGCCTCTCGTACTCTGGCGACGTCGAAGTCCCCGTCACAGTCAGCGCGCAACCAAAGGCCGGTTCCCAAGAGGTCGTACTGCACATGACGTTCGTACCGTGGGACAACAAGGGCATGCTGCGGCCACAAAACCGGCAGGTACGGTTCGGGATCGAGGTCTCGGACAAGCAGGCTGAACCCATTGCGACGGTCTCGACAGTGGATACACCCGCCGACCAGCCGCAGAGCGACGCACCAGAGACAGAGGACGGAGTGCTCGGGTTCGTCAACAACGCGCTCGAGTCAGGCAATTGGGCGCTGATCGTTCCAGCCGCGCTCCTTGCCGGCCTCGCGCTCTGCCTGACGCCGTGCGTGTTCCCCATGATCCCGGTCACGGTCTCGTTCTTTTCGAACCAGGGCTCCAAGACGACCGGCGGACGCTTCACGCTCGGGCTGTTCTACGCGCTCGGCATCGCTGCGACGTACGGCGCGGTCGGCGGAATCTCTGCCGCCGCCGGAGGCTTTGTCGGCGAGCTGTTCACCAAGCAGTGGTTCGTGCTCGCGCTCGCCGCGCTTCTCGTCGCGCTCGCGCTTTCGATGTTCGACGTGTACGAGATCCGCCTGCCGTCGTTCCTGCAGAAGAACCTCAAGGGCCGCAGCGGCCCTGTCGGCGCGCTGATCATGGGCTTGCTCATGGGTTTCGCCGCCGCACCGTGCGCGGGCGCGCTCGTCGGGGCGGTCGCGGTGAAGGTCGCAGACATCGCCTCAATTCCGACAGGGATCGGCATGTTCGGTCTGATCGGGCTCGGCATGGGCCTCCCGTTCATGGTGCTGGCGACGGCATCGAGCGGCGCGAAGGCGCTGCCGAAGTCCGGCGGATGGCTCAAGACCACGAAGGCTGTGCTCGGCCTGATCGTGCTTTACGTCGCGGCCGGATACGTGTTCCAGGGCCTCGGGCTTCGGCCAGGCCTGGCCACGACGCAGATCGCGTGGGTCGCCGTCTTCGCCGCGTTCGCCGCGTACTTGCTGTTCCTCGACAAGAGCGAGCCGTCCCGCGCCGTGACGACGATCAAGGGGGTCAGCCTGCTCGCGCTCGGAGTGTTCGCGGGCCTCGCGTACGCGCAGTACGGCGACATCATCAGGAAGGACGCGCTCAAAGGGCTCGCGATGGACACAGATTCGCAGGTCTCTGCCGCAGGCATCACCTGGATCCCCTACAACGACGAAAACTTTGCAAAGGCCGTCGCCTCCGGCAGACCGATCATGATTGACGGCAAGGCCGACTGGTGCCTGCGTTGCCGCGAGATCGAGCACGGCATCTTCGAGACCCCGGAAGGGCTCAAAGCGCTCTCGGGCGTGTACCTCATGTCCATTGACTGGTCCACGGGCACTCCGGACGCGTACATTGATTCGACCACAGAGCGCTTCGACATCCACGGCCTGCCGCACATCGTGTTCATGAAGCCCGGTGGCAAGGACGAGTTCTCCGTCAAGGACCTCAAGGACGTCGAGGACTTGAAGAGCCAGTTGCGAAAGGCTGGAGCGGAGATTTGAAGACCTTTCGGCTCGGCCCGCTCACGGTCGGGGACGGTTCGCTGACCGTCATCGCCGGGCCGTGCCTCGCAGAGTCGCGCGAGCTGTGCATGCAGGTCGCCGCGCACATGAAGCCGCTCTGTGAGCGGCTCGGGTTCCCGCTCGTCTTCAAGGCGTCGTTCGACAAGGCCAACCGCTCGTCGGTCGCGACCGACCGAGGCGAGGGGATCGAGCAGGGCCTCGCGATCCTGCGCGACGTCGCGAGCGAGTTCGGACTTCCGACGACGACGGACATCCACGTGCCCGAGCAGGCTGCGATTGTCGGCGGATCGGTGGACCTGTTGCAGATCCCCGCGTTCCTGTGTCGCCAGAGCGACCTGCTCGAAGCCGCAGCGAAGACCGGCCGCCCTGTCAACGTCAAGAAGGGCCAGTTCCTCTCGCCGCTCGACACGAAGAACATCGTCGAGAAGCTCACGGTCTTCGGCGCGAGCGGCACCATGCTCACCGAGCGCGGCACGACCTTCGGCTACAACACGCTGATCGTGGACATGCCGGGGCTCGAGGTCATGCGCTCGTTCGGCGTGCCGGTCTGCTTTGATGCCACGCACAGCGCGCAGCGCCCCGGCGGTGCGGTGACTCAGACGGGCGGCGCCCGCGACACCATCCCCGCGATGGTGCGCGCGGCCGTGGCCGTCGGCGTTGACGCGCTCTTCCTTGAGGTCCACCCCGATCCGGCGAACGCCAGGAGCGACTCCGCGACGCAGTGGCCCCTCGACCGTGCGCAAGAGCTGTTGGAGCAAGCGGCGCGAATCAGAGACGCAGTACAGCGGGTATCGGGTATCGGGTAACGGGGTTCGGGTTTCGGGTTTCGAGTTTCGAAGCAAGGGCATTCACTCCCACTTCTAGTCTTTGTTCCCTTGAAAATCGACCCTAGACACTTTTCTCTTGCCCGATACCCGTTACCCGATACCCGTTACCCGGCTCCCGACTCCCTCACAACCACTTCTCCAGCCACGCCCGGTTCCGCTCCACCATGCTCTCGTGCCAGTCGTGGCCCGACTCGATCGCCTCGATCTTCTTCTCGCCAGCCAGCGCCTCGAAGACAGACCGCACTTCGTACTCGCGCACGGCGGGGTCATTTGTGCCGTAAGTGACCAGCGTCGGCACTCTGCATAACGACGCCATGTTCACCGTGTCGAAGTACGACATCGTCCTCATCGCGGCCACGCGCCGCGTCGGGTCGCCCGACCACCAGTCAATCAGCTCGCGCAGCGGGTATCGGTGGATGTCGCGGGCGAACACGACCGGCCGCGCCGCGCCGAACGGCATGTCCCCGACGACGCAGCGAACGAACGGGCAGAACGCGCCCAGCCAGATCGAGATCCCGCCGCCCTGGCTCATCCCCATCGAACCGATGCGCCCCGGATCCACTTCTGGCAACGACTGGAGGATGCGCCCAGCGATGACCGAGTCCTGGAACAGCCGCCGGAACACCCACGTCTCTGGCGACTCGATCCCCTCTGCCAGATACCCGCGCTCGGGCTTGTAGGTCTCCGAGTGGAACGCGTGCTCGCCAAAGTAGTTGAGCGAAAGCGAGCAGAACCCCTCGCGCGTGCCGTACTCGTTCGGCACCATTGACCAGCGGCTGTACGGCGGCAGCCAGAGGAAGGCAGGAGTAGGGGTAGGAGAAGGAAACGCGAACCACCCGTGCAACGTCGTCCCCTTCACTCCGCGAAAGCTGAAGACGTCAATCGTGAAGCCGTCGCGCACGACGTCGTGCTGTGTCTTGCGCTCGTAGTCGAGAGGCGCCTCATCGGCCTCTTCGAAAGTCTCCCGCCAAAAATTCTCGAACCCTTCCGGCGGATCGGGCTGCCAGAGCGTCATGCGCCGACCGAGCGCTGTTCGGCCTCGACGTGAAGGCCCGTCGTCATGAGCCACGCGGTCGCGCGCTGGATCTCTTCGACCGGCCCTTCCAGCCGCACCAGCGCCCACCCGAAGTCCTCGTCAATGCTCGCCTTCACGATCGAGACCTTGAGCTCGAACTCGCGCGCCAGCCGCCAGATCCACGCCTCGCCGACCTGCTCGCCCTTCGCCGTCAACTTCACGTCCACCGCTGCCATCGGATGGCAGTGTACCGGGGCCGCGTCTAGCGTCAAGCGTCCAGCGTCCCAGTTTGACGCTTGACGCCTGACGCCTGACGCCCATCGTATAATGGATACACATGCCACAGCGAGTTGACATCTTCGACACCACGCTCCGCGACGGCGAGCAGAGCCCCGGTGTGCGCCTGAGCATGGCGCAGAAGCTCGAGATCGCCCACGCGCTCGAAGACCTCGGCGTCAACATCATCGAGGCCGGCTTCCCAATCTCCTCCCCCGGCGACTACGAGAGCGTCAACATGCTCAGCAAGGAGCTGAAGGACGTCACGGTGTGCGGCCTCACCCGCGCCGTCGCCAAGGACATCGAGTGCGCCGCAGAAGCCCTGAAACCAGCAAAAAGACCGCGCATCCACACGGGCCTCGGCGTGAGCAACAGCCACCTCGACCACAAGCTCAAGATGACCAAGGAGCAGGCGCTCGAAAAGGGCGTCGCGGGAGTGAAGCTCGCCAAGTCGTTCGTGGACGACGTCGAGTACTTCATGGAGGACTCGGGCCGCGGCTTCCTCGACCACCCCGACTACCTCTACAAGGTCGCCGAGTCGGTCATCGCCGCCGGCGCGACCGTCATCAACATGCCCGACACGACCGGGTACATGTTCCCCACCGAGTACCGCGACTTCTTCGCCAGCGTGATTTCTAACGTGCCCAACTCAGACAAGGCGAAGTTCAGTTGCCACTGCCACAACGACCTCGGCATGGCGACGGCGAACACGCTGGCCGGCGTCGTCGGCGGAGCGCGGCAGGTCGAGGTCACGGTGAACGGCATCGGCGAACGGGCCGGAAACACTTCGCTTGAAGAAGTGGTGATGGCGCTGCACATCCGCCACGACTTCTTCGGTCTGGAGACGACGATTGACACGCACAAGCTGCTCGCCGTGAGCAAGCTGGTCTCGGCGCACTCCGGGATGATCGTGCAGCGCAACAAGGCGGTCGTCGGCGCGAACGCCTACGCGCACTCTTCCGGCATCCACCAGGACGGCGTGCTGAAGGAGCGCTCGACCTACGAGATCATCTCGCCCGACCTGGTCGGTGCGGCTAAGTCGGAGATCATCCTCACCGCGCGCTCCGGCCGCCACGGCCTGCGGCACCGGCTGTCCGAGCTCGGCTTCGACTTCCCTGCCGAGCGGTTCGAGAAGATCTACACCAAGTTCCTCGAAGTCGCCGACACGAAGTCGGAGGTCATGGACGACGACCTGCGGGTGTTGGTCGAAAGTGCGTAACAAGCGGCCTGACTGCGGGTTTCCCTCAGTACCTTGTGGTTGAGGGCTCTTGGGTCACAGCCGCCTCTACGACAGACTAGGCGGCATGGAAAGAGCACTACCCGATACACTCTCTTGTGAACTCCAGGAAAGCTGGCGAGCTTCTTATCCCGTCAAGCTCGTTGTCGGATGTCAACTTGCCTAGTTTCGGTTCCAGCAGCACCGCTCGTCGCAGGTACGGAAGCGCTTGGTCAGCACCATTCATCAGCGCAAAGCACTCGCCAATATCCCATAGTACCTTAGCGTAATGCGGTGCTAATGACAGAGCCTCCTGGAATGCCGCAATAGCCAAACCAATTCTCTTATCCCTCATTAGAATAGCCCCGTAGTGTGCCCACGCGTTTGCAGCCCAAGGGGCATGGAGTACAAGTTCACGCACCCACCTTAGTGCAACGGCAAATTCATCTTTCTGAAGGGCGATTGCGGCAAGCAGGCCAGCATCGTTGGGATCGTGTTCCTTAGTCCACAGCGCCTCAAGGAGCGCAACCGCCTCTTCGGTTTTTCCGAGATCGTGCATCGCATTGGCTCTTCCGCGCAGAAGATATTGATCATTCTTATGTAACATTAGAGCCTCGTCAAGTTTTGCAAGTCGCTCCTCCGGCGCCTCGGTGCTCCATTCCACATGCTGGGCGATGCCACAGGTGTGCTCAGGATACTTGCCCAAAGCGAGATCAAGGAGCGACCGGGCATCTACCTTCTTATCGAGTAGCCAGTAAGCCTGCGCCGCATTGGACAAGTGGAAGGGATCGGCATGAAGGTCATTGGCCTTCCGATATAGGGAAGCCGCCTGCTCGTATTCCTCGCGGCAATACGCATCGTCGGCAAGTATTTTGGTTTTTATAGCCAAGCGAGCAATGAAGGGCACATCCGATCGTTTGCTGACGTCGCGAGCCTTGGAGTAGTTTGGTGCCGCGTTCCCCGTCGCGGACTGCGTGCGACTGAGGCTACTGGCTGTCGCTTCGTGGACACCCGACCGCGCAACATGTGGACGGGACCTTGGCGACAGAATCTCAACATCCCCCCTCAGTGGCCTCGGAGAGAGACTCTGGTTGGTGAGAATGGCGTAGAGGCGTCCGAATTGCGGCTCCGACGTGTCGAACTCGCTCAAACAGAAGCGGTTATTGCCACGCAACGCTTCCGGAATCACTTTGATATCGAAGGTGCCCAATTGAATCGGTATGAATTTCGTCAGAATGCCGGGCTCGGAGGCAATAACGTTTGTGATAACGGTTCCTTCCCACTGACAGCCAAGGCCGACTCCAGCCTTCTGTCTACCGTGCCATCTTTCGTAGTAAGAGCTTGTACACACGCAGAGCGCAAACTCAGATTCCGTCACGGCGTGTGTCATCCACTGCGGCCACGTTACTCCTGGATGCGGGTCGAATTGATCAAAAATCACGGCGATCCCTTTCTGCTCGAGCGTCTCCGCTAGTTGCAGAACCCGGAGCGAATGATCGTCGTCGTCCCAGCTATAGCTGACGAAGACCGTGCTTGACTTGGCCATTTGGGCCAGTCTATCTCAGGGTGTGAGCGCGGCTGGCGAGGCTCCGGGCTTAGCCTGGTGAATCTGGGCGGGGGCGGGGCAACCTGCCGGATTGCCCCGGTCCGGCACCACTCCGGCGGAAAGGGGCGGGGGTGGGTTTGCGCCTTGCCCCGATGGGTTACGTCTTGGCGTGGACGGCTCTCCTCTTGGTCACGACGGCCTTCCTCGTGACGAAGACGGCTTCCGTCTTGACCACGACGGGCTTCGTCTTGACCAAGACGGGCTTCATCTTGACCAAGACGGGCTTAATCTTCGTCAAGACGGCTTCCCTCGTGGCGTGGACGGGGGACTTCGTGGCGGGGGTTGGGCTGTGTGGGTAGAGCGGTAGGTTCAAACCAGTTGCAAAGGGGCGCGGGGTGATGGCGTTTTGTGGTGATACTTCGAAGGATTGGG
>JBBDXG010000027.1:0-29482 GCA_040902435.1 Fimbriimonadaceae bacterium
CCGAGAGGTCCGGGCAGAGCGAGAGCTCCTGGTGGATCATCGCGACGCCGCGCTCGCGCGCGTCGCGCGGCGAGCGAGGCAAGAACGGCGCGCCGTCGAGCGACATCGAACCGGCGTCCAACGGATGCACGCCGGCGAGCACGCGCATCAGCGTGGACTTGCCGGACCCGTTCTCGCCGACGAGCGCGTGGACCTCGCCGCGTTCGAGCGAAAAGTCAACGCCCCCGAGCGCGACGGTCGCGCCGAAGCGCTTCTCGATCCCGCGCAGCTCGAGAAAAGGCATGCGCCTACTGCAGCAGCTTCTTCATTTCGTCCGTGCCCATGTTCTCCTTGGTCACGAACGCCGCGCCCGTGTCAATCCGCCTTTCCGGTGTCGAGCCCTTGAGCTTCTCCACCATAGAACTGACCGCGAGGTATCCCATCCGCCGCGGGTTCTGGATAACGAGCCCGTCAACCTCTCCGGCGGTGAGGCCGTCGAGCAGCTTCGAAGACGCGTCGAAGCCGATGAACTTCACTTTGCCCGCAATCCCCGCGTCCTGCAGCGCGCGCAACATGCCGAAGGTCGAGGACTCGTTCGGGCAGAAGATCCCTGCGACGCCGAGCCCGTCGCCCTTCTTGAACCGTGCGATGAGGTTCTCCGACGCCTTTTGCGCCGACTCGACGGTCGCGCCCGCGTACTGCTCCTTGCTGACGACCTTCAGTCCCGCCTTGCCAGCCGCGTCAATGAAGCCGTCTTCGCGCTCCTGTGTGCTCGCAGAACCGACCTGGTAGCGCAGCACGATGACTTCCGACCCTGCCGGGAGCACCTTCGCCATCTCTTGCCCGGCCAGTGCGCCTGCGGCGAAGTTGTCCGTCGCGACGAAGCTCACGGTGTCGTCGTACTTGAGCCCCGAGTCGAAGATCAGCACGGGGATCCCCGCGTCCTGCGCCTGCATCACGTAGGTCACGAGCGCGGTGTCGTCTAGCGGTGCCAGGCAGATGCCGTCCACCTTGTCCAGCGTGAACTGCTCGACGACCTTGATCTGTTCGTCGCGGTCGTCCTCCTTCAGCGGCCCTTTCCAGATCACCTCGACCCCCAGCTCGTCCGCGGCCTCCTGCGCCCCGGCGTGCACGGACTTCCAAAACTCGTGCGACGTCCCTTTCGGAATCATCGCGATGCGGAGCTTCTTCTCCGCCCCGCCGGCCTTGTCCCCGCCGGAGCACCCGACCGCCAGACCCAACGCCGCCAACGCCAAAAAAACGCCCGTTCGCATGGCGCAAAGCGTACCCCTACCACCCCTCGCCGAGCTTCATCACGATCGTCGGCGAAGGGGGAAGGATCCCCATCAGGAACTTCGCGCACCCCATCGGGACGCCCCCGATGTGGACGGTCACCGTCTCCCCCTCCCGCGCGGAGAACTCCAGCGAGTCCGACTTGCCGAGCTCGTTCTTGCCCACCAGCCTGTGCTTTCCAGCGGTCACCTCGACCTCCACACGCTCGCGGAACTTCAGCCGCGCGACCTCCTCCCCGTCCACCGACATGATCGCGTAGCGGTGCGCGATGTCGTTAGGGTGGTCGCGGACGAGCACGAGCTTGGGCACGCCATCAATTTTGAATGATCTGTGATCGGGACCTATAGCCGAGGATCAACGGGTTCGCTTTCCATAGCCAGCACGCCAAAGACACACTCATGCACTCGGCGCAGCGGCTCGCGCGCTACAAACCGCTCGAGCGCCTCGATGCCGAGAGCGAACTCCCGGGCTGCGAGACCGCGCTTTCGCATCAGTCCTCTGCGCCGCAATCGGGTGAGATTGTTCGCGAGGAGGTACTCCGGGCCATAGATGATCCTCAGATACTCCGGCCCCCGCACTTTAAGGGCAGGTTGGATGAGGCGCCCGTCATGTAGGGCCGTGAAGCCGAGCGGCTTGACGACCATGCCTTCTCCCCCTCGAGAGACCAGCTCTTCCCACCACTCTACCGCGTGCGACCTTGATTCCACTTTCGACAAATCAACTTGGACGTAGCTCGTCGCCAAGAGGACTGGGTCGTGGGCGCAAGCTCTGGCGAGCGTGTCCATATGCCAGACATGATCCTTGTCCGTGTAGACGGTCCCCTCCGTCGCGAGGAGGTGGAACGGCGCAAGCTTGAGGTCGTCCACCGACGTCACCCGCCAGCAGTACTGTTGGTACGCCGCGATGTACTTCAGGGCGGCGGTGCGCCGCGCCGCCGTGGCCGCAATCAACTCAGAGTTCCCATGCCTTTCGAGGTCATCGAGCAGCGCAGACGTCGCGGCAACGGCCGCCGTGCCCACAGGCGCGTACTGTCGCTGTAAGAGCTGTAGCGCTTTGGCGGACCAGGGCATCAGCTCGCAGTCAAGGACGGCCCATCCCGTCTTAAGCTCTTCCCAAAGTCCGGCCCTTTCGAACGCCGCAGATGTTCTCTTGACGAGACCCTGTTCCGTCAACTCGTCGTCGAAGAACCGACGGCCAGTGCGCGTCATCACAGACCCGAGCTGCCCAGTCACAATCCCAAAGCGCTCGCGCACGACGTCTGGGTCACGCGCGAGCACCATCACGGCGCGCGAACCCATGTGCTTCTCCTCGCACACGACCGACTCGATCCCATACCGTGAGAAGTAGTCGAGAGCCTGCTCAGGACGCTCCAAGTACCCTTCAACTTCCGTCGTCTCGCACGGTGACATGGTTGGCGGCAAGTAAACGATCCACTTCGGATCGTTCGCGAAACGGCTCATCACCTCTAGCGCGGCGAGTGCGTTCTCCTCTCGGATAGTCACGCGACCCTGCAGGCGAGTCTCAACCAGTCTCTTGCCGAGCACGTCATCTAGGTCGAGGACGTCGTCGAGCTCCTGCTGAGCGGACACGGCTCGCTGAGGCTTCTCGAGCGGGCGCTTCGGTTCGGCGTACGTCCGCTTTGCGTGAACGGTAACGGTCTCCCTCTCAGGGTAACGAAGCGCAGTCAGCCGCCCACCAAAGACGCATCCTGTGTCAATGTTGATCGTATTGTTCACCCACTCTGGATCAGGAACCGGAGTGTGACCGTATACGACCGCTGCACGCCCTCGATATTCGCTCGCCCAGTCATATCGCACCGGCAGGCCGAACTCGTCGGTCTCGCCCGTGGTCTCGCCGTAGAGCGCGAAGTCGCGCACACGGCCCGACGTACGCCCTTGCATGTCTTCCTTCATCCCGGCGTGTGCGACGACCAGCCGACCGCCGTCGAACACGTAGTGTCCGACGAGGCTCTTCAAGAACGCGCGCACCTCTGCAACGAACTCCGACGGCTCAGCTTCAAGCTGTTCGACTGTCTCCTTGAGGCCGTGCCCCATCGTAACGTCCGATCCTCCCAGCTTTCGCATCAGCTTGTCGTCGTGGTTCCCCGGCAAGACTATGGCGTGGCCGTCCGAGGTCATCTTCATGACTAAGCGCAGAACGCCGACTGAGTCCGGCCCGCGGTCAACGAGGTCGCCCACAAAAACGGCCGTGCGGCCCTCGGGAGGTGTGCCGTCCGGTGCGTAGCCGAGCAGTCCGAGGAGTTCACGAAGCTCTTCGATGCATCCATGGACGTCCCCAATAATGTCGAACGGGCCCGCCTCATGGCGTCTGTCGTTCCACGCCTTGACGCGCACGACTTCTGCCCCGTCCACTTCTTCTTGCGAGCGCAACACAAAGTAGTCCCTGATCCCCTCTCGCCGCAGGACCCCCAAGGACCTTCGGAGCATTGACCTCTGTCGCCGCACGACGTGCGCCCCGAACTGTCTGTTCGGGCGCGCCGCGTTCCGCTCGTGGCAAACGCTCTCAGGAAGGTCGAGCGCGATAGCGTGAACGAACGCGTGGTACCTCCGCGCAATCTTGATCAGCGCTTTCCGTCCGTCTGGGTCAACGTTCGTCGCGTCCACCACGCACAGGCGCATGTTCTTCAGGCGCTGCTCGACTATGAAATGAACGAGCGTGAACGCGTCCGTCGTCGCTTCCAGACTGTTCTCGTCGTCGCACACGATCCCTCGAGCTTGATCTGACGAGACGATCTCCGTAGGCTTAAAGTGTTTCGCCGCGAAAGTCGACTTGCCGCTTCCCGAACTCCCCATCAAGATGACGAGCCCAAACGCTGGGATCTCGATCTTCATCGCCTGAAGACCCCCAGTTGCGACGGCGCGCCGTGCTTCTCATCCATGGGCCCGACATCAACCCGCTCGAAGCCGTATCCAAACCTCGATGCCACCGAATCGCCCCAAGCCTGAAACTCGGCGCGTGTCCACTCGAAGCGATGGTCGCCGTGACGCATCTGCTCGCTCGGCAGGCCGTCAAAGAGCGCGTTGTACTCTCGGTTAGGCGTCGTCAACGCGACCAGCGTCGGCCTCGCGAACTCGAACACGCATCGAGCGAAGGACTGAAGGCGGTGCGCGTCCAAGTGCTCGATTACCTCGACGATCGCCGCCGCATCGAACCCCTCAAGCCGTCGGTCACGGTACACAAGCGAGCCGTGAAACAGTTCGATGCGGTCGCGTTGAAATGGCGGTAACCGTTCTAGCCGGAGCCGTGAGGACGCGCGCTCTAGCGAGCGGTGCGATACGTCCATCCCGACGATCCGGGAAAACTGGCGCTCCCGCATCAACAGCGAGAGAAGGCGACCTTCGCCGCATCCGAGGTCGAGCACGGACTTTGCCTGTGCGTCCTTCAAGAGCTCGACGACCGCCTCGAGGCGCTGTGTGTGCAGCGAGATCGCCTTCTCCCCTGCTTCGATGCGATCCAGCCGTTCCTCCTCGTCCCTGTCGGGGTCTGCTTGGCCGTCCTGCTCCGCGATGCGCGCCAGCGCCTCCCGCGTGAGATGGCTCTTGTGCTGAAGGTAGCGAGCGGCAATGCGCTCCTTAGCGGGATGGTTCGCAAGCCACTCGCGCCCACGCCGCAATAGTTTCTCGATCTCGTCCTTGTCTACGTAGTAGTGCTTTGAGTCGTCCAGCACTGGAATCAGGACATAGAGGTGCGCCAAAAAGTCTTTGACCGTCAGCGTCCCCGAAACGCGCACGTCATGGTAGTGGCTCGGGCCCCACTCGGGAAACATTTGATCCAGTGCCAGCCTTCTCACCTCGACCGAATAGCCGAGCGGCTCAAAGATCTCGCGGATCAGCGCCTCTCCTGCCTTGCACGAGACGACTGGCAAGTGCGCTTCTAACGGGATCGCCGTGTCCGCCAATGACTGGCGCTCCTTGCTGCGGCCCGTCATAGCTGTGCCGAACAACCTGCCGATCGCCGTGCTCAAGTAAGAGTTGGCAGCATAGGGCCGGTCGTTGACGTACTGGTCCCAGCGCCCTCCATCTCGCCCCTTGCCTCGCACGAGCGCGATGGGATCAACGTCAACACCGACAGTTGCCGTGCACGTCTCCTCGTCCGCGACCGGATAGAACACGAACGCTCGTCCAAACGTTGTCTCGACCGAATGCAGGTGCGACGGGTTCTTGTGCAGCAAGAACCCGAGATCTGTAGCGGGCCTGTGGGTCGTCGTCAATCGAAGGATCACGGGTGAGACACGATACCTGGAGTGGTAAAACCCCGACGATGGTTCGTCCCTCTCTCGTCTGCCTGATCGCTTTCATTTCGGCCACTGCGCTAACTCAGCCGCTCCCGGACCCCAAGTCCGGCCTCACCCTCGAGCGGCTCTTCGACTTCCCGATCATAAACGGCCGTAGCCCCGTCGGCGAGGCGATGTCACCGGACGGGCGATACGTCGTCTACGGCACAAACAAAACCGGCGCGAGGATGCTCGACGTCTACGTCATGGACCTGCGCACGGGAAGAGAGACGAGGATCGTCGAGAGCGACAAGCTCCCGCGCGCACCGCGACAAGACGACGAGCGCAAGGACATCGAGAAGGAAGAAGAGAAGCTCTACGACGCTGGCCTCGGCGCATACCGTTGGTCGCCCGACGGCAAGGAGGTCATGGCCGGCCCATACCGCGGCCGCGTCTACCTCTTCAAACCGGACGGCTCCAACCTCCGGCCGCTCATAGACACCGGCGAACAGGTCACGGGCGCCGCGTACTCCCCCGCCGGCGGCCACATCGCCTTCATCCGCGGCCAAAACCTCTTTCGCTACGACCGCGCGACCGGACAGATCAAACAGCTCACGTTCCTCAGCAAAGCAAACACGAGCCTCGAAACGTTCGAGTGGTCGCCCGACGGGAAGAAGCTCGCCGTCTTCTGGGCCGATGAGACCAAGTACGGGCGGCACGTGATGATGGACTTCAGCAAAGAGAAGGCCGAGGTCGTGAACATCCGCCGCATGTGGCACGGCGAAATGAGCCAGAACATGCAGATCGGCGTCGTTGAAGCCGACGGCGGCCTCATCAAGTTCGTCGAGGACCTGCCGCGATACATGTGGATGACCAGCTTCGCCTGGTCCCCCGACAGCCGCCTCATCGCCGCGTTCTGGACCAAGGAGGACTTCCAAGAGGCGACCATCACCGTCGTCCCGGTCGAAACGATGAAGAAGCTCGACGCCTACGTCGAGAAAGCGCCGAAGAACTACATCCCCGACTTCCGCAACCTGCAGTTCACGCGCGACAGCGGGCGCATCCTCTTCACCACAGACATCCGCGACGGCGCGTTCACCAACCGTGGGCTCTACTCGATGACGCCCACGGGCGAGGACGTCCAAGCCGTCTACGCAAAGGACCACGACATCGCCGGGTTCGTGCGGCCCAAGCACAGCGACCGCATCGTCCTCGCCACACAGGCGAGGAGCCCGCTCAAGACCGAGATCACGGTCCTCGAACCGAACGGCCGCACCACCACCCACACGCCGATCGAGGACGGCGCGGCCACGCGCGTCCAATTCGACGACTGTTCGCCGCCGATGGTCAGCGAGGACGGGCGCACGATGGCCACCATGGTCAGCGGGCCCTCGACACCCTGGGAGCTCTACACCATCGAGCCCGACATCAAGCGCCTCACGAACTCACCGCTCGAAGACTTCAAGAAGGTCACGTGGGCCGACTTCCAGGAAGTGACGTTCCCAGGCCCCGACGGGACCACGCTCCACGGCCTCCTCGTCACGCCCAAGGGCCTCGACAAGTCGAAGAAGCACGCCGCGATACTCACCGACATGTACGCGAACAGCGCGAAGATGGCGTGGAAGGGCTACTTCGCAAACTACGCGGCGCAAGAGCTCGACATGGTCGCGCTATACGTGGACTTCGCAGCGTCGTGGGGCCTCGGCGGCGAGCGGAACTCCTCGTACCACAAGTCAATGGGCGTGGTTGACACGCAAGAGGCCGTCGCCGCGAAGAAGTACCTCGTCTCGCTCGGATATGTGAACGAGGACCGCGTCGGCGTCTGGGGATGGTCTTATGGCGGGTTCCTGACGTGCATGATCATGCTCACCGCGCCCGGCGAGTTCGACGCTGGAGTCGCCGTCGCGTCCGTCACAGACTGGAAGAGCTACAACGAGTGGTACACGCGCCGACGGTTGGGAATGGAGAAGGACGACAAGGAGGTCTACAAGAAGACCTCGCCGGTTTGGCACGCGAAGGGGCTGACTGGCAACCTCTACCTGATCCACGGGATGCTCGACGACAACGTGCTCTTCCAAGACACCGCGCGCATGGTCCAGGCGCTCATTGACGAGCGCAAGCACTTCGACTTCTTCGCCTACCCCCGCGACGACCACTCGATCGGCAAGGCCACCTCCCGCCCGCACGTCTACCACGAGGTCATGCGGTATCTATACTGGAAGCTGTCTCGTCCTGGATAGATGAGCAAAGGGCGTTCAAGAGTGGATCAGGTGTGGATGAGACCGGTCGTCCTGGAAGGTCGCACTGTGCGGCTAGAACCGTTGACGTCCAGATATGCGGAGGATCTCGCAGAAGCGTGCGACCCCGAGATGTTCCGGTTCTTCCCGACCTACCCTCTCTCCTTCGACAAGATGGGCCTCGAAGACTACATCCGCGCCCGAAACGCAACCCCGCTCACCGTCGCCTACGCCATCGTCCACAAAGAGACCCGCAGAGCCATCGGCAGCAGCAGCTTCTTCGACATTCGCCACGCCGACAAGGGCCTCGAAGTCGGACACACCTGGATCAAACAAGAGCACCGAGGCACAAAGGTCAACACCGAGACCAAGCTCCTCATGCTCGGCCACGCGTTCGAGACCCTCGGCGCGATCCGAGTCCAGCTCAAGACCGACGCCCGTAACGCCCAGAGCCAGAGCGCGATGCGAAAACTGGGCGCAAAAGAAGAAGGCACACTCCGCCACAACATGGTCATGCCCGACGGACATGTACGCGACAGCGTCTACTTCTCTATCCTCGCCGAAGAGTGGCCTGAGGTAAAAAGCGGACTTCTTGTAAGACTTAAGACCTGATTTTGCAAAATAAGATTGACAAACCGGCAACGCACCCTGGTACAATGAAGATTGAGGGAGGAGATGTGCGAAGACTCGTGACTCGTCTCCCGTCTCACGTCACCAACTAAAACCCAATCTTCAAAAAGTGCGGCACGGAGTAAGGCACCGGCCGGCCGATCGCGTCACGCTCGCCAGTATCCAGCAGCGCCAACCCCGGCGCCGCGATCGCCAGATACAGGTCGCCAGAGACCTGCACCTCGTCGGTCATACCGATCCGGTACTGGGCCATGAACACTTGCACCGGCCTAGGCGGGCGCGGGCCGTAGATGAACTGGAACGTCGTCACCTTCCCGTGGATCAGGTCGTTGTAAGTCAGGTCGCCGACGCCGATCTTCTGCTCCGCCAACGGAGCAAAAGCCATCGTGACCAGGTTGAGCTTGTCGTCGGAGAAGTCCGCGGGAACGAACGGGTAAAGCGGCTCGACCGGCATCGGCAAAGTCACGGCCTCGATCACCTTCAGGAACCGCGACTCCGTGAAAGTCCCGCTAACAAAGTACCGCGTCAGTGAGAGCCGCCGGTCGTACGAGAACGCCTTGCCGAACGTGATCTCGGCGCGGTCCATGATCTCGCGCAGGCTCAGGATCGAGCCGTCCTGAAAGTCCAGCGCGCCGTCCAGCGGCCGCCCGATCGGGTCAAGGTCGCGGACCTGGGTGGCAGGGGGGACCGGCACCGGCGTCCTCTCGGGAAGCAGCATCAGGGTCACCGTCCCGTCGTTGGTCTGCGCCTTCACCGTCGCGACCGGCTCGAAAACCAGCCGCATTCCGATCCGGTCAGGGTACTGCGCCAACATCGAATCGCCGAGCCCGTCGCCGAGCGTCGCGATCGCATACCGCAGCCTGGCCTGCACCGGCGAGGGGAGCGATGAGAAATCGAGCGTCCCCTGGCTCAGACGGCTCGTCTCGGTCACGCCGAGCGACTTCAGGAAGCCCATCGTGTGCTCGTGGGCCGTGTACCGGCCCAGACCGACGGCGTCCATCCGGCGGCTGAAGACCTGCACGCCCTCGACCACCGAGCGCGACCGGCCGAGCGCGACCGCCACGCGGTCCAGGCCCCGCTCGCCGTCCGGGCGCTCGTACAACAGCGCGGCGGGCCGGACGGACTCGTCCACGTCCACGCACAGGCTCGCCCGCTCGACCCTCGCGACGGTGCGGAGGGCGCTGAGCCAAGCTTGGGAGTTAGGGTCGGCCTGCTGCGAGAACGCAGCCAGCACGAGGACGGCCACCATCGGCTCCTATTGTACGACACTGGGCAAACCTGGGGACAACTTCGTCCAAACCTTGGGAAGGATTGTTCAAGCCGTGTGGGTTTCTCTCCCGGGCGGGGAGCGGGCTCATAACCTTGTGGGAAAGGGGGGGCTTAGGTGCCAGCAGAAAGGCGGGCAGACGTATGAATCGTGAGTGACAATCACAACGACCCACAATGGCCCACCCACTTCCCAGACGGCTCGATGACTTCGTCCCTCCGCACTCGCTAGAGGCGGAGATGGCGACGCTCGGCTCGATGATGCTCAGCGAGCGCGCGGCGGAAGAGGTCCAGGCGACCCTCTCAGAGGACGACTTCTACCAGCCCGCGCACAAGGAGATCTTCCGGGCCATCCGACAGCTCCTCCTGAGCGCGAAGGCGATAGACCTCGTCACGATCAAGGACGAGCTGACCGCCAGGGGAGTGCTGCAGGAAGTCGGCGGGGTCGAGTACCTGATCCAGATCGCCGAGAGCGTGCCGACGGCCAAGAACGCCGCCTATTACGCCGAGATCGTCCAGGACAAGGCCACCGTCCGCCGCCTCGAGGAGGCCGGGCACGACATCCTCGGCATCGTCCGAGACCCCGAGACCACCGCAGACGAAAAGGTGGACGAGGCCGAGTCGCTCGTCTTCGAGGTCGGGCAGAAGCGCCTCGGCAAGTACTTCGACACGGCCAAGTCACTGGCCAAGGAGTTCTTCAAGGACGTTGACCACCTGCTCGACACGGGCGAGCCGATCCTCGGGCTCCCGAGCGGGTTCCGCGACCTCGACAACGTGACGACGGGCTTCTACGGCAGCGACTTCATCGTCGTCGCCGCACGGCCCGCGATGGGTAAGACCTCGCTCGTGCTCAACTTCGCGCTCCACATCGCGCGGCAGGAGAAGGGCGCGGTCGCGCTGTTCAGCCTGGAAATGAGCGGGCAGCAGCTCGTGCGACGCATCATCTCGACGATCGCGCAGGTGCCGATGGGGACCCTGAAGAAGGCGAACCTTTCGGGCCACGACTACCAGCGCCTGGCGGACGCCTGCGAGGAGCTGTACACGCTCCCGATCTTCGTGGACGACTCGTCGGACATCAACCCGCTCGACATGCGCGGCAAGTGCCGCCGCTTGAAGGCGGACCAGGGCCTCGCGCTCGTGGTCGTGGACTACATCCAGCTCATGCGCGGCAACAACCGCAGGCCGGAGAACCGGAACCAGGAGATCGGCGAGATCGCCCGAGGGCTCAAGGCGATGGCGAAGGAGCTGGACGTCCCGGTGATCGCGCTGAGCCAGCTCAACCGCGCCGTCGAGTCGCGCGAGAACAAGCGCCCGATGCTCGCCGACATCCGCGAGTCGGGCTCGATCGAGGCCGAGGCGGACATGGTCATGTTCATCTTCCGCGAGGAGTACTACAAGCGCAAGGAGGCCGACTCGATGGACAAGTGGAACCCGGACTCTGCGGACGTCGCGGAGCTGATCATCGGCAAGCACCGCAACGGCCCGACCGGCACCGTGCTCCTCGGCTTCCAGCCCGCCTACACGCGCTTCACGCTGCTAGACGACGACTCGAAGATGGCGTACCTTCGAAGGTCGAGGGACGAGGACTGAGGGAAATGAGGAGGGAAGAAGGATGAACGCGTACAAGACTTCCGCCTTTCGACTCGTGACTCGTGACTTAGACCATGGCCTGGCTCACTGACCCGCAGATCTGGGTGGCGTTCCTCACGCTCACCGTGCTCGAGATCGTCCTCGGCATAGACAACATCGTCTTCATCTCGATCGTCAGCTCGCGCCTGCCGGAAGGCCAGCGCGCGAAGGCGCGGCGGCTCGGGCTGATGGGCGCGCTCGTCATGCGCGTGCTGCTCCTGCTCTCGCTGAGCTGGATGATGAAGCTGACCGGAACGCTGTTCACAGTCTTCGAGCACGCCGTCAACGGCCGCGACCTCATCCTCTTCGGAGGCGGTCTGTTCCTCGTCTACAAGGCGGTGATGGAGATCCACTCGAAGCTCGAGGGAGACGAGCACGGCAAGGGCTCTGACGGCAAAGCGACGATGGGGTCCGTCATCGGCACGATCCTCCTGCTCGACGTGGTGTTCTCGCTCGACTCGGTGATCACGGCGATCGGAATGGCCGACCACATCGGCGTCATGATAGCGGCGGTCGTCGTCGCCATCGGCGTGATGCTGGCCTTTGCCACGCCGATCAGCGACTTCGTCGAGAAGCACCCGACCGTGAAGATGCTCGCTCTCGCGTTCCTCGTCTTGATCGGGGTCAACCTGATCGCCGAGGGCGCGGGCCAGCACATCCCGAAGGGCTACACCTACTTCGCGATGGCCTTCGCCGTCGGCGTCGAGATGCTGAACCTGAAGCTGAAGACCAAGGGCGAGCCGGTGAAGCTGCGGAACGAATACAAGAACGAACGGTGAGCCGCTAAGAGGTGAGTTGGGCGACGACGCGCTCGGCCTCCCGCCGTCCTTGGTCTCGCGGCTGGGGGACCTCCGGATCGGCGAACGTCGGCATCCCCCACTCGCGAGGGATGGAACTCGGCAAGACGTCGCCATAGGGTACGCCTGACAGCGTCATGACGGCCGACGCCCACATCCGCGGCACGCACTCCTGCGCGTAGCCGCCGCCGCCGAGCGAGACCAGCGGCAGACCGAGCGACTGGACCATCCGGACCGCCTCGAGCCATTCTTGCGCCGCCACCTGCAAGTGCCCGAGCGGGTCCAAAAAGTGCGCGTCCGTCCCCATCTGCAACACGACCGCACCGGGATTAAAACGGCTTAAAAACGGCATCAGGCCCTTCTCGAAGGCCCAAAGCCACACGTCGCCGGTCGTGAATGGCTCGAGCGGAATGTTCACGCACGCGTCCCCTGCGCCGCGCTCCTCGACAAACCCCGTGCCGGGGAACAGCCGACGACCGGTCTCGTGGATCGAGCAGGTCATCACGCTCGGGTCGTCGAAGAACAGCGCCTGCACGCCGTCGCCGTGGTGCAGGTCAATGTCCACGTACGCGACCCGCTCGAACCGCTCGCGCAGGACAACGCACGCGACCGCCGGGTCGTTGAACACGCAGAACCCGCTCGCGCGCGAGCGCATCGCGTGGTGCAGGCCCCCTGCGATGCCGAACGCGAGCGAGGCGCCGTCGCGCACTTCGCGGGCCGCACGAGCGGTCCCAGACAGGTAGGCGAGCGAGGCCTCGAACATCCCCGGGAACGCCGGGTTGTCGCCCGTGCCGAAGCCCCACGGCCGCATCTCCTCGCTGCACATGACCGAGGCGTCGTCGCTGAGCGCGCGCACGGTCTCGACGTACTCAGGACTGTGGACGAGCAGGGCGTCCTTCACCGAGCCAGGCCCCGGGTCAATCGGTGCAAAGCCAGGGACGCAAGCGTCCAAGAGCGCGAGCGTGCGCTCGAGCCGTTGCGGCTTCAGCGGGTGCTGAGGGCCGAAGTCGTACTCGACCGACCGTGGGTTGTAGTAGAAGTGCGGGACGGGCACCGGGCCGAGGTTACCGCCCACTAGTAAACTGCCCCCAGATGGCGACGGCCGCGAAAGGCGTCCAGGCGTTCCGCACGTACCTGGAGATGATCAAGTTCGAGCACTCGGTGTTCGCGCTGCCGTTCGCGATGGTCGGGATGGTGTGGGCGTCGGTCGAGAGCGGCGGCACGGGCTGGCCGGGATGGCGCGTGTTCCTGCTGATCGTGCTGTGCATGGTGAGCGCGCGCAGCGCGGCGATGGCGTACAACCGAATCGCCGACCGCGACGTGGACGCCGTCAACCCGCGCACGAAGATGCGCGCGATTCCGTCGGGGTTGCTTTCGCTGGAGCACGCGAACCTGTTCTTCTACGGCTCGTGCATCGTGTTCTTCGTTGGCGCCGCGCTCCTGAACGGGCTGACGCTCGCGCTGTCGCCGGTCGCGCTGTTCACGGTGCTGTTCTATTCGCGCACCAAGCGGTTCACGCCTCTGTCGCACTTCGTGCTCGGGCTGTCGCTCGGCATCGCGCCCGCGGCGGCGTGGGCCTCCGTGACAGGGCGCCTCGACTGGCCGGTGCTGCTCGTGTGCCTCGGCGTGCTCTTCTGGACCGCGGGGTTCGACGTCATCTACAGCCTCCAGGACGAGGAGTTCGACCGCGCGAACGGACTGAGGTCGCTACCGGCGGAGATCGGCAAGGCGGAGGCGCTCAACGTTAGCCGCCTGTGCCATGCGCTGGCCATCGTCTGCCTCGCGCTGGCGTGCTGGGTCCTCAGCGTCGGCGTCTTCGCGTGGGTCGGCGTGCTCGTCGCGGCGACCGTGCTGGCGTTCGAACAGAGCCTCGTCAAGCCCGACGACCTGAGTCGCGTCAACCTCGCGTTCTTCACGCTCAACGGGTTCGTCTCGCTCGGGTTCTTTGCGTTCGTTCTGTTGGACGTGCTGCTGTGAGGTGGCGCCGTGCCGGATAGCTTCGCGCCGTTCCTCGTCTTCGCCGCGGCGATCTGCGGCGTCATGGCGGTCGTGTGGGCGTTCCGCCTTCGCACGCGCGGTGTCCGGGCGTTGCCTATGCTGCTCGCGTTCCTCGTGTTCGGCGTCGCGCTGCTGTGGCTGCGCGAGGACGCGAACCAGACGGCGATGGTCGGGTTCGGCGTAGCCCTGTTCGTCCTGCTCGTCATGGACGCGATGTTGCGCGCGGCGGACACCAAGGAGGAGGAGTGAGGGTCGCGGTCGTCGGCGCGGGCATCGCCGGGCTGCGGACGGCGCAGCTCCTGGAGCGCGGCGGCGTGGAAGTCACGGTCTTTGAGGCGCGCAACCGCACAGGCGGGCGGCTTTGGACGACCCGCGTCGGCAATGCAGAGTTCGAGGCCGGCGCGGAGTGGTTCGACACCGAGCACGCGCGCGTGTTCGGACTCCTGAAGGAGCTCGGCCTCACGGCCGTGCCCTCCGATTCGCGCCCGCGGCGCTACCACTTCTGCGGCCACGAGGTGATGCGGCCTGAAGTCGCTGTCAGTCCAGACGCGAAAGGCGAAAGCCTGGCAGACGCGCTGGACGCGGCGGCTAAGTCGTTCACCGAGCGCGCGTTCCTCGAGTCGGTCGCGCTCTCTGACGAGGGGACCGACTCCGACCGCGTTGACCTCGCAGAGTGGAGGAGGTTTGCGGAGAACTACGCAGGCAGGAGCGATGCGACGGAAGGAATGAGCGCGCTCCGGCTCCCTGTCTCCGCGACGGAGCTTTGCGAGCGGATCGCGAAAACGATCGAAGGCGAAGTGTTCCTGAACGCAGAGGTCAACGGCGTCCACGACGCGAACGGCGTCTCCCTAAGTTTCACCGACGGGACGAGCGAGGCCTTCGACGAGGCTGTCCTGACGCTCCCGCCGACGTGCCTCGAACACCTGGACTACGATGGCTCCCTGGTCTGGCGGGGCGTCGGCATGACGCCGACGTGCAAGGTCGCGCTGCTCTTCGACCGCCCGTTCTGGGAGGCCGAAGACTGGAGCGGGCACCTCATGAGCGACCTCGCGATCCAGCAGGCCTGGTCCGACGGCAACGCCATCGTGTGCTACATCAACGGCCGAGGAATGGAGGACATCGTCAAGCATGCGGACCCAGTGGAAGCCGCCCTCGAGTCGTTCGAGCAGGTCGCGCCGCAGGCGAGGCGCCACTTCGTTGCGGGAAGGCTCGTTGACTGGCGCGCGGACCCGTACTCAGGCGGAGGGTTCCCGTTCGTCGCGCCGGGATCAAGGCGACAAACGCCGCCGAGTACGGGGCCGGTCCGTTTCGCAGGCGACTGGACCGCACAATGGATGGGCTTCGTCGAGGGCGCGCTGGAGAGCGCCGAGCGGGTGATCGAGGAGATGAGGAGTTGAGCGAGGTCTTTCGCAACGGGCGTACGATGAAGGGCGAGCCGCTCGCGTTCGCGGTCGAGCACGGGCGGTTCATCGAAGTGGCGCACGAGATTGACGTGCCCTACGCGCGCGACCTGAAGGGCGCTACTGTCCTTCCGGGGTTCATTGACGCGCACTGCCACGTGATGCCGACCGGCTTCGACCTCGCCAAACTGCACCTCGGCAAGCACGGGACGAAACAGGACGTGCTGGACGCAGTGCGGGAACGCCTTCCGAGCGTCAGACCGGGACAGTGGCTCCACGCCGTCCACTACGACCAGACTCGCTTCGACGACAACGCGCACTTGCACCGCGCGCAGCTCGACGCGATCAGCACCGAAGTACCGATCCTCTTGCGGCACGTCAACGGCCATGCGAGCGTGTGCAACTCCGCTGCGCTCGTCGCAGCAAACGTGAGCGAAGAGACGCAAGACCCAAGGGGCGGCACCTACGTGCGAGATTCCGGCGGTCTCCTGACGGGCGTGTTGCTAGAACGCGCACACGAGCACGTCAGCGATTGCGCGCCACCGCCCAGCTACGCCGAGCGCGTCGAGGCCGCGCTGAGCGCGGCTGCGGTCATGGCCCAACACGGCGTCACCTGCGCGAGCGACATGATGACCGGCTACAGCGACCTCGAAGAGGAGCTCGCCGCATACTGGGAGGCGAGCCTGAAGGGCGCGAAGGTGAGGTTCCGCCTATACCTGCAGTGGTCGCCAGTGTTCGGCCCAAGCGCAGTTCCAGAGGAACGGCGCAAGGAACTGACGGGCGCGATGGACCCGGACCTCTGCAAAGTCGCTGGCGCGAAGGTCTTCGCCGACGGTGCCATCGGTGCGGGGACAGCCGCGATCCACGGCGAGTACACCACCGGAGGCAACGGAAAGCTGATCTATGAGCCCGCGCGTCTCACAGAGATGGTCCGCACCGCACACGAGGCCGGGTGGCCCGTCGCGGTCCACTCGATCGGCGACCGCTCCACGGACCACGTCCTCGACGCGTTCGAGGCGACCGACGAGCCATCGCGGCACAGGCTGGAGCACGCGATCATCGCGAGCGACGCACAGATCGCGCGGATCGCGCGGCTCGGGTGCCACGTGACGATGCAGCCGGAGTTCCTGCTGAGGATCGGCCACGCCTACAGACGACAGCTCGCGCCGGACGTTTCATCGAAACTTAAGCGAGCGAGGTCGTTCCTCGACGCAGGGATCAGGCTCTCGTTCAACTCTGACAGACCGATCGTGCCGGGGGACCCGTGGGACGGGATCCTCACGGCTGCAAAGAGGCCAGAGGGGTTCGACCAGTCGGAGAACGTGACGGTCGAGGAAGGTCTGCGCGCCTATACGCTCGGCGGCGCGGACGCGAACGGCGATGTGGGGCTTATGGGCGAGATCAAGGAGGGACAGCTCGCGGACTTCCAGCTTTACAACTCAGGCGTGGAACCAGGGAACGGGCCTAAGCCTGACGAAGTCTTCGTCGGCGGTGAACCTACGTACCGGAAAGGGTCCTAGGTGAAGGAACAGTCGGTCGCCGCCAATCGTTTGTATAAGTGACGCAAATCCTCCTCCCAACGAGGAAAGAGACGAGCACTGCTTGTCTCACTCTATCCAACCCCCGCCATTCCCAGCGGGGGCTTTTTATCGGTCGGCCGACAGTGTGCCGAGGCCGAGGCCGGCGAGCGGCTCCTCGAACTGGACGCGGACCTTGTAGGCCTGGTGCGTTCCGAGCGAGGCGCGCGAGCAGTCAAGGGTCCATCCGAAGGCGTCGAGCCCGGTCGAGGGCAGCACGACACGGACGCGTTCGCCCGGGATCGGTTTGCGATAGGTGAGCAGGCAGGTGCCGGCCGCGGAGAGGTCAACGACCTCCGCGACCTCGCCGTTCATCAGAGCGTCCTCGCCAGCGAGCTGCGAGCGCCTGTCCTCGCTGCGCCGCTCGGTGCGGCGGACGTAGGTGGGGGGTTCGAGCACGAGCTCGTGGGCGGTGCTGTCGCGCTCGAGGACGTGGGAGCGGAACGTTATCAGGCAGTCCTTTCCTGGCGCTTGGACCAGCAGGCGCTCGCCCACGCGGATCGGGACGTACCGGTCGGCCTGGATCGGCGAGGAGAACACAAGGTTGTCGCCGCGCATGAACTGGAAGTGGCAGCGGTAAGCCCCGCCAGGGCCGACCATCCGCACGACGGTGCCGGGCTCGAAGTCGAGCCGGTTCCTGTGGGCGTTGATCAGCCACATGATGCAATAGGACAGGAAGAGCGAACCGCCGAACAGGACGACGATTGAAAGGACCAGTCTTGTGGTCTCGTGCATGGCTACACCCGCAGATCAGTTTGTCGAGTCCGCGACCTGCCCGTACTTTCGCTCCAGCCTGAAGGTCTCTTCGATCCGTGGCAGGAGCTTGAGCGCTTCGCCCAGGCTGATCGCCGCTTCCATGGCGGCGTCTTCGTCCTTGGACTTGGCAAAGGCGAGGACCTCGATTGCACACTGTGCGAGCAACTTGTATGCCAAGTCTCGGCCTTCGTGGGATTGCTTGTGGCGCTCGGGCACCCGCAGCCTTACCAGGACTTCGACGATGGCCGAAGCCCGCTTCTGGAGCGCTTCTGCCGACGGGACCATGTCGGCGCCGCCTTGCATTCGGACGTTCTGGGGGACGAACTTGAGGCGGTCTGCGATCTGCAAGAACTCTCGGTCCAGCACGCCCATGGCCTGCTGGTAGAGCCCGATCGGGATGCCCTCGTCGCCCTGGGCCTTGCCAAGGTCCTCGATCGAGCCCTTCTCGTCGCCGGCGATGGCGCGGGCCAGGGACCGGCCCAGGTGGGCGCGAGCGGAGGGCTTGAGGGCGATGGCCTCGTCGTAATGCTGTATCGCCTTGGCGATCTCGTCCTTGAGCAGATAGACGTCGCCTAGGGTCTGTAGGAGCTCGGCAGTGGCGACTCCCCTGGCGCGGGCCTCGTTGGAGGCGTTGAGGGCCTTATCGGGCTCGCCAGCCTGCACCCAGGCGTCGGCCGCGAGCGCCCAGAGCGCGCCAGCGTCGTTGGCCAGCCTGGCGCCGCGCTCGCACTCTGCGGCCGCTAGCCCAGCATGGCCGCGCAGGAGCATCAGGCGCGCCATCTCAAGGCGGCAGGCAGCGGTGAAGGGGGCGGCGTCAACGGCGTCGCGCAAGAGCAGGATGGCCTGGTCGAGGTGCCCGTCGGCGGCCAGGACGCGGGCCTGTTCGAGCGCGCGCTCGGCCTCGGGGGCGGTGTCCGGGACCGGGTTTCTGCCGCCGAACCCGAGCCCGGGATCAACCGGCGGGGCGAAGGTGCGGTGCGCGGGCTCGAGCTGGCTAAAGGGGCCCTCTGCGAGGATCCTGGTCCAAGTGCGGGCGAGGCTGTGGGCCATGCTCTCCCAGTCGGGCTGGCCGTTCACGAGCACCGTCATCGTCGCGAGTGAGCCGTCCTCCATGAAGTTCGCGTACTTCTCGCGGATCGCCTTGGTCTTCTCCTCGTCGACTTTGCCGTCCTCGATCACGACCAATCGTGGCCGGCCGCGGTCCTGTGTGCGGACCATGGACCAGATCGGCCGGATGCCCGCGCCGCGGAAGAGGCTGGCCTGCGGTACGACTTTGGACTCGTGCGCGACGGCCTCGATGATGAGGACGTAGGCGACCCTGAGCCGCGAGGCGAACTCGCGGATCGTCTTGTCGTCCGGGTTTTCGACGTAGCCAGGGAGCTTGCCATCGTCAACGTATGCGCGAAAGACGGGGTCGAGCATGGACCACATGATCGGCGAGACGCGGCCCTCGACGTCTAGCTCTTCGACAAGGCGCTGCCCGACAGGCACGTTGAAGTCCCCGTCCTTGTTCGAGAGCCGTTGGACGACGAGGACCTCGGGGGCAGCGAGCGCGCAGGCCGCCGCAAGGGCGAGGAGCGATGCGGCTGCGAGCCTCAGCCGAGGCATCAGTTGCCTCTAAGGAGCTTGAGTGCAGCGCGGCAGCTTTCGAGCTGTGTCAGCACTCGCTCGTCGTTCTGGTCCATTTGTTCGAACGCCTTGATCGCGCGGGTGTAGGCGGCTATGGCCTTGGCATTTTCGCCGAGCTTCTCGTAGCACTGCGCGAGGCGCTGGTTCGTGCTGGCCGGGCTTGCGCCGAGCGCGAGCGCCTTCTCGTAGGCGTCGGCCGCGACGGCGTAGTCACCGGTCACGTACTTGTCGCGCGCTTTGCGGACGAGCATGTCAATCTGCGCGCCGCGGTCGTCGGCGGTCTGGTTGCCGCCGTTCGTGGTGCCGCTCCCTTGGCTGGGGCGGATGTCCACGATGGAGCCGCGCCCGTTGCCGCCGTCGCCGTTGGCGACGACCGTCGGGTCGGGGTCGCCGGTGCGCGATCCGGGCGGGGCGCCATTGAACCCGGGAGGCACGTTCGGGTCGAAAGGACGGACGTCGTCGGGACCGACTGTGCGCGTCGCCGTCGGGTCGTTGAGCGCGCCTGGGTTCCGTCGGAGCGAGCCGTCGAAGATGCGCTGCGAGTCGCCAGGTTTGATCAGCGGTGTGATGTTCCCGCCGCCTGTCGTGGCGCCCGGGAGGTCGGCCATGTCGCTGTTCTGCGGCGCGGCCTGGGTGTTCGGGACGAAGTACGTGTTTCCGCCGCCCGGCACGCGGGCGATCGGAAGGAAGGGCTCGGAGACGTAGCTGCGGTCCGGGCCGGTCGCGCTGGCGTTGGCCCCGGTGGTCTGCGACGCGAGGATGAGCGCAGTCCCAGACGACACGAGCAGGATCGCTGCGGCGATAGCTGCGCCGAAGGCCGTGCGGCGCCGGTTGCTGGGCGGGCCGATCTCGATGTCGCCGCTGGAGACGATCTTCTCGAGGCGCGCGACCCGAATGCGGTCGAGCTGCGAGTCCGGCTGGACCTTGAGGATGTCGCGGTAGGTGCCGAGGGCCTGTCGGTACTCGCCGACGCGCTCGTGGCAGTCGCCCTTGATCGCCAGGGCAGGGACGCAGTACGGGTTCTGCTCAAGGATCGCGACGGCGACCATCGCGGCCTCGTCGTACCGTCCGTCGCCGAACATCCGCTGGGCGTCGTGGACCATTTTCTGGTCCTCGTCGCTCATCGGACGCTCGGCCGGGGGCGCGATCGTCGAACCGCACTCACGGCAGAACTTGCTTTCCGCCATGTTCGCTACACCACAGGAGTCACACGCAATCATGCCCACAAGGCCACCATACAGCCAGTCAGGGAGTGTACCAGCCGCTCACCTGGATTGACGCTCCGCAACCTGGCTAGAGTTCGCACAGATTGTGCCTTAGGCTCTATGCCCGTGAATTGGCCTGGCAGGGCAGGTTCAAGCGAGCCTGGATATACTTGGGTCGTGAGCACCGTATCCCTCAAGACGCCCCTGCACGCAGCGCACGTTCGGCTCGGCGCCCGCCTGGTGGAGTTCGCAGGCTACGACATGCCGGTCCAGTACAAGGGGGTCATCGCAGAGTCTAAGGCAGTGCGCTCGGGGGCCGGGATGTTCGACGTCAGCCATATGGCGCGCCTCACGTTCACCGGGGACCGGGTGCTCGAATACCTGGAGTTCGTGACCGCCAACGACGTCGCCGCGCTCGCCAACTATCAGGGCCAGTACTCGATGCTCCCGAACGAGAACGGGGGCCTGGTTGACGACATCATCGTCTACCGGATCAACGCGGGCGAGTACAGGATGGTCGTCAACGCGGCCAACCACGAAAAGGACGTCGCTCACCTGCGAAAGCACAACACCCACGGCGTGCGGATGGAGGACACCACGGACCGGACCGCGATGATCGCGGTGCAGGGCCCGAATGCGGCGGTGACCGTCGCCGGAATGTCGGACAAGCCCGAGGAGATGGTCTCCGTGCCGTTCTTCTCCGTGGTCGAGTGCAACGTCGCCGGAGTGCCAAGTTTCTGTGCGCGGAGCGGTTACACGGGCGAAGACGGCTACGAGCTCATCTGCCCCGCGGAGGGGGCGGAGAGGCTTTGGGACGCCCTCGTCGCCGCCGGCGTGGAGCCGTGCGGCCTCGGCGCCCGCGACGTGCTGCGGCTCGAAGCCGGGCTGCCGCTCTACGGCCACGAGCTCAGCGACGACATGAACCCGATCGCGGCGCAGCTCGGGTGGGCGATCGGCAAGGAGAAGACGTTCCTCGGCAGCGGGCCGATCCAACACGCGCGGGAGCACGGCACGCCGACCAAGCTCCGGGGCGTAAGGCTGAACGGCAAGCGCCTCCCGATGCCGGGGATGACGGTCTTGGTCAAGGGCGCACCGGTCGGAGAGGTGTGCAGCGGGGTCTTCTCACCGACCCTCGACTGTGGACTCGCATTCGCGTACATCGGTTCTGAAGTGAAGCTCAACACGCCCTGCGAACTGGACATGAGGGGCAAGCCCGAGCCGGGCACGATCGTCGGCAAAAGGTTCTTGAAAGGGACCTAGCGAGAGGGTCTGAGGGTGGGGGACAATCTTGCCGATATTAGAGCCTGTACGGCCATGAACCCGCTGACGATTGACTGCCCGGTCCTCGGGCTCGACACCGACTTCCCAGGGACCCTCTACGTGCTCAAGCACGAGCCTTCCGGCAAGTTCGGGTGCTACAAGCACGATGGCGTCCACGGCCTGGCCTGCTTTTCGTCCCAGTCGGGGGCTTCTGAGTTCGGCTCGTACATCGAGCTCCCCGGGATGCTCTCGCTCGAGGTCTCGTTCGACGAGGCCCGCAGGATCGCCCAGGAGCGCCCGATGCCGATCGTCTCGATCATGTTGCTGGACGACATGGACTCTCCCGAGATCCACTACGTGCGGTAACCGTATTTTAGCCGCCCGCGTCCTAGCGGACAATGGTATGTCTCCTCTTGGCTTCGCTCAGCCAGTTGAAGGAACGAACGATCCACGACACGGTCGCGTGGAAGCTCTTCGCGACCGAAGTTGGCAGGGCCCAAATGATCGAAGCCCGCTGGAGCGTCTCGGAGAAGGGCAAGCTCGTTGACAAGTACATCCTGCACGTGCGTGAGCCGGGGATGGTCCGATTAGAGGTCGTCGGGAAGTCTGTCACCGTTTGGAACGGTTCTGCTGGAATCTGGATCGACAATTCCATGAGGGTCCACATGCCTCTGGTCGTCAAACCGGAGTTCGGTGAGGCCGCTTACTTTGAGTTCCCCGCACTGCGCAAGGGCAAGTGGAACACCTGCACCTACAATTTGAAGGAGGCGACGAGCGAATCGGGCGGCCGCTTGTTCAACGTCGTTTCGGTGACAAATCACCTTGTGGACGCGATGACGAACTACACGTACACTTTTGGCGCGCAGTCCCGGCTCCTGACCTCTATGGGGGTCGAGTACCGCGGCATGTGGGGCGGAGGAGAGAAGGACTTCCTCTATGCCGTCGAACTGCTCGATCTGTTTGCCATGGTAGACGAGAGCCTGTTTGGCTTAAAGCCACCCGCTGGCTACACTGGGATAGGCTCTTGACCCGGGCCTGAAGTGCTAGCGGGCATCCAGCGCGCTGCGCTCTGAGCCATAATAGGAAGAGCTGAGGAGCGCTGCGATCCCGAGGAGTCGGGACCAGGCTCAGCAAGAAGAACGGCGCTCGTGAACAACGGTTCACGGGTGCTTTTGCTTTAAGTGCCCGTGTTCCAAGAAGCGAGAACAGAACATGAGCACGGTTATGAACAAACAGGACTTCGTCGTCGCAGACCTCGGCCTTGCAGAGTGGGGCCGGAAGGAGATCGCCATCGCCGAGACCGAGATGCCCGGCCTGATGGCCCTCCGTGAGGAGTTTGCCAAGAGCCAGCCGCTCAAGGGAGCTCGCATTGCCGGGTCGCTCCACATGACGATCCAGACAGCGGTGTTGATCGAGACGCTGCGCGCGCTCGGCGCGGACGTGCGCTGGGCGTCGTGCAACATCTACTCGACGCAGGACCACGCGGCCGCCGCGATCGCCAAGGGCGGCACGCCGGTGTTCGCGACCAAGGGCGAGTCCCTCGACGAGTACTGGGACTACACGCACAGGATCTTCGAGTGGAGCGACGGCGGCACACCGAACCTCATCCTCGACGACGGCGGCGACGCCACGCTTCTCGTTCTGCTCGGCAGCCGCGCGGAAGACGACGCGAGCGCGATCGCGAGCCCGACCAACGAGGAAGAGACCGCGCTCTTCGCCTCGATCAAGCGCAAGCTCGCGCAAGACCCGAAGTTCTACAGCAAGGTCCGCGCGAACCTCAAGGGCGTCAGCGAAGAGACCACGACCGGAGTGCACCGCCTCTATGAGATGCAGAAGAAGGGCACGCTGCCGTTCCCGGCGATCAACGTGAACGATTCGGTGACCAAGAGCAAGTTCGACAACCTGTACGGCTGCCGCGAGTCGCTGGTGGACGGGATCAAGCGCGCGACCGACGTCATGGTCGCGGGCAAGGTCGCGGTCGTGTGCGGCTATGGCGACGTGGGGAAGGGGTGCGCGCAGGCGCTCAAGGCGCTGTCGGCACAGGTGTGGGTCACCGAGATTGACCCGATCTGCGCGCTGCAGGCCGCGATGGAGGGCTACAAGGTCGTGACGATGGAGCACGCGGCGGACAAGGCCGACATCTTCGTCACCGCGACAGGCAACTATCACGTGATCAACCACGCGCACATGCAGGCGATGAAGGACCAGGCGATCGTTTGCAACATCGGCCACTTCGACAGCGAGATAGACGTCGCGTCGCTGAAGCAGTACAAGTGGGACAACATCAAGCCGCAGGTGGACCACATCGAGTTCCCGGACGGCAAGCGAATCATCCTGCTTGCGGAAGGGCGGCTCGTGAACCTCGGCTGCGCGACGGGTCACCCTTCGTTCGTGATGTCTTCGAGCTTCAGCAACCAGGTCATGGCGCAGATCGAGCTGTGGACGAACGCGGAAGAGTATCAGCCGGGCGTGTACGTGCTGCCGAAGCACCTCGACGAAAAGGTCGCGCGGCTGCAACTGCGAAAGCTGAACGCCGAGCTGACGTCGCTCACGCCGGAGCAGGCCGAGTACATCGGCGTGCCGGTCGAGGGGCCGTACAAGACGGACCAGTACAGGTATTGACGTATTGGGGCGTGTCAGAGGGCCCGCGCCCCGTGCAGCGACGTCTGCGCCCAATGCACTTGAGAACCAGGCAACAATACTTGGTTTTGGGATTAAATGGCCGCCAAGCTGATTGCAGGCTGCTTGAAGTCGTAATATTGCCCCAGTTGTTACCGCGAACTTGCATTTGCACGGGCCGGTAATTCTAGTCGCAGGCTAACGCTGGCGGCTTGAAGAGGTTGGGATCGATATGATTAAGAAATTACTTGTAATTGCGGTTGCCGCTGTTTTCACAGGCTCGGCTAGCGCTCAGCTTTACTCCCAGAGTCCGCATACGCCGGGCGCCGCTGGAGCAAACGGTCTGAGTGCGTTTAGGGGCAACCTTGGCGTGCCTGCGGACAACTATGACCGACAGATCGCAGACGACTTTGTTGTGACCGGTCCGGGCTGGTCGATTGACCGCGCGGTATCGAGCTGGGTCCAGTTCACTCCTGGTGACCCGAACGCGGTCACTGCGATGAACATTGACTTTTACGACGGTACGGGCGGCATCGTCGGTGCGCTGGTTGCAAGCCGAGTCGGCACGGCTGGTCGTTCGACCGGCCCCGGCGTTTACTTCGGTCGACCGGAGGAGGTGCTCGACTCGAGCTTCACGCCAGTCGTTCTGGGCCCTGGAGCGTACTTCGTGATGGTCCAGGCACAAGTGGACCACAACTGGTTCTGGCTGACGAGTTCGCCGACGACCCCGATCGCGGGCTCTGCTGCGCACCTTCGTCGAGGCCCCGGCACGACCGGCGCGGCTGACCCGTTATGGCCGGTGAGCTGGACGCCGACCGGCCCGGGCAACCCGGTCTTCGCGACCGCGTACGACCAGAACTTCGAGCTGCATGGCACCGTGGTCCCTGAGCCCGCAACGATGGCGGCTCTCGGCCTTGGCGTCGTGGCACTGCTGCGACGACGACGCAAGTCGGCCTAACAGGTCGGACAACAACAACGACGGGGGCGCCGGATCCGGCGCCCCCGTCGCTGTTTGCCCGGCGCCAGCAGCGGGGCAGCATCGCATTGCGAGCAACAACGGCTACACCTAGTCATCACACTGTCCGAGCGAACCATAGAGACCCGCTCGCTCCCGAACAGGCCGAGTACATCGGCGTGCCGGTCGAGGGGCCGTACAAGACGGACCAGTACAGGTACTGAGCGACTATGGGCCGAGCGTGACGCCGATTCGGTAGCAGACAAGGTCTACGAAGTTCATGGACTCTTCCTGCTGTGTCCCGACGGTGTCGGTCAGCTCCTTCAGTTTATGGGATGGCCACTCCCATAGGAACGCGTGCTCGGACGAGTACTCGCCCTCTCCCGCGAACGTGGCAAGCGTGTAGTGTCTCTGGTCCTTGAGCGTCACCCCGACGTGGAAGGTCTCAGAGCCCTCGCGCTCTCCTGAGACGTAGGAGGCCGTCGTCCCAGTCTCCCTCATCCCGTAAGTGACATAGGCGACCTCGTCGAACGAGAACGTGTGCCGCCTCCACAGCCCCCACAGGAACCGGACCCGGATGCGGACGGTCCTGGTGCGGGAGTCAATCACGACTGTGCGCGAGTAAAAGCCCAGCGAGAGCACGTGCGTCAGCCAAGGAGACTTCGAAGTCACCAGCTGTGCCGTGACGTGGACGTTCGGCCGTGTCGAGAGGAAGGAGAAGTAGAACGGCAAGGTGCGCTGGCTCCTTCTGTCATTGATACCTGAGCCTATTGTCCCGCTGGATTGTGCTTGAGCAGTGCAGCGAGGCACGAGCCGAACGGAATCTCGGAACGAGAGTGCCTCCAGATCACTTCTTCACAGACTCGATCGCCGTTCGAAGTGGGTGACCGACCGGCGTAACTTGCCTGACAGAGTCGCGGAATTCGCTCCAACCTGACAGAAACGTTGGGATGTACAGCCGCAGGACGTTTCGCTTAGACTTCACGAGCACAAACCAGCCGAAGAAAGCTGGCGGCACCCATGCGCGCTCAATGTCTTCAAGTCGCATCGTGTGCTGTATGCTTATGTCGTTCCAAGTTTTCACGGAGTCTGGTGTCAGCTGAACGTACGCGAGCCGATGAAGCATTAGCGCGAGGACAGCCGCAAATGAGGCCGAGAAGATCGTAAGCGGCAGAGCATACGCCCCAAAGTCCTGTAGGCCCGTAGTACCGCCGGTTGCCAAGCCTATGCCAACGAACAGGCACCAAGAAGACAAGAAAAGCGCCCAAAAAACCCGACCCCAGGGCACATAGAAGCGCCGGACCGTGAAAGGCGGCTGCGACCAGTCGTGCCCCTCGACCATGGCCGACTCTACCCCGGAGCCTGTTCTGGCACTCAAGTCCTAGGAGTGCCATTTTCCTTGACCAGAACCGGCCAGAACGGCCACAATATTGGCAGTCCCAGCCCCCGAGTGCCAAACCCGGGCGGCGGGCCCCCACAGGAGAAGACAGTCACAAAGATGGCAAACATCAAACCGCTTGGAGACAAGGTGGTCGTGCAGGTGCTCGAGGCCGAGGCCAAGACGGCCGGAGGAATCATCCTGCCCGACTCGGCCAAGAAGAAGCCGACCGAAGGAAAGGTCGTCGCCGTCGGCGACGGGCGCACGCTCGACAACGGACAGCGCAACAAGCTGTCGGTCAAGAAGGGCGACAAGGTGCTCTTCAGCAAGTACGGCGGCAACGAGGTCACCCTAGATGGCAAGGACTACACGATCCTCGACGAGGACCAGATCTACGCAATTCTGAACTGAGTGACGGGAGACGGGAGACGAGTGACGGGAAATGGCTGAGCGAAGATCGTACAGGGACCTTGAGATATGGCAGATCGGTATGGATCTGGCAGAGCGAGTCTATCAGGTGACCAGGGACTTTCCGAGTCACGAGGTCTACGGGCTAACTAGCCAACTGCGACGTGCGGCAGCCTCTGTCCCGGTGAACATTGCGGAAGGATACGGTCGCGGGTCAAAGGCCGCGCTCGCAAACTTCGTGCGCATTGCGCGCGGTTCGCTCTCAGAGGTCGAGACACTCATCGAGCTCGCACGGCGGCTCGGCTATGTCTCTGAGGAGACCCAGTCGGAGCTTCTGAAGCTGACGGATCCGCTTGGTCGCAAGACGTACATGTTCATTAAGTCGCTGGACGTCCCTGTCGTCAAGGAAACGGCGGCAGTCTATGGCGTCAGCGAGGTCCAGATTGATCAGCAAGACGATCCCGAATGACCCGTCACAGGAACACGACTCAGCAAAGCAGTCAACAGCGAAGCAGGAAACACAAACGAAATGGCAGCAAAGACACTACTCTACGATGAAAACGCGCGACGAGCGCTTGAGCGCGGCGTTGACAAAGTCGCGAACGCAGTAAAGGTGACGCTCGGCCCCAAGGGCCGAAACGTCGTCCTCGACAAGAAGTGGGGCTCCCCCACGATCACCAAGGACGGCGTCACCGTCGCCAAGGAGATCGAGCTCGAGGACCCCTACGAGAACATGGGCGCGCAGCTCTGCAAGGAGGTCGCGTCCAAGACCAACGACGTCGCCGGCGACGGCACGACCACCGCGACGGTCCTGGCACAGGCGATCGTGGGCGAGGGCCTGCGCTACGTCGCGGCCGGCGGCAACCCCATCGCCGTCAAGCGCGGCATTGACAAGGCCGTCGAAACCGTCGTCGAGCACATCAAGAAGACGGCCATCTCCGTCAAGGACCGAGACCAGATCACGTTCGTGGCCACCATCGCGGGCAACGACTCCGAGATCGGCGAAATGGTCGCGACCGCCATGCACGGGCCGAAGACCGGCAAGGGAATGGGCGTCGGAAAGGACGGCGTCATCACGGTCGAGGAGAGCAAGGGACGCGAGACCAGCCTCGAGATCGTCGAGGGCATGCAGTTCGACCGCGGCTACATCTCGCCGTACTTCGTCACCAACCCCGAGCGCATGGAGGCGGTCCTCGAAAACCCGCTGATCCTCATCCACGAGAAGAAGATCAGCTCGGCGCAGGACCTGCTCCCGTTCCTCGAGAGGGCGGCGCAGTCGCGCAGGCCGATCCTGATCATCGCAGAGGACATCGAGGGCGACGCGCTCGCGACCGTGGTCCTCAACAAGATCCGTGGCGTGCTGCAGATCGCGGCGGTCAAGGCGCCGGGGTTCGGCGAGCGACGCAAGGCGATGCTCGAGGACATCGCGGTCCTGACGGCGGGCACGTTCATCAGCGAGGACCTCGGGCAGACGCTCGAGAACGTCGCGCTCGACCTGCTCGGCACTGCGAAGAAGGTCGTGATCACGAAGGAGGACACGACGATCATCGAGGGCGCGGGCAAGAAGTCCGCGGTCCAGGGCCGGGTCTCACAGATCAAGGCGCAGATCGAGACGACCGACAGCAACTACGACAAGGAAAAGCTGCAGGAGCGGCTCGCAAAGCTCTCCGGCGGCGTCGCTGTGATCAAGGTCGGCGCTTCGACCGAGACCGAGCTCAAGGAGAAGAAGCACCGCTACGAGGACGCCCTCTCGGCGACCCGCGCGGCCGTCGAGGAGGGCATCGTGCCCGGAGGCGGCGTCACGCTGCTCTCCGGGCAGAAGGCGCTCGACAAGATCAGCGCCGACGGCGACGAGAAGACGGGCGTGACGATCGTGCGCCGCGCCCTCGAGGCGCCGCTCCGCACCATCTCGGAGAACGCCGGGCTTGAGGGCTCGGTCGTGGTCGAGCAGGTCCGCAACTCCAAGACCGGCGAGGGTCTGGACGCGAACAGCGGCAAGATCGTGGACATGGTGAAGAAGGGAATCGTTGACCCGGCCAAGGTCGTGCGCTCGACGATCCAGAACGCCGCCTCGATCGCCGGCCTCGTCCTCACGACCGAGGCGCTCGTGGTCGAGAAGAAAGAAAAGGAAAAGGCCATGCCCGGCGGCGACCCGCACGGCGGCATGGGCGGCATGGACTTCTAAGGTCCCCACCAACCTCTCCTACGGAGCGGCCCCCCGACGAAGTCGGC
>JBBDXG010000027.1:29492-67834 GCA_040902435.1 Fimbriimonadaceae bacterium
CCCCCCCCCCCCCCCCCCCCCCCCCCCCCCCGCTCCGGTTTTCAAGACTGCGCTATCATGCAGGCATGTCGCGACTTTGGCCCGTGCTCTTCGCACTTGCAGCCCTCTCGGCCTGCGCAAAGAAAGATGTGCAGGGAGGGGTCAACTCGCAAGACCCTCCGCCAGGCGTGTCGATCGGACGAGTCCTCGACCCGGCGACGCGACCACTGATCGAGTTTGATCCGTTCAAAGGAGTTGATTACGTGAGCGTGTCAGAGTACGACTCACAGTTGGAAGGGGCACAGAACGTAACTCGGGTGTACAGGTTCTCGTACGGTGCAGACTTTGCAAATGAGGCGTCGCGTCTCAAGAAGCACTTCTTGTCAATGGACGGCTGGGTTGTCGAGTCGGAGCAACCGCTGATCATAGGCCACGACTATCTCTCAGGTGATGTCGGCAGCTACGCATACTTGATACAACCAGGAAGGTCCGTGCGCGATGAGGATAGCTATTCCAAGACGCAGTTCATTAATGAAGAGGGCTATACGCGCATCTCGCTCAACGAGGCGCTCGCTCCGAAGGCGAAGGAGCCCCTTGATGAGATCGTTGTCTACAGCGCCGATCACAATGAGTACGAGTTGTTCGACGTGCCCCGATCGACAGCCATTGAGTCTCTCGATCGCTCCGGGGACAAACTGACGGTCACGTTTGCCGCTCCCCCAGAGGTGGGCGACGGATCGAACAGGCTACTTGAGATTTGGCTGAGTGACGGCAGCAAGCACTTTGTGGCGCTCGTTCAGCTCAGCAAAGACATCGAAGCCTTGGAGGGCGTAAGCGGACTCTCGTTGAGTGCGGCGGTCTTGCTTAGCGCCGAATCTGTCGTGCGAACGCTCCCGGTGACGCGAGCAGGCAAGAGGGTGACCGTTGTTGTAGGCTCACGGGACCTTGAGCCCGTCATCGTGATCAGCCGTTGGGTTCCGGCGATTGTCCCCGAGCATCTTGTTCGACCCCGTGTGAACCATGTGCGAGTCTCTTCACTGATTCTGAAAGCCGACGCGATGCCGATGCCCCGGCCAAACATCGACAGGTTCTATGAACCGATCATCCGACAGTGGCAGCAAAGCGCTGAGGGCAAATGACGTATTTGGAAACCGGGATCAGCTGAGCGCACGGAATCTTCAAGCGGGCCACTTCTTGACGCTGTGGAATGCTCCATAATCAGTGCGATGGCACGTCGCTTGACCTCGATCGCCCTGTTCGTCTTTGCAGCAGCCCCGTTCGCTGTCCTGCTCGCGAAACAGGATCCCCCAAAGGAACTGATGTGCGAAGACATCTATGTGAACATCGAGGTGTTCAAGGGCGTCCCGGCGGCGGACCTGATCCCGGCGATGGAGTTCATGGCCGCCTCGATGAAGTGGGAGTGCAAGGACTGCCACGACACGACCGACTACACGAAGGAGACGCACGCGATCGAGACGACGCGACAGATGGTGCTGCTCCAGCGCGACATCAACGAGAAGTGGTTCAACGGCCGGCTCGAAGTCACGTGCATGACGTGCCACAACGGGCAGGAGCACCCCGACAACTCGCCGGTGCCAGGGGACGTCAGCCTGCGGCACGGGCGCGTCTCCAACCCGCCGAAGACCGCCGACCTCTTCGCCAAGCACTCCGCTGCGGTGGGGAAGTCGCCGGCGATGATCACCAGGACCGGGACGCTCACCTCGCCTGACCTGGAGACCGGCGAGATCAAGACGGAGCCGCTCGAAGTGGTCCAGGCGAAGGGAGGGAAGTTCAAGCTCGTCGCTGGGTCAAAGGTCGTCGTCTGTGACGGCAAGGAGGTCACGTACGGCGGAACGCTGCTGTGGGGCGAGCCGGTCGCGATGTTCCAGCGGATCGGCCGCACGTGGTGGGGCGAAGACCCGTTCGCCGGCCTTGAAGGCATGGCCGTCAGCGGAAGGGACACGCTGGGGTCGAGCGACGTCTTCGTCGTCCGCGCGACGCGGGCCGCGACCGCGTCGCAGGAGGAGCTGTACTTCGACAACGCCACGGGCCTCCTGAAGAAGCTCGTCAACATGAGGCGCAGCCCGCTCGGCACCGTCGTGTCGGCCTTCGCCTATGAGGACTTCCAGATGACGGAAGGAACGAACGTTCCGATGAAGGTCACCGTGACGTTCGCGGGCGGTCAGCAGTGGGTGATGCAGTTCAAGACTGCGACCGTGTCCGAAACGGTCAACGAGGGCCTGTTCAAGATTGGCTAGAGGCTCCGCGCCGAAAACGTGTCGCCCTGCGACACGTCTCCGGTCCGGAACCCTTTCATGAACCAGCGCATCCGTTGCTCGCTCGTGCCGTGCGTGAACGCGTCCGGCACGACGTGCCCCTGCCCGCGCTTCTGGATCGTGTCGTCGCCGATCGCGCTCGCCGCCTCCATCGCCTCGCGGATGTCGGCCTCGTCTAGCGCGGCGATCTCCCGCGCGTGAAAGGCCCACACGCCCGCGTAGAAGTCGGCCTGTAGCTCCAACCGTACGGAGAGCGCGTTCGCCTCGGTCTCACTCATGCCCGACCGTCGCGAGTGGACTTCACCAAGCGTCCCCTGCAAGTTTTGGACGTGGTGCCCGATCTCGTGCGCGATCACGTAGGCCCGAGCAAAATCGCCCTTCGCACCGAACTGGCTCTCGAGCTGGTCGAAAAACTCGAAGTCGAGGTACGCCTTCATGTCCTCGCCGCAGTAGAACGGCCCGACGGCGGCGCTCGCGAACCCGCAGCCGGAGTCAACGGAACCGCTGAACAGGACGAGCGTCGGCGCGCGGTAGCTCTGTCCCGACTGCGAGAAGATCGCGGTCCAGACTTCCTCGGTGTCCGCCAGGGTCACAGACACGAACTCCTTGTGCCGGGCCTCTTGCTCTGGGTCGAGCGTCGCGCTGCCCTGGAGCGCTGGGCCGATCTGACCCTGCACCGCGCCAAAGTCGCCCGTGATCAGGGCGTACGCGATGACGATGATGAGCCCGACGCCGCCGATCCCAGCGGCGCCCTTCGCGGCACTGCCGCGACGGTCCTCGACGTTCGAGCTCTGCCTCCTGCCAGACCAGCGCATCCTAGGGTCTAGTGTAGGACAACGGCGGGCCGGAAAGGTCCTATGCCGCAGATTTGCGCTCAGACATGCGCTCGTCCGAGTAGCTCTGCATGATCCGGCGGGCGTCCTCGTGCCTTCGGACGAACGCTTCTGAGACCTTCGGGTCGAAGTGCTTGCCACTGCCGGCCTTGATGATCTCGAGCGCCTCGTCGGCGCCCATCGCCTCCTTGTAGGGGCGTTTCGAGCACAACGCGTCATAGACGTCCGCGACGGCGACGATCCGACCGACGACGGGGATGCTCTCGCCGGCAAGCCCGTTCGGGTAGCCCGTCCCGTCCCACTTCTCGTGGTGGCTCGCCGCGATCGTAGCGGCCTGCTCGATCAGGCCGTTCGACTGGCTCGATATCCCTGCGAACATCGCGAACGCCATGTCGAGGTCGCTCCTCAGCACGTCGGCGCCGATCGTGCAGTGCGACTGCATCTCTCGGTACTCCTCGTCGGTCAGCTTGCCAGGCTTGCGAAGGATCTGGTCCGGAATTGCGAGCTTTCCGACATCGTGGAGCGTGCTGGCAAGAAGCAGGTTGTCCTGAAAGACGTCGTTATAGCCGAGCTCTTCTGCCAAGAGCTTCGACAATAGCCCGACGCGAAGAATGTGATACCCCGTCTCGGAGTCGCGGAGCTCGGTGGCCATGGCCAGACGGATGATGACTTCTCGGCGAGAGCTCTCTAGCTCGATCGTCCTCTCTCGCACTCGCGTCTCCAAGGCCTCGTTCTGCATCTGGACCGTGTCCTGGTACTCCTTGAGCTTGAGCGCGTTGCGCAGCCGTGCGGCCAGTTCGTAGAACTCGCAAGGCTTGTTGAGGAAGTCGGTCGCCCCGCTCTCTAGGCACTCCATCTTGTTCTTGACTTCGTTGTTCCCAGTCAGGAGCACGAACGGCGTGTACTCCGTCTCCTCTCGGCCACGGACCATTGCGAGCAGCTCCCTTCCGCTCTTGCCGGGCATGTTGAGGTCTGAGACGATCGCGTCAGGGGTCTCCGCAAGGATCAGCTCCCACGCCTCGTCCACACCTTCGGCGAACCGGCACTTCCACTCGTGCGCCTGCAGTCGCACCATTCGCTTGAACGCGTCGAGGACCCTGGGGTCGTCGTCCACGAAGAGGATCTTGTTCATGCCACTTTGCACGACCCCTCCTTCTCCGGCGCGACCATCGGAAGTTTGATCGTGAACGTCGTGCCGTTTCCGATGCTCGACTTCATCCGTATCTCGCCCGAGTGCCGGTCAACTACCGTGCGCGCGATCGCGAGCCCTTGGCCCGTGCCGACGCCGACCCCCTTCGTCGTGAAGAACGGGTCGAACACCTTGTCGGCGATCTCCGGCTTGATCCCCGCGCCGTTGTCAGCGATAGTCAGCACCACGTTGTCGTGGTTGCACTGAGTGGTGATCGTGATCGTCCCCTTGGACGAGCCCTTGAACCGCTCTTCTATCGCCTGTGCCGAGTTGATGACGAGGTTGAGCACGACCTGGCTGAGCTCTCCGCGGTTCCCTTGGATCATCGGCAACGTCTGGTCGAGGTCCATCGTGACGTCCGCGACGTACTTCCACTCGTTTCGCGCGACCGTGACCGAGCTCTCGACGATCTTGTTGAGGTCTATCTCAGAGAACGACTCGACGCTCGGGTGGGCGAAGACCTTCATCGCCGAAATGATAGAGCCAACCCGCTCGACCCCCTCGAGCGCCTGGGACAGTGCCGACGGGATCTCCTTCGTCGTAAACTCCAGGTCGGCCTCGGCCTCCTTCTTGGCGATAGCCTCTGCCTTCTCAGCCGACAACTTCGCTCCCTCGATCGCAGACCGGTACTCGTCTATGAGCGCCGAGAGCTTTCCAAAGCTGGCGTCCACGAACCGGACGTTGTCGCCGATGTACTGGTTTGGCGTGTTGATCTCGTGCGCGACGCCCGAGGCGAGCTGTCCCAGGCTCTCCATCTTGCTCGTGTGTGCGAGGTTCTCTTCGAGTCGCTTGCGCTGGCTGATGTCGCGTACGAACGCCGTGTAGATCGGGCTGTCCTTGGTCAGGACGCAGATCATCGAGACCTCGATCGGGAACTGCTCGCCGTTTGGCGACACCACGGAGAGCTCCACGCTGTTGTTAACGAGGTCCCCTTGGCCGCTCCTGCTGTAGACATTGAGCCCCGACTCGACGAACTTCCGAGAGTGCCCAGGACTGAACAGGTCGGCCAGCGGCTTGCCCATGACCTCGTCGTGCCTAACGCTAAAGATCCGTTCGGCGGCAGGATTGATGTCCGTGATCGCGCCGAAGGCGTCCGTGCACACGATCCCGTCGAGGGCGTTGTCGAACACCGCAGTCTTCTGCAGCTCGCTTTCCCTGAGTTCCTCCGTGCGTTGCTCGACGGCGGCCTCGACGCGCTCCGTCGTCGCTTCGATCTCTGCCTGGCGTTCAGCGATGGCCCGAATCTCCTGAACGCCGCGCTTGCACGAGGCGATCAGGATCACGTCCTCAAAGATCACCCAACACGCGTGCTCCACAAAGCGCCACTCCGCCCCGGTCACGATGCCGTAGACGGACTCAGGGAGGTAGATGCCGCGGATCAAGTGGTCACCCGCGACGACCAGCGTGGCCGGGATCAGAATGCGCCAGTCGCGATAGAACGCAAGGAACGCTAGCGTCCCAAAGACGTGGAAGTGGGTCTCGATGCGCCCGCCCGAAAGGTGGATGAGCAGCGCAGACATCAGCATCTGGCAGACCGCGACCGTGACGCGCGTCCTGTACTGCCCGGGCCAAAGCAGGGTCGCGACCACGATCGGGGCGGCGATGACGGCACCGAGCACAATGGCCACCAACACGTGCGGGTGCGTGACGCCGACCGATCCATAGTAGGACTTGGGTGAGAGAGCGAAGGCCGCGATCACCCCGCCGACGTACTCCAGCAGCGTCAGCCACAGGAAGAGACGGTCGGTCTGACGATAGATGCGATCGAGGTGCGCTGCTTCAAGTTCCGCAGTCCGGCGTTGCGTCTTCGTCATTTCTCCTCCGTCTGGAGCTCGCAGCCATAGACCGGCGAGGTCTTGCGCACGGGCTTGCCGGCCAGCACGCTCTCGAACAGCTGCATGGCAAACTCGGGCTTGTCCGTGCCGCGGCCCGGCGTGATCCCGCCGGAGAACGCGACATCGCCGTTGCGATCCAGGATGAAGGCCTGTCCAGAAGTGTATGAGTCGTAAAGCTCGTCCGCCCTTTGCGGCGTGATCCACGAGACCGCCGCCTCCGGGATCCTGCAGGCGGCCGCGAAGTTGGGCGAGTCGAGCCGGGGCGTCTCGCTCACCATCACGATGCGGAACTCGACCCTCTCGTTGTAGCGGGCCACGATCTCGCGGAGCGCTGAAAGGCTGGCTCGAGTGCACGGGCAGTCAGGGTGGACGACCATGACGCACGTCCAAGCCCTGGCCTTGGACGATGAGACTGCCGGGGCGCGAGAGGCCGCGCGTCCGGCCGTCGTGTCGTAAGCCATCATGACGTGGCTGCCGTAGGCAAGCGCAGCGATCCAGGCGGCGACGAGCGCCGTGCCCGCGAACAGCCGCAGGCCCAAACGCGTCCGTTTCCCTAGCGCCATGGGCACACCATAGAATCAGAGTCGGTGTTTCCAATGACAGAACTCACCTCGGACTGTGCACACAGGGCATTTCCCGGCAATTGTCGGGGCATCGGATCCGGGAGCCCTGCCTAGGTTCAAAAACAAAACCGCCGCCCTCGGCACTCAGCCGAGGGCGGCGGTCAGCTCGCCAAGCTGACTAAACGGACTGTCGGGCTCGCCGTCGTCGAAGGAGCGCGGCAGCACCGAGGCCGAGCGCTGCGATGGTCGCAGGTTCCGGCACTGGCGTGTAGTTCACGTTTCCAGCGAACGTTCGAGGAGTGAACTGTGTCCCGGCGAAGGCGACTGCGCCCGTGCGCGAGACGTCGCTGAACAGCGTCAGGTCGGCGTTCGACCACGTCGTCTGCGGCGGAGCGGCGCCAGTTCCCGTGTAGCGGATCCCGCCGCCTACCGTGATCGCATGCAGGTACACCGATGTGGTCTGACCCGAAGGAAGCAAGATCGGATTGACCAGCATCATCGGGGTCGAGAGGGTGATCGTCCCAGCAGAGACGGCGTTGGCTGTCTCCGAGAGGGTCCACCCGGCTGAACTCGCCGTGAATCCAGCGTAAGAGCCGGGACGGGTATAGACCTCGACTGCGACTGGCGTTCCAGTTGTCGATGAAAAGTACGTTTGGAACGACCTGACGTTGAGACCTATGCCCGAAGGCGTGAGTTCCATGAAGACCCCACCCGAACCGTTGTTCGGCGTCGTCGTCGAGAGAGTCTGAGCGATTCCCAGAACGGGGAGCAGACATATGAGTGAAAGAGCGAATTTTCTCAAGTAAGAATCAACCTCCAACTAGACTTATTCGGGCCCAGAGAGCCCGCTGTGCGCCAGGATATACGCCCCCGAGCGGACAATTCAAGCCGTCGGACTAGAACATTCAGGATCCCAGTATATGGACCAGGCTCGTCCACCTGGCTCGCCGAGCTTTCAGACTCGGTCCGGGAACCCCCGACTTTGAGCGAGTGTGCTCCGTCCTAATCCCTTGGAGGCTGAATATGGAGTTCCTGTCCGAGCTTTGGATGCCGATCGTCGTTTCCGCGTTTTTCGTCTTCGTCGCGAGCGCCCTGCTGCACATGGTGGTCCCGCACCACAAGGGTGAATGGAAGGGCCTGGCAAACGAGGACGCGGTGCTGGGCACCCTCAAGGGCGTGCCGTCCGGCCAGTACATGTTTCCCTTCTGCGACATGGCGCAGATGAAGGACCCTGCCATGCAGGAGAAGCTGAAGAACAACCCGATCGGGGTACTGACGATCTGGCCCGGCCAGGTCAACATGGGTCAGAACCTCGGGCTCTCGTTCTTGGTCTACCTCGTCATCGGCGTGTTCGTGGCGTACCTGTCTTGGCACGCCCGCGGGGGCATGACAGACTACATGTCCACGTTCCGCATCGCCGGCACAGCTGCGTTCATGGCCCACGGGCTGGGAATCCTCACTCACATGGTCTGGTACCGGGTCAAGGGGTTCTGGGCGTACCTCCTCGACAACCTCGTCTACGCGCTCCTTACCGCTGGCGTGTTCGGTTGGCTCTGGCCCGTGGGTTAGCGCCGCGCGACCTGAATTGGGCCACGGTGAAGTCATCGTGGCCCGTAACATTGCCAGGTCACCAGTCGTCGCGTTCCGGTTTCGCCCTGCCTTCGGGTAAACAGCAGATTCGTTTGACTTGGAGTTGCGATGAAGAGGATTTCTCAGTTTGTGTTTGTGGTGTCGTTGGCGGTTTCGGCCGCTTTGGTCGAAGCTGGAAACGTCTGGCTCGATTGGACGGGGGCGAAGGCGAACATTGACATTGCCTGGTCCAACGCCGGCTACAGCGCCGGCCAAGCGATGACGACCCCCGAGTACGACGCGTTCCGCGCAAACGTCAAGTCGAAGATGGACACCCACTGGGCAGGGTTCAACGCGACGTTCCTGGAGACGAACCCAGGGGGGCTCTTCGAGACGCTGCGCCTTGGCTCGACCACGGGCTCGTCTGGACTTTACGGTCAGGCTGAAAGGCTCGATTGGCGCAACCGGTTCAAAGACGACATCGCCAACCTCTACCTCGCCAACTTTGGCGCAATGATCAACGCGAGTACGTTCACGCGCGCGGAGAACCTCGAGAGGCTCGCGAACGCGGTCGCCGGCACCGCGAGCCACGAGCTCGGTCACAACTGTGGCCTCCAACACTACGACTGTTACGGCCAGGACAACATCAACGCCCCGCTTTACTCCGGCATCACGGGCCAACAGAACGATGCGATCATGGCGACGGGCTCGACGGGCCTCACGTCACTTCGACGCGGCTTGCCGAGGTCCTTCAACCCGCTGGAGACGATGAAGCTCGAGTTCGCCGACGGCTTTGCGCCGACGCTCGGCCAGACGGTCACGGAAATGGTGGCGCCCCACGGCTCGACCGCCACGGCGCAGGCCGTCTTCGGCACGCTGCTCCCGATCAGTGGCCGTTCGGCCGTCAACATAGATGGCGGCATCTCTGCGAACGGACAGGCGGACTACTATTCGTTCCAGACGACGGTCGGATCACTGATCGTTGGGAACATCTTCTCGTCGTCCTGGGAGACCGACACCGTGGACACGGTCCTCACACTCTATAACAACGTTGGCACGCAGGTCGCCACGAACAACAACATCGCCTACACGAGCACGACGTTCGGAGGCTCGGGGACCTACAGCACCGACTCGATCATCCTCAACTTCCAGGCGGCATATTCGGGCGTCTACTACATGGCTGTGAGGGGCAACGGAACCTCGACCGGAAACTACGAGCTCCTGCTCGCTGGCGCGAACCCAGTGCCAGAGCCGGCGACGATGCTCGCGCTCGGCGCAGGCGTCGCGCTCCTCTTGCGCCGCCGAAGGCGACTGGCGGCCTGAGCATCGTCGTGGGGGGGGGGGGGGGGGGCCCCCCCCGGCCCCCCCCCCGACTCGTTTAATGGCACCGTTAAAATGTCCAATTGGTCGGAACTTCGGCGTCTAGTGGGGGTGTAACATCAGCCTATGTCTACTGAATTAATGGACCAGCACGCCCTCAACGAGGGCCGGACTTTCACCTGGCACGAGGTCTACTCGCCCGACGCCCAGAAGACCATTGACTTCTACACCGGGGCCCTCGACTTCGGCACGCAGGCAATGGAAATGGGAGACTTCACCTACCACATGCTCACTAAGGACGGCCATGGCGTCTGTGGCGTGATGGGCACGAACACGCCGGAGATGCAGGGCGTCCCGCCGCACTGGTCGGTCTATCTCGCAGTTGACGACGTGGACGCGCGGCTCGCCAAGTGCCAGGCGCTCGGCGCAAAGGTCGTCCACGGCCCGATGGACGTCCCCACAGTCGGCCGAATGGTCCTGATCGAGGACCCCCAGGGTGCGCACATCTGGCTCTACAAGAGCGACCAGGCGTAACGCCCGTCGAATCTTGGTGCGGCTCGGCGTTATCGTCGGGCCGCGCCTTTTGTTCGACGTGCTGCAAGGGGTAGAAACGGGCTGCGATGACGATTGAAGGGCTCATCGAAGCCTGGCGCGCGAACGAAGCCATCAACAAGAAGCTGCTGAGGTTATGCTCCGACGCAGACCTCGATCTCAAACCCGGGAAGGGCAAGACCGTTCGTAACAACTTCACCCACATCATCGCGTGCCGACGCTCGTGGGCAGGTCAGGCACTGCCGAACGAGGCGAAGACGATCAAAACACCTGACGCAAGGGCCGCGACGATGAAGCAGATCGAGCACGGCCTCGAGAAGTCGTCGAGAGTCATGGAGGCCGTGTTCCGCAAGCTCTGCGAGAGGCCCGGAAGAGGGAAGTGGGCGCCGCTCACGTTCCTCGCCTACACTGTCGCACACGACGCGTGCCACCGGTCGCAGATCGAGATCGCGCTGCGCATCAATGGCCGCGAACCGAGCGAGAAGGCGATGGGGAGCCTCTGGTACTGGTAGGCGACCTGACATAATCCCGGCCATGCACCCACTCGTTCACCCCTGGGACACGATCGCGGCCGACAACCCGGTCGCCCTGCTCTCGCGCAAGCGCGTGAAGGCCGACCGCATTATGGTCGCGAGGGTCGAGCTTGAGCCCGGCTGCGAGGTCGCGGTGCACCAGCACGAAATGGAGCAGGTCGCTTGCGTCATGTCCGGCCGCGTGCTCTGGCGCCTGGGCGAGCCAGGCACCGCCGACTACCGTGAGCTCGAGGTCACCGGCGGCAACGTCGTCGAGCTGCCCTCCAACTTCCCGCACGGCGTCACCGCCATCGAGCACACGGTCATCTTCGACGTCCTCAGCCCTCCCGGAGAGATGGGCGTAGACAAGCAGAAGTGACCGTTGGACGGAGATTCGCCGTCTAAGCTACTAAGGTCTGGTGCAAACACAATGCTAGCGTTCTTCCTCGCGCTCTTGTTCGATGATGACCCCACGCAAACGCCTAAGGTATGGACGAGCCGGGCAGCGTTCCACCAAGCGATAAACCAAGTCAAGGACGACTGGACGAAAGACCAAGTGCTCAAGGTGCTGGGCATGCCAGACGATGTCTGGCCGCCGAACGACTCCTCCAACTACGTGATGGCAGGGGATGAAGCGTGGTGCTACGGCACGAATGGCCACCACACGATGCCGACCCTCGGTTACGTCGTTTTTCGCGAAGGCAAAGTGCTCTCCGTTATCGGCGGCTGGGGCGATCCTCCCCCGACGTCCCTCGTTGCTGAAAAGGAGCTCGTCTCGCTTTTGCGGTTGATGTACCGCAAGCCGACCAGGATGGCGTTTCCGCCCTATTCGGGGGATCCACGGAGGCTGATTTAGGTCGCAAACGCGCTCATACCACTCGGCAAAGAAAAGGCGCTCGCAGTGATGCTTGAGTATTCACGAGTCGGGAGATGGCACGACGACGAGTGGCTGTTTTGGCTCGTTCGAGCGATGTTCGAGCCAATCGGTCCAAAGGGCGGATTTCGCGTCCCGCATATTGGCGCGATGAGCCCGTCGCCGCCCGAGGACTTGCGAGAGTGGCCGACGTATCCAGTGGCCCTGATCGACGATGTGCCCGTGCTGCTCTACAAAGGCGCGTCACTCGCAGGCGTTCCAGAGCCGTTCTACCGATATGCTCGCGACGAGTCCAAGAACTGGAAGATCAAGACAAGGAAGCTGACTCCTCCCAACGATCCGTTTCCAGTGTTCCTCAAGGTTCTCCAGTCGTCGTATTGGCCATTCAAGGGCACAAAGGTCGATGATGCGGCATTTCACGTGGAGTCATACGAGGACTCAGCGATTCCGCTCATCGAGATCCTCAATCTCGTGCGGACGGCGTACCGTCCAGTGGGGCAGAGAGACTCCTATGAAAGGTTTCCTAACGGACTTAGCTATCAGCAGCTGCACTCCGAGTTCCTTCTCTCGGGCGCACGATGGGACGACCAGCGACAATTGTACGTCCGTCGTGACGGTACGTTCACTCTGGACGAAGTCGTCGAGTATGTGCAGCACACATACAAGTTTGAGGGCGTGCCTGGCCTAGATATCGAGCTGCAGTGCGAGCGGAATAACGAAGACACGGTCGGATACCGCGCTTACGTTAGCGAGATCGGGAAGCAGAGAATCTCGAACGCAGTCATCGTGGCCATCGAGGTAGGAACGGACAAGGAGCTCCACTGGATGACGCTGAACGAGTCGCCTGACGACATGATGCGTCAGCGGATCAAGACTGCATTTCTGGCGGAGGAACCCCATTTGCCGATCCTTCAAGGCGGGCACGCGACTGGAAGCGGCTTTCGGTTGGCTGCCGGAAAGTCCGTACGATTCGTCGTTCTCCAAAGGGACATGGAGTACGTCGGCCCAACTATCAGGCCATAGAAAGCCCTTCCTCGGCCCTCCTTGCCTGAGCTATGAACAGGCACGCGTAGACAAGCAGAAGTGACCCGCAGGCTCCGCGAAACTAGAGTTTCCGCAGTATCTCCAGCCAGCGCTTCCACGCCGCGTCCTTGGCCGTAGCGTTGAACTCGCGCGCGTCCGGCATCGCTCCGGCGCGCATGAACCCGTGCCCCGCGCCCGCGTAGATCACCGGCTCGTACTTCTTGCCGTTGGCCTTCATCGTCCTCTCGCTCTCGGGGATCGTCGCGTTCACGCGAGCGTCGTCCTCGCCATAGAACCCGTAGACCGGGGCCTTGATGGCCTTGATAGCGGCTTCGTCGGTCGGGCCCGTGCCGTAGAAAACGAACGCGCCCTTGAGGTCTGTGCGCTTGGTCGCAAAGCGGAAGGTCGCAGAGCCGCCCCAGCAGAAGCCAGCGACGGTCACCTTGCCGTTCGCAGCCGGGATCTTCTTGGCGTAGTCGCAGGCTGCGTCGAGGTCGGCGTCCACCTGGCTCGCAGGCAGGGCGGACATCGCCTCCCGGACCGCGCTCGCGTCAAAGCTGGTCGTGCGCCCACCGTTCGGGCCCATGCCGGAAAGAAAGTCGGGAGCGACGGCGATGTACCCCGCCGCAGCGAGCTGGTCGGCGACGAGCATCACCCAGTCGCTCATGCCAAAGATTTCGTGGATCAGCACGACGACCGTGGCCTTCTCCTTGACCTCGGGGTACGCGACGAACGTCTTGACGGTGCGCTCGCCGTACTTGACGTCTACCCATTCCAGGTGCCGGGGCGAGGCGTCCACCTGCGACTTGGCCCACTCCTGGGCGAGCGCGGACGTACCGAGGGCGATCGAAGCGACGACGAGTCCGAAGTGCATGAAACTTCTCATGCCTCCATTCTACGCGAGAGCTAGTGCGCTTTATTGCGTGTAAAGAACCGCACAAGCGCGCCTTCGACCTTGCGCGACCACTTGTACCAGCTCGCGCCGACTTTGTCGAACTGCGCGATCGGGAACCTGGGCCGCCCCAACTGAGCGTCTGCGAACGTCACGTCCGCCCCCTGTAGCGGGAGCCGGTCCGGCCGCCTGTGCGTGCCGAAGACGTGGTCCCACACCGCAAAGCCCCACAGTCCCACGACCGCGAGGTTGCAGGTCGGCCGCCAGTGGTGCATCAGGTGGAAACCGTACGCGTGCTTGGTGGCCTTGCCGAAGTAACGGCTCTCCATCATCGGCTTCCAATACCTTTCGAAAGGCAGGTGCACGATCGCGTGCCAGATCTCATAGCCTGCATAGCACAGAGTCACGGCGAACAAGAGCGAGACCACGACCGGCTGACCGTTGAAGAGCAGGATCGCGGGTATCCCGAACAGCACCGTGAACATGCCGTAGAAGATCGAGGCCGCATAGAGCGGGAACATCATGGACTCCTCCTGGTGCTCGTGCTCGATCGGGTACTTGCTGTCCACCTGGACCATCTGGTCCGGCTCGCCCGGCTTCACCGCCGCCTTGACGTTCGTCAAGCCGTGGTGGTGGCCGTGCGCCTTGTGCATCGAGCCCAAGAACGGAAGCACGGCGGAGTGCAACAAGTAGCGGTGGTACAGGTACTCGAAAAGGCTCATCGGCAGGCCGAAGAGCGCAGTCCACATCACGATCAGCCAGGGTCGTGAGAACTCCGCAAGGAAGGCCTCGGGCGCGACCCAATAGAAGATCGCGAGGGCTGCGCCCAGTTGAAGGGCGGTGGAGACCGTGAAAGTGAAATAGGGAAGGCCTTTGGCTTCCGCGTGAGTGTGCGTTTCGTCGTGGCTCAAGGTTTGTTGACGTCCAGTTGTCGTTTAGGTAATTCGAACGTGGCCTATGGCGACATCGTTGTTGCCTAACACCTATTATGACTCTGAGGACGCCAGTAGGGTTGCCAGGTGAGCCTAGTTAGGGCCGGTCGGCGGCGAAAGGTACCTCCTTACAGACTCTAAGAGGCCGGGCGCCAGCTTTGGGTCCACCCCGCGAGGGACATAAGTCAGCTCCGCCTTGTTGCCCCCGATAGTCAGGGCTATTGCGCAGGCCGCGAGGTAGGTCCCCAGGGGCTTGGCGTGGTTTCCGTCCGCGGCCCACAGGTCCAGCGACGGATCCTTCTTGACCGCCTCCGCCCAGGCGCGGCAGACCGGCACGATCTCACCGCCGGCCTTGGACCGGATCGCTTCGTACTGACCGAGGATGTAGTCCACCTCGTCCCAGCCCTTGCGCGGCCACTCGGCGAAGAGCAGCGGCCTGGCGCCCGCCTTCTTCGCCCTGTTGACGAGGGCGATCCCCGGTTCTTTTGTGTACTCGTACCTGTGCGAACTGCTCATCTTCGTGGCCTGCAGCACGACGTGGGTCAGCTTGCCGCCATCAATCGTGTCCCGTACGTCCTGCCGCGGCTCGAGGTCGTCGAGGAACCCGCCGAACACGAACGACGTCTCGACGGTGTGCCCCGCACTGCGCAAAAGCCCCGACACCATGCCCGGTAGGTCGTTGGACGCCGTGTGGCTGTTGCCCAGGAAGAGGATGCGGTACGTCTGTGCGTCGGGGTTGGGCTGCCCCAAGAGCAGCGCGAGGACGAGTGTGAGCATTGCCGAAGTACAGAACGCGGCCCGGCGCCGGATCGTTCGCTAGAGAAGCGTGAGCTGTCCGCGTTCGAGCTCCAACAGCCGCTGCTTCCGCCACAGGCCGCCGCCGTAGCCGTGCAACGAACCGTCCGAGGCGACGACCCGGTGGCACGGCACGACGATCGCCAAGCGGTTGTCGCCGTTCGCCTTGCCGACCGCCCGCTGCGCGTCGGGCCGGCCGAGCTCCTTCGCCAGCGACCCATAGGAGACCGTCTCGCCATAGGGGATCTGCTGCAGCAGCCGCCACACGGCCTCCTGGAACTCGGTGCCCTTGTGGTCGAGCGGCAGGTCGAACGAACGCAGCGAGCCCGCGAAGTACCGCGAAAGCTGCTCCGACGCCTCCATCAATACCGAAGTCTGCCCTGGAACGAACGAACAACCGTAGCGCGACTGCAGGGTCTTCATCTGCGTCTGCATCATGCGCCGGTCCGAGAACTCCAAAAGGTAAAGGCGGGCGTCGTCGGCAACGGCGACGAGCGGGCCGAGCGGCGACTCGATGCGCTGCACCGTGAACACCGGCCCGTCCGCACGGCTCGGCGAAGTCCCGAACGCCTGCTGGAACGCCTCGCGGAACCCGCTCGTCGAATCCCACCCGGAGAGCGTCGCGGTCTCGATCACGCTCGACCCGTCCTGGATCTTCCGGAACGCCTGGCCTAGCCGCGACCCGCGCTGGTACGCCTGGAACGTCATGCCGTGGTTCTGCTGGAACCACCGCCGCAACCGCTCCGGCGAGACGCCGCTCCTGCGCAGGTCGTACTCCGTCACGCGCACGTCCGGGCTCGACTCGACGAGCGCAAGCGCGCGACCGACCCACTCAGGCGTCTCTGCGACCCGCTCCAAGGGCTTGCACCGTAGGCACGGCCGGTAGCCCGCGAGCATCGCCTCGCGCGGCTCGGCGAAGAACTCGACGTTCTCCCGCTTCGGCACCCGCGCCGGGCAGCCCGGTCGGCAGAAGATCCCCGTCGTCTTTACGGCGACGTAGAACACGCCGACGAACGAGCGGTCCCGCTCGGCAATCGCCGCGTACATCGTCTCAGGGCTGGGCAAGCTCGCCACACCCAGGTTCTACCAAACATCGGGCTGGCAGAGCCGCCGAAAAACCGGCACCAATGTTCTCTGGTTCATCCCTCATCCTTCTCCCCGCCCCCTAGGTACCCTCTCGCCTTCGATGGCGCAGAACGGCCAGAAAAAGGCCAAGAAACAGCTCGACCGCAAGATGGTCCGGCGCATCCTCGGCCTTTTCAGGCCCCACAGGCGAATGGTTCTCATGACGCTCGGCGCGGTCGTCGTCGGGGTCCTGCTCGGGCTGCTTCCTCCGTTCTTCCTGCAGCACATCATTGACGTAGGCCTGCAACAGAGGAACCTGGGCGTGATCGCCGAGTTCTCGCTCCTGACGGTCGTCGCCGTGATCGCAGGCGCGGGCTTCACGCTCCTGTACGGCTATTGGAGCTGCATCGTCGGACAGAAGATCATGTGCGACCTGCGGCGCACGCTCTTCACCCACCTGCAGAGCATGTCGCTGCGCTTCTTCACGACCACGCGCACAGGCGAGATCCAGACGCGGCTCATCAACGACGTCCAGGGCGTGCAGACCGTCGTCAGCAACACGATCACGGACCAGCTCAGCAACCTCGGGATCGCAGTCTCGACGCTCATCGCGATGGTCATCGTTGACTGGCGTCTCACGATCCTCAGCATCGGCCTCATCCCGTTCTTCGCCGTGTTCGGTAACTGGTTCGGCGAGTTCGCAAGGAAGGTCAGGCTCGGCACCCAGGAACAGACCGGCGAGCTGAACTCGATGATGCAGGAGACCCTCAGCGTCAGCGGCATCCTGCTCACGAAAACGACGGGCCGACTCGATGTCCTGACGGAGAAGTTCGACGTAGAAAACCAGAAGCTCGCGGGCTGGCAGGTCAAGTCCACCGTCGTGCAGTACATGTTCTTCGGCCTGATCCGCCTGATCACCCAGCTAGCCCCGGCGCTCGTCTATTGGCTCGCCGGCTGGCTGATGATCTCGCAGGGCGACGCGTCGCTCACGATCGGCAAACTGATCGCGTTCACCTACCTCCAGACGCGCATGTTCTTCCCGATGACCGGGCTGCTCAACGCACAGGTCGAGATCATGTCGAGCTTCGCCCTCTTCGAGCGCATCTTCGAATACGTGGACATGCCCGTGGACGTGAAGGAGTCCGCGAACCCCGAAAGGCTCGACGACGTGAAGGGGCGCGTCGAGTTCCGCGACGTCACGTTCTCCTACGAGGACCGCCCGACGCTGGACGGGATCTCGTTCACGGCAGAGCCAGGGCAGCTCGTCGCGCTCGTCGGGCCCAGCGGCGCGGGCAAGACCACGATGACCTACCTCATCCCGCGGCTCTACGACACCGACAAGGGCCAGGTGCTCGTGGACGGGCACGACGTCAAGGACATCGCACTGGCGGACCTGGCGTCGAACGTCGGAGCGGTCACGCAGGAGACCTACCTGCTCCACACGACGGTCCGGGAGAACCTCCGCGTAGCGCTTCCGGACGCGACCGACGCGGACATCGAACAGGCCTGCCGGTCCGCCGCCATCCACGACCACATCGCCTCGCTGCCCGAGGGGTATGAGACCATCGTCGGCGAGCGCGGCTACAAGCTCAGCGGCGGCGAAAAGCAGCGCCTCGCCATCGCCCGCGCGCTCCTCAAGAACCCGAGGATCCTGATCCTCGACGAGGCGACCTCCGCCCTCGACACCCGGTCCGAGCGGCTCATCCAGGCCTCCCTGGGCGAGCTGATGAAGGGCCGCACGACCTTCGCCATCGCCCACCGCCTCAGCACCATCCTCGCCGCCGACCAGATCCTCGTGCTCGACCACGGCAGGATCGTCGAGCGCGGCCGGCACTCCCAGCTCCTGGCGGAGAACGGGCTCTACGCCCGGCTCTACCACGAACAGTTCAGCTCGTTGAATGAGACTACAGCCTAGGCACGAACTGACAACTGGTAGCTTCAGTCCCCGCAATCCCGGCTAAAATGGCCCCATGACGCGCGAAGCCACAGACCTCTGGCGCTACGACCTCTGGGCCAACAAGCTCTGGCTCGACACCCTGCTCAAGTTCCCGGAGCCGGGGCGGCCCGACGAAGTGATGACACACATCCTCTTTGCGCAGTGGATCTGGCTCGAGCGGTGCAACAACGCCTTCGACCTCGGCCTCACCCTGCCGGCAAAGCCCGAGGCGCCCTCCGTCACCCTCGCAGAGGAACTCACCGGGCATTGGCTCAGCATCCTCGACAAGGTTCCGCTCGACCGTGTGTTGGAGTACACGAGCATGGCCGGCGACAAGGTCTCCATCCGCTTCGGCGACGTCATCAGGCACATCCCGAACCATGGAACATATCACCGCGGGCACCTGCGTGGCCTTGCAGAGGCCCAGTTGGTCACGGACTACCCCGAGACCGACTTCAGCCGCTGGGCGGTCCACGCCCACGCCGCGGCAAAATAGCACTAGGCCGCCGGATCGGACGGAGCCGCAAATCCGTTGTTAATCACATATGAAGCAAGGCATTTTCAGAACGTCGAACCCGACGATGAAAGAGGACGTCTTCCAGGGCTACACCGCCGTCGGCGGCGGTGTAATGACCCTGACGGGAACGATCGGCAAGAGCTTCGTCTTGCTCGCCCTGCTCCTAGCGACCGCAGTCATCGGCTGGATGAACCCGAGCTGGCCGCTCCTTATTGGGTCGGCCATCGGCGGGCTCGTCATCGCAATCGTCACGGTCTTCAAAAAGGAGTGGGCTCCGTTCACTGCGCCGGCCTACGCCCTCGTCGAGGGGCTCTTCGTCGGTTCGCTCTCCGCCATTGTGACGCTCGCGCTTGCCAAGACGAGCTACGGCAACGCCGTACCGCTGGCCGTGCTGGGCACGATGCTCACGTTCGGCGTCATGCTCACGCTCTACGCGACCCGGGTCATCCGCGTCACCGAGACGTTCCGCACGGTCGTCATCGGTGCGACCATCGCCGTGATCATCACCTACGCCGCCTCGTGGCTGCTCTCGATCTTCTGGTCGGGCGTGTGGGACATGCCGATCTACGGTTCCGGCTGGGCGGGCATCCTCTTTAGCGTGCTCGTCATCGGCATCGCCGCGCTCAACCTGGCGCTCGACTTCGACCTGATCGAGACGGGGATCGGCGTGAAGGCGCCGAAGTTCATGGAGTGGTACGCGGGCTTTGCCCTGCTCGTTACGCTCGTCTGGATCTACATCGAGATGCTGCGCCTCATCATGAAGCTCGCAAACAGGTGATAGTCCGAAACGTGGGAGCGCGGGCTCGTAGCCTGCTCAAGGGTACGGGTTTGTAACCCGTACCCTTTGTCCTGGGTGCCCCGGTCTGGCCGCGCTGAGTTCCGCCTGAGAGTAGCGGCGGCAGACCGGGAAACTGGGCCGGGCGCGCAGAAAACCGTCTATCCTGTTACCATGCGCCGCCTGACGGCCCTCGCCGCACTCCCACTGATCGCTCTCGCCGCGCAGAGCGACCAGCGCGCGCCCGACTCGGTTACCAGCGCGCTGGGCTTCCTAGCCACGCTTGACAAGGACCGGCACGATCGCGCAGTGATGCCCTTTGACAGTGACTATCGCACCCTGTGGCGGTACACACCCGCGACACGACAGGGCATCTCGTGGAAGGACCTCGACTCAAGCCAGACGAAACTGGCGCAGGACTTCATTAGGAACGAGGTCGGCGACCTCGGTAGTCTGCGCACCGAGCTTGTTCGAAAAGTCGAGCAGGTACTTGCAGAGATCGAGGGCAGCCCGCGGAGGGACAAGGACAACTATCTGATTACTTTCTTCGGCGTTCCCTCGACTCAAGGCAAGTGGGGGTGGCGATACGAGGGCCACCACATCTCCCTGAACCTCACGTATGACGGCAACCGCCGCGTTTCAAGCTCGCCGCAGTTTTTTGGCTCCAACCCAGCCGAAGTGCCAATCGGAGAGCACAAAGGATTGCGCATGCTGGCCAAGGAGGAAGACCTTGCGATCGAGTTGCTTGCCTCGCTCACGGAGGGCCAAAGGAAGATTGCAATCATCTCAGGGCAGGCGCCGAACGAGATATTCACGGCTGAGAATCAAAGAGCGGCAAGGCAGGGAGATCAGGGAATAACCTATGATCAGCTCACCCCGAGCCAGCAAAAGGGGCTCCTTGCCCTCATTCGTGCGAACGCGAAATCGCAGAAATCACCCGAGATCACACGTCGTTTGACAGCGATCGAGAAGGCTGGCTACGACAAGATCCAGTTCGCCTGGATGGGTGCACCCGACCGGAGCGCGGCCCACTACTACCGCATCCAGGGCCCGACCTTCCTCATCGAGTTCGACAACTCCCAGAACCGGGCCAACCACATCCACCTGGTGTGGCGAGACTTCGAGGGAGACTTCGGCAGGGACGTGCTCAAGGAACACTACGAGCAGCACCGCAGCGACAAGTCCCACGGGCACGACCATTGACGGTTGCATCATGGGGCATGGAACCCGACGCACGAGGCGAGGCGATTGACCGGCTGATCGAGGCGGTCGAGAAGAACACACAGGTTTTGGAGCGGTTCAACGACTTACGCAGGGTCTTCTTGCGAGGCATGATCGCAGGCTTTGGGGGGCTCATTGGGGCGACCATCCTGATTAGTCTTCTGTTCACAGTCCTTGAGCCTCTCAAGGGCTTCCAAGGGCTCGGCCCGGCGATTGAGAGGCTTGCGGACGAGCTCGAACGACAGCCGGCTGAGTAACGGGTGGCGGGCATCGGGTATCGGGTATTGGGCCTCCAGACTCAGGACTCAGTCCCTAGGCCTCCCCCTTGGCCTCAAATGTGCCATAATCTTGATTGTCCGGTAGATCACTATCCTTACCCGGACTCTAATGGAACCCCTAACACCCACAACAGGCTTTCACGCCTTGGGTCTCCCCGATTTTGTCCTCAAGCAGATTGACCGTCTCGGTTTCACTGTCCCGACCCCCATTCAAGAGCAGGCGATACCCGCCCTCATGGACGGTTGCGACGTCGTTGGAATCGCCCAGACGGGCACAGGAAAGACCCTCGCATTCGCGGCTCCGATGGCCGCATGTCTCCAGCGGGGCGAGCTCGGGCTCGTCCTCGCTCCGACCCGCGAACTGGCCCAACAGATCGAGGAGACCTTCCTCGAGCTGGACGTCCACGTCGTGCTCCTCGTCGGAGGGACCTCTATCCGACCGCAGATCGCAGCCCTCAGGCGCCACCCCGACGTCATCGTCGCGACCCCTGGGCGGCTCATTGACCACCTCGAGCAGAAGACCATTGACCTGCGCAGCGTAGCGATGCTCGTGCTCGACGAGGCGGACCGCATGCTCGACATCGGCTTCGCGCCCGCGATCAAGCGGATCGTCCGCGAGACCCCCGACGACCGGCAAACCATGCTGTTCTCCGCCACCTTCGGCAAGGAGATCGAGCGAATGGCCGCCGACTACCTCTACAAGCCTGAACGGATCGAGGTCTCTCGCTCCGGCCAGACGGTAGACGACGTCGAGCAAGAGGTCATCGTGGTCGAGCAAGAGGAGAAGACGGGGATGCTCAAGCGCATCCTCAACGACTTCGACGGCTCGGTGCTCGTGTTCTCGCGCACGCGCCACGGCGCGCGCAAGCTCGCCCGCATCGTCCGCAACAACGGCCACGAGGCCGCAGAGCTCCACGCCGACCGCACCCTCGACCAACGTCGGGCCGCGCTGGCGGGGTTCAAGGCGGGGCGCTACCGCGTCCTCGTCGCGACCGACATCGCCGCGCGCGGCATTGACGTCAAGGAGATCGGCATGGTGCTGAACTTCGACGTCCCCAAGAGCGCAGAGGACTACGTCCACCGCATCGGCCGGACCGGCCGCGCAGGCGCCCAGGGCCACGCCGTCACCCTCGTCACGCCGCAACAGGCCGCAGAGGTCCAGGCGATCGAGAAGTTCATCCAGTTCAAGCTGCCCGTCTCCCGCCGCTCGACTACGGGCATGGGAGAGCCGGCCTCAAAGCGCAGAAAGTCGAGGCCGAGAAGGCCCCAGGCTTCCTTTCGCGGCCGGGCCTCGGTGGCGTAGCTGAGCCTTTCCCCGTCCTCTTGTAACGGCGCCCACCTAGCGTCGTACAATAGGTGACATGAAGGTTTTAGCACTCCTGGCCTTGGTGGCCTACGCCAGCCCCGTCGCCGAACTTGAATCGATCAAGTACGGCGTCAAGGCGGGCACTAAGCTGACGTACAAGTCCACGACCTCCACAGAGACCGAGGTCATGGGCAGCGCGTTCACGGCGACTCTGACAGCGACTGAGACCCACGAGGCCGAGGCCGTCGAGGACGGATGGGTCCGCCTCAAGCGCACCACCACCGAGTACAAGCTGGTTTCCGACTCCCCATTCGGCGACATGGCCCCAAACCCGACGGGCATGGCCGTGTCCAGCCTCGTCGCACCGAACCGCAAGATGAAGGACTGGAAGATCGCCGCTCGCGGCAGCCTGACACAGGAGCAGGCCGACATGCTCTCCAAGTCCGCGATGCAAGAGGTCGAGAACGGACTTGAGGGCCTCGTGTTCCCTGAAGGCGACATCGCCGTCGGCAAGACATGGGAGCTCGAGCACTCCCCCGCAGGGCTCGGAATGATGGGCTTTCCGGCAAAGTCCACCGGCAAGGTCAAGACGGTCTACAAGGTCCTCGAGATGACGGGCGAAGGCGATGCGCGACTGGCGATCATCGAAGGCAAGACCGGCGGCACGTTCAACCTCGACCTCGAAACGCCACAGGGCGCGTTTGCAATGACCGTCAAAGTGGACGACACCAACAAGTACACGGTCCGGGCGAGCGACGGCGTCGTCGTCAAGATCGAAGCGAGCGGCACCCAGACGATGAGCGCGGACTTCGGCGACTTCGTCACCAAGGTCAAGACCACGACCGAACTGGCCAAGAACTGACCAGGCTCCACTCCCCTCGAAACTCGGTTTCGAGGGGAGTGCGGACCCGCCCCTATGCTCCGCATCGTCCTCATCTGCGCCGTCCCGACTGCGGTCCTCGCGGTCGTGATGAGGCACTTCGAGGACGCCATGGTCGCGGGCGAGGTCCCGCTCCGCACCTTCGCGATCGTCGTCGGGGTCTTCTTCCTCTCCGTCGGGTTGCTCCTCGGCCGTCACAACCGCGAGGAGCAGGCCGAAGTGCTTCCTACAGTCAAGGCCGATGGACTCCTCAGCCCGCGCGAGGCCGAAGTGCTCCAGCTCATCGTCGCAGGGCGCACCAACAGGGAGATCGCCGAGGCCCTCGTCGTGAGCGAGAACACCGTCAAGACCCACGTCAACAGCCTCTACTCGAAGCTCGAAGTCAACCGGCGGACCCAGGCGGTCGCCAAGGCTCGGGAGCTCGGGCTGCTCACTTGACACGCACTTTTTTGAACCTATAAACGGTCAAAAAACGGTCAAAAACGGCGGAAGCGCGCCGGGCGGGCCAAAACCACCCGTTTGGGCGACCCGAAACCACCCTTTCGCCCGAAGCGGGGGCGGGCCTTCCTGACTGACAATCTGCTCCACGGCCAAGCGGCCGGTGACAACATAGGAGCATATCAATGAACAAGACATCACTCGTCTACGGCCTGATAACAGGCCTCGTCATTCTCGTGTCCTTCTTCGCGCTGTCCGCATTCATGGGCGCTCCAGAGGAGCTGACGCCGGAGAAGTACAGACAGGCTGAGGCCGTCGGCCAGGTCCGCTACCTGATCCTCCTGGTCGGGATCGTCATGGCCATGCTGTCCTTCCGCAAGCAGTCCGCTGGGTCGGTGACCTACCGATCGGCGATCGGGGTCGGGATCCAGGCTGCGCTCGTCATCGCGGTCATGGTCGCGCTGATGGAGGGCGCGTTCATGGCGATAAACCCAGAGTTCGGCGAGGCCGCCAAGGACGTCTATCTGCAAGAGATGCAGGACTCTGGCGCGAGCGCGGACAAGATCGCCGCCGAGACGAAGAAGATGGACTCGATGGCCTGGATGATGACTCCGGCCGGGATGGGCGCGTTCTACCTCTTCGAGACCGCGGTCGCCGGAACGCTCGTCGCGCTGATCGCTGGTATCTTCGTCAAACGGAAGGGCTGACGTGATGGTCGCTGCTCTCTTGTGCTGTCTGGTGCTCTCTCCAACGGAGAGGGTCGCTGTCGGCGCCAGGGCGCAGCTCGCGTCCCCAGCGCGCTACGACGCCTCGTACAGGGCCGTCGCATACCCCGGCGGGGACGTCCCATTGGACCGCGGCGCGTGTACCGACGTCGTCGTCCGCGCCTACCGAACGGCTGGATACGACCTCCAGGAGCTGGTCCACCGGGACATGAAGTCGCGCCGTTTGCCGACCGACACGAACATTGACCACCGCCGTGTCAGGAACCAGGCGGCGTTCTTCAAGAGACACGGCGAGTCGCTCGCGCTCGACGCGGACTGGCGGCCCGGCGACGTGGTGTGCTGGAAGCTCGACAGCGGACTCGACCACACTGGCATCGTTAGTTGGAAAAAGTCGCCGTCCGGCCGCCCCATGGTCGTGCACAACATCTCCTGGACCAAGGAAGAGGACGTCCTGACGAAGTGGAAGATCGTCGGGCACTATCGCTACCCATAGACGGGTCAGCCCCCTCCGTCCTGGCGACGGAGAGGGCTGCCCATCAAGGCTAGGCCTTCTTTCGCCTTCGTAAGAGCACGGCGGCGCCGAGCCCGAGCGCGATCATCGTCCCAGGCTCCGGAACAGCGACGACCACGTTGTCAACGACCATGAAGTTCAGCCGGTCCAAGTTGGACGTGCTGGTGGCGTTGATGTCGCTGTACATGAAGTGGATGTTTGAACCACCGAGCGTCACGGTCGAGAGGTCCACCCGGGCGATCGGCAGCCCGTCCACGGTCCACGTCGCAAACCCACCGACCACCGCTACTACCGAATCGTGCCAGCCGAACGCGATCGTGCCCGTCTGCGACGTGCCCGTCTGTGTCGCGGGGAAGAGCGCAGTCTGCGCCGCTGGCACAGTCCCCCCTGGGAAGAAGCTAGAGTAGTACACGTTGCTGGAGTTCCGAGTGGTGGCGAAGTAGACCGGGTCGCCGTCCGGGTAGCTGGTGGATGCCGCCGATGAGTACGCGCGCCAGTCGGCCGCTGAACCGCCGTCTCCTGTTGCAGCGAACCACACGCTGTCCTGTGTGCCGCCTGGCCACTGAGGGGTCGCGCCAGCGGTCCCGACTCCGAGACCGCCGAGCTGCGTTGAACCGGATCCGCCTGCGGGCGCGGGGCCGACGAAGTTCATCCACACCTTTGCGCTGACGATGTAGTCGCCGGTGAAGCTCTGCCCAAGCGGCGATACGCTAAACCCGCCAAAGATTCCGGACGTCACGTTAGTCTCCATCCGCAGGCCGCGGGTCGTGCCGCCCGAGCCGGGGGCGCTTGGGATCCCGTAGGTCGAGTAGTCGAAGAAGAAGTCGGCGTTTTCGTCTGTGGGGCCCCCGTTCACCACCCAGTTCGCCGTGTTGTCAACATCGAAGTTCTCAGAAAAGAGCTGTGCGCTGGCCGCCAGTGGCAGGGTGACCGCAAGTACTGTCGCAAAGAAGTTCCTCATAGCGTGTAGATCCCTCACGTTGGTCTATGTTATCCGCATATCGCCTCTCCCAGCCAATGTGACCGAGCAGGCCAGCATAAATACCGTGGAGGAGCTGGACGGTTGAATTGGGCATGGGGCCAGAGATGACCACGAGCGAGATCGTGCGGGTGAAGTAGCCAGAGCCAGGTCTAGGACATGCCCTGAGGGCCAGGCTCAATCGAACCTGGATTTCGCCAACTTTGACGGCGAAAGATATACAATGTCCGCGGTTTGCCAGCGAACGACCAGTGGGTGACGCTCATGTTGACCGACATCGAAGGCTCGACCTCGATGTGGGAGAAGGAGGCTGTCCCGATGGCCAGCGCGGTGGAGCGCCATGAGGAGATCGTATCGTCCGAAGTCGCGGCCCACGGCGGTCAGGTCGTCAAAGCCCGGGGCGAAGGGGACGCCCTGTTCTGTGTCTTCGAGCGACCAAAGCACGCAGTAGCCAGTTCGATCGCGATCCAGCGAGCGCTCTCCGCGACGGACTGGCCGACAGCGCAGCCGCTACGCGTTCGAATCGCGATTCACTTAGGAGAGGTGGAAGGGCGCGATGGCGACTATTTTGGCCCAACGGTCAATCGCTGCGCCCGGTTGCGCGCGGCGGGCCACGGAGGGCAGATCATCGTCTCAGAGAGGGTATATGCAGAGTGCGCCGAAAGCGCGGACTTCATTGACCACGGCAGGCACCGGCTCAAGGACCTTCTACGACCCGAACACGTATACGAGGTCTCTTGGTCGCAGACCGAGTTTCCCCCGCTCCGTTCGCTCAATGCACTTGACCACAACCTGCCGGTACAGCTCACTTCGTTCGTGGGCCGCGAATCGGACATAGCGGCACTGGAGCGCTCACTTTCCAAAGCTCGACTCGTCACGCTCACCGGCACTGGAGGGACTGGCAAGACGCGCCTCTCGTTGCAGGTCGCGGCGCAAGCCGCCGGCTCGGGGTTTCAGACGGTCCGGTTTGTGTCGCTCTCCGGTCTTCCGATCGAGAGCGACGTCGCAGCCGCAATCGCAAAGGGCTTAGGTGTGCCGACCGTCGGTGCAGAGGATCCTTTGACCGCGACGATTGCAGCGTATGGAAGCACGAACGCGCTGATCGTCATTGACAACTGCGAGCACGTCATCGAGTCCGTAGCTACGTCCGTACTGCGGCTGCTCAGCGAGTGCCCGAACGTCAGGGTGCTTGCAACAAGCCGGGAGAGGATCGGTCTCAATGGAGAGAAGGTCGTCGTCCTCGGACCCCTCTCGCTGCCGGCGCCCGATGAGACGCACCCCGTCCAGGCACTGCAGTCGGAGGCGGTCGCACTATTGATTGACCGAATTCGGCTCAAGGGGGGCCAATTCGCCTTAGACTCGGCCTCGACGCCAGGGGTCGTCAAGCTTACGCGAGCGCTCGGAGGGATCCCGCTGGCGGTCGAGCAAGCGGCCGCTCGAATTGCGACCCTAGGGCTCGACGCGGTCATCGAGCGCCTAGGTGATCGCCTCGACATGCTCTCTTCAAAGGACCGCGACATCGAACCTCGGCACCGTACGGTTAGAGCGACGATCGCTTGGAGCCACGACCTTCTCACTAGCGAAGAAAAGCGCACGTTCGCTAACATCGCGACCTTCCAAGGTGCGTTCTTGCTCAAGGAGGCGTCCGAGCTCGTCGGGCGCGACGTCGTTGGGGAAGTCGAGAGCCTTGCCCACAAGTCGCTGCTCTCAGCCGTCGAACTATCGAGCCACGAACGCGCATATCAGCTCCTCGACACGCTCCGAGAGTACGGTCGTGAGCGGATTCCAGAGGACGCGCCCGGCGCGTTCGACAGCCATACCGTGTGGTGCTCAGAGACTGCAGACCGGCTCAACGGGCTGTTGGTCGGGGAGACGCAGGCCCAGGCGCTCTTCGACCTCGACCGCCTCTATCCCGACTTGATGGAGGGCGTGAGGAGGACCGTTGCGGCGAGGTCGCCTCTCGCTTTGCCGCTGGCCTTTGCGATGCGCAGGGCATGGCTTTTGCACGGTCCGACCACCGACGGGGTCGCGTGGCTCGACGCCGCCGTCATGGATGCGCCTCACGACGATCGTCGGCTGGTCGCCGACGCGCACAACGCGCTGGGCGCGATGGCCAACGCCTGTGGCCATCACGCGAAGGCCCTCGAGCACCTCGAGACGGCGCGGCGCGCGTTCGACGAGCTAGGCGACCTCTCCAAGGTCGGAGCAGCCTACGTCAACCTTGGGATCACGTTCGCGATGGAAGGCAGTTACGCGAGCGCCAAGGAGTCGTTCGAGGCGGGGATCGCCGCCTATCGAAAGACGACGGACGAGCGGGGGCTTGCTTCGGCCCACCTCAACTTCGGCCGGATGTTGCTCGACTCGGGCTCGCCCGAGGACGCCGCCGCGCACTACGACCAAGCCCTGCGCTATTATGAGGGCTCCGACCCGCTCATGGAGACGACGATCCTGACCGGTCTTGCCGAGATCCACGTGGACAGTGCGCCGCAGCGCGCGCTCGATTCGATCGAGCGCGCGCTCCAGATCTTGCGGCGCGCGCACGATCCATCGAAGCTCGGAATGGCGCTCGTCCAACTCGCCGGTGTCTGCGTTCGTGCCGGTCTCTTCGAGGACTCGGCCTATTGCGCCGCGGCCGCCCGAGGGGTCACGGAGAGGCTTGGGGCGGCGTGGTCCGCCCACGCAGGGGGCCAACTGGCGTCGCTCGATGCGACCCTTGCAGAGCGGCTGTCTTCCGGCGACTCCGCGATGATCCAGGCTCGGGCGAGGTCGTCCACGTACAATGATGTGATCGAGCATGCGCTCGGCGCCGTGGTGCGCGTGCGCTCCATCGGCCGGATCTAGATTTGCCAGTGGTGATTCCAGAAGACAGAGGACCAGAACAATGAGAACGAAACAAGATGAGTCAACCCACGCGACAGTGACGATGGACGACGACTCTACAAACATCCAGACAACGAGCGGTTACGTTCCGATCGTAGGAACGCCGACCGAACCGACAATCCCAGCGCAACCCGACGGCGCCTCGACGACTGAGTTCACGATCTCGACGCTCGATCCGATCGCGCCCGCGTCGTCTCCGGGCACCGCAAAGAAGGACAAGACCAAGGCGTTTCCGATCACGATCACCGGGATCGTACAGCAGTCGTACGTTGCGGCGACCAACACGTGGACGGACATTCCAAGCTCGGAGCCCAACCCACCGTTCACCCTCAACATCGCGGTGAGCAGCAGTCCCGTCAACGTCACGAAGGACGAGCAGTTCGTCGTGTTGGTCACGAACACGCCGAACTATTCGACGGTGAAAGTCCGAGTCTTGATTGACTTCACGGTCGGCACCGGTGCAGAAGCCAAGGACTGCCAGGTGATCGTTAGCCGCGCGGCCTTCTAAGGGCGCTCGCGTCCGGTCTCGCACCGTCCTTTGTCTCGAAGGGCGGTGCGGGCCGGCGCTGTGCCGGACGCCGGTCCGGCCCCTGCGGTTGCCTGGCCCTAGGCCCTATTGCCTCACCGGGGCGGGACCGTGAGAACCGCCCTCGGAACAACCCCAGTCAAAACAAGAAGGCCGCGCGCCGAGCGCGGCCCACGGAGGTTGAAGATGAGCAATAGGATCACTTCAGACGAGGACCGGCTGGTCAACCAGCACGAGTCAGCGAAGGCGGCGGTCGAGCACGACCTCAGTTCCGAGGTCTCGCTCAGGGCGGAGCGCGAGGCGCACAAGGACACCGCGACGCTGGAGGACATCGCCGAGGACGTCAAGGACAAGGCGGTCGCCGAGGTCCGCGAGGCCCCGCGCGTCGCGGCAAAGCGACAGCGCCTGGCGCGGGCGGTGCAGGTCGTGGACTTCCTCTTCTACATCGTCTACACGCTGCTGGGCACGCGCCTGGTGCTCGAGATGATGGCTGCGAACGACGAGAGCGGCTTCGTGCAGCTCGTCCGCAACGTCACCGACCCGTTCTATTCGATGTTCAAGGGCGTCGTGCGTGAGACGACGGTCGAGGGCGGGTACACGTTCGCCTTCCCGATCCTGGTCGCGATCGGCGCCTACGCGCTGCTCCATTGGGGCATCCGCAGCCTGGCCCGGCTCGTGGCCTACCGCAGCTCCGAGATCTGACGCCCGCAGCCCCCTGCGGGTGATGGAACGGCCCCGCCGCGGTTTAACTCGGCGGGGCCGTCAATTGCCTAGGACCAACGCAACTGTCTCCTTTTTGGAGTGCGCGGGCTTGACTGCAGGAAGAACACGCTCTCCTAGGAACCGAGGAGCCTCTCTGAGGCGTATTATCGGTCGTCACCACCCGACATGCTTACTCTTGGTCTCGCATTCAGCTTGATTGCTGCGCCACAGCAGCCCACTCAGCAGCTGCCTCCACCGATTCTCCTGAAGAAGAAGGAGGTCGAAGAAGGAAACCCGCTGGCGCAATACTGCGAACTCGTTGCGCAAAAGGACGCCTACGCCGTCTCGCCTTTTGCGCCCATCTACGGCGAAGTCATGGCCAACCTAGAGGAGTTTCTGGGCGTCGCGTCCGCAGGGCCGATGGCAGCAAGTCTCTTGAACGTTAGAGCGCCGTCCGGACCACAACCGATTCCGAGCGGCTTCTTTCCCAAGGATGCGGTAGCTGCCGTCATCTTGAAGGCGCGCGAGACGCGGCTCGTGATCTATGGCGAAGAGCACCACTTGCCGCAGACCCGCTCAATCTATGACGCTCTGCTCCGTGGGCTCTGGAAAGAGGGGTATCGCTATCTTGCGGCTGAGGCGTTTGCGGACGAAGTCTCGGACGAGGGATTCAAGTCTCCTGGCTACAAGTCGGGGTTCTATCTCCGCGACCCCATCTATGCGAGCGCTGTTCGTACGGCTCTGAAGCTGGGATACCGCCTGGTTCCGTATGACACCTCCGAGCAAGGGCCGCGTGACGACGCCAGCTTTCGAGATCGCAAGCAAGCCATGAACATCAAGGAAAGGGTTTTCGACAAGGATCCGAAGGCCAAAGTCCTCGTGATAGCCGGTCGCGGTCACGCCAGCGAAGTTTCGGCAAGCGACGGATGGACGCCCATGGCTTCGGTCTTGAAGAGAGAGACGGGGATAGATCCGCTCACGATCTTCGCGCCGACCATGACCGAAAGGACGACTCGCGACCAGGAGCATCCTTGGTACCGTGATGCGGTCGCTAGAGGTCTCGTCAAGCACCCGACAGTCTTCGTCGGCATAGACGGCAAGCTCCTTCGATCGGAGAGCTTCGACGCGTACATCTTCTTTCCGCCCGTTGAAGTCATGAATGGACGACCAGATTGGATGGTTCGCGATCTCGGGAGGAGCCGCACCGTGATTCCAAGTGCGCTGCTCGTCGGCAACGGAGTGCGATTGGTCCAGGCGTTCTTCAAGGGTGATCCAGTTACCTCCATCGCTGCTGACCAAGTTCTCCTTGGTAAGGAGGCCGGCGTAACCAACCCTCCTGACTTGATGCTGCCAGCCGGCGAATTCAGACTTCGTACGATTGATGCGACCGGGGCGGAGCTTGCGACCGACATTGTCACCGTACCGGCGACGGTCACATCCTAAATAAGCTAAACCCAGCCTCCGGCACTGGAGCGTTGCGGGCGGCCTCGATCCCCAGGGCCAACACGCGCCGCGTGTCCACTGGGTCAATGATGCCGTCGTCCCACAGCCGCGCGGAAGAGTACGTCGCCGCGCTCTCGTGCGCGTAGGTGTCGAGGATCGGCTGTTTGAACGCGGCCTGTTCTGACTGCGTCATCACAGGTTCGGATTTGTTCGGGTTGGTTCGGGTTCGTTCGGCAGCGAGCTGGTCCATCTTCACGGTAAGCAGCACGCCCGCGGCCTGCTCGCCGCCCATGACCGAAATCCGCGCGTTGGGCCACATCCAAAGCTGCCGCGGCTGGAACGCGCGGCCGCACATCCCGTAGTTGCCCGCGCCATACGAGCCGCCGACGATCACCGTGAACTTCGGCACGTTCGCGGTCGAAACGGCGGTCACGAGCTTCGCACCGTTCTTTGCGATCCCCTCGTTCTCGTACTTCCGGCCGACCATGAAGCCGGTGATGTTCTGCAAGAACACGAGCGGGATGCGCCGCTGGCAACACAGCTCGATAAAGTGCGCGCCCTTCAGCGCGGACTCACTGAAGAGAATCCCGTCGTTCGCCAACACACCGACGTGGTGGCCGAAGATCCGCGCGAAACCGCAGATCAAAGTCGTGCCGTAGCGCGCCTTGAACTCGTGCATGCGCGATCCGTCGAGCAACCGCGCTAGCACCTCGCGCATCTGCATCGGCGTCTTGTTGTCGCTCGGGACAAGCGAATAGAGGTCCTCGGCCGGGTACGCGGGGTCTTCGGGCACACCGACCTCCACCCCCCAGCCCCCTCCTCCTCCGCCTGCGGCGCAAGAGGAGGGGGTGCCCAGGTTCTCGACAATGTTCCGCACGATCTCCAGCGCGTGCATGTCGTCGTCGGCCATGTGGTCGGCCACGCCGGAAAGCCGCGTATGCACGTCGGCCCCACCCAAATCTTCAACAGTCACCTCCTCGCCAGTCGCCGCCTTCACCAGCGGCGGGCCGCCGAGGAAGATCGTCCCCTGCCCGCGCACGATCACCGTCTCGTCGCTCATTGCAGGCACGTACGCGCCGCCGGCGGTGCAGGACCCCATCACCGCCGCGACCTGCGGGATCCCGCGCGACGACATCACCGCCTGGTTGTAAAAGATCCGCCCGAAGTGGTCGCGGTCAGGGAAGACCTCGGCCTGCAAAGGCAGGAACGCGCCGCCGGAGTCAACGAGATAGATGCACGGCAGGTTGTTCTCCAGCGCGATCTCCTGCGCGCGCAGGTGCTTCTTTACCGTGATAGGGAAGTACGTGCCGCCCTTCACCGTCGCGTCGTTGGCGATCACCACGCACTCGCGGCCATGGACGCGCACGATCCCGGTGACGATCCCCGCGCCGGGGGCGCCGCCATCGTACATGTCGAACGCCGCGAAGGTGGAGAACTCCAGGAACGGCGAGCCGTCGTCCACCAGCGCGTCAATCCGCTCGCGCGCGAGGAGCTTCCCGCGCTCCTTGTGCTTGGCGACGTTCTTCTCGCCGCCGCACTTCAGGACCTCCTGTAGGGACTTGCGGTACGAGGCGAGCACTTGGTCCATCGCCGCGCGGTTGGCCTTGTGCTCGGCGTCGTTCAGGTTGACGTGGCTGTGGATCGGCTCCATCTACGCGAGGGATGATACCGGGGGAAGGGGCAGGGATGAAGGATGAAGGATGAGCAGGCCGGGCCGGCTTGGTGCCAATCTAGCGACAGAGGAACTGAACATGCTTGCGACACTGGCCCTGAGCGCGGCGATGGCCGCCGAGACGATCGAGATCACGGTGATAGACGCGGGAAACGCGAACTGTATCGTCGCGCAGATCCCTTACGAGGGCGGGCGGGTGCAGGCCGTCTTCGACGCCGGCTACGAGCTGACCCTTGGCCCGGCAGACGTGGCGAAAGTCTGGGCGCGGTTCCAAGAGGTGATGGGCGACGAGGAGGACATCGAGCTGCTCATCGTCAGCCACACGGACTGGGACCACACCGCGCTGCTCGATAAGGTCCTTGACAAGTACGAGGTGGACGTCGCCTTCTATCCCGACCGTCGCGACTCGCTGACGTCCGCCAAATGGAAGACCCTGCACGCGCTGATCGAGGACAAGGTGCGCCTGCCGCTGCCGATCGGCACCGACGGCGCCGTGCACGGGAAGCGCCTGCTAATCGGCGACGCGTCGTTCCGGATCATGACCGGATACAACGTGCCGCCCTCATCGTACGGCATCAGCACGAGCAACTCGAGCGCGTACAACAACGCCGCGAGCATCGTCGCACGGCTCGCTTTCTGGGGCAGGTCGGTCATGTTCATGGGCGACTCGTACGGCGGACCGGACGGCGAGGCGACGGACAAGCCGAAGTGGGGCGAGGGCGACATCCTCGCCAAGCGCCCGCCCTACCTTATCAAGTCGGACGTGCTCGTCGCCGGCCATCACGGCGCGAATAACGCGAGCTTCGTTGACTTTATCGAGGGCGTCAAGCCGTCGTTCGTCGTGTTCTCCTCCGGCCAAGGGCACAACCACCCGTACAAGGTGACTGCGGACCGGTTCCTGGCAGAGGGCGTCGCGCTCACGAAGATCTTCCGCACGGACTGGAACGACAAGAAGGAGGACACTGCCAAGGAGTGGCAGCACGGGCACACGAGCGGGACCGTGAGAAAGGTCTGCGACGACGACATCCTCATCGAGCTCGAACGCGGCAAACCGGCTCGAGTGAGGTACGTGGATCCCGCGAACGGGTAGAACCCTGTCGGTAGCGAGGGCGTCAGAACCCTTGGAGGCCCCGTGTTTGCGCCAGTCCTGTTAGCCTTGGTCGTTTCTCAGGTCCCGCCGGACCCGATTGCAAACCTGATGCTTGAGATGGAGTCGCGCCCTTGGACGCCTCCCGAGACGACGATCCCGGCGGAGTTCGTCGAGGCGGCGAAGTTCATGTTCGCCCACGGCCTCGCCGATCCGTCAGGCGGGGAGTTGCGGAGAGTCACAGTCCGTCTGTCTGCCGAGCGAGGGGAGCGTGTTGAGGACGCGGTCGGATTTGTGCTTCCGAAGTTGGTCGATGGGCTTCGCGTCGCAGTCCTCTTCGACGGACTAGTCTATCCGGTCTCGACCGCACACGATACGGTCACCATTGCAGAGCTAACAAGCGTGCCACTGCAAGGCGGGTTGATAGGCTCAAACTGGACCGACCCTAGAAGCGGCGTTACGGGCATCGCCATGCTTCTGAGGGTCGGGCTTATTGAGGAAGCGCAAGACATCTTTTTCCAGAAGTTTCCTCAGCGCGCGTTGGACTCGTATTTGAAAGAAACCCTTATGTCGGCGGTGTCCTCTAGCCACATGCGACGATCCATGGAAGCGCACCTTGGAGGCGACACCCTCGCCGCACTCAGACATAGCTCCGTCGTTTGCCGGCACTATGCAGCCTTTACGTCGTCAGTGCACCCGTCGCGATTTGATCATGACGAGACAAGGAACGAACCACCGTTGAAGGCGCTCTTGCAAGCATTCGACATAAGGAGGGACTCTTCGCTTAGATCTGTACAGCGTGACCGCGAGCAGCTTTCGCAAAGAGAGATTGACTCCTTGATAATTGCAAAGCGGGCAGACGTGCTCGTTCACTATCTAAGCGAGCTCCGTAGTGGGCTTGGCGATTCCTGGGGCGGCGTCGACTTCTCAGGAGAACCGATCGTAATCGCACTGACAGAGATGGGAGGCGACTCTGTCGAGCCGCTCCTCGAAGCCTACGAGCGCAGCGACCGTTTGACCCGGACAGCTCGTCGAAGTCGCATTTTCTACCAGCCAGAGTCGATAGTCCCAGTGAAGGACGTGGCCCTATCGATCCTCGGAGCAATCCTGCAGTTCCCGGCCATCTCCCACTACACGCAGCGACCACCGAGCCCAGAGCAGTTGCGAGCATATTGGAACGTATTCAAGGATGTCCCGCTCATCGAGCGGCGCTACTCGGAGCTTTCGGACGACGTCGCCTTGCCGGGGCAATGGCTGGAGGCTGCAAAGTTCATTGTTCAAACCACTAACATCCAGCGCACAGCTGGTTGGACCAGGGTGTCTCCTGTCCCAGATGGCACCGTCATTCCGATTAAGGGCGAGGCACTTCGCGATGGCCGATCTCCCAGCGTATCCAACCTGATGGAGCGACGCGCAAGGCTGTTCGTTCCGATGGAAGAGTTTACGGGAAGCCAGACTTTTTTCGACTTGGATGATGCTATTGAGATGGCGACATACCTATTTCGATGGGATCCGCTTCGATCTCAGGAGTTGCTGGAGGATTTGACGTCGGTTCTTCTGGAACAGGGCCTCGGGACGACGCACGTCGAGCACCGTAGGCGCGGGCTCGATACCCGCATTCCAAGTCTTGCGCTACTTACAGTTTGTAGGTTGCGTATGGGCGACACAGCCGCTGCAACAGAATACGCCGACGTCATAACGAAGTTCGACAAGGCTTCAAGCCATTACGATCTAGAGCGGCGCTTTGCGCCCTTGTTCTTGTTCGCTGAAACTCCCGAATTTGTCGCAGCTTCAGAGGCGCTTTTTGGCTCGAAGGAATCGACCTGGCACCCGTCAAAAGGGCGCATGGCCCTCTTCGGTACTGACTTCAATACGCGAATGCTACTCGTGCCCGCGTTCAGACGCGAGACGATTTCTATGCTCGAGAACGAAACAATCGTGGGAACTACTTCATTCGATGGCTCCTCGTACGCGTACAATCTCGGCGATCAGGGAGGGAACGGTTCAATCAGAATCGATGATGCCGAAATCGCCTCGGTCGAGATCGTAGCAGCGAGTGAAACTCCACTGAGAGTCTGCGACGTCGTCGCATTTGCATTGTCAAGACTCAAGGGTGCACCCCTCTTCTCGCCAGTTTGGGGCGTCGAAAGGCGCGCGTCTGCGATGGCAAGGCTCCGCACATTCGTGGAAGAAAACGCAACCCGGCTGAAGGGACTCCTGCCGCCAAGCGATCGTTGGTTGGAGTTCGATTGGATACAGAACGATCCGATTGTTGGTCGAGGCGACAGGATTCGAACCTGCGACCCCCTGCTCCCAAAGCAGGTGCTCTACCAAGCTGAGCTACGCCTCGACGGACACCCGAGGATACCAGTCGCTAAGCTACTGCCGATCCGTCAGTCCTGCTTCGCCCGTGCAGCCATGTAGAGCATCAGCCCTGCAAGGCTGCCCTGCTCCCGGTCCGTGTGGCACGTGGTACACGACTTGTCCAAAAACGTCAGCGGTCGGACTTCGAACTTCCATCCGTGCAGTTCGCCAGAGTCTTGATAGCCCTCCTTCTTCGCAGCCTCTTTGACGACCGTCTCAAAGGCCCGGAACTGGTCGGCGGGAAGAAGCTCGGTGCCAACCGCGTCCTCGAACCGTTGGAACGGCGCCTTGTCCTTCCCCGGCTGGTATCGGAAGAACATCCAGTATCCGCGAACGTCGTTGTCTTCGAACCACAGCCGGAACCGTGCGGCATCCACACTGATCCCGCCGATCAAACCGCCGCCCAGCCCGCTGATGTGTTGGCCAAATGTGCTGACAGCGGGCGTTACGGGCCGGCCATTGAACGACGCGCGCCAGCCGCCGAAGATGCCGTCGCCTGGCCGAATCACGCGCGCCTTTCCTGTCTGTGGATCTAGCGGCGGGTTTTTCTTGAGCTCCAGATATCGCTCCTCCATCTCCTTGGCCGTCGCAACGAGCTTTTCGCCGTGGAACCGCTCCCACCTGTCGAACAGCCCGGTGAACTCCTGAAGCAGAGCCGACGGCTGCGCGGGATCGGGCTCCTCCTTCGCCTGGACGGAGTCCGCCTGGCATCCGACATAGAGAATCGCGGCGGCGAGCGCGGCAACGGCGAGCGATGGCTTGTTCTTCATGGCCGTATCCTGTCCCATTAGACGACTGCGGCGTCGGTACAATCGCGGGCGTATGCCGAAGCCGTCCAAGAGGTTCGACGCCGTCCCGCCCTACTTGTTCGCCGAAGTCGCCAGGGCCAAGCGCGAGGCCGTCGCGCGCGGCATTGACGTCATTGACCTCGGGATCGGGGACCCGGACATCCCGACGCCCCAGCCGATCATTGACGCCCTCTGCAAGGCCGCGAACGAGCCTAAGACCCACCGCTACGACGAGAGCGCGATGGGGTGGGTCCCGTTCCTGGAGGCCGCGAGCGAGTGGTACGCGAAGACGTTCGGCGTCAAAACGGACCCGACGAAAGACGTCTGCCAGGTCATCGGCAGCAAGGAGGGTCTCGCCCACCTCGCATGGGCGTACATTGACGCGGGCGACGTTTGCATCGTCCCCAACCCCGGCTACACCGTCTACCCCGTGAACGCGATGATGGCCGGCGGCGAGGTTTATCGCACGCCGCTGCGCGAAGAGAACGCCTACCTCCCGGTGCTGGCGGACATACCGACCGACGTTGCAAAGCGCGCGAAGCTCTTCTACGTCTGCTATCCGCACAACCCGACGGCGGGCGTAGCGACGATCGAGTTCTATCAGGACGCGGTGAAGTTTTGCCGCGACCACGACATCGTCCTCGTCAACGACATGGCCTACGCGACCGTCACCTACGACGGGTTCAAGCACCCGACCGCGCTGCAGGTCCCCGGTGCGAAGGACGTCGCGGTCGAGTTCCACTCGCTCAGCAAGATGTTCAACATGACGGGCTGGCGCATCGGGTTCGCGATCGGCAACCCCGACGCCGTCGCCTCGCTCCAGCGCCTCAAGAGCAACATTGACAGCAAACAGTTCCCGGCGGTCGCAGAGGCCGGCGCGCACGCGCTTCGGTCTGTGGACAACTCTTCGACGATGGAGATCTATCAGAAACGGCGCGACTACCTCTGCGACGGCCTGCGGGAGATCGGCTGGGACGTGCCGAAGCCGAAGGCGACGCTCTTCGTCTGGGCGCGCGTGCCGCGCCCAGACATGACGCGCGCCGAGTTCTGCGCCCCCCACATACAAAACACGGGCAACGTCTGCGTCCCCGGCAACCGCCCGGGG
>JBBDXG010000028.1:0-3320 GCA_040902435.1 Fimbriimonadaceae bacterium
GCTGGACCTTGCCGCCGCCATTGCTAGAGCCGCCGCCCGTGTTGCGGGTCGGTGGGGGCTGGACCTTGCCGCCGCCATTGCTAGAGCCGCCGCCCGTGTTGCGGGTCGGTGGGGGCTGGACCTTGCCGCCGCCATTGCTAGAGCCGCCGCCCGTGTTGCGGGTCGGTGGGGGCTGGACCTTGCCGCCGCCATTGCTAGAGCCGCCGCCCGTGTTGCGGGTCGGTGGGGGCTGGACCTTGCCGCCGCCATTGCTAGAGCCGCCGCCCGTGTTGCGGGTCGGTGGTGGCGAGGTCTTGCCGCCGCCCGTGTTCCGGGTCGGAGGGGGCGAAGTCTTGCCGCCGCCATTGCTAGAGCCGCCGCCCGTGTTCCGGGTCGGTGGGGGCGAAGTCTTGCCGCCGCCCGTGTTGCGGGTCGGTGGAGGCGAGGTCTTGCCGTCGCCACGGCTGCCGCCAGTGTTCTTGGACGGAGGAGGCGCGGCCTTGCCGCCTCCCTTGGTTTCGCCCTTTTCGCCCTTGTCGCCCTTCTTGCCGAGCTGGGCGTTGGCGTCAAGAGGCGTGAGGAAGGCGACCGTAAAAATCGCCAAAGTCGGAACGAGCCACTTGTTAAACATTATCGTAACCTCACCGTTGAGGTCTCCATTACCTACTATAACGTCCCATCTGGGGGATCGTTTCTACCGTTAGTCTGAATCTACCGGGTTCCGGTGCCAAGATACACCTCAGATGAGCGGCGAAAGGGTGGCAATCATACCGGGGGACGGCATCGGCCCGGAGATCATGGACGCGACCCTCGGCATCCTGGAGGCCACCGGGTTCAAGCCAGAGTGGGTCTACCTTGACGCTGGGCTGGCCGCGATCGAGAAGGGCAAGGAGGCCGTCTCGAAGGAGACGATCGAGACGATCCGCCAGATCGGCGTGGCCTTGAAGGGCCCCACGACGACCCCAAAGGGCGGTGGGCACTCCAGCGCAAACGTCACGATCCGTAAGGCGCTCGACCTCTTTGCCAACGTCCGGCCGGTCAAGACCCTCCCCGGCGTCCAAGGCCCGTTTGCCCACATGGACGTGGACATCATCATCGTCCGCGAGAACACCGAGGGCCTGTACGCCGGGATCGAGTACCAGCCGCACCCGGACGTGGCGCAGTCCATCAAGGTCGTCACGCGGCAAGGGTCGCACCGGCTGTTCAAGTACACCTTCGACATGGCGCGCAAGCAGGGTCGTAAGCGCGTCACCCTGGTCCACAAGGCCAACATCATGAAGCTGAGCGACGGGCTCCTCCTCGAAGAGTTCTACAAGGCTGCGGTGGAGAACCCCGACTTGGAGTCCAGCGACGTTCTGGTGGACAACTGCTGCATGCAGCTCGTTACCCGGCCGCCGCAGTTCGACGTCCTCGTGACGGAGAACCTCTACGGCGACATCATCAGCGACCTGTGCGCCGGGCTGGTCGGCGGGCTGGGGCTTGCTCCGGGCGCGAACATCGGCACGGACTGCGCCGTGTTCGAGGCCGTACACGGGTCTGCGCCCGACATCGCAGGAAAAGGCGTCGCCAACCCGACCGCGCTGCTTCTGAGCGCGCTCTTAATGCTGCGTTACTTGGGGCGGCACGAGCAGGCAGACCGAATCTTGGACTCCGTCTTGCGCGTATGTAAAGACGGGAAGTGCCTGACGATGGACCTGGGTGGGAAGGCCAACACGAAGGAGTACACTCGGGAAGTCATCAGTTGCTCGACGCCATGACACAGGACGATCTGCTCAAGCCGTTCATCCTCAAGATCTGGATCAAGCGCGACGCCGAGGCGATCCAGCGCTTTTGGACGCGCTCGGACGATCTCGTCCGGTGGTTCCTAGCTTCGGCCAAGTACTTCGACGCGAGCGGCGCAGAGGTCTCGATCGCCGTCCCGGGCGGCACTTACGAGTGGAGGTGGATCGAGGGCACGACGGATCGGTCCTCTGTCAAGGCGGTCGAGCACGGGCGCATCGTGCTCGGGTGGATGCACGACAAGGGCGAAATCGAGCTCACGTTTACGCAATCGTCCGGCGAGACCATGGTCGAGCTCAAGCAGACGATCGAGACTGGCTCTGTGGAAGACCGGCTCTCCGACCAGATCGGGTGCCAGCTCGGGTGGACGTTCTTCCTCGCAAACCTGAAGTCCGTTTCCGAGGGCGGGCTCGACCTGCGCGAGAAAGACCCGGCCCGCGTGCCGGTCCTGAACTACTAATGCGTCGCCGCCCGGTGTGACGCTACACTAGACGCACCGACCGCGTCCATGGACAACGACCCAAAGCTTCTACACAGGCCGCAGAACCGCGAGCCGTCCAAAGAGGGCTCCAGCGGTGGGCCCGCGCCTTCTTCCGGCGCAGAAGCGCCCAAGACGAGCCCAGAGGGGGTCGCCGTGCTCACGGCGCCCAAGCCGCTGCGCGCCTTCGTCGCGGGCGGGCACGGGATGCTGGGATCGGACGTCGTGATCGAGATGCAGCGCCGCGGCTGGACGGTGACCGCGCCGAACATCAAGGAGTTCGATGTCACGCGGAAGGACCACTTGGAGAGCCTTCGCCGCCGCGACTTCGGCAACCTCGACTGGGTCGTGAACTGCGCGGCCTACACCGATGTGGACAAGGCCGAGGAGCAGTTCTTCGAGGCCCACCAGGTGAACGGCGTCGCGCCGGGCGCGCTCGCGTTCATCTGCGAGAAGAGCGAGTGGCGGTTCCTGCACGTCAGCACGGACTTCGTCTTCGACGGGCTCTCGACGACGCCCTACACGGAGAAGCACGTGACCGACCCGCAGAGCAAGTACGGCGTGACCAAGCTCATGGGCGAGCGGAACGCGCAGGAGTTCCACCCCCGCACCGTGATCGCGCGCACGGCGTGGCTCTACGGCCCCAATGGGAGGAGCTTTCCGAGGACGATCATCAAGGCGTGGCTTGAAGGGAAGGAGCTGAGGGTCGTCGGTGACCAGGCCGGATCGCCGACCTACACATCCGACCTCGCGAGGGTGATCGCCGACCTCGTCGCGCTCGGCCCGGAGGGCGGGATCTACCACACCGCCGGACCGGACGCGATGACGTGGCACGACCTGGCGTGCCTTGCGATCGAGACCTACCGCGACGCGGTCCTGGGCGAGTCCAGAGGGATCAGCGTCGAGGCGATCTCGACGTCGGCGTGGCCGACGGCCGCGAAGCGTCCGGCGTACAGCGTCCTGAACACTGAGAAGCTGGCCGGGCTAGGGATCGCGCCGTTACGCTCGACCCCTGCCGCGCTGCTGGACTTCTGCATGCGCCTGCCCAAGGCCCTTTAAAGACGAACGGGGCCGGGGGGGGGGG
>JBBDXG010000028.1:3330-12097 GCA_040902435.1 Fimbriimonadaceae bacterium
CCCCCCCCCCCGCGGTCTGTGCCGGTTCAGGCCTTCTTCTGTGCGATGACGGCAGGGTCCTTGATGGCCTTGCCTGCGTACTTGGCGGGGTTCTTTTCGAACGCCGGTGTGCAGCCCGCGCAGCAGATGTAGTAGCGCACGCCTTCGTAGTCCACGTACTCGCTAGCGGCCGAATAAGTGGCGATCGCCTCGCCCATCACGGGGCAGGACAGGCTCTCTTTCTTTGGTGCGAGCGCGTACTTCTTGCTGTCGGCCTGGAAGGCCTTCATGTTCTCTTCGGTCGCGAAGTGGAAGCGGACGCCCTGGAAGTCCACGGTGCCCTTGGCCTGCTCCTTCTTGATCCGCTTGTGGGAGACCGGGTCGAAGAGGAACTCGCCGATGGGCGACGCGCTCTTCTCGTTCTTTTTCAGAGCCGCCTTGGGGTCCTTGCCGAAACCGGCGTCGCATCCGGCGCAGCAGAAGCCGAAGCTGGTGCCAGCGTACTCGACGCGAGGGGCGTCCTTCGAGACGGGGCTGCCCATGATCGGGCACACGAGGGGCTTTTCGTCAACGGCCGTCATTCCGACGGCCAGGGTGAGTGCTAGTGCAGAAATCATCATGGCTCTTGCTCGCAACAGTCCGATCTGGATCGGGCCTAGTCCTTTGATTATATACACCTTGGGGCGCGCGGTGGTTCCAGTTCGGGACGTTGCCCGGCGCCTTTGGTTTTCTGCTCTGTTTTTTGAACCTAAAAATGGGCAATAAATGGGCAATAAATGGGCTTTAATTGTCTGGCTTGTTGAGTCCGCCGAATTTGCGGTCGCGGGCCTGGAACTGCTTGACGCAGGCGATGAGCGCGGCCTCGTCGAACTCGGGCCAGGCCACGTCGGTGACGCAGAGCTCCGCGTACGCCCCTTGCCAGAGCAGGAAGTTGCTCCAGCGCATCTCGCCGGCGGTCCGCACGATCATGTCGGGCTCGGGCGCCTCGGGGAAGTAGAGCCGGGCGGCGATGGCCTCCTCGGTCACGTCCTCCGCGCTTGCGCCTTCGGCGACGAGCTTCTTGACCGCGTCCACGATCTCCGCCCGGCCGCCGTAGTTGATCGCGAGGGTGAACACGATGCCTGTGTTCTGCTGCGTGTTGGCGACGAGGTCGTTGAGGGCTTCTTGAAGGCTCGGCGGGACCTCACTCAGGCGGCCGATGACGCGGACCTTGACGTTGTTCTCGATCAGTCCGCGCAGTTCGAACCGCGCGGCCTCCTCGATCAGCTTCATAAGCCCCCCGACCTCGTCCTGCGGCCTGCGCCAGTTCTCGGCGGAGAACGCGTAGACGGTGAGGTAGGACACGCCGAGCTTGCTGGCTGCGAGGAGCACGTCCTTGAGGGTCCGGTACCCCTGCCTGTGCCCGACGAGCCTCATCATTCCTTTGGACTTGGCCCACCGGCCGTTGCCGTCCATGATGATGGCGACGTGGGCGGGGAGCAGGGCAAGGTCCACGCCCGCGCTCTCGGCGCGCTGCTGGACTTCGTTGAGCGGACTTTGCGCGTGTGCCATCCGGCCCCTAAATGTGCATCAGCTCGTCGTCTTTCTTCTGCTGCATCTGGTGGGCGTGCTCGATAAACTTGTCCGTGAGCGCCTGGACCTCCTTCTCGAGCCTCTTCTCGTCGTCCTCTCCCATCTCCTTGGCGTCCTTGGCTTTCTTGAGAAGGTCCATCGCCTCTCGTCGGGCGTGGCGGATCGAGACGCACGCCTCTTCGGTCCTGTTGTGGACCTGCTTGACGAGGTCCTTGCGCCTGTCCTCGGTCATTTCGGGAAAGATGAGTCGGATGTTCTGGCCGTCGTTGTTCGGATTGACGCCAAGGTCGCTCGCCAGGATCGCTTTTTCGATCAGGGAGAGCATGCTCTTGTCGTAGGGAGCGAGCAGGAGCTGTCGCGGCTCCGGGACGCTCACCGTCGCGACCTGCGTGACCGGCGTCTGCACACCGTAGTAGTCCACGTGGATCGGTTCGAGGACGAGCGGGTTCGCGCGCCCCGTGCGGATGCGCGCAAAGTCGTGCTGCATGGCTTCGACGGCCTTCTTCATGAGGTCGTCTGCGTGTTTAACGGCTTCGTGGGTCATCTTATTCACCTCCGACCTTGGTGCCAATGTGCTCGCCCTGCACGGCCCGCAGGATGCTGCCCTCGGCGGACAGGTTGAGCACGATGATCGGCAGGTCGTTCTCCTGGCACATTGTAAAGGCGGTCATGTCCATGACCGCGAGCCTCTTTGAAATCACGTCGTTGTAGCTTATCGCGTCGAACTTGACGGCGTCCGTGTGCTTCTTGGGGTCTTTGTCGTAGACGCCGTCCACCTTGGTCGCCTTGATGAGGAGGTCGGCGTCAATCTCTAGCGCGCGCAGGACTGCGGCTGTGTCGGTCGTGAAGTACGGGTTGCCCGTGCCCCCCGCGAACACGACGACACGGCCCTTCTCCATATGGCGGATCGCGCGACGGCGGATGAACGGCTCGCAGACCTCTTGGATCCCGATGGCGCTCTGCACGCGGGTCTGCACGCCGAGGCGCTCGACGGCCGCCTGCAGTGCAAGCGCGTTGGTCACTGTGCCGAGCATTCCCATGTGGTCAGCGACGGTGCGGTCGAGGTTGCCCTTCTGGCTGAAGACGTCGCCACGGATGAAGTTGCCGCCACCGACGACGACCGCGGTCTGCGACCCGATGTCGTGGACGGCGACGATCTCACGCGCGATGTAGTCGAGCGTGTCGGTGTCGAGCCCAAAGCCCGCGCCCCCGGCGAGGGCCTCGCAGGAGATCTTGAGCAGGATCCTGGGGTACCGGACGGCCTCCGCCATCGCCCTACTCCTCGCCCGAGCCGACGCCCAAGAGACGGAACGCGACGATACCGATCCCGGACTCCTTGGTGTAGTCCGCGACCTTCTTCTTGGTGTCCACATAGTACGGCTGTTCAAGGAGCACTTGCGACTGGTAGTACTCCTTGTTGATGCGGCCGAGCGCGACCTTTTCGGCGACGTCGGCGGTCTTGCCGTCGTTGATGGCCCTCTGCGTCTCGATCTTCAGCTCGTTGTCAATGACGGCCTGTGGCACGTCCTCCTTCTTCAGGAACGTGGGAGGGAAGGCGACGACTTGGATCGCGACATGAAACGCGGCGTCGGCGTTGTCGCCCGTGTACTCGACGAACGATGCCAGCTTGCCCGTGTTCGTGTGGTTGTAGACCGCAAACTTGGCCCCGTGCCCGGCGGCCATGGCGACGGCGTGTGGAATGCGGATGTTTTCGCGGATCTTGGCAACGGCGTCGGCCGCGTGCTGGTCTAGTGGCTTGCCACCGACCACGGACTCTCCAGAGAGCTCATGGAACTCGCCGGCCGAGACGTTGGCCTCGCTCAGGATGCCCTCTGCCAGTGCCTTGACGAGCGCCTTGAAGTCGTCGTTGCGCGCGACGAAGTCGGTCTCGCACTCGACGACCACTCCGGCGACCTTGGAGCTGTCGGCGGTTGCCACGACGAGGGCGAGGCCCTCGGACGTTGTGCGACCGCTGCGCTTTGCCGCTGCGGCCTGGCCCTTCTCGCGCAGAAGCTGCTTGGCCTTGTCAAAGTCGCCGCCCGCCTCGACGAGCGCAGCCTTGCACTCCATCATCGGGGCGTCGGTCTCCTCGCGCAGTTTCTTGACCGTTTGTGCGTCAATCTTCACGTCGGTGCTCATTCCGTCTCCTCGACAGTCGTCACGCCCGCCTTCTCCTTTTCGGTGAACGAGCGCAGGAACTCTTCTTCGACTTCGCCGAACTGCACGGCGCCCTCTTCGCTCTCGGCGACCGGCGCGTCCTCCTCTCGGGCGGCGGCGTCGGTGTAGGGCTTGATCTCAAGGATCGCGTCGCCGAACTTTTGTGTGACGAGCCGGATGGCGCGGATCGCGTCGTCGTTGCCGGGGATCACGTAGTCGGCCATTTCGGGGTCGCAGTTCGTGTCCACGATCGCGACGACCGGGATTCCAAGCTTGCGCGCCTCGAGGACCGCGTGCTTCTCCTTGTTCACGTCCACGACGAACATGGCTTGGGGGATCTTGGCCATGTCGCGGATTCCCTCGAGGTAGCGGTTCAGCTTCTCGCGCTCTGCGCGGCGCTGCAGCGCTTCCTTCTTGGGGAGCCGCTCGAAGTAGCCGTCCTCCTCCATGCGGTCGAGCTCTCGCAGGCGGCTGATGCGCTGCTGGATGGTGTTCCAGTTGGTGAGCATCCCGCCGAGCCATCGCTCGGTGACGTAGTACTGGCCGGAGCGCTGCGCGGTCTCCTTGATCGCCGCCTGGGCCTGCTTCTTAGTCCCGACGAACAGCACGCTGCCGCCGTCGTTCACGACGTTTTGGACGAACTTGAGCGCGTCCTCGAAGAGCTTGATTGTTTGGTGGAGGTCTACGATGTAGATGCCGTTGCGAGCGCCGTAGATGTACTGCTTCATCTTCGGGTTCCAGCGCCGTGTCTGGTGGCCGAAGTGGACGCCCGCCTCGAGCAACTCCTTCATACTGAGTTGAGGCATGATTGTTTTCCTGGGTTGTTCGTCCGGCCCTGAGCTTGATCGCCGCCAATCCCGTCCAACCGGGAACCCAGAGGCGAGCCGGGCCGTGTGATCTTACGCCATCACTGGCGCAGGCTCGGATCATACCCGCGCCAGGCTCGGCGCGCTGTGCCAAGATGCTCAGGCTGGAATGGCGATAGACCCCGCACGGTTCGAGCAGTTCTTCCGCCGCAGTTCAAGCGGCGATTGGGTCTATGTGGGGTACGGGCTGGACCCTGTCGGGCGGGTCGTCAGCTCCTACGACCGGGAGTGGCTGCTTGGGGCCCTGCCCGTGCTCTCGTATTGGAAGCGCGTCACGGTCGTGTGCTTCAGCGCCCCGTTCACTTGGGTGAGCGCACTGGTGCTGAACACGGTCACCCACCTTCCTGGCTCGAGGGCCTCCGCCTGGGTCTTCGAGCACCGCGCGGTGATCGGCCTGACGGCCCTTTCGCTGCTCGTCCTGTTCATCGTGGCGACTGCGCTGCTGACCGCGCACCCGACGGCGCGGGAGTTCGCTCGGCGGCTCGCGAAGCTGCCGAAGGACGACGCGATCGGCATCGAGCGGTTTGTGCAGAACGTCGGTGCCGTCAACGGCCCGTGGGTGACGCTGTTCCTGATGTCGGGCTTCGGGGTGTTGCTCGTGCCCGGTGCGGTCTCTGGCGGGATGTGGCCCTACTTCTTGCCGTTCAGCCTCGTGTGGCTTTGGTTCGCGTGGCACATGATGGCCGGCGCTGTCTGGAAGCCCAGCGTTGACGAGTATTAGGCGTAGATCGCGTAGGGGTCCCAGGCCGGCTCGACGGCCATCCGGACTGCGCAGAGCTGTCCGACGTGGTAGGCGTCGTGCAGGATGATGAACTGTGTCGCGACCTTCCCGGCCTTCTCGATGTCCGCGTCCATCAGGGCCTCCCACACCTTCTGCCGCTCTTCCTGCATCTTGCTGACGATGGCGGCAGGTGCGTCGTCCGATGGGACGTACGAGCCCCACTCGTGCGGCAGGCCCTCGATGTCCTTGCGCGCCGCGATGTAGCACTCGGTCAGGTGTGAGACCGTCTCGCGGACGGTCATGCAGCCGTCGCGGACCTTGGCGTCCCACTCGTCTTCGCTCAGGCCCCTCAACACCGCGTCCACCTGGTGTGCCGATGATTCGAGCTGGTAAAGCATCAGCTGTTTGGCGTCCATTGCTCCTTACACTATGAGAACGGTGCCTGGGAAGTTTCAGGATTCTGGTTAAATGTGTGGGTGGCGACGGAGTCCCAGCACTGGAACGACTCGGCCCAAGCCTGGCTCGACTTCGTGGACGGCTCGGACCCGAACAGGGTCTGCGTCCTCGACCCTGCGATGCTCCGCCTCTGCGGCGACGTCCAGGAACTTCGCGTGAGGCACTTCGTCGTCATGGAGTGGCGAAAGCCGTGAGGGGCGCGGAACTGACCCCGGAGATGGTCTGGGCAGGGTACAGCCAGGGCTACTTTCCGATGACGGTCTTCGGCGACGAGGTCGAATGGCTACGCCCCCACCGGCGGGCCCTGTTCCCGCTTGAGGGGATCCGCGTCTCGGAGTCGCTCAAGAAGGCCCTCCGGCGGCGCAGGTACGAGGTCCGTTTCGACACGAACTTCGAGCAAGTGATGCTTGCGTGCATGCGTCCCGGCGACAACTGGATCAGCGAGGAGTTCGTGAGGGTCTACGGCGAGGTCCACCGCCAAGGGTGGGCGCACTGCTGCGAGGCCTGGAGCGAAGAGGGGCTCGTGGGCGGGGTCTACGGCATCGCGATCGGTTCGTGCTTTTGCGCGGAGTCCATGTTTCACCGTTCGACAGACGCGGGGAAGGTCGCGCTCCGCGCGCTCGTCGAGAGGTGCCGCGAGCTCGAGTTCACGGTCTTCGATGCACAGGTCATGAACCCGCACCTTGCGTCGCTCGGTGCGTTCGAGGTGGAGCATGAGGAGTACATGGCGCTCTTGAAATTGGCCCTCACCCAGACCACAGACTGGTCGCTGCCAGGCCCGCCTTCGCTTCAACGAACCTAGCGGCGGGCCAAACCCAGCAATTCTTCTCGGACTCCGTACTGGGGCCTCCCCGACAATTCACGGTACAGCCCAAGGAAGGCAACGGTGCACGGATGGCACGCAAGAACCTAAAGGTGGTCAAGCTGATCGAACCCGACCTCTGTCTGGAGTGTCGGTTCGCGCAGTCCGCTGACGTCGAGATGTCGGACGGCAGCGTTCAGCGCATGGTCCACTGCCGCCGCCTGGACTGCGACAACTGGGACTACAGCACCGCTGAGCCCGCGAACGACGTGCGCCCTGAAGACGAAGCGGCCTGAAACTCTTCCGTCCGGGAGTGCGTTGATCTTGGCGTGGCCAAGCTCACGCGACGTCAGTTTCTCAAACGAGCCTTGGTCGCCGGCGTTGGCCTCACTGCTCTCGACGCCTTTATAGAGCCCGAGTGGATCGCGACCCGCCGCGTCGTCGCCCGGGTGAGGGGACTTGGAGAGGGGCTGGCCGGCTACAGAATCGGGCTGCTTTCGGACATTCACTACCCGCGGAACATTTCGAGCGGTTACGTCCAACGGGCTTGTCGCACGCTTGTAGAAGCAGGGATAGACGCAGCGATCGTTCCTGGCGACCTCGTGGACGGGAAGTCTATTACAAGAGTGCCGTCGTTCAAAGGGCTGTACGACGCGCTGGGCGAGGCGAAGGGCGGCGCTTACACAGTGCTCGGCAACCACGATCATTGGCTCGACGCAGACGGGACGCGCAAAGAGCTCGCTTTGTCAACCCCCCTGCGACTGATCGAGAACGAGCACGTCCTCATCGAGCGGGATGGCGCAGTGCTTGCTCTGGGAGGAGTCGGGGACTTGTGGGAAGGGACCGTTGATGTCACGAAGGCGTTTCGCGGTGTTGATCCCGGAGTGCCGAGGATTCTGCTCTCACACAACCCGGACTTTGCTGAGGACTGCAGAGACGATGTGCGCATTGACCTGCAGGTCTCTGGACACACTCACGGCGGCGAGGTTGCCATGCCGTGGGGCTGGGCTCCGCACATTCCGAGCAAGTACGGGAACAAGTTTCGCTACGGGTTCTGCCAAGGCCGTTCGCACAGGTGCTTCACGACGGCAGGGATTTGTAGCCCTAGGCACGTGCGGCTCTTCTGTCGGCCAGAGGTCGTAGTTATCGAGCTGCAGCCTGCTCGTTGAGCAGAGCTTGCCACTCGGCGAACGCAGCGCGGGCGGCGTCGAGCTTCTTTCGCCGCCGGTCGTCCTTCTTTCTCGGTGCGTCAGGCGGGTCAGGGAAGAGCCCCCAGTTGATGTTCATCGGCGCGAACTCGCGGGGGGTGTCGTCCTGCACGTGGCTGACTAGCGAGCCGTAGGCGCAGGCGCGGGGCGGCACGACGGGCCCGAGGCCCTGTGAGCGCCGAGCGACGGTGACTCCGACGTAGATCCCCATCGCCGCGCTCTCGACGTAGCCCTCCACACCCGTCAGCTGGCCCGCGAGGAACAGCCCTGGGTGATCGCGGAACTCGAGCGACGGGTTCAAGACCTTCGGCGATTCGATGTACGTGTTGCGGTGGATGACGCCGAGGCGCACGAACTCCGCGCACTCCAGCCCTGGGACCATGTGGAGCACGTCCTTCTGCACGCCCCACTTCAGGCGGTTCTGGCACGCGACGAGCGAGTAGAGCGTCTTCTCCCTGTTCTCGGGGCGGAGCTGGACGACGGCGTACGCCCGCTTTCCGGTGCGCGGGTCGGTCAGGCCGACTGGCTTGAAGTTTCCAAACCGCAGCGAGTCGTGCCCTTTGCTCGCGATCTCCTCGATCGGCGTACAGCTCTCGAAGTACTTCGGCTTTTCAAAGTCGTGGAGCGGCGCGCGCTCTGCGCCGACGAGCGCCTCGACGAACCTGTCGTACTGGTCCTTGTCGAACGGGCAGTTGAGATAGTCGTCGCCCTCGCCCTTGTCGTAACGGCTTTGCGCGAACACGATGTGCCGGTTGATCGTGCTGGCGTCGACCGTCGGACTGACTGCGTCGTAGAAGTAAAGGTGCTCCCGGCCGGACTTCTCCGCGAGCCATTGCGCGAGCGGTTCGCTGGTGAGCGGGCCAGTCGCGATGACGAGCGTTTCACTGTCCTTCAGAAGCGCTTCGGCCATCTCTGGAGTGAACTCCTCGCGCACGACCTCGATCAGTGGATGGCCCTCGATCGCTTGCGTCACCGCGCCAGCGTACTTTTCGCGGTCCACGGCGAG
>JBBDXG010000029.1:0-3087 GCA_040902435.1 Fimbriimonadaceae bacterium
CCTGGGCGGTCGCGGCCTGAACTGAGTCTAGCAGATGCTAGACTCCAGCCGTGATTGAAACCGGCATCACCCCGCCTCCGCGGCCGCCGAAGAAGACCAACTGGGCTGTGCTGGTCTTCTTGACGTTCGTCGGCGTGACCATCGTGTTCGGTGTCGTCGCGGCAATCGCCGGCGGGCCGTCCTCGGCCACGCCAGCAGTCACCAGCCAGGGGCCCGCCCCGGAAGCCCCGACCTATGAGCACGTTCCAAAGGCGACCATCGAAGGGCTCGCTCATGGATTGGAAAAGGGGCTCGCCTTCCACCCGACAGGCTACATGCTCAAGTCCCGTTCGCACGGGAACGCCTACTATGTCGCGTTGCGACTGCTCGGTCCCGGCATGAACAACACCTGGGTATTTTTCCTCGTTAGCGGCACCCAAATCGATGCCAAGCGATCGTCTGGTGGCATGGCGATTGGTGCAGTCACTAAGGAGTTCACTGACTGGCCAGACTCTGCCACGACCGACGCCAACGCAAGGATTACCGACCCCGAAGTGAACGAACTAGAAGGCTTTGTGACGAAGCTTGAACCTGACGACATGAAGGCTAGTGCCGGCGTGGTGGTTATTGCCGGCACACAGTAGGACACTCACGCCGTCAGAATCAGCCTCCTTCGTCTTACGTCGGGTGTTCGCCTTCCCAAGTGAGCGTCTCGGTTCCTCTATCCCCCTCCTCGGGTTGACCGAGGCGGGGGAACGATTGACCGAGAGTGAACAATGACGACCCGAGGCGCGAAAACGACGGCCAGAGGAGCGGCATAGAGAACCCGAGGCGCGACATAGCAAAACCGAGGCGCGAAGAAGAGAACACGAGCACCCGAGACGACGCGCGTCGTGATGATCCTAGACACGTCCGAGCGTTTCCGCCACACTGTGAACTTCGCCGACGAAGGAACGCCGACGACGAAGGGCAAACCGTTCGGCGTCGCTGGCGCGGAGCTGCGCTACGCGATCGGCGCGACAGCGCCGGTGGACCCCGACGACTACACGTTCGTCGCGATCGACACGAAGACGCCGCAGATCTGGACGTTCGAGCCGAGCGAGGCCGGACAGATGGCGCACTGGGTCGCGCGGTGGATCAACACCCGCGGCGAGGCCGGACCGTGGAGCGACGTCGTGAGCGCGACGATCCCGGGGTAGCGGCGCCGATCCCCTCCGGCATTGGCCGCGTCGGAGCCTGGACACCCAGGCTTCGACCCGCGCCCAAGGGGGTAAGGGCGAGCGATCCCGCGCCCATAATGGGACGTGACATTCGAGTGGGACGACAAGAAGGCGGCGACGAACGTCAGGAAGCACGGCGTTTCGTTCGAGGAGGCGGCCACGGCCTTCCGCGATCCGCTCTATCTTGTGTTCGCCGACCCGGACCACTCCATCAAGGAGGGCAGGTTCCTGCTGTTCGGTGTGTCGGAAGAACGCCGGTTGCTCGTCGTCTCGTATACTCAGAGGGAGAAGTCCATTCGACTGGTCAGCGCACGAGAGGCGACACGACGGGAACGGAAAAGCTATGAGGAAGACTACTAAGGACGATCTGCGACCGGAATACGACATGTCCAAGCTGACCCTCGTCGCCAAAGGGCCGGGCCGCGGTGCGAAGGTCGAGCTCGCGCCGGACGTGGCCAAGGTGTTTCCGACGGCGGAGGCCGTCAACGAGGCTTTGCGGACGCTGATCCGGATCGGGAAGAAGGCGCAAGGCTGAGCAGAGGAGTCCGCAGCCGACCAGGGGCTCGTGGCCTCGGGGTCGCAGGCGTTCTACAAGGTCTACGTGATCACGCTGACCGGGAACGAGAAGGGGAGCAAGTCGGCGAAGGTCGTGCGGCCGTAGCGTTCATCGGGAGCGGGGCGCTCCGCCCCGCCCCCCGATTGCAGCCTGGTTCAAAGCAACCTAGAGGCCTGAGAACCTGGCCGAGAATGGCTACAATATCAGGTATGGCACACGCTCCCAAGCACACTCCCGACCTCGGGATTGGGCTGTACTCGCTACCGGAAGTGGCGAGACTTTTGGGTGTGTCGCCCATAACAGTGCGACGTTGGGTGAACGGCTACGACTTCCAGGCAAGGTACGAAACGCATCATTCCCCGCCGATTCTGATTAACCACAGCACCGACGACGAATGGGAGTGGATCACGTTTCTTGACTTGATCGAATTGTTGTACGTCAGCACCATGCGAGAGCGCCTCCCCATGCCCAAGGTCCGTTCGATTGCCGAGCGATTGCACAAGCGGACGCGGAGTAGGCATCCTTTGGCCACGAGTCAACTCTGGCTGTCCGGCGTTGCCGTGTACTCGGATGTACCCGCATTGGGCGACGAAGACCTTGCAAGCTGCAATCTTGCGTTTCCGTTTATTGAGGAGTGGCGAGAGACGCTCGTCTTTAGCGATAAAACCGGCGAAGCAATAGAATGGCGTCCGCTTGGTGCATCTTCGATTATCGTCCTCGATCCGACAAGGTCCTTTGGTGCGCCGATCGATCAAGGCTCCGGCATCACTGCCGCCACCCTCTCTAAAGCAGTGCGTGTGGAAGAGGACCCAGTCGTCGTTGCTAGTTGGTACGGCACGACGACCGACGCAGTCCTGCAGGCTGACGAGTTTGTCGGCCGCTTCGTCGCCTGATGACATTCCTGCTCGACAACGACATCCCTTACAAGATTGCTGACGCACTCGCGGCGTTAAGTAAGGACGTACGATCGATGCGTGCGGTCTATGGCGCGAGCGCGAAGGACACCGAATGGATACCACAAGCCGCGAAGGATCGCCTGGTGGTCATTACGGCGGATCGTAGGCTGCTAAAGAACAAGGCGGAGAAGGAAGCACTTCGAAAGCACAAGGTCACGGTTCTCTTCCTAAATCCATTCTTCTCAAACTTGAAGATGTGGGATAAGGCGGTGTGGTTCATCCGTCGCTGGGAGGAGATGGAGGGATTTGGATCAGCAGTTTCATACGGAACCATGGCCTCCGTCTCCCAGAATGGCAAGTGCACGGTCATTCCACTAAAGTAGGCTTTCTCTCTCACGGCTCGATGTAGAACTTCCACGCAGGGGGGGGGGGGGGG
>JBBDXG010000029.1:3097-64125 GCA_040902435.1 Fimbriimonadaceae bacterium
CCCGCCCCCCGCCCGTCAATTGTCGTCTACCAGTCTTTCCAGGGAGCCGGGCCGTCGAGAAGCCACACGCAGGGCATCTTATCGCCAGCCATGAGCGCCAAGAATTGGCCGACGCTCCTGGACGAAGCTGCCCTAGTAAGACTCGGTCTTCGCGACGGTCACGTCTCCCGACCGCACTGCTCCATGGAATTCGAACACAGTTGGCAGAGTCGGGCTCTGGAACCGCACGCTGATCGCGTCGGGATCTCCAGGCTCGCCGGGATGCCGATTGCTCGTGAGCACGGCGCTCCCGACGCCCGTGGTCTCATGCCAGGCGCCTTTCGCATAGTAGCGGTACACCGCCGGGCCAGAGATGCGTACGGTGTTCGGGACTGTGGCAAGCTCGTAGTTGTGGACATGGATCACGAGCCTGTTGCCGGCGTGTGTGGTCGTCGAAAAGTCGAGCACGAATCTGCCATGGACCGACAAAGTGGTGCCCCGGGCGGTCCTTGCGGCATCGACGACGAAGGATGCAACGCTCGTCGTGTTGCCCACGGTGCCATGGCCGGTGACGCTCCAGATCGTGACGAGTCCCGCGACAGCCAATGCCGCCGCGGCGGTAGCCAGAATGGCGGTGATGAAGCGATATTTCATACGTGTTCCTCCGCGCACTGCGCGATGACCGTATGATAGCAGAGAAAGGTTGATATCCGGGGCTACGATCGTGGCGATGAACGACCACGAGCTCTATAGCTTCTAGGACTTCAGCAGGCGCTTCTGCGGCATTGGCGGAAGAGGGCTCGAAGTCGGCGAAGGTCGTGCGGCCTTAGCCTTGTCCGGGGCGGGGGGGGGGGGGGCGCCCCCCCCCCCCCCCCCGCCCCGGATATCGCTCGACCGGCTACTTTGTGATTATCAGACGACGAAAGTCACTGACGACGCCGAGCGTACGCTTTTGATCGAAGGCAATTACGGTCCAGCGGTACTCGCCTGTCGGCATATCCTTCCCTTCGAGGTTAAATACAGGCTGCTCACCTGTCGTGAATGCCCACATCCGCTGCGAACCGTCGGACTGAGCATCATCGAGCTTCGTTGCGGTCAGATGAATCCCGTACGCGACAGCTTCTTCAATTGGCTTCCAGGTTAGCATGACGTTTCCACGCTTTACCTTTGCACCGTTACCAGGACTTACCAGGCTGACCTTCTTGGAGTCGGGAGTATCAGACCGTACAAATCTAGGCTCAAAAATGTGCGTGAAATCGAGATCGATTCGTATTGAATCGGCACCCGTTAAGTCAAGCTCAATTGGAGTAACCTTTGCACCCTTGCGAACCTTGCCCTCAAGGACTGTCTCGCCATCAATCTGAAATCGAAATGTGCCCTCGTCACTAGTAGGATAGTCGTCCGGCAAACCGAGGCTGCCTGAAAACCGGCTGTAACCCTTACCTAAATCATACACCCCATGGTCAAAGACCCCATCAACGAAGTCGGCTCTGACGATGTACCTTTTCTGGCCAGTAACGTGGCCTGTAAAGATCTGGCCAGCAACGGAATGCTTGGTTTTCAGGTCACCATAAAGCCCCTGGCCAGCAACCCGCTTAGGCCAGCCGTCCTCTTGCACCAACGCAGTTTCGCTGTTTGCGAGTGGCACCAGTACGCTTCGTTCGAGAGCAGTCGGAGCTGCTGCAAGGACCGAACCGGAGATTGTGACGATGGATAGGAAGCGATTCAGTTTCATAATTGAATCCTCGCTACTGCGACTCTTCGTCGCCGAACTTCAAGACCCTGGAGTTCCGAGGCGATTCAAGTTCTCTTTCCGATTCTGGCACAACTCGCGCCCTCGATGGATCAACTATGTTGATCTCGTTCTCTACCCGAACAGACGACGCATCGTTGCTTTGCGCTTCTACGGCCTCAGATGCAGGAACTTGTAACTCGCCACTTTGCACATTGCCATCTTGGAGTTCGCCCGCACCCTGCAACTCGGCAAATGAGCTAACGTTATTCTCGAGGTTCGTTGGCCCTCGCTGTAACGACTCAGCACCACACTTAACCGCTGTTGCAATAAGCCAAACCGCCGCAATTAGAAACAGAGCAACTTTAGCCCTGCTGACATAGTCAGCAGACACGCGTCGCTCTCCCGACGTGCCACGATAGCTTCCTGCACCAGTGCTCGAGTAACCGCCACCGCTGCCGACTGCATCGCCAGTTCCACTTCGAGAATCCGTCGAGTAGGGCGTCCCGGCTGTGACAGGTTTCCTACCGCCTACTTCATGGGTTACGGTGCGTCCGGTCGGTGATCCGAGCCAGTTTGTTTCAGGATGCGAGACGTGGGTCTTGTTCCCATTCTGGTCGTAATGCACGGTTCGCCCGGTCGGCGATCCGAGCCAGTTTGTTTCAGGCGCTGCTGTCCCCGTTTTGCTGCCGCTCGAATCGTGGGTTACCGTACGACCGGTTGGCGATCCGAACAAGTTGGTCTCAGGCGCTGTTGTCCCCGTTTTGTTGCCGCTCGTATCGTGGGTTACCGTGCGTCCGGTCGGCGACCCAAGCCAGTTAGTTTCCGGTGCCGAGATGTGGGTTTTGTTCCCACTCTGATCGTAATGCACGGTGCGACCAGTCGGTGTGCCCAACCAGTTGGTCTCCGGCTCACTCTTCTTTGCGCCCACAGGTTTATTCTACAACGGCTCGACCTTAAACGGTGGTGGATCAGCCACTATTCACGGCTGATCCAATAGTAACCCGTCAGGTAGCGTGGGCTTGTCCCCTGCACTACTCACTCCTCGGGATGCCGGGTTCGGTGAGTTTGGCACAGCTCGGCACCCCCAGTGCTGCAGCCTCCCCCGCGACGTAGCCGGTCGAGAAGGCGGCCTGGAGGTTGTAGCCGCCGACGGGGCCGGCGACGTCGAGCGCCTCGCCGCACAGGAACAGCCCGGGGCACCGCAGCGAGCGCATCGTCTGCGGGTCCACCTCGTCCAGCGCGATGCCGCCCGCGACGACCTCGCCCTTGTCGAGCATCGGGTCCTTCACGAGCCCCAGCCTCCATCCCTTGAGGCACTCGACGAGCCTGTTGCGGCCCGCGCGCGTGAGCTTGTTGAACTCCGTGTCGGTCGCGATCCCGGCGTCGTGCAACATCTCTTCGACCAGGCGCGAGGGGAGCAGGCCGTCGAGGTAGGTGGCGACGCGCCGCTTGGGGTGCTTCTCTGCGTAGGCCAGCAGGTCGGCGGTGAGCGATTCGAACGTGCGGTCTGGGCATACGTCCACCTCGATCTCGACCTTGCCTCTTTCGAAGGCTTCTGCGACCTCGCGGCTGATGCCGAGGGCGGTCGGGCCGCTGATTCCGAAGTGCGTGAAGAGCAGGTCGTCGCGCCACCTGTTCACTTCCTTTCCGTTCTGCCGTGCTTTTAGTGTGCAGTCTCTTAGCGCGACGCCGGAGTATTGTCGCCATTTCGTTTCGGTCAGCGCGATCGGTGCGAGCGCGGCGCGGACCTTGACGATCGTGTGGCCGAGGTGTTCGGCCCACGGGAAGCCGTCGCCTGTGGTGCCGGACTTGGGGTAGGAGGAGCCGCCGACGGCGAGGACGACGCGGCGGGTTTCTATCAACTGTCCCCTCACCCCCGACCCCTCTCCCCCGGAGGGGAGAGGGGAGCCGGACCGGACTCCGCACACCCCGTGCTCGTCGCGCTCGATGCCGAGGACCGGAGTGTTCAGTCGCGTTTCGACACCGACCTCGTCGAGCCGCTGCTGCAAGATGTGTACGACGTCCTTCGCGGTCTGGTCTACAGGGAACACGCGCCCGTTGTCGCGCGTGTAGACGCGCAGCCCGCGCTCGGTCAGGAACGCGACGGCCTGCTCGTTGGTCCACCGGTAACATGCGGGGCGGATGAAGCGCGCCTCGTTCGGGCGGAACTCTTTGAGGACGTCTTCTATCGGGCCAGCGTGGGTGATGTTGCACTTGCCGCCGCCGGAGATCAGGATCTTGGTGCCGACGCGCTCGGTCTTTTCCAGCAGCACGACGCTCGCGCCAAGCTCCGCGGCACGGTAGGCGGCCATGATGCCCGCCGCGCCGGCACCGATGACGACGATGGGACTTTCCTTGGATTGGACCCTCTCCCTCCCCTCCCCCAAGGGGGAGGGCTCTTCGATCAACCTTTGTGCTTCAGCCATTCGGGGTGCACTTCGAAGAAGCGGTCGCGGGTGAGGTAGGTGCGGACCTTGTCGCGGTGTTCGCCGCGCTTCCAGAACGCTTTGGGGAGCGTGCCGTACTCGACGTACCCGACCTTCTCCTGCATGCGCTTCGAGCGCGCGTTGCCGCCAATGTACTCGGACGTGAGAAGCCGCAGGCCGAGCACGTGGAAGCAGTACCACGAGCGCAGGACCGCGGCCTCGGTGCCGTAGCCCCTGCCACGCTCGGTGGCCTCGCCGATAAAGCTGCCGGTGAACGCGGTGCCGTGCTTGTAAGAGATGTCGTGGATCCCCGTCTGGCCGATGTGGTTGCCGTCGAGGGTCTCGATGGCAAAGGCGATGTCGGTCTTGCTTCCGCGCTGCGCGTTCTCGAACCACTCCTTTTCGGCTAGGTGCGCCATGGGCTCGTCACCGACGGCGAGCCACTCGCCGACGTCCGGATCGTTGATCCAGCGGTAGCAGTTCTCGAAGTGGCGCTCGTAGTCGAGCGGGACGAGGCGGACGCGTTCGCTTTGCCAGCCGATGGGCATGGGGGGAAGTATGAAGGATGAAGGATGAGGCTCGCAGACTACGGCAGGGCAAAAAAATGGGCCGGGTCGTTCTTGGTCAACCCGGCCCTGCTGCGTTCACACTCTGAGGTCTCTTACGCTAGCCCTTGTGTGAGTTCCAACCGTTGGCGAGGGCGCGGGGTTCCTTGGGCCCGCTTTCGAATAGGACCTGCGGCAATCGGACACCCCCTCCCTAGCCTCCCCCAAGGGGGAGGGGTGACTCGGCGGCCCCCTGGAGGCTCTCTCACCGCATCATTTCGCGGGCCAGTTCGGCCGTCCGCTCGAGGCAGTCGGCCTCGCCGAGGGAGTCGGAGAGCCCGGCGAAAGCGGCCAGAACCTCGGTGCGGCGGGGGCCGTCGGCGTCGAGGGCGGCAAGTTCTGCTTTGACGGCCTCGGGGTTCGCGTCCAGAAGGATCAGCTCCTTGAGCAACGGCCGGTCGAGCAGGATGTTGGGCAGCGAGATGTAGTCGAACTTCGGCTTGCGGAGGCGGTACTCGAGCTCCATGAGCCAGTTGGCGCGGTACATGACGACGCACGGGCAGGCGCAGAGGGCGGCCTCGAGGGTCGCGGTGCCGCTGCAGACGATGGCGGACCGGCTCGCCTTCAGGGCCGGTGCCGCGCTGTGGAGGAAGGCCGGCTCGTGGTCGGACCACTTCGTCCACGTGTGCCTGAGGTACGTCTCGTCGGCGCTGGGCGCGACCGCGATCCGTACGGGCCCCGCGAAATCCTTGATCGCTTGCGCGATGACTGGGACGTTGCACTCGATCTCGTGCGCTCGGCTGCCGGGGAGCACGGCGATGCCTGTTCGCTCTCCGACGTCGGCCGTCTGCGCGACCATTTCCTTGAGTGGGTGCCCGAAGTAGTGGGCGTTCGCTCCCATCGTGTTGAGGATGTCCGCGCTCCACGGGAACGGCGTGACGATGGCATCGGTGGCTTGTGGGAGGTCTGCGCCCTGCTTGTCCTTGCGCCATGAGCCGGGAGGGATGAAGTAGAGGACCTTCCAGCCCTTGCGCTTCGCGAACCGTGCGAGCTTGACGTTGATGAAGCCGAAGTCTATCGGGATAAAGAGGCCGGGGCGGCCCCGGCCGATCGCGCGCGTGGCGGCATAGTAACCGGCGATGACGCGTGGGGAGACCTTGACGGACTCGGCGATGGTGACCGCGCCCCACTTGGACGAGTCGGCGACGATGCGCGCGCCGGCTGCGGCTAGGCGCTTTCCGCCGACGGCTTGGAACGCGATGTCGGTATGAAGCGATTCAGTGGAGAGCTTGCTGGAGATGAAGACCTTAAGCTCTTCGGGCGAACGCGATAGTTCTTGCGGAACGGCTTCCCCCAACTCTTCCTCGAATGCCATGACAAGCTCGACCAAGTCCAACGAGTCCAGCCCTACGGCATCGCTTTGCAAAAAGTCATAGAGCTGTTCGCGGGATTGGATCGAAGCATCGTGTCGCAATTCGGCGAGCTTCTGTCGGAAGTAGTGGAAAGCCTCCGGCTGCAAGCGCTTGAGGATCTCGGCGGCGTAGGCGTCGCCGGAGGCCTCGCCGGCGGAGAAGAAGACCCTCATCTCTGGTCGCCGCGGCCGTTCTTGCCGTGGAACGTGCGCTCCATGAACGCGAGCAGCTCCTCGACCTCGGGCGACGACGGCACTTCGCGCCTGACGATCTCCATCGCCTTGGTGAGCCCGAGCTCCGACTTGAAGAGCAGCTTGGCGGCCTTGTGCAGCGCGAGCCGGTTGGGCTGGGCGATCCCGATGCGGCGCAGGCCGACGGCGTTGATGTCGTGGACCTTCTGGTCCACGAACCCGTCAACGAGCATGAACGGCGGCACGTCCTTGGTGATGCGGCTCATTCCGCCGACCATCGCGAGCCGTCCGATGCGTACGAACTGGTGGAGCCCGCTCATGCCGCCGATGGTGACGAGGTCCTCGATGGTGCAGTGGCCGCTGACTCCGACGCTGTTGGCCATCGTCACGTCGTTCATGACCTTGACGTTGTGGCCGAGGTGAGAAAAGGCCATGATGAAGTTGCGGTCGCCTACTGTCGTCTCGCCGCCCTCGTTGTTCGCCCGGTGGATGGTGACGTACTCGCGGAAGTGGTTGTCGTCGCCGATCGTGAGGAACGTCGGCTCGCCTTTCCACTTGCGATCCTGCGGGTCGCCGCCGATGACGGACCCTTGACCAAAGAAGTTGCGAGCGCCGCACGTGGTGCCGGACTTGATTGTGACGTGCGAGTCCAGCACGCACCCAGGGCCGATCTCCACCGCGCGCTCGATGAAGCAGAACGGGCCGACGACCACGTCGTCGGCGATGTCGGCCTTCTTGTCCACGACGGCGGATGGGTGGATCTTGGCCAACCCTATTCTCCGGGAATGAGTTTGAATGTCATCTCCATCTGCGCCGCGACGTCGCCCTCGACAGTAGCGGTCGCCCTGATCCGTCCGACGTCCTGTCGCATCCAGACGAGCTCTACGTCGGTGACCAACTGGTCGCCCGGCACGACCTGCCTCTTGAACTTGACGTCGTCTATCGCACCGATGACGGGGACCATGCCCTTGAACTTGGGGTCCATGAGAAGGATGACCGCGCCGGTCTGGGCCATCGCCTCGATGATCAGAACGCCGGGCATGATCGGCCTATCAGGGTAGTGGCCCTGGAAGAACGGCTCGTTGATGGTGACGTTCTTGATGCCCCGGCAGGTCCCCTCGCCGACCGCGACGATGCGGTCCACGAGCAGCATGGGGTACCGGTGCGGCAGCACCTTCATGATCTCGTTGATGTCCATGGTCTCGTCCAATGTCCTGGTAGCCAAGCCGCCAGTTTATCAGGATTCGGGCTCGGCGGGCTGGCGGCGGCTCTCGGCCCGAGTCCGAATGAACTCGACGACGATGCCGACGACGGAGAGCCCGATGACGCCGAGGATGACCAGCTCAAAGTTCTGCTCGACCCACGGAATGCGGCCGAAGAAGTAGCCAGAGAGCACGCAGACCGAGACCCAGACGACCGCCCCGACGGCGCTCGCGCCCACGAAGCTGCGGTACTCCATGGCGTCCATGCCCGCGACGAAGGGGGCGAACGTGCGCACGATGGGCACGAAACGGCCGATGATGATGGTCTTGCGCCCGTGCCGCTCGTAGAACTGGCGGGTCTTTTCGAGGTACTGGCGTTTGAAGATGCGCGAGTCCTCGTTCTTGAACGCCTTGCGCCCCAGCCATCGTCCGACCCAGAAGTTCGTGTTGTCGCCTATGAACGAGGCGGCCATGAGCAGCCCCATCAGGAGATAGAGGTTGAACGCCCCGCTCTCTGGGCGGGCGAAGAGCCCGGCTGTGAACAGCAGGGAGTCGCCGGGCAGGAACGGTGCGACGACGAGCCCAGTCTCGGCGAAGATGACCAGGAAGAGAATGCCGTAGGTCCAGACGCCGTAGTCGTCAAAGACGCCCTGGAGGGTTTCGCGGAGGTCGAAGGCGAAGAGGACGTCGGTCACGCGTCCCGATTATGGCGGTTAACTGAGGAACTCGCGCAGGCGCCTTCGGTGGGCGATGGCGCGCAGCTTCTTGAGGGCCTGGACCTCGATCTGACGCACGCGCTCGCGGCTGATCTGGAACTCCGCGCAGAGCTCGTCGCGGAACGAACGCCCGTTCGGCGAGTCGGCCATCTTGAGGCGGTACATCATGACTCGCTGCTCGCGCTCTGAGAGTTGGCAGATGACCTCTCGCAGCTCTTCCAGCCTTTCGGTGTCAATCACTGCGGTCTCGGGGTTCTGGGCGCTGTCGTCCTTGATGAGGCTGCCAAGGGCGGTGTTCTCGTTCTCCCCGACGTGCATGTCCAGGCTGAGGAGCTCTTGGGACGCCTGCATCAGGGCCTGAAGCCGATTGGGGCTGATGCCCAGTTCGCGAGCGACTTGGTCAATGCCAGGCTCGCAGCCCTGCTCGCGCACGACCTTGGCTTTGGCGCGCTCGATCTTGCGAAGGGTCTGCGAGATGTGTGCGGGAAGGCGGATGGCCTTGGCCTTGTTGTCTATCGCCCGCCCGATGGACTGGCGGATCCAATGGGTGGCGTAGGTCGAGAACCGGTAGCCGAGGGTCGGGTCGAACCTCTCGACGGCGTGCATCAGCCCGATGGCGCCGTCCTGGATGAGGTCTTCGAGCGGGATCGCGCGGTTCCGGTAGTTCTTGGCGATGTTGATGACGAGCCTCATGTTGGACTCGATCAGGCGCTCGCGGGCCTTGGCGTCGCCCTGTTGGGCGGCGCGAGTGAGGTCCTTCTCCTCGTTGGCTGTGAGGAGCGGTGCGCGCGTCAGGCGGCCCAAATAGCTTGGGACGCCCTCTTCGTGCTCGTACTCGCGCTCGTTCCGCATATCTACCGGGGCCTGGGCTCTACTTGTAGAGAGGCCCGAAGGGTCAAAGGTGGCATAGGACGTGCCAGTTCGCGCCCAAATCGCTTCCCGTCCTTGCTCTATTGCTAAATACGCCCCGCCCAGGTGTCCCGTTCAAGCGGATATGGCGCAAAATGGAGCCGGCGCGATGAACGAAGAGACGATGCTCCAGCAGAGGGGTCGAAGCTGGAGGAGGCTACAGGACCTGACGGCGAAGGCCGGGCACAGCTTCCGCAAGCTGGACGACGCCGAACTGGACGAGTTCGTGCGGCTGTACCGGCAGGCGTCGGCCGACCTCGCCTTCCTGACCACGCGGTCCAGCAACGAGTCGGTGGTGCAGTACCTGAACGCCGTCGTGGGGCAGGCCTACTCGCAGCTTTACAGGGAGCCGTACCGGCCTTGGGGTCAGAAGGTCAACGACGCCTTGTGCGTCGCAGCCGAGACGGTGCGTCGCAGGGTCTGGGCGCTCGCGCTGGCGTTCGGGATCTTCTTGGCAGCGGTCTTTACGTCGGCCGGGCTGCTGGCCTACTCTGACGACTACCGCGACTTCTACATTCCACAGGACCCGGGCATGCAGGAGAGCTTCGAAGCCTGGAAGAGCGGCGACATGGATCCGAGGACGGGCGGCGAAGGGGTGATGGCGACGGCCTTCTACGCGAGCAACAACCCGAGGGTCTCGATTATCACGAACGCGGTGAGCCTCGTCAGCTTTGGAGTGATGACGGCGGTGTTGTTGTGGGCGAACGGCACGATGATGGGAGCGCTGAGCTACGAGATGGTTGGGGTCGGGAGGCTGGACCACTTGCTCACCTGGGTCGCGCCACACGGTGTGACAGAGATCGGCGGGATATTCATGGCTGGCGCCGGGGGGTTCGTGCTCGCCGCCGCGCTGATCGCACCGGGCCGGCGGTCCCGAGGGCAGGCGCTCAAGATCGCGGGAAAGGACGCGTTCGTGTTCGCGATGCTCAGCGTGATCATGACGCTGCTCGCTGCGCCGGTCGAAGGGTTCTTCAGCTTTGACCCGCGGGTGCCGGACTGGCTAAAGCTGGTGTTCGCGGGTGCGACGCTCGCCGGGTGGCTCGCGTTCTTCATCTGGTTCGGTCGCGGGCGCCAGTCAATTGAGGGCGCGGAACAGCTTGCGCGGTAAGAAGCTCGCGGCGTAGCGCGCGTAGCTCTTGAACCGCCACGGCATCAGCCTGAGGGACTCGGCGTAGGCTTTTCTGCCGCCACTGACGTCGCCGAGCCACACCCGGTCGGTGCCGACGCACGCCCACTGGTGGGCCTTCAGCCTGCGGACCGTCGCCTCGCTCATCCCCCGCTCGCGGTACGAGTCGAGCCGCGTGATGATCCACTCGCGGATGCGACGGTCGTCCGCGGCGACCTTGTCCGTCGAGTGGCTCGCGCTGCCGGCGTGGACCCTGTACAGCGTGAGGGGCTCGTCAATGTGCCCGACGTGGTACTTCTCCGCAATGCGGTACCACATCTCCCAGTCGCCTGAGCCGAAGTAGTCGGTGTTGAAGTCGCCGACGTCCTCGAAGCACTCGCGCCGCACGAGCACTGAGCTGGCGATGATTTTGTTGTGCGCGATGAGCTCGACAAGCACGTCGCCCGTTCCGGTCTTAGGCCAGGCGAACCCCAGCGGGTTCTGCTTGAGCTCGTTGCCGTCGTCGTCAATGAAGTAGCCGCCCGTGTGGACGAGCCCGATCTCCGGGCGTGCGTCGAGCATCGCCACTTGCTTTTCGAGCTTGGTCGGGAGCCAGACGTCGTCGTCGTTGAACTCTGCGATGAGTTCGCCGCGGGAGACTTCGATGCCCTTGTTCAGTGTCGCGTATGTGCCGAGGTTCTTCTCGTTGAAGTAGAGCGCAAGCGGGAGCTCTGAGTCTTCCTTCTGGAGTTGCGCCAGCCATTCGCGTGTGCCGTCGGTCGAACCGTCGTCGAGCGCGACGATCTCATAGTCGGTGAAGGTCTGCGCCCTGATGCAGTCCATCGCGATCTTGAGGTGGCGGAGGTGGTTGTAACAAGTGAGGACGATCGAGACGCGCGGCATCAGGGAAGGCGCACCTCGATGGACCAGTCCACGATGTCGAGGTCTGGGTCCACGACGTCCCCCTGCGGCTCGACGTTGCCCGTCGTCGAGTTCGTGTAGAGGGCCGCGAAGTTCGGTTGGAAGGTGAAGTAGCTGTTGATCTCTGCCGGGATGTTGCCGTTGCCGAGCGCGTCCCACAGCCGCCCGCCGCCCGACGTGTTCGTGTTGTTCATCGTCAGGAAGTTGACCTGGATGCTCTGGATAGTCGGTACGAGCGCGACGGCGACGAGCTGCGAGAGGTCAATCTCGAACGAGAGCGTGTCGTCGCCGACGTCTATCGGCATGAACTGTATAGGCACGCCGGTCTGGAACCAGTCGTTGAGCGTCGCGTCTTCGAACTGGAAGATCTGGTAGCTCGGCGAAGCGAGCGGGTTCCAGAGGATGAAGTGCGTGCAGTTGCCCGCGACAAATCCGTTCCCGCCAGGAACGACGACTGGGATCGGTCCAGTGTCGGGCGGGTTGGGGTCGGTCGAGAGCCGGATCGCGACGATGTAGACGTACGGAAGACCGCTGCCGCCTGGTTCGAGCCCGGTGCGCAGCTGCGAGTCAACGGTCATCGTGAAGACGAGGCGCTTTGTAAAGTCGCTCGACCCGCTCGACGGAAACTTCGCGCACCCGACGAGCGCAGCAAAGAGAAAGAGAGCGAAGAACCTCAGCATGTCTCAGCCACGAGCTTGATCATGATTCGGTGGCATCCCTGGCAGAACGTCAGACGGTCGTGGTCGAGGTCCTTCATCTGCTTCTCCGGGACCGATATCCCACAATCGCTACATCGCCCGTCATCTGTTACGACGGCCATCGCGGTGCTTCCCGTGCGTTTTCTGACCTCTTCATATCGGTCCAGGATGTCTTTTTCCACCGCTTTGGCGACCGCTGGGCGCTGCGCGCGTGCGGCGTCGAACTCCTTCTTGATCTCCCCGTGGCGCTCGACCGCTCGCGCCCGCTTGTCCTCAACCGCCTTCTGGAGCGCGGCGAGCTTGGCGTTCACGGACTTCGCCGCCTCGGTCGCAACGGGGATCAGCTCATAGAGCTCCAGCAAACGCCCGTCTTGCTTTTCGAGGAGGTCGCGGAGCATCGTGAGCTCCTTCTCGATGTTCTCGATCTCCTTGGGTGAGACGATGCTGCCGTCGTACAGCTTCTTGTTGAACGAAGTGATCTTCTCTTGCAGCCCCTTCTGCTGCAGTTCGATGTCCTTGGCCTCTTGTGCGAGGGACCGCGCGTTGCCGAGTACCTCTGCACCGTCCTTCTCGACCTGCTTCTGCTCGCGCTTCTCGTCCTGGCCGACGTCGAGCGACTCGGCCTCCATCTTCAGCCCATACAGCGTGCTGTCAATCTTGTGCAGCTTGTAGAGGCTGTAGAGGTCGGACATGCAGACATTATGGCGGTGCCCGGCAAGGTCCGAGGGCTCAGGGTCTATCGTCCAGGCTCAAGAAGGGCCCTTGCCCCTTGACTCCTGACCGGCCATTCTGACGGCCACCAGCCTGGGCCGGTGGTCGTTGTAGGCGCAAATCGCCCTGACCCCCCACACGTTGGCGACCTCGACGGCGTCGCTGTAGCGCGGCGGGTTGAGCTTCCCATCGCGGCAGCGGCGTCCCTCGAGGTCGTATCGCGGGCAGTTGCGGCAGTTCATACTGGTCTTGTGGGCCTCGGACTCCTGATCCTTCTCGCCACCGCCCAGCCGCAGCTCTCGTACGCGGACGGCGCCTTCGAGATCAAAGACGGCCAGAGCACTTTGACCGTACCACTTTCGGCTGCGCAGCCGCCCTTCGTCTTGCGCAGCGAACGGCTGAACATCCGCATCGGCGAGACGCTCGTCACCTTCGACCAGCGCGGGCTCGGGATCCAGTACGGCGGCAAGGGCGGATTCACGACGCTCGCCTACATGCCGACGAACCCGAACATCTTCAGCGCCGATCAGCTCAAGGAGAACGCGGAACTGATCGCGAGCGGCGCGCGGCCCGCGCGCGTGTCCGCGCTCTCGGGCTTCGAGGTCGTCAAGGACACGCTCTACCTCCTCCTGCGATGGGACGACAAGAACGGCGAGCCGTGGTTGGAAGTGCTGGCGGAGGTGGACACGAGCGGCGACGCGCCGAAGGTCAACGCGATCGGAGTATTCGAAGGAAAGAGCTTTGCGCGTGGAGGAGTCAGCGACGAGCTGTACTCCTTTGGGGACACGGTGTACTCGCCGATGCTCGCGGGCGACGGGCTGTGGATCGGTTCCTTCGACACGTTCAACAAGCGGCTGCTCTATCGAAAGGTCGCCGAGCGCGTGGACGAGTGCCACCGGTTCGGCGAGCGCTTCTATACCGTGACGAGGACCTCGCACGGCGCAAAGTCGGTCGGAGTTATGGATCCAGCCGCGGAGCGGTTCCGCGCGGTGCTCGAGACGCGCGGCGAAGTCCTGCCGTCGCCGCTCACGTCCGCGCTCGTCGTGCAAGAGGGCGGCGTGCGGTCGCTGTTCGCGTTCGGGTCCGGCGCGAAGATGGCGCTCGCCGCGGACGCGGCCTTCGCCCAGACCCCCTACGGCGTGCTCGTGTGGAGCCCCAAGGACAGCCCCAAGCAGGCCGCCCTGCGCGAGCCCGACGGATGGACTATCGTGGCAGAGTGGAAGTCGTCTGACCGACGCTGACTGGCTGGCCGGACTTCGCGCTCTGGTAGGCCGCCAGCACCAGGTCTGAGGCTGCGAGCCCGTCCGCCAGGCTCACGCGAGCCTGGCCCTCGCCGCGGACCGCCCTCAGGAACTCCCCTACCATCGCCTGGTCGAGGTCCGATCCGAACCCGACGAGCCCGTGCGCCCCGCTCGAATCGCCGAACCAGTCGAGCGCCTGGACGAAGAGGTCGAGCTCGATCACGCCCTTCTCGCCGACGATCTTCAGCGTCACGTCGCCCCACGTCTTGAAGCTCTTGGGCCGGGACCATGAGGAGTCGAGCGTCGCGAACACGCCGCTGGGGAACTCGATGGAGAGCATCGCGGTGTCCTCCCAGCCCTCGCCGTACATGTTGCTGCCCGTGACCGCGTATACGCGCCGTGGCTCTTCTGCGGTCAGCCTTCGCAGCAGGTCGGCGACGTGCGCGACGTGGTCGGCCATCGCGCCTCCGCCGGACTTCGCCACGTCGGTGAACCACCCGCCGGGGCACTTGCCGTGGTTCGTCGCGCAGACGGACAGGATCTTGCCGATGTCCCCGGCCTCGATCTTCGCCAGCGCGCTCTCGAACGCTGGCGCGAACGGGCACGGGAACGCGGTCATGACGAGCGCCTTCGCGCCGGCCCGCGCGATGCGTGCGCGTTGGTCTTCGTTGGCGGCGAGCGGCTTTTCGCAGAGCACCGGCTTGCCGTGCGCGACGGCGGCCTCGATCAGGTCGGCGTGGTCGAGGTTTTCTCCCGCGATCACGACGGCGTCGGAGGCAGCGATCAGCGCGTCGCGGTCCGCGTTGTCCTTGCTGCCGGTCTGCGCGGCGAACGCAGCGCGTAGCGCGGCGTCCTTGTCCCAGTGACCGAGGTACTCGGCCTCCGTGGACTGGCACAGGCAGTGGACGTAGCTGGGCGCGTGGACGTGTCCGACGCCGAGCATTCCGACCTTCAGGGGCATGGCCCCAAGTATGGCGGATTACGCGCTGGGCGGAGCGACCGTCGCGGTGCGGCCGGACTCTGCGAACGCGATGTGGACGAGCCACGCGCCGCCCTCAGGTACGAGCCCGGCCGCGCGGTCGGGCCATTCGATCAGGCAGAGATGGGTCTCGAGGTAGTCCTCGATCCCGATCCCCTTGTGCGACGCGACGCGGTAGAGGTCCGCGTGCATCACCGGCGGGTCCGTGTCGAACGTCTGGACGAGGTTGTAGGTCGGGGACCGGACGGCGCTCTCGTGGCCGAGAGCCTCCAAGAGGCCGCGCACGAGCGTGGTCTTTCCTGCGCCAAGCTCGCCGCTGAGCAGCACGACGTCGCCCGGCTTGAGCCGCTTCGAGAGTTCGGCGCCGAGGGCCCTCGTCGCGGCCTCGTCGGGGAGAGCGTAGTCTGCGCCCATGCAGGGACCGGAGAGTACCGCCGCTGTGGGCGCACGCACAAAGAAAGCGGCGCGGTGCTTCCACCGCGCCGTTCAAATCAGTTCCTGGGGCGATTAGGGTGGCCCGGGGTTTGACCCCCGGGCCGTCTTTTCGCTTGGTCCAGGTCTTGAAAGTTATCGCAGGAGCGAGAGCACGGCCTGCGGCGCAGCGTTGGCCTGCGCCAAGACCGAGAGACCGCTTTGCTGGAGGATCTGGAGCTTGGTAAAGGTCGTCATCTCGTCGGCGATGTCCGTGTCGCGGATCTGCGACTCGGTGGCGGAGAGGTTCTCCTTGGCGACGCCCAGCGAACGGATGTTCGACTCAAGGATGTTGCGCATGAATGAACCGATCTCGCCTCGCTTGAGGTTGAGCGCGTCAATCGCGTCGTCAATCGCCGTGATCGCGGCTGTCGCGCCTGCGGCGGTCGTGACGTCGAGCCCCGCGAACCCGAGCGCCGTCGCGCTGAAGTTCGGGATGGACAGCTGGGTCGTCTGGCCGGCGTTGCCGCCGATCTGGAACTGTGCCGTGCCGACCGTCACCTGTGCGACGTTCGAGAGCGTCGCGACCGCGTTGCCGGCCTCGGTGAGGACGATGCGGTTGCCCTTGCTGTCGCTCAGCGACAGCCCGTCTGCACCGTTGAACCCCGCGGTGAACGTCACCGGGTTGAGCGCTCCGACCGTAACGTCGGCGACCGCGTCAATGCCCGCCACGCTGACCGTGCCGGAGGCGGCCTGGATCACGCCGCTCGCGTCAACGAGGTTGACCTTGAAGTTCGAGCCGTAACTCGTCTGGCGCAGGACGATCTGGCCGTTCGCGCCGTCGTGCACGGCTTCGGCGACCACGCCGGTCTGGCCGGACGCCTCGTTGATCCGCTGGACCACCGCGCCGAAGGTGTCGGTCGCGGCGACGTTGAACGTCAGTCCGTTGATGCTGAACGAGCCCGACGCGCCGAGAGCGGTCGCCTGGTAGGTCGCTAAGTCCGCCGAAGCGGTCGTGCGCGTGCCGGTGTGCTCGGCCTTCGTCGCAGCGGTCGTGACGTCAACCGTCACCGCGCCGCCTGCCGTCAGCGTCTGCGTGCCGATCTCGCCGCCCAGTGTGAGCGACCGGAGGTTGACCGAGTCAACGATGACGGCGTTGACGCCAGCCGAGCCGTCAAGGATCTTCTTGCGGCCGAACTGCGTCTGCTGCGCGATGCGGTCAATGGACCTCGTGATGAGGTCAATCTGCGTCTGGTTGGCCTGGAGCTGCGACGTGCTGAGCGTGCCGGTGTTGGCCGAGAGCACGGCGAGCGAACGGGATTCGCGCATCAGTCGCGAGATCTCGTCGAGCGCGCCCTCTGCCGTCTTGGCGTAGTTGAGCGCGTCCTGGCTGTTCTTGATGGCTTGCTCCACGCCACTGATCTGGGCGCGGAAGTTCTCCGAAGCGATGAGGCCCGCCGGATCGTCGGCGGCCGTGTTGATGCGAAGGCCCGTTGAGAGCTTGTTGATGGACCCGGCGAACTGCATCCCTGTGGAGTTGAGGTTCCGCAGGGCGTTCATCGCCGAGACGTTGGTGTTCACGCGAAAAGACATGTTTCGTTTCCTCCGTGAGGCCCGTCCGCGGCCCTTCCTTGGGCCAGCCGCCTTGCAGCGGTGGACGCGCCTAACAAACGACTTATTCCCTGTGAAGATTGCTGGGTACCCCGTATAAATACTGGTATTCAGTATTTGTACGGGGTTTGGGACAGGGCTGGTAATTGTGCGTGTTTATTGACCTGGCTCACCAATGCACCGAGCCTGTAGGTGCAAGGGTTTGGCGGCTTGTGGAAAGAATCTATGTAGATGGCTCACCTTTTGAGCTTGTTTCCTTGTATGATTGCCGTATGGACCTGCCGCGCTCACTCACCGAGGCTTGCGTCTACTTCGCCGACCCTGAGAGGGCCGAGCGGTTCGTCGCCCTGCTCAGGTGGCCCGATGGGGCCTGTTGCCCCGACTGTGGGGCCGTGGAGCCCAAGTACCTTGCCACCCGCCGCCTGTGGAAGTGCAACGCCTGTAAGCGGCAGTTCTCGGTCAAGGTGGGGACGATCTTCGAGGCCTCGCCGCTCCCTTTGGGGAAGTGGCTGGTCGCCGTCTGGCTCCATGCCAACAGCAAGAACGGCGTCAGCTCGTGCGAGCTTGCCAGGGCGATCAAGGTCAGCCAAAAGACCGCTTGGCACATGGCGCACCGGATCAGGCTTGCGATGGAGTCGCGGACGTTCATGCGCCTCTCAGGGCAGGTCGAGGCCGATGAGACGTACATCGGCGGCAAGCACGATCCACGGCGCAAGTCGCACCCCAAGAACGGCAACGAGTGGTACAAGTCCAAGCAAGCCGTCCTAGGCTTCTACGAACGCGGCTCCGGTTCGGTGAGGGCCTACGGGATACCGGACGCCAAGGCTGAGACGCTAAGCGCCCAGGTCTATGGCAACGTCTGGCCCGGTACTGAGCCTTACACCGACAACGCACAGCAGTACGTCAGGCTCCGAACCGCCTACATCCACAAGAGCGTGTCCCACTCTACAGGGCAATGGGCCATCGGCGACGTGCATACCAACGGCATCGAGAACTTCTGGTGCCTCTTGAAGCGTTCTATCCGTGGTACGTGGATCCGGCCCTCGCCGAAGCACATAACGCGGTTCGTCACCGATCAGGTCTTTCGCTACAACTTCCGGCACGAGGACGACTACAGGCGGTTTGAGGCCGTCGTGAAGCGCGTCACCGGGCGACGGCTCACCTGGAAGGAACTTGTTGACGGGCCGGGTTAGCGGTAGCATCGGGCCGTCATGGTCGTAAACGGAGTTCTGTCCGAAAGCGTTGAGTACGCCGACGATGGAAAAACGGTGGTTCTTCGGCCAATCGGTAGGCTTCGCGCACCGCAAGGATTCCCGATACAACCGCCTCTGGTTTGCTATTACCGACTTGAGATAGAACCAGACGATTTTGGTCAGACGTTCGACTTTGAGCTTGCCCTTGGCCTCCCGAACGACGAATGGCGCCCTATCGCCAACCAATCCATGCGTTTCCTTGAAGAGCGCACCGGCGAGTTTGAGATACAAGAACTTCGGTTCGAATCTCCGTCTGGGCTAACCTTTCATAAGGGCGGACTGTACGCGATGATCCTCTCTTGCAACGAACGCCCATTGCACGTGATTCGCTTTTACGTGTCCGAGGATTGATCGTCAAGACTGCTCGGAGGTCTTGCCATCCAAATGTGACAGCGGTTCTTTCGTCAATCGTTTGATAGGTGTGAGCCATCGTCCTAACGACGCATGGTAGCACGGTTTTCGTCGCGCCGGAATTACAGTCCTTCGGTAAACACAAAGGCGGCAGAAAAAAAGTAGGAGCCTGCGCCCATTGAAAGATCGCCGACCAGCTTTCCCTCGCCGTTCAGTTTCAACTGCCCCGTTAGCGTCGTCTCTGAGTCGTCGTCGTACACGATATCGGCGGACATGAAGGCGCTTTCATCGAGTGTGCCTGAACCTACTCCGAAGTAAGTGCCGTCTGGCACCTGGGCCATTATTTCAAACGTGCATGCGCCATCGGCTTCCACGAACATTTGGCTGACGGTGCCGGATGCCGGAACGCTGAGGTTCCCAAAGTCGGCCCGCCATGTGCCGAGCCACGGGAAGCGGTCAGACCCGCCGCCACCGCCGCAACCGACGAGCGGTAGGAAAACTGCTAGTGCAAAACAGCGTGCGCCGATCACGTCGACAAGTGTATCCGACGACGCTACTCTCGCTCCCTTCACCTCACATAGAGCGTCCGTAAGGTTGCCGGGGGATGGTTGCTGCAAACCACGGCTCTCAACCGTGTAAGGCGGCATTCTGTAGAACCCCCGGCAGAGTCCTTTGGACACGCGGCCCGGCACCTTAGGTTCCGGGTCGCTTATTGTTTGGGACGTTACCACCTCTTCGAAAGACGCTCGTGCCACTCAAAATGAATGTCATCGCAAGTCTAGGAGGCTTCATCCGTGTCGTCTTCCTCCAAGCCGCCCCGGGGTGGAACCGCCCCATAAGGCCCCGGCCGCTCCTTCTGTCGTTCCTCGATGAATGGCCGCATTACGCTCCAAACGAACTCAGGAACGCTCTTGTGACCCTCCCAGTAGGAAGCTCGCCGGATAAGTTCGTACCTTTCCGGGTCTAGGTTGATCGTCTTTCGAGCAGGTCTAGAATCTGCCACTCAAATTGAGTGTACTCGGAACCTACCGTTGCTTCTTCCCGTTCTTCTCGCCGATCTTCTCCTTCCTCTCCTTCTCGGCCCTCTCGACCTCCTCCTTTGGCACCCGCACGATCTTCCGGGCAAGGTCCAGGAACGCCTGAGCCTCCTCAGACCGGGCCTCTACCGTCTCTCGCTTCCGTTTCTCCATAGCTCTACCTAGGGACGTGCCAGATTGTAGCGCATTAGGCTCCAATAGGTACATCTACGCACGCACGCCTAACGAACGAAGGCCCTCCTCATCTACCAGGTGAGCGAAATTAGTAATCCCGTAATTGTGCGTGTGGGGTGCGCTCGGATTGGTCCGGGTTTGTCCGGGTTGGTTCGGCAGGGGCCGGTGGGGCTCAAACCCGAACGAACCCGAGCAAAGCCGAGCGGGCCCGAACCAAACTGAGCCATGTCCCTCGTTGGGCGTGTGGGTCGCAAGAGGCCGCGGGCGCGGCTGGCGATGGCCGTGCTGTACCTGCTGCTCGTGCTTGGCGCGGTAACGACGGTCTACCCGTTCCTCTCGATGGTCTCGACGGGGATGAAGGGCCCGACGGACCAGGACGACGGGAAGCTGGTCCCCGCCTTCTGGAGCGATCTGGCGGCGCTGGAAGAGAAGTATCTGACCGAGAAGTACGCGGGCGACCTCTCCATGATGGCGTCGTACTCGATCGGCGCAGAGGCGGACGAGGTGACGCTGGCGGAGTACGAGCTGCTCTTGATGGCGCTGCCGCCGGACCAGTGGGTGGCCGGGTTCCGCAACCCGCCGAACAACGTCACAGGGCGGTTGCAACTGCGGTACCAGGGCTGGCTGCGCGAGAGGTTCGACGGCGACATCGAAGCCCTCAACCAGTCGTACAGCGAACTGAACCAGGCGTTCCAGACCGTAGTGCCGCCGAACGAGCTATTGTTCCGACCCGACTGGAAGCCGAAGGAAGGGCAGAAGTGGCTGGACTGGCTGGAGTTCAAGGCGACGCTGCCCGCAGAGTTCCGAATCCCGGTCCGGTGGCAGCGCGTGTTCCAGGAGTGGCTTAGGTCGAAGTACGAGGGGCGGCTCGATGACGTGCCCGAGACCATCAGAGGAGACGCCGACTCTTTCGAAACCATAGCCACGGGCTTGTTCACGAGAGACGATTACGGTCTTGCATTTGAGTTCGAGTCGAACGGTGTACCGACCGCACTGAAGGAAACGACGCCGGAACAGCGATGGCTGCAGAGCCAGTCGGGCCCACTCCCCGTCCGCGCGTTCGACCGCGCTGTCCTGCACGCCAATGAGAGCGAAGTCAAGCGCGAGATGTCCACGCGCAACTACCGCTACGTCCTGGACTACATCGCGGTGAACGGGCGCGCACTGTGGAACACGGTGATCTTCTGCACGCTCGCGGTGCTGATCCAGCTCACGGTGAACCCGCTCGCGGCGTACGCACTCGCGCGGTTCCCGATGAAGGCGACGGCGAAGGTGCTCGTGTTCCTCCTCGCGACGATGGCGTTCCCGGCCGAGGTCGCGATGATCCCGGCGTTCCTGCTTCTCAAGAACCTCGGGCTTCTCAACACGTTCGCCGCGCTCGTGCTCCCGACGGCGGCGAACGGGTACATGATCTTCCTCCTCAAGGGTTTCTTCGAGTCGCTTCCGAAGGAGGTCTTCGAGAGCGGGCAGATTGACGGGGCGAGCGAGTGGCGGATGATGATGCGGCTCGCGCTGCCGCTCAGCAAGCCGGTGATGGGCTACATGGGGCTGCTGGCGTTCATGGGGGCGTATGGGGCGTTCCTGTACGCCTTCCTGGTCGCCCAGGACCGCGACGTGTGGACGCTGATGGTGTTCATCTACCAGCTGCAGCAGATCGCGCCGAAGTCGGTGATGATGGCCGCGGTGACGCTGGCGGCGGTCCCGACGATCATCGTGTTCCTGTTCGCGCAGCGCGTGATCATGAGGGGCATCGTACTGCCGGGCGAACGCTAGCGCAATCCGTCAGATCGGTCAGATCGGTCAGATCTGACCGATCTCCTGGAGGATCTCCGGCACGAAGCTCGGTCCGGCGTAGACCCACCCCGTGTAGACCTGCACGAGGTCGGCGCCGAGGGAGAGCTTGCGTTTGGCGTCCTCGGGCGTCATGACCCCGCCGACGCCGATCAGGACGAGCTCTGAAGAGAGCTCGCGCACGAACCGCAGGGCCTCGTCGGCCATCGAGGTCAGGGGCGCGCCCGAGAGCCCGCCTTCGATCCCAGGGTCGTAGGCGAGCATCGAACGCGAGACCGTCGTGTTCGAGGCGACGATGCCGGTGAGCTTGAGCTCGGTGGCGACGGAGACCACGTCCTCGATCGCACCGAGCGTGAGGTCGGGGGCGATCTTTACGAACAACGGCTTACGGTCGTCGAGCTCCTTCAGTCCGGACAGAATCCGGGTCAGCGACTCGCGCTCCTGGAGCTCGCGCAGGCCGGGCGTGTTCGGCGACGACACGTTGACGACAACATAGTCCGCGAACTCCTTCAAGAGGCGAAAGGAGTAGGCGTAGTCCTCGTGGGCATCCTCCAAGGGCGTGACTTTGGACTTGCCGATGTTGACGCCGACCGGGATCCCTGCGGAAACGCCGGCCATGTTCCGCGCCACCGCGTCCGCGCCGAGGTTGTTGAAGCCGAGCCGGTTGATGAGCGCCCGATGGGCGGGCAGGCGGAAGAGCCGGGGCTTGGGGTTGCCGGGCTGGGGGTGGCGCGTCACGGTCCCCACCTCGACGAACCCGAACCCGAGGCCCTTCCACCGCGAGAGCGCGACGGCGTTCTTGTCGAACCCCGCTGCCAGGCCGACGGGATTGGGAAAGCGGACCCCGAACGCGGACGCTGCAAGCGCGCGGTCCGGCGCACGCGCTTTGACGAGCCCTGCCGACACTGCGCGAAGCCCAAGATTGTGTGCGGTCTCCGGCTCCACCAGGAAGAGCAGCGGTCTCAGCACGCTCTCGTAGAAGGGCATTGGGAGGAAGTATGAAGGATGGCGGGAAGGGGCCTGATCGGACTGGTCAGTCGCAATCGTCAGATCGGTCCGATCTAACCGCGAAGCCGACTCGAAACCGGGCGAAAAACAGCCCCAGAGCGCCGCTCGAAAGCCCCTCCCAGAAGGGTAAAATCCGACCAGAATCGGGCCGTTTGCGCGGCCCCTTTTCGACGGTCAAAAATGGCAGCCAAGAAGAAGTCCGACGAACAGCCCGAAGAGGAGCCGAAGGGGGAGAAGAAGGCCTCGAACAACGACCCGGTGGAGTCCATCTCGAAGAAGATCGAGACGAGCTACGGCGCCGAGGACATCCAGGTCCTGGAGGGGCTGGAAGCCGTCCGGAAGCGCCCTGGGATGTACGTGGGCGACAACGGCAAGAAGGGCCTGCACCAGATGTTCCGCGAGGTCCTCGACAACTCCGTTGACGAGGCGCTCGCCGGCCACTGCGACAAGATCGTCGTCGTGATGTACAAGGACGGCTCGATCAGCGTCGAGGACAACGGCCGCGGGATCCCCGTCGGGATCATGAAGAAGGAGAAGCTCTCGGCGCTGGAGATCATCATGACGAAGCTCCACGCCGGAGGCAAGTTTGGCGGGGGCGGATACAAGGTCTCAGGCGGCCTGCACGGCGTCGGCGTCTCGTGCACCAACGCTCTCTCCGAGTGGCTCACGGCGACCGTCCAGCGCGAAGGCGGGGTGTTCGAGCAGACCTATAAGCGCGGCAAGCCCGTCGCGCCCGTCAAGCAGACCGGCAAGTCCAAGAAGACCGGCACCAAGGTCCAATGGAAGCCCGATTCTACGATCCTCACGACCGTTGAGATGGACCGCCACCTGGTCAAGTACCGGCTCAAGGAGATCGCTTACCTCAACGCCGGGCTGACGATCGTGTTCGAGGACGAGAGCGAGTCCGAGCACAACGAGACGTTCATGTTCAAGCAGGGCATCGTCCAGCTCGTCGAGGACATGAACGAGACCGAGGACCCGCTGCACAAGCCTATCTATTTCCACCGCGTGCGCGACGACATGGAGATCGAGATCGCGATGCAGTACCACCGCGGGTACCACACGAACGTCCTTGCGTACTCCAACAACATCCACCAGCCGGACGGCGGGACGCACGTCTCTGGGTTTGGGCAGGCGCTCACGCGCGTGATCAACCAGTACGCGCGCAAGATGAACCTGATCAAGGAGAAGGACAAAAACTTCACCGCTGACGACGTCGCAGAGGGCCTCACCGCGGTCATCGCCCTCAAGCTCGAGAACCCGAGCTACAACTCGCAGGACAAGGTCAAACTGGTGACCCCCGAGGTCCAGGGCGCGACGAACTCGCTCGTCGGCGACGGCCTGCTCGAGTTCCTCGAAGAGCACCCTGGCGTCGCCAAGGGCATCGTTGACAAGTCGGCGATCGCGCAGAGGGCCAGAGAGGAGGCGAGGAAGGCCGCCGAGGCGGTCAAGCGCTCATCGGCGATGGACTCCTTCGGCCTGCCCGGCAAGCTGAGCGACTGCGTGAGCAAGAGCCCGGCGGACTGCGAGCTGTTCCTGGTCGAGGGCGACTCAGCGGGCGGATCCGCCAAACAGGCGCGCGACCGCATGACTCAGGCGGTGCTCCCGCTGCGGGGCAAGATCCTAAACGTCGAGAGGGCGCGCCTGGACAAGGCGCTCGACAACGAGGAGATCAAGTCGCTGATCGCGGCGCTAGGCGTCGGCATTGACGTGGAAACCGGGCGCGGCGGGCTGACCGACGACGCCGAGCTAGGCAGCAAGAACGGGAAGACGTCGCACTTCGACATCGAAAAGCTGCGCTACCACAAGGTCATCATCATGACGGACGCCGACGTGGACGGCGAACACATCCGGACGCTGTTACTGACCTTCTTCTACCGTTACATGAAGCCGCTCGTCCTGCACGGCCACGTCTACCTGGCCCAGCCGCCGCTTTTCGTGATCAAGGCGGGCAACAATGAGCGCTACTACGCGGCGACCGAGGAGGAGCGCGACGAGATCGTGCGAAACCTCAAGCGCAAGAAGTACCAAGTCACCCGGTTCAAAGGACTGGGCGAGATGATGGCGGAGCAGCTCGAAGAGACGACGATGAGCCCGTCTGGCAGGCGGCTCGTCCAGATCGGCTACGACCCCCAGTTCGAGGCCGAGGTCGAGATGATGTTCAGCCGGCTCATGGGCGACAAGGTCGAGCCTCGACGGCTCTTCATCGAAAAGCACGCCAAGGAAGTCACGAACGTAGACTGGCACTATTGAGCCAGACCTGGTAGGATTGCTGGTTCTGGGCTAAGCCCCGGCCCGTTTTAGGCGACCTTGGCCTGGCTTGGGATATCATTCAAGTGCCGGTAACGGTCGGGGCAGGGATTCTTGCCTTCGTATGGGTTTGCTTGGACAAACTGAGACTGGAGCAGACATGCAGATTAGGCTTTTTGTTGTGGGTGCGTTCTTGGCGGTCGCCAGCGTTTCTAGCGCTGACATCGTTCTCAATCAACTCGACTTTGCGCAGGCGACGCAGCACGGGATTCAGGCGTCGCAAGACTTCGAAGCTGCGAACAACTCGTTCGACGTCATCGTCATTGACGACTTTACGGTGACCGCGAGCCAGCTAAACGTCATCAACGTCGAGGCGATGATAACTGGGTTCGCCGGTTTCGTCGCTTCCTCGTACACGGATGGGTCAGTGATGGGCTACCACGTCGAGTTCTACACTTCGACCGGCGCGGCGGCTGGCAACTTGATTGGCAACGCCGGCTCGGCCTTCGTCGCTCCGGGCGCCGTCACGCTGAACAACCCTGGCTTCAGTGGCACATACGCTACGGCCAGGCACATCCAGATCCCGGTTAACATCACACTCCCTGGCGCAGGCACGTACTGGGTGGGCGTCTCGGCTGTGATGAACTTTACGCCCAGTGGCCAGCTCGGTGTGAACACGACCAACCTCGTGCTGGGCAACCAGAACGGCGGCCAGGCGAACCCTGGCGGCGGATTCAGCTTCCCTGGAAACTTCCAGCAGGGCTTTACGGGTGCGACCGGAATTGAGCAGCGCGACGCTCAGTACCTCGTCGAGGCGGTCCCTGAGCCGGGCTCGATGATCGCGCTCGGCCTCGGTGCCGCCGCCCTCCTGGCGCGCCGCCGACGCAAGGCGTAGTCCCTTTCGACAACAGGCCATTCGGGGCCCCGTTGCTTTCATACTCATGGCGATGACCGATCCTCGCGTGACAAGGCTCGCCGAACTGCTCTGCACCCACTCGACGGAGCTCTCCAGCGCGGACACCGTGCTCGTGCACGCCTTCGACGTCCCGGACGAGGCCATCGCGGAGGTCGTGCGGGTCGCGCAGGGCAAGGGCGCGCAGGTCGTCGTGCGGACCGAGTCCAACCGCGTGCGGCGGCAGCTCCTCCTCGGCATGACCGAGGCGAACGTCAAGACGATCGCCGACATCGAGATGCACGAGATGAAGAAGATGACGGCGTACATTGCTATCCGCGGCGGCGACAACTCCAACGAGCTCGCGGACGTGCCGGGCGAGGCGATGTCGCTGTGGTCGAAACACTACACGCAGCCAGTCGTGCTCGGCCAGCGCGTGCCGCACACGAAGTGGGTCGCTCTGAGGTGGCCGAGCCCGAGCATGGCGCAGCTCGCCGGGATGTCCACGGACGCGTTCGAGCAGTTCTACTTCGACGTCTGCACGATGGACTACCCTCGCATGAAGAAGGCTGCCGAGCCATTGCGCGAACTGATGCTAAAGACGGACCGTGTGGAGATCAAAGGCAACGGGACGGACGTGAGCTTCAGCATCAAGGGCGTTGGTGTGCGGCAGAGCTACGGCCTTCGCAACATCCCCGACGGCGAGTGCTTCACGGCGCCGGTGCGAGACTCTGTGAACGGAGTCGTGCAGTACAACACCGTTTCGCTCTACCAGGGGACGGAGTTCAAGGACGTGCGGCTCGTGTGCAAGGACGGCAAGGTTGTCGAGGCCCACGCGGGCGACAAGACGGAGAAGATGAACGAGATCCTGGACACGGACGAGGGCGCGCGGTACTTCGGAGAGTGGGCGCTCGGCTACAACCCCTACGTGCTGCACCCGATGAAGGACACGCTCTTCGACGAGAAGATCGGCGGGTCGTTCCACATGACGCCCGGCAACGCCTATGACGACGCGGACAACGGCAACCGCTCGGCGGTCCACTGGGACATCGTGTGCATCCAGCGGCCGGAGTACGGCGGCGGGGAAGTCTGGTTCGATGGAAGGCTGGTGCGCAAGGACGGCGCGTTCGTGCTGCCCGAGCTTGCGGGTCTGAACCCGGAGAACCTGAAATGAGCGTTACGACCGTGGAAGTCCGCATCGCGGACCTGGACGATCCGCGCGACGCGCAAGCGGTGCTCGAAATGACCCGTGAGTACGCGATGGACCCGATGGCGCGCAGTTGCGACCTACCGGAAGAGGTCAAAGAGAGACTGGTCGGCGAGATGCGCGCGCACCCGGCGCTGTTCTGCTTCGTCGCATGGGACGGAGACTCTCCGGTCGGAATCGCGACCTGCCTCCTCAGCTTCTCGACCTTCCGCGCACAGCGGCTCGTCAACCTGCACGACATTTGCGTCGCACCGAGGGCGAGAGGCACCGGTGTCGCACGCGCGCTCCTTCAGGTGGTCGAGTCGTACGCAAAGAGCCAGGGCTGCGGCGGGATCACGCTCGAGGTCTACTCGCGCAACCACCACGCGCGCGACGTCTACGAGGCGATGGGGTTTGTCGGGTCGAGGGCCGAAGAGGGAAGCACGACGTACTTCTGCTTCAAGGAGCTGGCCTAGTTGTCCGACTGTCGCATCGGCGTGGACGAGAGCGGGAAGGGGGACTTCTTCGGCCCGCTCGTCATCGCGGCGTGCTACGTCGCTCCCCACCATTACGCCGAGCTCGAAGAGGTCAAGGACAGCAAGAAGCTCACCGACGCCAAGGCGACCGAGCTCGCGCGCGTGATCAAGAAGCACTGTCCGTTCGAGATCGTCGCGGTCGGGCCCGCGAAGTACAACGAGCTCTACGCCGAGATCAAGAACCTGAACAAGCTGCTCGCCTGGGGCCACGCTCAGGCGATCCAGAAGGTGCTCGAGAAGCAGCCGTGCGGGCTCGCGATCAGCGACCAGTTCGCAAACCCCGCCTACCTGCACAGCCTGCTCAAGAAAAAGGGGATGGACGTCCAGCTGGTGTCTGTCGTGAGGGCTGAGGCGGATCTGGCCGTCGCGGCGGCGAGCGTGCTCGCGCGCGCCGAGTTCCTGCGGCGCTTGCAGTTGCTCGGTGACGAGGCCGGGATCCACCTCCCCAAGGGCGCGGGGCCGATGGTGGACCAGACGGCTGCAAGGATCATCCAGCAAAGAGGCGAGGGCGCGCTCAGGGCGGTCGCCAAGCTCCACTTCAAGACCGTCGAAAAGGCGCGCGCTCTAGCCAAAGGGCTTTGAGAGGGCAGGAACCGTCCGCCATAATCAGTCCGATGGGCACGGTGATCATGGACGCCGCCGCGATGCGCCGAACGCTCGGTCGCATGGCCCACGAAGTCCTTGAATCCAACCGCGGGGCTCAAGACCTCGTCGTCGTCGGGGTCCTGCGGCGCGGCTATCCCGTCGCCAAGCGCCTCGCGTTCGCAATGACCCAGGTCGAAGGCACGACCGTGCCGTGCGGTAAGCTCGACGTCACGAGCAGCCGCGACGACGAACGCGCCGCTGACCAGGACGTGAGTGAGATCCCGTTCGGCATTGAGGGCAAGCGGGTCGTGCTCGTGGACGAAGTGATCCACACCGGGCGGACGGTTCGCGCCGCGCTCGACGCGCTGGTCGAGTACGGGCGCCCGAAGAGCGTGAAGCTCGCCGTGCTCGTGGACCGTGGCCACCGCGAGCTCCCGATCGAGCCGAACTTTACGGGGCTCTTCTTGGACACAGGGCCGGACGACTACGTCGCCGTGCGCCTTCACGAGATCGAAGGCGAGGACGAGGTCGTGCTGGAGAAGGTGGCCGACCGCCAAGGGGTCAAGCCGTGATCCGGCACCTCCTCGCCGCGCGCCACCTCGAATCCAGCGAGATTACGGGCATACTCAACGCGGCGGCAGAGTACAAGGAGCGCGTCATCAACGGCGAAAACGTCGAGCACGGGAACCGGCGCTCGGTCGGGCTGCTCTTTTTCGAAAACTCCACGCGCACGCGCGTGAGCTTTGAACAGGCGGCGAACTACCTCGGCTATCGCGTCCTCAACTTCAGCGGCGCCGGCAGCTCGATGAGCAAGGGAGAGACGCTCAAGGACACCATCCTGACCCTGCGGTACGAACGACTAGAGTGCCTCGTGATGCGCCACAAGGCGTCGGGCGCACCGGCGCTCGCTGCCAAGTACTTCGACGGCCCGGTCATCAACGCCGGCGACGGGCAGCACGAGCACCCGACGCAGGCGCTCGGCGACGCGCTGACGATCCTGGAGCGCAAGGGCGACATCCAGGGCCTCCGCGTCGCGATCGTCGGCGACGTCGAGCACTCTCGCGTCGCGCGCAGCAACGCATGGCTGCTCAGCAAGCTCGGTGCTGAGATCCGCTTCGTCGGGCCCCGGACGCTGCTTCCTTCGCACACCGGCAAGCTTCCCGGCACCGTGTATTACGACCTGGCTTCCGGAATCGCGGACGCGGACGTCGTGATGTGCCTGAGACTTCAGCGCGAACGGATGAGCGACGGGCGCATCAGCTCGATCGGCGAGTACACGCGCATGTACCAGATCAACCGCTCGACGCTCCGGTACGCGCACCCCGAGGCGATCGTGCTCCATCCCGGCCCGCTCAACCGCGGGATCGAAGTGGACGACGCCGTCGCCGACAGCGAGGCTAGCTGCATCAACGAACAGGTGACGAACGGCGTGTTCGTCCGCATGGCCGCTCTCGACTGGGTGTTCCGTGGGGTCAAGGAGGGGCAGTTGGCATGAAGACGATCCTCAAGAACGGCCGGATCCTCGACCCGTCGCACGAGCTCGACATCGTCGGTAGCGTCGTCATCGAGCACGCGCAGATCATTGACATCGGCGAAGAGGTGGACGAGCGCGACGCCGCGGAGGTCTACGACTGCACGGGCCTCTGGATCACGCCGGGGTTCGTGGACATGCACACGCACCTGCGCGAGCCTGGAGAGACGCACCGCGAGACGATCAAGACCGGCACGCAGGCCGCCGCGGCCGGGGGCTTCACCACCGTCTGCCACATGCCGAACACGACGCCCGCGCTCGACGACCCGGCGCTCGTGGACTTCATTTTCGACAGGGCCGCATCGCCGGAGGCTGGCGGAATCTTCGTCGCCCCGGTCGGCTCGCTCACCGTCGGCAACGCCGGTGAGAAGCTCAGCGACCTCGCCGCGCTAAAGAAGGCCGGGATCGTGGCGGCGAGCGACGAGGGTAAGCCGACCCAGGACGCCAACGTCATGCGCCGTGCAATGGAGTTCTGCCTCCAGCTCGACCTGCCGATCATGGCGCACAGCGAAGACCTCTCCCTGACCGGGGAAGGGTGCATGAACGAGGGCGGGGTCAGCGCGATGCTCGGTCTGAAGGGAATGCCGCGCAGCGCGGAAGAGGTCGCGATCATGCGAAACTGCGTGCTCTCGCTCAACACGGGCTGCCCGGTGCACATCCTGCGCGTCAGCACGTGGGGCGCGGTCGAGATGGTGCGACAGGCGAAGTACCTCGGCGCGCCCGTCACGTGCGACGTCGCGCCGCACCACTTCTCGCTCACCGACGAATCGGTCGGGGAGTTCGACCCGAACTTCAAGACCACGCCGCCGCTGCGTACCGAGATTGACGTGGACCTCGTCCAGCAAGCGCTACAGGACGGCACGATTGACTGCATCGCCAGCGACCACTCGCCCTACGCGCCGTACGAGGTCCACGCGCCCTTCGAGGACGCCCCGTTCGGCATGTCGGGGCTCGAGTCGGCCGTCGCCGTCACGCTGACCAACCTCACCCACAAGGGGGTCTTGACCCCGATCGAGACCGTCCGACGCTTGAGCACGACCCCGGCACAGATCCTGCGGCTCGAGGCCGGGACCCTCTCTGTCGGAGCGACCCCGGTCGCCCAACTCACGGTAATTGACCCGAACGTCGAGTGGACGTTCGACGCCAAGAGGTCGTTCAGCAAGGGGAAGAACTCGCCTTTCGACGGCATGCAGATGCGGGGGAAGGTCGTCCTGACTTTCTGCGGCGGAGAGGTTTATCGGGACGTTTTGTACGATTCGGGCCGTTATGGATAGTGTGATGCTCACCCGTGCTCTACTCCTCGCGCTGGCCGTCGGTGGCCTGGCCGGCTGCCGCTTTGGCAAGTTGCCGGACCCGAACAAGCCGAAGCTGGACTCCAAGTACGATGGAGCCTCTTTGCAGGCCAAAGTGCGAGAAGCGGACAACGTCCTGAACGAGCGGCTTGCCAAGGGCGAGATTGACATCGTCCAGAAGAAGGAGATCCTTCACGCGTTCATCCAAAAGCAGGTGGAGGGAATCGAGCTGAGCAAGGTCGGCAACGAGCAGGCCTGGCGGTTCGCCGACGTCTATCGGCAGATGGAGGACTGGCAGACGACCCACGACCTCTACGTGATCGCAGTGGCCAGCGCGGAGGACGAGGACCGTCGCGTGAACGACACGCTGCGGCTCGCAGAAGCCAAAGCCCGCCTCGACAAGGTCGCCGAAGGGATCGAGCTGGTGCGCTCGACCTTCGACGTCGCGCCGGCCGGAAAGGCGCCAATACTGATGGCCACTCTTTACGAGTTTGCTCCATCGGCGCTCGGGAAGGGCCTCGATCTCGAGGTCGCTCGGCTCGTCGAGGACGCGATGGAACAGCACCTGGAGACGATCGTGGATCCGGCGTCCGATTCAGGAAGGCAGTTCTTGCAGGCCCGCGTCCACCATCTGCGCCAGTCCTGGGAGCTCGTGTTCCGCGTGTACCGTGAGTCAGGCGAGGACGAAATCGTTCGCGGTGCGATCGAGCGCGCGGACGCGATGATGCGAAAGTTCGCGATCGCCTAACCGCGCACGATCATCGTTCCGATCCCTTCGTCCGTAAACGTCTCGATCAAGAGTGAGTTCGGCTTCGAGCCGCTCAACAAGTGGACGCTCTCGACGCCGTGCTCCAGGGCTTCGAACGCCGACTGTAGCTTTGGCACCATCCCGCTGCTCGCCTTGCCGTTCTCCACCATTGCCTTCGCCTCCGGCTCGGTCAAGCGGCTGATCAGAGTCGCAGGGTCGTCCTTCTCCGCGAGGACACCGTCAACGTCCGAGAGGATGAACAGCTTCTGCGCGCCGAGCGCCACCGCGATTGCGGCGGCGGCCGAGTCTGCGTTTACGTTCATCGCTCCGCCGTCCGTCCCGTGCGCGACGGAGCAAATCACGGGCACGTAGCCGTTCGCGCACTGCGTCTCGATCGGGCCGGGGTTGACCTGAACGATGCGGCCGACGCGACCGAGCTCCGGTGAGACCTGCTCCGCCACCAAGACCTTTCCGTCTCTGCCCGAGAGTCCGACCGCCTTGCCCCCGCACGCGTGAATCTCTCCGACGACAGCCTTGTTCGCCTTACTGAGCGCCATCTCTACGACCTCCATCGTCGCGTCGTCGGTCACCCTCAGCCCGCCAACGGCCTTGGACTTCATCCCGAGACGCGCCAGGAGCGAGTCAATCTCCGGCCCGCCGCCGTGGACAAGTACCGGCCGGATCCCGACGAGCTGAAGCAGCAGCACGTTCCGGATGACGCCGCGAAGAGCGTCATGGTCGGCCAACGAGCTACCGCCGTACTTGACCACGAACGTGTGCCCCTGGAACCTCTGGATGTAGGGCAGGGCCTGGTTCAGGATTTCTGCGGCTGCACGGGCCTCGACCATAGGGGTGCGTTGTACCTCTAGGGCCGCGGAACGCACGTGGGTCTGCTATCCTTGAACTTCGCATGCTGCCGGTCCTCTTCAAGATCCCGGAGTTCGACCTCTTCCGGTACCACTTTCCCGGGTTCGAGGTTCGGTCGTACGGCGTCATGCTCGTTATCGGCGTTCTGCTCTCGGTCTGGTGGAGCCGGCGTCGCGCGCCAAGGTGGGGGATCGAACCGGAACGGATCTTCGACGCGACGCTCTGGGGGATCATCCCAGGCATCCTTGGCGCGCGCATCGGCTACATCGTGCAAGAGTGGGACTACTACTCCAAGAACACAGATGAGATTTGGACGCTCCACTTCGCGGGCCTCACGAGCTTCGGCGGAGTGCTGTTCGCTATCCTCGGCCTGCTCACTTACTGCAAGCTCGCAAAAGTGCGACCGAGCGTGTTCCTCGACGTCGTCGCCGCACCGTTGCTCGTCGCGCACGCCGTCGGCCGCATCGGGTGCCTGCTCAACGGCTGCTGCTACGGTCACCCAACGACCGCGTGGTATGGCGTACCCGTGGAACTCTTTGAAGGGCTGTTCGAGCCCGCGCAGATCTATGAAGCGTTCCTCGTGATGGTCGGAGTCGGACTGATCCTGCTGTTCGAGCGCAAGCCGCGCGGGAGCGGCTCCTCGTTCTGGCTCGTGGTCCTGGTCTGGGGCATGGCGCGGTTCATCTACGAGTTCTTCCGAGCAGGAACGATCGAGGAAGTCGAGCAAGGTATCGCCAGCTCGACGTACTGGGGTTCGCTGCCGATCACTCAGGCGCAGGCTGCGGCGCTCGTCATGGTCGTCGTTGGCGGCGCGATGCTGTTGCTCGCACTGCGCAGGCCCCCCGCAGTGGTGAAAGGTACCGCATGAGCCTCGGTTCGCTGCTCAGTTCTTTCACCGGTGTGCGCGCCCTCGTCGTCGGCGACGTCATGCTCGACGAGTACGTCTTCGGACACGCCAGCCGCATCAGCCCAGAGGCGCCGGTCATGGTCGTGAGGCAGGATCGGACCAAGTCCGTCCCCGGCGGCGCGGCCAACGTCGCCAAGAACGTCGTCGCGCTCGGAGGGGACGTCACTGTCGTCGGGGTCGTCGGCGAAGACAGCGCCGGAGCCTCGCTCGCCGAGGCGATCGCCCAACAGCCACGCACGAGGGCGATGCTCGTCGCAGACCCCAGCCGTGCAACGACGCGAAAGACCCGCATCGTCGCCGACCATTCGCACCAGGTCCTGCGCATTGATGACGAGAGCGACGAGCCGGTCGCAGAGTCCGTCGTGGGCCAACTCTCGAAGCAGGTCGAGTCCGCTATCGAAGGCTGCCGCGTCGTGATCCTCAGCGACTACCTTAAAGGCGTGCTGACCGGGCCGCTCGTCGCAGCGATCGTCGCGTCTGCGCGGGCGCGCGGCGTGCCGGTGGTCGCCAACCCCAAGCCTAAAAGCTGCCTCCATTACCGCGGCGCCGCGCTGGTCAGCCTGAACCGGAAGGAGGCAGAGGAAGTTACTGGTGGCAAGATTGACGGCCCCGACTCTGCCTCCTTCGCGGCGCAAAAGGCCCTCGAGGCGATAGGTTGCGAAGCCGTGCTCGTCACGCTCGGCGAGGCAGGAATGGTCGTCTACCAGGGCGACGAGAGCTTCGCCGCCGTCCCGCCCAAGGTCGAGGTCTACGACACCGCCGGCGCTGGAGACACGGTCATCGCCGCCGTCGCGCTCGCCCGCGCAGTCGGGCCGCTCGGCCAAATCGGCCTTCAACTTGCGGCAGAAACCAGCGCGCGCGTCGTCCGCCACGTCGGCGTCGCGGTCCCCGATGAGCGAGACCTGGCCGAGATCAGGGGACTCTGAAACGCGCGCGGGTATCCTAGGAGCCCCGGAACCCGAGGGAACCATAGCATGAGAGTCCGAAACAAAGAGCTGCGCAAGCGACGACGCCGAAAGGAACGGAGCGTCAAGGCCAAGATCAAGGAGCTGAAGTCCGTCAAGGGCAAGGGCTCTAAGGCGACAGCCGAAAAGGCAGCCCCGAAGGCTGCAGCCCCCAAGAAGGCGGCGGCCCCGAAAAAGACTGCGGCAGCGAAGAAGCCGGCAGCGGCAAAGAAGCCGGCGGCAGCCAAGGCCGAGGGCGCAAAGCCCGCGGCCAAGAAGGCGCCAGCCAAGAAGCCGGCGGCCAAAAAGAGCTCCAGCTAGGGCCCATCGGGCTTGCGCTTGGCGCTGGGTCTCGCAACTCCCACCGGGCTCGTAGTGGTACTGCAACCAGGTGACGGATGGCGGAGGCTTTGACCCAGGCACAAGACGCACGAAACGAGCTCAGTCCGGTGGACGGGCTCGTCGAGTTCTTGCGCGCCCACCCTTACAAGCTCGACCACTCCGCCAAGGAACTCGCCCAAAGGTTCGGCCTTGAGGAGGAGTTCGTCGGCGACGTGCTCGACTCGCTCCGGGGGTCCCCCAACAAGCTCCCGACAAAGGAGTCGCTGTTCAAGGCGCTGCGCGTCACCGCCCAGTCTGTGGGCTTGTACCTCGCAAAACTCTACGACGAGTTCACCGAGCGCCCACTCGTTGCGATCCCTGTGACGACGATCCTCACGATCGCATTCATGCTCCTCCTGCGCTCGCTCTCGCAAGTAGGACTGCTGCCGGTCTCTGCGGAAGAGGTCAGAACGACGCTTGAAAACTCCGCCGCGATGCTCACAGTCGCGCTGCTCGTCCTGCACACCTTCATCTATTTTCGTCACGGAATGTTGCGCTACGCGCTGTATGGCGCGGGCGTCACGCTCGTCCTCTCGACCGTCACTCTGCTCTACTTGGGCTCGAGCCTCCCGAAGGAGGTCCTGGACAGGGTCGCACCTGGACAGAGCCACATCGGGCTGATGCTCGGTGTCGGCTTCGTCGTCACGGTCCTCTACTTTGCGTTCGCTGTTATCGCCTGCCTCGGTGGAGGCTTCTGGCACACGAGCCAGGCCGACCGAAAGCAGAAGAACCTAACGCGACAAGAGCTCATTGACAGGCTCTTCTATCTTCAAGAGTGGCTGCGCGCTCAGTCCTTCGTCTCGAACATGCGCCGACCACAGTCGCTCGCCGCGCACTTGCGCACGACGCAATGGCTGCCGATCTACGCCATCCTCGTCGGCCTCACCGTCGGTGCAGTCACGGTCCTCGTGCGCGGGCTGCAGGCCGACCCGTCGCTGCCCGTCGAAGTCGCGGAAGCACAGATGCCCGGCCTGGCTCGCGTCATCTATCAGTCCCTGACCGCCGTCGCGTTCGTCACCCTCGGCTATTTCGCCGGTGGGCTGCGCCGCGCGTTCGTCGCGATGGTCCTCGTCTACGCGGGGACGCTCGTGGCCGAACTCATCCCCTTCAGCTACTTCGGCCCAGGCTACTTCGAGTATCTGCGCGAGTCAGGCGAACTCTTCGCCGGGCTAGTGAACACGCTGACCGTCGCGCTCATCGTCGGCGTCGGTGCGCACATTGACAAGCGTGCGCGCGTCAGGCAGAAGCTACAAGAGCACGACCCCGCGTTCGTCCTTGCCGAGATCGTCGAGATCCAGTGGCGGCTCAACCCCAAGGCTGCGGCGTCCTGCGTCGTCTTTGTGGACGTCGCCGGCAGCACGCGCATGAAGGCCGACGCCGACCCGCTCGCCGTCGAGTACAGCTTCCGCGCGTTCCACGGGTTCATCGCCAACATCACCAACAAGCGCGGCGGGTCGGTGCTCTCGACCGCGGGCGACGGCGCGGTCCTCACCTTCGCGAGCTGCGCCGAGGCGCTCTACGCGGCAAAGGAGCTCCAAACCCGCATGGACGAGTTCAACACGATCACGAACCGCCTCCCCTCGTCGTTCCGCGTCCGGATCGGCATCCACACCGGACGCGTCTCCGCGCAGCTCGCCGAAGTCCCCTTCAGCGAGCTCATTGACATCGCCGCGCACGTCGAAAAGGAGGCGCCCGTCGGCGGCATAGCCGTGACGCAGAGCGTCGCCGACAGCCTCGGCGACGAGCGCGTCGCCGCGCTCAAGGAGCCCGTGGACGGCATCAACGTCTACCTCGTCCTCAACCCGACCCTCGCGACATGAACGCAAGAGTCCTCGATCTCGGACGCATGGCGTACGTCCCAGCCTGGGACGTGCAGAAGGTTGTCGCCGAAGATGTCATCGCCGGAGCGCCCGACACGCTCGTCTTCGTAGAGCACGACCCCGTCATGACGCTAGGCGCGAGCTTCCACGACGAAAACCTCCTGCTGCCGCAGGAAGAGTACGAAACGCGAGGCATCCAGGTCGTCCGCACGGACCGCGGCGGCGACGTCACATACCACGGGCCGAACCAGCTCGTCGTCTATCCCGTCTTCGACATCCGCCGCCACGGCCGCGACCTGCACAAGTGGATGCGCGACCTCGAAGAGACAGTCATCGTCGCCGCGAAGGAGTTCGGCATCGAGGCGGAGCGCGAGCCGAGCGTCAACACCGGCGTCTGGGCGGACAAGAAAAAGCTCGCAGCCATCGGCGTCAAGGTCCGCAAGTGGGTCAGCGTCCACGGCATCGCGATCAACTGCGACAACGACCTCTCACCCTTCGGCCTCATCGTCCCGTGCGGCATCACGACGCACGGCGTCACCAGCCTCACTCAAGAGTCCGGCCGCACAATAACGACCGAAGACGCCCGACCAGCGGTCAAGGGCGCCTTCGAGAAAGTCTTCGGGCTACGCTTTTAGGACGTCCAGCGGTCCGAACTGCTGGCCTAGCACGATCGCCGAGTCGCTGCCCATCCAACTGTCGAGCGACGTCGCGTACACCTGACGAAAGTCCACCTTCCACTTCAGGTCGCCGCGGTCCAGGTCGAGCAGGTTCGGATTGGGTCCGTGCAGCCCGCCCTTCACGTTCTTGCCGATCAGCAACATCGGTCCCGCCGCGCCGTGGTCGGTCCCCGCGCTGCCGTTCTCATACGACCGCCGTCCAAACTCGCTGAACACCAGCACCATCACCTTGTCCGCGCGGCCTGCGGCCTCCATCTCGCGCTGGAACGCAAGCACCGCGTCCGAAAACTGCTTCATCAGGTTTCCGTGCGAGTCCGCCTGCTTGCTGTGCGTGTCGAACCCGCCCGCGCTGAAGTAGACGACGCGCGTCGCAGGAGACGAGGCCACGATCTGAGCGATCTGCTTGAACCCGTTGCCGAACCGGTCGTTGCCATAGCTCTGCTTCGGCGTGAACGTGGCCAGCCGGCCCTGCAGCGCAGCCATCGCGTCCAGCGCCGAGTTGTTCGCCTGCTGGATCGTGCGCACCGCGCCGGTGCCCTGCGCCCCCTGGATCTCTCGCAACATCCGCTCCGAGTCCTGGTTGCCGACCATCGCTTGGATGTCCGCAAGGCTCGCGAAGCAAGGAATGCTCGCCGACTTCGCGTTCAGCGCGCGCGGCTTCTCGACGGAGAGCCCGAGCCCCGCGACCGCGTTCACCGGCCCCGCCTGACCGAGCAGGTCGAAGTGCCGACCGATCCAGCCGTATCCGATCTTTCCGTCCGGGCTGGCTGAGTGCCAGATGTCCATGGACTTGAAGTGCGAGCGGTTGGGGCTCGGATACCCGACGTTCTGCACGATCGCGACCTTGCCCTCCTTGTACAGCTCGTGCACGCCCGTCATGTTCGGGTGCAGGCCCATAGCCTCGTTGAGCTTCAACGTCTCTGAGTCCTTGATCGCCAGTGTCGGGCGAAGCTCGTAGTACGACGCGCTCGCATACGGCACGACCGTGTTTAGGCCGTCGTTTCCGCCAGAGAGCTGGCAGACCACGAGGACCGTGTCCGACGTCGCTCGCTTGCCCTTGGCCTGGCGGACCAAGTCAGCCTTGGCGATCGCGGCCAGCCAGGGCGGCGCCATCATGCCGACGGCGATCATGCCCCCGCGCCGGAACAGCTCGCGTCGAGAAAAGTCGTTCATCGTTCGTACCCTGACCACATTATGGGCCCTACAGGGATGACGCGGGGGAAAATCCGATGTTCACGCCCCGGTAATATCGGGCCCGATGAAGGCCCCCCCAGCCAGGTTCCAAGGCATCGTCGCCGCCGGGCTCCTCGCCATCCTAACCCTCGCGGTCTTCGCCAGCACCGCCTACAGCGGCCCTGAGAGCACGATCTACAGGTTCCACGAGGCGATCATGGACGGCGACATCGAAGCCGTCAGGGCCGCGTTCCTCCAGGATCCCACGGTCCCGCCGGCCAGCAACCTCCTCACAGAAGTCCAGCTCTTGCTCATGCAGGGGGCCCAGCTCCGCGTCCTCAGGCCGCAGCACGAGGGCCGCACCGCCACCACCGACGTCATCTACTTTCGCCAAGGAGTCGGTTACTTCAGCCTGCGGTACACGCTCAGGAAGCCGTCCGACCGCTGGCTTATAGACGCCGCCGCCACGTGGCAGGACACCGTCCGGGCACGCATGGGAGCAGGCTAAGGTTTAATCAAGTGCAGATGCGCTCCTCAGGCAAGGTCAGCGTAACCCTTATCATCGTCGTCGCCTTCGTCGTCGGGCTCATCGTCATGTCGCTCTCGGGCGGCAAGTCGCCCACCATCGCCGGTGCAAGGTTCATGCAGGCCCTCGCCGACGGTGACGCCGAAGAGCTCACCGACCTCTCCTACGCGCCAGGAGTCGAGCGCCAGGAGCTGCTCGAACAGTGGAAGTACGCCACAGAGGTCGTCGCCCCCTACTACGTCTTCACGTACGAGATCAAGGGCGAGTCGAAGCCTACGAAGGGCGAAGCCATCGTCTGGATGATGATCACCAAGAACGCCGCGTCTGGCGCGGCCTATCCCGAACGCTTCGAACTGCTCCTCCACGACACTGACGACGGCTGGAAGGTGGACGTCTTCTCACTCAGCCGCGACATGTACCCTGGCCTTCCGCGCTAGCCGCGCTCTCAGTGGACCTTGTGGGGACCTGGGGCACACTTGCTGGCGAACTCTGAGACGGCGCCCTTGAGTTCGCGCTTGTCTTTGCCGTAGCAGTACACTGTGTACTCGCCCATCCCGATGTCATTGCCGTCCACAAACCCGGCTTTGACGGCTTCGAGGTGGTTCTCCAAGTTGGTCTCAAACTCAAAGTAAGGATCGAGGTCGTGCTTGCCGAGTCGCGAGATGTCGAATACGACGCGAACCCGCGCCTTCATCTCGGCCTCGTCCGCCGCGTCGCTGCGAGTGACGATGATGCGGTCCTCGTCTGCGAACTGCCGGGGGACGAACCCTCCGAGCGCGAAGCGGAGGTTCCGGAGTTCAAAGTCGTTCGCGCCCGAGGCGGACTCGAGCAGCGCCTTGATTTGGTCGCGCAGCTCTGGCGAGTCGGGCCTCGGGTCATAGACGGTCGCGTAGACGTCGAAGTGGACGTCTGCGCCGCCGATCTTGGCGCGGCAGTGGTTGCCCTCTATGCGGTGAATGAAGACGATGCCTGCTCGCGGACGTTCCATCTATGCCTCTCCCTTCCTGCACACTATCCCACTTTCTCCCTTATGATCGTTGTTGACGTACATTCCTGAAGCGTAGAGGCTCACTCCAGGGCCATTATCGTTCCAAAAGTACCAGGTGTCCAGTTCGACTGCGGAAGTTGGGCAGACGACTAGCGCGTAACCGTCAGTGAGCTCAATTGTGAGCGCTCCGACGTGATTCGCTCTGACCTTGCACACCCTCAAGCTACCGTCTTCAACGTTTTCCAAGAAGAGCCTTGCCGCTCTCCACACTGATCGACGCTCTGCGTCCCGAGGAGGAGTCTTTCTGTCAAAAAACCGCCGGCTCGGTCGATAATCGAACGATCCGACTACAATGGCTCCGTGCCTTCCGACGACCCAGTCACATCCGGGCGAGACAGCTTTGAGGCGCAGAGACGACCTCACAACTTCCTTTCCGCGCCTATCCAAAAAGCTACGCTGCTCACCAAACTCAAAGTACTCCCCGAACGCCGGAAACATACAAGTCAGATGTTGGCCAACAATTGGCGAGAGCACGGACTCGATCAGACGCGGATCGATGGGCTGCAGTTCCCTATCCATACCCAGCCTCTTTGTCCTTCCGCACCCCGTCAAAGCAACCGCCCTCTCCGTCGGGGCGGACGTGCGGCTTCATGAGGTCAGTGGTTCCCTTGTACGCGTAGGGGTCCTTCCCGGCGATCAGCACGATGTCGCGGTGGTCGTGCGTCGCGATCCCTGTGGGTTCTGAGGGCCAGAGCCACGGCAGCAGCGATTCGGCGGACATGTAGTGGTTGACGAGCGCTCGACGGAACCCACCGGGGGCCTTGTTCGGCAGCGAGCGGTGCAGCGTGTAGCCGTTGAACACCACGAGCGTGCCCGCGCGGACCTCCACCGGCACCGCGTCTTCGTCGCGATAGGGAAAGTCGTACGACTCCCACGCGCAATCGAAGCGGTTGTCCTCGTGGAAGTTCATCGGCCACAGCACGCCCGGCCTGTGCGAGCCGGGGATGACCCACAGGCAGCCGTTCTCGACCGTCGCGTCGTCGAGCGCGAGCCACACGCCGGTGAGCGAGCGGTCGCGGGTGGGGATGTAGTCCTCGTCCTGGTGCCACGCCTGCCCCGGCTTGCCGCTGGCCTTGACGAACAGCATGCTCTGCATGCACTTCACGTTCGGCCCCACGACCCTTGTCAGCGCGTCCACGATCGAAGGGTGCGAGACCTGCGCCCGCATCGCGGGCGAGACCTTGTGCGGAAAGTGGATGCACAGGTACTTCCGGATCAAGTCCGCGTCGCTCTCGCCCTCGACCACCGGCTCCAACCCCGCGAACTCGCCCCTCTCGCCCCGGCAGATCGCGACTGTCTCCTGGTTCAGCGCAGCGACCTCGTCCGCCGCAAACGCCCCCTCCACCACGAGGAACCCGTTCTCGCGATAGAACCCAGCCGCCCCATCCGGCAACGGCGATCGAAAACTCCCGACCACTGCCAATTATGGGCCCGCCAACTCGCCTCTTCCGGCCCAATTGTCCGATCTGTCCGAAGCCCCCTGGCCCCCTCCGTTCCCCCGAACTCTGAGCGCAACGGAGATCCCGGCGCGCCGGGACAACCCCTCGAACCCCCGAACCCCCGAACCCACGAACTCCCGAACTCCCGAACTCCCCTGGGCCCTTCGAACCATTTTTGCAAAATTCATTTGACAAAACGTCTCCTAGCGGTGTACACTGAAGGTATAGGGAGGAGTACGGCCACTAGCGAACTCGGGACTCGGAAGCCCGAAACAACCCGCCCCAGGTACATTCGCACCGCCCCCAAATGTCGCAGAACGTCCGCAACATTGGCATAATCGCACACGTTGACCACGGCAAAACCACCCTGGTAGACGCGATCTTTCGTCAGTCCGGGATGTTCCGCGCCAACGAGACCGTCCGCGAGCGGATGATGGACTCCAACGACCTCGAGCGAGAGCGCGGGATCACCATCATGAGCAAGGTCGCGAGCTGCCAGTACAAGGGCACCAAGATCAACGTCGTGGACACCCCCGGTCACGCCGACTTCGGCGGAGAGGTCGAGCGCGTCCTCAGCATGGTGGACGGCGTCCTGCTCGTCGTGGACGCCTTCGAGGGGCCGATGCCGCAAACACGCTTCGTGCTCAAGAAGGCGCTCGACTACGGCCACAAGGTCATCGTCTGCGTCAACAAGATTGACCGCGAGGGCGCAAGGCCGCACGAGGCCTACGACAAGACCATTGACCTCTTCATTGACCTCGGCGCGGAAGAGGACGACCTCGACTTCCCGATCCTCTACGTCAGCGGCGTCGCCGGCTTCGCGCGCGCAAGGCCCGACGGGCCCGAGACGACGCTCGAACTGCTCTTCGAAACGATCATCAACGAGATCCCTTCGCCGAACGTCCAGCTCAACGGCCCGCTGAAGATGCAGATCAACAACCTCGACTACAGCGACTACGTCGGTCGAATGTTCGGAGGCAAGGTCCTGCGCGGGCGACTGCGCGTCGGCGACCGCCTCGCGATCCACAGGCAGGGGCGCGACACGCCGTTCACGGTCACCAAGGTCTGGCTATACGAGGGGCTCAAGCAGACCGAAGTCGAGGTCGCAGAGGCCGGCGACATCGCCATGATGAGCGGCACCGACGACGTGCTCGTCTTCGACACAGTATGCGACGCGAGCTTCATCGAGCCGCTCGCGCACATCGAGGTCGAACCGAGCACGCTCACGATGAACTTCTACGCGAACAGCTCGCCCCTGGCGGGCAAGGACGGAGGCAAGTTCCTCACCATCCACAAGGTCCGCGAGCGCCTCGAAAAGGAAGAGAAGGTCAGCGTCAGCCTCAAGATTGACCGCACGGCCGAGAACGACACGGTCAAGGTCGCGGCGCGCGGCGAGATGCAGCTCAGCGTCCTCATCGAGACCATGCGCCGAGAAGGCTACGAGATGGCGATCGCCCGCCCCCAAGTGATCTACAAGGAGAACGCGCTCGGCAAGCGCCTGGAGCCGATCGAACAGCTCACGCTCGAGACGCCGGACGAGGCGCTCGGCGCGATCATGGAAGAGCTCAGCCGCAGAAAGGGCGAGATCGAGGACATGGGCTCGCTCGGCAACGGCCGCACGCGCATCGTCGCCTCGATCCCCACGCGCGGCGTTATCGGGTTCCGCAACACGTTCCTCACGCAGACCCGCGGTGCGGGGCTGATGGCGTCCATCTTCGAGGGATACGAAGTCTATCGCGGCGAGATCGTCTCGCGCACGACCGGTTCGCTCATCGCAAAGGACCCGGGCAAGATCACGCGCTACGCCTACGAGGACGTCATGGAGCGCGGCGTGTTCTTCTACCCCGTCGGCACCGAGGTGTACGGCGGGATGATCGTCGGCCAGAACGCGCGCGACGAGGACATGGTCGTCAACGCCACCAAGCAAAAGGCCGCGACCAACATGCGCTCTGCGAACGCCGACTCGACGACCGTGCTCGACCAGCACCGCGACTTCTCCTTGGAGCAGGCCCTGTCATGGCTCCGCGACGACGAACTTCTGGAAGTCACGCCCAAGTCCCTGCGCTTCCGCAAGATCGTCCTCGACCACAGCGAGCGCCGCGTCGTCGAACGCCGTGGGGTGAGCGCTTGAACCTAAACTCATACCGAGCAGATAATTAGCGTATAATTATCATATGGCCCAGCGCAAGCCCATTGACCTGTCCCGGATCAGCCCCCTGACCGACTTCCTGCGCAACCACAAGGCGCACATCGAGTCGCTGAAGGAGTCAGGCGAACCGGAGATCCTCACCGTCAACGGCCGCGCCGAGGCCGTGATCCTGAGCGCAACGGCGTTCCAGGAGATGCTCAAGAAGCTGTACGAGTCTGAGGTCCGGGCCGACCTGCTGGAAGGAATGCTCGCCGCCGAGCGCGGAGACGTGCTGGATTTGGACGACGCCGTTCGAGAGATAAATTCGGACCTTGACTTATAGAGTCAGGGTCACGGGCCCGGCAAGAAAGGACATCAAGAGGCAAACGAGGTACATCGCCGTCGAACGGCAGGAGCCTGTCTCAGCGGAGCGGTGGCGAGAAGGCGTCATCGGTGCCATTACTGCGCTCGGCGAGTTTCCGCGCTCGCACCCAAAAGTGCCAGAAGGGGAGGGCCTCGACGCCGACGTCCGCGTGCTCGTTTTCTTGTCGCACCGAATCCTGTTCGGCATTGACGACGAGTCGAAGACCGTTACGGTGTACCGCGTCCTTCACGGAGCGTCCTTGTCCGACGGACTCCAGCTCGATCTATGACCACAACTCCCGTTTTCGCCGCTCTTCAAAGGCTCAAACTCCCGTTTGAAACGGGAAAGACCGCACACATTGAACCCAAGACTGGTCCGCCCTCAGGACCCGCTAAACTACGCCGCTCATGATCCTCGTCGTTGACAACTACGATTCCTTCACCTACAACCTCGTCCAGTACCTCGGCGAGTGCGGGGCGGAGATCGAGGTCTACCGCAACGACAAGATTGACCTCGAAGGCATCGTCGCCCGGAACCCGAGCGGGATCGTGCTCTCGCCGGGGCCGTGCACGCCCAAGGAGTCCGGCGTCTGCATCAATGTCTCGCGCGAGGCGCTCGACCCGCAGGGAAGGCTGAAGGGCGTCCCCGTCTTCGGCGTCTGCCTCGGACACCAGGCCCTCGGCGAAGTGAGCGGCGGCACGGTCGCCAGGGCGGACAAGATCATGCACGGCAAGACCTCCATGGTCCGCCACGACGGCAAGGGGCTCTTCGAGGGAGTGCCCAGCCCCTTCCGCGCGGTGCGCTACCACTCGCTCGTCGTCACCCGAGCGACGCTCACTCAGGGGTTCGTCATCTCTGCGACCTCCGAGGACGACGGCGAAGTCATGGGCGTGCGGCACAAGTCGCTCCCGATCGAGGGCGTGCAGTTCCACCCAGAGTCGGTCCTGACCGAGCACGGGATGAGGATCGTGAAGAACTTCGCGCGCCAGTGCGGCGTCAGTCTGCGGGCCTGACTTCGAACTCGGCCAGCATCCAGGAGTTGTTCGGCTCGCGGGTCAGTGTCATAGTGACGTCCGCCATGCCCTCCTCGAACTCTGCCCGGCTCGTCAGGTCCGCGACGAGCGTCGGGCTGCCCATGTCTTCGCTGTCCACTTGGAACCGCGCGACCTGGACGTTGCCGCCGACCAGCGGGCCAAACTGCGACTTCCAGGCGTCGAACTGCCGCTGGGCGTCCTCCTTGGTCAAAAACTCGGGCGACGTCCGCAGCGCGATCGCCTCATACTCCCACGAGCCGCCGAGCAGCGCCAGCACCTCGTTGCCCGCCACGACCGCGTCCTCCTTGGCCTTGTCCAGCACCCGGTTCGCGTTCTTCAGCACCGACCACGCGCCGATGATCCCGACCAGGCACAGCGCGGCCAGGATCCCCAGCGCGATCTTGGTGCCTTTGTTCATTGCTCGCGCCTAGTCTAGCCCCGTCGTCCCGACGACGGTCCACGGCTGGAACGGCTTGGACTCGAGCTCGACGGACACGCCTCCGTAAGTGCAGGTCGTACGGAACCGCTTTCTCGGCGGCTCCGGGTACACGGTCAGGATCGAAGAGGTCTGCAAGGCCGCGATGTCAACGGTTCCGCCGAGCCTCTCTTCCAGGTACTGCCGGCAAGCCGCCTGTGCGTCGTCGTGCATCCTGCCGTACTGGCCGAGCACTTGGACCGCGATGAACCCGCCGACGGCGAGCACCGAGACCGCGACGACCCACGCGACCTGCCTAGACCTCTTCATTGCCATGCCTCTCCACCAAGCACAATGCGGGAACCGGGCTCACGGCGTTGCTTTCCGCCGTGCCAAAATCGCCCAATGGCCCGAACCGTCGTCCCCGAAGCCGAAGCGCTCCTCGACAAGGAGATCAAGGTCCTCGACAAGGGCTTCGTCCGGCTCGTGGACTACCTCGGCGGAGACGAGCGGATCGTGCAGTCGGCGCGGGTCAGCTACGGCGCGGGCACCAAGACGGTCCGCCAGGACCGCGGGCTGATCCACTACCTGATGCGCAACGAGCACACCAGCCCGTTCGAGCAGGTCCAGCTCACGTTCCACACGAAGATGCCGATCTTCGTCGCGCGACAGTGGGTCCGCCACCGCACCGCGCGGCTCAACGAGATCAGCGGCCGCTACTCGGTCATGCGCGACGAGTTCTACGTCCCCGAACCCGCGCAGATGCGCGGACAGAGCACCGACAACAAACAAGCGCGGAGCGAAGAGAAGCTCCCCGACCCGCTCGTCGAGAAGATGCTGCAAGAGTTCGAGCAGGACCAAAGGACGGTCTACGCGCACTATGAAGGAATGCTCGAGGGCGGGCTCGCGCGGGAGCTCGCGCGAGCCAACCTCCCGCTCAGCCTCTACACCGAGTGGTACTGGCAGATTGACCTCCACAACCTGTTCCACTTCCTGCGGCTGCGGATGGACGCGCACGCGCAGTACGAGATCAGGGTCTTCGCCGAGGCGATGGCGGTGTGCGCCAAGGCCGTCGCGCCGCTCGCCTACGAGGCGTTCGAGGACCACGTCCTGCACAGCGTCCGGTTCAGCCGCAGCGAGTGCGAGGCGCTGGCGAACGCGATGGAAGGCCGGCCGCACGCCCTCGCGGGCCGCTCCCTCGCGATGTTCGAGCAGAAGCTCCAGAAGCTCAAAGAGGCGAAGGGCTCCACCGAGGCGGAGGACCCGCCCGTGCCCGACCAAAAGGGCGCCCGCTCCGCCTCGCCGGTCCTGTAGCGCCCCGGCCCGCCGGGGCGACGCTCGGCCCAGTGCTTGAACCCTCCGCTAGCCAGCAAAAATAACAGCTTTTTCGCAGTTTAACTTCACCTCCTGTACTGGTAGTGAAAACACCGGGCATACTTGGTCCAGTATAGAGGTTCAAAAAAGACACCTCAATTGGCTGGTTCATTATGAAAAGGACTCTTACGCTCATTTTGATTGCGGTTGCAGCGGGAGCGCATGCGCAATCTATTACAACGATCTTTACGGGCGGTAACTCCAACTCCGCCGGAGGAGGCAACTACTTCCAGGTGACTGTCGCAGGGACCGCGCTCACTGTTACTGGCTTCGACGTGAACACGACCGCAGCTGCGGGGACCGTGTTCGGTTTCGAGGTGTACACGACGCCGAACACCCACGTTGGGAACGAGCTCAACTCGGCAGTCTGGGCATTGCAGGCTACGGGTTCGGGTACATCCGCAGGGCTCAACCTGCCGACTGCGATCAGCATGAGCAACTCGTTCAACCTGAACGCAGGCACGAGCTACGGCATGGCGATCTTCTTGAGGGGCGGACAAGGTCCTGCTTCTCTTAGCTACACGAACGGAAACGGCGCAAACCAGTTCTTCAGCAATGCGGACGTCTCCCTAACGCTTGGGACGGCGACGAACGCGTTCTTCGGTCCGTCAGTGTTCAATCCCCGAGTGTGGAACGGCACGATGCACTACACTCCGGTTCCGGAGCCGGCTTCTATGGCTGCGCTCGGACTCGGTCTGGCAGCGATCGTAGCGCGAAGGCGCCGGTCGAAGAAGTCCAGCTAAGCCTTCAGCCGAAGTCGGTTGAACGGTACAAAAGGTCTCGGAAGTGCGAGAGCACTTTCGGGATCTCTTTGTCGAGGGGTAGGGCTCAGGCGGCTTCGCGGGTCTCGTAGAGCCGCTTGAGGTGGCGGCGGGCGCCGGCGATGCTGAACATGTCGTCGCGCAGGAGCTTCTTGAGCACGAACACGGTCTGGATGTCGGCGGGCCGGTAGCGGCGCTGGCCGCCTTCGGTGCGGACCGGCCGCAGGAAGCCGGAGAACTCGCGCTCCCAATAGCGGAGCGTGTGGACCTCGATCCCTGTGATCTGGCTGGCCACGCTGATGCTGACTGCCCTACCGTTCGACTCCGGTCGGCTCATTCGGTTTCCATGCTCCTTTGGGGCCGTGCAGCCCGGCCTTCAAGGTTCAATATCGGCAGACCCTGGCAGTCTTTACAGGGTAGCCGGGGGAAGTTGGGCAGGAACCTGGACGGGCTCGGCCGGATTCCGGGGGGTGGGGGAGCGGGCGTGCCGTACAATCGGGTGGCGAGAATGGAGGACTTCTGTCGAACGCAGCAGAAGGCGCTGGAGGAGCTTGAGAGGGCGGCCCCTGGCGCGCCGTTCCTCGCGCTCGGGCAGACGGTCTTTTGGGACGAGCCGATGAAGGCCGGAGTCGCGCAGGCGTCGCGGCGGCTCGGTCTGGCGCGCCGCTTCATCAGCGGGGTCCACGACACCGACTACTTCGCAAAATACCCGCACCGCGAGCTCAAGAGCGGCTACGCCGCCTTGCCGCACAACGACACGGACACGCAGGCGCTCTGGAGCGCGGCCGGCGAGTTCTCGGCGCTCTTCGGGTCCGAGACGGTCGTCACGCGCGATCGCTTGGCCGCAAGCGGCGGCAAGGTCGCGGAGGTCGCGGAACTGCGGCCCGGCTATCTGGACGAGATCACCGAGGCGTGGGGCTGGCGCGGGATCGTCTCGTTTGGTCCGAACTCGAAGACAACTGCCGAGACGCCGTTGCGGCGGTTGTTCGACACGCTGTACTCGACCTATGACTGGGCGGTGCAGACGAGCTTGGACCTGATCGTCGGCGACCAGAAGGGGAAGTCGGAAGAGGCCGCGGACCGACTGCGCTCGATGATGTGCGACAGCTGGGACGGCGGCGAGGCGATCACGCTTGCCGAGTACTACCGCCGGCTCGCGCCGGACGTGTATTCGACGGTCTCGGGCGAGGACCTGGGGATCGAGACGACGCGCACGACAGAGCTGCTGCAGTTCAACCGCTCGACGTGCGGCCTGCCGAGGTTCGAGCTCTTGCAGGCGTTCTTGGACCCCAAGACGCGCGTGGCGGCGTGCGAAGCGTACGACGCTTCGGTCGAAGGGACGCAGATGTACGCCCTGGAAAAGTTCGGCGCGGGCGCGCTGCCGTTCGACCTGTACGTCCCTGGGATCGGACGCGGGACCCTGCGGCTTGGAAGTCGCGGCGGGGTCGTGATGGCGGAAGAGCCCGTCGCGTTCTCGTTCAAGAAGCCAGTTGACTCTGTCCAGCGGCTCGCTGAAGTGCTCGAAGCGAAGTTCGGCCCGGACGTGGTCGTGATCGGCAAGGCCGTGACGATCGTCAGTATGCTCGCGAGCGAGCACGTCTTTGTGATGCACCACGGTGCGAGCACGTACATGCCGGTCGCGCAAGAGTTCCACCGCAAGATGCGGCCGATCTGGAAGACGATGCGCCTTCACCCGATCCTGCGCGTCCGCTACGAGCCGTGGGACGCGCTGGAGACGTGCAAGGCATGGCTCCAACTGCCTGAGCCGCTGCGCAGGCCGTTCGGTGCGGAGCAGGTGAGCGCGGAGAGCTTCGCCAAGCGCTGGCGGGCCGTGGTCGAGGAGCAGACCGCGCTCATGGCCGAGCTTGGCCGGCTGCGCCGCCCGCTGCAGCTCATCGAGTTCCTCGCGTTGCACGAGGGCGCGCAGTGGGACAGCCTCGCTGCCGAGTACCGCGAGGTCCACCAAGTGATGGCTGGCCTCGACCAACTGCTCGGCACCGTGCGGAAGCGAAGGGCCAAGGTCGTGAAGGAGTTCAAGCGCCTCAAGTCGGAGCGCGGCCAGGCGGAGAAGCGGCTGGGCGAGCACTGGCGAGCAAAGGTCTTTGGGAAATCGCCGGGCGAAGCTGACGTGCGCAAGCGCGAAGAGTTGCAGGAGGCGCTGGCCGGAGTCCTCGCGCAGATCGAAGAGTGCCGTGCGCAGTGGCGCGCGCTCGTTAGCGAGCAAGAGGCGCTCGCTGGTTCGGCTGACGTGACAAAGGCGCGACTTCGGCGCAAGAACATCGCGTTCGAGGCGGAGCTGATGCGGCTCAAGCTCGTGCGCGAGGCCGTGATCGCGACGGACGGGCTGACGCGCGCGGGGCACAGGCCGTCGGCGTGGTGGTTCCCGCTGGTGAGCCCGAGCGGGTGTTGGTTTAAGGCGACGATGAAGGGGGCACAGTACTACTTGGAGCCGCTGGTTTGAGCGCACTTCGGTTTTGGAAGACGCAGACGGTCGGCAACGACTTCGTGCTGTTGCACTCCGAGGACGTGGAGGCGCTCGGGCTCGGCGAGAAGCTCGAGGCGCTGGCAGAGAGGCTCTGCGCCCGCCGCTTCGGGATCGGCAGCGACGGGCTGCTCGTGCTGTCAGCGGAAGGCGGCGAGCTGCACATGAGGATGTTCAACCCGGACGGAAGCGAAGACTTCTGCGGCAACGGCCTGCGGTGCGCTGCGCTTCACGCGTTCCGGCTGGGTTGGGTGGCGTCCGAGCACAGGATCGAGCACTTCGGCCGGCTTGTCAACGCCGTGGTCGGGCCGGACGGGACCGCAAGGACCGCAATCGGGCCCGCGGAGCACGACCCGGAGGAGGTCCCGCTCGACACAGGCATCCATCCGTCGCCGATGATCGAAGAAGAGATCTTCGGCTACGTCGGTACGGCTGTGAACGCGGGCTCGACGCACTTCGTCACGTTCGTGCCTGAGCTCCCCAGCGACGAAGAGCTGTTGCGCGTCGGGCCGTTGATCGAGCATGCGGACGTCTTCCCCGAGAGGACGAGCGTGATCTTTGCACAGGAGGCGGGCGTGCGACGGCTGCGCATACGGATCTGGGAGCGCGGCGTCGGCGAGACGCTCGGCTGCGGGACCGGCAGCAGCGCGGCGGCGGCCGAGTGGATGAGGCGTCATGGTCAGGCGGGCGCAGTCGCGGTCGAAAACCCAGGCGGGACGCTCGTTGTCGAAGCCGACGTCGTCGGCGGAAGCCTGGTCACGTCCTCGAAGCCCGTCGAGACATTCGTCGGCACAGTCAGGCTGCCGGTGCCGCTTGCGGTCTAGCGCTTGAGATAGCGGCGCATCGCGTCGAGGGTGTGCTTGCTGACGTGGTGCTCGATTCCTTCGGCGTCGGCTTCTGCGGACTTCTCCGGGACGCCCAGCGCGACGAGGAAGTCGAGGACGATGGAGTGTCGCTCGCGCGAGGACTCCGCAAGCCTCCGTCCCTTGTCGGTGAGAAAGACGTTGCGGTAGGGCTCGGCCTTGACAAACCCCTCGCGCACGAGCCGCTTGATCGTCTTGCCGACTGTGACCGGGCTGACGCCCAGCCGTTCGGCGAGGTCCACGCCCCGCGCCGCGCCCTTCTCCTCGATGAGGCGGGCTATGAGCTCGACGTAGTCCTCGGCTGTCTCGAGGCTGTGGTCCTGTCTCGTCCTTTGAAACCGGTTCACTGTCACGTGGATACTACACTCCTTCGTCGTACTTTGCTGCGATTCCCGGGTTCGCCGCGATGAGCGATTCGACCTGTTCGCGGGATGGCAGCGCGCCGACCGCGCCGAGGCCTTCGCAGTTGAGCGCCGCCGACGCGGCGGCGAACTTGAGGCATTCGGCGAGCGCCTTGCGCCGCTCCAGGCAGAAGAGCATCCCGGCGCGGAACACGTCGCCCGCACCCGTCGTGTCCACGACCCTGCCCGCGGGGTACGGCGGCAGTTGCCTGATGCCGCCCTCGCGCGTACCAACGAGGAAGCCGCCATCGCTGTCTGTCAGTACAGCCGTGACGTCGTGCTTGTCCAGCCAGTGTTGCAGCCACCGCGTGTTGCGTTCCCAGTCTCCGGGCGCGCCGACCCACGAAGTGCTGGACTGCCAGTAACTTCCGGCTCGAAGCTGGTCGTCGTCGCGTACGAAGTCGAGCGCATAGCAGGACATTCCTGCACTGTACGCCTCTTGCATAGCGCGCCTCGCCGCCGCTCCGTGGTTGGGGTCGGCGGTGAACCACGACCCTGCGCTGTGTGGGACGAGCGAGGTGTCGCTGCGCTGCTCCATCTCCAGAAACCCGCGACCAAACATCGTACGCTCGCCGTCAGGGGTGACGAGGATGTGGCACACGGGCGCCGGGTGGTCCCCATCGGGACACCGCGCATAGCTGATCCCATAATCGAGGAGCGCGCGCTTGATCTCGTTGGCCTCTTGGCCTGACCCGATCGAGTTACCGACGAGCGCGCACTCTGCGCCCCACTTGCACAGCGCTGCGGCGGTGTTCGCGGCCTCGCCGCCGAGCGCCCGCTGCTCCTGTGCGATCTCGACGTAACCGCCCTTTGGCGGGACAAGCGGCACTCGGTACGTGAGGTCGAGGCAGACGGTGCCGTACACGACGGTCATGGCCCTCATTGTGGCGGAAGGGCCAGGTAGAGTCGTTTCGATGATCTGGCTGCTGGCGGGGTTGTGCTTCGTCCTGTGGGTCGGTTACGGGTTCTGGATGCGCCGGTCCGCGGACCGGCTTCGGGCGAAGATGCACGGCATGGGCCGTCGGGCTCGGGCGCTTCTCGGCAGCGCCGGGCTCCTGTTCGGGCTCGCGCTCCTTGCCGCTGGGCTGTACTTCGTTTGGGCCCTTGGTGGGCTCGGCCCGGACGGCCTGTTGCCGTGGGCCTGGGTCACGGTTGGGCTCGTCGGGCTCGCGTTCGTCCACATCCAGTTGCTCGGAACCGCGGCCATGGTCACGCTGGTCTTGGACGAAGTAACGGCAAGGCGCCGTGAAGCGTCATTGAACCAGGAGCAGGAACAGAAATGACACTCCGTATCTCTCTCATCATCGCGCTCGTGTGCGGTCTCTTCGCATTCTCGTTCGGCCAGTTGCCGGCCGCCGAAAAGGCGGCGAGCGACCGGGTCTTGGCAAAAATACGCAAGATCGAGCTGTACAACCAGATTCTGCCCGTGCTGATGACTCCGGCCCAGCTCAAGGTGATCCTACCGATCCTCGAGAAGCACCGCGCTGAGGCCGTGAAGCTGGAGAAGCTGGAGCACGACGAGCTAAAGAAGCTGGAGACCAGTCTGGACCCGGCCATCAAAGCGGCAGAAGAGAAGGGAGAGCTGCCGAGCGAGGTTCTCATGAAGCGAGGGGTGAGCCTCTTCCACGGGTTCTTGATCCTTCGAAAGGCGCTCGTAGACGACTCTGTGGACCAGCTCATGAAAGCAATGAAGGCGAACTTGAACGACGGACAGATCAAGGCGGCGGCGAACGCGTTCAACCCAGCGATCTTCTTGAGTCAGATGAAGCTCGAGGAACTCACCGACGACAAAAAGCTGGACTACTGGATACGAATCGTGCTCATGGACAACGCCGCGTACGACATTTTGTTAGACCTCTCCCGCAAACCGAGCTAGGCTCCGGTCCGCCGAACTGACATGAAAAGGCATTCTTGGGTCTTTCCGACGCTCTTGATCGTCGTGTTCGGGCTCGCGTTCGTTGGCGGGCTGCGCAGAATGCGTCCCGCGCCGATGGCGATCAAGTTCGCCTCCAGCGCGTCGGCGGCGTTCGACCAGGCAAAGAAGGAAGGGAAGTCCGTGATGATTGACTTCAACGCCGACTGGTGCGCGCCGTGCCAGGTGATGAAGAAGGAGGCGTTCACAGACGCTTCCGTCGCCGCGCTGTTGGAGGACGTCGTTCCGGTCGGGATCAACGTTGACAGGCCAGGCGCGGACAGCGAATGGTTGGAGAGAGAGGGCCAACTGGCGTTGCCGACCGTCGTGTTCTATCGCGCGGACGGGACGGAGATCGGCCGCACGGTCGGATACGGCGGTGTAGAGAGCTTCAAGGCCGAGATCGAGGCGATTCTCTCAAAGGAATAGCCGGTTCACACAGAAAAAATGCCCCGCCTTTTGGAAGGGCGGGGCTATTCGTTGGACCAGTACGTTGCGATAGTAAATGCGTTATCTAGACTTCTGGCTGCGCAGGAACGCAGGGATGTCGAAGTCAATCTCGTCGAGGCTGACGGCCTCGAGGTTTCGTCGCGACGTCTCGGTCGTTGTCGTGAGTGGTTCGAGCTCTGGCTGCGCGTCGGGCGCGTCTGCCACGACGAACACTTCGCGGTCTCGGAAGGTCGTCGGTACGTGGTGCATCCCGGCGGCCAGCAGCGTGATAGAGACCTGTTCGCCCATGGAGTCGTCGAAGACCTGGCCCATGTAGATCGAGGCCTCGTCGGCGTCTGCGAACTGGATGATGTACTCCATCGCGTCCTGCGCCTCGCCGAGCGAGAAGTCCGGCCCGGAGGTGATGTTGACGAGCAGGCGCTTTGCGCCCTGGATGTCGGTCTCGAGCAACGGCGATGAGACGGCCATCTCTGCGGCGACGCGCGCGCGCTTCTCGCCCGTGCCTCGCCCGAGGCCCATGAGCGCGACTCCCGCGCCCTTCATGACGCTTCGGACGTCGGCGAAGTCCACATTGATCATTCCGGGTCGCATGATGATGTCGCTGATGCCCTGGACCCCCTGCCGCAGGACGTCGTCGGCGTAAAGGAACGCGTCTTGGAGGGAGGTACGGCGTTCGACGACGCTCAGCAGCTTCTCGTTGGGAATGACGATGAGCGTGTCCACGTGCTCCTTGATGCGCTCGATGCCTTCTTCGGCGATCCGCCTCCGTTTGGGCCCTTCGAACCCGAAGGGCCTTGTGACGACGCCTACGGTCAGGATGTCCATGCGCTTGGCGAGCTCGGCGACGACCGGCGCGGCACCGGTGCCGGTTCCCCCGCCCATCCCGGCGGTGACGAACACCATGTCGGCGCCCTCGACCTGCTCCATGATCTCCCGCTCCGACTCTTTGGCGGCGGCGTGGCCCCTCGTTGGGTCGCCGCCCGTCCCCAGGCCACGGGTCGTCCCCCTGCCCAGTGCGATCCGGGTCGAAGCGAAGCTGACGTCCAGGGCCTGCATGTCCGTGTTGAGCGCCACGAAGTGCACGCCCTCCACCGACGTCTGGATCATCCGGTTGACGGCGTTGCACCCGCCGCCACCGACACCGAGGACCTTGATCACGGCCCTCGACTCGAACAGGTTCCTGGCTGTCATTTGTGTTGCTTGGTCCGCGCGTTCGCGCGGGCTATCTTTCGGGACGTGGGCGCGGGCTCAAAAGCCGCAGTCCCGACGGGATGCAGTCACGTTGTTTTCCACAGGTGTATGATCGGGCAGATGGCAAAGCCGGTCGTTGGGATCGTAATGGGTTCGGAAAGCGACCTGCCGACGATGTCGGCGGCGGAGGACGTGCTCAAGTCTTTCCGCGTGCCTTACGAACTGGAGATCGTGAGCGCCCACCGGACGCCGGACCGGATGCGGGCTTATGCTTCGTCCGCGCGCAAGCGTGGCCTGAAGGTCGTGATCGCGGGGGCAGGCGGGGCCGCGCACCTGCCAGGGATGGTGGCCTCTTGGACGACCCTGCCGGTGATCGGCGTGCCGGTGAAGACGAAGGCGCTGGAGGGGTTCGACTCGCTCCTTTCTATATTGCAGATGCCCCGGGGGGTGCCGGTCGCCTGCGTGGCGATAGACAACGCGGCGAACGCCGGGCTGCTGGCTGTGCGGATCCTCGGCGCCTCGAACGCGGCACTGGGGAAGAGGCTGGAGGAGTTTTCCAAAGGGCAGGCGGCTTCTGTGGTGAAGAAGAACAAAGAGGTCGCGCGAAAGGGATGAGCGCGAAGCTCTTGGACGGGCTCGGGCTCGCGCGGCAGGTCCGTGAGGAGCTGAAGTCGCGCGTCGCCGGGATGTCCGTCGTGCCCCGGATCGAGGCGATCGTGGCTTCGCAGGACCCGGCGTCCTTGGCGTACGTCGGGATGAAGCGCAAGTGGGCGGAGCTCTGCGGGATGGCCAGCGGCGAGTGGCCGGCAGGGCCTACGACAACGCAAGCGGAACTGATCGCACAGATCGGGAAACTGAACGCGGACCCGGCGGTCCACGGCGTATTGGTCCAGCACCCGCTGCCCAAGCACCTCGACGAAAACGCGGCGCTGCAGGCGCTGGGCGACGCGAAGGACGTGGACGGGATCACCCCTGCGTCGCTCGGCCGGCTGACGGCGGGGCTGCCGGGGTTCCGTTGTGCGACGCCGCTCGGGATGATGAAGCTGCTCGACCACTACGGGATCCCGTGCGAAGGGAAGCACGCGGTCGTGATCGGTCGGTCCGTGATCCTGGGCAAGCCTGCGGCGCTGATGTTGCTGGAGAAAAACGCGACGGTGACGGTGGCGCACTCCCGGACGGTTGACTTGCCGTCGTTGGTGCGGCAGGCGGACATCTTGGTTGCGGCGGTCGGCCGCGCGGAGATGGTGAAGGGCGACTGGCTCAAGCCAGGGGCCGTGGTCTTGGACGCCGGATTCAACAAGGTCGAGGGGCGCGACAAGGACGTCGGCGACTGCGAGTTCGCTTCTTGTGCCGAGGTGGCGTCCTGGATCACGCCCGTGCCGGGCGGGGTCGGGCCGATGACGGTGGCGTCGCTGCTCTGGAACACTGTCGAGGCGGCGGCGGGTTGAGTGGAGTGCGGCGGCTTGCCGCCGCTTTGAGTGCAGGGCCAGAGTTGTGATTGGTCAAGGGCGTAAACTGACCGCATGGCCTGGGTGGACTATCGGGAGTTTTTGTCTGCGCTGGAGAAGGCGGGGGAGCTGCGGCGCATAACTGAGGCGGTGTCGCCTTACCTCGAGGTCACCGAGATCGCGGACCGGGTGATGAAGGCCGGCGGGCAGGCGCTGCTGTTCGAGAACGTCGTCGGGCCGCCGCACCGGCTGGGAACGCCGGACCCGCGGTCCGCGGTGATGGGGATGCCGTCGTTGTTGAGTGGAGCAGGTTCGGGTTCGCCCGGATTGGTTCGGATTGGTCCGGGTTCGCCTGAGGAACAAACCCGGACTAACCCGAACAGACCCGAACATATCCGAACGTCTTCCGGTCTCGCGGACGCGATCAGGGCTGCGAGTTCTCAAAGAGAGGCTGCTGCGAGCACGCCCTCACCCCCTGCCCCCTCTCCCTCGGAAGGGAGAGGGGGTTCAGAGTGGGTGCCCCTGGGCACCGTGCGCTACGAGCACCCGATCTGCATCAACGCGATGGGGACGCGCAAGCGCATGAGCATGGCGCTGAGCTGCGACGACTATGAAGAGCACGCGGCGCGGATCGCGAAGCTGTTGCCGCCGCAGATCCCGAAGTCGCCTGTCGAGGCGGTGAAGATCGTGATCGACGCGTTCAAAGAGGTCAAGGACACGATCCCTCGCACTGTGAAAGACGCGCCGTGCCAGGAGATCGTGATGCAGGGCGACGAGATTGATCTGCGCGAGCTCCCGATCCTCACGTGCTGGCCGGAGGACGGCGGCCCGTTCATCACGCTTCCGCTCGTGTTCACCTACGACCCGAACACGGCCAAGCGCAACGTCGGTATGTACCGCATGCAGCTCTACGACCGCAACACGCTCGGCATGCACTGGCAGATGCACAAGACCGGCATGCGCCACATGGAGGCCACCCCTCCCCCCTCCGGGGGAGAGGGGTTAGGGGTGAGGGACGGCGTGCCACCGGGCTGCATCCAAGTCGCGGTCGCGCTCGGCGGTGACCCGGCGTACACGTTCTCCGCGATCTCCCCGCTCCCACCCGGCCTCGACGAGATGGCCTTCGCCGGATTCCTAAGAAGAAAGAACGCAGAGCTCGTCCAGTGCAAGACGATAGACATGAAGGTCCCCGCCGACGCGGAGATCGTCCTCGAAGGCTACGTGGACCCGACAGAGCGAAGAATGGAAGGCCCGTTCGGCGACCACACCGGCTACTATTCGCTCGCGGGCCAGTTCCCCGTGTTCCACTGCACCTGCGTCACGATGAGACAAAGCGCGATCTACCCCGCGACGATCGTCGGCCAGCCGCCGATGGAGGACGGATGGATGGGCAAGGCGGTCGAGCGCATCTTCATGCCGATGATCCGCCTCACCGTGCCGGAGATCGTGGACATCAACCTGCCGGTCGAGGCGTGCTTCCACAACGTGGCCTTTGTCTCCATCAGAAAGAAGTACCCCGGCCACGCGTACAAGGTGATGAACGCGGTGTGGGGGCTCGGCGGTCTCGCGTTCACGAAGTTCGTCTTTGTTTTTGACGAGGACGTGGACGTGCAGGACGTGTCCGCGGTGCTGTTCAGGCTTGGCGCGAACTGCGACCCCGGGCGCGACGCGCTGCACTCGCGCGGCCCCGTGGACCAGCTCGACCACGCGTCGCTGGCCGAGGGGTTCGGCGGCAAGCTCGGCTTCGACTGCACGCACAAGTGGCCGGGCGAGAACGGGTTTAGTCGCGACTTCCCCAAGCTGATCGAGATGTCGCCGGAGGTCAAGGCGCGGATAGACGCGCTGTGGCCGAAGCTGGGGTTGTAACTAGCAATGTTGATGCCGACTGAACTCCGAATGCGGATGCTTCAAGCGCTAGAGAAGGATCGTGGCGAGGTCTGCCTTCGCGTCGTAAAGGCGATCGGCGATCACGCGCAGGATCCGGAATCGAAGGAGCGCGCGCTTCAACGGATGAGGGAAGAGCCACCGACGTTTCGCAAGGTCTGGAAAGCCGGACGCGCGCAGGGTGGCTTTGCGGCGAAGTTCCCGGTCGCTGGAACTTCGAACAAACACACGAACGAAGAACTGGTCGGCGCGGTTGACGAGCTGGTGCAAGTGGACAACATCAGTCTCGAGGCGATTGAGAGGATTTGTAGCGATGTACTGGAAGGGTGATGTCAGACTGATCGAGATGTCGCCGGAGGTCAAGTCGCGGATTGACGCGCTCTGGCCCAAGCTGGGGTTGTGATGGCTTAGGAGACGCAATAGTTATGAGGGCAAAACCAAAGCCAGATGGCAGCATCCTCCAATCGAACAGGCTGTACCACATAGCTACGATTGCGAGACGCACGTTTTCAGAACTACCAGACCTCCCGGGCCAGGATCGGCACAGTGCGTGGATATGCCTTGCCTTCTCAGCATTCACCATCGAATGCTGGATGAACGAGTTGCCCCACAGGGCAGGAAAGGACGCGACGGCCCCAATACCCTTGATGCTCGAGATATTAGGAATCGCCGAGAGCAAGCGGCTGTCCGTCTCCGACCGCTATCGAATGGCGACTACTGCCCTCACCGGCGAAAAGGCGGACACGGGCCGAGAACCATACGAAAGTATGAAGCTGCTATTCGACATTAGAGATGAGATAGCACACAAGAAGGTGGAGTTCTTCGTCATCACCCAGGAAGTGGACGGCACAGTGACAACACCGCTACCGACACGCATCGATGATCGTGCAGCGGCAAAGGGCATACTTGTGACAAGGGATGCAAGTCGCAACTTTGACACACTTTTGGATCGCCTCAGCAATCTGACGGCGTGCGATTGGGCAATCGACACTGTGATTCAAGTCATCCAGGAACTCGTGGCCAAGCTTCCTGCCGATTGCGACATGCAGAAGCGCGAAAAGGAAAACACCGAGTTCCTGGAGACCTATAAAAGGCGGGCGCGTAGCGTGTGAGTCGGTGCGGGGCGCGGAGCGCCCCGCCCCGATGAACGCTAAGGCCGGACGACCTTGACCGTCTTGCTCCCCTTCTCGTTCCCCGTCGTCACCTTGACGTACACGCGGTAGAACGCCTGCGACCCCGACGCCACCAGCCCCTCGTCCGTCTGGAACACCAGGACGCCGGGCGGGTTCGACGCGATCACCTGCTCCTCGTCGGTGCGGTACTTGTCGCCGAAGCACGCGCGAAGCTCGTACTCTGCGAGGTTCGGGTTGTCCGACGCGGTGTATGTCACCACCGCCATCGAAAGTTCCTCGTCCCACACGACCGAAGCGTTCACGGCCTTCGGCGTCGAGCCCGCAGGAGGCGTCAGTCGCGGCAACGATTCGTACAGCGCGTGGTCCTTCGGGAACAGGCCCTGCACGACTTGCCGATATTGTTTCAGCCGTTCGTACACGGGGTCGAACACGTCGTCGCGCTGCTCGCGCGCGACCGTCGCCTGGTTCTCCGCGCCAGCGACCGATGCGAACGCGTTGCTCATCGTCGTGCCGTCCGTCAAGAACGTCGCGTGCGCATATCCACCGGCGAGCAAGAGCGGAGGCGTGAAGCCCACGATCGCGGGCGTGTTCGTGTTGATGTCGGCCCACAGGCTCGACATGTCGTCTATGAAGTCGCGGTACACGCCCGCCGACGCCTGGAACACGGGCACGTTCGGGATCGCGGGGATGTAGCGCGTGTTCGGCAGGTTGCCGCGCACGGCGGGGCCGAACTGCAAGAACCGCTCGCGCATCGAAACGCGCAGCACGTCGCGCGTCCCCCTCGCCGTTTGCAGCGTGTTGTCCACGGTCTGCACGTCCCCGACGCCGGTGTCCACGCTGGCGCGGTCCGTGACCAGGTCCGCGCGGACATATCCGCCGATGAGCTCCAGGTCCGTCCCCCCTCCGGCGTTGAGGTCCGCGTCGACGGCGGTCCAGTGCGCGAGGAACTCGTCAATGGTCGGCAGCCAAGAGCCTACTGATGTGATTGCCATTTTCTGTTTTCTCCCGGGGGCGTACCCCCTACCGATGGGAATGGGCTTTTCCCGCCTTGGTTCCCGCTTTTTTGTGTGTGCGAACGGCGATGCTCTGCCGCGTGTCTGCGATGCTCGCCCGGCGCGTGACGATGCCCTGCTGGCGAGTGGCTTTGGGCACTCGCCGACGTGCTTTGGGCACCGTTTGATCGGCTTTGGCCACCCACCGAACGGCTTTGGGCACCTGTCGCCGTGCTTTGGCCTCTGGTCTTGCGCTTTGGCGGCAGGCCGCGTGAGGATGACGAGCCTTCGGTCTCGTAAGGTGGTGTTACGAGTTCTACAACCGAACTTCAGCGGACTACTCGGCTGATCCGGGAATCAGCGTGACGCCTTCGGAGGCCTCCTTATCGTCACGCTCGATCTTCGTGACGTAATCCTCTAGCTCTTTGACTTCTGGGTCGGTGATCCTCGCTCCAGCGTCTGTCGTCGCCGAGTCGGGCCAGTCCGTGAACTCTTTGGAGATGGCTCCGATTGCCATTCCACCCGTCTGTCGGCCTGCTTCCAGGTTTGTTCCGCTCACCAAGAAGAACACCCAAGTGTTGTCCATGCCCGGACCGATGATCCGGAGCGCGACGAAGTAGGCATTGCCGTGCGAGCGAGACTTTTGCATGTAGCCGGTCGGGTGAAACGCCAGACCCTTCTCAAGTCCGCTCGCCAAGCCTTCGATAGTGACCCTTGGAGCCACGTCGAACGGCGCCTTTTCAGGCTCGGGCGGTGTCGCCTTTTCCTGCGTGGTCGTTCCTGTCGGCCCTCCGGCGATGGCCGCGACAACACCGAACACGATGGTCACGCCGACGAACGTCAAGATGACCAACACAGCCCAGTTGGTCTTCTTCGGCGGCCTCGGAGTCGGGGTGATGCCGGGTTCAGTCACGGCTGGAGTCTAGCATCTGCTAGACTCAGTTCAGGCCGCGACCGCCCAGGGATTTGCTCTCCCCTTGCCCTGGTG
>JBBDXG010000030.1:0-63274 GCA_040902435.1 Fimbriimonadaceae bacterium
GGCGGAGAGTGGCAGCGACAGGGCGGAGAGTGGCAGCGACAGGGCGGAGGATGACAGCGACAGGGCGGAGAGCGCCGGCGACAGGGCGGAGAGTGGCAGCGACAGGGCGGAGAGTGGCAGCGACAGGGCGGAGGATGACGGCGACAGGGCGGAGAGCGACGGCGACAGGGCGGAGAGTCATTCTCCGCCCTGTCTCTTCGACCGATTTGAACCTGTTGACGCCACAGCGTTGGCACTGGACGCCCCGCCCTACGGCTACGACCGCAAGCTGAGCTCGACCTGGCTCGACCTGCCTGCGGCACCGATCCCGCCGGGCTACTTCATGTTCATCTGCGACCACCGCAACGGCTCCTCAGACGGCCGTCTTCGGGGCCTGATGCCACGCGCGAGCATCACAGGCCGCAGCGAGTACGTGATGTTCCCCCTCAGCCGGATCAAGAAGACGCGCTAGGCCATCCGCCGGGCCGGCATACGGAGTTGAGCTGAGCGGACTGTGCTTATCTTGTTTCGATACCGAACTACTAATAGGGCGTGTCTTCGACGTCAACCCGACGGCGTTGGGCTCGTGGGTTCGCCGTACCCAAGAGGGCAATTTGGAACCAAAGCAAGCACGTACAGCAAAGAAGAAGACGGCCGGTGCTGCTGTCACTTCTGCGGCCAAGGCGAAGCGCAAATCTGCCCAGTCCGTCGCGCAGCTCGAGAGTGCCATCGCCCGCGAGCTTAAACTCGTGACGGAGCGCCTTGACTACATCATGGCCAACACTCCTGGCGTGATGTACCAGCTCGAAATTGATGGCGAACAGCTCACTGCCTCGATGGTCAGCGAGGGCATGGAGAGGTTTCTTGGTGTCAAGCCTGCGGACGCGACCTACGCCTGGTGGAAGTCGAGCGTCCACCCTGACGACATCGAGCGGGCGCTCGCGACCATCCAAGCCGGGATCGAAGCTGGCTCTTACATGCAGGAGTAACGCATACGGCACATTGACGGCACGAACCGCTGGAGCGAAGACAACATGAGGGTCGTCTACGGAGAGAATGGCAAGCCAGCAACGCAGATCGGAGTCTGGACGGACATAACCGAGCGCAAGCGAGTGAGCGACGAGCTGAAGGAGAGCGAGCGGCGGTTCCGAGAGATGCTCTCGAACGTCGAGCTGCTTGCCGTGACTCTGGACAACGAGGGCAAGATCGTTTTTTGCAACGACCATTGCTTGCGGCTGACCGGGTGGTCGCTCGATGAGATCGTTGGAAAGGACTGGTTCGACACCTTTGTCCCGCCACCGGTCGACAAGGTAAGGCGGCTCTTCTTCGACCGCGGGCAGCTCGGCACTATCCCTTTGCACCGCCGTGGCCCGCTTTTGACACGGACCGGCGAAGTCCGACAGATCGCGTGGAACAACACAGTGCTCAGGAACCCCGCCGGCGAGCTGGCTGGGACTGCGAGCATTGGTGAGGACATAACAGACTGGCTCCGCGCAGAAGAAGAGCTGGCCCGTTCGCGCGAAGAGCTCGAGGAGCGGGTCCTTGCCCGCACTTCAGAGCTGAACCGCACAAACGAGGCGTTGGTCATTGCGCGAGACGCTGCGGACTCCTCAAATGCGGCAAAGAGCAAGTTTCTGTCCCGAATGAGCCACGAGCTGCGTACGCCGCTCAACGCAATCCTTGGATTCGGGCAACTGATGGAGGTCTCTGACCTGAGCGACGAACAGAGGCAGGACGTCGAGCTCATTCTCAAGAGCGGCGGCCATCTCCTCGGCCTCATTGACGAGGTCCTGGAGATCGCAAGGATCGAGAGCGGGGCCCAGAGCATCTCGGTCGAGCCAGTCGACGTGTCGGAGGTCATGAGCGAGGCGATCGGGGTCGTTGCTAACCTGGCGAGCGAGAGGCACGTGTCCGTGCAGGTCGTCGACTCCGTGCGGCGCTATGCCCTCGCCGACCGTCGACGCCTTCTCCAAGTCGTTCTCAACGTCCTCACGAACTCGATCAAGTACAACGTTGAAGGTGGCGTAGTTCGAATCAGGCTTTTTGGTGAGTCGGACGGAATGACCGTGATCGAGATCGCGGACACTGGGATAGGAATGACTGCTGCCAACCTGACGAAACTGTTCACTCCTTTCGAGCGGCTGGGCGCAGAAGCGCTTCACATTGATGGCACGGGGCTCGGGCTCGCACTCTCCAAGTCTCTCGTCGAATCCATGGGCGGCACCTTCAGTGTCACGTCCGAGAAGAACATCGGTTCTGTCTTCACGATCTCGCTTGTCCGCTCAGCACCGTTCGACATCGAGGCGCACCTAGACTCTGCGGACAGGCGCGAGTCGAAACTCCACATCACGACGCCCTGCAAGGTGCTGCTGATCGAAGACAACCCTTCCAACGTAAAGCTGATCCAGCAGCTCTTTGAAGGAGAGGAGCACGTGCGCCTCTTGACCGCAGAAAGCGGACGCGACGGAATGAAGCTGGCATCACGGGCCATCCCAGACGTGATCATCCTCGACTTGCACCTTCCCGACATCACGGGCCAGTTGGTTCTGTCCGAAATCAAGAGCGACAAGTTGCTCAGGCACATTCCCGTCATCGTCCTGACGGCAGACGCGTTCGCAGTCACTGAAGACAAGCTCGCCCTTTCGGGGGCTTTCGCGTGTTTCTCAAAGCCGGTAAAGCTCGTCGAGCTCATGAACTCCATCCGGGACGCGCTGGAAGTGAACCGCAGTGCTGCATAACGTGACCGAGCCCAAGCTGCTCATCGTTGACGATGTCCAGACGAACCTCATCCTGCTGCGACGCACGTTAGCGTGGGCAGGATACACGAACGTCTTCGATGCGAGCGGCGGCGAGGAAGCGATCAGGACGTTCGAGGAAGTCTCGCCCGACCTCGTAATCCTCGACTTGCACATGCCCGCACCCGACGGTTACGCAGTGCTCGAGGAGATGCGGCGGCGCGACGTCGAACCTGCGTTCTTGCCTATCGTCGCATTCACCGCCGACGCGACATGGGAGGCGAGGGAACGAGCGCTCACGGTTGGGGCGAGCGACTTTCTGACCAAGCCGGGCGAGAAGACGGAGATCAAGCTTCGAGTCCGCAATCTTCTGGCGCTCCGTTCGCTACAGCAGCAGCTGTACGACAAGAACGAGAGCCTCGAAGTGCTGGTCAAGGAGCGGACCCAAGCGTTAGAGGAGGCGAAGGCTGAGATCGTCAACAGGCTGGCCATAGCCGGCGAGTTTCGCGACGAGGAGACGGGAGACCACACGTTGCGCGTCGGCGAGATGTCGGCGCGGATCGCGGAGGAGCTGGGAATGCCGAGCGTTGAGGTCCGTCTGATCGCCCTCGCAGCGCGGCTGCACGACATCGGCAAGGTGGGCGTCTCCGACCTCGTGTTGCTGAAACCGGGAAAGCTCACCGAGGATGAGAACATCGGCATGAGGCGCCACACGATCCTCGGCGGTCGCATCCTCGCGAACGGGAACACGCCCCTGCTCCAGATGGCGGAGCGGATCGCGCTGACCCACCACGAGCGGTTCGACGGGTCGGGCTACCCTGCCGGCCTGAAGGGTGATGAGATTCCGGTCGAGGGGAGGATCGTGGCCGTCGCGGACGTGTTCGACGCGCTGACGAACGAGCGGCCGTACAAGAAGGCTTGGTCAGTGCAGGCCGCGGTCAGCGAGATCCGTTCACTGTCCGGGCAGCACTTCGATCCGCGCGTCGTCGAGGCTTTTCTTGCCGTCGTGGACGACATGGACCTGCTCGCCGCCTAGGTGAGAGCGAAGGAGAAGGACGCGTCGCGGCGCGCCATCCCTATCTCGCGTTGCGACTTCCCTACGTCGCTCTGCAACTGACCTAAAGACCGTTGCGACATACCTATCGTCCACTGCGACCCGTCTTTGTTCACTTGCCGCCAATCGTTGTTCACCTGCGGTCAACCCGCAAGGGTCGATAGAGAAGTCGCAGAGGTCGACAGAGAAGCAGCAAGGATTGTCAGAGAATTCGCAGAGTTCGCTCGCGTACTCTTGCCCGCTCTTTGGGCTAGATGGGCTGGAGTCTGCCGGGCCGCTGGCTTCTGGCTATCGCCGCCAGGGTTCTGGGGCAGGGATCCAGGCATCTGGCGTCCGCCGCCAGGGCTCTGGGGCTCGGGTCCAGGCATCTGGCGTCTGTCGCCAGGGTTCTGGCGTGCCACCGCCGGGTTCTGGCGTCCGACGCCAGAACCCTGGCGTCCGGCTACAGGAGCCTCATTTGAACCCAGCCAGGCTCATACAGGCTCATTTGAACCTGGCGAGGCGGGCTTGAGCCTCGGGAGCCCTGTCTCATTGCTCAGCCGCTTGCGGTCGAGGCTTGTGCGATCGGATGGAATCTCTCAACCCCAAGGGGCTTAGGGATAAAATGCGGGACTGCGGGAGAACGGGCCTTGAAGAAAACTAAGGGATCTGGCGAGGAAAAGGAAAGACAGGCGGCAGGGTTGCTGCGGGCCGTCCTCGAGACAGTCGTCGACGGAATTCTTACCATTGATAGAGAGGGGACGATCATTACTGCCAATCCGGCAGTCGAACGCATTTTTGGTTACAGCCCGAACGAGCTGTTTGGTAAGAACGTCAAGCTGCTGATGCCGTCCCCCTACCACGAGGAACACGACGGCTACCTCAAGAACTACAGCGACACGGGCGAGCGCAAGATCATCGGAATCGGCCGCGAGGTTCAAGGGCTCAGAAAGGACGGCACCGTCTTCCCGCTCTATCTCGCGGTCGGCGAGACGACGACGGAGCAGGGCCCCATCTTTACCGGCATCGTGCGCGACATCTCGGAAATGAAGAGGGCCGAGGAGGAGCTAAGGCGCGAGAGGGGCCTTCTCAAGGCTGTCGTTGAGACCGCCATTGACGGGATCGTCACGATAGACGAGCACGGCACGATGATCACCGCCAACCCCGCGACGACGGCGATGTTTGGATACTCTGCTGGCGAGCTTGTCGGGAAGAACGTAAAGATGCTCATGCCAAGCCCCTACCATGAGGAGCACGACGGCTACCTCGCCGCGTACAGGGCCACGGGAGAGCGGAAGATCATCGGCATCGGGCGAGAGGTCGAGGGCAGGCGAAAGGACGGCTCGGTCTTCCCGTTGGAGCTGGCCGTCACCGAGACGCACACCGAACAGGGCCGCGTGTTCACTGGCATCGTACGCGACATCACCGAGCGCAAGAAGTCGCAGGATGCGATGGTCGCACGAGAAGCCGCAGAGCGGGCGAACGAGGCCAAGAGCGAGTTCCTCTCACGTATGAGCCACGAGCTGCGGACGCCGCTGAACGCCGTGCTCGGGTTCGCCCAGCTCCTCGAGATGCGCTACGACGACCCGAGAACCCTTGAGGCGACGCAGGCGATCATGAGGGCGGGGAACCACCTCCTGATGCTCATCAACGAGATCCTCGACCTCGCGCGCATCGAGTCCCGATCGGTCTCGATCTCCGTCGAGCCTACGAACATGGCCGACGTGGTCAATCAAATGCTCGACCTGATCGGTCCGGTCGCCAACAAGGCGTCGATCGAAATCAAGGTCGACCACGACACTTTCCAGGGGGTGACGGTCAAGGCCGACGCGAGGCGCCTGCTCCAGGCCCTGATCAACGTCGTCTCGAACGCCATCAAGTACAACAGGCAAAGGGGCACGGTGTACATCAAGGGCGTACATGAGGACGGCCACTTCCGCACCGAGGTCAGGGACACTGGGTTGGGTATTCCGGAGAAACACATTAGCCAGTTGTTCGAGCCTTTCCGACGGTTCGGTGACCTCAACATTGAGGGTAGTGGGCTCGGGCTCACCGTCTCGCGCAGTTTCGTCGAGTTGATGGGCGGGACTATCGACGTCTCGGAGACCGGCCCGGAAGGCACGACTTTCTTTATCCGATTGGAGACGACCGCACCGAAGAGAGCGCTTACGGGTCAGGACTTGGCCGAGAGGCTGGGTACGAGACCGACCGTTGAAGGCAGCCCGACGGTGCTGTACATTGAGGACAACATTTCGAACTTCAGAATTCTAGAACTCGCGTTCCAGGAATGGGGCGACATAAAGCTACTCTCCGCGACGCAGGGCCAGCTTGGGATCGAGATGGCGCGCGCACACAGACCCGACCTCATCCTGCTCGACCTGCACCTGCCGGACATCATGGGACTCGATGTGCTGAACATCCTCAGGTCCGATCCCTTCACGGCGGACATCCCTGTCGTGGTGATCAGCGCCGACGCGATGAGCAGGCAGATCAAGCGGCTTATCGGGGCGGGGGCTTACGACTACCTGACGAAACCGATCGACCTCCACCACTTGGGCACGGTCGTCCGCACCCTGCTCGACAAGGGCAACAAGTGAACCCTGCGTGTACGGGCGGCTTGAGGTCGCGGACGCGCGAAGCGGCTTTAATCTCCGCTTAATCCCTGCTACACAGGGCCGTCGGCGCTGCGAAGGTAACCTCGTCTTTCACGATGAGCCTTTTCGAGCGCTATCTCACGCTTTGGGTTTTCCTTTGCATCGGCGTCGGCGTCGCGCTGGGGCAGGCGTTCCCGGCACCGTTCCAATCGCTCGGCACGCTCGAAATCGCGAAGGTGAACATCCCGGTCGCGGTGCTGATCTGGCTGATGATCATCCCGATGCTGCTCCGCGTCGACTTCGCGTCGTTGCGGAAGGTGGGGCGGTTCTGGAAGGGGGCCGGCGTCACGCTGTTCGTCAACTGGTTCGTGAAGCCGTTCTCGATGGCGCTGCTCGGGTGGCTGTTCATCGCGGTGATCTTTGCTCATTACCTTCCTGCGGACCAGCTCGATTCTTACCGCGCTGGGCTGATCCTTCTCGCCGCCGCGCCTTGCACGGCGATGGTGTTCGTGTGGAGCAACCTGTCCCGCGGCGAGCCGACCTTCACGCTCACGCAGGTCGCGCTGAACGACGTGATCATGATCTTCGCGTTCGGGCCGGTCGTCGGCCTTCTCCTCGGGCTCTCCTCGATCACCGTGCCTTGGGACACGCTGTTCTTCTCGGTGGTCGTGTTCATCGTGTTCCCTGTCGTGGTCTCGCAGGTCTGGCGGGGGCTGCAGATCCGTGCCAAGGGCGAGCAGAGCCTGCTCTCGACGATCACGGTCCTCAACAAGTTTTCGCTCCTCGCGCTGCTGACGACGCTGGTGCTGCTGTTCGGGTTCCAGGGCGAGATGATCCTCTCCCAGCCGCTCGTGATTGCGCTCCTGGCGGTGCCGATCCTGATCCAGGTCGTGTTCAACTCGTCGCTCGCCTACGTGCTGAACCGCGCGGTGCGGTCGCCGCACTGCGTGGCCGGCCCGAGCTGCCTGATCGGCGCGAGCAACTTCTTCGAGCTGGCGGTCGCGACAGCGATCTCGCTCTTTGGCTTCAAGTCGGGCGCGGCGCTGGCAACCGTCGTCGGGGTGCTGATCGAGGTGCCGGTGATGCTCGCCGTCGTAAAGTTCGTGGGGCGGTCGCAGGGTTGGTACGAACGCCGCTCGGGAGTGCAGAGTTACGAAGAGTGCTGCCCGGACGCCGCTCCTCAGGTCGTTGCGTAGTTGTCGCAGTGGTGGGCCCGGCGGGATTCGAACCCGCGACCAAGCGGTTATGAGCCGCACGCTCTAACCTCTGAGCTACAGGCCCCCCGGAACGGCTCGATTGTACCAGCGCGAGCCTGTATAATCCGAACCCAGCGATGGCAACGACGCCACTGGAGACCATGGACAAGGGCTGTTCGTTTTTCAGCAAGACTCCCGAGGGCGCGTTCGCGCCGGAGGACTTCGCCGGCGACGAGCGGCTGATGATCGAGACGGCCGAGCAGTTCTCGCGCAAGGAGGTCCTGCCCGTGCAGGAGCGGCTCGACGCGAAGGAGCCCGGGCTGATGCAGTCGCTGGTCGCGAAGGCCGGCGCGCTCGGGTTCTGCGGCGTGGACAGCCCCGCGGAGTACGGCGGGCTCGGGCTCGGCAAGAACCTCGCCGCGCGCATCCTCGAACACCTTTCGCTGAACGGCTCGTTCAGCGTGACGATCGGCGTGACGAGCGGGATCGGGCAGCTCGGGCTCTCTCTGTTCGGCACGTCCGAGCAGAAGCGGCAGTACCTCCCCCGGCTCGCGAGCGGCGAGTGGATCGGCGCGTACGCGCTGAGCGAGCCGAACAGCGGGTCTGACGCTCTTTCTTTGACCACGCGCGCGGAGAGGCGCGGCGACGATTGGGGGCTCAACGGCACGAAGATGTGGATCAGCAACGCGGCGTGGGCGGAGCTGTTCCTGGTGATTGCGAAGGTGGACGGGCAGGTGACGGCGTTCTTGGTCGAGAAGGGGTTCCCTGGGGTCTCGGTCTCGCGGGAGGAGCACAAGCTGGGACTGTGCGGGTCCTCGACCGCGCGGCTGGAGCTGGAGGACGCGGTCGTTCCCGCCGCGAACTTGTTGCACACCGTCGGGAAGGGGCACCACGTCGCGTTCAACTGCCTGAACCTCGGGCGGTTCAAGCTCGGTGCGATGTCGCTCGGCCCCGCGCGGGAGGCTGTCTTCCAGTGCGCAGGGTACGCGCAGGAACGCAGGCAGTTCGGCCAGCCGATCGCGTCGTTCGGTCTCGTGCGGCAGAAGCTGGCGGACATGGCGGCGCGCTACTTCGCCGCGGAGGCGGTGCTGTACCGGACCGGCGCGGGGGTGGACTCTGCGTTTGCTTCTCATGGTGGGACCGTCGAGGGGAACCAAAAGGCGGCAGAGGAGTTCTCGGTCGAGTGCAGCGCGGTGAAGGTCTTCTGTAGCGAGGTGCAGGCGATGGTCGTTGACGAGGCGCTGCAGGTGTTCGGCGGTTATGGGTTTACCGAGGAGTTCCCGATGGCGCGGCTCTATCGCGACGCGCGGGTGAGCCGGATCTACGAGGGGACGAACGAGGTCAACCGGACATACATTTCGAGCCGCCTGGTGCGGAAGGCGCAGGACGGGACGGCGTCGCTGACCGCCGTGGGGGACTCTTTCGTCAGCGAGCTGGCCGGAAAGGCGTTCGCGCGGTACGAAAAGGACGACCAGGTGCGGGTCGGTGCTCTGTCGGACCTCGCGGTGCTCGCTTATGCGGAGCAGTCCGCGCGGCTGCGCGCGGCGCGTGTTGCGGGCGTCGGTGCGGCCGCCCATGCGCGGTTCTGCGACTGGGCGAACGCGAGGGCTGCCGAGGCTTACCAGGCGGTGACGGGCGAAGCGGTGACGCTGCCGCCGTCTTCCGGCGGGCACGTGGACGAGCTGGCCGAGGCGGTGCTGGCGAAGCGCGGGCCGGTCTAACCAACCGAACCCCCGAGCCCCCGAGCCCGTATTACCTTTCATGACCCTACTTGCTTCGATTGCACTCGTGGCGGCGATTTCTGTGACCGAAGAGATCACGTTCAAGGGCGCGACGGACCTCAACCTGAGCGGCGAGATGATGACGCCGAGGGGCGACGGGCCATTTCCGTGCGTCTTGTTGCTCCCCGGCAGCGGCCCGACGGACCGCGACGGCAACCAGCCGCCCGCGATCAAGACAGACCTGCTGAAGCAGATCGCCGAGAGCTTGGCGACGAACGGGATCGCGACGTTCCGGTTCGACAAGCGCCCGGCGCACAAGAACGCGAGCCAATGGCCGAAGACGACCGACATGGCGGTGTTCAGCGAGTACTTCTCGTTCGAGAACCACGTGGCGGACGTCGAGGCGGCGTACAAGGCGATGGTCGCGCACGCGAAGTCCGACGACAAGCGGTGCGGGCTGCTCGGCCACAGCGAGGGCGGGCTGTTCGTTTCGTGGGTGGCGGCGCGGCTGAATCCGAAGGCGATCGTGCTCGCAGGCACTGCGGGACAGACGATGGAGGGCGTGCTCCGCTACCAGATCGGCCGGAGCCTGTCCCAGCCCGGCGTGCCGGAGGCGCTTCGCAAAGAGATCGGCGACTCCAACGAAGCGACGATGAAGGCGATCATCGCGACGGGCAAGCTGCCGGAGAAGGTCCACCCGAACCTAGCAGGACTTTACAACCCGGCTGCGCTCAAGCTCCTCCACAGCTATCTCACGATTGACCCGATCGTGCCGCTGGCGAAGTACGCCGGGCCCGCGCTGGTGATGAACGGCGAGAAGGACGTGCAGGTGCGTGCGGACGTGGACGCGACGCGGCTCTACGAGGCGCTGAAGTCGCGGAAGGAGACGAGCCAAGAGCTGTTCATCGTGCCCGGCGCGAGCCACAACCTGAAAGAGGGAGGGGACGGTTTTGTCGGCCCGGTCGCCCCCGCCGCGCTCGACAGGCTGTCGTCCTGGCTGGCGCGCAACCTGCGCTGAGTGCCGAGTGGGCACGACGTCAGGACGAAAGACGGACGAGGCGCCATAAACGGTGTAGTCCCTTCGTCTCAATTTGCAAAATGTGCGCAGAGATTACGTCCTGCACCCTAGACAGCGCGGCGCCGCACGAATACAATGCGGCAAGTCGAGACGCCCTCTTAGAAGAACCAACTGTCCTGGTGCGGAACCGTCGCCGTTTCCGTCCTTCCGAAGGAGCTGAGAAGTCGCTCGACTAGGAAGGACACCCCAAAAATGGCCGGTAAGGAAGCAGTAGCACTCATCAAGAAAAACGAGGCGCAGTTCGTTGACTTCAGGTTTACGGACCTGTTCGGCGTCTGGCACCACTTCACCATCCCCGCGACCGCGTTCGAAGAGTCCATGTTCGAGGACGGGCTCGGGTTCGACGGCTCGAGCATCCGCGGTTTCCAGTCCATAGACGAGTCGGACATGCTCCTCATGCCCGACCCCTCGACGATCTTCTTGGACCCGTTCTCGCACCACGTCACGGCGGTCATGGTCGGCGACATCGAGGACCCGATCACGCGCGAGCGCTACAGCCGCGACCCGCGATACGTCGCGCACAAGGCCGAGCAGTACCTCAAGTCCACCGGCATCGGCGACATCGTCTACTTCGGCCCCGAGGCGGAGTTCTTCGTCTTCGACCGGATGTCCTATCTGAACACGCCGCACGAGTTCTCGGTGACGATTGACAGCGCGGAGGCGCACTGGAACAGCGCCGCCGAGGACGCGCTGGGGTACACGCACCGTCCGAAGGGCGGGTACTTCCCTTGCGCGCCGGCGGACAGGCTGCAGGACCTTCGCAGCGAGATGGTGCTGATGTTGCAAGAGACCGGGGTCGAGGTCGAGCTGCACCACCACGAGGTCGGCGCGGCCGGGCAGTGCGAGATTGACGTCCGCTTCAAAGAGATGCGGTTCATGGCCGACACGATGCAGAAGTACAAGTACGTCATCAAGAACACCGCGGCGCGCTACGGGATGACGGCGACGTTCATGCCCAAGCCGCTGCTCGGCGACAACGGCTCGGGGATGCACTGCCACCAGTCCATCTGGAAGAACGGCGAGAACGTGTTCTTCGACCAGAACGGCTACGCGGGGCTCTCCGACGCCGCGCGCTGGTACATCGGCGGGCTGCTCAAGCACGCGCCTTCCCTGCTCGCGTTCACGAACCCCTCGACCAACTCCTACCGCCGCCTCGTCCCCGGCTTCGAGGCGCCGATCAACCTCATCTACTCGGCGCGCAACCGCTCGGCGTGCATCCGCATCCCGATGTTCAGCAACTCGCCGCGCGCCAAGCGCATCGAGTTCCGCGCACCGGACCCGACGGCCAACCCGTACCTCGCGTTCAGCGCGATGCTGATGGCGGGGCTCGACGGGATCCAGAACCGCACCGAGCCGCCCGCGCCGATTGACAAGGACCTCTACGAGCTTCCGCCGGAGGAGAAGGCGGACATCCAGCAGACGCCGCGCACCTTCCGCGCGGTGCTCGAAAACCTGCGCGAGGACCAGGAGTACTTGACGAAGGGCGACGTCTTCACACAGGACCTGCTCGATGCGTACATCGAGTACAAGCTCAAGTTCGAGTGCCTCGAGATCGAGACCCGCCCGCACCCGTACGAGTTCTTCTTGTACAGCGACGTGTAGCGGGCGTCGCTGAATAAAGTAAGACGGGCCGCGCGCTTAGCGCGGCCCGCCGATCCAAAGCGCGGTCGAGCCCGCGCACTCCAAAGTTACGCGACCATCAGCTCCGGGCCGCCGGTGTAGAACGCGGTCGCCGTCAGCCAATCGCTCACATTGTTGCCGTTGCGCGCGCGCACGCGGTACGTCGTCTCGCGGCCGGGCGTCTGGCCCTGGTGCTTGAACGAAGCGCCGGTCTCGGTCGTGACGAGGATCCAGTTGTTGGTCCCGTCGTACGCGACCTCGACGTCGAACTTGATGCCCTGCACGTTGCCGTTGCGCTGCCACCGCACCCAGTTGGTGCCGGTCGCGCTCGGCGAGACCGTGATGTTCGCAGGAACGAACACCGGTCGCGGAGAAGGAGTCGTGTCGTGGACCTTGAGGCCGAGGTCCGCGATCAGCGCTTCGCTGACGTCGCCGGCTTGCCACTGGTTGGCCCATTGCGCGATCAGCGCGGTCGTCTCGGCGATCTCATCGTTCAGCGTCTGCGTCGCGCCCTTGGCCGCGTTGACCGCGGTGTCGCGCGCGGCGGCGGCGGCGTTGAGCGAAGCGAGCTTTGCTTGCAGAGTGGCGACCTCAGGCGCTGAAATGCTCAGCGGGACTTGGTTGGCGTCTGCGACCGACACGAAGTTCGTGAACCACGCCGGAAGCTTTGATTTCGGAGTCCTGTAATAGGTGCTCATTGTCTTTTACTCCGGCCCCTGCCTCGGTCGGCCCGGGCCTTGTCTGTGTTCTCGGAAACCTCACAGGTTTCTTTAGGGTTTCGCCATGGGAAACTGTGAAATAGGTCGCGTCCTCGCCCTCCCCTCCTGCGCCCGTGCCGCAAAGGCGGTCGGGGTCTGAGCGCGTTCCCCTCCTCCTGCACCCTGGGAGGAGGAGGGGCAGGGGGTGGAGGTCGGTTGCCGAACCTACCGGCCCGGTCTCCCCCGTTTCCGCCGAAGGCCGATAAGCGTCGGGCGGTCGTCCCGAAGCGTCCGGAGCCCCTGGCGGAGCGTCCCGAGCCCCGCGCGAAGCGTCCCCGGCCACCGCGACCCTTGCCGAGGGCCGTGCGACGCTTCCCTCGCCGCTCGCGAAGCGTCCCGGCCCACCCCCGACGCGTCCCGCCTCCCGCCAGCAGCATCCCACGTCTCGGCGGGTGGCCTTGGTGTGACGACGGAGTGTGCCACTGTTGTCCGGCACGACGAACTCAGGCCCGGAAGGAGCAGGGACTTGTCGAACGGCTGTGCGCTTGCGATAGACTAAGGGAGTGGAAGCGAAGTCTGGCCCAGGTCTGGCGGCACGCCGCGCTGCTCTTCCGGCGGAAGCGCGCGGTCGTCTCACCTTTGTGCCACTTACGGCGAGCACACGCAATCGCGCCGGAACAACAGTGGCACACGTTCTCGCGCCCTCGCCCCTGCCACCCGCCCGACTCATCTTCCGCCAGGAGGACGCCAACAGTGAAGACAATGGAAAACTTTAGATACACTCAAACAGAGGAAGCACGATGAAGAATCGCAAGCAGCTCATAGCCATACAGTTGTACAGATACGTGTTTAGCGCACTGCTGGTAACAATCCTCGTTTCAGGAGGCATTGCCATGCTTGCTCGCTCAGGCTCTGGCCAGGTGTATAGTCCAGAGTTAGTGGCCCGCAAGCTTAAGCCGGGCATGTCGCTTGAAACATGCTTTGGACTTTTAGGCACAAACACACCTAACATTAGCGATAGTGGAACCGTGTTTTACAAGCTTTCGTCTAGCGGCTTAGGCAGTAGCGTTGTTCCTCAACATAACGTGAGGCTTGTTTTCGAAGACGGCAAGCTCAGTAACGCTCTTGTCAAGTGGGTTCACTTAGCGCACGAATCAGAGTACAGCATTTGGCCGTAGCAACTGTGTAACAACTTGCGGTGCCCAGTATGGTTACTAGCCCGGGCGGGTGGCCGGACTGAAGCGGTGTGTGCCACTGTTGTTCGGTACGACGAACTCAGGCCCGGAAGGAGCAGGGACTTGCCGAACATCAGCGCGCTTGCGATAGACTTAGGGAGCGGAAGCGAAGCTTGGCCCAGGGCTTGCGGCACGCCGCACTGCTGTTCCGGCGGGAGCGCGCGGCCGTCTCACCTTTGCGCCACACGCGCCACGCATACGCAACCGCGCCGGAATCCCGACTCACATCGGGATGGCACACGTCCCTTCACCCTCACTCCCCTGCCACCCGCCGGCCGCCTGACCGCTACAATGGAGCCATGCGAGCGGCGAAATGGCGGAAAGGGCTCCTGATCGGTGCCGGCGGTTTGCTTCTCGCATTCGCATTCGTCGTCATCGTTGCGCCGAGCCCGGGCCTACCCTTCGATCCACCCGCTCCTACAACGCTCCGGTACGTCCGGGTGAACGACGGCGTCTGCACGACGAGCTGGATGATGTATTGCCCGCAGTCAGTCGTCGACCGGGCCGCCGCCGAAGGGCTCGCCGGGTGGACGCGGACCACGGAGCAGGATGGCCTAGACAGCATCGACTACAAGCGAGAGGGAGACGTGCTGACGATCGTCGGCTGGAACTTTGGCAGCAACGCCCTGCCCGCAACGCACGTCCTCTACGACCGCCCAGCAACCGCCGTGGATTCCTTGGACTCAGTCGTCTCTCGCGTGCGAAGCTGGTTCGAGTGACGCAGACCGGACGGGTGGCCTTGGTGTGACGACGGAGTGTGCGGCTGTTGTTCGGCACGTTGCATTCGAGGCAAGAGTGCGGCGCGCTTTGCAGTCCGTTCTCAGAACGACACGTCAATCGGCTCTTCCTTTCGCGTCACCGCGCTCTTGTAGAGCGCGTCGAAGACGGCGTTGAGGATGAGGCCCTGCTCGCCGGGGATCGGTAACGACCGGCGCGCTTGCTCGCACTCGCTCCTGCTCTGGGCCAACCCCTGATCAGATTGCGATGCGTTCGACGGTCGCTTGCGGCTTGGGGATCGGCCAGTCGTTGGCCCGCGCAGTCTCCAACCAGAGCCGGATCGCCTCACGGATCGCAGACTGCGCGCCCGAAAGCGTCTTAGCGTCACTGAAACACCCTGGCAGGTCTGGCACCGACGCGACCCAGCGATCTTCGTCCGGCTCGAAGAGGACGACGTACTCCTGCTTCATTTCCAGCCCGCCTGCTTCATGATCTTGTGCAACATACCCTTGCGAACCCTCTCGCCGGGCCTATGGCCCGAGACAACGATGATCTGTTTGCGCGCGACGTGCTTGTATATACGATGGCTGCCGCTCTGTCGATCCAAAATCCACCCGTCGGACAGAAGCCGACGCTCCAACTCCCGATAGGTCACAACGAATGATGGCACGGATTGCGCCAGAGGACATGCTTCAGGGAATCTTCCCCACTGCCGGTGCTCGGGCCAAACAGCACAGCTCCACAAAAGAACCTAGAAAGACACGTCGATCGGCTCTTCCTTGCGCGTTTCTGCGCTCTTGTAGAGCGCGTCGAAGACGGCGTTGAGGATGAGGCCCTGCTCGCCGGGGACGGGGGAGGGGCCGCCGGACTGGACCGCCTGCACGAACGCCTTGATCTCCTCTGAGTGCGCGGACTTGACGTCCGGCACGTTGGTCGGGCGCATGTTGAAGAGCCGCTTGTTCTCCTCGGTGTAGATCTCGATCCCCTTGGCGTCCTGGTCGAAGTAGATCTTCGCGCCCGCCTTGGTGCCGTAGAGCTGGGTGCCGAACGGGTTGCCGTCGAGGTTCGCCATGAAGGAGCTTTCGAGCACGACGACCGCGTCGTTCTCGAACCGGATGAAGCCGACGGCCATGTCCTCGACCGTGAACTTGTTGCGGTCGTAGTCGCCCCAGCCGTTGAAGAGCGCGGGGTTCTTCCCTAGCGCGTCCCACGTCATGCCGGCCGCGCTGACCGGCTTGGGGTAGCCCATCATCGTGAGCGTGAAGTCGAGGATGTGGACGCCGATGTCAATGAGCGGCCCGCCGCCCTGCTGCTCCTTGTCTATGAACACGCCCCACGCGGGGACTCCGCGCCTTCTCAGCGCCTGTGCTCTTGCGTAATACACGTGGCCGAGGCCGCCGTCGGCGATGAACCCGCGCATGAACTGGCCCGCGCCGGTGAAGCGCTGCTGGAGCGCGACCTGCAGGATCTTCTTTGCGTCCTTCGCCGCCTTGCACATTTGCCGCGCCTCGTCTGCGTTCATGGCGAGCGGCTTTTCGCACAGAACGTGCTTGCCGGCCTTGAGCGAGTCAATCGTCGGCTGCATGTGGTGCTTGTTCGGCGTCGTGATTGAGACCGCGTCTACTTCTTTGTCTTTGAGGACGTCGCGGTAGTCGGCGGTGACCTTTGGGATCTTGTGCTCGTCGGCGACCTTCTTCGCCAGCTCTTCGTCCACGTCGCAGGCCCACACGATCTCGCAGTCGTCGGGCAGCGCCTGGTAGCCAGGGATGTGGCAGCTGCGGGCGATGCCGCCCGTGCCGATCAGTCCGATCTTAAGCTTCTTCGCCATCGGTCTCTCCGGGCGCGGATTCTACTCCCTCGGCCGCCTGTTCGGCCTTCTCGGCCTCTTGGACCTTCGCTCTGCTGATCGCCATGAACGTCCCTCCGACGACCAGGAGCAGGAGCACGGACCAGAACACGACCATCGGCATCTCCGGGAACGCCGCCTCGCCCAGCACCGCGAGTCCGAAGTTGTGCGCGGCCATCATGGCGAGCTTGACCCCGACCCAGCCGATCAGGACGTAGGCCAGGTGGTCGAGGAGCGGGTACTTCTCGAGCAGGCGGATGAAGTACGTCGCGGCGAAGCGCAGCATGACCACGCCGATCAGCGCGCCGAGCACGACGATCCAGGTCTTGTCGGGCTTGCCGACCATCGCGACGGCGGCGAGGACCGAGTCAATCGCGAAGGCGACGTCTGCGATGCCGAGCGCGATGACGGTCTGCACGAAGGTCCCGCCCTTTGCCATGCCCGCGCCGCCCATCGCGTGGTGCCGGAAGTGCTTGATCGGCAGGTAGAGGAGGTAGAGCGCGCCGATCGCCTGCAGCCACCAGAGCCCGATCAGCCACGACGTGATGAGGATCGCGACGAAGCGGAAGGCGAACGACATGCCGAGGCCGAGCGTCAGGGCCTTCCTTTGCTGCGCGGGGTCTGGCAGGTGCCGGACCATGATCGCGAGCACGAGGGCGTTGTCCGCCGAGAGGAGGCCTTCCAGGATGCCGAGGACCACGATCGTGACGAGGTCGTGTGCTTGGAAGGTCTGGCCGAACATCGTAGATCGGAGCGCGGGGCGCGCCTGAATTCTGTCACATCAACCGGGCCGCGGCCCGGTGCGACCTACCTGCCCACGGGCCTCACGGCTTCCCACTCTTCCTGGGAGGCGGGCACCTTGACGGACCCGTCAATGATCTGCTGCTTGACGGCCTCGAGCTTGGCGATGTTCTCCTCGCCGATCGCCTCGCGCGTGTAGTTGAGGTCGGAGTATCCGATGCCGCCTGACGCGAGGTCGTGGGTGACCGCGCCCGCAGTGAATTTGTCGTTGGCCAGGTCGGAGATCGTCTCGAACACGGCGAAGTCCACCCGCTTGATCATGCTGGTGAGGACGAAGCCCTTCTCTTCGCCGTCCTGGTCGCTGTCCACGCCGATGGCGTACTTCTTCCTCTGCGCTGCCTCGCGTAGCACACCAAGTCCTGCCCTGCCGGCGGCGTGGTAGACGATGTCTGCGCCCGACCCGTAAAGAACGCTGGCGTTCGCCTTCCCCACATCAATGTTGTCCCAGTCGCCGGTGTACTTCGAAGGGAGCATGACGACCCTCGGGTTCGCCGCGGTCGCGCCGGCGAGGTACCCGTACTCGAACTTCTTGATCAGCGGGATCTCCTGGCCGCCGACGAACCCGATTTTGTTGGTCTTGGTCATCAGCCCAGCCAGGTAACCGACCAGATAGCTGCCCTCCTCCTCTTTGAAGTGCAGCGAGCGCGCGTTCGGCTGTTCTACTGTGCCGTCTACGATCGCGAACTTGACGCCTGGGAACTCCTTTGCGACGGTGTCGCACACCTTCTCCATGTTGTAGCCGATGGCGAAGACGAGGTCGCAGCCCTTGTCGGCGACTTCACGCAGGTTGGACTCGTAGTCGCCGACCTCCATGCTCTCGATCTGCACGACTTCGATCCCTAGCTCGGCCTTGGCCTTCTCGATCCCCCTGGCCGCAGAGTCGTTGAACGACTTGTCGCCCAGGCCCCCCTTGTCGTAGACGATCCCGACCTTCAGCGGCTGGTCGCCGGTCGGGGCCTCTTTGCCCGGGCTACAGCCGAACTGGACGGCCAGGGCGAGGGCCGCCAGGCCCATGAGGAGGAGCTGCTTCATGGGCCGGGTTTTACCCCGCTGGTATAATCGTCGAGCCTAGCCCGGGATTCCGGGCCGTCCCAGGGGTCAGATCCACCTTGATCAGTTGCAACCTTACCAAGCCAGAGAGCACGTTCGACCAGGTCCGCAAGGCCTATGAGAACCTGAAGCCGATTGACGTCGCGCTCGTCGCGACCGCGATCGTCGAGTGCGGCCACTTCGCGAAGGTCGTCCACGACGGCAACGAGTACTCGTGGCCGGACGACCAGGAGAAGCTGGCGAAGGCGCTCGTCGGCGACGTGCAGGCTGCCAACGAGAGCGAGGGCCCCGCGCCCAAGGCGAAGAAGGTGCCGAAGGCCAAGGCGAAGCTCGTCGAGGAGACGATCATCAAGCTCTCGATCCCGGTGAAGGCGAACCAGCAGGCCGGCGAGGCGCTGCTCGGCAAGCGCAAGGACTTGAAGACGCTGCTGGGCGACATCCTCAAGGAGGGCGTCGAGTACCTTTACACGCCGACCGACATCCGTTGGCGATGGTCGCTTGAGCGGGTGAACTGGTCCACGGTGAGCGGCGGCGAGCTTCCCCACCACGTGATCTTCTCGCCCGAGTTCTCGGACAGCTGTGTCGGGATCGAGCTCGGCCCTGGCGGCAAGCGCAAGAAGACGAAGAAGGGCTCGTAGGATCCTGCTTTCACACTGGGTTGGTGGTACTTGATTACCCCCTCCCTAGCCTCCCCCAAGGGGGAGGGGAGACTCCGCGGCAATCACGAGACTTCGAAACCAATCTTCGTCAAGCGAGCAAGCCTCGGACTTTCGCCGCGACGTTGGCTGGCGTAAAGCCGAACTCCTCGAACAGCCTCTCCGCAGGTGCCGATGCGCCGAAGTGGTCAATCCCGACGTGCGCCTGTGCGTACCGCTCCCAACCGAGGGTCGCGCCCGCCTCGACGCTGACCGTCGGGAGGCCCGTGGGCAGGACCGACTCGCGATAGCGCGCGTCCTGGCTCGCGAACAGGAACCACGAGGGCAGGCTGACGACCCGCGTCGGGACGCCTTCCGCTTCCAACATCTTTGCCGCCTCTATCGCGACCCACACTTCGCTGCCAGTGGCGACGATCGCCGCCTTCGCCTTGCCTGACGCTTCCCTCACGACGTACCCGCCCTTCTCCGCCGGGTGGCCGGGCACAGGTGCGGGCGAGAGGGACGGCACGTTCTGGCGAGTGAGCAGGATCGCGCACGGCGTCTTTCGCGACTGCAGGGCGATGCGCCAACAGACGGCGGTCTCGTTTCCATCGGCGGGGCGCATCAAGTTGAAGTTGGGGATCAGCCTGAGCGACATCACCTGCTCGATCGGCTGGTGCGTGGGGCCGTCCTCGCCGAGGCCGATGGAGTCGTGCGAGAACAGCATGATCGAAGGGCAGTCCATCAGCCCGGCGATGCGCAACGAAGGGCGGCAGTAGTCGCTGAAGATCAGGAACGTGCCGCCGAACGCGCGGACTCCTCCGTGCAGGGTCATTCCGTTGACCGCCGCCACCATCGCGTGCTCGCGCACGCCGTAGCTGACGTTGCGGCCGGTGGGGGTCTCCGCCTGCATCTCGCCGCCGTCCTTGATCGTCGTCTTGACCGAGCCTGCGAGGTCGGCGCAACCTGAGATGAGCGTCGGGAACTGGGACGCGATCGCATTGAGGACCTTGTTGCTCGCGTTGCGCGTCGCGACGTCGGTGTCGAACGCGGGAAGGCTGCTCTCCCATGTGCTCGGATACTCGCCGTTCGCCAAGGACCGGAGCTCCTTCGCCAGGTCTGGGTGCGCGGCGGCATAGGCGTCGAGGCGCCCGCCCCACTCGGCTTGCAGCGACTTGCCCTTCTCGACTGCCTTGCGGCAGTACTCGAGCGCCTCCTTCGGCACCCAGAAGTCCTCCTTCGGAATGCCGAGGGCCTCCTTGGTGAGCTCGACCTCTACGACACCGAGCGCCGCGCCGTGCGACTCTTCGGAGCCGGCCTTGTTCGGACTGCCGTACCCGATCACCGTGCGGCAGACGATGAGGCTCGGCTTGGATGTCTCGTCCCGGGCTGCGCACAGCGCACGGTCCACGGCGTCCATGTCCATACCGTCTATCGCCTGCACGTGCCAGTGCAGCGCCTCGAACTTCGCGGCAGTGTCCTCGGTGAACGCCAGGTCGGTCGAGCCGTCAATCGTGATCTTGTTCGAGTCGTAGAGCACCGTGAGCTTGCCGAGCCTCTGATGGCCGGCGAGCGAGCACGCCTCCTGGCACACGCCTTCCATGAGGTCGCCGTCGGACGCGAGCACGTACGTCGCGTGGTCCACTACGGTGTGGCCGGGCCGGTTGAACCGCGCGGCCAGGAACCGCTCCGCCATCGCCATTCCGACGGCGTTGGAGATTCCCTGCCCGAGCGGGCCTGTCGCGGTCTCGACTCCTGGCGTCAGATGGTTCTCCGGGTGGCCGGGGGTCCGGCTCCCCCACTGGCGGAACTGCTTGAGGTCGTCGAGCTCCAGGCCGAAGCCGTAGAGGTAGAGCAGGGAGTACAGGAGCATGCTGCCGTGGCCGGCGGAGAGGACGAACCGGTCGCGGTCGAACCAGCCGGGGTCCGAGGGGCTGAACTTGAGGTGCCTGTCCCAGAGGACGAAGGCGAGCGGCGCACACCCCAGGGGAGCCCCAGGATGGCCGGAATTGGCCTTCTGGACGGCGTCTATGGCCAGGCCTCGGATTGTGTTCACGCAGAGCTGGTCAATCGAGGCGCCGGACGAAACCACGAACGAATCCTACCCTTCGGAAGTCCTTAGGCTGGTACCCTTAAAGGACATGCTTTCGGTCGCGCTCCTGTTGACCGCAACGCTTTCTCCCCCCGAGCTTGCCACGTGGTCCGTCAACCCCAACAACGCCCTGCTTTGGGGCGGGCGCCCCTACATGCCGATCGGCGCGAGGGTCGAGGGCAGTGTGGAGGCCATCAACAAGGCCCTGGACGCCGGGATCGAGGACCTGATCGTCGAGCTGCCCGCGAACGGCGCGGGGTGGGACGAGGCGCTCACAGTGCTGAACGCGCGCGGCGCGCGCTGGTTCTTGGCTGTTTCCTCTGCCGCCCCGGCTGCGCTCGGCACGGTCGTCGAGCCGCAGGGGTTCCGGCTTGACATCGAAGGCAAGCAGGACGTTGACCTGCAGTTCCAGGGCGCGGAACGGACGCTCGCTGTGGTCGCAGACAAGCGGAGCGCCGGGGTGAGGACGTACCAGTCGTACGAGACGCCCGGCGGCCGGCTCAGGCAGAGCTTCGACACCCAGGTTCTGACGCCACACGTCTTGCTGTTCTATCCGGTCGTGCGCGACCTACGGACGCCTGACTTCTGGGAAGGCTTCGACGCGCACCGCGACACGCTGCTCAACGCGCTGAAGACAAAGCCGCTCGGTGACGGCTTCCGCGGGATCATTGACCCGATGGGCTCGGTCGCACAGTTCCCGACGCCCGACATCATGTTTGTGCCACGCTCGCCGATCTTCGCGATCGAGATGGAGTCGTTCCTGCGCGAGAAGTACGGGGCAGTGAACACCTGCGTCCGAGCGTGGAGCATCGGTGCGCACGACATCACGACGTGGGAGCAGCTTGCGCGGCTCGTGCCGCTCTGGTCCGACACGAAAGGGATCGAGAGCCTTTGGGACCCGGTGAAGGACCGGATCTACCCGAGCAACCGGGAGCGCTCGACGGCCTGGTCGGACGTGCGGTCCGTGCTCCGCTCGACGGCGACCCGCCGCTACACGCGCTTTGTGCAGGCGATCCGCCAGATCGTGGACGTGCCTGTGATCCAGAGCTGGGGCGGCTGGACCGGGCCGTACGACGGCCCAGAGACCGGCGTCGCGGGGGTCGGGTGCCAATTCAAGGCGGCGAACATCAGCGACGTCATCGAGGCCGCGAGCAGGCCCGCGAGCACTGTGCTGCAGAGCCAGCACGGGCAAGTGCTGATGGTCACAGGCCTCGAGATCGAGCAAGGCGCGCGGCTGAACCTAGAAATGGCTGTCCAAGAATTGCGGGGCCTGGGCGCGCGCGCCTGGTTCTTCCGGACGAACGACCCGGCGCAACTGACCGAGCTCAGCGACCTTGCCAACCGATACCGGCGCGACGTCGCGGACGCAGAGTGGAAGCCCCGCGCGATCTTCTACCCTGAAGGCGCGCGCAACCCGGCGGTGCCAGTCAAGATGTTCGGGGCGACATGGATGCTCCCCTCGCCTGCCGCTGGCAACCGGCTCGAACTTGGAACGTCCCTCCGAGGGTTCTACTACTCCGGCGCACCCCGGCCCTATACGGTGATGTGGGCGCAGCCCGGACAACCGATCAAGACGAAGCTGTACCTGAGCGACCCGAAGGCCGTGAAGGTCGAGGCGATGGACGGGAGCGAAGTGCTCATCCGAATACGCAAGGACTCGATCGAGCTCGAGATTACCGACGTGCCGCTGATCTTCTCTGGAATCGAGGACGTGCCCGTCCCTGAGTCGGCGTACCAGGAGATCGTGCTCATGACGACAGCGCTCTTTGGCAACTTCGCGCTCATGATTGACCCGGGCGGCGACCAAGAGTTCGTGTTCGCGCAGAACGTCAGCGCGTTCAAGCGCAACCCGATCGGCGGGTACGCGGCGCTCGTCGGACACATGAACGCGATGGTCCCGCGGGCAGCGCCATACCTGTGGATCGAGGCCGAGCGAAGCCCTGAGACGAACTTCGGCGAGCCGCAGTACGTTCCTGGGTCATCGGGCGGCGACTGCCTCGCTCTGGACTCAAAGCTTTCGAACAACAAGGGCTTCTTCGCCCGCTATCCGCTCAAGCCGCGCATGAAGGGCGAACACGAGATCTGGCTCGCGGCGGAGATACCGCCCAGTGCGAGGGGCAAGGTCTCCCTGATCGTGAACGGCACAGAAATGAAGATCACGGAGCCGCCCGTGAGCTTCTACGGCCTCGGGCTGGCTTGGTACAAGTTCGGGACAGCGGACTTTACGCAGCAGGCGGAGGTCCGGCTGGTCGTTGACCCTTCGGTGAGCAGTGCGATCAAGGTTGACGTGCTGGTCGCGAGCCCAAGGCCGTTCCGGCCCGACGGTGCGCGGCTTCCGCTGGACTTCATCGGCCCGGACGCGAACTGAACGGGCCTACTGCCTAAACGGGTTCTTGCGCTTCTTGCGCTCGATCTTCCACAGGCGCTCTTGCTCCTTGTAGAGCCTCTCGTCGAGGGCCGCGAGGCCGTAGACGCAAGTCTTCCGGCCCGTGCGCACGGCCCACGCCGCGTCGCCGTAGCTGTAGTGCCACCACTCGTCGCGGCAGTTGCTGAATCCGGCGCCCAGCATCGCCTCGACGAGCATCGTCCGGTTCCTCTTCGCTTCGGGGGTCAGTCCGAGAACGTACGTCGGTGCAGAGGCAAAGCGCGTGAACGGCGACGTGACGTCGTACGGCTCGTTGTGACCGTCCACGAGGTACACGTCTACAGCGGCGCCCGTGCAGTGGCCTGGCGGTGCCTTTTGGTCCACCGGCGCGGCCCAGCGGTTGATCACCCGTCGCAGGGTGCGGTACTCCGTATCGGGCCTGACCTCGAGGTAGCACCTGGTCAGGAACTCGTAGATCAGGCGCTGCCGCTCGATCGGCCTCCATCCTTCGGTGAGACTGAGGTAGTAGCCCCTCGGCAGGCGCCGCGACGCCTCGTTCACCATCTCCGCGACCGTGCGGCGCACGTATGGGATCGTCGCGTCGCGGAACAGCTTCAGCCTTGGCGCGAACTTCTGGATTGGAACGAGAGGCTCGCCGTTCTCGCGCTCGATGATCCGGTTGAGGGCCGCTATCGGTTCCGGCCGCCCCTTACTTCGGTCCCACCTCATTGCCCGATAAAGATGAACAGGAGCGCGAGGACGGTGAGGTAGCGCAGGACGTCCGTCTTCCGGCTGCTTCTTGCCTCCACCATGACCTTGTCGCCCGGGTTGAGGACCGTGTCGGCGGCTGAACCGGGGCCGATCTGCCCAAGGTCGTGCTTCGTCGCCTTGCTCTCGCCGTTGCGCGTGACGTATACGCGGTCCTTCACCGCGTCGGCCCGAAGGCCGCCGGCGCCCTGGACCGCCTGCAAGAGCGTCATCCGCTCGCGGTACTCGATGAACCCTCCCCTGTTCACCGCGCCGGAGACCTGCACGTAAAGACGGTTCCCGCGCACGGAGACGATGATCCGGTCGCCCTCCTGCACGCTGGCGTCAACGGCCGGGTTGCTCAGGTCGAGGATCTGCGGCGGTCGGCCCTGCCGTTCCAGCCGGACGGTCGTCGAGACCGCGAGGGTCGTGAGTCCCCCCGCCTTCTCGATTGCCTTGCGCACCGTCATCCCCTGCTCGTAAGTGACGCCCCCAGGCCGCTCGACGCCGCCCAACAGCACGACGAGCCCAGGCGCGCCCTTCTTGACGAACGTCACGGTGTCGCCCGGCTTCATAAGCGGGTTGTTCTCGTTGGTCGCTGGGTCGAAGCGCGTGAAGTCCACGGACCTTGTTGACCCGTCTCGCGAACGGACCTCGACCCGCGCAAGGTCTGTCTGCTGGTCCGCCTGGGCTCGGCGGACGATGTCGGAAAGGCGCAGACCCTCCTTGAAGGGCTCCTGCCCTGTGACCTTGACCGCTCCCCGGAACGTGACGGGCGGCTGCACCGTCCCCGCGATCCTGATCGTGACCGTGGCCGTGCGGAGGATGCGCTCGTTGACGAGGCGGGCGGAAATGATCCGCGCGGCCTCGGCCTCCGTGTTGCCCTCGACGTGCACGGCGCCGATAAAGTCCACGAGCACGACGCCCTGCTGGGTCACCGTGTACTTCTTGTTGAGCGTCGCCTCCTCCTCGCACGTCATGGCGAGAGTGTCACCGACCTTGATCTTCGCCTCTTGGGCCAGGGCGGTGGTCGCGAACAATGCGACGGCGAGCAAGAAAAGACACTTATGCATTCGGCACGAAACCTCTAGAGAGTTGGACGTGTGGCGATTGCCGATCGCGTCATTTAAGGGTGAGGGACCTTTCAATGAGATCCATGCCCGGCTTTACGAGGTTGCGGTCCATATCGTAAGTGTGTTCGAGAATAACAAGCGTTTTCTCGCCTTCGACATAGGAGAAGGCTCGCATCGTGATCCGGCTGCCGAGGTAGCGCCCCGTTAGAATGACACCCCTGCCCTTGAACTTTCCGTACGTGTCGAACGGTACGGTCGTCGGCGACGAGAGGTAGTCCTCATACTGTGAGAGCTTCAGTTCCAGGTTCTCCTGGGCTACGTCGTACTCCGCAGTTGGATCTGCGCCCTTCTCTTCGAACGACACGTCGATGTAGGAACCGCCAGGTGTGTCGATGTAGAAAAAGTGCTCTGGGTCGTGGTCTGCGTTCGTCAGGTCGTACTTCCAGTTGCCTGGGTGCTGCAGCGTGAAGCCAGGCTGCGTGATGGTCACAGGATTGCGGACGTCGGCCTCCCGCTCAACCAGGGTGGCGCCAGAAAGTAACTCGCGCCCAGCCTCGGACACCGCCACTCCCGTGACACATCCGACGACCCCACCGACCAAGAAGGCAGCCACAGCGATCAGGGCAACGATGCCTTTGCTCACAACGGGGTCATTCTATCTCGGAAGAGTGAGAGTGGTGCCACAGGCCGGATTTGAACCGGCGACCCTCGCATTTTCAGTGCGATGCTCTACCAACTGAGCTACCGTGGCACGATATGGCGAGGATGACGGGACTTGAACCCGCGACCTCCGGCGTGACAGGCCGGCGCTCTAACCACTGAGCTACACCCCCGCTGGCGAACCGAGATTATCCCACTTTTAGGCTAGGAGGGGCAAGGCGAACGCCCCTGATAGGGCGTATCCGACCTATAAGTCCTATCGGGCGAAGAACGAGGCTGCCGCCCGGCCCTGCGCGCCCGCGTCGAGCAAGAACGCGTCATGGCCGTACGGTAGGTCAATCTCCCGGTGCTCCGCCTTGCATCCCGCTTCTTGGGCCAGTCGCAGCAGTTCCTGGCTCTGCCGCGTCGGATAGAGCCAGTCGCTCGTGAACGACGTAAAGAGGTACTCGCTCTGCGAGCCGGCCAGCGAGGAGCGCTCGTAGTAGTCGAGCGCGCGGGTGAGCACCAGGTAGCTGTTCGGGTCGAACCGCTTCGTGAACTTGTCCGCCTGATAGCTGAGGTAGCTCTCGACCTCGAACTCCGTGCCCAGGGTCCATTCCGGCGCCTGCTTGTCCTGGTACCGCCGGGCGAACTTGCTCTCAAAGCTGGCGTGGCTCAGGTAGCTCAAGTGCCCGACCATGCGCGCGACTGCGAGGCCGTCGCGCGGCGGGTCGTCGGGCGGATAATCGCCGCCTCGCCACTTGGGGTCCCGCATGATCGCCTCGCGGCCGATCTCGTTGAACGCGATCTGCATCGCGTCGTGGGCCCTCGCGCTGCCGGTCATCCAGACCTTCCTCACGCTGCCGGGCCCGCGGAGCGACCACTCGAGCGCCTGCATCCCGCCCATGCTTCCTCCGCACGCGCCAAGGAGCGCCTCGACGCCCAGGGCGCGCACCAGCCGCATCTGGGCCTCCACCATGTCGCCAATGGTCACCAAGGGGAACCGCGACCCCCAAAGACCGCCGTCTGGATGGGGGGAGGTGGGTCCGGTGGTCCCTTGGCAGCCACCAAGGCAGTTCGTGCCAATCACGAAGTACTTCTCGGTGTCAATCGCCCTGCCCGGTCCGACGATGCGGTCCCACCACCCTACGGCGTGCGAGTCGCCGCTCAGCGCGTGGCAGACGAGGATCGCGTTAGACTTCTCCGCATTGAGCGCGCCCCAAGTCTCGTAAGCGACCGTGACGTTGGGGAGGGTCTTGCCGCACTCGCAGTCGAGCGGGCCGACGTCTAAGAACTGCCTGTGCTCTGCAACGGCCGTCTGGCGCTCGTTGTCGTCGAAGAGCGCGGGGTCAATCGGCCTTCCCATCGGCTATTCGCGGCGGTAGCCGGGCCGGTTCGGCTGGCCCTTGACGCCGGTCGCAGGAGCCTTCGGCTCGCCGTCTTGCTCCGGCGGAGCCTCGACCGGCGGCGCCTCCACTGCGGCTTGGCCCTTGCCTTGCTTAGACTCTTTGGCGAGGTTCAGCATGCGGAGGAACTCCGACGAGTCCTTTGCTCGGCTCCGAGCGTGCTCCTTGTCCACTAGGCCCTGTTCGACGAGCATCGCCAGGCTCTGGTCAAGCGTGCGCATCTTCTGCTTCGAACCGGTCTGGATGATCGAGCTGATCTGGTATGTCTTGTTCTCGCGGATCTGATTACGCACGGCCGAGGTCGCATTGAGGACCTCGAACGCAGCGACGCGGCCGTGGCCGTCAATCTTCTTGACCAGCGTCTGTGAGACGACACCCAGCAGGTTGACGGAGAGCTGCATGCGGATCTGTTGCTGTTGGTGGATCGGGAACACGTCCACGATTCGGTCCACGGTCTGGACCGCGTCCACGGTGTGGAGCGTCGCGAAGACGAGGTGTCCCGTCTCAGCCGCCGTGATCGCCAGGTGGATCGTGTCGAGGTCGCGCATCTCACCGACGAGGATCACGTCCGGGTCCTGGCGGAGCACGAACTTGAGCGCGTTGGCGAAGCTCAGCGTGTCGTGGTCCACTTCGCGCTGGTTCATCAGGGCCATGTGGTCTTCGTGGACGAACTCGAGCGGGTCTTCGACCGTCACGATGTGCACGGACTGGGTGCGATTGATGCGGTCAATCATCGCGGCGAGCGACGTGGACTTTCCCGAGCCCGCAGGGCCCGTGACGAGCACCAGCCCGCGCGGCCGCACGACGTAGTCGTAGCACGCCTCGGGGAGGTTGAGCTCCTCCATAGACTGGATGCGAAGTGGAATGACGCGGAACGCGGCCTGGATGTGGCTGCGCTGCTGGTACATGTTGCCGCGGAAGCGCGCGATCCCAGGGCTGTAGAGCGAAAAGTCCAGCTCCTGGTCTCTCTCAAACTTCTTGAGCTGCTCCGGGCTGAGGAGCGCGGACATCGCCGCGTCGAACTCCTCCTGTGTGAACTTCGGTTCGTCGTCGAGAGGCTCTAGGTCGCCAAACACTCGGACGTAGCACTTGCCGCTGTCGGTCTTGAGGTGGAGGTCGGAACCGTCCATCTCGACGCAGCGCTTGAGCAGCCTCTCAATTTGCAGCACTGGCCACCTCCATGAGCCCCGCGTTCGCGGCGCGGCGCTGGAACTCTAACACGTTCGAGCACTTGGACTCCGCGTGCTCGTAGTCAATCAACCCGTCCTTGAGCAGGCTGAGCAGGTGCGAGTCGAGGGTCTGCATTCCGAACTGGCTCCCCGTCTGGATGTCGAGGTAGAGCTGGTGCGTCTTCCCTTCGCGGATGAGGGTTCGGACGGAAGGCGTCGCCGTCAGCACTTCGAACGCCGCGACCCGCCCCTTGCCGTCCTTCGTTGGCAAGAGCTGTTGTGAAATGACGGCCTGTAGGGTGACGCTGAGCTGAGTCCTGATCTGTTCCTGCTGGTCCGGCTCAAAGACGTCCACGACGCGGTCAATCGTCTGAGCTGCGTCCACGGTGTGCAGGGTCGAGAACACAAGGTGCCCGGTCTCGGCCGCCGTGATGGCGAGCTGGATCGTCTCCAGGTCGCGCATCTCACCGACGAGGATCACGTCCGGGTTCTGCCGCATGACGTGCCGCAGCGCGTCCGCGAACGAGTGGGTGTCCGTGCCCTTCTCGCGCTGGTTGATGATGCTCGTCTGGTCTGCGTGGACGTACTCGATCGGGTCCTCGATCGTAATGATGTGCTTGCGCGTGTTGGTGTTGATGTAGCTGATCATCGCCGCGAGCGAAGTGGACTTGCCCGACCCGGTCGGGCCCGTGACGATGATGAGCCCGCGCGGGAGCATCGCCAGCTTCTTCGTCACCTGCGGGATGCCGAGGTCGTCAATCGAACGTATCTGGTACGGGATGAGGCGGAAGACCGCACCGATGTTGCCGCGCTGCCAGTACATGTTCACGCGGAACCGAGCGAGCCCTTCGATCGCGTACGAAAGGTCGAGCTCCCTCTCTTCCATCAGTGTCTTCTTTCGGCTCTCGTTGAGGATGCTGAAGAGCGTCTCGTGCACCTCGTCGTGCGACAGCGCGGGCTGGTCCAGCCGCTTCAGGTCGCCCCTCAGGCGAATGATGGGAGGGTTGTCAACCTTCAAGTGCAGGTCGCTGGCGTCTACCTCGACGATGTAGTGCAGGAGGTCGTGGAGCCTGGACATAAGAACGGACACCTCATCTTCGGAGCATTTGTTTCAGTTCGGAAACGATCCCGGCGTAGTTGACCGCGGTCTCTTCGTCAATCACGCCCGCCTTCACGTATCGAGCAAGGCCCTGGTTCATGGTCTGCATGCCCCAGAAACCACCCTCGTTCATGAGGTGGTAGAGGTCGCCGAAGGCGCCGTCTTCAATGGCCTTCGAGACCGTCGGCGTGCAGATCAGGATCTCGGCGACGACGACGCGCCCCTTCCCGTCCGCGCGCGGGACCAGCTTTTGTGCGATGATCGCCTTGAGGGAGCCAGCCAGGCGCAGGCACAAGTGCTTCTTCTCGTGCGGCGGGAACATGTTGATGATTCGATCCATCGTGTCGTACGCGCTCTGCGTGTGGACCGTGGAGAAAACGAGGTGGCCCGTCTCACCGGCCTGGAGGGCGGCGTGCATGGTCGTCACGTCGCGCATTTCACCGATGAGGATGACGTCGGGCGCCGCGCGGACGACGGCGCGGAGCGCCGGCATAAAGTCCGCGGTGTCCATTCCGACCTCGCGCTGGCTGACGTAGGAGTTCTTGTCGGAGTGCTCGATCTCGAGCGGGTCCTCGATCGTGACGATGTGGCAGCGCCGCTCTTGGTTGATGATGTCGAGCAGGGCGGCGAGCGTCGTCGTCTTGCCACAGCCGGTCGGCCCGGTCAGCAGCACGAGCCCTTGGCGGTGCCGGGTGAGCTCGGACAGAACGGAAGGTAGCCCGAGCTCCTCCAGCGACCGGATGCGCGTCGGGATGATTCGCAGCGCGGCCGCCATCGTCCCGCGCTGGCGGTAGACGTTCGTTCGGACTCGGCACTTTCCTGGGACGACGAACGCAAGGTCCATCTCGTTGGTGCTGTCGTAGATCTTGCGCTGCCGCTCGGTCATGACCGCGTGGATCATCCTCTCGACGTCGGCCTCGTCAAGCACCGGCCAATCGCCCGGGAGGTCGCGCACTTCGCTGTGCTGCTTCATCTTGGGCTTGCTTTCCGCCTTGATGAAAACGTCCGAGGCCACGACGTTATAGCCGGCTTCGATCAAGTCTTGAACCGTAATGGATCCCGCATCTACCATCTTAAACCAACGCCTGCCCAAAGGGCAGTCTCCAAACCCGGCCTAGGCACGCTTGCCGAGCAGCGCGAAGTATACCAAAGCCCCTGCCGACGCGCCCGCGGTCAGAATCAGCCCCAGAATCAGTGAGGGGCGGCTGCCGCCCTCCTCCTTGAAGTCCGGGACGGTAGTGTCGGGCACGTGCCGGGGCGGGATGCTGACCTCTGATGGGTCAGCGGCCAGGGCCAGGATCCGGTACTCGATGGTCTTCGTGGGGGCGTCATAGAAGGCGCGGAGCACGACAGACTTGGACGAGTAAGAGGCCAGGGTCGTGTACGCGTTTGGCTCCTGCCCTACGATCCTGATGCTGAAGGACTCGATCCTCTTGCCCTCGGCCCCCTTCATGAGCGCTCGAACGAGTGGCTGGAGCCGGAAGTCGCCGAGCGAGGGCTCTACCAGGCCCTTGGCCACAAAGAACGCCTTCCAGGGCTCCCCCTCCGTCGCGGGGGGGATGAGCTGGAACCGCTCCAGAGGCGAACCTAGGCTGGTTTCGAGCACCGACAAGCAGGCGCGCAGGGACGCCTCGTCGTAGGTGCCGCTCCAAAAAAGCATCTCGACGAGGTCGCCAGTCCCCGGCACGTGCTCGATCGTGAGCACGGCTTGGGGCTCGACCGTCTTCTTCCGCTCCTTTGGCGAGAGCTCCTCGGCCGCAAGGACGTTTGCGGACGAGACGGCGAGCAGAAGTACCAACACACCCCAGCGTCGCATTGTGGAAAAGTTACCTGGTTCTACGCCGATTTAAGCCCAATTTCAAGTGAACAGGCACAAATCACAGGCGTTGGTCTCGTAAGTGGAACCCGAGGCTCCAGAAGGGCGTCCGGAAGTAGGCAATCGGGTTACCTCCCGATTCTGCCGCTAGGGATATAATGCCGGGTCATTCACTAAGGTCACCTATGGACGAGCTTGAGTTAGAGAGTTCAGAGCCTATTCTCCTCACGAAAGAGGGTCACGAGCGCCTGCAGGAAGAGCTGCGGCGGCTTTCGGTCGTCAAACGCGCCGAGATCGCCGAGCGCATCCGCGAGAGCAAGGACCACGGCGAGTACAGCGAGGACAACAATGAGCTGGACGAGGTGAAGATCGAGCAGGCCATGGTCGAGAACCGCATCAACGAGCTAAAGCTCGTGCTCTCGAACTCGGACGTCCTAGACACCAGGAAGATCCCCAACAAGAAGGTCGGCCTAGGCTCCAGGGTCACCGTCCGGGACACCAAGCGGCGCTCTGAGTTCGAGGTCCGCATCGTCGCCAGCGCCGAGGCCAACCCGGACGCCGACCAGATCAGCGAGGAGTCCCCCCTGGGCCAGGCACTGATGGGCAGGGCCGTCGGGGACACGGCCGACTACGAGGCCCCCGCAGGGGTCATCAAGTACAAGATCCTGAAGATCAGACGGTAGCCAGGCCGCCAGGCCCATAAAACAGGCCCAAGACCCCGCAAACCGCCCCCGGGGCGATGGTATGATCGTGCCATCCCCCGTGCACCGCGGACCCACAATCGTCGGTGCCGCGAGGTGGTTTTGAGATGAGCCAAACACCCAAGACCGGCTCTGTGCCCGTCCCGAAGATGAGGCGCGGAGTCAAGGGTTTCTATCGGGACGTCGTCCGCGAGATGAAGCACGTGACCTGGCCCAAGCCGCACGAGACCACGCGGCTCACCGGGGTCGTGCTCGTCGTCTGCGCGCTGATCATCGTGCTCCTGCAGTTCGCGGCCTTCGTCTTCGGCGAGATCGTCACTGCAATCGTCAAAGGTGGCCTCTAGCCATGGCAAGGGCGTGGTACGCCGTACACACCATCGCCGGACACGAGAACAAGGTCCGCGAGGTGCTGACACGCCGTGCGCAGGTCGAGGGGCTCTGGGACATTGACATCTTCGACATCCTCATACCGATGGAGCAGGAGCTCGCCAACCGCAACGGCAAGCGCGTCGTCGTCGCCAAGAAGGTCTTCCCCGGCTACATCCTCATCCAGATGACGATGACCGACGACACGTACAAGATCGTCAAGAGCACGAGCGGAGTGACGGGGTTCGTCCAAAGCGGGCACAAGCCGGTGCCGCTCGAAGAGTACGAGGTCAAGCGCATCATGCACAACCTCGAGGCCAGCGTCGAGGCGCCCAAGGTGGCGTTCGACAAGGGCGACCATATTCGCGTCATTGACGGCCCGTTCATTGACTACCAGGGCCGCATCGAAGAGGTCAGCCCGGAGAAGGAGAAGATCAAGGTCATGATCTCCATCTTTGGCCGCGACACGCCCGTCGAGCTCGACTTCACCCAAGTTGAAAAGGCTTAGCGCCGACTTCCGGCGGCCTTGCGCTGTGCGCAGGGCCGCCCTTATTGTCTATAGTCTGAACAACGAATGAGCGTTATCGAGCAAGGGTCCGTCTGGAACGTGCGCGAGCGAAGCCCTGACAAGGAGAGCGCGCTCGAACGGACGCTGGGCCTCCCCCCGCTCGTCGCAGCCACGCTGATCGGCAGGGGCCTCGAAGTGCCGGAAGAAGCAGAGAAGTTCCTTCGCGCGTCGCTCGACGACCTGCACGACCCGAGACTCTTGCCCGACTACGACCTGGCGGTCAAGGAGATCCTCGGCGCCAAGGACCGCAACGAGCGCATTTATGTCCACGGCGACTACGACGTGGACGGCGTGACCAGCGCGGCACTGCTCACGCGCTTCCTGCGGGTGCTCGGGTGCGACGTCGTTCCCCACGTGCCCCACAGGATGCGGGAGGGCTATGGGATCCACCTGGACGCCGTCGCTGCGGCGGCCGCGTCCGGGGCAAAGCTGTTCCTGACGTGCGACTGCGGGGTCTCCGCGTTCGAACAGGTCGAGGCCGCGCACGCCGCTGGCATGAGGGTCGTCGTCACGGACCACCACTCGGTCGGCGACACCGTTCCGGCCGCGGAGGCAGTCGTCAACCCCCACCGGCCGGGCTCCGCATACCCTTGGCCCGAGCTCAGCGGCGTCGGCGTGGCGTTCAAGCTGTGCGCAGGCATCACGGAGGAGCTCGGTCACAAGCGCGACGCCTACTACCGCGCGTACCTCGATCTCGCCGTGCTCGGCACCGTCGCCGACGTCATGCCGCTGCTCGACGAGAACCGCGTCATCACCAAGCACGGGCTCTTGCAGCTCGCCCGGACCAAAAAGACCGGCTTGAAAGCGCTTATCGAAGTCGCCGAGCTCACAGGTCGCGGCCGCCTGACCGCGCGAAACATCGGCTTCCAGCTCGGGCCGCGCATCAACGCCGTCGGACGCATTGACGACTCTGGCATCGCGCTCGAGCTCATGCTGACCGACGACGTGAAGCGGGCGACCGAGCTGGCCGAACACATGAACATGCGCAACGAGGAGCGCAGGGCCGAGCAAGGACGGATGCTCGCCGCGGCGATGGCGATCGCCGAACGGGAGCAGCTCGCCGGCGACCCGGCGATCGTCGTCGCAGGCGAGGGCTGGCACCCCGGCATCATCGGCATCGTCGCCGGAAAGCTGGTCGAGGCCTACGGCCGCCCCGCGTTCGTGATCTCCATCGGTGAGGACGGCTCTGCGCGGGGCTCTGCGCGGTCAATCCCCGGCTTCCACCTGGGCGAGGCGCTGGACGCTGCGCGGGAGCACCTCGACGCTGGCGGTGGCCACGAAATGGCCGCAGGGTTCTCCCTGGACGCGGAGGGCGTCGGAAGGTTCGCGGGCGCAATCCGCGAGCACGCAGCCGCTGTGCTCAAGCCCGAGGACTTCCTGCCCCACTTCTTGCTGGACGCCTTCGTGTCCGGCGCAGAGGCCGGCCCAGAGGCAATTGCGGCCCTGTCGGCGCTCGAGCCGTTCGGCCAAGGCAACCCCGAGCCGCTCTTTGCCACCATGGGCGCCAGGCTCTTGGACGTCGTGCCGACCTCGAACCCCGACCACGCGCGAGTCAGCATCGAGGCCGCGGACGGGACCGTGCGGCAAGGGATGGCCTTTGGGATCGGGCGCGCACTAGCCGAGCTCGACACGCGACAAAGGCTCGACTTTGCGTTCAGCCTGGAAGAGAGCGTTTGGAACGGCAAGGCGCAGTTCCGGTGGATCGTCCGCGACTATCGGCCGAGCTCGTCGTGACCGCTGACGACTCTGACGTCGGTCACCGACGTGCGTTCGCCGCGCGAGTACTGGACCTTGACCGACTCGCCGACGTTCTTTCTGAACAGCAGCGCGGCAAGCTCGATCGGGCTGTTCACGGCCTGACCGTCAACCTGCGTGATGACGTCACCGGCGTGGATGCCTGCGATCGCGGACGGCGACCCGGACATGACCGACTCCACGAGCACGCCCCTTCCGCCGGGGTTCGACTTGAAAAAGATGCCGATGGTCGGATGCTGGACCTCGTGGGACGGGCTGACGAAGCCCGCGACGACGCGCTGCAGAACTTCCCTGCCGAGGGCGTATGCGACTGTCTGGTTCCCTGGGCCGAACGTGTTCAATGCGTTCCGAGCGGCACCGGGCAGACCTCCGCCACCGAGTCCAGTGGCCTGGTCGCTCACTGACTTGCGCGTCTCATCGGTCGCGAGCGCGGCGCCGAGCACGCCGACGATGTCGCCCTTTGAATCGAACACGAACGCGCCGCCGAGGTGCTCGTCGGTGCCCTCCATGCGGACTTCGCTGAGGGGCACATAGCGCAGGCTCGGGCGCATCAGGCCCGCCTTGCCGTCGGCGACGAACTCGCCCGATTTCGGCCCCGCCGTGGTGACGGCGAGCAGCTCGACGTTGGGAGTCGCGGGCTGGCCAGAGACCTTGAGGACCCGTCGCGTGCCGGGCTCCCAATAGAGGGCGCGAAGCAGCGTGAGCTGGGTCTGTTCGTCGCTGGTGACGACGAGAAAGTTGGTTTCAGTGCCGGAGGCGAGCCTGCCGCGCACTTGCTTGCCGGGGGTCTGCACACCAGGCCTGCCCACGGCGCTAGTGTGCGCCAGGAACAGCCCGCTGTCATGGATCAACGCGGCCACGCCCACCGTCTCGCCGTTGCGGAGCAACACGACGACGGAGGGCTCGACGCTCTTCCACAGGACGGTCTCGGCCGGGGGAGCCTGCCGAGTAGCAGCCTGTTGGAACGCCATCGCGGCCACGATGAGGCTAACCACCGATAACGACCTCTCCGTAAGAGGCGAGCTCGGTCGCCATGTACGCACCGTTGCGCGTCGTGGTGCCTGAATCTACGACGACGATCCCTTCTGTCGTCTCTGCGTCGAAACTGACAGGCGTCATCAGATAGGGGTCGAGCGGACGGGCGCCGCTGCGGTAGCTCGGCTCGCCCGAAAGGCGGACTCCGTCTGCGGCAGCGGTCGTTGACCTGTTCAGTTCTGCCCGAACCTCGTCTCGGACCGCTTCCACGGGATCGGGGGTCGCGATCGCGACGTACGGCGCACTGATCGGCTGCTCCAACGGGACCGGCTCGGCGTCCTCGAGAACGACCGGCGCTGGGCCAGTGCCCGGGGCAAAGAACGTCTGGTAGGCCACGATCACCATCGCCGTACACGCGACTGCGCCCGCAAACGCCCAGCTAGGAGACCTGCGGCTCTGGACGGCGCTGCTCAGGATCGCGTCCTGGAGCCGCTCGTTACTGAGCTGGCACTCGGGGACGTCGCGGAGGGCAAGCAGCCCTTCGCGGATCCGCTGGGCCTGCTCGTGCTCGATCCGCTCGGCGGGGGTCATGCCGGCGAGGATCGCGCTGTGCAGCCGCTCGTTGCTGAGCTGGTGCTCCGGAACGATCGCAAGGGACCTCAGCCCCTCGCGGATGAGGCGCGCCTTCTCGTGCTCGGTGCGCTCGGCTTCGGTCATCTTGCCGAGGTCGCCGTCGAGCTCGCCGAAGGCGTCTCTCAGTATGTCTTCAATTCTCTTGTTCTTCACTGTGGGTTGTCCTCCGTCAGGAGTGGGGCGACTCGGTCGCGCAGTGCGCGTCTGGCCCGAAGGACGCGGAGCTTGGCACCGCCGACGGTGCAGCCGAGGGTCTCCGCTATGTCCTGGTATTCCATTTCTTCGATGTCGCGCATGACGATCACGTTCCGGTGGTGGTCCGGCAGGGCGAGGAGCGCCTTGCGAAGGACTTCCTTCAGCTCCTCGTTCTGTAAGTTGTCTATGGGGTTCTCTCGGTCCCCGACAGTCATCCACGATAGGGCGCCGGCCGCCTCCTTCTGCTCAAGCGCGGTGCGCCTGTTCAGCATCCTGGCTCGGTCCGTGCCGAGGTTGGTGGCGATCCGTAGGAGCCAGGTGGTGAACTTGGCCTCGTCCCGGTACCTGTGCAGGTTCTGGTAGGCCCGCACGAAGACCTCTTGGACGATGTCTTCGGCGTCGTCGCGCCTTGGGGCCATCTGGTAGACGAACCTGTAGACCAGGGTCCGGTGCCGTTCAAACAGCACTTCGAACGCCCGGTAGTCTCCGTCCCGCGCCTTGGCGACGAGCGACTCGTCCGAGTCATGCATGCCTATAGCCCGTGAGTGCGCGTTCTTGTGAGACACGTGCTGGTTCAGCCTCAAGATGGCGTCCCTAAACATGATCTTACATCCTGCTGACGCTTGAGCGGCGGGCAGGTTTCTAGCCTAGTGGGACTCCAGGTGAGAATCGGGGGTACGGCGGGAGCCGGCGGGGCTCGCATGTTTCAATTGGTTCGATGAGCCGGGCTAGTCGCCGAGTCACCCCTCCCCCTTGGGATTTGCCGCGTCAGAAGATGGAAACCCATCTTCTGACCCGCGCAAAGCTAGGGAGGGGGTGCCCCCGCCGCTTCCCGCCGTTTCCCGCCGCCCCTTACATCCCCACCCCCGTATAGTGCTTCAGCCCAAACCGCCACATCGCCCGGAAGGCCAGCGACATGACCAGGACCCAGGCGACCTGGGCGAGCAGGACGGCCCCCATCTCCCCTATCGGCGTCCGCCCGACCAGCATCTCCGTGGGAGCGCCCACGGTGTAGTAGAACGGCATCCAGTCCGCCAGCCGCTGGGCCCACTCGGGGTACAGACTGATCGGGAAGAGCTGCCCGCTCAGGAACAGCATCGGCAGGTAGTAGATCTCAAAGATGGACCACGCCTCGTGAACGAAGAGCGCGATCAGCGCCAGCGCGAGCACCGTCATGACGCTCACCAGGTGGCCCAGCGCCACCGAGAGCCAGAACTGCCAGCCCAGGAACAGCTCCGTGCCCCCCAGGTGGTTGCGGTAGAGCACGACGAACAGCACGAACCACGGCAGGAACAGCCCGAGCCGGATGCAGCGCCACGTGAGGTTGCGGACGAGCATGAACTCGAGCCAGTTGACCGGCCGCACGATCTGCGCCGAGAACACGCCCTCTTTGATCTCCCACGCGACGTCCCACATGAAGTGGCTCTGCACGAACTGGTTGATCAGCAGGACGCTGAGGTAGTAGCTGACGAAATCCGCGGCGGTGAAGCCCTGGATCGTCCCGCCCTTGGCCGCCGCGATCCAGACTAGCGGCATCGTGATCGCGAGCGAGACGTCCGTCAGGATCCAGATGATCCCCTGGGCGCGGTACGCCAGCCCGTCCTGGAGGAAGACGGAGAGAACCGCGCGCCACTTGCGCGCCCGGCCCAGGGTCTGCCTTGTCGCGATCACGCGCTGATTCTGGCGCGAAGTGGGCCGCACAATTCTAACGGCCTATCTGACTTATGGGTCACATTGCGAAGGCTGCTTGTCGCTATTTCTCTTTCAGCGGCATTCCGAGGCCCTTTAGGAGCGCGGCGCCTTCGGCGTCGGTCTTCGCCGTCGTCACGACCGTCACGTCCATCCCACGGATCTTGTCGAACGTGTCGTAGTCAATCTCCGTGAAGACGAGCTGCTCTTTGAGCCCGATCGAGTAGTTGCCGCGGCCGTCGAACGACCGCAGCGGAAGGCCCTGGAAGTCACGGATGCGAGGCAGCGCGACCGTGCAAAGCTTGTCGAAGAAGTGCCACATGCGGTCGCCGCGCAACGTCACGCTGCACCCGACCTTCATCCCCTCGCGGACCTTGAAGTTGGAGACCGACTTCTTGGCCTTCGTGACCACCGGCTTCTGGCCCGTGATCGAGGTCATGTCGCGCAGGTAGTTGTCAATCTCCTTCTCTTCCGAGCCCGTTCCCATGTTGACGACGATCTTCGTGAGCGTCGGGATCTGCATGGCGGAGGAATAGCCGAACTGTTCGCGCATGGCGGGCCCGACCTTCTCCTTGTGCACCGCTTTCAGGCGCGGCGGCAGGAGCTTGGTCGGTGCGGGCGGCTTCTCTTTGTCCTTTCGTGCCATGGCTTACTTCTTCTTCTCCTCTATGTTCGCCTCGTCCTTGATCGTCTTGCCGGTGTTCTTGGCGTAGCGAACGATCTTGCCCTTCTCCAGCCTTCGACCGATCCGCGTCGGGTCGTTCTTGTCCGGGTCGAGCACCATGAGGTTGCTCAGGTGGATCGGCGACGGCATTTTGAACCGCGAGGACTTCTCGCCCTGGAACTTCGCCTTCTTGTGCTTGACGACGGAGTTGAGCGGGAGCGGCAGGTCCGGGTTCTCCGGGTTGTCCTGCAGCACGTACGCCTTCTGCTTCTTCGGGTCTACCGACGCGATGTACCCGACCTGGCCCTTGTCCTTGCCGGAGATGATGACGACCTTGTCGCCCGCCCGGAACTTGAGCTTCGGCAGGCTGGCGAGGTGTTTGAGGTGTTCCTTGGTCGGCATTAGATGACCTCCGGTGCGAGCGAGACGATCTTCATGAACGCGCCGTCGCGCAGTTCGCGCGCCACGGGGCCGAAGATGCGCGTGCCGCGGGGCTCCATGTTCGCCGGGTTGATGACGACGCAGGCGTTCTCGTCGAAGCGCAGCGTCGAGCCGTCGCCCCGGCGGACCGGCTGCTTCGTCCGGACGATCACCGCGCGGATGACCTCGCCCTTCTTGATCGGCATGTTCGGCGTCGCGGACTTGACGGAGGCGACGATGACGTCGCCCACGGTGCCGTACCTAGGCTGCGAGCCCTTGAGCACCCGGATGCACATCACTTCCCGCGCGCCCGAGTTGTCCGCGACTTTTAGCCTTGTGTACTGCTGAATCATCTTTCCGCTCCAAAACTGCTCACTCTCTGCAAAGGCCTACTTGACCTTCTCGACGATCTGGGTGATGCGCCAGCGCTTTTCCTTGCTCATCGGCCGCGTCTCCATGATCTCCACCGTGTCGCCGATGTCGCACCCGAGGATGTCGTGCGCCTTCACCGTCTTCGACTTCCGGACGATCTTCCCGTACAGACCGTGCTGATAGCTGCGCTCGAGCTTGACCACGCAGGTCTTCTGCATCCGGTTCGAGGTGACGACCCCGCGCCGGACCTTGCGACCGCCCCTCCGCGCCGCTTCGGCCATCAGGCGTCCCCTCCCGACTTCTTCTGATGGATGACGGTCAGGATGCGCGCGATGTTGTGGCGCCTCACCTTGAGCCCGGAGACGTCGGTCGTCTGCCGGAACACCAGGTCGCGCCGGGCCTTGTAGAGCGACGCCCGCTCCTGCTCGAGCATTTGCTCGAGCTCCGGCACGGACTTGTCCCTGAGGGTCGCTGCTTTGATCGCCTTCATGTCTTCGCTCATGGCCTCCTAGAAATTGTCCTCGAACCTCGAGACGAACCGGCACTTGATCGGCAGCTTGTGCTGCGCCAGCCGGATCGCCTGCTTCGCCGTCGCCAGGTCCACGCCGTTCATCTCGAACATCACGCGGCCGGGCTTGATGACGCACACCCAGCCCTCGACGTTCGCCTTGCCCTTGCCCATGCGCTGCTCGAGCGGCTTCTTCGTCACCGGCTTGTCCGGGAACACCCTGATCCACACTTTGCCGCCGCGCTTGATGTGGCGCGTCATCGCGATACGGGCGGCCTCGATCTGCCGGTTGGTCACCCACGACGGCTCGAGCGCCATCAGGCCGTAGTCGCCGAACGCGATGCTGTCGCCGCCCTTGGCGCGGCCGCGCATGCGCCCTCGGTGCTGCTTTCGGAACTTTGTGCGCTTAGGCATCAACATCGGCGGTCACCTCCTCTGCTGCTGCGTCCTTGGGCTCGTGCACAGGAGTGGAGTGGGCCCTCTCCTCTTGCTCTCGCCTGCGCTTGGGCTGCTGTTTGTTCTCCGCCTCGATCGCCGCCAGGATCTGCTTCTCCGGCAGCACTTCGCCCCGATAGATCCAGACCTTCACTCCGACTGTCCCATAGATCGTGAACGCGACGGCGATCCCAAAGTCAATGTCCGCCCGGAGCGTGTGGAGCGGGATCTTGCCGACCATGTCGGACTCCGTCCGCGCGATCTCTGCGCCGTTCAGACGGCCCGAGACCATGATCTTGATGCCGCGGCCGTTCATGCGTACCGACCGCGTCACCGCTTGACGCATCGCGCGGCGGTGCGAGATTCGACGCTCGAGCTGCACGGCGACGTTCTCCGCGACGAGCTGCGCGTCGAGCTCCGGCTGTCGGACCTCGGCGACGTTGACCTGCACCTGCGCCGAGGGGTCTTCCCTGCGCATGCGATAGTTCAGCTCGTTGCTGATCTCGTCAATCCCCTTTCCGCCACGGCCGATCACCGCACCGGGGCGGGACGTGAAAATTGTGACCTTGATCCGGTTGGCGGCGCGCTCGATCTCGACGCGCGAGACAAGGCCCTTGCCGATCTTCCGGCCAAGGTAGCCGCGGATCTTGCTGTCCGAGAGCAACAGCTCGCGGTACTGCCGCTTCGGGCAGATCCAATGGCTGTCGTGGCCGCGGATGATGCCGAGCCGGAAACCTACGGGGTGGATTTTCTGGCCCATCTGCTACTCCTTCTCCTCAGGCGCCGCCTCGGCCATCCCTTCTTCCGTCGCCGCGTTCTCGACCGCTTCTTCCGTCGCCGTCGCCTCGGTCACCACGGTCTCCTCGACCTTCGCGGCGTCCTTCTTCTTGCCCGCCCCCTTCGACTTGCTAAAGCTCGGTCTGGGCTTCGCCTTCGTGCCGTGCGGCTTGACCTTCTTGTCGCGCTCGCCCTCTTCGACCACCACGGTGATGTGGCTCATCTTCTTCTCGATCCGGTACGCGCGGCCCATGGCCCTGGCCTGGATGCGCTTGATCACCGGGCCTTCGTTGATCTGGATGTCTGAAATCTTGAGCGAGTCGGGGTCGGCGCCGTGGTTCTCCTGGGCGTTCGCGACCGCGCTCCTAATGACCTTGGCGAGCACCTTGGCCCCCTTTCCAGGGTGGAAGCGCAGCAGGTCGGCGGCCCGGACCGCTGACCGGCCCCGGACCTCGCGTGCGACCTGGCGCACCTTTCGAGGCTGCACCCGCACGAACTTGGCTACTGCTTTGACTTCCATTTTTTCCTGTCGCTTCCGGCCCTCGCCCGGCTCGCGCAAGGCCCCCGATTGTACCTGTGGGCCCCTCGCTGGCGGGACTCTGGGCTACTTGATCTTGGCCCCCCTGTCGGGCAGCTTTCCGTCGTGGCCGCGGTAGGTCCGTGTGGGCGCAAACTCGCCCAGCTTGTGGCCGATCATGTTCTCCGTGACGAACACGGGGACGTGCTTTCGACCGTCGTGGACGGCGATCGTGTGGCCGATCATGTCCGGGATGACGGTGGACCGCCTGGACCAGGTCTTGATCAGCTTCTTGTCGCCAGACGCGTTCATCGCCTCCACCTTCTTTTGCAGGTGGCCGTCTATGAAATAACCCTTCTTTACGCTTCGTGCCATACCTTAGCCCTTCGCGCGCTTCTTCGCCGCGTGCCTCCGTCTCACTATGAATCCGTCGCTTCGCTTGTTGTGGCGCGTGCGCGTGCCGCGCGCCTTGTTGCCCCACCGGTCAACGGGGCCCTTCTTGCGCCCGACAGGGGACTTCGCCTCGCCGCCACCGTGGGGGTGGTCCCGCGGGCTCATCACGACGCCGCGCACGTGAGGCTTCTTGCCCATGCCGCGCTTCTTTCCGGCTTTTCCGAGCTGCTCGTTCTCGTGGTCCGAGTTCCCGACCTCGCCGATCGTCGCGCAACAGTCCAGGTGCACCATGCGCATCTCCGCGCTCGGCAGCTTCAGCGTCGCGTAGTTGCCCTCCTTCGCCATGAGCTGCGCGGCCGCGCCTGCGGCGCGGACCATCTGCCCGCCGCGGCCCTTCTGCATCTCGATGTTGTGCACCAGCGTGCCGAGCGGAACGTTCCGCAGCGGAAGGCTGTTGCCCGGCAGGATGTCCGCGTCCGGCCCGCTCTGCACCGTCGCTCCCACGAGCAGGCCCTTCGGTGCGATGATGTACCGCTTCTCGCCGTCGGAGTAGTGCAACAGCGCGATCCGGCACGTGCGGTTCGGGTCGTACTCGATAGATTTGACCTTGGCCGACACGCCGACCTTGTCGCGTTTGAAGTCAATTGCGCGGTAGCGCGTCTTGTTGCCGCCGCCGCGGTGGAACGCCGTCACGCGGCCGGTCGCGTTGCGACCGCCGGACTTCGACTTTCCGCTCGTCAGCTTCCGCTCGGGACGCTTGCCCTTGGTGATCTCCTCGTACGTCGAGACGATCATGTGGCGTCTGCCCGGCGATGTCGGTTTGTACTTTCGTGTCGGCATCTTAGACTCCGTAGTCCTCCAGCATCTGTCCCGGGGCGAGCGTCACGACCGCCTTCTTGATGTCCGGGGTCTTGCCCTGCTTGCGCGCCCCCACCCGGCGGCCGAGGCTGCCGTGGAGCGTCACAGTCCGGACCTTCGTGACCGAGATCCGTGCGTCCTTGTCCTTCTTCCCTGCGTTGTAGATCGCCTCCACCGCCGCCTTGATCTCGATCTTGTTGGCGTCCGGGGCGACGATGAACGTGTACGTGCGGACGTTCTCCGCCTCGTCCAACACCCGCGCGTCTCCGTAGCTCAGCTTCGCGGCCTTCTCAGTGATGTGCGGCCTGACAATGATCGTGTGCGGGTCCTTCACTTCGTCCATGCCTCCTCTGTCTTGACCAGCGCGTCCTTCGTGATCACGATCTTGTGCGCCACCAGCAGGTCGCGGGTCGAAAACCCGTTCGCCTTCCCGTCGCGGCTCGGCGCCGTGCGGACCTCCACGTTAGAGAGGTTCCTAAAGCTCTTCATTGCCGCCGAGTCGTTCTCGGCGATCACCACGAGCACCCGCGCCACGCCCTCGAGACCGAGGCCCTTCAAGAGCGCGACCGCCTCCTTCGTCTGTGGCTTGGCGAACGCGATCTTGTCCGCGACGAGCACGTCGCCGCCCTTCGCCCTCTCGGAGAACGCCGTGATCGTAGCGAGCCGGCGCTCCTTCTTGTTGATCTTCTTCTCGTAGGACCGCGGCTTCGGCGCGAACGCCACGCCGCCGTGCGCGTAGTGCGGCGCGCGGATCGTTCCCTGGCGGGCGTTGCCGGTCTTCTTCTGCCGGTACGGCTTTCGGCCGCCGCCGTGGGCGTCGCTGCGCGTCTTCGTGCTTTGCGTGCCCTGGCGCGAGTTCGCCATCTCCGCGATGACCGCACGGTGGTGGACGCCCTTCGGCGTCGTCACGGTAGCGATCGGCTCGGCCAGCTTGTGCTTGCCGACCACCTTGCCCTGGGCGTTCTTGATCTCGAGCTCTGCCATGGTTACTTAGCCTCCTTTGCGATCGTCACGAACGCTCCGTTCGGGCCGGGGACGCTGCCGCTGACGAGCACCAGGTGCCTCTCAGAGTCCACCTTCACGACCTTCAGTCCGTTCTGCGTCACCCTGTCGCCGCCCATGCGCCCCGGGCCGCGCTTGCCCTTGAAGACCCTCGCCGGGCCGGTCGGGCCGTTCGAGAGCGGCCGACGGTGCGTCATGTAGCCGTGCGTCATGTGCTGGCCCTTGAAGCCGTAGCGCTTGACGACGCCGGCGAAGCCGCGGCCCTTCGTTACGCCGACGACGGTGACCTCGTCACCCTCGTTCAAGACGTCGGCCTTGATCTCCTGGCCCAGCTCGAACCCGGCGGTGTCGGCCACGCGAAACTCGCGAAGCCACCGCAGGTTGTTCGTCACGCCCGCCTTCTTCAGGTGTCCGTACTTCGGCCACGTCAGGCTCTTGTCGCTCTTCTTGCCGAAGCCGACCTGCACAGCCTGGTAGCCGTCCTTGTCTTGAGTCTTGATCTGTGTCACGAAGACGGGGCCCGCCTGGATCACGGTCACGGGGACCATGCTCCCGTCTTCCGCGAAGACGTGCGTCATTCCGACTTTCGTGCCTAATATTCCTGGCAGCATTTGTTTCCTCCGGCTTCCTAGGCAGTCTTCGCGCCCTTTGCGACGTTGCCCTCTCGGGTCGTCGGCGCGCACTCCACGAAGCCTCTTTGTCTCTAAACCGTCTTGATCTCGATGTCCACGCCGCTCGGCAGGTCCAGCCGCATCAGCGCGTCTATCGTCTTGTTCGTCGGCTCATGGATGTCAATGAGCCGGCTGTGGGTCCGCATCTCGAAGTGCTCCATGGACTCCTTATCAATGTGGGGCCCACGGATCACGCAGAACCTGCGGATCTTCGTCGGCAGCGGGATCGGGCCAGCGAGCCGCGCCCCAGTCCTCTTGACCGTGTCGGTGATCTTGCCGACCGAGTTGTCGAGGATCCTGTGGTCGTAGGCCCTGAGCCTGATTCGTACTGTCGGTGTCTGTGCCATAGCTCCTTTCGGAACAAAGGCCCCCGGTCCGGACCGGGGGCCAATGAGCCGTCTTAGTCGTATACCTTCGTGATCGTGCCTGCGCCGACCGTCCGGCCGCCTTCACGAATGGCGAACTTCGAACCGTCTTCCATCGCGATCGGCTGGATCAGTTCGACGTTCATCTTCGTGTTCTCGCCCGGCATCACCATCTGGATGCCTTCCGGAAGGTCGAGCGTCCCGGTCACGTCCGTCGTGCGGAAGAAGAACTGCGGGCGGTAGCCCTTCGTGAACGGCGTGTGCCGTCCGCCCTCTTCCTTCGACAGGACGTACACCTCGGCGTCGAACTTCTTGTGCGGCTTGATCGAGCCCGGCTTGGCGATGACCATGCCTCGCTCGACCTGCTCGCGGTCAACTCCGCGCAACAGCAGCCCGACGTTGTCGCCGGCCTGGCAGGAGTCGAGCAGCTTGCGGAACATCTCGATGCCGGTGCAGACCGTCTTCATCGCTGCGTCGCGCAGCCCGACGATCTCGACCTCGGTGTTGACGTTCAGCGTCCCGCGCTCCACGCGGCCAGTGGCGACCGTGCCGCGGCCAGTGATCGTGAAGACGTCCTCCACGGCGCACAGGAACGGCTTATCGTTCTCGCGGACCGGTTCAGGGATCCAGCTGTCCACCGCGTCCATCAGGTCCAGGATGGACTTGACGTTCGGTTCCTCCAGGTCCACGGCGCCGGCGTTCAGGGCCTCGGTGACCTTCACCGCGGAGCCCTTGACGATCGGCGTGTCGTCGCCATTGAACCCGTAGCTGCTCAGCAGCTCGCGGACCTCCATCTCGACGAGCTCGATGAGCTCGGCGTCGTCCACGAGGTCCACCTTGTTGATGTAGACCACGATGTACGGCACGCCGACCTGGCGGGCGAGCAGGATGTGCTCGCGCGTCTGGGGCATCGGGCCGTCGGTCGCAGAGACGACGAGGATCGCCCCGTCCATCTGCGCGGCGCCGGTGATCATGTTCTTGATGAAGTCGGCGTGGCCCGGACAGTCAACGTGAGCGTAGTGCCGCTTCACGGTCTCGTACTCCTGGTGCGAGATGTTGATCGTGATGCCGCGCGCCTTCTCTTCGGGCGCGTTGTCAATGTCCTCGTACTTCGCGGCCTTTGCGAGGCCCTTCTGAGCGAGGACGCCGGTGATGGCGGCCGTGAGGGTCGTCTTTCCGTGGTCGACGTGCCCAATCGTGCCGACGTTGACGTGCGGTTTTGTCCTTTGGAACTTTTCTCGTGCCATGACTTCGGTTCTCCGTGTTATCGGCCGCCTTGGGCCTTCTCCATGATCTCGGTCGCGATGGTTCTCGGCACCTCTTCGTAGTGCGAAGGGGTGACGTTCGGCGTAGCGCGACCCTGCGTCAGTGAACGCAAGGTCGTCACGTACCCGAACATTTCAGAAAGCGGGACGTGCGCATTGACGATCTTGACACCGCCGGCCGCGGGCTCCATGCCCTCGATCCGTCCTCGGCGGCTGTTCAAGTCTCCCACCACGTCGCCGACGTATTGTTCCGGCGTCGTGATCTCCACGTGCATGATCGGCTCCTTCAGCACCGGCTTGGCCTTCTTCATGGCCTCCCGGAAACCGATGATCGCCGCCTGCTTGAAAGCGTTCTCGTTCGAGTCTACATCGTGGTAGGAGCCGTCCGTGACGGCGACCTTCACGTCTACCACAGGGTAGCCAGCGACGACGCCGGCGAGCATCGCCTCGCGGACGCCCTTCTCGATCGCCGGGATGTACTCCTTCGGCACCGAGCCGCCCACCACCTTGTTCTCGAACTCGCAGCCCTTGCCCGTCTCCAGCGGCTCGATCTTCAGGTAGCAGTGGCCGTACTGGCCAGAGCCGCCCGTCTGCCGGACGAACTTGCCTTCGGCCGTCGCAGTCGTCGTCACCGTCTCGCGGTACGCGACCTGCGGCTTGCCTTGGTTGGCCTGTACGCCGAACTCGCGGTTCAGGCGGTCCACGATGATCTCGAGGTGGAGCTCGCCCATTCCGCTGATGATCGTCTGGCCGCTCTCGGCGTCAGTGCTCACGCGGAACGTCGGATCCTCTTCGGCCAGCCGTTGAAGGCTCGTGCCGAGCTTCTCCTGGTCCGCGCGGCTCTTCGGCTCGATCGCGATCTGGATGACCGGCTCGGGGAAACGGATCGCTTCCAGCACGATCTCGTGGTCCGGGTCACAGACCGTCTGTCCGGTCCGGGCGTCGCCCAGCCCGATGACGCCCACGATCTCGCCGGCGAACACCTCGTCAACGTCCTGTCGGTCGTTGGCGTGCATCTCCAGGATCCGGCCCACGCGCTCCTTGCGCGTGCGGAGGTCGTTCGTCTGCGGGTCGCGGTACGCCACGATTACCTGGCTGCCCTTCTTGAGCTTGCCCGAGTACACGCGGATGAACGTCAAGCGCCCGACGAACTTGTCGGACATGATCTTGAAGGCGAGCGCGCTGAACGGCTCCTTGTCGGTCGGTCGGCGCGTCAGTTCCTTCTCGTCGCTCGGGTCAATGCCCTTGATGGATTCGACGTCTACCGGCGACGGGAGGAAGTCCACGATCGCGTCGCACAGCGCCTGTACGCCCTTGTTCTTAAAGCTTGATCCGCACAGGATCGGCACGACCTTGTTCGAGACTGTGCCGTCGCGCAGCGCCTTGCGCACGTCGGCCTCCGAGATCGCCTCGCCGTCGAGGTAACGGCTCATGATCGTGTCGTCGAAGTCGGAGATCGCCTCAAGCAGCTTCTCGCGGAACTCCGCGGCCCTTGCGCGCAGCTCCTCCGGGATGTCGGTCTCCTGGTACGTCTTGCCGGACATGTCGTCTGGGTCGTACTGCGCGGCCCTCATCGAGATCAGGTCCACATACCCGCGGAAGCCCGACTCGGCCCCGATCGGGATCTGGATCGGAGCGCAGTTCGCGCCCAGCCGCTCCTTGATCTTGTCCACCACGCCAAAGTAGTCCGCGCCGAGCCGGTCCATCTTGTTGATGTAGATGATCCGCGGCACTCCGTACCTGTTCGCCTGGCGCCACACCGTCTCCGACTGGGGCTGAACACCGCCGACCGCGCAGAAGACCGCGACTGCGCCGTCCAGGACGCGCAGCGAGCGCTCGACCTCGACCGTGAAGTCCACGTGGCCGGGCGTGTCAATGATGTTGATCTTGTGCTCGGGCTTGTCGCTCTTGGAGCCCTTCCAGAAGGCGGACGTCGCGGCAGACGTGATCGTGATCCCGCGCTCCTGCTCCTGCTCCATCCAGTCCATCGTCGCCGAGCCGTCGTGGACCTCGCCCATCTTGTGCGTGCGGCCGGTGTAGTAGAGGATGCGCTCAGTCGTCGTCGTCTTGCCCGCGTCAATGTGCGCGGCAATGCCGATGTTGCGGACGAGTTCTACGGGGTGCGAGCGCGGCATGAGTTCCTTCCTTAGAACCTGTAGTGGCTGAACGCCTTGTTCGCGTCCGCCATCTTCTGCGTGTCTTCCCTCTTCTTCACCGATCCGCCGGTGTTGTTGAAGGCGTCGAGCAGCTCGCCCGAAAGCTTGTCAATCATCGTCCGGCCAGAGTGCTTGCGCGAGTTCTGCACCAGCCAGCGGAGCGCGAGCGTACGGCGCCTGTCCGGGCGCACGTCCATCGGCACCTGGTACGTCTGGCCGCCTACGCGGCGAGGGCGCACCTCGACGTTCGGGGCGATGTTCGACATCGCCTTCTCGAACAGTTCGAGCGGCTCCACGTCCGCCTTCTTGGCGGCGTTCTGCAGGGCCGTGTACACGATCTTCTCCGACTTCACCTTCTTGCCGTCGAGCATCAACCGGTTGATGAACCGCTGGAGCAGCTCGCTGCCGTAGACGGGATCAGGGAGAATCCTTCGAGGGGGGACGGAACCTTTGCGTGGCATCTGTGTCTTCCTCCTTACTTCGCCTTCTTCGGGCGCTTCGCGCCGTACTTGCTCCGGCTCTTAGAGCGGTTGGCGACGCCAGACGTCTGCTGGGTGCCGCGAACGATGTGGTAGCGCACGCCCGGCAGGTCCTTCACGCGACCGCCGCGCACGAGCACGACCGAGTGCTCCTGCAGGTTGTGCCCGACGCCGGGGATGTAAGCGGTGACCTCGATGCCGTTCGTCAGTCGCACGCGAGCGACCTTGCGCAGCGCCGAGTTCGGCTTCTTGGGAGTGACGGTGCGCACGACGGTGCAGACGCCGCGTCGGAACGGGTTCTGCTTAAGAGCAGGCGACTTCGACTTCAGCGTCGCCACCTTTCGTCCTTTTCTTACAAGCTGGTTTACCGTCGGCATTCAGTCCTCAGTTCTTCGCATCCTTCCTGACCGCAGGGCCGTTCCTTAAAACAAGAAAACCCCGTGTCGTTCGCACAAGGGGCCCGCGTTGGTCGAGTCGAGTGTACTGCTGTATCCTCGTTCTAGAAGCGTGCCTCCTAGGGGCCGTGGCCCCCGCCCGGCGCACAGTAGCCGCGCCAGGGGTGAAGTATGCGGCCCTAGGCTCAACAATGTCAAGGTCCCGTGAGGCTCGCTTGAGTCTAGGGACCCTTATGGCCTACTCGACCGTGTCAAACCTGTCCGCCAACCTGGCCCGACTCAAGTAGAATCGCGCGCACAATGGCCGAGGAGCAGTCGCTGCGGGAGATCAGACTTGAGAAGCTCGCCCGCCTGCGCCAGCTCGGCGCCGACCCCTTCTCCATAGAGCGGTTTGACGTCACCGACACCGCCCAAGGGCTCCTGGACAGGTTCGAAGAGGGCAAATCGGTCAGCTTCGCGGGCCGGGTCGTCTCCATGCGGCTGATGGGCAAGGCGGCCTTCGCCCACGTCTCCGACGGCGACGGCCGGGTCCAGGGCTACTTCAAGAAGGACGACCTCGGCCAGACCGCCTGGGAGGTCTTCGGGCTCCTGGACATCGGCGACCACGTCGGCGTGACCGGGGAGCTCTTCTTGACCAAGACTGGGGAAAAGTCCGTCCATGTCCGCACCCTCACCCCCCTGAGCAAGTCCCTCCAGACCCTCCCCCTGGGCAAGGAGAAGGACGGGCAGCAGTGGTACGGCCTGAGCGACGTCCAAGAGCGCTACCGGCACCGGCATCTGGACCTCGTCTGCAACCTCGAGGCGCGTAAGATGCTCCTCGACAGGTCGCGGATCGTCTCGGCCGTCCGCAACTTCTTCGATTCCAAGGGCTTTTTTGAGGTCGAGACCCCGATCCTGCAGATCCAGGCGGGCGGGGCGCTGGCCCGCACCTTCGAGACCCACTACAACGCCTACGACCTCGACGTCAAGCTACGTATCTCGCTGGAGCTCTATCTCAAGAGGGTCATCTGCGGCGACGTGCCGCGGGTCTATGAGATCGGCCGCGTCTTCCGCAACGAGGGCGTCTCCAACCGACACAACCCCGAGTTCACGCTACTTGAATGGTACGAGGCGTACGCCAACCTCGAGGACGTCATGCGGACCGTCGAGGAGCTGTTTGCACACGTGACCAACAGCGTGTTCGGTTCGACCAAAGTCGTCCTGACCCGTTCAGACAGGACTCCCATTCGACCGCCCGACCCATTGCCAGAGGACTATTCTCCAGAAGTAAACGACACGCACTTTGCGCTTGAGTTCGACTTTGCCCAGCCCTGGAACCGCGTGGATCTCCTAACCGAGATAGAGAGGCACTCCGGCCTGAGCGCGGACGACCTCTCTTCGCTCTCGAACGCGCAGAAGGCGCTCGGCGCACGGGAGGTCAAGAACCCCGCGACCGGCAAGAGGATCGTCGCGGACGACGAGGACAACCTCGGCGGGCTCATCGAGAAGCTCCTCGAGGTCTTCGTCGAGCCCAACCTCCAAGAGCCGACCTTCGTCGTCGGCTATCCGATCGAGACCTCCCCGCTCGCCAAGAAGGACCCCGAGAGGCCGGGGTTCACCCGCAGGTTCGAGGGCTACGTCCTGGGCCGGGAGATCTGCAACGCCTTCAGCGAGATCAACGACCCGCTGGACCAGCGAGAGCGCTTCGAGCACCAGGTCGGACAGCGCGACCGGGGCGACGACGAGGCCCACCCGATGGACGAGGACTACATCTTCGCCCTAGAGGGCGGGATGCCGCCGACGGGCGGCTGCGGGATCGGGATAGACCGGCTGGCCATGCTCTTGACGGGCGCAGAGCACCTTCGCGAGGTGCTCCTCTTCCCCACCATGAAGCCGCAGCCAGGTTCAGACGAGGCCGAAGACGACTGACCGCGACCGTTTTTGACCGTTTTTTGACCGTTTATAGGTTCAAAAAAGCGAGGAAATCTGGGGCCCTACTCCTTCGCCTTGACCTTTTCCGGGATCGTGACCTTCATCCCCGTCTTCAGCCCGAGCTTTCGCAGGGTGCCCTGCTTGAGCTCCCACGCGTACATCGCGGGTTTGAGGCTGGAGTAGTCGGTCGTAGTGTCGTGGGCGATCATCGTGTAGGTCTTGACGACCGTTCCATCCTTGTCCAGGTAGGCGATGTCGAGCGGGATGTAGGTGTTCATCATCCAGAACCTGAGCGGCTCCGGCGCCTTGAAAACGAAGATCATTCCCTGGTCGGCCTTGATGTCGCCGTCGAGCACGAACATGAGCCCTTCCTGGCGCTTGGCGTCGGTGTCCATCACCCACGACTTGATCTTGTGCTCGACCTTCTCGCCGGTGTCGGTGGTCTGGGTGAACTTGAGTTCCTCGACCTGCAGGTCCTTGAGCTGGAACTGGCGGTTGGGGATGTGGCGCTGCTTCTGCTCCTGGGCAGCGGCCTGGGGCTCATCGAAGAGCCCGATTGCGACGGCGAGAATCAAGGTCAGCACTATTTCAGTTCCTCCACGGTCGGGTCTAAGGGTTAGACGCCTCATCCCTGGCGTCCGTATCGCGGGTCGGGGCGAAGGCGTCCCATTTGCCTTCGAAGGCCGCGATCTCGGGCTCCATCCTTAGCGTAGCACCGATCAGGTCGAGGCCCGCCAGGAGCTGGTCCTTCAGGACAGGGTCAATCTCGAAGCGGTGGGTCTTGCCGCCGACCTGGACGCTCTGGGCAGGCAGGTCAATGGTGGCCTCCGCCCCAGTTCCTGCCCCTTTCAGGTCCGCGTGTGAGTCGGGCGCCAGTTCGACGAGCAGCAGCCCGCAGTTCGCCGCGTTCTGGCGGAAGATGTCGCTGTACCCCGGCGAGTCCTTCTCGACCCGTGCGACGACGACCGAGAAGCCCGCCTGCTGGATCGCCCACACCGCGTGCTCCCTTGAAGACCCGCAGCCGAAGTTCGTCCCTACGACGATCACGCTCGCGCCCTTCGCCTCCGGCAGGTCGAGCGGAAAGCCGTCCTTGCGGACGTCGGCAAAGAGCAGCTCGCCGTACCCCGAACGGCTGACGCGAGAGAGGAACCGCGCAGGAATGATGCGGTCGGTGTCCACGTCGTCCACGTCGTAGACGACGATCGTTCCCGTGTGCGTCGTAAAGCCGGCCATCTCGTGCGAGTTTACTCGCACAAAAAAATCCCCGCAGTCTGGCTGCGGGGAGAGGGAGGTTTGCTTTTTGAGTTACTCGTGCTTGTCGGCTGTCTATCGCGGCCGTTATTGGTGATCTCCTCTAAATTGAACCGAACGTCCTCGAGGGCCCTGTTGAGGGTGATGACTGGGCGACCTCGACGTAGATCGTGGACGGAGAGAGCAAGTAGACGTGCTCGCCGATCTCTTCCCATGTGCCTTCGGCGTTGTAGTTCACGCCGCACATGAAGTCCTTGATCTTCTCGCGCATGTCGGGCGTCGCCGTCGCGAGGTTGATGACCTGGGTCTCTGACCGCTTAAGGCCGTCGGCGGCCGCGATCGCGTCTTGGAACGACACGACTTGGCGCCGGACCGTTACGTGGTGGGTGTGCTCCGCGCCGACGCGTACGTGCGACGTGGGGATGGTGTCTCGCTCGTCTTCAAAGTCTTCAACCTCGTTGCGGTGCACAAAACCGAGGATGCGCTCGAAGAAGCCTGGCTTCCCTGCCGTATCTTCCATGATTCAGTTGTCTCCGTCCGTGGATCAGCCACGTTCGCCAAAGATCGCCGTCCCAACCCGGACGTGTGTTGATCCTTCCTGGATCGCCACCTCGAGGTCAGCGCTCATGCCCATGCTGAGCCACTCTGCGCCAAACCTTTTTCCGAGCTCCGACATCTGTCGGAAGTGCGGTCGGTTCTCTTCGGGATCGGAGCTCAACTGGCCCATGGCCATCAGGCCCCGAAACCGAACGTTCACACATTGTTGTACAAGGGCTACCGATTTGTCAAGGTTTTCCGGCAAAACTCCCGCTTTTTGTGGCTCCCTAGCTATGTTCACCTCGATCAGACCCTCGATCGGGCGGGCCCTCTCAATCTGGACCAATTGGGAGAGTTTCTCTACGGTGTGGACGACGTGGAACGAGTTGGCCACGGCCTTGGCCTTGTTGGACTGAAGAACCCCGACGAAGTGCCACTTGACGTCCCTGGGTAGCGCCTCAATCTTTGGCAGCGCCTCCTGAAGCCTGTTCTCGCCAAAGTCGCGGACCCCGAGGTCGTACGCCTCTCGGATCCTCCCGACCGCCACGGTCTTGGTGACCGCGACGAGCGTGACTGCGGACGGGTCGCGGCCGACGGACGCGCACGCCCTCTCGATGCGGTCCCTGACGTCTCTCAGCCTGCTTGCGACGGACATTCAAGCCCAGTCTAGAGCATCGCTCCGGGCCTTGCGGACATAATCCCTGCGTGCTCTCCCCGTCGCGCGACGAGTACCAGCAACTATCCAAGTTCGGCTGTCCCGTGCCCGTCTGTCGGGACGTGCTGGCGGATATGGAGACGCCTCTCAGCGCGTACTGGAAGCTCTCGCACGACGAGACGCACAGCTTCCTCCTCGAGAGCGTGACCGGCGGCGAGCAGCTCGGCCGTTACAGCATCATCGGCGTGCGGCCGCGCCTGGTCGTGCGCTGCAAGGGCCGCACCGTGCGCATCAACCAGCGCGGCAACCAGTCCAAGCAAGAGCTCGCAGAAGGAGAGGACCCGCTACAGGTCATCCATCGCGAAGTGCGTCCGATCCTTCCAGAGCTGCTGCACGACATGCCGAAGTTCTGCGGCGGCGCAGTCGGGATGATCGCTTACGACTACGTGCGCACGATCGAGGACCTGCCCGACTCGACCGAAGACGACCTCGGCATTGACGACGTCGCGATGATGGTCGTCGAGAGCATGGTCGTTTTCGACCACGCCAAGAACATCGTCAAGATCGTCGCGCTCGCGGACGGGTCGGACGAGGGGTACGAGGGCGCGAAGGCGGAAATCGAGCGGATCAACACGCGCCTACAGTCGCCGCTGCCATCCCTGCCGACGTTCAAAGCCGGACCAAACCCCGTGACGGCCAACGTCGAGCGAGAGGCGTTCGAGGAAGGCGTCAAGCGGATCATCGAGTACATCGGCGCTGGGGACTGCATCCAGGCCGTGCCCTCGATCCGGTTCGAGACCGAGGTCGGGGCGCACCCACTGAGCATCTACCGCGCGCTGCGCTCGCTCAACCCCTCGCCCTACATGTTCTATCTGCAGTTCTCGGACTTCGAGATCGTCGGGGCGTCGCCGGAGCTGATGGTAGGGCTCAGCGGGCGCGAGGCGAGGGTCCGGCCGATCGCGGGGACCAGGCCGCGGGGCGAGACGCCACAGGAAGACGAGTTCCTCGAGAAGGACCTGCTGGCCGACGAGAAGGAGCGGGCCGAACACATCATGCTGGTTGACCTCGGTCGGAACGACCTCGGGCGGGTGTGCGAATACGGGTCCGTCAAGGTCGGCGAGCTGATGACCGTCGAACGGTACAGCCACGTCATGCACATCGTGAGCAGCGTCACCGGCACGCTCCGGCAGGGCTCGGACGGCGTGGACCTGGTCCGAGCCTGCTTCCCCGCCGGGACCGTCAGCGGCGCGCAGAAGGTTCGGGCGATGCAGATCATTGACGAGACCGAGACGACGCGCCGCGGGCTCTACGCCGGCGCGGTCGGGTACTTCAGCAGCTCCGGCGAGGTGGACCTCGCGATCGCGATCCGCACGATCCTGATCAAGGGCGGGAGGGCGTACGTCCAGGCCGGCGCCGGCATCGTCTACGACTCGGTCCCCAGCCGCGAGTACGACGAGTGCGTGAGCAAGGCCCGCGCGGCGCTCCGCGCGATCGAGATCGCACAGGGCGGGCTCCTCCGCAACGACTAGCCCTTGTCGTCGTCGGCGTCTATGTCGTGCTTGGCCTTGTCAACGGCCGAGGTCTTGCGCTTGATCTGCCCGTACGTTCCGCCGCTGTCGTCCTTGTAGGCCCTGTCGTCGCCCTCGATCGCGATCTTGGCGCGGAGCTTGGCCTCGCGCTGCGCCTCAGCCATCAGGTCGGCCTGTTCCCCGTGCCGCTTGATCGTCGCCTTGTTCCATAGCCAGAGTATCGGAGAGGCGTTGAAGATCGAAGAGTACGTGCCGACGGCGATGCCAGCCGCCATCGTCAGACACATGAACTTGATCTCCGGCACGGTCGTGCCGAAGAACACTAGGATCATCAGCGTGATGAACGCCATCATCGAAGTATTGATGGAGCGCGCGACCGTTTGCGTGACGGACTTGTCCACGAGGTGGTCGAACGTCTCGCCCTTGTGCGGCCTCCGCAGGTTCTCCCTGATGCGGTCGAAGATGACGATCGTGTCGTGCACAGAGAAGCCGATGACCGTGAGCATCGCCGTGATGAAGAGCGAGCTGATCTCCCAGCCCATGATCAGGCCCATGATCCCCGCCATGCCGACGACGAACAGGGCGTCGTGGACTAGAGCGACGATCGCCGAGAGGCCGAACTTGATGCCGTTTTTCATGCCACCCAGCGCGACGCCGAACCGGAGCGCGATGTAGAGGATGATCAGGACGGTCGAGATGATCACGCCTAAGTAAGCGTTCGTAACCGTCTCCTGCTGAATGGTCGGGCCGACCCTTTGGAAGGAAGCCTTGGCGTCGTCGGCGAGGCCCGCGGACTCCGCGATCTTCGCCTTGGCAAAGTCCGTCTTCTCCGTCTCGCCCATCCCTTCCGGGTAGTCAAAATCGGCGTCCGGCGGGACCGTGATGTAGGCGACTCGGACGTCGTTGCCCGTCTGTTCGTCCACCGCCGAGCCGAGCTTGACGTTCGCCTTCTCGAACCCCGCCTCACCGAGCTTCGTCCGTATGCTGGCGAGGGTCGTGCCCTCCTCGGTTACGGCGTACACGCCCTCATAGCCACCACCGAACTCGACGTTCGGCTTGATCCCTCCCGACAAGACCGCGATCAAGCCGCCCAGGATCAGTACCGCAGAGATCGTGAACCAGGTCCTCGTGCGGCCGACGATGTTGAGCGGCTTCGTGTCGGCCTGCGCCTCGAACTTCTCACCGAACCAGTTGCGCTTGAGCGCAAAGTGCTTCGGGTCGTTCGCGATCCGGGTCTTCATCGCAGTCAGGAGCAGCGCGCGGGTCACGGTGATCGCTGTGAAGAACGAAATGAGCACGCCCCAGATGAGGGTCGTGGCAAAGCCCTTGACCGGCCCGTTCCCCAGGATGTACAGGACGATGCTCGTGATGATCGTACACGCGTTCGAGTCAACGATCGCAGAGAGAGCGCGCTTGAACCCGAGGTCCGCGGCCGTCATGAGCGCGCGCCCGGCGCGGATCTCCTCCTTGATGCGTTCGAACACCAGGATGTTCGCGTCAACGGCCATTCCGAGCGAAAGGATGAAGCCCGCGATCGCCGCGAGCGAGAACGTCGCGTTCAGGTACTTGAGCGCCGTCAGCGTGAAGAGCCCGTACAAGACCATCGCGACCGCCGCGACGATGCCTGGCACTCCGTAGTACGCGATCAAGAAGACACAGATGAGAAGGTAGCTGACGGCGCCGGCGACTACGATCTGGTCGAGCGCGCCCTTGCCGATGCTCGGGTCAATGAACTGTTCGCTCTCGGGATTGAGAATAACCTCGAGCGCGCCTTCGCGCAAGAGCGTCGTGAGGTCACGGACAGCCTTCGGCTCGAACTCTCCGTCAATGAACGCCGAGTCGGTCAGGATCGTGCGCTCTTTGATCGGCGCGATGCTCAGGACCCTGCCGTCAATGACAAACGCCAGGTGCTCGCCCTGGTCCATGACAGAGCGCGTCCAAGCCTCCATCTTTCTCGCGCCCTCAGGCGCGAACCTAAACTCAGGGACGACGTTCCCGTTCGCCAGCGTGTTCGGGAACGCGTCTGCAAGATCCGCGCCCTGCAGGATCAGCGTCCACTGACTGATGATCTCCTTGTACTCCGGGTCGTCCGGGCCGATCTGGTCGCCGCCGCTGGACTTGACGAAGTACACGACCTGCACGCCGTCTACGACCTTCTCCTCTCCGATCGAGTAGGTCCTCCTTCGCAGCGAAGTCGTGACGTTGCGCGCGTGGAACGCCTGGAGCCGGGCCGTCGAGCCCATCATCTTGCGCGCTTCGGCGATGTCCGTAAAGTCGGGCAGCTCGACGACGATCTGGTTCGCGCCCTTGGCCTGGACCGTCCCCTCGGTCACGCCCAGACCGCGCTCGACGCGCGAGCGCAGGGTCTTGATAGCGACCGTCCGGTCCTGCTCGAGCGTCCTGTCCTGCTCCTTGCTCTCGGGGGTCTGCTCGACCGAGTAGATCAGCCGGATGCCGCCCTTGACGTCAATCCCAAGCTGGAAATCGCGGCTGACGAACCCGATGACGGAAAGCACCGTCAAGGCGACAACGATGGCAAGGAAAAGGTTGCTCTTCGACTGCAAGGTAGGTTGCTCCGCTAGGCTGGGCGCCAGGGGCGGATTATACCGGGGGTGCGATTTGAACCTGGGGAGGGACTACTCCTTGGCCCAGAACATCTCGCCCGCCCGCTCAGAAATGACCGCCTGCTTCAGCACGTCCACCGCCTTTCGCAGCCCCTCCATCGGCGACATCAGCCCGTCCTCGTGCTCGATGCTCAGCACATAGTCGTAGCCGACGGTCCGGAGCACCGAGACGAAGTCCTTCCACCACTCGACCCCGTGGCCGTACCCGACCGAGCGGAACACCCAGGACCGCTCGCCGATGAGGCTGTAGGACTTCGTGTCGAGGTTTCCGTTGAGAGCGCAGTTGTACGGGTCAATGCGCGTGTCCTTCGCATGGACGTGGAACAGCGCGCCCTCCATGCCGAGCTGCCGCACAGCGGCGATCGGGTCAATCCCCTGCCACCAAAGGTGCGACGGGTCGAAGTTCGCTCCGATCCACTTGCCGTTCTTGCCGACGCCCTTGCGAAGCTTGAGCAGCGTGTCGTTGTTGTAGCAGACAAAGCCGGGGTGCATCTCGATCGCGAACTTCACTTTGTTCTTGGCCAGGAACGCCGCCTGATCCTTCCAGTACGGGACCACCTTCTTCTTCCACTGCCAGTTGAGGACGTCGCGGAACTCGTCCGGCCACGCGCACGTCACCCAGTTCGGGTTCTTCGCCTGCTCGTGGTCGCCGGGGCACCCGCTGAAACCGTTGACGCACTTCACGCCGAGCGCGTGCGCGAGCTTTACCGACTGCACGAACGCCGTGTGGTGCTCGTCGGCGATCTTCTGGACCGGGTGGAGCGGGTTGCCGTGGCACGAGATCGCGGTCAGCTCGAGGCCCCGCCTTTCGATCTTCTTCATCAGCTTGTCGCGCTCGGCCTTGCTCGCCAGGAGCTTGTCCATTTGCAAGTGGGCCGCGCCGGGGTACGCCCCACCGCCCAGCTCCACCGCCTGGATGCCCTCGGCCTTGACGATGTCGAGGGTCTGGTCGAGGGTCTTGTCGCCGAAAAGCGCCGTGAAAATGCCGATCTTCATTGTCCGGCGGGATTCTATCCGGACCCGCGCCCTGTCCAAGGACGGCACTAGCAGGCGAGCTGCGCCTCATCGTCCGAGTCAAGGTCCCGGAGGCGCAGCCCGACAACCGAGGATCGTGAAACCATCGCGCGGAAGATTCCGTTTCAACCGTGTGAGGAGGATTCACGTATGACCAACCTATTGATCGCCGCCCTTGCCCTGAGCCAGACGCAGGCGTGGGAGCTGAAAGCACCCTACAAGGACAACGAGTCCGACAAGTACACCGTCGTCATGAAGATCCAGGACCAGGGCCAGGAGATGGCCGTTGACATGGTCTTGGAGTGCAAGTTCGCCAAGAAGACCGACAAGGGCTTCGAAGGCACCATCGGGTGGACGCAGCTCTTCGCCGAAGGCGAGCAACTGCCTGACGAGAGCTTCCCAATCACGCTCAAGCCCAACGGCGTTCTCAAGAGCGTCAAGTCCGATTATGGCGACGCGATGCGCCGCATGTTCCTTCCCTTCTTCTTCGCCTACCCGGACAAAGGCGTCGCAAAGGACACGGCGTGGACCTACAAGGACGCGCAAGAGGACGAGGCCGACGCCCACAAGGCGAGCGTCGAGTACAAGGTCGTCGGTGAGGAGAAGATCAAAGACAAGCAGGCGATGAAGGTGTCCTTCACGATGACCGAAGAAGGGCCGAGCCCGATGAAGTCGAGCGGGTTCTACTGGGTCGCGCAGGACGGCAAGGTGCTGAAGTACGAACTGGACGTCACCGGCTGGCCCGTGCCCGTCGCAGGATCGGTGTTCGACGCAAAGATCACGGCCGAACTGGTCGGCTGATTCGACCCTTCCCCCTCTCCCCTCCGGGGGAGAGGGGGAAGGGGTGAGGGGCTACGATAGAGACTTCAGAGCGGCCTTGATCGCCGCGAAGTCCGGTTGCTCCGGCGGTGTCGGCGTTACTTCTGCGTACCTCACCACTCCTTCGCGGTCAATCACGAACGCCGCGCGCCTCGATCCCTCGCCCATGCCGAGGAAGTCAGGCAGCACCACGTCGTACGCCCTAACGGTCTTCTTCTCATAGTCGCTGAGCAGCTTGACCTTAATGTTCTCCTTCTCCGCCCACACCCTTTGCGCTAGCGCCGAGTCAACGCTGATCCCGAGCACCTCGGCTCCAAGCTCCTTATAGTCGTTGATCCCCTCGGACATCGTGCACATCTCCTGCGTGCACGGCGGCGTGAACACCCCGGGGAAGAAAAGCAGCACGACGTTCTTCTTGCCGCGATAGTCGCCGAGCTTGACCGTCGAAAGCCCGAAGTCGTCCTTCGCCAAGCCCTCTGCATTGGCAGACTTGAGCGAGAAGTCGGGCGCGAGGGATCCAATCGTGATTGCCATTTGCGCTCATTATGCTCCGGTACTCTCGGGGGGTGCAGACCCTGTGGGGCGTGGACCTCGGTGGAACGAAGATCGAGGGCATCGTCGTGGACGCCGAGAGCCCCGCCGAGCCGATCGCGCGCCTGCGCGTCCCCACAGAGTCGGACAAGGGCTATGCGCACGTCGTGCAGGCGTGCGCGACCCTCGTGGCATCGCTCGAAGCAAAAACGGGCCTGCAACGGCCCGACGCCATCGGGTTTGGGACGCCAGGGTCCACCGATCCGGCGACCGGCCTCATGCGCAACTGCAACACCGTGTGCCTCAACGGCATGCCGCTCTCGCAGGACCTCGCCACCGCTCTACGCTGCCCGGCCGTCGTCACGAACGACGCGAACTGCTTCGCCCTGGCAGAGACGCTCCTTGGAGCCGCGAAGGGTGCGCGCTGCGTCTTCGGGGTGATCCTGGGCACCGGCGTCGGTGGCGGGATCGTCCTCGATGGCCAGGTCTGGAGCGGCCTGAACGGGATCGCGGGCGAGTGGGGCCACAACCCCGCCGAGCCCGGCGGCGAGCCCTGCTACTGCGGCCGGCGAGGGTGCGTCGAGACCGTCCTCTCCGGCCCCGCGCTCGAGCGCCAGTATCAGCGCCTGTCCGGCGAAGCCGCTTCGCTGGTCGAGATCGTAGGGCTCCATAGGACCGGGAGAAACACAGCCGCGACCCAGGTCGTCAATACACTGTGCCGAGAGTTCGGCCGGTGCCTGGCCACTTTGGTCAACGTCCTCGATCCTGACGTCATCGTCGTGGGAGGCGGGGTCGGACAGGTCGAGGAGATCTACGACCTAGGAACTTCTGAGCTGAAAAAGCACGTTTTTCACGAGAGACCGAGGCTCGACGTCCGAAAGCCCGCGCTGGGAGACTCGGCAGGGGTCTTCGGCGCCGCGCTCCAGGCCCGAACTTATCGGCCAGCCCGTCATTAAGCCAAAATAGGAAGACGACAATGAAGAAGATTGCGCTGCTGCTCCTTACCTCCGCGTTCGCGGCGGTCTCTTTCGCCGCCGACAAGGAGGTCGAAGAGCTCCTTGCCAAGATGCGGACCAAGTACAAGGACATCGGGTCCGTGACCTTCGTCATGGAAGCGACGATCACCGCCGACAACGGCGACGTGACCGTCAAGATGGACGGCGGATTCAAGTCGCCGAACCTGATGTACGCCGACATCTCGGCCGAGAACGAGACGGCGAAGGTCGTTTGCGACGGGCTCAAGATCTACGCGATCGCAGCCGACTCCAAGCAGGTCCTGGAGATCCCCTACAACGTGGACAACATGGGCCGAGTGCTCATGGGCGCGAACCTGGAGATCATCAACTTCTACGACTGGAAACGGCAGCTCTCGACCGCGGCCGGCGACAACATGCACGACAGCAAGCTCTCGCTCCGCAAGGACGTGAAGTGGAACAACAAGACCTGGGTCGTCCTTGAGGAGTCCGCACCCACCGTCGGCGTGTACGTCGAGTACTACATTGACCCCAAGACGAACCTGGTCTGGCGCACGGTCCAAATGTCGCTCGACAAGGAGTTCGTCCGCGGCGACTTCATCATTAAGAGCATGAAGACCGGCGCCAAGATCGACGCCAAGAAGTTCAAGAAGCCCGTGCTCACCGCCGCCTCCTAGGGTGGCGCGCACAAAGAAGAGCCCCGACCTCGAATGAGGCCGGGGCTTTTACATTATTCAATCCGCGCAGCGTGCATATCTCCCAGGAGGTCGCCCTCCAAGTACATCCGCCGCTGAGAGTCTTAACTGCCGTGTTCGGGATGGGAACGGGTGTTTCCCTCTCGCCAAGGCCACGCGAAAAGAAACCGTATTCGGTTTTGGCCCACCTGGCCAAAACACTTCGACAGTCGCACCGTCGGTGAGCAATTTGCGCGTTAAAGGCACCGGGCTAGCAACTCTATAAAGCCCTCGGCCAATTAGTACCGCTCAGCTGAACGTGTTACCACGCTTACACATGCGGCCTATTACCTTGTGATCTTCAAGGGGCCTTACTACGAAATGGGAAACCTAATCTTGGAGTGGGCTTGGCGCTTAGATGCTTTCAGCGCTTATCCCTTCCCGACGATGGCTACCCAGCTTATGCCCTTGGCAGGACAACTGGTACACCAGAGGTCAGTTCACTCCGGTCCTCTCGTACTAGGAGCGAGTCTCCTCAAGTTTCCTTCGCGCGCAGTGGATAGGGACCGAACTGGCTCACGCCGTTCTGAACCCAGCTCGCGTGCCTCTTTAATCCGTGAACTCCGGAACCCTTGGGACCTTGTGCAGCCCCAGGATGAGACGAGCCGACATCGAGGTGCCAAACCATGCCGTCGCTATGAGCGCTCGGGCAAGATCAGCCTGTTATCCCCGGGGTAGCTTTTATCCGATGAACCCTGGCGTGCCCACGCACCACCAGAGGGTCACTTAGACCGACTTTCGTCCCTGCTCGACCTGTCTGTCTCACAGTCAAGCGCACTCTATACCTATATGCTCAGCGGCTGATTTCCGACCAGCCTGAGTGCACCGTTGTACGCCTCCGTTACTTTTTGGGAGGCGACCGCCCCAGTCAAACTACCCACCACGGAATGTCACCACGCCCGATAATGGCGCGGGTTAGTTATCCAGATGAAGAAGGGTGGTGTTCCATTGTCGCCGAAGCTCCCACCTACGCTCTACATCCACATCCAAACAACAATCCGAAGTTGTAGTAAAGCTCCACGGGGTCTTTCCGTCCTACTGCGCGTACCCCGCATCTTCACGGGGACTACAATTTCACCGAGCTTCTCGTTGAGACAGTGCCCAAGTCGTTACGCCTTTCATGCGGGTCGGTATTTAGCCGACAAGGAATTTCGCTACCTTAGGACCGTTATAGTTACGGCCGCCATTCACC
>JBBDXG010000031.1:0-63165 GCA_040902435.1 Fimbriimonadaceae bacterium
CAGCTCCTCGTCAGTCGAGGAGCTGCGCCACTTTGATCCGAACAGGTTCAGTTCTTATTGCTCCAGTTCTGTGAGGAGACGGAGCCGAACCCGCAGGATGACCTTCTGGGTACCGCCGCTGCCGCCGCCGGTTCGGTTGCCGAAGCCGGGGCCTGTTTGTCCCGGTGCGGCTGCCTGGCCCGGTGCGCCGGCCCCTCCAGTACCTGGGCCCGCCCCGAGGGTCGGAGGAGCGCCGGTGCGCTGTCGGAAGAACCAAAGTTGGCCGTTCCCGTCCATGTGCGGGTCGAACTGGAACTCGCCCTTCGTCCAGCCAGCGCCGCCGCCGCCCGCTCCGCTCAGAGTCGGAAGGCCGCCGGACTTGCCGGGCGCCATTTGGTTGTTGCCGCCTGCTGGGTTGTTCCCGCCTGCGCCGACGTTCTGGCCCTGCTGGGTGCCGACCGTCACGAGCGACTCTTGCAGCATCGTCATTTCGGACTTCACGATGACGCCGCGATCGAGCGCGAACCAGATCATTCCGTCGAGCGTGACCCGGACGGCCTCGCCAGGCTGGTTGTTCAGGTTGACGGCGTTCACGATCTCTCGCGGGCCAGCGTCCACCTTGACGGAGAACTTCGCGCAAGGGATGCCTTTCTCCCACTCGACGCCGATGAAGGTGCCGCGGGCGACCAAGCCCACCGTGAGCTTGTCGGTCAAAGCGAGGTTCTCAAGGTCAATGGTGCCGAAGAGGTGCTGCGCCTGCCAGGTTTCGCCCGGGAAGAGCGACTTGGACGGTAGGACCGGGAGCGGGAAGATCGAATAGAGGTCGAGCTTGTTCGACTCGCCGGCAGAACCTTCCATTGGGAAGTACGGCGGGACTGCGCCCCAGACCTCGCGGCCGGTGTCGTCTATCCGCAGATAGAGCGGGTGCATCTCATAGTCGTAAAACTTCTTCGCCTCGCTCTCGCCCGTCGGGGTCAGGTAGGTGTAGTTCTTGCCCTTGTCCGGCAGCGCCTGCATGCGGAGGAGGGCTTCAGGGCCCCTCTCGCCGGCGTAGACGTTGTCGAACGCGTACAGCATTCGGGAGACCTCGGTGCCGAGCGGCAGTTCGCCGATCCGGCTCCCGATCTGGGCGGCGGCCTGGGTGACAGTGCCCGCGCTCTGGGTCTCGGTCGTGACGTACACGAGCTCTTGGCCCCGCTTGAACTTGTAACGCAGCGTGAAGCCGTCCTCGGGGGACTTGATCGAGGTGTAGTTGTCGAGCTTGACGCGAACGGAGGACCGGTTCACGATCTCTGCCCGGTCGGCATAGTCCTGGTAGAGGACGATCTCGATGTCCATGTCGCCGTCAGGGATGCGGCGGCCCTTGGTGTCGAGGCTGTAGACGTAGTTGTCGCCGTCGACCGGAGGCATGGCTGCCTCAAGGAACTTGCCGTTGACGATGACGCCGATGTACCCGCCGGAGGGGATGCTGCCCTTCGGGATCAGGATCTCGACGGTCTCTCGGACCACCGAGCCTTCCGCTGGGCGGCGGATTGTAAAGGACTGGGCCATTGCTGTGCCTGTCACAGCCATGGCTAGGACGACGCTTACGATTCTCCTCATCTGATTCACCGTTGGGGCCCGCGCGCTTGGGCGCAAAGCCTTAAACTGACAACCGTACTGACGCTGGCTTCAGCCTGTATGTTACACCCTGCAGGGCCTGTGCCGCGCCTGTATTTCCGCCCTTTTCCCGCATGTCTGACGGGTGCCCCGTCCGGTAGACGTATATTGGGGTACTACCAGAACCTCCGATGCCGACCACGTACGACCCCGCCGGGCTCAACGCCGAACAGCGCGAGGCCGTGCTGCACCCGGGGGGCGCCCTCATGGTCTTCGCCGGGGCAGGCTCGGGGAAGACCAGGGTCATCACCAGCCGGATCGCCCGCCTGGTCGCCGAGGGCACGCCCCCCTACAGGGTCCTGGCCGTCACCTTCACCAACAAGGCCGCCAGCGAGATGAGATCCCGGATCGAGCAGATGGTCGGGCCGGCCGCCAAGGACATCTGGATGGGGACCTTCCACGCCGTGTGCGCCCGGCTCCTTAGGATCGAGGGCAAGGCGATCGGGCTCCCGAACAACTTTGTGGTCTACGACGACGCCGACCAGATTTCGCTCGTCAAGGACCTGGTCAAGCGAAAGGGGCTCGACGACAAGACCGTCCAGCCGCGGGCCGTGCTCTCAGAGATCAGCCGGGCCAAGGAGAAGCTCGTCGGGCCCAAGGAGTACGAGGACCAGGCCTCCGGGTACTTCGAGCGCGTCGTCGCCTCGATCTACCCCGACTACAACAGGGCGCTCGCCGCGGCCAACGCGCTGGACTTCGACGACATCCTGCTCAAGGCGGTGCGGCTGCTCGAGCAGTCGCAGCAGGTCCGCGAGAAGTACCAGGAGCGGTTCCTGCACGTGCTGATTGACGAGTACCAGGACGTGAACTTCGCGCAGTACCGGCTCGTGCAGATCCTCGGCGAGAAGCACGGCAACGTCACGATCGTCGGCGACGACGACCAGTCCATCTATGCCTGGCGCGGCGCGGACGTCTCGCTGATGATGCGGTTCCAAGAGGACCACCCGGGCGCGACCGTCGTCAAGCTCGTGCAGAACTACCGCTCGACGAAGAAGATCCTCGAGGCGGCCCACGAGGTCATCCGCCACAACCGCGGGCGAACAGACAAGAAGCTCTGGACCGACAACGACGCCGGCGCACAGGTGACGGTCTCGGAGGCGGGCAGCGAACAGGACGAGGCGATGCTCGTCACCGACACAATCCTGCGAGAGGTCCGCCGCGGCACGCGCTCGTACAAGGACTTCGCGGTGCTCTACCGCACCAACGCGCAGAGCCGCCTGTTGGAAGAGGCGATGCTCACGATGCGCGTCCCGCACGTCCTCGTCGGCGGCCAAAGGTTCTACGAACGAAAGGAGGTCAAGGACATGGTCGCGTACCTCCGGCTCGCGCTCAACACGGGCGACGAGGTCTCGTTGCGGCGCGTCATCAACGTCCCGTCGCGCGGAATCGGCACGGGAGCGGTCGAGAAGCTCGAGGCGCGCGCCGCCGCGCTCGGTGGGCCGCTTTGGTCCGCGCTCGTGGACGACGAGTGGATGAAGAGCGTCCCCGCGAAGACGCGCGACGGCGCAAAGCGCTTCGTCGCCTGCGTCCAAGAGGCCGCGCAGCTCGCGAAGGACGGGCCGATCACGCCGCTGCTCAGGCACGTCATGAACACGTCTGAGTACTTGGACGCGCTGCGCGCGGAGCGCACCGAGGAGTCGCAGAGCCGGCTCGAGAACCTGCAAGAGCTGCTCAACGTCACGACGGAGTTCGACGAAGGGCCCGACGCGGACCTCGCGAACTTCCTCGAGAGCGTCGCGCTCGTCTCCGACATTGACGGCTATGAGGACGGCTCCGACGCCGTCACGCTGATGACGCTCCACTCGAGCAAGGGCCTCGAGTTCCCCGTCGTGTTCCTGGTCGGGCTGGAGGAGGGCGTGTTCCCGCACTCGCGCTCGCTGGGAGAGGACACCGAGCTGGAAGAGGAGCGCCGCCTGTGCTACGTCGGCATGACCCGCGCGCGGGAGGAGCTGCACCTGACCCACGCCCACCGGCGCACGCTCTTCGGGCAGCCCAGCTTCAACCCCCGCTCGCGGTTCCTCGACGACATTCCCAAGTCGCTCACCGACAGCCTGCAGGGCTCGACGGAGCACCGTGCGCCACGCGGGCTGCGCTCCGTGCACCTGGAGAGGTCGGGCAAGTACGTCGTACACGAGCCTGAGGTCGAGGAGTACGCGGACGAGGCGCCGAGGCCCGCTCCGTCGTGGAACTCGCCGTTCGCGGTCGGGCAGAAGGTGACGCACCCGAAGTTCGGGATCGGCGTCGTCGTCGCGTGCAGCCCGCTGAAGAACGACGCAGAGGTCACGGTCGCTTTCCCCGGCGCGACGGGCGTGAAGAAGCTCGTGCAGAGCTACGCGAAACTGGAGGTCGTGTGAGGGCGTTCGTTCCTCTTCTGCTCGTATTTGTCTTCGGCTGCGGCGACAGCACCGAGGAGTACATGCCCCTCGGCGAAGGCAACCGCTGGACGTACGAGGTCCGGCTCGACGCGGACTACTTCGACGCAGACATGACGGTCGAGCGCGCCGCGAGCGTCGGCAGCGCGCGGGGGTGGCTGATCGCGAGCGACCTCGGACAGTGCCGAATGGCGTGGAGCGACGGGGAGCTGATCGCCGCCGAACTCGCCGGCACGACGTACGCGCCGCCGGTCCCGCTCTTCGCCGAAAGCGGCCGCGAGTGGAGCGGCGTCGTGGCGACGCCGACCACCAAGAGCGCCGCGACCGCGCGCTTGGTGCGCACCAAGGAAGACCTCGTGATCGCCGGACGCACGTACGGCACGGTCAAGTGCGTGCTCACGTTGGAGGGCTCGGGCGAGAAGACGCAGCTCACGACGTGGTTCTTCTCTGGCCTGGGGATCCTGCGCCAGGAACAAAGAAGCGGCCCCGCGCTGACGCGGGACCGCCGAATTGACTTTGTGAGCGGGCCCTAGAAGGCCATGCCCTCGTAGTCGCGCAGGAGCCCGACGATGCGTCCGAGCACGCGCGGGTGGTCCTCTGCCGACACTTCGATCGGGTCGTAGGCGGGGTTGCTGGCCATCAGTCGCACGCCGCCCTTGTCGAAGTGGATGCGCTTGACCGTCGCTTCGTCGCCGAGCAGGACCGCGACGAGGTCGCCGTGGTTGGCGGTCTCCTGCGGCTTGACGACGACGAGGTCGCGCGGGTTGATGCCCTCTCCGGACATCGAATCGCCGCGCACGCGCAGGAGGTATGCGCCCGCGATGTTGCGGACCATCTCGCTCGGGACTGGCACGAGCTCCTCGATGTGCTCTTCGGCAAGGATCGGAGTTCCGGCCGCGATCGTGCCGACCAGCGGCAGCATCGTAGACCGTCGCGACGTTTGATAGGCGGGGTGGATAACACGGATCGAGCGCGGCGTGTTGCTGCGTTGGATGTAGCCCTTCTTTTCGAGCGCGTCGAGGTGCACGGTCACGCCGCGAAGGGAGCCGATCTTGAACTTGTCGCCGATCTCGCGGATCGAGGGCGGGTATCCGATCTCCTGGATGTACTCGAGGAGGAAGTGGAGGATCGCCTCCTGGCGGGACGTCATTCCTTTGGCCATAGTCTTGCTCTTGTGCCGCGGTCAGCCGCGTTACGTCCACTAGTATAGCACGGTTTTGTCTACTAGTCAAGTCTTCCCGGGCATACGGAACCCGGATGCCATAATCTGCCGTTAGTCTAAGTAGACAGGAGCCTGCCGTTGTCCGTCGCAAAGCTGAGAGAGACCACTGAGAAGAAGGGGTGCATGGTCGCCCTGTGGATCGTTATGGTCCTGACCGCCATAGGGGTGGCCGGGAGCGGCTTCCTGGGCTGCTTCAACCCGACGCTGGGCACCGCGACCGACCCGACGTTGAAGGACGTGATGTTCACGGTCAACGGCCGGAACGTGACGCGGGGGCAGATGTCTCTGCAGATGCAGGCCGTGGCCGAGCAGTCCAGGCCGAGCACCGGCCCGTCCGACGATTTCGCGATCGTGGCGACGTCGCTCGACCGTCTGGTCCAGGCGCAGGTCATCGCTGACATGGCCGAGCAGCGCCGCATCTCGGTGGACGACGACGACCTGCTCAAAATGGCTTCTGACGAGGCCGACCTGATGATCGAGCAGTTCCGCTCTGACGCGGTCGCGCAGAGCGACCTGGCACAGGACGCGACCGAGTCGCAGTTCCAGGAGTACTTCACCAAGACCACGGGTCAAACGACGACCGAGTTCAAGAAGGAGATCATCGGGCAGGTGCAGAAGTCGCTCGACGACCCGGTCTCGCGCGAGGCCGCGCTCCTGCCGGCCGTGCGCCAAGCGGTCTTCGCCAGCTTCGCCGCCACGACGCGGGTCACGGACGACGAAGTCAAGCAGTCTTACGTCAAGTACCACCTCTTGAGCATTTCGTTCGCTGACCCGGAGAAGAACCTCGATGTGCGAATGGCCGAGGCGGAAAAGGCTTTGGCAGAGCTGAACGCGGGCGTGAAGTTCGAGACTGTGATGAAGAGGCTCGACAAGGACGCGCCAACGGACCCCCTCCCGTACAGCAAGTCCCTCATCGAGGACATCGCGGGCCTCAAGCCGATCCTCGACCTCAAGCCGGGGGGGCACACGGGCGTGCTCATCAACTTTGGAGAGCCGCAGATCTTCAAGCTCGTCGAGATCAAATCGGACCTGCCCGCGGACTACGAGACCAACAAGACCGTCCTCAACGAGACCTACCGGAGGCAGAAGGCGAACACCGAGGCGACCAAGGCGCTGGAAGAAGCGCGCAACAACGCCAAGATCGAGTGGAAGAGCGCGGGCTACGAGGCCACTTACAGGATCCTTCGCGCCTACCAGTCCGCCGACGTCACCGACGAAGAGCGCAAGAAGGTCCTTCTCGACGTCGTAAACGGCACCGACTTCACGTTGAACGACCTGGCGGGCCAGGCGGTCGGCGCGAACGCGCGGTATGTCGCTTGGGTCCGGCTCGAGGGCATCATGACCGAAGCCGAGACGAAGGGGATGCTTCGCACCAAGGAGGAAGTGATCCTCGGCGCGCTCAATTTTACGGAGAACAGCTCTCTGCGCTTCGAACTGATCGAAGTCTACGAGGCGCTTGGCGACCAGGAGGCGCTCGCCGAGGCGCTCGAGACCGCGGCCGAGTACAACACCGGGTTCGCACCGGAGAACGAGCTTGTGTTCGCGCAGCTCAACATAAAGCTCGGCGAGCTCGAGGACGCCAAAAAGATCACGCCAGAGCAGGCCCACGCTGTGCGTGCGCACCTCCTCGAATGGAGCAAGCGCAAGGCAGAGGCCGACGCCGCGGCTGCGGGGGCGAGCTCGGACCTGGACGAGTTCAACGTGGACGAGACGGGCAAGCCGATCAAGGAGTCCGCTGAGGACGCCGTCAAGAGGCTTATCGAGGAAGCGAACAAGGAGCCCGCGAAGGGCGGCACCACCGGCCAGGGGAACTGATTGCTGACGGTCGTCGCGACGCCGATCGGCAACCTCGGCGACCTCTCGCCCCGCGCGGCACAGGCGCTCGAGGACGCGGCGGTGTGGTTCGTCGAGGACACCCGCGTCAGCGGCAAGCTCCAGTCCCACCTGGGCATCAAGCGCCCGATGCGGGTGCTGAACGAGCACACGTCCCCGGCGAAGGTCGCGCAGTACGCGCTCGAGGTCTCGACGTGCGAACGGGCCGTCGTCCTCACCGACGCGGGCACGCCCGCCGTCAGCGACCCCGGGGCCGAGCTGGTGCAGGCGTGCCTGGAGTTGGGCGTCGAGGTGGACGCGGTCCCGGGCCCTAGCGCGGTGACCACGGCGCTCGCCCTGAGCGGCTTTTATGCCCAGCGCTTCGCGTTCCTGGGCTACCCGCCGCGCAAGCCTGGGCCGCTGCGCCAGCTCCTGGAGCCTTACCGCGACTCGCCCCTGACTCTCGTGCTCTTTGAGTCTCCGCACCGGGTCGGCAAGCTTCTTGCAGCTTGCTCGGCGGCGCTGGGTGAGCGCCGGTACGCGATCTGCCGAGAACTCACAAAGGCCCACCAGCAAGTCTGGAGGGGCAGGCTGCCCGAGGCTCCAAGCGAGGGACAGGTCCCGTATAAAGGCGAGGTTACGCTGGCGGTGGAGGGCAGGCGGAGCGGGCCGCGAGTATAATCTCGGCTCACGCTCGCCTCAAGCGAGGATTAGACGTTTTGAAGACAGTCAAGTCGGTCTGGATAGTCGGTCTCGCCCTGGTCTGCGCGCTCGCGCAGGCGCAGGCGCAGAACGGCACGTACCGGCTCAAGACCGAGGACGTGATCCGCATCCTCGTCTACAACCAGGCGGACATCTCTGCGACGCTGATCATCGGCCCCGACGGGAACATCAGCGCGCCGTTCCTAGGGACGATGCGCGCCGAGGGCAAGACGGCAACGGAGCTCGCGAACGAGCTCGCCGAGGCCTACAAGCTGAAGCTCGGTCTTCGCGACCCGATCGTCACGGTCGTCGTTGACCGGTTCCGGGAGATCCGCGCGACGGTGACTGGCCAGGTGAGCACGCCTGGCGTGTACGAGATGAAGCCGGGCGACACCATCCTGACGCTTTACACTCGCGGCGGCGGGCAGATGCGCGACAACAGCACGGACATGCGCCGAGCGAAGCTGCGGCGCAAGGGCTCGAACGAGCTGATCCCGATTGACCTTTACGCGATGCTCGTCAAGGGCGACATGTCGCAGAACTACGAGGTCGAGGACGGCGACGAGCTGATCCTGCCAGAGGAGACGATGAACCGCATCATCGTCATGGGACGCGTGCAGGCGCCGGGCCCTTACGGCTATCGCGAGCCGATGACGCTCATGGACGCGATCTCCATGGGCCGCGGCGAGATCGAGTTCCGCTCGAAGCTAAGCGCCGTCAAGGTCATCCGCCGGGTGCCGGGCAAGGCGACCGAGTTCGTCCAGATCGAGGCGGACCTCGTTCGGTTCCTGAAGAACGGCGACGCGGCGCAGAACATCGCGCTGGAGCCGGGCGACATCGTGTTCGTGCCGGACAGCGGCAACATCAACTTCAACCAGATCAACTCGATCGCCAACATCCTGTTCATCCTGGACAGGTTCGGCTTCGGGATCACGCCGCTCGGCGGGTTCTAGCGCTCGACGTCCCAGGCGGTCTCGATTTCTGGCCCCGCTCGTAGCGTCGCGGAGACGCTGCAGTACTTCTCGTTGCTGAGCTTGACGGCCTTCTCGACCGCGGCCGGGTCGAGCCCTTCGCCCTTGAGGACGTGCTTGACCATGAACTTCGTGATCGGCCTCGGCCAGACCCCGTGCGACCCGCGCTCCCACTCGACGACGACGCGGTAGGACTCGACGTTCTGGCGCATCTTTTCGAGGATGGAGACGACGTCCATCGCAGTGCAGGCGCCGAGGGAGAGGACGAGCGCCTCGACGGGCGTCGGGCCGCTCTGCTCACCGCCTTCGTCGGTGTAGGTGTCCAACCGGACCGTCGCCCCGCTCGGGGTCTTTGCGTCGAAGGCCATCTTGCCCTTCCAGTCGAGTTCAATCCTCATGCTCTGCCGGAGAGTATGGATGTTCGGGTAGAAACCCGTACGGACGGGAGCGAATGGGTGCTGGTGTGCCCCGCGGTCTTCAAAACCGTTGTTGCGCCCTAGGGCGCAGGGTGGGTTCGATTCCCACACGTTCCCGCCATTTTTTTGTGGGAGTCCCTAGGTTTTCCCGTTCAATTCCCGTTCAGTCCCGTTGTTTGGAGGAGTTTTGTTCCCGTTACGCTCCCGGTTTTGTTCGAGACAGGGAGCCCGGTCTGCCGGGTGGTCTTCGTGCGACACGGCCAGGCCGGGGCACCCTTTGGGGGGCCGTTTTAAGGCCGTTTTTTGCGATCGGGCGGATACGACAGATACGACCTATCCGACAAATCGGACGGAACGGGCGCTTCTTCCCCTCTAACTTCATGATACCACCATAGGGTGACTGTTTGTCAAGTGTATTTTAGCAAAACAGGACATAAGTCCTACTTTCCGGGGAGGTCTGGTGCGGGGCGGGAGAGGCTGCGGGCTGTGGCGAGGGGTAAAACCCGGGGGTGCCGGAGGGTGTGAGGCCGAGAGTCGCGGTGTTCGTCGGCACGAAGGGCCGGGGGACGAACATGGCCAGCCTCATCGCGGCGTGCCTGGGCGGCGACGTGCCGGCCGAGCCGGCGCTCGTCGTCTCGCCGAAGGCCGGGACGCCCGCGGCGATACGCGCCAATAGCCTTGGGGTGCGGGTCGCCGTGGTGCCCAGGGACGAGGGCTACGCCGACGGCCTGCGACACTTACTGCAGGAGGAGCGCATCGAGGTGGTCTGTCTGGCCGGCTATATGACCCTGTTGCCCGCCGAGGTCGTGCGGGAGTACCGCGGCCGCATCCTGAACATCCACCCCGCGCTGCTGCCGAAGTTCGGCGGCAAGGGGATGTACGGGATCGCCGTCCACGAGGCCGTGCTCGCCGCAGGAGAGAAGGAGAGCGGGTGCAGCGTCCACTTCGTCACCGAAGTGTACGACGAGGGCGAGGTGCTGCTGCAGAAGCGCTGTGCGGTGCTGCCGGGCGACACGCCAGAGACGCTCGCGGACCGCGTGCTCGACCTGGAGCACACGGCGTACCCGGAGGCGCTCAAGCTGCTGGTGTCGCGGCTGTGAGGCACAACCTCTCGGTCCGGGTCGCGTACCCTCTGCTCAAGCTGTTCGTCCGGGTCATGATGTTCGTGCTCGGGCCTTTGCGCGTGCGCAGCAGGGGCAACGTGCCGCAGAGCGGCGGGCTGCTGATTTTGAGCAACCACATCTCCGACATTGATCCGCCCGTCGTGCAGATCTCGTGCAAGCGCCCGATCCACTTCATGGCGAAGAGCGAGCTGTTCGAGGTGCCGGTGCTCGGCCGCCTGCTCCGGTGGTTCCACGCGTTCCCGGTCAAGCGCGGCGAGCCGGACCGTGCGGCGATCAAGCACGCGATCTCGCTGCTGCACGAGGGGGAGGCGGTGTGCATCTTCCCCGAGGGTCAGCTGAGCGAGGACGGCCTGTTGCAGCCGCTGCTGCCGGGTGCGGCGCTGATCGTGCGCAAGGCGGGCGTGCCGGTGATCTGCGTCGGGCTGCGCAACACGAACAGGGTGATGCCGTACCGCCGCGTGGTCCCGCGCCCCGGGTTCTGCTTCACCCACGCGGAGTGGGGGGAGGTTCGGACGTTTCCGGGCGACGCGAGCGCAGAAGACGTGATCGGGTGGGCGACGGCCGAGCTGCGGCGCCTGACGGGCCAGGGCTGAGCTACTCGTCTACGCCGGGGGTGCGCGGAAGCGAAGTGGACGGGAGCGGCTCCCATCCCTTGACCGGCTCCCACGGCCGGGAGAAGTAGTCAATCAGGATCCCGAACAAGAGCAGGAACCACACGAACCCGCCGATGGCGAAGAGCTTGGCGAGGTTGGTCGTGTACTTGACACCCATGAAGATCGCGACGACCAAGAACGCCTTGACGATCGCGATGGACATGGCTACGACGTTCCCCGGCATGGTCGGCAGGAAGTGCGTAACCCGGGCCGCGACGATCGTCAGGACCATCAGCGCCATGAGCCATGCGAGGTTGATCGCCAACGTTCGCGTCGGAATAACGTGGTGTCCGTGTTCTTCGAATTGCTTTGCCATGTCTTACGCCGGGATGAGATAGAAGAGCGGGTACAGGAAGATCCACACGAGGTCAACGAAGTGCCAGTAGAGCGCGACCATTTCCGTCGGGATGTAGTCGCTGATCGAGGGCGCCTTGGCCTTCGTCATGAAGATCAGCGTTGTGATGACGATGATGCCGACCAAGACGTGCACTCCGTGCAGGCCGGTCATGGCGAAGTACAGGCTCATGAAGAGCCGGGAGGGCCCAAACTCGACGTCCGGAAGGCCCTGGTACGCCCAGTCCGGGTAGAGGCCGTGCACGATCTTCTCCCTGTACTCGATGAACTTGATGACCAAGAACGTGCAGGCACAAGCGACGGTAAACCAAAGGAGCCTGATCTGGTTCTTGGTGTCTCCTACTTGCGCCCTCTGGACCGCCCATGCGACGGAGAACGAGCTCAGCAGGAGCACGGCCGTGTTGATGCCGCCTAGCCAGAAGTTCAAGTGCAGGGACATGCCGTGCCAGACTTCCGCGTACTTCCATCGGTACAGCGTGTAGACAAGGAACAGTCCGCCGAAGAACATGACCTCGGTGACGAGGAAGGTCCACATACCGACGATGTAGCTCTCGCGCTGCTGCTCGATCGTCTCGTACTGGCCGAAGACGACGTCTTCGCCCGGCTCGTGGTGGTGCGCCGCGTGCTCTGCCATTAGTCGCCCTCCAGTTTCTCTATGTCTTCGTCCAGCTGGTCAAGCTGGTGGACCATCGCACCACCAGGCCGGTCGGCCGAGGGGTAGTTGTACGCGGGCTCCGTCACGACGACGGGCTCGGAGAAGTTGAACGTGACGGGCGGGCTCGCGGCCTTCTCCCACTCCAGGCCCTTCGCGCCCCAGGGGTTCTGCGGCGCCTTCTTGCCGTTCAGGAGCGAGGCGGTGAGATAGAACGCCGGCATGAGGAACCCGATCGCGAGGATCGAGGCGCCCATGGTGGACATGACGTTGTAGACCTCCCACGCGGGCTCGAAGAAGTAGTAGTGGTAGCGGCGCGGCATGCCGAGGTAGCCGAGGATGAACTGCGGGAAGAACGTGAAGTTGAACCCGGCGAAGATGACGATCGCCGAGAGGGTCCCCCAGAACTCGTTGTACATTTTGCCGAACATCTTGGGCCACCAGAAGTGGACGGCGCCGAGGAACGCGATGGTCGAGGACCCGACCATGACGTAGTGGAAGTGCGCGACGATGAAGTACGTGCCCGTGAGGTGGACGTCGGTGTCGAGCGCGGCGAGGAACAGACCGGTGAGGCCGCCGATGAGGAACAGCCCGAGGAACGCGATCGCGTAGACCATCGGCGTCTTGAACTCGACGTACCCTTTGTACATCGTGAACGCCCAGTTGAAGACTTTGATCGCGGACGGCACGGCGACGAGGAACGTGATCAGCGAGAAGATGACGCCGAGGTACACCGACTGGCTGCTGATGAACATGTGGTGGCCCCAGACGAGGAAGCCCAGCCCCGCGATCGCCAGCGACGAGAACGCGACGAAGTGGTAGCCGAAGACGGGGCGCTTGCTGAAGGCCGAGATCAGCTCGGAGATGACGCCCATGCCCGGCAGGACCATGATGTAGACCGCCGGGTGCGAGTAGAACCAGAACATGTGCTGGAACAGCACCGGGTCGCCGCCGATCTCCGCGCTGAAGATGCCGATCCCGAGCGTGCGCTCGAGCACGACGAGGAACAGCGTGATCGCGACGACCGGCGTGCCGAGCATCATTAGGAGGCTCGTCGCGTAGTTCGCCCACACCATCAGCGGCATGCGGAACCACGTCATCCCGGGCGCGCGCATCTTGTGCACGGTGACGATGAAGTTCAGGCCGGTGAAGATCGAGGAGAAGCCCGCGATGAAGATCGCGACGAGCGCGATCGTGATCTGGGTGTCCGAGTAGAGCGAGCTGAGCGGCGTATAGAAGGTCCAGCCGGCGTCGAAGCCGCCGCCGGCCAGCGCGAAGAGGATCAGCCCGCCCGCGATGATATAGAGGTACCAGCTCAGCAGGTTCAGGCGCGGGAACGCGAGGTCGCGCGCGCCGATCTGGATGGGGATCACGAAGTTCCCTATCGCCGCCGGGATCGAGGGCAGCAGGAAGAAGAAGATCATGACCACGCCGTGGGCCGAGAACATCTTGTTGTAGGCCTCGGACGTGAGCAGGAGCCCTTGCGAGGACGTCAGCTCTAGCCTGACGAGGCCCGCAGCGATGCTGCCGATGAAGAAGAAGAACGTGACCGAGATCAGGTAGAGCACCGCGATCCGCTTGTGGTCGGTCGTGAGCAGCCACGACGCGATCGTGTGGTCCGCGTTCAGGTAGTTCTTCTCCGGGTGGGCCCGGGCGGTCGTCGTCGCGGTCGCGCTCAATTCCGTCCTCCTGACTGTTCGAACTGCGTTGCTGCGGCGGACTTGCGCTCGTTCGCGATCTTGGTCGCGTTGTCCGGCGTTCCGGGGTCTGCGCCCAACGGCTGCTCCGGCTGTTCGTACGGCACGATCTTGCCGTCGCCGACGCCCGCGGTCGTGCCGAGGCTCTTGATGTACTCGATCAGTTCGCGCACCTGCACTTCGGTGAGCTGGCCCTTGTACGCGGTCATCGTGTTGATGTAGCCGCGGGTGATCCTGTTGTACGGCTCATAGATGCTCTCGCGGATGTAGGCCTCGTCGGCGACGTGCGTCGCTCCGTCGTTGAACGACCTCGTTCGGCCGACGAGCCCGTGCAGCGAGGGCGCGCGCTCGTTGTCAACTTCGGTGTGGCAGTTGGCGCAGCCTTTGCGCTTGAAGAGCGCGGCGCCAGAGGCGGCCATGGTCTTGGCCTCCTTCTCGAAGCGGTTGCCGCCCTTCTCCAGCCAGGCCGCGTAGTCCGCCTGTGACATGACGATGACCTTGCCCACCATCTCGCTGTGCTGGGTGCCGCAGTGCATCGCGCACAGCATCTTGAACTCGCCGACCTTGCTGGCAGTGAAGTGGAGGTCGGTGTAGCGCCCAGGAATGACGTGGTACTGCGCGCGGAACTCCGGCAGGTACATCGCGTGCAGGACGTCCTGCGAGATCATCGTCAGTTTGACCGACACGCCTATCGGCACGTGCAGCTCGTTGTTCTCGCGCACGCCGTTCATGTGCTGGAGGTGCCACATCCACTGCTTGCCCACGACGAAGATCTCGATCCCGTCCTCCGGCATGTCCCGTTGCTTCATGAAGTTCGCGGTCGCCCAGAAGAAGATGACCAGGGCGAGGATGAGCGGGATGCCCGACCAGGTCAGCTCGAGCCCCAGGTGGCTGTCGAGCTGCCCTTTTCGGCTCACGTTCGAGCCCTTGCGGTACTTGAACGCCATGTACGCCACCATGACCACGACGATGAGGGTGAAGAACACCGTCAGGGCCGTGATGGACCAGAAGAGCGCGTCGTAGTCGGCGGCGTGCTCGGAGGCCTGCTCGGGGAAAATCGGAAAGTTCGCAAGCAGCGAATCAAGCACTGTGGTCCTCCTTGGCGTCTCCGGGCTTCAGCGCCGTCGTCTTGTATCTCACTGTCATGTAAACGACCGCGACCGTCAGCGCCACGAGGGTGAAGAGCCCTGCAAGGTTGAGCGCCTTCATGATGTTCAGCGTCTTCTGGCCAGTGATCGGGTCGAGCTCGATGCAGTTCCAGATCGAGTCGTCCTGCACCTTGACGCCGATGCGTCCCTTTGCGGCCTCCTTGATGGAGGCGAGCAGCTCGCCGACGGGGTACTCGGTCTCGAGGAAGTACTTGGAGACCTGTCCTTGCGGCGTCAGCACGATCGCTGCGGCAGGGTGTACGACGTTGCCGGTCTCATTGTCGTACTCGTAGCGGAACCCGATCGAGTCCGTCAGCGCCTTAATCTGGTCGTACGAGCCCGTGAGGAAGTGCCAGCCCTCTTCCGCGCCGCGCTTGTTGTAGATGTCGAGGATGACGTCCTTTCGCAGCTGCGCGAACTCGGGGCCCTCCGTCGGCTTGATGGAGAACGTGACGACGATGAAGTCCTGCCCGACGAAGTCCTTCTTGAAGTCGCCGAGGGCCATCGCCATGTTGTTGAGCTCGAGTGTGCACACGCCCGCGCACTCGTAGAAAACCGGCATGAGCACGACCGGCTTGTCCTTGAAGAACTGTCGGAGCACGACCTTCGAGCCGTCCGAGTCGGTGAAGCGCAGGTCCATCGGGACGTAGTCGTTCAGCTTCTGGTCAACGCCGATCTGCGACTGTGGCGCGAGCACCGCGCGACGGCCGGAGCCGGGGTCCTGCATGGACTTCGGCCCGTAGAACTGCGCCTGGGCGGCGCAGGCGACGAGGGCGAGCGCGAAGAGGGCGACGCGCCTCATTGCCCGGCACCTCGCGGCGACGGCGGCACCGTGACCGGCGTCCCCGGCGCGGACGGGTCCTCGCCGGTGATCGAGGCCGGCAGTCCCTGCCCTGCGGTCGTCGGCATCCCTTCGCTCAGGAGGATCGCCTTCGCCTCGTCCACGGGTATGGACGCGACGCCCGCGGCCTTGTCCACCCAGCCGTAGGTCGTGGTCTTGATCATCTCGTCCCTTCGCAGGTCGTGGATGTCCGTTTTTGCGCTGAGGTTGGTCTGAACCACGGGGTAGGGCTCTTCCGGTGCGCGCTCGCGCCGGACGTCGCTCACGTCCTTGCTGCCCACGAGCGTGGAGCCCTGGTACCGGTCAATGACCGTCATGATCCCCACGGAGATCAGCATGACCGCGCCGACCGAGACGAACAGGGCGATGGCGTGCTTCGGCGTCTCGCCGATCGGGACGTCGCGCGGGTCGTAGCCGAGCTTTTCAATCTCGCTCAGGACTTCTGGGTCGTCTTCGTGGTGGTCATGCATGGTCCACGGCCTCCTTCAGTTGGGGTTGGTTCTTGACGAGCAGCGGCGCCTGCTGGACGAAGTGCGAGAACATGAGGCACCAGGCGCCGCCGAACATCAGCAGCGCGCCGACGTCGCCCATGTGCGGCACGACCGAGTCGCGGAACATGGGCCCGACGTTGTAGTGCATGTCGAGGAGGCGGACGACGAGGATGACGGCGCCGACGAATGCGAGCCGCTTCGGCTCGCGCTTCATCTTGGGCGCGAGCAGCAGCAGGAACGGGAAGAAGAACCCGCCGCCGACGAGGATCGCGCCGAGCGTCTCGTACCCGCCTTCACGGCGCTCGATCCAGTAGCTGATCGTCTCCGGGAGGTTGCCCGACCAGATGATCAGGTACTGGCTGAAGCTGAAGTACGCCCAAAGCAGGGTCATGACGAGCATGAGGTTGCCGATGTCGCGCGTGAACTGCTGCGTCACGACCCTCTTGAACGGCTCGGTTCCGCTCTGCGTACCGACGATGATCGCCATGAGCGCCATCGCCGTCAGCCCCTGCTGCACGAGGAACCAGACGCCGTACATGGTGCTGAACCACTCGGGCTTCATGCTCATCACCCACATCGTGAACGCGAAATTGATGAACAGCACGAAGAACGGGAAGAACCCGCTGCTCCAGTTCGTGCGCCAGCGCAGGTACTTCTCTTCTCCCGTCTCGTCCTGCAGCCGCTGCCACTTCTCGTTGCGGAACGCGAAGAAGATGAATACGGCGAACGTGACGACGGTGAGCAGCACGAAGTTGTCGAGGAACGGCATCTTGTGTGCGACGACCTTGACCTGCCTCGTCGCCTCGTCCGTCCACGAGTAGTTCTCGGTCATGAACTCCGGCCACGCCAGCACTGGGACGATGAAGAGCGCTCCGAACGCCGCCAGCATCTTCCATCCGCCTCCGGCCTCAAGCAGCCGCATGATCGGGTAGCCCCAGCTGCCCTTCGCCATGTGGTGAAGGAGCGAGAGCGCGAAGCAGCCGAACGTCATGCACGCCCAGAACACCCAGCCGTAGAAGTACGAGCCTGCGTTGAAGTTGATCGCGAACAGGATGGCGCCGACGACCAGCGCAAGGCCTCCGATCGTCGAGAACCGAGTGTGGAAGCGCGTCTGTTCCATCAGTGCCCCGCCTCCCCTTCCGCTTCAGGCTTTGGCTCCAGTTGCGCGGCCGGATCGTCCATCAGTCCCCTGAACTCCGCAGGCACGTCCGAGATCTTCGCGTTGTGCGCGCGCTGCAGCACTCGGATGTACGCGGCGATCGCCCACCGGTCTTCGACCGGGATTCGGTCGCTGTAGGGGAACATCGCGCCATAGCCGTTCGTGATGACGTCGAAGAAGTGCCCGATCGGCATCTCGCGAAGGCGCTGCGTGTGGTACGAGGCGACCGGCCGCTCGACGTTGAAGCCGCGCTGCGCGATCATCCCTTGGCCGTCGCCCGTCGCGCCGTGGCAGTGGCGGCAGAACACGCTGAACCGCTCCTGGCCGCGCTCTAGGAGCTCAGCCGTCAGCGGCACGGGCATCTGCTCGACGAGCCGCCCGTCCACATACCCGCGCGTGAGCGCCGGGTCGCCGATCTCGGCGCCATAGGGGACCGTGCCCTTCACGGGCATCCGGCTCGCGCTGCCGTCGCGGAAGAACTCCGACTTGTCCTGCGCCTTGAGCTTCGGCTGCGTCCACATGTCCCAGTGGCACCCGGCCGCGAACACGAGCAGGCCGTAGCACGCAAACCGAAGGACCCTAGCGAGCATGTTCATCAGTATCCCTCCGAAGTCTCGATGTACTCGACCGAGTCCGCCCCGAGCGTCTCCATGAACCGTGTGACCTTGTCGCGGTCGAACTGCGGGTCAGTCGCCTCGATGCAGAGCACGAAGCGGTCCTGCGAAGCGCGGATGCCGGCCGCGGAGTTGAAGATCGGGTGGTGCGGCTTCGGCAGCTTGTTGAGCGCGAGCATCCCGAACGTCGCAGCGAACGCCGAGAACAGGATCGTGCACTCGTAGAACACCGGCAGGAACGCGGGAAGGCTGAAGAGCGGCTTGCCGCCGACGTTGTGCGGGTACGCGACCGTCGAGACCCACCACTCAAGGCCGAGCCCCGTCGCGATCCCTGCCAGGCCGCCAAGGAACACGAGCCAGCCGAGCCGGCTGTCGTCCCATTCGATCGCCTCGACCAGCCCCTCGACCGGGATCGGCGAATAGGCGTCCAGGTCGCGGTACCCCTCGGCGTTCGCCTTCTTGGCGGCCGCGAGCAGGGTCTCCGGAGTCTGGAACTCCGCGACCACCCCATAGGCCCTCGGCGCCGTGTCCCTACCGTGCGACATTTAGGCCTTCACCTCCTCGGCGTGGCCGTGCTTGTCGTGGTCAAGGTGGTGCTTGAGCTCCTTGATCTCGAAGATCGTGATCATCGGCAGGAACCGCACGAACAGCATCATCATGAAGACGAAGAACCCGATCGTGCCGGCGAACATCGCAAAGTCCCAGATCGTCGGCGAGTAGTAGCCGAAGGAGCTCGGAAGATAGTCGCGCGTCAGCGACATCGGAATGATCACGAACCGCTCGAGCCACATGCCGACGCTGATCACGAGGCAGACGGTGAACAAGTACTTGAAGTTCCGCCGCAGCTTCGGGAACCAGAGCCCTTGCGGGATCGCGAAGTTACAGAGCAGCAGCAGCCAGTACGCCCACGAGTACGGCGCGTCGAACAGGTGCATCTTGTTGAAGATCAGAGACTGTTCCACCGCCGTGCCGCTGTACCACGCATAGAACCACTCCATCGCGTAGCCGTAGCAAACGATCAGCCCCGTCGCCAGCATCACCTTCGACATCCAGTCGAAGTGCTTCATCGTGATGTAGTCCTGCAGGTGGTACCACTTGCGGAGCGGGATCGCGAACAGGATGACCATCGCGAAGCCCGCGTACACGGCGCCAGCGACAAAGTAAGGCGGGAAGATCGTGACGTTCCACCCCGGCACGATGCTCATCGCAAAGTCGAGGGACACGATCGAGTGCACCGACAGGACCAGCGGGGCGGAAAGCCCGGCCAGGATGATCGAGGCGTGCATGTAGCGGTGCCAGTGCTTGGCCGAGCCGCGCCAGCCCATCGAGAGGATGCCGAAAACGATCTGCGCAGCGCGCTTCTTCGCTCGGTCGCGAAGCGTCGCGAAGTCCGGGATCAGGCCGACGTACCAGAACAGGAGCGAGACAGTCAGGTACGTGCTCACGGCGAAAACGTCCCAGATCAGCGGCGAGCGGAACTGCGGCCACAGGCCCATCACGTTCGGGTACGGGAACAGCCAGTACGCGACCCACGGACGGCCGGTGTGCAGGAGCGGGAACATCCCCGCGCAGAGCACGGCGAAGATCGTCATCGCTTCCGCGAAGCGGTTGATCGAGTTGCGCCACTGCTGCCGCAAGAGCAGCAGGATCGCCGAAATCAGCGTCCCGGCGTGGCCGATGCCGATCCACCAGACGAAGTTGATAATGTCGAAGCCCCAGCCCACCGGCTGGTTGTTGCCCCAGATGCCGATGCCCGTGAACACCAGCGCCGTGATCGCCAGGAGCAGCACGTTCACGAACAGGAACCCGATCATGAGCAGCACCATCCACGGGCTGGCCTTGAGCCCCATGGGGAGCTTGATCTCCGGGTGCATGTGGCGCTTCTGGTCGAGCACGACGCCGCCGATCGCCTCGTCAATGATGGCGTTCGACTGCTCTCCGGTCAGGATCCTCTCGTCGAAGGTCTCTTTGTTGGGCATCCTAGGCCTCGATCTCCTGGTTGGGGTTCGTCACGCGCGAGAGGTACACGGTCCTTGGTCGCGTGTTCAAGTGGTGGTCGAGCAGCTTGTAGCTGCGCTTGTCGTGGAGCAACTTTGAAACTCGGCTCGTCTCGTCCGACTTGTTGCCGAACACGATCGCGCGGCTCGGGCAGGCGTCCATGCACGCGGTCGTCACTTCGCCGTCCTTGATCTTGTCGCCTCGCTTCTTCGCCTCGATCCGCGCGTGGTTGATCCGTTGCACGCAGTAGGTGCACTTTTCCATCACGCCGCGCCCGCGGACGGTCACGTCGGGGTTGTTCAGCAGGTTCTTCACCGGCACGTCGTCGTGGTTCCCATAGTTGAGAAAGTTGAACCGGCGCACCTTGTAGGGGCAGTTGTTGCTGCAGTACCGCGTGCCGACGCAGCGGTTGTAGACCATCTGGTTCAGCCCCTCTTTGCTGTGCACCGTCGCCGCGACCGGGCACACGGGCTCGCAGGGGGCGTTCTCGCACTGCATGCACGTCACGGGCTGGAGCCGGATAACCGGGTCATTCACGGGCCACTCGCTGCCTATGCCGTCGCCCGCGTAGTACCGGTCTATCCTGATCCAGTGCATCTCGCGGCCGCGCTGCACCTGGTACTTGCCGACCGTCGGGATGTTGTTCTCCGACTGGCACGCGACCACGCACGCGTTGCAGCCCGTGCAAAGCGTCAGGTCAATCGTCATCGCCCACTGGTACTGGTTCGGGTCGTTCCAGCCCATGTCTTCCACGGACGTGTTCGACTTGCCGATCACGCCTGAGGCCATGTCCTCGTCATAGAGCGTAGGGTTCTCGTGGTGCTCCACCGGCTCTGCAGAGAGGAAGGCCGAGAGGGTCGTCTCCTCCAGGATCTCGCGGTCCGAGTCCACCTTGGTCATGTCAATCGTGTTGTGGAACTGCGAGTTCGCCAGTGGGTACGTCTTACCGGCCATCTCGAACCGCGCGCCGTTCACGACCATCCACGGGTTCTTGCCCGAGCGGAACAGCCGGTACGCGTCGAAGCCGCCGCCGTGGTCTTCGGGTTTGTTCCGTAGCGGCAACAGCACCTTGCCGCCGCGCGTGCGGCCATAGCCCAGGTGCAACAGCACGACGCCGTCCGCCATCCCGTGGTTGACATAGACCGCCGCCTCGACGGTGCGGCCGTCCACGGTGATGTGCACCATGTCGGCCTCGCGGTCGGCCGGGATGAACCCGTACTTCTTGTCTATCTCCACGCCGAGCTTCAGCGCCGTATCGTGGTTCATTTGCGCGGAGTTGTCCCACGTCAGGTTGCTGATCGGCTTCGGCAGCTCTTGGAGCCACCCGTTGTTCGCAAAGCGTCCGTCGAAGACCGTCGGGTCCGGCTGAATGACGACCTCGTAGCCGCTCGCGACGTCGTCGTCCATCTGCGCGATCGCCTGACCGAGCCCTTGCAAGACCTGCGACTGCACCGCCGGGAGCTGCGTGCCCGCGATGACTCCGTCTCCGAGAGCCGTGTGCCACCGCACGTCGAACCCTGCCTCGCCCATCGCGCCGCGCCAGTAGTCCTGCACGATCTCCATCCCCTCGCGCGCGCCGCCGATCAGCGCCTCGAAGAACTCGATCTCGCTCTTCGAGTCGTAAAGCGGGAGGATGGTCGGCTGCTGGATGCTCGCCGTGCCGTCGAAAGCGCGCCCGTCGCCCCAGGCCTCGAGAAAGTGGCTGAGCGGGAGCCGCCACTGGCACGCGCCCGAAGTCTCGTCGTCGTGCATCGAGAGGTGCGCCGTGAACCCGACGTTGTCGAGCCCGCCCTTGAAGTCAATGTCCGCGGGCGAGTCGTAGACAGGGTTGCCACCGAGCACGAGCACCATCTGCACCTGCCCGGCCTTCATCTGCTCGACGGCGGTCCCGAGCGCGGTGATCTCCGCGGTCGGCTTCGGCAGCACGGGGTTCGTGTGTACGACCGTCGTGCCGAAGTTGCCGAGGTGCTCGTTGATCGCGTGGACCAGTGCGTGGACCGTGCCCGGCTGGTGGTCGCCCGTGACGACGACGCTCGCGCCACGGTTCGCCGCCAGGTCGCGGGCCATCGCGGCCAGCCAGTTCTCGTCAACGCCCGCGGGAGCGGGCGCGGCGCCGATGCCTGCGACGCCCAACCGCGCAGCCAAGGCGCGCGTGAACGCCGGGATCAGCGAAGCCCGCAGCGGCATCCGGTGGTCTGCGATCACGCCGAGCGTCGTAGGCGCGCACTCGACCGCGTACACGCGGTTCATCTCGGTGCGCCCGCTGCCCAGGTCGCGGCCGGCCATGATGTCGCGCTGGTACCGGGCCGCCGCCGGCCCCTCCATCATCACGTTGCTGTCGAGGGAGACGACGACCTTTGCGAGGTCGAACCGGAAGTGGCTCTCCGTCACCGGGCTGAGCGCCATCGCGGCGCCCTCGATCATGTTGCGACGGCTCGCGGCCTCGTACTGCACCCACTGCGCGGCCGGGTGACGAAACAAGAAGTTCTGGATCTGCGAGTGCAGCGTCGGCGACCCGACCATCTGCGTCACTAGCACAACGCCGCTGCCGCCATTCGGCGCGAGCTCCTCGAGCTTGGCGCCCGCCTTCGCAAAGAACTCCGACCACGCCGCCGGGTCGCCCTTGTAGGTGGGCATCCGCAGCCGGTCGGGGTCGTATAGGTCGAGGACCTGTGCCTGAGTGCGGGCGTCGAGGCTCCCGAGGCTCGCCGGGTGGTTGGGGTTTCCGTCGAGCTTGATCGGACGCCCTTCGTGCGTCTTCACGCGGACGCCGGTGGCGTAGCCGCCCATCGTGGCGATCGAGGCGTAATAGACGGGCTTGCCCGGGACGTAGTCCTCTGGGCCCGCGATGAACGGCACGACCCGGTGCTCCGGCAGCTTGCGGCACCCGCTCGCCGCGAGGCCGGCCAGCATCATCCCCGCGCCCATGAACTTGAGGAGCTCGCGGCGGTCGAGCTTTAGGAGCGTCGAGCGGTGCGGGAACTCGTCGTCCACCCACTTCTGGAACTCGGGCGTGCCCGCGAGCTGTTCCAGGCTCTTCCAGTAGCGACGCCCGGTCTTGCCCTTCAGGCTTTCGCCGAGGTTCGCCCCATCCACGTTCGACTTCAACTCTTGTTCCTCATCGCCAAGACATCTACCTGTGGCACACGTAGCAGTCCGCCAGCTGCGCCTTGTTGATCTTTCGGGCCTCCATCAGCTTCACGCCTTCGTGGGCCTTGTCCTTCGGGATCTCACGGAACTCGCCCTCGGCCAAGAAGTGCTCGTACTCCGTCAGCTTGTCGCCGGCCATCAGCTTGGCGTAGAGCTCGAACACCTGCTTGCGGGGCTCGTCTCCCTTCTTGTACTCGATCATGTACTTCTCCGGGTTGTCGTGGCACTCGAGGCACCAGGACATGTGGAACGCCCTGCCCTTGGACGTGATCATCATGTCCTGCACCGGGCCGTGGCAAACGTTGCAGTTCAGCCCCTTGGCGATGTGGATGCTGTGGTCGAAGTAGACGAAGTCCGGCAAGCGGTTCACCTTCACCCACTCGAGCGGCGTGCCCGACTCCAAGCTCACTCGCAACGGTTCCAGCAGTGGGTTGTTCGTCCAGATCTGCGAGTGGCAGGTCATGCAGACCTCGGTGGTCGGCAGCCCTGCGACTGCGCTCGTCTCGACGCTCGTGTGGCAGAACCGGCAGTCAATCCCCAGCTCGTAGGCGTGGTGCTTGTGGCTGAACGGGATCGGCTGGTCGAGCGGGATCCCGACTCCCGTGTTGTAACCGGAGCGGGTGATCGTCGAACCGAAGTAGAAGATGCTGAAGGGGACCAACGCCCCGACGATGAGGCTGACTGTCGCGTACGTGTTCGCGTTCGGCCTGAATAGCTGCGCCATCCTAGTGCAATCCTTTCCCTCTGGTCAACGACGTTCCCTGTCCGCCCAATCGTACCGCAACTGGCCTCACGACGCAACGACCGCCCGGTCTAAGGCCACTGTCACGAACAACAGCGCGAGATAGACCATCGAGTATTTGAACAGCGACTTGGCGTGCGGGCGGTCCGTGTGCCGGATGAGCTGCAGGCTTTGCAGGACCAGCCCCGCGTTCAGCGCGCTCGCTCCCACCAAGTACACCCACCCGACCTGGCCCTGGAACAGCGGCATGACAGTAACGACGGCCGTGAGCAGCGTATAGACGCCGATCTGAACCACGGTCGCGCGGTCGCCCTTCACCACCGGGAGCATCGGCACGCCCGCCTTCGCGTAGTCCTCCTTGATCATCAGCGCCAGGGCCCAGAAGTGCACCGGCGTCCAGAGGAAGATGATCGCGAACAGGTACCACGCGATCGGGTCCAGCCGGCCCGTCACCGCCGCGTAGCCCACGAGCGGCGGGAAGGCCCCCGCCGCCCCGCCGATCACGATGTTCTGCGTCGTCCGGCGCTTGAGAGCCATCGTATAGATGAAGAAGTAGAACAGCAGCCCGGCCAGGGCCATCATGGCCGTGAGGAGGTTGAACGCCGACCACAGGATCGCGAACGACCCGAGGGCCAGGACGAACCCGAAGACCAGGGCCTCGGTGTTCGAGACCGCGTGGGTCACCGTCGGCCTGTGAGAGGTCCGCTCCATCGCGCCGTCCAGGTCCCGTTCATAGACCATGTTGAACGTGTTGGCCGCGCCGGCCGCCATGTAGCCGCCGACCACCACCAGCACGATCGGCCAGAGCCCCGGAAAGCCGCGCTCGGCGACGAACATCGCCGCGACGCTCACAAAGACTAAGAGAGAGACGACGCGGGGCTTCGTCAGAGCGACGTACGACTTCAGCATCGCAACGAACCCCCGGCGCTCGGCCGCGGGCTCGCCCTTCAATGCAGCAGAACCGGTGAGGGACTCTCTGGCCTCAGCGCGGCTCGCCGCAAGCGCGGACACCGCCATGAGCACCGTCGCGATCCAGATTGCGTCCGAGAGCGCCAAGTGGACGATCTGCATCCAGATCGGCGCCAGCAACAGCAGGTTCGCGATCCCAAACGCCATCTGCACCATGAACAGGCCGACCGCCCACTTCGCCATCGTCCGCGCTTCTGGCCTGTGCTTGGCGACGAACCCACAGGCGAACAGCATGTAGAGCGCCACCGAAGTCGCGATCAAGGGGTGGAACATCCGGAGCCGTTCCGCAATGTGGGACGTCGCAGCGATGTCGCGCTGGAGCCCTTCGGCGAGCGACTTCACGGGGAAGATCGTGTCCCCCAAGGCGCTGATCGCGCCCGTGATCCCAAGAAGTAGCAGCCCAGCAAGGCCGACCACGACCGCCGTTCCGACTGGGCCGTGGCCCCTCAGCCGCACCTTCTCGCCTCCAGCGGCAAAGTGCGCGCAGAGCACCATCGAGCCCAGCAGGAAGAACGTGTTGACCAGGTGGAAGCTCATCGCGTAGATCCGCTCATAGGAGAGGTCCTGCGCCACCCACTGGAACTTCACGAGCCCGGCCCCGATCGCCGCTTCGGTCACCGTGAAAAACAGGACCGCGAGCGCGGCCTTCCGCCCTGGGTGCCCCTTCTGGAGTGAGCGGAACGCCCAGGCGAACAGGACGAAGACCAAAATGCCGAGCAGCCCGCTCGAAGCGCGATGGCCGAACTCGATGCTCTCGCTCAGGCTCGTGCCGTCCGGGATCAGCGCCCCGTTGCACCCCGGCCAGTGGGCGCCGCAACCATCCCCGTGCAGGCCGGCGCGGACAAAGGCGCCAAAGAGGATCACCGGAACGGTGTAGAACAGGATCAACCAGGCGTATCGGGACAAGGCTATGTTAGACACGCCCTACCTCGCACTCATCCATGTAGAGGATCCATCAGACAGACTCACGCGATGTCGAGCGTCCGTACATTGACCGGGACTCCATACGTCGAACATCGCTTCCGCTAGGTTAGCTTCAACCTAGGGCGCGATGCAACGCGGTCCCGCCTGTTTGGCGCGGAATCTGCAAGAAAACCTATGACATTCTCGCTGTTTCGAGGAAATATCAAACTGGAAACGAACGTATACTTAAAATCGAGCGCGAAACAGCCGAGATAACTCTCGGCGAGAACCCCCAATGGTATTTGTAGCAGGCATCCTAGCAGCCGTCGCGCTCGCGCCCGTGAGCGAGCCTGCTGCCAGACCCATAAGGTACGAGTCCTTCAAGCAAGGCAAGCTCTACTTTCATGCGGTCGTCGCCGACATGTCCCAAGACAAGGTCACAGCCGAGGCGTGCTACTCCGACCGCCTCACCGGAGCCTGGAACCTCATCGGCCAGCGGCAGCCGGCCGCCGCGATAACGGGCACGTTCTTCGGGTACCAGAGCCAGCAGCCGGTCGCCGACGTTGTCGTTGACGGCAACCTCGTGGCCACGGGTTCGCGGGGCAGCGCGATAGGTGTGGACTGGCAGGGCAGAGTCCACATCTTTGACACACCTTTCCAAAAGCCGATCGAGTGGTACTCCTATCGCCACCTGATCCGGGGCACCGTGCGCCTGATCTCCGACGGCAAGGTCTCCCCCAACCCCAAGGCGCAGCACTTCACAGACAAGAGCATCTGGGGCCGGGCCGCCCGAACGGGCGTCGGCCTGACCGAGGACAACAGGCTCGTCCTGATGGCCACGCCGAACAAGATCACGCTCAGCGAGTTCGGCAGGGCCATGAAGAAGCTCGGCGTGACCAACGCGGTCTCGCTGGACGGCGGCGGCTCGACCATGCTCTACTACCGCGGGGAGCTCGTGCTCTCGCCCCAGCGCAACCTGAGCAACCTCTTCATCCTCCACGAGCGCGCGCCCGTGAAGCACTAGCCAGGCTCGGGAGCCCGGTATCCTCCCTCTGCCTTGTCCAAGCCCCGACTCGCCGTGGTCGTGCCCGCCTATAACGAGCAGGACCGCATCGGCCCGACCCTCGAACGCCTGAACGAGTACCTGTCCGCCCAGCCCTACTCCTGGCGCGTCGTGGTCGTCAGCGACGGGAGCAAGGACTCGACGAAGGAGATCGTCACGGCGTTCGCCGGCCAGCACCCAGGGTTCGAGCTCGTGGACTCCCAGCCCAACCGCGGCAAGGGGTTCGTGGTCCGCAAGGGGATGCTCGAGACCGAGGCGGAGTGGCTGCTCTTTTCCGACGCCGACCTCGCGGCCCCGATAGAGGAGCTCGAGAAGCTCTGGGGCGCCGTCGAGAAGGGCCCGAAGATCGCGATCGGGAGCAGGCCGCTCAAGGAGTCGAGGCTCGAAGTCCGACAGCCGTGGTACCGCGAGATGGCGGGCAGGTCATTCAACCTTATGGTCCAACTCTTCGCCGTACGAGGGATCAAGGACACGCAGTGCGGCTTTAAGTTGTTCAGACAGGACGTGGCACGCGACGTCTTTCTTCGATGCAAGCTCGACGGGTTCGGGTTCGACTTCGAGTCGCTCCTGATCGCCCGCGACCTCGGCTATGAGATCGCGGAAGTGCCGATCCGCTGGTCGCACCAGGAGGGGAGCAAGGTCAACATGGTCCGCGACGGGCTCCGCATGCTCGCCGAGCTCGTCAAGCTCCGCTTCGCGGGTAGAAAGGGCCGCATCCGCCCGCGATGAACGTTGACGAGTACGCCAAGATGCGCCAGGCCGAGGACCACTATTGGTGGTTCGTCTCCCGCCGTCGCCTGGCCCTCGCGCTCCTGCGCAAGTACGCGCCCGGCGCAAGGCAGGTCCTCGACCTCGGTTCCGGAACCGGCGCGCTGCTCACAGAGCTGCAGTCGTTCGCCGAAACGACCGGGCTCGACTTTTCCCCCCTGGCGATCGCGTTCTGCCGCGAGCGCGGGCATACTAACCTTTTGGTCGGGGACGCCGAGCGCCTGCCCTTCCGTCAAGCGAGCTTCGACGCGGTCGTCTCGCTCGACACCCTCGAGCACGTGCTCGACCACGAGTCGGCGGTCGCCGGGATCGCAAGCTCCCTCAGGCCCGGCGGCGTGCTGGTGCTCAACGTCCCAGCCTTCCGATGGCTCTGGGGGCCGCACGACGTCGCGCTCATGCACCACCGCCGGTACACGAGGGCGCAGGTCCGGGACCTGCTGTCCAAGCACGGCCTGAGGGTCCAAAAGCTCTCGTACAGCGTGTTCCTGCTCTTCCCTTTCGTCGTGCTGATCCGCCTGCTCGACAAGTTCAAAAGGGGCGAGGCCAAGGTCTCTTTGCCCAAGGTCTCACCGCCCACCAACCGTTTCTTGGTCAAACTCCAGGATATGGAGGCGCGGTGGATCCTGGCCGGCTCGCTCCCTTGGGGCAGCAGCGTGATCGCCGTAGCGAAGAAGGATGGCTAAGTTCACCGTTGGTTGCGTGCCGTTCGTCAACGCGCGGCCCCTCGTCGCGTGGTTCGAGTCGCTCGGCGGCGACAGCGCGGTCGAGGTCGTCTACGACTTGCCCTCCAAGCTCCCGCGGATGCTCGACGATGGGAAGGCTCAGGCCGTGCTGGTCTCCAGCTACGACGCCCTGCGGACCGAGGGCCGCACGATCGCCGACGGCGTCTGCATCGGGAGCGACGGCCCGGCGGAGAGCGTCAAGCTCTTCAGCCGCGTCCCGTTCGGCCAGGTCAAGACTCTCGCGCTGGACGAGTCGTCGCTCACCTCGAACGCTCTGGCGCTCGGCGTGCTGCGCGAGACCTATGGCGCGCAGCTCGTCGCAGAGAACTGCCCGCCCGACCTCGACGCCATGCTCGCCATGCACGACGCCTGTGTGCTCATCGGCGACATCGGCATGCAGGCCGATCCGAAAGGGCTGAACGTGCTCGACCTTGGCCAGGCGTGGAAGGACATGATCGGCCTGCCTTTCGTCTGGGCCGCTTGGGTCGGCCGCGACGACCTCGCGCCAGAGCTCGTCGAACTGCTCAACGATTCTTGGCGTTGGGGCCGTGAGAACATGGACCGCGTCATCGAGGCTGCGGCGCAGAAGTCGGGCTGGGGGCGCGAGACGACCGACCGCTACCTCCGGCGCACGATGCGATACGACCTTGACGAGGCCGCGAAAGAAGGGCTCAACACGTTCGCACTCATGCTCGCCCGCAACGGCGTGCTCGCGAACCCCCACCGCCCGCGCATCGTCTCCCCCGCCGTCGTCTCGTGAGGCTACGGCTACGAAGGGCCGACGCGGCGCGAGAGCATGTCCCAGTCGGGTTCTTCTACGGGCAACAGTTCGTTGTGCAGTGCGACAAAGTCCGCGTTCGTCCATTGATCGCGCGGCACGTAGCACATCAGCGCGAAGACCACCATCCCTTGCCGCTGTTCTGCAGTGAGCGCGCGCGCAAACTCCGAATGCTCGCGCCAGACGCCGCCGATGCACGCATAAAGCCCACGGAAGGCTTGGCGCCTGCGGGCGACCGGTTCCGATGCAATATTGAAGAAGCACTGCAAGTCGTCCGGCATTAATTCAGCGACGGTGCGGACGGCGCCGAAGAGCACTACTTGGTCTTGGCCAGTAAGCGGCATGTGCCAGGTCTCCGAGTCGGGAATGGAGGGGACGAGCGCCTCGGCCTGCCACATGACCGCGGGCAAGGCGTCCGCGGCGGTGCCGTAGGAGATAGTGAGCAACATCGCGGCGACGGCGTAGCGCATGCTGCGTCCGTTCATGGTGCGGACCTTTTCTGCCGTCAGGCCCTCGGTGTTGAACGGAGTCGGCTTGTGGGGCGTGCCCTTGTTGGCCATGTCCTCGACGACCAACCCATAGACCTTGTCGAACGCGATCCAGCGGGCTTTGATGTCGGCATCGGGGTCGGAGGCGAGCTTGAAGGCGCTGGGCAGGAGGTTGCGCACCGTACTCACCGAACGGTGCAGGGCCATGCTCCTCTTTTCTCGGTCGGGCAATTTCGCTCCTGAGATCGAGGATACCTTTCGGTTGGCGTGACCCACCCGGCCACCCGCCGCGTCACCTCAGGCGTGTTCCCGGGCGACCGGGGTCTCGCGCTTCCAAATCTCCCAACCGCCCTCGACCGGGCGCACCGGAGTCGGCTGGATGCCGCCCCCGGCAACACGGACATAGCTGCAAGACTTGAACGCGGCAAGGGTCGCCGCGTCTTCCGCTACAAAGTGGAAGAAGACAACCTCGTCCCCTTTCATGCACTGCAGCTCTTCATCAGTGCACTCCTCCACCTCATAGATTTGCCCGACGTTCGGACCGGGCCAGCGTTCCCATTTCATAGCACCCGTAGTATAAGGCGAAATCGCGCTGGGCGTCCAGAACACGAAAGTGCCCCCACCGGTTAGCGGGCTGCAAGGATCGGAAGACCAACCCAAGGTAGCGCGGCGAGGGCGTAGAGAGTTTAGCTCAGGGGGCGGGGGGGGGGGGGCCCCCCCCCCCCCCCCCCGATCAGGCCTTGTCCTTTGATTGGAGCGCCCTGACTAAGAGATAGCCGCCCAGGGCTGAGGCCACCAACCCGATCCCAAAGACGGTCATCATCCCGGCGCTGAAGCGGGAGACATCGGCAGACGAGCGCCCTCGCTCGGACGATTGGTTCACGAGTCCGTCGACCAGTCCGGAGATCGGGCCACCGAACATCATGAAGAGGATTGCGAAACAGACTGCCGCGGCGAACGCGCCGAGGACGCGAGAGAGTTGGGTCAAAAACATCCCGTCTCCAGACAGCTCAGTGCAAACGAGCTTCCGTCGGATTGTACCGGTCGCCTGCATGGCTAGGGGGCGGGTCGAGGAGCGCCCCGCCCGTTCAGCACGCCCCCCCCTCGCCGCCGGGGACTCCCCCGCCGGGGAGGCGGTCGTAGCGCCACACGAGCGCGCTGACGCCCGAGCAAAGGCAATGGTGGGTCATCTTCGCGATGATGTGCCACGTGCCGGGCGACCAGTGGGGCGATGAGGACCTGAAGCAGCTCCAGGCCGACCTCCTCCCGATCGAGGAGCCCGACTGGGACGACCAGACCCTCTTCGGGCCGTGAGCAGGAGGCGGTCTCGTACTGCTGTTCCTGCGGAATCCCGATCAGATCGGGATGGCACTTGTGCACCGACAGCCCACCCGCCGCCTCCCCGCCCGCACCCTCCGGCTCGACCTCAAGAATCGGCATCATCCTTCCTCGCGATCGTCATGTCCATGGCCGAGGATGCGCGAACTGAGGACATAATCACGGACAGTGTTCGTCGCAGAAGCCCAGTTCACGTTGCCCGACTGGTGGCCGTTGGGAGATTCACTGACCGCCGTGGCTACAATCGTCGCCGCGATCATTGGAGCATGGGCAATCATCCGGATCGCAAAGATTGGAGGAGCCTCACAGCCTCCCGGGTCTGTGAGCCAGCAACAGCACGCTAACCCACAGATGACGCAGAACACGTTCATTGGCCTGGACGAAAATAAGACGGGAGAGATATTGCGAGGAGAGATGCGCCCATTGCACGAGATGGTGTCCAGGGTCGAAGGGCTCGTAAGCGGATTGACACCGAAGCAGCAGCCCGACCCCGACGATACCGATCTTGAGAAGAGGGCCAACGAGATCTCGAACAAGGGCTTTCTAGCCAGTGAAGCTGGCGACTTAAGCGGCGCGCTCGCTTACTACGATGCCGCAGTCATTCTTGACCCGGACGATGCAATTACCTACTACAACCGTGGAGTCGCCAAGTCCAGCCTCGGCGAAAAGCAAGGTGCGATTGAGGACTACACCGAAGCATTGCGACACGACACGGAAATGGCATGGGCCCTCAACAACCGTGGCGTCGTCAAGGTGGACCTCGGCGACCTCGAGGGCGCGATCGCGGACTTTACCGTAGCTCTGCGAATCGACCCGGGCAAGGCAGGGTTCCATTGCAACATTGGCGACTCGAAGTCTTTACGGGGCGACCACGAGGGCGCGATTGCGGACTATACTCAGGCACTACTTCTTGATCCCGGCCTTGCCTATGCCCTAATAAAGCGTGGCTATGCGAAGTATGACCTTGGCGACTTCGAAGGTGCGATCAAGGACTTCACTGATACTCTACACCTCGACCCTGCGATGTCTGAGGCCATTTATAGCCGGGGAATCGTCAAGGGAGTGTCGGGTGATTTTGAGGGTGCCGTCCAAGACTTCACTAATGCACTCCGCCTCGAACCAGACCACGCTGGGGCCTATTATAATCGTGGCATCGCCAAATCCATGCTCGGCGACATGCAAGGCGCAAAAGAGGACTTCACTGACTCGCTGCGCAGCGACCCTGATCGGGCAGACACATATTACAACCGTGGCATCGCTAGGGCCAAGCTCGGCGACAAGCAAGGCGCTATCGAGGACTACACTATGGCACTGCACCATGATCCCGGCTTAGCCCACGCCCTCTTTAAGCGCGCCTATGCGAGACACGACCTTGGCGATCTCGAAGGTGCGATCGACGACTTGACCGACACGCTTCAACTCGACCCCACAAAGGCACTGGCCATCTATTGTCGGGGAATCGCAAAGGGCAAGTTGGGGGACTTCCAAGGTTCCGTTAAGGACTTTACCGACGTACTGCGCCTCGAACCAGACCGCTCAGGGGCGTTCTATAATCGTGGAGTTGCTAAGTTCAAGCTCGGTGACACGCAAGGTGCAATCGAGGACTTTACAGACACGCTGCGCATCGATGCAGGTTGCACAGACGCCTATTACAATCGTGGCATGATCAAGCTTGGCTTACACGATTTCGAGGGTGCTATCCAAGATTACACAAGCGTGCTGCGCATTGATACGGGTTATGCTGCGGCCTTTTTCAGTCGAGGCTACGCTAAGGGAGAGGTAGGCGACATCGAAGGCGCAAGAGAAGATATTGAGGAGTCAAAGCGAATAGTGGCCAGCCAATGAGTCGACCGTACAGCGCAGGTGGAACCGATGCGGCGTCCCTCCTAAACACAATTGATGAGGGCCACAATCGGCACGAGGGTAGGGGGAGCAAACACCTGGGCCGTCGCGGACGGGCTCTAGGTCAGCGCAGGAGCAGGCCGACTTGACACCCGGCGACGAAGGAGGCGGTGAAGAACAGCCCCGCCTTCCAGCCAAACCGCCCGACCAGGAGCCCGAACACGCCCTGAGCGCACCGTTTTGGGCCGTCCAGGTTCAAACGGGCTCAAAACAGCCGATTGTCCCCGGCGCACAACTGATTGTGCGCGGCTGACAATCGAGCGCGGGCGGGGCGCAACTGATTGCGGACGGGCGGCAAGCCGTTGTCGCCGGGGCGCAACGCATTGCGCGTCACAGACAATCAAACGCGAGCGGACGGCAATCGAGCGCCGCCGGGGCGCAACGCGACGCGCCACGCTCACAACGCGTCGCGGACCGGTCAGCCCACAGCGCGGAACGCGCGCAACGCGCCGCCGGATGCGCACAATCCAGCGCGGGACGCACAGCCCGCAACGCCGAAAGCGCGCAACGCAATGCGCGCAAAAGAAAATGGAATGCGCACCGCACGCGCCGCATTACCAAAGATAAGGAACGGCCGCTCACTGCTCCTCAAAGGAAAGCAAATGGCGGACTACTATCCCACTCGACTCACTGACTTGATCCCTTGGCACGCCAACTTCGCAGTAGAAGCGACCGCGAGCGGCACGACGCACGGCCTCACCGCCGGTGAGGTCACGCAGGCCGGCGAAGACAGTAACACGGTGGCGCTCCTCGTCAACTATTCAGAGGCGGTTGACCAGTTCCGACAAGAGGTCACCGAGTTTCGCGACGCGGTGCTGCGCGGCGACCCGCTCCTGCAGAAGCCGACCGCGCCCGTCGCACCCGCGACGCTCACACTCGGCCTCGCCGCGCTGCCCGGGATCGAGGCGCGCACGCGCGAGTTTTCAACGCGCATCAAGGCGTCGTCAACTTACACGACGGCGGTCGGTGAAGCGTACGGCATCGTCGGCACGAGCCCTGCACAGGGCACACCGAGCGTGGCGGCGTCGCCGCTCACCGGTTCGCAAGTGCGGCTCCGCATCGGCAAGTCGGGCTTTTCCGTGCTCGCCGTTGATTCTCGCCGCGGCGGCGGAGCGTGGGAACAGATCGGCGTCTCGCAGACGGCGGAGTTCATTGACACGCGCGCGCCGCTGGTGGCCGGTCAGCCGGAACAGCGCGAGTACCGCGTGCAGGGGATGCTGAACAACGCCCGCACGGGCGACCCTTCGGACATCGTTTCTGTCGTCACGACGCCGTAGTTTCTGATAGACTTGCCCTGCCCCGCTGGCCAGCCCGGGTTGGCATACCGACCCGGCATTCTCAACGGCGGGGCATATTCGTTTGTCCCCTGCGCGTCTTCGATGTGGAAGCGGGCGGGTGGCCGGGGCAACTGCGCCGGGGTGCGTCTGTAGAAATCACGGACGTGAAACTGCAGACTTGCCGCACGGCGAATCCTGCGGCATCATGTCATTCATATGGGCCCTGCCCGGGCCGACCGAACGTGTGAACGAAATGACATACACCAAAGAGATCAACGCTTGCATCGAAGCCTGCGCGACGACGGCAGAGGTCTGCCGGGACTGCTCGATCGAGTGCGAGGGGATGGCCGGCATGGAGCACTGCGCCCGGCTGTGCAACGTCTGCGCGACTGTCTGCGAGCAGCACGCCGACAACCTCCAGAACGGCGACCACTCAATGGCCGCCGACTGCATCGCCGAGTGCGAGTCGTGCGCGCTGGAGTGCGGCATGCACCGTGCCATGGACGCCTGCGCCCGCTGCGCCGAGTCCTGCCGCGAGTGCGCCACGGCCTGCAGGCACGCGGAAAAGGTCGGAGTCTGAGGGGGTCCGGGTCGAGGCCGACCTTGGCGCCCACGCCTACCTGACGAAGCCGCTGGACGTCGGTGAGCTGGTGGACATGATCGGCCAGGTGCTCGCCATCAAGGTGCCGGCCCCTGGTCCGTAGCCCGCCTGGGCTGTATAATGCTGGCTCATCCGAGTGGGGATGTAGCTCAGCTGGGAGAGCGCTGCAATCGCACTGCAGAGGTCGAGGGTTCGAGCCCCTTCATCTCCACCACTTTTAGGCCGTGTACTTCGTTTACACCCTGCAAAGTGTGAAGACCGGCGACTTCTCACGGACGACACCGATGGGCACGACGTAGTGCTGGACGACTCGGGCTAAACTCGCGTTGTGAGGTCGGCGAAGGCGCTTGTCTGGATCATGTCGGCGATGTCCTTGTCGGCAGGGCTCCTTGGCCCTTCGAGGGCCGTGGGAGAGCGGTCCACCTTCGCCGACGTGCAGAAGATCTTCGCATCGCACTGCACCCGCTGCCACGGCGGCGAGGCCCCGAGCGCGGGGCTGCGGCTCGACACGTATGAGAACGTCATGAAGGGGGGCGTCGTGGTTCCGAAGAGCGCAAAGTCGAGCGTGCTCATGGCACGGCTCCACGGCGAGATGGGGCTCCCACAGATGCCGATGGGTTTCACCGCGCTCAGCGAGCGAGAGACCAACACGGTCGCCGACTGGATCAACGCAGGAGCGCTCAACACGACCACGGCGTCCGTCCACTGGGCGTACGTCGCGCCCGTGCGTCCCGCGGTCCCGAAGACCCGCGACGCAAAGTGGGCGCGCAACCCGATTGACGCGTTCGTCCTGTCGCGATTGGAGAAAGAGGGCCTCCGACCCTCACCCGAAGCCGACAAGACGACGCTCCTCCGTCGCGTGACCCTCGACCTCACCGGCCTCCCACCGACGCCGGAGGAAGTTGACGCGTTTCTCGGCGACAGAGGCGCGAACGCCTATGAAAAGGCCGTTGACCGCCTGCTCGCCAGCCCGCACTACGGCGAGAAGATGGCGCTGCCGTGGCTCGACGCCGCGCGCTACGCCGACAGCAACGGATTCCAACAGGACGGCGACACCTTCCAGTGGGTCTGGCGCGACTGGGTCGTGCGCGCGATGAACGCGAACACGCCGTTCGACCAGTTCACCGTGCTGCAGCTCGCAGGCGACCTGCTGCCGACGACGACACAGGCGACGAGCAAAGGCCGCGACGCGCTCGTCGCGACGGCGTTCAACCGCAACCACATGCTCAACGGCGAGGGCGGCGCGATCGCCGAAGAGCAGCGCAACGTCGGGCTTTTCGACCGGGTGGACACGACATCCACTGTCTGGATGGGGCTGACGATGGCGTGCGCCAGGTGCCACGACCACAAGTACGACCCTGTCACGCAGCGCGACTACTACGGACTGATGGCGTACTTCAACAACGTGCCGGAGAGCGGCGTGCCGGAGGGCGGCGGACAGTACAGGGTCGGGTCGCCGTGGATCTACGCGGGCGACGACGCGCAGATGGCGAGGCTCTTCGCGCTGGATGCGCAGGCGGGCGCGGCCGCTGCCGCGAAACGGCCGGACGCAGAGAAGCTCACAAAGGAGCTGAACGACCTCAAAGCGCAGATCCCGCGCGTGATGGTGATGTCCGACCGAAGGCCGCGCCCCACACACGTGCTCAACCGCGGCAACTACGAGGAGCCGCTAGAGAAGGTCGAGCCCTCGACGCCCGGGGTGTTCGCAACAAGTGCCGGCAAGAACCGCCTCGGGCTTGCACAGTGGATCGTCAGCGCAGACAACCCGCTCACCGCGAGGGTGCAGGTGAACAAGTACTGGCAGACGTTCTTCGGACAAGGGCTCGTCAATACTCCGGAGAACTTCGGCGTGCAGGGCTCGCCGCCGACGCACCCGGAGCTCCTCGACTGGCTCGCCACCGAGTTCGTCGCTACAGGATGGGACGTGAAGCGGATGCACAAGCTGATCGTTATGAGCGCGACGTACCGACAGTCTTCAAAGACCAACCCAGCTTTAGAAAAGCGCGACCCCGACAACGAGCTCCTCGCGCGCGGCGCGCGCTTCCGAATGCCGGCGATGGTTCTGCGCGACGTCGCGCTCGCGGCCAGCGGGCTCATTGACCTGCGCATCGGCGGCAAGCCGGTGTATCCGTACCAGCCGAAAGGGATTTGGGACGGCCTGAACATCACGCTCGAGCGCGACTTCACCTATCCGCAGTCGAAGGGCCGCGACCTCTACCGCCGCAGCCTCTATACGTTCTGGCGTCGCACCGCAGTGCCGGGCAACATGTTCGACGCGGCGACGCGACAGGTCTGCACCGTGCGCGAGTCGCGCACCTCGACACCGCTGCACGCACTAACGATGCTCAACGACCCGACGTGGGTGGAGGCTGGTCGTGTGATGGCGGAGAGGGTGATGCGTTCGCAAAGTTCCCAAGACGAAAGGCTGTCGCTCGCCTTCCGGCTCGTGTGCTCGCGCGCTCCCACGAAGGACGAGCTCGACCTGCTCGCGCGCGGACTGCGGACGGCGAAGGCGCACTTCGCGAACAACCAGGGCGACGCTGACGCGTTTCTCAAGGTCGGCGAGTCGCCGCGCGACGAGTCGCTCGACGCCGCAGAGCACGCCGCCTACGCGACCGTCTGCCTGACGGTCTTCAACCTCGACGAGGCGATGACGAGGGAGTGAGCGACGTGACCGGGCCTATGTACGAGGTCGCGATCACAACGTCGTCGTACCACTTTTTGTTCTCACGCACCCTGTTGCTGCCGATGTGAAGGTCGAGCGCGGCATGGTTGATCTTTAGCGACGCAACGTCCCTCAGCCGCAGGTTCGGAAAGTCTGCGATGAGCTTTCCGTCGAGCCAGCACGCGATCCGGCCGTCGCGCTTGCCGGGAGTGTTAGCCCGGACCATCAGCTCGTAGCAGTACCACTGGCCGAGCTTCTGGATCACATCGGCGCGCTTGACGAACGACGGACCGAAGTCGCCGGGCATGTACGTGTAGGGCAAGACCGTTCCGGACGGAAAGAAGTGGTCCCCCCAGACAGATCTCTGCTCGGGGTGATAGCAGTAGACGTTCAGTTCGCCAGGGGACGGCTTCGGGTCTTCGTCCTCGCGCCAGTTCTCAAAGCTCGCGATGAACTTGTTGCGACCGTCTGCCTTGACGCCCGGCGTGGCAAAGGGCAGGCCAGGGGAAAGCGCTGCGAGAAACCCCCCGTTATGGCTCGATCCCGTCTGGTCGAAGCCGCTGTCGAACCTCGAGTAGTAGCGCAGGAACACGGTGTCGTAACCTTTGTCAAAGACCTTGACCACAGCGTTGCTGAGCTCGCCTTCCTGTTTCGGCACCCAGAACTCGAGCGACCTCTTCCCTCCATGGACGTTCGCCGCTTCGGTCGCCATCCGGTAGCAGTGCCTCTGGAAGAGGTTGTCCCACTTCTCTTCCGGCAGCCCTGACTCAAAGTCGTCGTGGAAGATGACCGCGCCGTCCCTTTCGATGCCGAAGTCGCCGGGATATCTGCGAGCAATGCCCTTCTCGCCTTCTGGAAGCGCCGACAGCGACTGCACACTGGCCAAACATGCAAACAGCGCGAGGCTCATAGGCTGATTGTACAGCGGCGGGCGGGCCGCGCCAAGTGTAGACTGGACATCGAGGATGAACCCCCTCTTCGAACGCGACCTGCGCATCTCGCGCCGCCAGCTCTTCCAGGCCGGCGCGCAAGGGATCGGCGTCGCCGCGCTGACCGCGCTGCTCGCACAGGACGGGTACGCAAAGCTCCTCGACCCACAACAGAAGTTCCCCGCGCCGCACTTCCCACCGAAGGCCAAGCGCGTCGTCGTGCTCTGGCAGGGCGGCGCACCGAGCCAGGTAGACCTCTTCGACTACAAGCCGAACCTCATCCCGAGAAGGTTGGAGGAACTTCCTGCATCGCTAAGAGAAGGAAAGCGCCTCTCCACAATGACGAGCGGCCAGGGCAAGTACCCGATCCTCCCGGCGATCAAACCATTCAGGCAGTACGGAGAGAACGGGACGTGGCTGAGCGACCTGATACCGCACACCGGCGGGATCGTGGACGACATCTGCCTGGTCAAGAGCATGCACACCGACGCGGTCAACCACGCGCCGGGCGTCACGTTCTTCCTCACCGGCAGCCAGATCCCCGGCCGACCGAGCATGGGATCGTGGATCGCGTACGGGCTCGGCAACATGACCGACGACCTCCCCGCGTTCGTCGTCATGACGTCGAGCGACAAAGAGAAGACCTGCGGCCAGCTCTTCTACGACTACTATTGGGGCAGCGGGTTCATCCCGAGCAAGTACCAGGGCGTGAGGTTCCGCAGCGAGGGCGAGCCGGTGCTCTACCTCAACAACCCGCCGGGGATGCCGCCGGAGCTGCGCCGCAAAGTGCTCGACGACATCGCCGCGCTCGATCGAAAGCGGTACGAGACGTACGGCGACCCGGAGATCGAAACGCGCATCGCGCAGTACGAGATGGCGTTCAAGATGCAGACGAGCGTGCCGGAGCTGACCGACATTTCCAAGGAAACTCGGGCGACGCTCGACATGTACGGCCCGGACGTCGAGAGGAAGGGCAGCTACGCGCACAACTGCCTGCTCGCGCGGCGGCTCCTCGAACGCGGCACGCGGTTCGTACAGCTCATGCACGGCGGGTGGGACCAGCACCAGAACATCTCGACGCAGCTCGAGATCCAGTGCCGCGACACGGACCAGCCCAGCGCCGCGCTCGTCAAGGACCTCAAGCAGCGCGGGATGCTCGACGACACGATCGTCCTGTGGGCCGGGGAGTTTGGCCGCACAGTGTTCGTGCAGGGCGACGTCAACCGCGCCGACGCGCACGGCCGCGACCACTTCGGCTCGTGCTACTCGCTCTGGCTGGCCGGCGGCGGGTTCAAAGGCGGGCACGTCCACGGCGAGACCGACGACTACTGCTACAACGTCGTCAAGGACCCCGTGAGCGTCCACGACATGCAGGCGACGATCCTCAACCAGCTCGGCATTGACCACCAGCGGCTGACCTACTCCTACCAGGGCCGCGACTTCCGCCTCACCGACGTCGAGGGCGAGGTCGTGGGCGGGATCCTCAAATGAGGAACCCTGTGGACGCGTTTCCGAGTTAAACCCACCAAGGAGACCAAGAAATGAGAACTGTCCTCGCCCTAGCGGCCCTCGCCGCCCTGACGGTGTGCAACACCGCCCCGATCAAGCCCGACTTCGGGCTCAAAGTCGGCAACGTCTGGACTTACGGGCAGACCTCGGACGGCAACAACGTCACGATCACGCAGACCGCGCTCCGGTTCGTCGAGGTCAAGCCCCAGACCCACGCGCTCGAGGTCAAGGCCGAGTACTCGGGCGGCTACGAGGGCTACCTCTACTTCGGCCAGAACGAGGAAGGCTTCCTCTCCTACTTTAACAGTGAGATGCGCGGCCCCGGCGTAGACCGCCAGTCTGCTCCCATCCTCCTCGCCAAAATGCCGTTCACGAAAGGGCTCGCTTGGACGTGGTCGGAGCCGTTCCGCGGTCAGACTTCGGGCGAGGTGACACAGCGCGACTTGGATCGGATGACCACCCACAAGACAGCCAATATCGTCTCCGAGAATGAGAAGGTCACCGTCCCGGCCGGCACCTATCGCACCGTACACATCCGCGTGCACGCCGAGAGCGAGGCAAGTGGTGCGCGCACAGAGGACCATTGGTTCGCCTTCGGCGTCGGGCTCGTCAAGTCGTCCTACACGACTGACGGCAGAGCTACAGAACGGGTGCTTATGGCCTTCACGCCGGGCAAGTAACGCCCGCCCGCACGACCTCGTTGTCTCGGACTGATCGCAAGGGTGACGATCCCAGCCCCCTAGGGGTATAGATGGGTGATGTCGAACGGCTTGACCCGACGCAGCTTCATGGGCCTTGTCCCAGGGATCGCGCTCGCCCCGCACGTCGCGCTGGGCCAGGACAAGCCAGTGCTGCACGCTGGCTTTCCAAGCCAAGACCTGGCCCTCGTTCGCGAGACCGTGGGTGCGTCGCACTCAAACGTTGACCGCGTCAAGGAGCTCGTCGCGCAGTCCCCCGCCCTCGCGAAGTGTTCCTACGACTGGGGCTTCGGCGACTGGGAGACTGCACTCGGGGCGGCTTCGCACATGGGCCGACGCGACATCGCAGAGGTCCTCATCGGCGCGGGCGCGCGGCCAGACGTGTTCACCTACGTCATGATGGGCGACTTGGCGGCAGTGAAGGCGCTGGTCGCCGCACAGCCGGGCGTGCAGCGGATCACCGGCCCGCACGGGATCACGATGCTCTCTCACGCGCGAATGGGCGGTGAGCAGGCGAAGGAGGTCCACGACTACCTGCTCTCTTTGGGCGACGCGAACCCCACGGTGACTTACCTCCCGGTCACAGAAGAAGAGAAGGCCATGTACATAGGCCGGTATGAGTTCGGCCCCGGGAAGGACGACGCGCTCGAGGTCTTGAAGAACAGCCAGGGGAACCTCTCGATCAGGCGCGGCGAGCTCTTCGCGCGCGCGCTGAACCGCGTCGAGCCGCACGCGTTCGCTCCAAGCGGCGCCCCTGGCGTGCGAGTCCGGTTCGCCGTCGTGGACGGCAAGGCAGTCTCGGTCTCGGTCCACGACCCATCGCCGCTCGTGACAGCGAAAAGGGCCTAAGGCTTGGTCCTTAAGGTGAACGGGTGTCCGATCGCCATGCGGCCGCCAAGTTTCCAGTTTGTTGACAACGAGGGGGACAAGTGGGGCCGTGACAGAGCCGGAACGTCAAGCGCTCGCGAGCATTTGCCTCATGGAATTGGAATGATTTCGCCGCCCGATCCTTAATCTAGCGTTGACGCCGTTGCCTTAACCTGTCGGGTGGAGGAACCATGACAGTCTCAAGAATCGCTCATCGAGCCTTTCCGCGCTGGCGCGCGGCCTGCCAAGCCGGTCAAGGCCGCTTCCCTAGCTTTCATGTCCATAAATACTATGACACCACAATTCGGGACTTGCGACCAGCCGCTCAACTATGAAAAATGTCCTCATGTGGCAGACGCCAATTCGGGAGAAAGAGACTGGGGTAGGACTTCGTCCATCCCACATCCTCCATGAGCTGGGAGGGACCGCCCGCTACAGTTCCATCCGGCTATGTGCAATCGCCCGGCCAATGCTCATCGGCTTGGTCGGGCAGATTTTTGCATCTGATGACGAGTGTGGCGGACCGACTGCCGCAACGGCAAGGAGAAACCAATGGTCGAACGCGTAGCAAAAGGAGCGAAGACGCGGCTTGCTTTGAGCGCCGTCGCCCCTTCCAATGGGTACTCGGAAGTTCAGCCGATGATTCGCAAGCCAAAGGTCGTTCCTCAGGACGGCACGAAAGAACCGCGCGACGGACTCACTGAGATCAATTGGGGCAAGCCCCCCGCAAGAATTAAGACGCCGAGCCTGCCGGTGGCCGGATCAAACGGCAAGACGGTCCGGCTCTCCGGGCGCGAGGCCCAGATCCTCGCGATCATCGCGCAGGGCCATACGAACCAGTCGGCCTCCGACTCGCTCTTCGTCTCCCGGCGCACGGTTGAGTTCCATCTCGCGAACGCATACAAGAAGCTCGGAGTTTCCAACCGCATTCAAGCCATCCTCGCAGCGAGCAAGCTCGGACTGATCCCGGCGGAGCCCGCGTTCGATTCCGACTGGAAGGAGAACAAGGGACTCCTGCGAGAGCTGGTCTCCGACTGCCCGGAACAGCGCGTCCCGCGACGCGAGCCCGTTGGCGAATACACAGTCGCGCAGAGCGCAGGGGGAACCTCCTGACGCACTGCCCGACGCTCTCGCGCTGAACAGCGACGACTTTGACATTCGAACAGGACAAACAGCAGAGGCGGGGCGGGGTCAAACCTGCCCTGCTTCAAATTTCGCCCAAAACTATTGCGCGCCGAAAGTGAATTTCATGCAGTCTTCGAGCGTTCATTCGCACCGCCATTCGGCGCGAGTTAATCGCGTCGCACAGGTAGTGTTACTTGTAGATTAGCTACGTGTTAGTCTTAGGAGATGAAAGAATGAAAACCATTACAGGAAACGAACTTTGGAGTTCGATCCAAGCAAAGGAGAAGGTGACGATCGTCGAAGCGCTGTCGCAAAAGGAGTTCGACGAGGGCCACATTGAAGGCGCAATCCGCATCAGCAAGGATGAAGTAGAGGCGCTCGCGCCCAAACTGTTGACCGACAAGAACGCGCGCATCGTGGTGTACTGCGCGGACGTGACGTGCAACGCTTCGCCGGGCGTCGTCGGCAAGCTCACCAACCTCGGATACACGGACGTCTCCGACTACAAGGAAGGCAAGAAGGACTGGATCGCCGCGGGCCATCCCGTCGTGACGGCCGCTACCAGCGCAAAGGGCTGACCCTACCGGTGCCCCTTGCGACCGGCAGGGGGCACCAACCTCCAGTCAAGGCAGGACGCGAGCTTATCGCGCCTAGAGCATCACCTTCCGCCAAATCCGTGTTACAATGACACCGGGAGTCCGTTCTCGATGGTGTGAGGACCGGGCTGGGTTTCACACCGTTGTGGACGTGCAAGCCTCGCCGGCCAGGGCGCGGCGTTTCTTGGAGGTAGGGTTCATGGGCTCGTACACTTTGTCGCGGCGCGAGGACGAGATCGTCACCTTGGCGATCGAGGGCCTGACCAACGATGCGATCGCCAACACGCTCAACCTGAGCGTCGGGACCGTGAACACGTACTGGAGCCGAGTGCGAATGAAGGTCGGCGGCGTCGCTCGCACCGACACGGTCGCCAAGATCATCGCCGACCGCTCAGAAGACCGCAAGCGCAACCGCGCCGCGCTCCCCGCGCACTTTCCACAGATGGACTCGATGTCGCTCGAACTGCGCGCGGTGCTCTCGCTCTTCCAGTTGGCGAAGGAAGACGCAAGCTCGGCGGTCTGGGCCATCGAGAAAGACATGACGATCCAGTGCATCGCCGCCGCCGGGATGCCTTCGAGCCACGACGGGGTGACCTGGGAGGTCGGCAAAACGATCTTCGAGGTCTTCGGGTCCACCAACTCGAAGCACCCAGCGATCGCGGCCCACCTCAAGGCGTTGAACGGAAAGGAGACCACGGTGTCGCTCAACGGTGCGTTCAAAGGAATGAAGCTCCGCACCGTCCCGCTCCTCGACGAAGACAACGCGGCCATCGGCTGCGTCGGTGTGTTGAGCAAGTCCTGACGGACTTCACTGCGGCAAAGGGACCGTGAAGCAGAACGTGCTGCCCTGGTCGGGAGCGCTTGAGACACTGATCTGGCCGCCGTGCGACTCGACCGCGAGCTTGCAGAAAGTCAGCCCGAGCCCTGTGCTCACCATTCGCCCCGACTTTCGCGACTCCACCTGGCCGAACTTTTCGAAGATGCGGCCGAACGAGTCGGGCGGGATCCCCTCGCCCGTATCGCTTACGGAGAACTCGACAGATCGCTCCCCATCGCTGAGGCGCGCCCCGACGGTCACGGTCCCACCGGACGGAGTGAACTTTATGGAGTTGCCCAGCAGGTTGACGAGGGTGCGGCGAAGCTTGCTCTCGTCACCGAGCAGCGGTGGCAGCCCGTCGGCGATCTTCTGGACGAGCGCCAACTGTCGGCCCTCGGCCAGCGAAGCGACCTGGCCGACGGCGGAAGCGACGAGTTCGGCTGCGGAGAGCACGCCATAGTCGAGCTGCATCGCGCCCGACTCCATCTTCTCCACGTCCAACAGGTCGTTGATCATGCCCAGCAGCGACTCGCCCCCGAGGACAGCGATCCCCATCATCTCCCGTTGAGCGTAGTTCAGGTCGCCGACGACGTCAAGGGTCTGGATCCCAGTGATCAGCGAGGTCAGCGGCGTGCGCAGGTCGTGGATGATCATGTGGGTCAGGTCGTCGCGCTGCTGTTCGAGGTCCTGTAGGCGCTTATAGCTGTCCTGCACCTGGTCGAACAGGTCCACCTCGCGGTCGTGCGCGCGCTTCTGTTCCAAGCACGCTCCGACGCGCGCCTTGAGCAATGTCGGGTTGAACGGCTTGGGGAGGTAGTCCTCCGCGCCCATCTGGATGCACTTCGCCACGCTCTCCAGCTCGTCTAGTCCTGAAATCATGACGACCGGGATGTGGCGCAGCGCCGGGTCCGCCTTCAGAAGATCGAGCACTTCGTAGCCGTCCATCTCAGGCATCATGATGTCGAGCAGCACGAGGTCGAAGGAGCGCGTCCGAACCGCTGCCATTGCGTCGCGCCCGCTCTCTGCCGAAGCGACGCCATATCCCATCTGCTGCAGGCGGCGACACAGCACCTCTCGGTTGGACCCGTTGTCGTCCACGACCAAGATCTGTCCCTGTGACTCCTCGGCTGGCGACCGTTCTGCACCGCTCGTCTGAGGCTCCGCCGGAACTGCGTCCAGTACGGTCGTGGTCGAGGCGCTCGCACACGGAGTCAGGCCGTTGTTCACCAGATCGAGCAGCTTTCGCCCCGCGCCTTGAATCTTGAGAAGGTCTGACGCGAACGTTGTGAGGCCTTCCTCGACCGCTTGCTCTGTCAAGAATTCAGAGAAGCCGATGATGTGATTGAGGTGAGTGCGCAGATCGTGCAGGAGCTCCGCCGAGAGCGCCCTCTGCGGCGGCGGTTCAGGAGACGTCATGGAGTGCCCCGTCACGAGGAGACGCCAAGAGGAACTCGACCTTCCCTAAGAGCCGCGGCAGCTCCACAGGCTTCGTGTCGTAGTCGTCGCAGCCTGCTTCTAGCGCCTTGTCACGGTCGCTCGACATGGCGTGCGCGGTCAGCGCTATGACCGGAATGTGCCGCGTCGCAGGGGCTGCCTTGAGACGTCGTGCTGCCTCCCACCCGTCCAGAATCGGCAGGCTCATGTCCATGATGATCAGGTCGGGGGCTTCGCTCTCGGCCAGCGCCAGGCCGTTCTCGCCGTCCACGGCAATGACCACTTCGTATCCCCTGCGCAAGAGTCTGCGCGAGAGCATGTCGCGGTTCATCTCGTTGTCCTCGACGAGCAGTATCTTAGGCAAGGCCGGTCACTTCCTCGTCGGCTTCCACCTTGATCCGTCCGATTGGTAGCGCTGGCGCGGCCCAGTCCGCAATCAGGTCGCGAACGTTGTGCATCAGGTCCTCACGCGAGCAACCTCGTTTGTCGAGGATTGTGTGAACGTTGCCGTTAAGGCGGTTCAACTCCTCTTCCGTCAGGTCCTTGGCGGTGAGCACGACGATCGGAATCGAACGATTCTCGATGTGACGGCGCAACTCGCTGGCAAACTCAAATCCGTCCATCTCCGGCATCATGAGGTCGAGCAGGATCAGCGCGGGCCTGTTCTGCTGGGCTTTCTCCAGTGCGACCCGCCCGTTTTCTGCCTCGCTGACCTCCCAGCCAGCCTTTTCCAGCATGGTCCGCATCATAGCGCGGGTCGTTGCGTCGTCTTCGACCAGCAGCACCGGACACGGCGGATTCGCGCAACGGTACTTCTTAAGCACTCTCGCCAGTCTCGTGCGGTTGATCGGCTTGGTGAGGTAGCTCGCGGCGCCTAGAGCATAGCCGCGCGACATGTCGTCCATCATGGTCAGCATGATGACCGGGATGTTGCTCACCGCAGGGTCAGCCTTGAGGATAGAGAGCGCAGACCAACCGTCCATGCCCGGCATCATCACGTCCAACGTGATTGCGACCGGGCGCAGCCGCCGCGCCAGCCGCAGTCCCTCCTCGCCGTCGCTCGCGGTCTGAACGATGAACCCTTCGCTTGTGAGAAACCGACGCATCAGGTCGCGCTGAGTCGCGTCATCGTCTATGACCAACACCGTGTTGCCTATGTTCGGCCCTGCTAAGTGCTGGCCCCGCACTCTTTGTACTGCTGCGCGCTGCTCTACGGCGGGAACAGGTTCCTCGCTCTCAACGTGTTCAGGATCGCTGACTACCGCCGGAATCTTTATGGTGAACGTGCTGCTCTCGCCAGGAACGCTGTTGACCGTCACATCCCCGCCCATCAACTGACAGAACCGGCGCGTCAGCGCCAGGCCCAAACCTGAGCCGCCGAACTTTCGCGTCGTGGACGTGTCCGCTTGGCTGAACGTCTGGAACAGCCGCACGAGCTGCTCGGCAGTCATGCCGATGCCCGTGTCCGCAACGCGGAACCATATCCAGTCGCGATCCTCCATCGTTTCACGGGAGACTTCCAGCGAAATTGCGCCTTGACTTGTGAACTTTGCCGCATTCGAAAGTAGGTTGTAAAGGCTCTGCCGAACCTTAGGCATGTCGGCGTGCATGGCGCCGATGTCCGTCGGGCATTGCACGCGCAACGTGTTGTCGTTCGCCTCGACTAGTGGACGGATGGTTTCGACCACGTCCTCGATCAAAGCGGTCAGGGCAAACGTTTCCAGGTACAGCCCCATCTTGCCGGCCTCAATTTTCGAGAGGTCGAGTATGTCGTTGATTAACGACAACAAGTGGTCGCCTGCACCGTGGATCCGTTGGAGGTCGGGAAGGAACCCCTCGATCCCTTGGTCAGTGGCTTCCTCTTGAAGCATCTCTGAGTACCCCAGGATCGCATTGAGAGGCGTTCGCAGTTCGTGGCTCATGTTTGCAAGGAACAGGCTCTTTGTCCGGTTGGCGGCCTCGGCCGCCTCCTTGGCCTGGGCGACCTCTTCCTCGGCTCTGCGCCGCTCGGTCACGTCCTCCATCGCCAGCACGATCAGCTCGCCGTGGTTGCCCGCCTTGAGCTTTCGTGCGTTGAGCAACATCACACGGCGACCGATGGCAGGGAACGTATGCTCAAGCTCAAAATCGTTGAACACGGAGTTCGTGGGAACGATGTCTTCGAGCAACGTGCGCAGCGCCGGTATGTCCCACTGGCCGTTCCCCAGCTCGTAGATCAGGCGGTTCTCCGTCTCTTCGAGCGAGACGTGGAACGTCTGGTAGAACGCGCGGTTGGCCGAGTGCACGCGCAGGGTCGTGTCGAGCATGAGCAGCGGCTCGCGCACCGTGTCCACGATGTTCTGTGAGAACGCCTCGATGTCCTTGAGCTCTGCCGCGGCCTTGGCCACCTCGGCTTCTGCGCGGCGGCGCTCCGTCACGTCCTCCATGGCCAGCACGAGCAGCTCACCGTGGTTGCCTGCCTTGAGCTTGCGCGCGTTCAGCACCATGACGCGCCGCCCGATCGCGGGGAAACTGTGCACAAGCTCGAAGTCGTTGAACACGGAGCTCTTGGGCACGACGTCCTCGAGCAGCCTGCGCAGGTCGGGAATGTCCCATTGGCCGTTTCCCAGCTCGTAGATGAGGCGGTTGACCGTCTCTTCCTGAGACACCCTGAACGTCTGGTAGAACGCGCGGTTCGCGCTCCGCACGCGCAAGGTGGTGTCGAGCATGAGGAGGGGCTCGCGCACCGTGTCAACGATGTCTTGCGCGTACGATTCGATGTCCTTGATGTCTGGCTTTCGGTCTTTCATGGTCAAAGTCGGGCGTTCGTCAAGAGGGTGCCCTTTCGCGGGGGCTAGTCGCCTACGTAGTTCATGATGCCGATCGTGCCCATGATGTCGTTCGCCTCGTCGCGCAGGGGCAGCGCCTTCAGGATCATGTTGCTGTACTCCTTCTTCAGTCTCACGGTCGTCTCTTCTCCCTTCAGCGCGGCCAAGTGTGCGGCGATCGGCGGGTGCACGGCGTCGGTCGACTTGAATATCTCGTAGATGGACTTACCGACCCCCCAGACGACGCCAAAGTGGCTCACTGGCAGAGCGCCGTTCGCGAAAATCGAGAGCGTCAGCCTTTTGTCGGTGGCCCAGACGGCGGACTTGATCTGTTCCATCGCAAGCTCGAGGACAGCGAGCGAAGCTCTCACCTCCAGTATCGAGGTTTTTCTGGCAGCGATTTGGCCTGCAAGTCCGACTCGGTCGACGTTGGCCTCTCGCAGCGCCCTTTCCGCACGGTCCTGGATCACCTTGGCGACGGTGTCGGTCCTTCCGAGGCCGCCGACCTTCATGCGGATGCGGAGCCAATACGTGTTCACGGTCCCCACGCTCAGCTCAAGCTTGTGCGCGATTCCTTCGTTCGTCAGCCCATTGATCGCCTGCTCGACGATCTCGGACTCACGCAGCGACAGGTCCTTTGTACTCATTGTGCCTTCTCCTAGCCGCAAGAGCCGCACCGGAGGGTTCTACTCCACGGGATCAAGCGGCCACTTGCTACGTGTACATTGTCGCCCTGAAATGGGCCTAGGGACAAGTCGGCCCTTACCTGTCAATAAATGCACTGACAGAGTAAGCATTTGGCGCTTAAGGGAACATTGTTTGGGGGGGGCGATCCTTACTCCCCGACGTAGTTCATGATGCCGATGCAGCCCATGATCTCTTCCCCCTCGTCCTGGACCGGCAGCGCCTTGAGGATCATCTTGCTGAACTCGCCTTTGAGCCTCACGGTGGTCTCCTTGCCCTTGAGCGCGCCCAAGTGCGCCTTCACGGGCGGATGCGCAACCAGTACGTGTTGACCGTCCCCACGCTCAGATCGAGCTGCAGGGCAATGGCGTCGTTCGTCAGCCCTCGGATCGCAAGGTCTGCGATCTCGGACTCGCGCGGCGATAGCTCACCAGTACTCAACGACTCAACCTCCACTTGCCTAAAAACGGACTGTCATACAAAACTTTACCAAGAAAAAACGGCCAAACCAACGGTGAAGGCCCCTGCACACCCTTGGTGGGCCGGACTTATAAGAGTGGTTTAAGGCACAGGCTCGGGCCCTGCCGGATACGTCCCCCGATCGGGTGTCAGCGGAATGGGGGACGCGCAAGTCGGGCCTTGCGCGTTCGCCGGTCACGAAGCATCATGTCGGGCACGTCGGCGCCAGACGCGCCGAAAAAATGAGCTACCGCCATGACTATAACCAACGAAACCACCGAAGCCATCCGCGCCTGCACCCTGTGCGTCGAAGTCTGCAAGGAGTGCGCGAGCGCCTGCGAGACCAAGGGCGGCATGGAGACCTGCGCAAGGCTGTGCGACGAGGCCGCCGCGATTTGTGAGCAGCACGCCGTCAACCTCAAGAACAGCGACCGCTCCAAGGCCGCCAAGTGCATCGCTGCGTGCGAAGCATGCGCAGAAGAGTGCGACAAGTCCCCCAGCATGGAGCCCTGCGTCCGCTGCGCCGAATCGTGCAGCGACTGCGCCGACGCTTGCCAAGCTGCAGAGGCGCTCTACTTGTAGTGCCCATTCTGCCGTCTGCAACGCGGAAGATTGCTGTCAGCCAACCCACGGACGGGAAAGGGCTGACTTGCGAGGGCGCGGTGCCCCCGCCAGAATGGCTTTGTACTGGGAGCAAACTACCGACAATGCGCAACGCGCCCATTTTGGACTGATCAACTCCCAAGTACCAATACCCCTCAAAGGAAAAACCAAATGTCTTACTCAGAAGATCGTGCAGACTCCAGGTCGCTCACGGCCGTCGTGCTCGTCCTGCTAGGAATCGCAGTCGCTGCGATGGTCCTCTACTTCGCGTTGTGGTCGCCGTCGCGCAACGACACGGACATCATCGTCACCCCGACCACTCAGGGCCCGGCAGGCCCCGCAGGCGTCCAGGGCGCACAGGGCACACAGGGCGTCCAGGGCACCCAGGGCGAACAGGGCCAGCAAGGGACCACCGGTACCACCGGCGGAACCACCGGCGGCTCGACGACGACTTAACGAACTCTCCGTCTGTGCGGTGGGCGGCTCACTCCGTCCTCCGCACAGGACCCGGATCAACGCCAGATGGCGAACAGCTCACGGGCTGGTTTTCGCCGGCTGTAGAACAGTGTAGGTGCGGACACAGCCCGCGCCAAGGAAAACGAAATGACAACAATTCTAATCATCGTCCTGATCGTCCTCCTCCTCGGTGGAGGCGGCTGGTACTACCGCGGCCGGCGCAACTGAGCGGCGGCCCTATTCCCCGACGTAGTTCATGATGCCGATGCAGCCCATGATCTCGTGCGACTCGTCCTGGACCGGCATCGCCTTGAGGATCATCTTGCTGAACTCGCCTTCGAGCCTCACGGTGGTCTCCTTGCCCTTGAGCGCGTCCAAGTGCGCCCTCACGGGCGGATGCTTGGGGTCTTTGGACTTGAATATCTCGTAGACCGTCTTGCCCGTCTCCCACACCACTCCGCAGTGAGACGTCGGCATTTCGCCGTTGGTAAGGATGTGGATGTTGAGGTCCTTGTCGGTGGCCCAGACCGCGGACTTGATCTGGTCCAGGGCAAGCTGGAGAAGGGCGAGCGAGGCGCGCACTTCCACGAGCGAGAGGTCCCTGTCCACGATCAGCGCAGCCATGCTGTCTCGGTCCAAGTTGGATTCTGCGAGGGCCCGCTCTGCACGTTCCTTGATGACCCTGGCGACGGAGTCGGTGCGCCCCAGACCCCCGACCTTCAGGCGGATCCGCAGCCAGTACGTGTTGACGGTCCCGACCGCCAGATCGAGCTTGAGGGCGATTGCGTCGTTGGTGAGGCCCTGGATCGCCAGCTCGACGATCTCGGACTCGCGCGGTGACAGTTCTGTCGTGCTCAACGTCTCAGCCTCCGGTGCTCCATACACCTGGTTGCAACGGTAATTATACCAATTCCCGGCGAGCGCGCGTGTCGTCTCCGGCTCGGCCCGCCGGACAAAAAGACAGTTCCCCCGGCGCGAAGCGATAGGGGAACACGTCGGTCAGTCACCGGACGGGCGAAAGGGAGTTCCGGGTTACGCCGCCTCTAGCAGTTCGCTCGGAGGGGTCGAAGAACCCGCGGGGAAGAACACGTTCGACGTCTCCGAAGGCTCGCCCAAGATGCCGCGCCGCTCGGCGCGCACCTTCGGGCCCTGAACGAAGAAGAGACGTCCGTCGCGCTCAATGGAGAGTTCAAAGGAATGCACCTGCGCACGGTCCCGCTCTTCGACGAAGAAGAAAAGTGCATCGGCTGCGTCGGCGTGCTGAGCAAAGTCTAAGAGAAACCCCCCAGCCAACGAGTGGCCCGCGACGCGGCACTGTGACCTCGGTCCGGCGCTAGGGCGGCTGCCATACGAAGTAGAGCACGAGCGCGGCGACGATGATCACCAAAAAAATGATCGTGAGTACACTTAGCGTACTGTTGTCTGGGCGAGGGTCCGCATGAGGCACTGTCAGTTCACGCTACTGGGCGGGTGCGCTGCCCGGGGCATCGCGTCGTTGCTGCGCTCCCGCAATCGGAAACTCCCGCCACGACGGATTGTGTGACCCTTCCGGACCAGACGTGCAAGTCCTTCTCTTCACGTCCGTGAAACTAGGGACATGGCGCAGGGCGCCTGGTTCCCGACTCTCCGCACAGCACAACCCAGCGCCCCGTGTAACGAGCAGCGCCGGAACACGCCTACCCCGTCACGGTCCCCTTCGCCGGGTCGCTCCAGTTGCCGAGCTCGCCGCGCGGGGTCTCGAACGCGGCGCGGTACCAGATGTCCTTGCCGACCTCGGTCCCCGGGATGTCCCAGTCGTAGGGCGAGTTGGAGTCGCTCACCAGGAAGTCCATCTCCTCGATCGGCGGGCAGGGCGCGCCAGAGGCGACGATCGCGTAAATGATCCGGGTCGCGCGCGCCCACGAGGGCTTCGCCTTCACGAGCCCGCCGCCAGCTGTCAACATCAAGAACTTGAGCTGGTGGTGCTGCGGCGCGGAGGTGTCAACGATGACCGTCGGCACTTCTTCGCCTGGCACGATCGCCGTCGGCGTCGTGTCGTACTCCTGGAGCCCGAGCGACGCGACGATGTCGCCGACGAACAGCGGGTTGGGGCGCAACTGGTTGACGGCGAGAGTGACGGCGGCGATCAGCGCGTCCTTGCTCCCGTCCTTCGCGGTGCGGTCCGCGACCGCCTGCGTCTGCGAGGCGACGTGCGTCGTGAGGTCCGTCGCATAGGTCGCGCGCTTTGCGACGATGTCGTCGTCGAACGTCGCGGGCAGGGCGAGCGCGGTCATCACGTCGCCGATGTTCGCGATGATGACGTCAACGAACGCCAGGAACTCGTGGTCGCCGGCGGGGTAGTAGGCGGGCATCTCGATTTTTTCTCCTGGCCCTGCCGCTTGCGGCCGGGCCGCTGTTGATATGTGTACGACGGTTTGGCCGTCCTCGATCGTTCTGGAGGGGCGCCTCCGGAGCCCCCTCTCCGCGAGTGGTCCGTGTCGCGGATTTGCCGCGTCAAGGTCTCCAGTGGAGAGCTTGACCCGCGCAAAGGGGGTTGGGGGTGGGGCCGTTGAACCTGGCCGGGCTGGATTTGAGCCTGCCAGGGCGGGGGTTTCCCGGGAAACCTTGGAGGTTTCTCGGGTCGGAGCCCGGATTCCTGGGAAAGGTTCATTTGAACCTGGGAATCCGCCCCGGTTTCCCGAGAAAGTGCCAAGGTTTCTCGGGAAACTGTGGGGGTTTCTTGGGGTTCCCTGGCGGTTTCCTGGGAGACTGCGGCCGCCACCTGTGCTAACCTGGCCGCAGGCCGCGACCGCCCAGGGATTTGCTCCCCTTGCCCTGGTGCCGTTCGTGGCCTTGTTTGTTCAGCTGACGGAGCCAGTCGTCAATCGCGACATTCGCAAGGACTCGGACGATGCCATGCAGGACTCCCACAACGCGAACTCGAGCGGAGCTGCACGCAACGGTAAGGAACCTGACAAAAGCTGATTCGAGTCTTGGCTAGGTTCGCATTCTGAGCGGTGCCAATGCGTGATTACGGGCCAGGCTTCGGCGCCTCGATGACCGGCTTATCGACGTTGACGCCCCACGCCGTCAACACCTCGTAGGCGACGCGTCGGACGATGTACTCGTATCCCGACTCGTCTCCGTGGTCACCGTGGCGTGTGTAACCCCAGACCGCCGTGTCCGCAAACTGCGACTCCAGTAGCGCAATGTTTTGCGTGGATTTGAAGTGGCCCAGCGCCCCGATCCCCTCCTTGCGAAACATCGCGACGTCGAAGGCGTGATTGATGGCTAGGTTCTTGCGCCGTTCGGTAGAAGTCATCGGCGGAATTTCGATGGGTGGAACAAGGCTCTCCGGCCGCTCGATCATGCGCCGCGCGACGTTCTCAAGCTCGGGCACGACGGGCACGATGATGAAGTCCGCGAGGGCGGACGCAAACCCGGCTTCGTGTGCGAACGTGCCCGGCATGACCATCTGATAGAGCGTCGGTGCCATTGGGGTTGACTTGAGGAACTCCTTCGCGCGCTCGAGCACCTCGTTGGGGGTGCGCAAGACCGTCAGATCCATTGAAAAGACGGGAAGCGCGAGCATGCCGACCAGCGCCGTCTCGGACGGTGTGGCCGGATCGAGACGAAGTCAGGTCCACCGGAGCGGGACTCTCATCGGATTGGCAGGGTTCGTAAGCCCAGCGACCGTGGACCACTCGTCGTAATCGCCGGGGCCCGTGATCCATAGGAACTTTGTGCGTTGATCCATCCATTCCTGCCAACGGCCGTTCCCATCGGGGGATTCTCCGTCGAGGACGACGGTCTTGCCGGGTTTCCCCTTCAACACCTCGTCGACCTTGACGGTCATGGTGTAGATGGTGTTCCCCTTCGGATAAATCTCATCGTCTCCTGGCTTCTGGCCGTCGTGCCCCGCGATGCGCTTGGTCACGTTGACGATCGTGCCTGTAAACACGCCGACCGCCGGGCTCAGCACGGCCTGCAGGCTAGGGTGTGTCCGGGTGGTGTGCGCCTGCGAATCCATTGCGAGCAGTGCGCGGGCGAGTTTGGCGAAGGCTCGTTTCAGGTCCTCTTGAGGTTGCATGGACTTGTTAGACGGGCCGGGCTCTCCCCCGCGTAATCTTGCAGGGCTTCTGGCACTTCCTAGCTTCAATTGAACCAGCTAGCCTCGAAACCGGCTACTTTGGCCGCATCGCTTGCTAGTCGCCGACGTAGTTCATGATGCCGATGCAGCCCATGACCTCGTGCGACTCGTCCTGGACCGGCATCGCCTTGAGGATCATCTTGCTGAACTCGCCTTCGAGCCTCACGGTGGTCTCCTTGCCCTTGAGCGCGTCCAAGTGCGCCCTCACGGGCGGATGCTTGGGGTCTTTGGACTTGAATATCTCGTAGACCGTCTTGCCCGTCTCCCACACCACTCCGCAGTGAGACGTCGGCATTTCGCCGTTGGTAAGGATGTGGATGTTGAGGTCCTTGTCGGTGGCCCAGACCGGACGGGTGGCCGGCGCAACGCTCTGGCCATCTGCCTTGTGTGCCACTGTTGTTCGTCACGACGAACTCAGGTTCGGAAGGAGCAGGGACTTGCCGAACAGCGGTGCGCTTGCGATAAACTTAAGCCGTGGAAGCGAAGTTTGTACCGGGTCTGGCGACACGCCGCACTGCTGTTCCGGCGATGGCGCACCGTCTTCTCACATTTGCGCCACACGCGCCACGCACACACGTCCGCGCCGACGCGTCGCAGTTCTGAACGTCCGTGGAATGCTGGTACCTGGCCGCGACCGCCCAGGGATTTGTTCTCCCCTTGCCCTGGTGCCGGTTGTGGCCCTATTTGTTTTCGGCCCGCTGTGAGGCGGTGCGGTCTCGTGCAAATCCGCCTCGCCGCGTCGCATTTGTCCTGTCCATATAAGTACGGACGGCGAAAGTCAGACTTGCGAACGGAGTGCAGTCGCGCCACCATTGTCATTGTGAGCCCCCTGAGGCGTTCAGGGTTGACAGACTTAGAGAGGAATCGCAATGCACCTGACGAACCCTTCCATAAACCTCGGCGCGGGTCTCAAGAGGCGCCGCACTCGCCCCGTCTATGGGTTCTTCCGCGCCGCGCTCCGCTCGCGATGGGTGCAGGCGACGGGTGCGATCGCGCTCCTCGGGCTGATCGCGTGGTTCGACGCGAGCCCCGGATACCTGACCGGGATCCGCTTCCTCTACATCCTGCCAATCTGGCTCGGCATCCGCATCGCAGGGCCGGTCATGGGGCTGCTCGGCGCGCTCGTCGTCTCGGTCTTGATGGGACAGGTGGACGCCGCGGCGGTCGGCACCGACCGCAACATGCTCTTGCAGAACGACGTCGCGCGGTTCCTCTCGTTCACGGTGGTCGCGCTCGTCATCGCCCACATCGAGAAGCGCCTCTCCGACGCGAGCCACCTGGCGACCCGCGATCCGCTGACGGGAGTGCTCAACCGCACAGAGCTCAGGTCGAGGGTCGAGAACGCGATCAGGAACGCGCGGTACACGAACCGCGATCTGGCATTCGCACTCGTTGACTGCAACCGGTTCAAAGAGGTCAACGACCGCCGCGGGCACGCGTTTGGCGACCGCGCTCTCCGCACGCTGGCCAAGACGCTCCAGAACGTCGGACTCCATGATGGGTTCGTCGGCAGGATGGGTGGCGACGAGTTCGGCGTGTTCTTCGACGGTGTGCCCGAAGGGTGCGCCAGAGAGAGGATGGAGCGCGCCGGCAAGTCGTTTGCGAGCCACATGCGGGCGCTGGGCTGCGAGACGACCGTCTCCTTCGGGCTCGTCGCGGGCAATTCCGAGCCGCTCACGTTCCAGCTTCTGCTCGAGGCGGCCGACAACCAGATGTACGTCCGCAAGCGCAACGATGCGCTCGAGTCCGGAAAGGAGGACTGCGCGGCAGAGCCGCTGTTCTCCCCGAACACCGGGGCCTATCAGGACTCCGGCTCGCAGTTCCGGGCCAACAGGGACGCGAGCTGAGCTCTCATCCGACTTCTCCGGGCAGGTCCGGCTGTTCCAAGTCCGGGTTGCGCCAGTTGTTGAAGTGGCGCAAGAAGATCGGGATCACTGCCGCGAACGGGAGCGCAATGAACGCCCCGACCATGCCCATCAGGGTAACGCCGACCATGATCGCCAGCAGCACGGTCAGCGGCGAGAGCTTCAGGGCCCTGCCGTAGACGCGCGGGATGAGCCAGTAGTTGTCGAAGTTGTGGTAGGCCACGAGCGCGATCAGGACCCACAGGGCCTTTTCGTTGCCCACCGAGTACGCGCTGACGACCGCAGGGATGCTGCCCAGGATCGCGCCGACGATCGGTATGGCGTCGAAGATGGCCATGATCCACGCGAGAGCGAGGGCGTTTGGCACGCCGAACAGCGAGAGGAGCCCGTACATGAACAGGCCCGCGCACAGCGACGTGATGAGCTGGCCGCGCAGGTACGCGCCCCCCTGTTCGCCGAACTCGCCGAACATCTTCCGGACCTCCAGCCTGTTCTTGCGCGGGACGATGCTGACCATCGCGGTCGCGACCGTCGGCCCTTCGACGACAAGGTACGCCGTGAGCATGAGCACGGTCACGAACCCGGTGACGAGCGTGAACGCGGAGAGCACGACCTCCCGTACGGCGTGGGGCTCGGTCTGCGAGGGCAGCGCCGCGACCTTCAGCTTGTCGAGCATGCCCGCCATCTCGGGGGAGCTCTTGCCGACCTCCGCCTGGATCTGCCTGTATATGGTGTCGAAGTCGCCCGCGAGCGTGTTGAGCTGCGAGACGACCGGCGGGATCGTGACGGCGACCAGCGAAAGGATCCCCAGCAGGAGCACCACGACGACGATCGTCGTGGCGGTCTTGCGGTTGTACCGGTTCTGGATCCGCCGGACGATCGGTTCCAGCGCGGCGACGAAGATCAGCGAGATCAGGAGCAGCAGCGCGACGGGCCACAGATGGACGAGCAGGTACGCGGCGAACAGGCAGAGCACGACCGCGCCTACGCCATAGAAGATCGCGAGTGCGCGCTCCTTGACGGTGTCAACGCGTTCCCCGTTCAGCTCCGGTTCCATCGTCCACCATCAGGACGGTCCCGCGGCCGCATTGGTCGCGAGGCGTCGCCCGGTAGTCGCCCCCCGCGCCCTAAGCAACGCTACGCCCGCGAAGCAGGTTCACTATCAGAACGATGACTGCCACGACGAGCAGGATGTGGAGCAGCCCGCCCATGGTGTTCGCTGTCAGCATGCCGAGGAGCCACATGACCACGAGAATCAAGATGATCGTCCATAACATAGTGGATCAATGATATGCTCCCCGCCGAGCGCGTACAAGTCCCTTGTTTTGTGTCCGTGAGAAAGATGACAGCTAAAGGGCAGGCTTGTGATCGGGCGATTCTAGCCGTATCCTTGGGTCTGATGAAACCAAGAACACAATCCGGGAGGAGCACGAAGGCAGCGATCGGTCTGCGCGGCGTGCTGGCTCTCCTAGCCATATCAGTCGCTGGCGCCGCTGGCGCCCAGGATATCCGTACGACCGTAGACGGGTACCTCGTCAACTTCCCAGATGTGCAGCCGATCATGGTCAACGGCCGGGTGATGGTCCCGGTTCGCGGCGTCTTCGAGCACATGAACGCCACGGTGACATGGGACTCCTACAACCAGACCGTGAACGCCACGCGCGGCACGGACACGATCAGTCTTCCTGTCAACTCTTACACCGCGACCGTGAACGGTCGCACGGTCAACCTCGACACGCCCGCCACGATGCGATCGGGCCGCGTGCTGGTCCCGCTCCGCTTCCTGAGCGAAACGCTCGGCGCGCAGGTCGAATGGCTCTCCGCCACGCGGACGGTCGAGATCACGAACGCCGGTTCGACGCCGCCCTACGAGTACGGCTACACGACGATGATGATCAACTCTAACACCGTCGTACCGTTCAAGCTCAACCAGAGACTTACGTCGAACGACTCGTCGCAGGGCGACCGGTTCACGGCCAGCCTCGACACGAACGGCTCCTCGAACTACCAGGGTCTGCCCACGGGCTCGATCTTGGAAGGTCATGTGGACGTCGTGCGCGCCAAGACCGGCGACACGCCGGGAGTCCTAGGACTCAAGTTCGATCGGGTCCGGTTGCCGGACGGCACCACCTACCCGATCTACGGATCGTTGATCGGACTGGACGCGAACAGCGTCATGGACGAGAACGGCCGGCTAGTCGCGAAGGACGGCGCGAAGGACAACAACCTCAAGTACGTCGGATACGGCGCAGGCGCAGGCGCGCTCGTCGCGATCCTGACGGACGGCAACATCCTCACGAACTCGCTGATTGGCGGCGCACTTGGCTTCCTCTTCGGTGAGATCCAGAAGGACCCGTCGAAGGCGCGCAACGTCGTGCTGGACGCGAACACCAAGTTCGGCGTCCGCCTCACGAACGACTTCTCGTTCCGTGTTGCGAACACGCGCTGACACTAACGCTCTACTAGGAGAGGGATAAGGACACCATCGCCTCCGTCGGTTCGCCGGCGGGGGCCGAACTTTTGCCTGGTCGTCTGTGGACTCGTGTCCTTCGACTGACTGACGTTCGAAACCAAGGCTTGCACACGGAACTTTGCCACAGTACCCTTCGAGTCAATGAACACTTTTATCCTCAACCGTAAGAGGGAGACACGCCCCGCGAGGCACAGGGCTTTCTTCGCTGCTGTCGTGCTCGCCTTCGCCTGCACGGCTGCCGCCCAGCCGATTCGAACGACGGTGGACAGGGTCCTCGTTGACTTCCCCGACGTGCAGCCCGTCATGGTGAACGGCCGGGTCATGGTCCCCGTGCGCGGCGTGTTCGAGCACATGGACGCGAGCGTCTCGTGGAACGAGCACACCCGCACCGTCACCGCGCAGCGCGGCACCGATACGATTTTGCTTCCCGTGGGCGCGACATCTGCGACCGTGAACGGGCAGCTCGTTTTCCTGGACGCTCCGGCCACGATGAGATCGGGCCGCGTCATGGTCCCGCTGCGGTTCCTGAGCGAGACGCTCGGCGCGCAGGTCGAGTGGCTCGAAACCTCGCGCACCGTCGCGATCACGAGCGCGGCCTCCAGCCCGCCCCGCCTCACCCCAACGACCTATGTGCCGACAAACGGCTATCAGACGTCCACGCCGGTCTACCAGGGCCAGCGCATGGCCGAGTTCGCACCGATGTACGGCGTCACCGCCAAACAGTTCGAGCTCTACACTGACATGCGCTCGCTCTGGGAGGAGCACGTGTCGTGGACTCGCATGTTCATCCTCAGCAACGTGGGCGACATGCGGAACAGGGACGCAACGACTGCGCGACTCATGCAGAACCAGACCGACATCGGCGATGCGATCAAGCCCGTCTATGGCGAGTCCGCGGGCAACAAGCTCACGGCTCTGCTCAAAGAGCACATCTCCCTCGCTTCGGACGTCGTCACGTCGGCCAAGCAGGGGAACGCAAGCCGGGTCGCAGACAAGAAGCGCGACGCGCACCAGAACGCAGACCAGATCGCAGACTTCCTCTACAACGCGAACCCAAACAACTGGAACCGCACCCACCTGCGCGACATGATGCGCGAGCACCTCGACCTGACGTTCGCAGAGGCTGAAGCCGAGATCAACGGCGACTACTTCAAGAGCGTGAGGACGTACGACGAGGTCCAGACCCAGATCCTCGCCATGGCCGACATGCTGAGCGAAGGCATCGTCCGCCAGTTCCCGGAGACCTATCCCGGCGGCGCCAACGGCGGCACCGACAACAGTGGAGAGTACTCGTCATGGCGCATGGCGGCCGGAACGGTCATCCCGTTCGTGCTCGTGCAGCGACTGACCTCCAACACGGCTTCCGTCGGCGACAGGTTCACCGCGAACCTCGACACGGGCGGACAGTCCAGCTATGAGGGGCTGCCGAAGGGCACGGTCCTCGAGGGCTCCGTGGACGTCGTCCGAGAGAAGTCCGGCGACACGCCTGGCGTGCTCGGCCTGAAGTTCGACCGGATCAGAACCCCGGACGGGCAGGTCTACAACATCTATGGATCGTTGATCGGACTGGACAAGGACAGCGTCACGAACGAGGACGGCCGGCTCGTCGCCAAGGACGGCGCGAAGGACAACAACCTCAAGTACGTCGGATACGGCGCGGGCGCAGGCGCGCTCGTCGCGATCCTCACGGACGGCAACATCATCACCAACTCGCTGATCGGCGGCGCCCTTGGCTTCCTCTTTGGAGAGATCCAGAAGGATCCGTCGAAGGCGCGCAACGTCGTGCTCGACTCGGGTTCGAAGTTCGGAGTCCGCCTCACGAACGACCTCTCGTTCCGTGTTGCGAACACGCGCTGACACTCACGCTCTACTAGGAGAGGGAAAAGGACACCATCGCCTCCGTCGGTTCGCCGGCGGGGGCGTCACTCTGCTTGCCTCCCGGAGCTGGCCGACCCGCCCTTTCGTGTCCACGAAAGGCACGACAGGCGTACTACGGGACTCAGCCGTACACTCCTTGCCATAGAGGTTGCTATGACATCACTCTCCTTTCTGCAAGCATTGCGATCGGTCCCGCTCGGATCGAGGGCCCTTGCCCTTTCAGGGCTGGTGCTCGTTTCAGCCGCCGCTGTCGCCCAGACATGGGTGAAGCAGAGCGCGATCCCCACTCCGAGGCACCTGAGCGGTGTCGCGTTCACGAGCCCGACCCACGGCTTTGTCGTCGGCGAGGCCAACACGGTCCTTGAGACTTTCGACGGCGGCGCGACGTGGACGGCGAGAAACCTCAGTCTCCCCACCGTGCCGTTCAACGACATCTACTTTGTAGACAGCCAAAGCGGGTTCATCTTCGGGAACACGGAGAGCACGTCCGAGAACTTCCGCACGACGAACGGTGGTGCGACGTGGTCGCGCTTCGACCTGCCCGCCGGCTCGTGGCGGGAGATGAAGTTCGTGAGCGCGACGACTGGGTTCGTCGGCGGCAACGGCGTCATGTGCCGCACGACCGACGGCGGCGACTCGTGGCAGACGCAGTCGGCCTATCCAGTCGCCCCGATCGTTCATGGGATGGACTTCAAGGACTCCACCACCGGGCTCGTCTGCGGCTACCACATCGGGACCAACAAGGGAGGCGTCTTCAAGACTTCTGACGGCGGTGTGACATGGGTGAACAAGTTTGAAGGGTTCATCAACGACGCATTGTGGCTGGACGCGAACGTGGTGCTCGCCTGCGGAGACACCTCGATCTATCGCAGCACGAACGCCGGCGAGACCTGGAGCCTGTACGCTTCGGGCATTGACACCGGCCTGATCGAACTGGTCAAGGTCAGCCCGACAACGGTGTTCGGCGTTTCTCTCAAGGGCGACGTCTGGCGCAGCGCGAACGGCGGCTTGACGTGGACCCAGGTTTACGACGGTCTCGGCGACCTTCCTGTAAGTTGGAACATCGGTTTCAGCAACGCCCAGAACGGATGGGTGGTCGGACAAGGCGGGCTGATGCTACGGACCGACGACGGCGGCATGACGTGGTCGCAAGCGACCACCGGGTTCGGCACGCAGTGGTTCCAGATCGAGATGGCCAGCGACCTCGTCGGCTACATCGCGGGCCACAACGGGTACATCCTTCGCACGTTCGACGGCGGCGAGTACTGGGACCTGCAGAAGGTCGAGGTGACGGGCCAGATTTTCGGTCGAGACGAGAGCCTTCGGGCCGTTTCGGTCGTCAACGCGAACACTGTCGTCGTCGCTGGGCCGGGAGGGACGGTCTTCAAGACCCTCGACGGCGGTGGGACTTGGCAGAACATCGGGTTCCCCAACCTGCCGGGCGCGTTTTGGATCGAGGACGTGAAGTTCCTGACCGCGCTCGAAGGCTGGGTCGTCGGTCTGGACCAGGACATCGGTCACTTCCGCTCCGTGTACCACACGACTGACGGTGGCCTGACCTGGACGCTGGCCATGGAGCAGAACACCTACTTCTACTCGGTTGACTTTGTCGGCACTCAGCGAGGATGGATCGCTTCGATCGGTTCGCTCTACTTCCGCACGGTGGACGGCGGTGTGAACTGGACGTCGCACGTCCTGCCTGCGCGGTTCACGGGCGCGAGGGTGAGCGAGATCCGGTTCGCGACCGCGGACGTCGGATGGGTCGTCGGATGGGACGGCCTGGTCGGCAAGTCGGTGGACGGCGGCGTGACGTTTACGTACCAGGACCTGGGCCGAGACGACGTCCACATGTTCGCCCTCTCGATCGTGAGCACGTCGGAAGTGTGGATCTCTGGTAGGACCGAGTCGTTCCAGCCCGTGGTCTACCGTACGGTCAACGGCGGCACGACATGGACTCAGATGCAGGGCCCGAGCGGCGAGCAGAACTGGCTCTTCGGACTGGCATCGCGGCCCGGTGGCAAGGTCTGGGGCGTCGGCTACGACGGCATCGTCTATCGGACGAGCAATACGCAGCAGGTCGGCCCCAGCTCGATCGTCGCCCAGTTCGGCACTGTATTGGGCGGCGGGCTGGCGCAGGTTCTCACGAGCGACGACGCCTACTTCACGGTCCAAAACGCCTTCAACATCTCGCGGGCGGACGCGCCGATCCAGGTGATCGCTGAAGCGGTCAGTCCGGTGGCTTCGCCGACGTCCCTGAGCTTCACGCTCGAGGCTGCGGCGTCGGTCGCAGGGCTCACTCAACGGATAGAGCTGTTCAACTTCGCCACGGGCGCTTACGAGGCCATGGACGCCCGCGCGGTCACGGTGGCGGACTCGACGGTCGTCGTTACGGCAGGGGGCGCCCTGGGACGGTTCATCGAACCGGGCACAAGGAAGATGCGCGCGCGCCTCACGTGGAGGAGGTTCGCCTCTGACCTGCCGCGCACTTGGAACGCACGGCTGGACTTCGTCGTGTGGAGCGTCGGCGGGTAGGGCCCGACTCTCGCGGTTAGGGCGTGGGGGGGGGGGGGGGGGGGGGGGGGGGGGGGGGGGGGGGGGGGGGGGGG
>JBBDXG010000032.1:0-2629 GCA_040902435.1 Fimbriimonadaceae bacterium
TAGACTCAGTTCAGGCCGCGACCGCCCAGGGATTTGCTCTCCCCTTGCCCTGGTGCCGGTTGTGGCCCTTTCGTTGACTAGAGGCGATTACATGTCCGATGAGCCAAAGAAAGTTGCGAACGAACAAGAGCCATCTGAGAATCCTCTACAGAGTTTTCACAGTATGATGCGCGAGTCAGACCGCGCCGCCGCGATTCTGGCTGCTGCTTTAATCGATCTAAAACTCACAGAGATTCTTGAAGAGCGATTCGATTTGTATCGTGTGCCACGGAAACGCCAGGTCGAACTGCTTCGACATTACGGCCCACTATCCGGATTTTCATCACGCACTCTCGCTTGTTATTGTTTTGGGCTGATTACCCCGCTCGCTTTCGACGCAATCACGACTATTCGACAGGTACGGAATAAGTTTGCACACTCGGCAGATCACGAACTTTCGTTCGAAGATCCTGAAGTCGTTAAGATCCTCCGAAAGAGCAATTGGCTCATTGGCATCGAGCAATGGTGGCACCAGCAGATTCTGGAAAGCGACGGCGAGGAAGCGGCCGCCAAGTGGAAATCAGGAGAGGGACGCTGGCCCGACTTCAACAAGCGCTCGTTCTGTTTCGGAACGCAGATGATTTACTGGCACATGGAACAGTCTGCATATGACTTGGCCCGGGCGAGTGTGCATGCACTTCTAGACAAGCATGCTCCGGGCTTCCTTGAAGCCATGCGAAACCTTCGTAAGGAGCGCTCTCATTCGAATGATGCCAGTCCATGACGTGACCAAAGCCCCGCAGATCGCTGGCGTGTGCCACTTTTGTTCTGAAGGAACTGCAGTGGGGCTCTCCGGTCGAGCGCATCGCGATAGAAAAGAAGCCCAAAATTGCTCAACGTGGGCGTCGCCATCGTCTTCGCCGTCGCCATGTCATAATTGAGGACATGGATATGGGCAAAGTACAGGATCAGGTTGGAAACGTCATTCGCGAGAGCGATATGAAATGTCCGGTCTGTCAGTCGAGCAATTGGGAGACTGGGCGCATTTACGACGAGTCGAAGCTGCGTTACACCGGACCGACGGAACCGGTCAAGCCAGAGAACTACGAAGCGGTTTGCGCTGAGTGTGGTTACGTTGTTACATTCAAGATCGCGAATGTGATGAAGCACGGAGCCGCGCAAGTCTAACCTTCCGGCTCCGTTCCCAAAGACAGCGGTGGGGATGAGTGGCGACGTAGGCCGAGTCGGCTACCCGCCCTCTCACTGCGCCTGGCGCAGGGGCGACATTTGGAGAGAGCGGGGCTGGCGGCGAGGCGCGTCGGCCCCCTCGAGTCACCCCAAGAACGCGACGATCTCCGCCAACCCCGGCGCGTACCCTTCCAAAGTCGAGACGCGGAGGGTGGGGAGGGGCAGCGAGGGCGGGTCGTAGGGCTCGCGCTCCCCGAGGTGCCCGGGCGGGTCGGGGTGGCGGGCGGCGAAGTGCGGGTCGAGGCCCGCGCGCTCCTGCCGCCGCGACCAGGCGATGTCCGGCGGGACCTCGCACACCACGACCCTGACGTCCGCCACCTCCGCCAACAGTGCGAGCCGCGGCGCCCAGACCTTGTGCTGGAACGCCGCCTCCGCCACCAGGCTCGACCCTTGGTGGGCCAGGCGGGAGACCTGCGCGAAGAACGCGTCGGTGGCGCGCGCGTTCACCCCTTCCCCCTGCGCCCCGGGAGGGGGAAGGGGCAGGGGATGGGGGTGTGATTGCTGGACGAAGACCCCCACCCCTAACCCCTTGCGCGGGTCTGGATCTGGGTGCCCAGATCCAGACGCGGCAAGTCCCTCCACTTCGTGCAAGGGGAGGGGGACCGGAACTCCGATGCCGAGCGTCTCCAGCATCGCCTCCTTGATCTTGTCGCGGCTGACGAGGGGCCATGCCAGCTCCGAGGAGAGCAGCGGCGCCAGGGTCGTCTTTCCCGATCCCGGCCGCCCGGTCACGATCGCGATCATGGCTCGAGCTTATCTGTGATGCACTAGAATAGGGCTGCGCATGCCAAAAGCAATTGTTAGGGTCAAGTTCAAGGCCAAGCTCCAACGCCCGGCGGAGAAGGGGGAGTGGACGTTTCTGCGATTGCCGACCGAGGCGAGCAAGAGGCTGCCGACGCGGGCGATGGTGTCGGTCGAGGGCACGTTCGGCGGCGTCGCGTTCTGGACCACGTTGTTCCCCGATGGGGAGGGGGGGCACTGGATGAAGGTCGAGAGTGCGCTGGGCAAGAAGGCGAAGGTAAAGCCCGGCGACACGGTCGAGCTCGAGATCGCGCCGATGGCGAAGGAGCCCGAGCCCACGGTCCCGCCGGACTTCAAGAAGGCGCTCGCCGCCGCCCCGCCGATGGCGATGGAGACCTGGAACGCGATCACGGCGAAAGCCCGCCGCGACTGGTGCTTCTGGATCGTCAGCGCGAAGAAGGAGGAGACGCGCACCAAGCGCAAGGAAGTCGCGATAGACAAACTCAGCAAAGGCAACAGAAGGCCCTGCTGCTTCGACCGCAGCGGGATGTACGACAAGTCGCTTGCGGCGCCGGCCGCGGCGAAGGAGTAGCGACTTGGAGTGCGGCGGCTTGCCGCCGCTGAATCCGGCTCGGAGCTTGCTCCGAGCGCGCCCCGGCCA
>JBBDXG010000032.1:2639-64952 GCA_040902435.1 Fimbriimonadaceae bacterium
CCCCCCCCGCGCCGAGGCAAGCCTCGGCGATGAAAAGCGCGGATTCGTCCGCGCACTCCCAAAGCGTGCCGCTGTACAATCCGCCCATGACAAAGACCGAGGTCATCGAGATTCTCAAGGAGAGCCGCGACGCGCGCGGCGAGGCGCACTGGAAGAAGATGGGCGACGGCACCGGCGGGCTGGCCAGCTACGGCATCGGGCTCACCAAGCTCCGCGCGATCGCCAAGAAGATCGGGCGCGACCACGACCTCGCGCTCAAGCTCTGGAACGAGAAGAACCACGACGCGAAGATCGTTGGGCTGCTGATCGACGATCCGAAAAAACTTACGCTCGAACAGATGGAGGAGCAAGTGGACGGCGTTGGCCCGGGAATGCTCAGCCATGCGTTCACCGCGTGCGGCGCGGTGTTGCCCAAGTCGCCGATCGCGTTCGAGATTGCGAAGGACTGGATGGCGAGCAAAGACAAAGTCCGCCGCAGTTGCGGATACGGACTCGTGTACGAACTGGCCAAAGACACGAAAGACAAGCGACTGACCGACGAGTTCTTCCTCGGCTGCATCGACAAGATCGGCAAGACCATCGCGAAGGAAGAGAACTGGGTGCGCGTCGGCATGGGCGGCGCGCTCATGAGCATCGGCAAACGCAACAAGAAGCTCAACGCCGCCGCGATCAAGGTCGCCAAGGCCATCGGCCCGATCCACTTTAGCGACGGCGACAAGAAGTGCGAGCCGATGGACGTGCTCAAGCACCTGACCAGCGACTACCTGCGCAGCAAGCTTGGGAGCTGACCATGAATCCGAAGATCGAGGCGTTGGTGAAGGCGTGGGACGAGGGGGCGTGGGAGTTCACGCTCGTGTTCGAGGGTTTGAGCGACGAAGACCTTTGGAAGCGGCCGCACCCGGGTCTACTCAGCGTCGGCGAGCTAGCCGGGCACGTCGCCTATTGGGACGCGGTCATCGTGCAAGGCGGGGTCGAGAGCTCGCTCAACGACAAGGCGTTCGGCTACTATCCCGAGCAGCTCGCCTCGCCGGTCACGAAGGACCTGACGGTCGCACAGGTGTTGGAGGAGCTCAAGAAGGTACACGAGGCGGCGAATGCAGTGTTCGACAACGTCACGGACCTTGATGCGAAGGTGCCCTGGCGCGACGACTGGACCTGGGGCGCGTGCCTGCGGTACCGGGTGTTCCACGTCGCGTACCACTGCGGCCAGGCGTACTCCGTGCGACACTTGCTGGGGCACACGACGGCGGACAATTAGGGGGAAGGGAGTAGGAGTAGGAGTAGGTGTGGGTGAGGACTTATGAGTATTGCCGTGGTCGTTGCAGGCGTCGTGATGGCGCATTCGGTCGGTGGGCAGTCGTTCACCGGGCCGGTCTCGTATTACGACGTCGAGTTTGGCAGCACGCTCGTGCTCGACGGCGACCACTGGGAGTTCCGTATCATCGGCCGGAAAGGCTTCCTGCGCATGCTCTCCGAGATCCACGGAAATGCCGGCTATCGCTACGAGGTGCATTGGGGCAGAGACTTGGACAGACTGCGAATCAGGCGGCGCGACAACGAAACGGATATCGATTTGGCACTCCGTCGCGTTCTGCCGGCGTTTGCCATGACGTACCGCATCGACGGCGGCATTTATAACATCATCACCCGCCCGATCCCGGTGCAGGACTACGGCCTTGAGGGGCCGGACGAGTCGCACCTTGGCAAACGGTCGCTCGACGCGCTGGCGAAGTGCCTTAGTGAACAGGGCATCGGCTACCGCGTCGAGGGCGCTCGCTCAAGTGTTGTCGGCCTCACCGCACCGTTCGTGTCCCTGCGTACGATGCTGTGGATAGTGCAAGAGCTCGATCCGAACTTGGCCATCGACACGCGAAACGGCGTCGTCGTGCGGAGTAGGTTTTACTATCGCTAAGCATCTGGGCGATCTCTGTTCGTCACTCTTGGGGACACGCGACGACGGACAACTAGGGGGAAGGGAGCTGGAAGTAGGGAACTCGCGTACCGGCGATTCGGTAAGAATAGGCATGCGCGTCGTCGTCCTGCTCGCAGTCGCCCTGCTCGTCGCTACGCCGGTCGTTGCCCAAATCAAGGTCAAGGACAAAGGCAGCAGGTCTATCGTCGCCGACAAGTCCAAGCCCGTGCGCAAGGGCATCGAGGACTGGTACGCGCAGAACACAGCGGCGTTCCGGGCCAGAGACCTCAAGGCAGTCATGACGCTGCGCACGGCCGACTTCCACACCCTCACGCCGGACGGTCGGACAAACGACTTCAAGTTCATGGAGGAGCGCACGCGCACGTTCCTGGATCGAATCGTCGAGTGGGTCTCGCTCAAATTCGAGATCGGCACGATCGAGGTGGACGGCGACCTAGCGTGGGCTTACATCACGCAAGACACGACACGCATGCAGCGGCTCGCAGACGGCACGGTACACAAGGTGCAAGCAAGGGCGATCCAGCGCGAGACGTTCCGCCGAACCTCGGATGGCTGGCGACTCTACAAAGTGGACGACATCAAGGACCTCGGCACCTGGATCGACGGCGTCAAGATTGACTAGCCGCCCAATGCGGAGTTGAGAGCGCCTGCTCCCGCTCCTTGCGCTGGGCTCGTGGGTTTGAGGCGGAGATCGCCGTTTGCGGCGTCCACGAACTGCGGGTCGGTGCCGTAGGTGCCGTTCGTTTCTTTGGTCGAGAGTTGCGGTGTGCTGTTTGCGGGGCGGTCGGTGCAGTACCACCAGTTGCGCTCGAACCGGAACGTTTGTGGTGCGGTGTTCGGGCCGACGTTCACGCCGCCGCTCGCCCACTTGTCCGAGCGAAACACCACGATGTTGTCGGTGAACACACCGTTGCGGCTTGGAACGAACTCGGGCGAGACCGTTTCTTGCAGGATGCGCACCGCCCAACGCTCGGGCATGTAGATCGTGTTGAAGCGCACGACGGCGCCATTGACGCCGACAAACGCGATCGGCGCCGCGCTGCCGATGAAGATGCAGCCTTCGACGGTGAGGTTCTTCGCTTCGTACTTCGCGTTCGCAGGCATCTTCGCCAATGCCGGTCGGAAGAACTGCATCCCGGTGCTTCCGCCGAGGTTGACGGCGCGCTGTCCGGCGTTTTCAAACAAACAACGGCGCACGACCACGTCGCTTGTCCCGCCCTTGCCCTGCACGCCGTTGTCGCCGCCGTTTTGAAACGTGCAGCCCTCGATCACGCCGCGGTGGCACCCGACCATGTCAATTCCCGATCCGCCCCACCTCTCGATCGTGCAACCCTTGACCTGGAAGTCGCCCACGCCCGAAAGCTTGATGCCGTCAATGTTGCCCTTTGGCGTCTCGAGAACGAACACGTTTTCCAGCAAGACGTGGTGCGACGGCTGGTCTATGCTTCCGCCATCGTCAATGTTGATGCCGTTACCGGTCGTCGCATCTATGACGATGTCACGAATCTCGACGTGGGAAATGCGCGAGAACTGGATTCCGGAGAACCGCGGGCGGTTGGTCGGTTCCGCACCGGCGATGACGATCTTGCGCTCCGAAGTACCGTTCAGCCCAGAAAATCCGAAGCCCCCGCGATACTCGCCGGGCGCGACCAGAATCCGTTGTCCCGGTTTCGCGTTCGCCACGGCTTGACGGAACTCGGCGGCGTTCGACACGCGCACGTCTTGCGGCGTAAGTACGATGACCAGCGCTGCTGCGATCACGCTCAAAAGAATACCTGGGGCCATGGAAAAGCGCGGTCAAGCCCGCGCACTCCCAAAAGGGCCCGAGCAGCCCCCAAAACCTGCGATACAATGGCCACAGAGGCACATAGAAATGAGCACAGAGACACAAGAACAAATGGAAATGGGCACCAAGCCCATCAAAGAGCACGAGTGGCTGAATAACTTCGTCGGAACGTGGAAGACCGAGAACACAATGACGATGCCCGACGGCAGCAGCGTGACCGGCAAGGGCACCGAGACGCAGAAGAACCTAGGCGGCCTGTGGGTCCTCGGCGAGGGCACGGGCGAAATGCCCGACGGCTCCAAGATGGAGTATCGCACCGGCCTTGGCTACGACGTGTCGTTCAAGGGCTACCGCGGCTTTTGGCTCGCGGACATGTCTTCGCACCTGTGGAAGTACGAAGGCGAGCTGAGCGCAGACGGCAAGGTCATGACGCTGAACTGCGTCGGCCCGGACATGGTCGTGGACGGCAAGACCGCCAACTACCGCGACGTCCACACGATCATTGACAAGGACAACCGCACGCTAGAGTCGTTCGGCCAGCAAGAAGACGGCTCCTGGGCGCCGTTCATGACCGTGAACTTCACCCGCGCGTAAAGCTCAGAGATCGGTCGGATCAGTCCGATCCGACCGATCGTCCAGAAAACTCCAAAAAGACTAGACAAACCTGTACTACCCCGGACCATAATCCACCGGATTCCATAGGAGATATGCAGATGACATCACTCATGACCGTTTTCATCCTGGCGGCGGCGATCGCCCCCGCCCAAGACCCCATGATGGGCGTCCCGCCGAAGGAGCTCAAGTCGCTCTTCTTCATGGTCGGCGACTTCGACTGCGACTTCCAGATGTGGGAGCCGGGAGGGACGACGCCCATGCCGATGAAAGGCACCATCGCGACCACCGAGTCGCTCAACGGCATGTACCTGGAATCGCGCCACGAGGGCGACATGGGCGGAATGGTGATGAAGGGCCTGCAGATGACCTCGTACGACGCCACAAAGAAGCAGTACTTGGCGTACTGGTTCGACAGCATGGGGCCGGGCGCGCTCGAAATGTGGGGCACGCTCAACGGTCAGACGCTGACGCTCGTCAGCAAGCCCGTGGAGTTCCCCGGCATGCCCGGAAAGGCCAGGTTCCGCGCAACGAGCTCCATGAAGGGCGTCGGCAAGGTGCTGTTCCGCCTCGAAATGGACATGGGCCAGGGCTGGGGCAAGATGATCGAAGGCATGATGACGAAGAAGTAGGTCAGACCTCGAATCTTCGGAGCCGGGCATCGCTTAAAAGGGCGATGCCGGCCTATTTATGAACCCTGCGCCACGCTGCGAAACTGCGCTCCTGGTGCTTTGCGAACAGACCCGGACAGGCACCGACAAACCCGGGCAAGCCTGGCCGCGTCCGTAGTTCAATTGAACCTGCGCGAGGGCCCATTGCCGCTCCGGCTTCTTAAGTTTCTGCTCCAATAACTTAAGTCGCTGCTCCGGCTTCTGAAGGAGCCGCTCTGGCTTCTCGAGTTGCCGCCCCGCCTTATTAATGAGCTGGTCCAGCATCTCGATAAGCCGCTCCGGATACTTAATAAGCTGGTCCGCCAACTCGAGCCGCCACCCCGGCAACTCAACCCCTCCCGCACCTGGCTCCTCCGAACTCAGCCCCCGGCCGCCATCTGGAGCCTGTCGCAGTCCCGCCCCCACTCCGGTACCCCCAGTCCAGCCCAAAGACCAGGCTGAACGGTGCAATTCGATCGATGCCCCCCGACTAACCCGAGTTAGGTAGGCTAGAAAGGCTGGAGGCTAAAGTGCTGCAAGTGACGACTCTCTTACTGGCGGCGATTCTGCATGCGCCATGCGGATCAGACCAAGATGGCAAGAACAAGCTGCCGAAGCTAGAAGACATCCGCGTAGCGGGTGCGGGATTAGGGATGAACGCGGCACACCTGGTGAGCGTTTTGGGTGCACCGTTCCGCAAGGATGAGATTGTAAACGGCAGCCTGGTGCCCACGGAGAGTATTGCTGGAAAGAAAGCGGCGCGTGCAGTCTGGAAGACACAGGTTATCACCGAAGGGAGCGAGCCTGACGATATCTATCTCATGGTGGAGTTCGAGTTGAACTCCGCGACAGAAATCCAATCCGTGGCAATTGGAAGCGAGTTTCCTGCAACTTGGAAGAAGACCTCTAACATTCCAGTAACTGGCGAGCGTTTGCCTACCGACGGCGACTTCGCACTTTTTCGGCTACAAACTTTGAATGCGCGAGGCACGGAAGACATTCTATATCCCGCCCGGTACTTCTTAAATGGACGTGTAAAGTACGACGTCTTCACTTACGAGCGGGATGGCGAAGTCGTCACCGTCAACGACGTCACGATTGCACAAAGGGATCAGTTCGAGAGCGACCATGCGCGATATAAGAGGTTGGCGGAAGAATACGCTAAGCGAATGGCCGAGGCGGACACCAAACTAGAAGCGAAGGATCCAGCCTACAACGTCGTTTTCGAACAGAAGCGGGTAGGGACAACCCGAAACGGCCTTGATCAGGTTTTGTCTGCGAAAGCCACAGGGATACTGCGAAACAATCGAAAGTCGCCGACTAGAGTAAAGGTGCGCCTGACGCTTTACTTGGATGGAGACTTCCTACTTGCGCGCGACAAGGAGATTGGCGAGCTCCGCATCGGAGCGTCGACACCGTTCGAGCTTGTCGTGGATATTGGCGGAGGCACGAAGGGGGAGATTACGTACGACCTAGAAGTTCTGCCGTCAGATGAATGAGGGGGATCCGGAACTCGAGCGTGTGAGGTCGGCGTTTGGCGACGCGCGGGGATCTCCCTAGGGCCAGCTGCATCGGCAGACTCCGCCAAGTCGTGCTACGCATTCCTTGTGACTCTGCGACATCCGCTGGCGAAAGTCGAACTCCGTCGTGTTTATTCCTTCCTTGCACATGGCATCCTCCAGCTCCCAACGGCGAAATCTGGTAGCGTCGAATCCGATTTTCAAGTCGTCGTACGACTTCCAGGCGAGCAGCATTGAAGCGACTTCGCCAAATAGACAGACTCGATTGACGAATGGAGCCGTAATGGCCGCGTCGCCCGAGCACAAAGCACTCACGGCTTTGTGGTCGGAAGTTAGAATTATCGAGTCATCCAACTGTGGGAGAACGCGGCAGAGTTCACTTTCGCCGCTGTCCATACCCAGCGTCGCTAGCTTCATTGACCATTCGATGTAGCCTCGAGGATCAGTAACGGGAAAGGATGACACAGCTCCTCTCAAGCTACCCAGCTTGCCACCGACATTCCTTGATTGGTTGGAACCAAATCCTCGATTTGCTAGCCATCCCTCACACCTTCCCTCGTCTATGACCTGGCTGATCTCGGTCGGAATATAGTACTTCTGGCCGCTCAGGTACCCCAGGGCATCGATGCACGCCAGATCCACCAATGTGCTCGTGTCAACAAGAAGGACTTCCGAAATCGCTCGCCTCCATAAGCGAGACTAGCTGCCGTTGCGATTCTTTGCCGAGCGATTCCAGCTTCACGTGCTTGAACAAGGTCTCTAGTACTTGATGCCGCGCATCTTGGCCACTAGCAAACCGCTTCTCAAGGAGTCCGAGTCTGTTGTAGCCACCATTTTCTCTCAGATAAACCAAGAGGAACGCGTGAGGATCAATGCCGTGGCTCCTTGCCTCCATTTCCCACCCAGCACCCCATTCATCGAGCGCGTGGCTTGCTGAGTAATCTGGATCACCATATAGCAAGCTGATTGCGTACCGGTTCGCCGCCTGCTCTAGGTCCCGTTCATCAGGCTTAGTCATTTCTGTTTCAGCGATCAAGCCGAATTCCTGCCAGTGGTTCATCGCGATGTGACCTAGCTCGTGCGCGAGCTTAAAGCAGATTTTCGCGAACGCTTTATCGTCTCTGCAAATCGCGATGACCGGACGCCCTTCCACATTTGCGACCGCAGCGTCCATCTTCTTTATGCTATCCCCGAATGAGCGCACATGGACCACGGGTATGCCACTCATCCAGCAGTAATCCAGCAGGTCGTGAAGTTGCAGGAAGCTTCTTCCTTCCCGAGACGCGTACTCCAAGAGGTGAGCTCGCAACTCAAGAGGATCGACGATCGGTGCCCTGTACTCGGCGGCCAACGCGGACAAAGTGATCTGTCCAACTCGATGGATGATCCTGTGCGGCGCATCGACCTCATCTGGTGTGACGTTTGCTCTTACGAAGCAATTGAGTGCGCCGAGTGAGGACAAAGATGGCCCTTGCGCATCCAACCAGGAAGTCGGTGAGAGGGCGAGCGCCTCTGAGAGGATCATGTAGACCTGTAGTTCGCCAGCGTCGGAGCTCACGGTTCTTTCCGTTACGTACGCCGGCAAGACGCGCTCGCGAACGAACTTGGGCTTCACGCCGACCGCCGATGCTGCCGCGTTGATAATCTGCGTCAGATTGCGCTTTGGCAGTTTGTTGCTGATCGAACCCTCATCAAGCCGAGTCGGCCCACGGCACGGTCATTGCTGACTCGGCTCTCCTCTCAGTATAGACGCTCGTCAAGCCAATACGGCTTCAGGACCGGCACCTTTGCTGGCTAGATAAGCTCGTATCGCGCATCTCGGCGTCGCGGGGTGTAGCCCGCGCCGTTGGTGAGGCGGGAGAACTCGGGCTCATTCCACGTGAAATTGTTGCAAACGGCGGGGCGATCTTTGGGCCTCCTGAGCCCGGATAGCCGTCATAATAGAGCCCAGAGGCACCGAGACATGAGCGACAAAGGCACGACGAGAAGGCAGTTCCTGGCCGCGACGGGGGGCGTCGCGCTGGCCACCGCGGTCCCCTCCCTGCTCAGGGCGGGGGTCCACCAGCAGGGCGGCGGCGAGATCAGGGTCGCGCTGGTCGGGTGCGGCGGGCGCGGCAGCGGCGCGGCGGTCAACGCCGTCAGCGTCAAGAACGGCCCGGTCAAGCTCGTCGCGATGGCCGACGTGTTCCAGGACCGCCTCGACGACAGCTACCGCAACCTCGAGCGCAACATCAAGGACAAGATGGACGTGCCCGCGGACCGGCGGTTCCTCGGCTACGACGCCTACAAGCACGCGATGGACAGCCTGCGCCCCGGCGACGTCGTGATCCTCACCACGCCCCCGGGGTTCCGGTGGGTGCACTACGAGTACGCGATCAGCAAGAAGCTCAACGTTTTTATGGAGAAGCCGGTGACGGTGGACGGGCCGTCGAGCCGCAAGATGCTCGCGCTGAACGAGCAGGCGAAGGCGACGGGGCTGCGCGTCGGCGTCGGCCTGATGTCGCGCCACACGGTCGGGATGCAGGAGCTCGCCAAGCGGATTCAAGATGGGGAGCTTGGCGACATCATGCTGATGCGCGGGTATCGCATGCACGGCCCTGCGGCGTCTTCGCAGTCTGTTTTGAAGCCCGAGGGGATGACGGACCTCGAATACCAGATTCGGCGGTTCCACAGCTTCCTCTGGGCGAGCGGCGGGTGCTACGCGGACTTTTACATCCACCACATTGACCACCTGATCTGGATGAAGGGCGCGCTGCCGGTCAAGGCGCAGGGCCTCGGCGGCCGGCACTACAAGGAGAACCGCGACGGCAAGGCTTTCGTCGACCAAAACTTCGACGCGTACGCGGTCGAGTACACGTTCGGCGACGGGTCGAAGTTCTTCTTCGAAGGTCGTTGCATGGACGGCGCGGCGGGGATCTACTCTTCTTATGTGCACGGCACGAAGGGCATCGGTGTGGTCGCGCGCTCCGGCGACTTTGGTGGGCCACAGGCGATTTTCAGCGGACAGAACATTTCCGCCGACGCTCAGACGTGGCAGTCGACGGATCGCAGCAACCCCTACCAGAACGAGTGGGAGGTGCTGATCAACAAGATCCGTGCGGGAGAGCCGCACAACGAAGTCGAGACCGGCGTGAGCACCTGCGTCGCGACGAACATGGGCCGCATGGCCGCGCACACGGGCCAGGAGATCACCTACGACCAGATGCTGAACTGCGAACATGAGTTCGCGCCGAGTATCGCTTCGCTCACTTACGCGTCTGACTCTCCGTTGATGCCGCAGTTCGACGGTAAGTATCCCGTGCCGGAGCCGGGCATCAAGAAGGACCGAGAGTATTGATTCCGCTTTTGTTGACCCTGACTGCGACGCAAGAGAAGTCTTACGTCGAAAAACTTCCGTCGTCCACCGTCGAGTTCAAGATGGTGTGCGTGCCAGGCGGTGATGTGCAGATCGGCGGCAAGACGGTGAACGTCAAGCCGTTTTATATAGGCGCGACCGAAGTGACGTGGGACTTGTTCGACGGTTTCCTCCTCAGCGGCGAGCCATCGAAACCGTATGAGCAGAAAGAGTTCGACGCCGATGCGATCGCCCGGCCGAGTCGCCCGTACATCCTGCCCGACCTTGGTTGGGGCCACGCGGGCTACCCGGTGATCAACGTGAACACCACGACGGTCGAGATGTTTCTGCGTTGGCTCCGTTCGGTGACAGGCAAAAAGTACCGTTTGGCGACGGAGGCGGAGTGGGAGCTTGCGGCGTCTGCGCCGATGTCGCCTAAAGTAAAGTGGGAAGACCGCGAGTGGTTCGCCGACAACGCGAAAGACGTCTCGCACCCTGTAGGGAAGAAGTTGCCGAACTCCTACGGCCTGTACGACATGCTCGGCAACGTCGGCGAATGGACAACGGACATGAGCGGCAAACCCGTGCTGTGCGGCGCCGACTTTACTTACTCCGCAGCAGATCTGAAACCCACCGTGCGCCGCTACTGGTCGCTCGAGTGGCAGGTCAGCGACCCGCAGCTCCCCAAATCACGCTGGTGGCTGAGCGACGGCTGGTTCGTCGGCCTCCGCCTCGCCTGTGACCCGCAGTGACCTCGGTAAAATCGCGCGATGGATTTAGGCAAAGACCTCCTGGAGTCTTGGCGGATCGCGTCAAGGCTCAACCTGTTCCTGCTCGAAAAGCTGAGCGACGCACAGCTGGACGCGAAGGCGGACAAGTCTAAGTCTGTGCGCGGGCACTTCGCGCACATCCACAACGTGCGCCTGATGTGGCTCAAGGCCGCCGCGCCAGAACTGATGAATGGGCTGGACAAGCTCGACGACACGGCAAAGGCGAAGGAAGTCAAGTCGGCGCTGGAGAAGTCCGGCAAGGCGATCGAGAAGCTCGTGCAGAACGCGCTCGACTCGGGCAAGAGCGTGAAGGGGTTCAAGCCCACCGCAACGGCGTTCGTGTGCTACCTCTGCTCGCACGAGGCGTTCCACCGCAGCCAGATCGAGCTGGTGCTGCGACAGACCGGATCACCGCTCGACGACAAGACGGCCTACGGGCTCTGGGAGTGGGGCGTCCGGTGATCGTTGCCTTTGTCGTGAGTGAGTAGCGAGGTCGAGGCCGCAACTTTCGTGTAGTCTCCAACGAGAGGCAGAGATGGGTCTATCGAGTAACGAAACGCATGTGTTCTTGGCCGAGAACATGGTTCTTTTGGAGCGAGTGCGCCAGTGCGATCTCCTCGATGAATCAAAGTTCCTTAGTTGGGCTAAGAGCCTGGGGGTAGACGTCTTTGGAGTAGTCAGGGGCGATCTACAGGAGTTCTGGCATCGCGGTTGGGTTCGGTGTGAGGAGTTTGAGACCAGGCCAAAAGAATGGGAGAAACGCATGAACGCAAAAACGCGGCACTTTCACACGGACGACCGCAAGATCGGAGAGAAGTGGCAGCTCGTGGCATCAGGGATGGATCACGTGGCGTTGTTCCATCCTTTTCGCATCTTTCCTGTGTATGAAGCGGTCAAGAGCCTTGAATTGAATTGGGCGCCGTCTTCGATGTTGCACGATGGCTTCTCCGAGAGAATCTCTAAGTCGATACTTCAAAAGCAGAGTGCGCTCGCAGGCGGTGGTCTGATCGAGTCAATGGATCTGTTCAATGGCATCGCAGATGTCGCTATAATGCTCGAGCCTTTATTCTGGCCCTGGGTCACTTCTGTGTTTCGAGGTCGAAGCTTCACCAGCGACACTGAGTTGGAGGATCTGCATGAGAAGTACCGAGCACTTGCGCTTGAGTTCGTCGCGAAACTCGATGTTGAAGCACTAAGGCACGGTCACGAGTTGTTGCGGACTGAGGCCGCGATCATTGAGGATAACGGCGACCTCTATCGGCTACTACGCTCGGCAAACTGGGACACCAGGAAGAATCTGAAGGGGGAGATTGGGCTCTCACTCTGGTTGCGTCATATGGCTGAGGTCATGAGGCGCGGCGTCGAAGAGGCACACGGCATCCAGCTTGAGGAGGAAGATGTTGCATTCGGGATGTGGTACCCGGGCGGACGTGAGCGTTTCTACGGAGCTGAGCGTGCGCTTGACTATCCCAGCTACTTTCGCAAGGATCTGCTTCACCGGATGGGGCTCGATGTCTCTGTTCGCGTCTATTGGTATGTCGAGGGTCAGACCGAGGTCGGATATTTGCGAGGAGCATTAGGAGGCGTGCGAGACAGTCAAGTGGAGGTCGTCAATTGTAAGGGCAAGTTCTGCGGTGCGGCGTTGGACGAGTTGTTTGAAGACCTTCGAAGGGACATTGCAGCCGAACGTTTCTCGTTGGTTTCAGCAGATCGTGATGTCGAGGACAACATCAAGGCCATTCAGCGAATGGCGGCGAACGACTTGATCGTTGGGTACATCCCAATCTATGAGCCAGACTTCGAATTTGCGAATTTCTCCATCGAGGAGCTCGTGGCAGCAGCGGTGCATCTCGACGAGCACAGCGAAGTCCCTGTTGACAGCTCGCTGGTGCTCGCCGTTGAGAAGTTTGTCGGGGTAGGGAGCGGCAAGGAGTTCGATAAGAGATATCAAGAACTGCACAGTGGCACTCGGCGACCTCTGAAAGGTTTCGATTGGGGCCTGGCTTTGTGGGAGACCACCAAAGAATCCGGGGCAGAGGTTGACGGCAAAGAACGTCCGGTCTTGGCTGGTGTCCGCATGGTGCATCGGAGCGCGCTTGTGGTGCATAAGGACCAGCGTGCCCGCTTTCGGATGGATCCCGAGACGCTCAAGCTCGTCGAAAGGTCTACAGGGAACTAGCTACTTGCACGACGGCGAGGTGAGGATTACGGGTAGAACAATAGGCTAGTTGTTGCTCCTCATCCCCCTCATTGCGATGATGCCCGCGGGCCAGACGATCCAAACGAACGACTGGGTCGTGTATGAGCCCGTCAAGCCCAACGGCAAGCACATCGTGTTCCTCGCGGGCGACGAGGAGTACAGGAGCGAGGAGGCGTTGCCGCAGCTTGCGAAGATCCTGAGCGCGAGGCACGGGTTCAAGTGTACGGTGCTGTTCTCGATCAACAAAAGCGGCGAGATTGATCCCGACGTGCGCGACAACCAGCCGGGGCTCGAAAACCTCAAGACTGCCGACCTCGTCGTGATGGCCCTGCGCTTCCGCCAATGGCCGGACGAGCAGATGAAGCACTTCGACGACTACGTAAACAGCGGAAAGCCGATCATCGCTCTGCGGACCTCGACGCACGCTTTTGACTTGAAACAAGGGCCGTACGAGAGGTACGGCTGGCAGAGCAAGACCTGGCCCGGCGGATTCGGCAAGCAGGTGCTAGGCGAGACTTGGATCAGTCACTGGGGCGAACACGGCAAGCAGGGCACGCGCGGAGCCGTCGAACCGAAGTACACGAACCACCCTGTGTTCAACGGAGTCGACAGCGTCTTCGGAACGACCGACGTCTATGAGGCGCACCCGACTGGCCAGATCGAGATCCTCATGCGCGGGGAAGTCCTGGCAGGAATGGGTCTGAACGATTCCGCTGCGACTGGCAAGAAGACGACTTCGCTAGGCAATGAGCAAGGGGTCAATGACCCGATGATGCCGATCGTGTGGGTGCGGGACTATAAGTCGGGCACAGCGTTGGTGTGCACGATGGGCGCTGCAACGGACTTCCTCAACGAGGGTCTGCGAAGGCTCGTCGTCAATGCAGCGCACTGGTTCACCGTCTACGACGTGCCAAAGAGAGCCGACGTCGCGCTCGTTGGCGAGTACAAGCCGAGCAACTTCGGCTTCGGCGGATTCAAGAAGGGAGTCAAGCCGAGCGACCTTGCAGCAAAGCCAGTTCGCTAGACCGTAGTCGCCGCCGGTAACATGAACGCGAAATGCTCGCCGCCGCGATACTCGCCCTGACCCTGCAACAGACGCAGACGATCAAAGTGTTCGTCGTCAGTTACTTCCCGGTCGTCGGCGACCAGATGGACAAGAGCGTCACGGGCGACGTCGGCGGATCGTACGCCGAGCTGAAGGCGAAGACGGAGAAGCTCACACAGGAGGCGTGCAAGGCACTCGAAGAAGGTTCGCGGTTCCGTGGTTACAAGCTCGACGGCCCGCCCGCGCTGCGCTACGAGGTCGTCGGGCAGATGGAGATCAAGGGCGCGATCCCAGTGCGGGAAAAAACGGGCATCGCCACTCCGCTCCTGAACTACAACGCGGTCATGGGACGCATCGACGCGAAAAAGTGGGTCGAAGAAAAAGGCGTGCACGAAGTCTGGATCTGGGGCTACCACGGGCCGAACGGGCTGTGGGAGTCGAACATGTCCAGCCCGACAGGCGACGTGAGCAACTCCGACCGCGACAACGCGGACTTGCCTGTTTTCAAGAAGACGTACACGGTCTACCACTACAATTACGGCCGAGGGCTCGGCGAGATGCTTGAGAACCACACGCACCAGTGCGAGCACCTGTGGAACCACATTGACGGCCGCGACACGACGCCAGAGGCGAAGTGGAGCGAGCTGCTGTTCTGGGGCAAGTTCGTCGGCAGCGACGCGTCGCACAAGATCACCACGAACCCCGCGCGTTGCGGATGGACGCACTACGCGCCGAACAGCGAGAGCGACTACGACTGGGCCAACTCGCGCTACGTCGAGACGGACATCGAAGACTGGAAGCCCGACGGGATCGGCAAGACTCAGCGCATTAACGCGGACCGCTGGAACCGCGACGGCACGCAGTGGAAGGTGTACTGGATGCAGGCGATCCCGGGTCTCGACAACGGCCTGACGTATCGCGGCAAGAAACTGCGCAACTGGTGGTCGTTCGTCGCCGACTGGGACCGCGCAAAAGCGGAGAAGTGGACGCTGGTCATGCCGTAGGGTTCAACCCTCCATTCGCGACGAGGTTGCCAGGCGTTCAAACTTAGGGCGAGCTATACTGAGGCGCCTAACGGCGGATTGCCGCAATAGGCGAACGAGGCGAAACGACGATGCCACTTTATCTGACGAGGTTTAGCTACACGCCGGAGACCTGGACCAGGCTGATAGGCAACCCGGAGGACCGCCGAAAGGCAGCTCAGGCGTACATAGAATCGGTAGGCGGAAAGCTCCATGGGTTTTGGTACGCGTTCGGCGAACACGATGGCTACAACCTATGGGAGGCGCCCGACAACGTCTCCATGGCGGCGGTTGCGCTGGCGATTGGTGGCGGAGGCGCGCTCAGCTCGATCGAAACGACCGTTCTCCTGACCGTCGAGGAAACGATGGATGCGCTGCGGAAAGCGGAGCAAGTTCGCTACAGCCCGCCCGGGGCATAGCCTTAGTTCCCACGGTTTCCGGGCCGAGGTCGGTCACCCAGTCCGCCACCTAGATCATGCCCAATTCGTGCTCGATGACGGTCATGGTGCGGCTACATGAGCTCCGGCCAAAACTGCGCGACGAGCGACTTCATCTCGGACCATCCGCCGGGCGGCATGCGCCACCAACGTCGGTAGAAATCAGCCATCTCCGGCGTGCTGACCTCGAAAAGCGCGACGCTCATCCCGACGACAAGAGAACGCGCGACGAACGCGTCGTCCACAGTTCCGCCAGTCGAGGCGTAGCCATCGAGCATCGCAGGCACGCACGGCAGCGGCATCATGGCGAAGTCGCGCGCGGGATCGCCGAACGAAGCGTCGCCCCAATCGAGGATCGCGGTGAGCGCCCCTGTCTCGGGATCGCCCATCAGGTTCCACGGGTGCAGATCGTTGTGGACGAGGCACTCGAATGCTGGCTGGCCGCCGATCTCACGCCATCGTGCGACCGTTCCCTTGATGTCCGCGACGTTCTCTTTCGAAACGGAGCCCCTCTCCTCGGCGCGTGCGATCCACTTCTCGAAGTCGTACGACTCAGCCGTGCGGAGCTTTGTGCGCGCTCCGACATCGATATTCAGCGAGTGCAGCTTTGTGAGGTCTCGGCCCATCTGTCCGTACGCGGCCGTGAAGTGCCCGTAGTCGCGGCCGGAGTACCCGACCAGCTCGCCGCTCGCCATCTCGTAGATCGAGTACGGCCTCGGCGCGAAGGCGAGGTCGTGCGCAACCAGCCGCGGTGCAGTGATGCCCGCGACGACGACGAGCGGCACGACTGCCGCTTCGCGCGGCGCCTCATCGTCGCACTCGGCATCGTTGCCCTCCGTCACGATGCGCAGGATGTGCGAGTCCCCGATCGCCCACGCCTCGTTCACCATCCCGCCCTTGGGAAGCAGCTCGAGACCGCCGGCGAGGCCGTGGCGGTCTGCGATGGTGCGGATAAGCGACTCTGGGTGGGGCACGAAGGAGGATTGTACGCAATTACTCCCCCTCTCCTCGAATGTATCGTGTCGAGGGGAGGGGGTTGGGGGGTGGGGCTACTGCCGACGCAGGCTCAGCGTCACGCCCATCGGTGCCGGGCCTGGGTCGTTCTCGCGCTGGTTGAACCGCGCAGCGCCGCGGCGCGTACCCATCGCGACGATGTCGAGCGAGGTGAACGTCGTCCCGTCCCACGTACCCTGCCCGTACAGCTTGGCGTCATATCCGCGCGCGCTGCTCGCCATCGAGACAGAGCCCGCGTATTCGATGAGGCCGTTCGGCAGTCGCTTCATGGTCATCGTCGCCGACTTCACCTCGCTTGGTTGCCACTCCGGCGCCTGGCCGCGCACGTTGTCCACCATCACCTCCCGTGCGATCATGTTCACGACGGCGGGTTCGACCTGTTCAACACCAGTACCCCGAGGAACGAACGACGCGGCCTTAGCAACCGCGACCCAGTTCTCGTTCCACGCCCAATTGACGAAGTCCATCCACAGCCCGGTGTTCTGCAGTTCGTGCCGACGCGCGCCGCTCCTGTCGCCGGGGCCGCGCGGCAGGTCGCGGATGTTCACGCGCAAGATCAGCTCGCCCTCGACGTCCGGCGGCGGAGACCATGCCTTGACCGGGATCGGTTTGTTCGCGTAGCCCTTCTCCTTTCGCAGCGCCTCCCATTTCGCAAGCGCGCGGTTCAGTCGAGCAATGATGTCCGCCGGATCGCCGCCAGCCGCGAACCGACCCTCCAAATACTCCGTGTCCGGCCCCATCATGTAGATGCCCTGCTTGGTGCCGGGGTGGTTCCATGCGCCCGGCGGCATCGCCTCTCCGTACTTCTTGAAGAACTCGTGGTCCGGGCGGCCCTTGGCGCGCTCGAGGTGCTGTGGGTTCTCGGGGTACAGGTAGTACGTTTCGTCGGCGACGGTGACGAACTCCTTGCTCAAGCGCTTGATCTCAGGGTCTGACCAGACCAACTGGCGTCCGCGGACGCCGTTGTTTCACGTACAGCCCAGCGGGTGGCCGTTCATTGTCCACAACAGGATCGGCCGGCCGAGCTCCTTCGCTTCGGTGACGGCGGTCCAGAAGTGGTTGCGCCAGTCAATCTCCTTGTACGCCTGCTCCTTCGCGTCAGGTTGGATGAACTTCAGCCACTCTTGGAAGTTCTGGGCGTTTGGCTCGGGGGCTTGTTGCACCAGCGTGAGGAAGATCGCGGCGACCATATCAGGATTCTACATTAAGCCCTGGTCCGAGGCTCAGTCGTCGCCGTACTTTTCCGAAACGTACTTGTCCCGGTACGAGTTGAGCACGAGCAGCCCGACAGCCACGGCCAGGAGCGCGACGCCGCACAGCATCGCCTCGGCCCCGCGAAAAGTACGGCCATTGAACCCGATCTCGCCCTTGACGATCACATAGACACCGACGACGGCGAGGATCGGTGGCAAAACATAGGAGAAGAGCCTGCGGTGCTTCGAGCGTAGCGAGTTATTGCCGAACGGCATGGATTCGAGGGCGGATTTTACTCGCCTGCCGAGTTCATAGTGCAGAATCAATGGCAGGAAGCAGCCGTGAAACCAAGGTTCGCCGGATTGGTGATTCTGTTTGGCCTCGCCGCATCCTGCGAGGGCCCCGAAGTTGAGGCCCAGGTGTCCCCTACCGAAGGGCGACAGAGGCTCGAGGCCGAGATGGCACGCAGCAAGGAGAGGGAGATTGCGCGTGCGAAGCGCCTCTACGCCGATCTCTTAGCACGAGGCGACGTCGCGCCGGACGAGGCCTATATCGAAGAGAACCCCTGGCTGACGGATCCCAAGGACGCGCGCGAGGCCGGTGAAGCGGTGGGGCTGCTGCAGTGGATTGAGGCGAACCGCCAACTCATCACGGAAAGGGAGTGGTACTGGTCAGAAGGGCTGATTACCGTCAAGGATGGCGTCCTTTACGAAAGGAGCGGTACAACGAGGGTCATTCGCCTGACGAGTTACGGCGTCGTCGAAGTGGCAGATTCGGCCGAAGGACCGTTTGCGCCATACGGTTCATTTAAGGTTCTCGTTCGCCAACCGTTCACAGTCATTGTTACGACTGGCGGAAGGCCCGACCATGAGTGGCGCATGCACGTCGAGAGGCCTTCCATTTCGATGAACTGGAGCGTCGAGACCATGGCGTCTGACCTCTCAAGAATGGGAAGGACCGATGTTGCACTTGCCCCAAGCTACACCGAGCAACAGATCGTAGAGATGGTCACAAAGTTCCTTTCAACCGAGCCCGCGCCGACAGTCGAGGCCGTGCGCGCGTTCGAGCGCGAGCTGCGGGCGACCTGGCGAATGGATCATCTTCGGCCTTCCCCCAGTAAGCGAGTCTACGTATACGGCCCGTACGTCGAAGGAGTTGTCTACACGCAGTGGCTCTCCGTTCGATTGGCGAATGGCGCGCTCCGCGTCCAATGAACCGCACCGGTAAGATCGTTTGATGCCTTCACCGTACGCTCTCCACTACCTCTTCCAGGGCCTCGAGGCCGCTCCAATCGTGCAGACCGCGCTCTGCCAGCGGATCGCCGACTGGGACGCGCGCCCGCCGGGCGAAGACCGATTCACCGTGCGCGAATCGCTGGCGCACCTGGCCGACTGGGAGCCGATCTGGCTCGAACGGATGCGCCGCACGGTGATTGAAGACTATCCGAGCCTGCCCGACATGGACGAGGGTGCGATGGCGATCGAGCGCAACTACGCCGCCTCCGACCCTTCGGAGTCCCTGCGGCGATACCGCGAGGGCCGCGCGGACCTCGTGGCGTTCCTGCGCGGGCTGACGGAAGAGGACTGGGGCCGCAAGTGCCACCGCGAGGGCCAGGGCGACGTGCTGCTCTTTGAGCTAGCCGCGCTCGTCCTCGGCCACGACGGCTACCACTTCCGGCACACGCTCGACAGCCTTGACCGGTAAGAGCTGTAGAATCACGGCGATGAGACGTCTTCTCGCCCTCGCGTTGGTCATAGCGTGCTCGACCGTGTTCGCACGGCAGCAGAACGACGACAAGGTCATCCTCGTCCTGCTCGACGGCATCCGGTGGCAGGACGTGTTCCGTGGCGCAGACCCCGAGCTCCTCAACAAAGAAGCCGGCGGAGTCGCCGACGTGGACGCGCTCAAGAAAGAGTTCTGGCGAGAGGCACAGGACGAGCGGCGAGAAACCCTCATGCCGTTCCTGTGGAACACGCTCGCCAAGCAGGGGCAGATCTACGGAAACCGCGACGCGGGCAGCGCGATGCGCGTCAACAACAAGTTCCACTTCTCCTATCCCGGATACAGCGAGATGATCGTCGGCTTCGCCGACGACCGAATCAACACCAACGACCCGATCCTGAACCCCAACCCGAGCGTGTTCGAGTTCCTCAACAACCACCCAGCGTTCAAAGGCAAGGTCGCGGTGTTCTCGGTGTGGAGCGTCGTGCGCGCGATGATGAACCCAGGTCGCTCCGGCCTCCCCGTCAACGCCGCGCTGGAGCCGATGGACTTTGGCACGCGCACTCCTGCATTCGACGCGATCAACGGCCTCAAGCGAAATCTCCACCACCCGTGGCCGAAGGACCCGTACGACGCGCTATGCTTCTACACCGCGATGGAGTATCTGCGCGTGGACGAGCCGCGCGCGATGTGGATCACGTTCGGCGAGACCGACACCTTCGCGCACGAGGGCCGCTACGACAACTACCTGAACGCGGTGCGCCGAACCGACCGGATGCTCGAAGAGCTTTGGACGACGCTCCAATCCATGCCGGAGTACAAGGGCAAGACGACGTTGATCGTCTCGGTAGACCACGGCCGCGGGCTCGCACCGAGCGGTTGGAAGAGCCACGGCGCCTCGATCCCCGGCGCGGACGAGACTTGGCTCGCCGTCATCGGGCCGCACACGCCCGCGCTCGGAGTGCGAACGAACATCCCCGAAGTCACGACCAGCCAGATCGCCGCGACCGTCGCGCGCGCCGTGGGGCAGGACTACAACGCGCGCCACCCGCTCGTCGCCCTACCGATCGCCGACGCGATCAAGCGGTAGGGATTGGAGTGCGAAGCTTCGCACTCCAAATCAGTGCGCCGTCTCGCACAAGTAAAGCACGTTCCCATCCGGGTCTTTGAAGAACGCGAGCTTGACCGGGCCGTCGTCTATCACGCCGCCGTCGAACGCGACCCCCCTCCCTTGCAGTCCCGAGACGACCTCCGCGATCGGCCGGTTGACGTTCAGCCCGATCTGCACGCCGCCGTTCACGCCGGGGTTCGCGCCCTCGCCGGCGGGGTGGATGCCGATCAGGAACCCCTGCCCCGCGTCCACCATCGCAAAGTGGTCGCCCGCGCGGAACTGCAGCGCGAGCCCGAGCGTCTCGGTGTAGAACCGGACCGCCTCGTCCATGCTGCGCACGAACACGGTCGCCACGCCCCCCTCGATCCCCGTCGCCTGCCCTGTGGTGCTCATGATAAGGGATTATATCAGCGGTGTAAAGGAATTCGTTCCCCTCCCCGTGTGCAACGGGAAGGGGGTACCGGCTTCTTGAACTACGTCGAATGTGGCGAGACAAGCGAAACGAGCCACCGGGGCTTCAGCGTAGAATCAGGTAGCCATGAAGGCGGGAAAGGTCATCGCACTAGGGGTCGCGCTAACTGCCGTCGGCGGATTGGTCGCCGTCGGTTGCTTCGTACGCAGCCTCGACGGCATCTTCGAAAACGAAGTCACCGACCAGATGGCGAGATGGCCCGACTTCTACAGGGAAGAAATGGAGCCCGTCATCAAGCTCCCGCCCGAGGCGAAGCCCCAGAGCGCGACGATGACCTCCGGCTTCGGCGTCGGCATCAACGACGTGACATTCACCCTTCCCGCTACCAAGCCTCCGAAAGAATGGCTCGTCCAGATCGCCAACGATGCGGGCGTCATTCAGTATCGAATCAGCGACAACCTCTACGACGCTGGTTCCCTAAGCGAGAAGTCACCGAAGAAGATGGACCACTTCGAAATCTCTTACGATCCCGCAACCAAGCTCTACAGGGCGTGGTGGGGGTTCAGTTAGGCGATAGAGGGGGGGGGGGGGGGCGCCCCCCCCCCCCCCCAACGAGAATAGAGCCAGCTAAGGCGTCGTCACGACGGAGACGGTCGGCGACAATTCCCCGGTCCGCGCGTTCGCGACCATGCCCTGTGGTGCTCTTTCCAAGGAGCATATCAAGTATTGGGCGAAACTAAGCCGCCTTGACCTCGAGTGGTTCGAGGCTTTGCAAGAACGCGTCTACCACTGCCGGATCGAATGACTCCCCTGACTGATTTCGAATGAGGTCCAAGGCATCGGCGACAGGCCATGCCTGCTTGTACGTCCGCTCCGATATCAGCGCGTCGAAAACGTCGGCGACCGCCACGATCCTGCCAGAAATCGGAATCTCATCGCCCTTCATCCCCAGATACCCGCTCCCGTCCCAACGCTCGTGGTGGGTCAGGGCGATCACTTCTGCGATCTGTAAAACCTTCGACTCACTGCCTGACAGGATCTTCGCGCCGATCTGCGTGTGGAGCTTCACAGCCGAGAACTCCTCCTCGGTGAGCTTTCCTGGCTTGAGCAGGATCAGGTCGCTCACACCGATCTTGCCGATGTCGTGCAACAGCGCGGCGCGCCCTAGGATTTCGGCGTCATGAAAGTCCATCCCCAGTCCGAGAGCGATCTGGCGCGACGTCTCGCCGACACGCTTGGTGTGCTCTCCTGTTTCGTCGTCGTGGTACTCGCCAGCGCGCGCGAGCCGCTCGAGGGCTTCGTTCTGCGCCCTCTCGAGCTGCACAGTGCGCCTCTGCACACGGACCTCTAAATGGTGATGCGCCTCCTTGAGCTCTCTCTCGGCCAGCGTCCTCCTTAGGTCCATGTCATCGAGCGCCTTAGCAGTAAAGCAGATGATGAGTCCCAAGCTAAGCATCGTGAAGACTGTAAACAACGATGTTCCGAATTGATTGTTGTAAAGCCCGGCTTGCTGCCCCATGAGGCGCAGCCAGCTAATGCCGAACGGTATGACCACTGCGGCGCCAAGAAGTTGGCGACAAAGCCGACCGCCGATCGTTGCGCTTGTGAACAGCGCCATCATGCCACGATCGGGCCGCGCGGCAAACACGCCGGCTCCGAGCAGCACAAACAGAAGCGCCGTATGCATCGCCATCGGTATATGAGGGCCGACCGCCATTCCTGAAGCGTCGCTGTAAGCGTACGCGACCAATGTGAGCATTCCCTGAACAGCCGCCACCCCAGCAAAGAACCTTCCCACGCGGTCCGCCCACCGCGAATCAATCACGAGCAGAGCCAGGGCCAGGCAAAGGAAGGCGAATGCCGTGTTCGGCGCCATCCGGTTGGGGACCGCCTCGAGGTCCAGCTTCTGAGTAAACAAAAGCCGGTCAAGCCCAAAATCAACCCCATAGAAATAGGCGAGAAGCCGCCCCGCCCCGACCGCACCGATGGCGGCCACGCAACACGCGGACGCCACGCGCCTCCAGCCCGCCAAGTTCCCGCGAGCGATCAAGCAGAGCGAAGTCCCGCTGAGCATGAAGCACACGGCGGTCGCCGGGTTCATCGCCGTCAGGCCAGGGATCAGGCTCTTCAATAAGGGCAGGTCGAATTGCCAACCGATGAGCACGGCGGACGTGACGAGGACGGCCGTCAGACATGCGGCCTGACAGGATCTGTGCCAACGGGTTCCAGACGTGCTGCCGCTCATAGGGGCTCCCGTGTACATATCGGTGTACTTTGAACCCGCGAACAGGGCGTAGGGGCCATCCGGGATGAAGGAAGTCCCGGAGGAGGAAGGGGCCTAAGGCGTCGTCACGACGGAGACGGTCGGCGACAGGTCGCCGGTCCGCGCGTTCGCGACCATGCCCTGCGCGCGGTACTCGCGCGTCTCGGGCTGACCGGCCACCAAAGCCGCAGTCGAGTCAACGAACGTCGCCAGTTGCGACACGCCGATCTGCGTCCAGTCGCCGCCACCGCGCCGCATGTCGATCGCGATCACGGAGTAACCGCCCTTCGCGATCCGCAGCGAAACGTCCGACGTTCCAGGAACGGACGCAGCCTTCAGCGCAGGCGTCGCAAGGCCGCCGCCCGGTGCGACGATCTGATACGCCTCGCCGATTGCGACCGTGTAGTTGGTCGAGGCCTTCACGATCCCCATGAGCGAGCGCGTGCGCGCTTCGACCCCCGGCTTTGCGGCGATCCCGAACGTCGGGGTCGCGGGAGCGATGGGTGCGGTGGGCATCGGCGCGAGCGGGTCGCCTTCGAGCACGGCTTGCGCCCACGCTGTCACCTCTTGGCGATACGCCTCCACCGCCGCCGTGAAGTCCACGACGGTCGTCACGGTGTCGGCGTCTTCGCCGATTTCTGTGACCTGTCCTGCGGAGAGTCCGACCGTTGTTCCGGACGCTGCCGTCTCAGTTTCCAAGTTCGAGTGCCATGGCGGTCTGTCCGCCCGGCGTGCTGGATAATAATCAGCTGCCATCTTCTATGTCCTGAGAGATGGGCTATGAGCGCGGTCTTCCTGATGGGCGGAATGCGCCGGCAGTGAGCGGAGTTCCGCTGGCGCTGGACCTTTCCGCGCCTTCGCCGGTTCCCTCCGCGCTGTCGCTGGCCCTCTCCGCGCTGGCGCTGGCCCTCTCCGCGCTGGCGCTGGACCATCCCGCGCTGGCGCTGAGCTGTTCCGCGCTAGCGCTGGCCCTCCCCGCGCTGGCGCTGGTCCTCTCCGCGCTAGCGCTGGCTCTCCCCGCGCTGGCGCTGGACGGCCCGCGAAGGCCAGTCCCAGGCTCATTTGAACCTGCCAGACTCCAGCCGGCACGGTGTTCTGCACCGTCAAATGACTCGGCCAATTGACTCTAGAATTGTGTTAGAGTTAGGTGGTTCGCCATGAAACGCGGCTTCACTCTGGTCGAGATACTCGTCGCTATTGCAGTAATGTCTGTGGTGATAGGCATCCTTGTGCCCGTGATGAGTCAGGCTAGGCTAGCTGGCCACCGAACCGTGACCAGATCCAATTTGCACCAGGCTAGTCTCGTGCTATTGATGTATGCGGACGAATACGATGGCAAATTTCCAATCGCGTCGGCCGTTGAAGCGACGATGGGCTCTGCACCAGTCTGCGATGCGCTTGACGATTGGCACAGGCCATGCACAAGAGTTCTTTCAGCACCATTGGTCGGGTCGTACGCATTTGGGGGCCTTATTCTCGACCCTGCAGACAGCGGCGATTGGAGGAGCAAGGTTCAGGAGATGCCACGGGCCCCGTTGGTCGTATCGATTTTTCTTGGCAACAACAAAATCAAGCGATTCGCTGGCGATGCGCCCCAATTTGCAGCCTGCGGCCCCATCGGGGAATGCGACATGCCAATGCGAGTCCTTGTTGCTTACTCGGACGGCTCAGTTAAGTTCGTAGACCTCGTACAGGTCGAGGGTGCCAATCGGTTTTTGTTTTCTTGGTCAAGCATGTATGACTACGTACTCAGAAAGACAAGGGTAGAGCAATGACACAACTCGGTCATCTATCACTGGTCGTACGTGCGACGCTCATTATTCTGATTGTTTCGCACATAGGCATTTGCGCCCGTCATTGGTTGAAAGCTATAGAACTGGAGGACAAGATCGGCGAAGCCGTACTTTATTACGATTCTAGCGACCAACCAAGCATCGACGTAGCTAAGGAATTGGAAAGGGCAAATGCGGGCCGCATAAGGGTTTCAGCTTACCCGCAAGATCGCTTGTCGGCAACGGCCTCCAAGAAGCTGCAATCAAATCGTTTTGTACTCACTGCGGATGGAGCCGAGATCTGGTCTTACGGAGACGCCACGTATTGGTTATCGACTCGCGGGGCTGAAGTTACGGCGCTGCGCAGAGGCGTTGGCATGTCCCTCACGGCCGCGGGCCTCTTGTTTTTGGCAGTGATCTGGCGCTCGCAAATCGCCAGCTTTGGAACTTACGTGACGCTGGCCGCGCTTGCGACAACGGCCGCAATGGAGAGCGGGTGCATTTCGTGCAGCCGCTCCAGCGATGTCCTCTTAGTAGGAAGCCCACTTCTAATGTCCGGTGCACTTGCACTTGGCTCCATGACCGTTGTCTTTCGCGCTAGGGGACTTGCTCGGTTCGTATCAATCGGGGTGGGCCTACTTGCCCTATTGGTACAGGCGTACCTGCTCTTAGATTCTCCCAAGTTTTGCGTTTATTGCTTGATCGGATTGACTGGACTGGCTGCAACTGTTTTGTTTCATATCGAGCCAGTAACTAGTGAAAGGCTGTTTCCTGTACACCTTGAGAAGGCTGTATGCGTTGTCCTCGCGATTGTCGTTGTCGGCAGACAGTCGCTCCTTGCCGCCGGACAAGTTGCTCCTAGTATGGCTACTATTAAATTGCCACTCCCTGCTCTCATTGGAAGAAGCATTGAAGAACTGGCTCGCGGCAATGAGATCCGAATTGGAGATAGTCTCGTATTGGTGTCTTCCCCAACATGTAACGCATGTAGGATCGCTCAAGCGAGACTTGATCAGCAAGGTTTTCGATATACAATTCTAGAAGGTTGTGTAGACGGCGATTCTAGCAAAGCCTGCATTGATCTCGCATCGATGCCGCCGACACCTACTTTTCTTATCGTGGACGATACTGGGATCATTCGCTTCGAGCGATCTGGCTGGCCTAGTGACACGGTCGGAGAAACCCTTCTGCTCAACGAATTGCGCTATTTCGGCGCAAGGTAGCAAACATGAACAAGAATAGACTATTCAGCAAACGGACGCTGTCGATTGTCGCTAGTGCCTTGGTCTTGGGGGGTGGACTGATTTCTCAACGCGCCAGCGCTGCAGATGTGGTTTGCGGCAAGGCAAACACTGGATGTACTTTCGGCCTGCTTTGCAGCTTTTGGTCAGGATCCTACGGCTACTCTTACGTAGCCGCATGGACCTGTACGCCGGGAGGAGTCGTGAATAACTACACATGCGATACGGGCGCTCTTGGGTGCTGCAACATCCCAACAGGTACAGGCTGTCCGACCCCTTCGTGCCCTTGTCCCATCGAACCAGTCGAACCAGGCGACCCATAGGAGACCGGCCTATAGCCCACGATTCGTGCAGCCGGTGGAGGCTCATGTTCCTTCCAGCGGCTGCCTGAGTCGTCCTACGCAAGCATGAATGGTTTTGGAGACGCAATGAAATCTGAGCTGATACAACGGATCGTTAGAACTTTTATCATCGCTGCCGCCTGCTCCTATGGCCTGGCATTTCTCTTGTTCGTGACCGGTGCAATGCCCAACCAACTCGGAGCGCACTGGCAAAATCTGGTAACCGGTGCGATCACATGTGCATTCGTTGTGGTCGGCCTACAGATTGATCGCCTTTGGCTTATGACCATCTTTGGTGCCGCGGTCATGCTTGTGTTCCCGAGCATCAACGTCGCTGTTGGGCTGATAAGTGGACAAGCGGAGGTTCGACAATTACTTGCCGTATGGCCGTTGCTTCTCTATGGCCTTGGCGTACCGGCAGCCACTGCGCAACTCGCCACCCACTTTGAAAAACGTCAAGGTCACGGGGCGACTGGCGATCAATCAGGAGGTTGACCAGCGAGTGGCCCGCTCGTCTCCGAGTGTCGTACCTGCGGGACGACACTCGGACTTTAGTAAGCTCCCGAGGGTGCCGCTCCCTACTTCTTCCCCTGGTCGAGGTGGAGCATGGTGCCCATGAGGGTCTTCTCCGCGCCGCCGACGTCGCCGGACTTGAGCGCGTTCATCGCCATCGTCACCTCTTGCGCGTCGGCGACACGGCCATCGGCCAGCAGCAGCATCTGCGTCTTCTGCAGTTCCGCCATCGCCTGCGCGGGAGACAGGGCCATGGTCTTGAGGCCCATGATCGTCTTTTCGACCACGCGCGAGGCCGCCGAGACCTGGTGCGCCGACGCAACGCGAGAATCCGGTGCAACGGAATAGCGAAGAGAGTCCGCCGTGAACTCGATCACCAGGTCCAGCGGAACGACTTTGGTCGTGCCGCTCGAAGCGTCCTCATAGGTCAGCTTCCCGGTCGCGACGACGTAGTGCCCCAGCGGGTGGTTGTCGAAGTCGAAGTCCAGCACCTGCTGCAGAACAGCGCCTCTTTCCAAGTCCGCAAGCTCCATCGAGACCGACGCGTCGTCCGAAACAAGACCGATCCCCGTCCCGCCGCGCAGCGAAACCCACCGCGACAGGCGCAACGACAAGCGCACGTTCATCGCCGCGACGGTGATCAGCTTTTCGAGCTCGGTGCGGAACACCTCCGGGATCAACTGCGGCTGCGAGATGTAGTAGTAGTTGCCGCCGGTCTTCTTCGCCATCGCCGCAAGCAGCTCCTCGTTGTACTCCGGCCCGAAACCGAGGAACGTACACGTGATCCCGCGCGCCTTGATGTCGCCCGCGTGCGTCACCAGCGGCTGGAACTCTTTGATCCCCGCGGTCGGCTCGCCGTCGGTGAGGAACACCATCCGCGTCGCGCGGCTCAAATCATCCAAGGACTTAAGCTGCTGCGCGGCGAGCGTCATCGCGTCGGAGATGTTCGTCGTGTACCCTGGCTGGATCTGCGCGACCCCGTCCTTGATCGCCTGCTTGTTCGTCACCTTTTGCGGCGGCATCAAAACGTCGACGGTCTCATCGAACACAACAATCGAAAGCACATCGTTCGGCGACAAAAGATCGACCACATACGAAGCAGCCTGCTTCGCATAGTCGAGCGGCGGCCCTTCCATCGACCCGCTCCTGTCCAAAACCAGGCAAAGATTCAAAGGCGTACGCACCCCGCCAGCCGCGACTCCCGGAATCCCGGCTGAATCAGATGCCGCCGCGACCTCGATCAAGAACTGCTCCCGCGCCGGCCCGTTCGCCATCGTCGCCACCCGGCTCGGCGTGACGGTCACTGTCACCGGGTCCACCGGCGCCCACGCCGTCGTGCGGTTCGGGTCACCGACGGGCGGCGCGGACATCGCCTGGGTCCGGTTGTCCACCGGACCTCCGATGACGGTCTTGTTGGGGTCGAACTTCTGTGTCTTGTCCATTGATGGCTCCCTTTACTCTACACGAAAGCTACTGTTGCCTATTGTAACCGTGTCGCCCCGGTTGAGCTGTGCAGTCTGCACCCGCCCACCGTTGACGAACGTGCCGTTGGTGCTTCCCAGGTCCTGGACCTGCACGCCAAGCGCTGTTGGAGAGAACAAAGCGTGCTTGCGAGAGGCGTTCGCGTCGCCTACGAGCGCGATTCCGGCTCCTTCCCTCCCGACCTCAAGCGGCGCAAAGAGATCAAACCTCTGCCCGGTCAATGGGCCGGACGTGGCCACGAGCACCGGGGAGGGTGCCGCTCCTGCGGCACCGCTCGGAAACGCTTGCGTCTGTTGCGATTGTTGCGGAGCAGGTTGGCCCGGCACCGCGTAGTACTGCATCCCGCCTGATTGGTACGGCTGTTGGATCGGCTCGACGTGCCCCGTAAAGTCCGGCTGCTGGTACGGCTGCGTGTTCGGCTGGCCCAATTGGATCGGTTGCACGGGCTGCTGCATCGGCGCGCCCACCGGCACTCCGCGCGCGCGACCCTCCTCCAAAGCCCGGGCCGCCGAGTCCTTCATCAAGAACTGCAGGTTGTGCCCCCCGATCTGAAACGTGTCCCCCGGCGAAAGCTGGGCCGTCGGCACGCGCTGCCCGTTCCACCCTATCCCGATCGCCGTCCCCTGGTCCTGCACCACGTACTGCGAACCCTGCCGAAAAATGATCGCGTGCAGCGGCGCGACGTTCATGTCGCCGAACAAAGGCACGTGCGCCCGCTCGTCGCGTCCGATCATCGTCCGATCGTTGTCGATCGGCCACTCCTTGCCTTCGTTTCGACCCAGCACCAGCCGCACCCACGCCTGCCGCGTCACGCGGTCGAACACCGCGACGAACAGCCCGACCGCGACTCCAAGTCCAACCGCCAAGATGGCGCGGCTCGGGCCGCCGATCTCGGTCAGCATCCCCGGAGGCGGCTCGACGCCGGCTTGCGCGCTCACCATGAACTGCGCGATCATCCCGGCCAGGGTGTCGAATGCGAAGCCGACGAAGACGCCGCCGACCATCCCGCCGAACAGGCCGGCGATCAGCCCTCGTTTGGACTTCAGGGTCGCGCCGATGGCGATCCCCATAAAGAGGCCGATCGGAAAGAGCGCGAGAGCCCGGGCGATCATCCGCCCCGGCATCTCCATCATCGCGATCCCGCCCCGCGGCACGTCCATGATCATCGCAGAGAGCATCGTGCCGACGCTCGCGCCGAGGGTGCTGCCGATCGCGCCGAAGAACAGCCCTAGAAGGCCGGACTCGATCGCATGGCGACGGCTGCCCCGGGCGACGCCGTGCAGCGCGCCCGCCGTCAGCCCGACGAGGGCGCCAATGAGCAGGATCAGCCAGTCCTGGCCCCCCGCTTGCGCTTGTGTCGGGTCGCTGGGCAAGAACCGCGGAGCGAACGGCTCGGTGATGAGCCAAGCGAGCAGCCCTGCCGCCCCGCACGCGATCGCCCGGAAGAAGACTTGCCCCATCTACTCCTCGTAGCGGACCTGCACCGCTCCGAACTGGACCGAGTCGCCGTGCGCCAGTGTTCGCGGCCCGCTCAGGCGCTGGCCGTTCACGAACGTTCCGTTGGTGCTGCCTGCGTCCTCGATCGTCACAGCGTCACCGGCGCGGGTCAACTTGGCGTGGGTGCGGCTGACGCTGGACTCTCCGACGAGGGCGAGCCCGCCGCCCTCCTCCCGCCCGACCGCCTGCTCGCCGTCCATGACGATATAGACGGAGCCGTCGGCCTTGACCAACCGCGGGTTCTTCACGGCCACGGCGGAGGCCGCGACGAAGCTCGTGTCGGTGGGCGTCGGTGCAGCGTCGGTGAGGATGATCTGCTGCGGCGGGCCGGTCTTCTTGGGCGTCGGCGCCGGGCCGCCGGGGTCCGCGCCGGGCATTGCGACGCCGGCCTTCTTGAACGCGTCGGCGGTCTCGTCCGGGTTGGCCTTGACGTACCGCCAGACTGCGTAAGCGATCCCGCCGATGACCGCGAGCCCGATCACCATGTTGATGAGGGTCGCGAACCAGTTCGTGCGCGGAGCCTCTTCCTCCTTCTTCTCCTCAGGTTCGGACTTCTCGGCCGAGCCCTCGGGCGCAGCCGCAGCGATCGTCTCGACGTCGTCGGTGATCGTCAAAGGGGACGGCTCGGCTCCTGCAAGCCCGGCCTTCGACTCAAAAGTCTGTGCGTCGAGCGATTTCTCCTCGCCATTGGACTTGTAATCCACAGTGACCTCGGCGTCGCCGTAGGGGACGAGGAAGAACCGCACGACGCCTTCGTCGGCCGGGGTCAGTTGCGTCATGCGTTCGTCCGCACCGACTCTCAGCCGTACGATCGCGGCGGCGACGGCCTTGTCGGCGTGCTGGACCCGGAACGCCATGACATAGGTGAACGCCTCGTCCTTGGCGGCAACAGTCCACGATCCGGCCTTGGCGACGTCGGCCAGCGGCTTCACAGCCACGTTGCCGGTCTTGGTGTCGTGCACGAACACGCTCTTGTCCGCAGTCTGCTCGGGCAGGTCGAGGGTCAGGGCCTTGCCGCTGACCGACTGCTTGTCAGGAACGGTGCCGTGCTGCCCCTTGCTTTGAATCCAGACCTCTCGCGCCCCCTCGCCTGCAAACTCGATCTTGACGGTCTTGGCGCTTTGCGCCAAGACCGATGTGGCGGCGAAGAGCAGCGCGACCGTGGCTGCTAGTCTTGGTACCACTGCTCTAGTTTAGCGCGTGCAGCCGGGATGCGGAACGCGAGGTCGCTAGCGCTGAACCCGACCGGGCCGAGCTTGTCCGCGCACAGGTCGCCCGCAGCCCCGTGCAGGAACGCACCGACCGCCGCTGCCTGGAGGGTCGGCAGGCCCTGCGCGAGCAGCCCCCCGATGACACCCGCGAGCACGTCGCCCATCCCGCCTGCCGCCATGCCCGGGTTGCCGGTCGTGTTGACGAGCAGGTTGCCCTCGCGCTCGCTCACCACGCTGTAAGCGCCCTTCAACAGGATCGTGCGGCCGTACTTCTCGACCGCCAGCTGGGCGGCCCGGAAGCGGTCCGACTGGACCTTCTCGGAGCTCATGCCGAGCAGCCGGGCCATCTCCCCGGGGTGAGGGGTCAGCACGCACGGTGCGTCCGGCAGGGTCAGGCCCAGGCTCACGGCGTTGAGGGCGTCCGCGTCCACGACGCACGGCAGAGTCCAGTCCTTCCAAACGATCGCCAGCAAGGCGCGGACCGATTCGTGGGTCGTCATGCCAGGGCCGAAAACGGCGCACGACGCCCGGTCCTGCAGGTCGAGGATCGCCTCGGCCGAGTCCGGGCTCAGGACGCCGTCGTCGTCCTCGAGCGGGATCAGCATCACCTCGGGCAGGAGCGCGGCGACCGCGTCGCAGACTTCCGTGACCGACGCGACAGTCACGAGGCCGGCGCCAGCGCGGAGCGCCCCTCGCGCCGCTAGGGCCGCCGCGCCGCGCATCTGATAGCTCCCCGCAAGGACCAGGACGTGCCCGTTCTCGCCCTTGTGGTTCGTGACCATTCGGTCGCCGAGCGCGGCCAGGACTGCGGCTTCGTCCACGGTCGCCATGCCGGTCGGCTCACGCAGAGCCTCCTCGGGGATGCCGATGTCCACGACGATCCAGTCTCCGACAGCCTCGGCCCCGGCCCCTTGGAAGAAGCAAGGCTTGGCCAGTTCGAAGCTCACCGTGACGTCGGCGTCCACGAAGGCGCCAGGGGCGTCGCCAGAGTCGGTCACGATTCCGGTCGGCACGTCCACGGCGACGACCGTCGCGAAGCTGTCATGCAGGGCGATCACCGTCTCGCGGACGGCGCCGGTCGGCTCGCCGATCTGGCCGGTCCCGAGCAATGCGTCCACGATCACGTCCACCTCGGCAGCGGTGTCGGAAAGCTCGGACCAGCGCTTCCCCCCGTAGAAGACGGGCTCGACCCCGGCGAACCGGAGCTTGGCGAGCATCTGCCGGCTCGGCTCGGTCAGGCGGTTCTCCATCGCCGCGACGAACACCTCGACCTTCACCCCGGCCTGCTTGAGCAGGCGAGCGACGACGAACCCGTCGCCGCCGTTGTTTCCGGGGCCGCAGGCGACGAGCACCGTCCCCTCCGGCTGGAGCTCCTTGACGGCCTCGAAGACGGCGTTGCCGGCCCCTTCCATAAGGTCGGCGACGGATACGCCAAGCTCCTCGATCGCGACTCGATCAATTTCTCGGCACTGGGCGGCGGTCCCGATCCACATGGGCGCCTACTCGTCAACCCGCGAGAAGTAGATCACAGTGACGAGGTGGGCGGGGGTGATGAACTCGTTGTAGATGCGGGTCAGGAGGCCGATGACCTCGTCGTGGGTGCGGAGCTCGGGGTTCTCCCGCTCGATGTCCCTGGGCGAGAGCTCGCCGATCGGCTTGACCTCGACCCGGTCCACGATCGCCGTGAAGAGCTTCTGCCTCCGCCCAAACCGAGGGCCGACCGTGATCCAAACGATCATGCCGGACTCGTACTTGTCCGATTTGTCGCCCAGCCTGATCGTCGCGGTCTTTCGACTGTTCAGGAGCAGGTCGTCGTAGAGTTCGGGGTAGAAGTTGAGCGCGAACATCCCAGGTCGCCGTCATTCTATCCGACCCCCAAGGACGGGAGAGCGCAGGAGCCGCCGAGACACCCGCGATGGTCACTTTCTTTGTCACCCTAGCCGCCGCCTTGCTGGTCGTCTACGCCCTGGCGGTCTTCGTGGCGACTTACGTGAGCCTCCACCCGCCCCGCGTCCCACTCTGGATATCGCCCGCGTTCCTAGGCTTCCCCGAAGAGAAGGTCAAGCTTGAGTCTGACGGGGTCGAACTAACCGGATGGTGGAGCGACTGTGGAGAAGGCGGCCTAGTGGTCGTTTGCTGCCACGGGTACCTGATGAACAGGTGCGAGCTCCTGCCGATGATGGTGACCCTGGCCGACCTGAGGGCGAGCTGGCTGTTCTTCGACTTCCGGGCCCACGGCAAGAGCCAGGGCAAGACCTGCACGATGGGCAAGGCCGAGGCCCTCGACGTCGCCGCAGCGGCCAAGTTCGTCCGCGAGCGCAGGCCGGGGGCCCAGATCGTCCTTTACGGCAGCTCGATGGGCGGTGCCGCCGCGGCCATCGCGCTCGGCGAAGACCCAGACCTGGCGGACGCCCTGATCCTCGACGGAGCGTATTCGAGCATGGACGAGGCCGGCCGGGGGTGGTGGAACTTCCTTGGCGGCAAGTGGCTGGCGTTGGTCCTAGCTCCAACGGTGTGGTTAGGTCGCCTAATGGTTGGCTTCAACCCTGCCAGCGTGGTGGTCGCCGACTACCTGACTAGGGCCCAGCACCGGCCCGTGCTGTTCTTGGCCGGCGACGACGACCCGATCGTCAGCCAGGGCTCGCTCGACAGGAACGTCAAGGCCTCGGGCGACCTGACCTGGGTGGAGATGTTCCAGGGGGCGGGCCACGGAGAAGCCAGGTTCCGCGAGCCCGTGCGCTATCGGGACTCGATCCGGCGGTTCGTGCTCGAGAACGTGCTCAAGGAGGCAGGGCCATAATCACCGGCATGCAGGCGGTCATCCAGACCCGGATCCCAAGCCTTGGCGAACCTCGGCGCGGCAAGGTCCGGGAGGTCTACGACCTGGGAGACGACCTGCTGATCGTCGCGACCGACCGAATCAGCGCCTTTGACGTCGTCATGGCCAACGGCGTCCACGGAAAGGGGGTCGTCCTCAACCAGCTCAGCGGCTTCTGGTTCGACAGGCTCAAAGGAACCTGTCCCAACCATGTGGTGAGTTTGGCTGACGACGAGGTGGCAGCCAGGCTCGGCGCGAGCCTGCCCGAGCTCCACGGCCGATGCACCATCGCCCGCCGAGCCGAGCCCCTGACGATCGAGTGCGTGGCGAGGGGGTTCATCGCCGGGTCGCTGTACAAGGACTACAAGGCGCTCGGGGGTCGTGTCCACGGGCTCGACCTCCCTGACGGCCTGATAGACGGTTCAAAGCTGCCAGACCCGATCTTCACCCCCGCCACCAAGGCCCAAGAGGGCCACGACGAGAACATCACCTTCGAGCAGGCTGCCGACCGGGTCGGACGCGAGGTCGCCGAGCTTGCCCGAGACTGGACTCTCAAGCTCTTCCGCCTGGCGGCCGCACACGCGGCGACCTGCGGCCTGATCCTGGCCGACACCAAGTTCGAGTTCGGCCTGACCCCCGACGGCATGATCTGGATTGACGAGGCCCTGACCCCAGACTCCAGCCGGTTCTGGGAGACTGCCCTCTGGCGCCCGGGCGGACCCCAGCCCAGCTTCGACAAGCAGTACGTCCGCGACTACCTCGAAGGCATAGGCTGGGACAAGAAGCCGCCTGGCCCGACCCTGCCGGACGACGTGGTCGCCGGGACGCAGAGCCGCTACCTCGAGGCCTTCCGACGCCTCACCGGCCATGAACTGGCGCTCCCATGATCTTCTGGGTCTACAACGTCCTGCTCGTCCTGCTCTCGCCCTTCTGGGTGCCGTGGATGCTCTGGCGAGCGGCGAGGCGCAAGGAGAGGCCGGACTGGAAGCAGCGAACCGGCGACCTGCCGATCCAGGCTCCGGCCCAAGGGGTCCGGCGCGCCTGGTTTCACGCAGTCTCCGTCGGCGAGGTCGTGGCGGCCCTGCCTGTGCTGAGGGAGGTGCGCCGGCTCGACCCTGACCTCGAGATCGTGCTCAGCACGACGACGAGCAGCGGCCAGCAGACCGCCCGCGAGAGGGCCGAGGGCCTCTTCGACCACCTCGTTTACTTTCCGATCGACGTCCCCAGGTTCGTCGTCGCGGCAATGATGCGGGTAAGGCCGAAGGTCGTCGCTGTAATGGAGACCGAGCTTTGGCTCAACTTCCTGTGGGCCGCCAAGCAGTTCGGCGCCCGCACTATCCTGCTCAACGGCAGGGTGAGCGACCGCAGCTTTCCCCGATCCATGCGCGTCCGCCCCTACTACCACGCGCTCTTCGCCAACCTCGATATGGCGCTCGTCCAGAGCAAGACGGACGCCGAACGGTACCAGTCCCTCGGGTTCAAGGGGGCCGAGGCCGTCGGCAGCACGAAGTACGACGGCGCGAGCGAAGACGCGAAGACGGACCGCGCGTGGCGCGACGAGCTTTCAGTCCCGGACGGGACGGCCCTGATCGTCGTCGGCTCGACCCGGTCAGAGGCTGAGGAGGCTCTGGTTCTGGACGCGGTCGCCGAGCTGCCCGAGGCTTGGGTCGTCCACGCGCCACGCCACATCGAGCGCGCCGGGGCCCTGAGGGACGCCTACAGGGCGAGGTTTGGCAGGGGCGAGCTGAGGAGCAGCCTGCACCCCAGCCAGTACCTCGTGCTCGACACCTACGGCGAGCTCAGCGGCGTCTACTCGGCCGCAGACGTCGTGGTGGTCGGGGGCGGGTTCGACGACCTTGGCGGGCAGAACATCATCCAGCCCCTCGCCCACGGCAAGCCGGTGATCCACGGCCCCCACATGCAGAACTTCCGTGACGTCGCTGAGCCCGCAGTCCGCACGGGCGCGACGATCGTCGCCAAGGACGCGAAGGAGCTTGCCGCAGTCCTAACTCGGCTTGTAAACGAACCTGAGACGAGGGCAAGAATGGGGCACGCTGCGAAGGCGCTTGTCGAGCAGAACCTCGGGGCCGCGCTCAAGTGCGCGGAGGCCGTCGTCGAGGCTGCGCGGGCGGACTAGCCGCCGCCCAACATGCCACCGAGCCCGCCCAGGCCAAGCCCGCCAAGTCCTCCGATCCCGCCGTGGTCGCCGGAGATGCTGAACCACTTGAACGTGTCGTACTTGTGGCAGATCTCGCCAACAGCGACGTCGGCCTGCTTTCCTGCGACGTCAATCCGATCCCCGCTCGTGCCCAGCATGGCGAGCAGCTTGGAGAGCGCGTCCTGCGAGGTCTCTTCGGTGTTTCCCGCCTTTTCCACAGTGTCGAGGATCTCGATCACCATCGCGCTGGTCTCGCCGAGGCAGTGCTCGTACGAGTTCTTGATCGGGACGCACTCTTGCGGAGGCTGCTTCGAGTTGAAGAAGACCTTGAGGTCCTTCCACCGCTGGCGCATCTGGGCCGCAGTCTCCGTGACTTTGGGCTTTAGCGAGGCATCGCGCGAACCCTGGCTGGAGGACTCTTCCCCGGTCAGGGCCTCGTTCAGAAGCTCCTGGATTCCCGCGCTGGAGCCCGACATCATCATCGGCAGGAGCTGGGCGATCTGGCCGGTGGCCATGCTCTTGCGCTCGGCCTCGGTCCGTTCGAGGTGCTTGAGCCACTCGCGCACGTCCGCCGGCATCTTGTCTGCCATCTGGGTGTTCGGGCCGGTCGGCTCGTACCCCAGGTCCAAGTTCGGCCTGGCGGGGTCGCCGACGAGGTTGAGGTCAGAGTTGCCGGGCCCGGCTCCAACTTGGGTGTTGTTCTGTCCCTGCTCACCTACCTGTTGGAGCGGGGCTCCTGAAAAGACTCCACTGAGCCCTAGGCTATCCGGGTTCTGCAGCCCCTGCACAGCGATGTTGCCCGAGCCGCCGAACATCCCGCTCGCACCGAGCGCGAAGCCCGCTAGCAGGGCCAGGAGGATTCCTCCCACTAGAATGGCGGTCGTGGACTTTCGGCTCTCTGCCTTGTAGGGGTCGGCGGGTGCGTTCTGCATGGTTCTCCCTCGAGTCTGGTTTTTAGACGTCTCAAGCACTATTATCGGCCATCCCGGGCCCGAAAGTCGTGGGAACTTATCCCCGGAGCCGTGTTGCGATGGGGGCTTGCCGTTCGTCTGTCCGCAAAAGCAATGAAATCCCGTAGCCTGAACCCTGGCAAGAGGGCCGGAGTACGGAAGATGAGCCTTAGGCAGTTCTGGAAGGTGGTATCGGCGTGAAGCCTGTCAACCCTGGTCACCCCCTGTACGGACTCTTCACCGACTTGGTCGGAGAGTCGCTGGCCGGGCGCCGCCTGCCGGCCGGGAGCAAGGTGGACGCCTACCTTGTGGACCTGCTCGTGCGGTTCCTGCACTCCGACGCCGTCTTCGCGGTGCAGAAGGAGGGCCGGCCAATCCAGTCCGTGATCGAGATGACCGCCGAGGCCGACGTGCGGCTGAACGCCGCCTCGTTCGAGCGGGAGCGCGAGGTCCACCGGCACATCGGCGACTACATCCTCTTTTTCAGCGGCCTCTACCCGGACTTTCTCCGTAGGCTCCGTGTCGAGGGTGGCGCCGACCTGGTCTGCGACTACTCCAGCCAGGGTCGGCAGAGCTACTACATCGTCAGCACGTTCGACTATCCACCTTTTGGTGAAGAGGCCCCGACGTTCAGGCTCCTTAGCGAGGGGTTCGAGGACTATTCGGTGGCCCTTGCCGACGTCGCCGAGAACCTGCCTCACACGGCCTGAGCCGTGCCGGGCATCTCCGCTTCGCGGCAACCTTTGAACGCGAGCCCGACGAACCCCGCCCCGGCCATTCCTGCGCCTATCACGAGGATGGACTCGGCGAGGCCGAGCCAGTCTATAAGCGGCCCGATGCAGAGCATCCCCACCGGCTGGACGCTCATCTGGGAGCTGATCCACGCGCTGCTGACCCGGCCTCGGACCGCGTCGGTAAAGGCCGACTGGATGTAGGTCTGGATCGGGATCCAAGCAAACGGGATCGCCATCCCAGCGAACACATTGCAGAGGATGAAGAACCAGAGCTGCTGGCCGAAGGCCATGAGCAGCACCGTGACCCCGACGATGCCGGTCGCGAGCGAGTATGCGAGCCCGGGCCTGCGGATGGTCAGGCGGCCGACGACAAACCCGAACACCGCCATGGGGATGGCGAAGCTCATCTCGATCCAAGCGAACTGCCGAAAGTCGCCTGCGAACCAGACCTCGTTCGCCTCGAGGTAAGCGACGAAGAACCCGGAGATGAACGCCTGCGCCACGAGGTTCGCGGGAAGGGCGACCTTGAGGACCGGGTCCCTGAACACGGTCACGACGCCTTCGACGAACTCGTGCCAGCCGTTCTTCAGCCCTTCGCGGGTCTCGTCGCTCAGTGGAAGAAGCTTAGGAAGCCGAAGTACCCAGTACGCGCTGAAGAGGAAGGTGAGAGCATTGACGAGAGCGGCGGCGAAAAGGAACCGCCCTGGCATCCTCTCCTCGATGACGGCCAGTACCGTGACGGCGAAGGCCGTACCGAGCATCCACATGACCTGCTGGGTGACCATGAAGACGGCGTTGCCCTCGGCGAGCCGGTTTTGGGGAAGGAGGCGCGGCATTGCAGCCATCCGGGCCGGCATGAAGAAGGCGTTGACGCAGGAGAGCGCGAAGGCGAAGGAGCCGATCAGCCAGGTCGAAGGGACGGGGTGGAACCAGGCGATCCAGGCCAGCGCCAAGGTCATGAGTGCGCTGACAAAGTCCGCGACCGCCATGATCTTGCGCCGGTCGAACCTGTCGGCGATGACCCCGGCATAGGGCGAGAGGAAGAGGAACGGAACCGCCGAGGCCGTCATGACCAGCCCGACCTGGAGGTTGTTCTGGCTCGCCTTCTTGGCCATGAACATGAAGACCAGGAAGTAGATCGAGTCCCCGAGGAGGGACACGGTCTGTGCCATCCACAGGTCTCGGAACTCGCGTATGCGCAGGACTCCGGAGGGGGCCGCCAAGGGACAAGGATTGTGCCACTCGTGCCTTGGGCACGCTCGTTAGACCTGGGTCATTTGCCGGTTTTTGCCCCCAGCCTAGGTTCCTACCAGGTTGAGAATCGAGCATTAGCGGCACGTCGCAAGAGGGAGCACGGATCGCCTTGCGAAAGAAGCTAAAGCGCCACCTGAAGTTTTCCGGGGTCCCGTCCGAGATTTATACGGGGCGGATTCCGCGCCCGGAGACAGTGCATGTACGAAACCTACTGGGGCTTGAACGAACCGCCGTTCACGCTGACCCCCGATCCCCGGTTCCTGTATATGAGCCGAGCCCATGAGGACGCGCTGATGATGTTGCACTACGCCGTCACACGGAACAAGGGCGCGGCCATGCTTGCCGGCGACATCGGGCTCGGTAAGACGACCATCACCCGGAAGCTACTTGAGACCTTGGACCCTGTCCACTACCAGCTTGTGATGATCGTCAACCCGATCCTCACCCCGATCCAGATGATCCAGGAGATCCTCTCGCAGCTCGACATCGAGTGCGACTCCCGCAACCGGCAGGTTCTGGTGCAGAGGCTCCACCTGGCTCTGCTCGAGAACTACGACAAGGGCCGCAAGGTCGTGCTGTTGATTGACGAGGCCCACTTGATCAAGGCGTCCAGTTCCCTGGAGGAGCTCAGGCTCCTGCTCAACTGCCAGATGAACGACCAGTTCCTGATCAACTTGATCCTCGTCGGCCAGACTGAGCTCAAGGAGAAGATCAGCAAGGTCCCCGCGCTGGAGCAGCGCATGGCGGTCCGCTACGTGATCAAGCCTCTGGACGAGTTCGACTCGGGCGAGCTGATCATGCACCGGCTGCGCGTCGCCGGGTATTCGGGCGAGAAGTCGCCCTTCACGCCCGACGCCGTGCACGAGATCCACAAGATCAGCAAGGGTTCGCCGCGCGTGATCCTGCAGCTCGCCGACAACGCGATGCTCATGGCGATGGCGCGCAAGGAGAAGATGGTTGACGGCTTCCTCACGCACGAGGTCGCCGAGGAGTACACGGGGGGCCAAGCGGCATGAACCTGGCTGACGCCATCCGAAGGGCGGCAAGCAAGGGGCTCGTGGACGTGCAGACGTCCGCCGAGTCGAACGGCTCTCGGGACCCGTTCAACTCCCCCTACTTCGCCCAGGAGGAGACCAGTTTGAAGAACGACAACAGTACGAACAGGACGGAGAGCTACAGCCCGGTACCGGAGCCTCCCGTGCACTCGGTCCAGGGCGGCAACGCCGTGCGGCTCGAGATCTTCCTTAACGGCGAGCAGATGGCCGGGATGCTGAAGGCCATCATGGCGGGGCAGCACTCCGTGCTGACCTTGCGCGAAGCCGCCTCGTACCTGCGCGTCGGCCCCAAGACGCTCGAAAAGCTTGTAGACGACGGCGAGATCCCTGCCGTCGAGATTGACGGTCGCTATCGGTTCCCCAAGTCGAACCTCGACGACTGGCTGGCTCATCAGTCCGCCGAACACGAGGAGGAAAAGGATGTCGCTTAAACTCTTTAGAAAGAAGGCATACGTCGGCGTTGACCTGGGCACCAAGTCCATCAAGGTCGCTCAGATCGAGGCGCACGGCGGTAAGTGGGTCGTGAGCAAGCACGGCGAAGCCACAACGCCGCTGGAGTCCATCAAGGACGGCGTCGTCGTCAACACCGAAGAAGTCGCCAACGCGCTCAAGTACGCGCTCAAGCAAGCCAAGATCAGCGCGACGAGCGCGATCATCGGCGTCGCAGGCGGCTCGGTCATCGTCCGAAACGTGCGCATCCCGCGCATGCCGGAGGCGACGCTTCGCAAGTCAATCCGCTTCGAGGCCGGGCGCTACGTCCCCTCCTCTGTCGAGGACAGCTTTATCGAGTTCGAGATCCTTGGGGACGCGCCGGAGAACCAGATGGACGTCCTCATCGTCGCCGCCCCGCGCGAGATCGTGAAGTCCCGCGTCGAGGCGTGCTCCAAGGCCGGGCTCGAAGTCGAGGTCGTGGACATCGAGGCGTTCGCCATGTTCCGTGCGCTCGTCGAGTCGGACTTCGACTCAGCGATGAACGAGACGACGATCGCGCTCGTGGACATCGGCGCGACGACGACCAACGTCAGCGTGATCAGCAAAGGCGTGTTCGCGATGACCCGTTCGATCCCGCAGGCGGGCAACACGCTCACCAACGCTCTCCAGAGCTATTTCAAGCTGGACTTCGAGGACGCCGAGAAGGGCAAGACCCAGCTCGACCTCAACGCGCTCATCAATTCGGAAGGGCCGGTCGAGAACCCGCCGCTTCGGGTGCTCCAGCCGCACATTGACGACCTCTTCCGCGAGATCCGACGCTCGCTGAACTACTACCAGTCGCAGCAGACAGACCAGGGCGACGCCAAGCCGGTGACGAAGATCATCGTCAGCGGCGGCGGCGCCCGCATGCACGGACTTGCGGAATACATGAGCCACAAGCTCGACATTCCGACGGTCTCCGCCGGCGTGTACGACTGCTCCCGCTTTGTCGCACCAGAGGGCGACGAGAACGAACACGGCTACGAACTGGCCGTCGCGTCGGGGCTTGCGCTCCGCTCGTTGACGAAGGCCTCCTAGCCTCGGAGATACGAACAAATGCCATTTGTCAACCTAATCAAAGAAGACCGGCTAGCAGCCGCCGCAAAGGATCGGCAGGTCAGGATGTTCGTCCTGCTCTGTATCGCGATCGGCGGCGTCTCCTTCATGGGCGCGGGGTTCTTCACCTTCGAGGCGGCCAAGTACAGCGCCAAGATCGAGGCGTACGAGCAGGCCCTCGAAGAGGCGAAGCCCTACATGGGGCAGGTCGCGAAGAACAACACCGAGATCGGCAAGCTCGAGCCGCGCATCGCCACGCTGACGAACGCGCAGGAAGCGACGCTTCAGTGGGCGCGGATCATGGAGCACTTCAAGACCAACATGCCGGACGGCGTGTGGCTCACGGCCATCATGTGCCAGCGACAGTCGCCTGGAGAGCCAGTCATCGTCTCGATCAAGGGAGTCAGCACGACACAAGAGGCTGTCGGCTACCTCATTCTCAGGATTCAAACCAGCGACGACATCGAGAACCCACAGCTTGTCTTCACACAAGAGCGGCGCATGGAGAAGGGTGTCGCGCTCGAGTTCGAAGTCAAAGGGAACCTCAAGGGCTCCGCGCCCGAAGTCGTCAAGACCAAGGAGGTTGATGCAGCGTGAGCGCAAAATCAAAACCCAAGACCCTAGGCTTTGTCGCCTTTCTCGTGCTCCTGATGGGCTCAGGCGCCACGTACTTCCAGTACAGCGCCGTGCAGACCAAGAAGGCTGAGGCCGCCGCCCTCGAGGCCACGGTCCCCACCCAAGAGGAGCTCATGAAGAGCCTGTCCGACTCGCGCGCAAAGCTCGACGAGTACAGGGCCAAGCTCGATCACCTCGAGGGCTCCGTCCCCGACGTCGCCTACATTCCGACTCTCATGAAGGAGCTGGAGCAGGTCGGCCTTGGCCACAACATCAAGGTCATCGGCGTCCGCCCGGCACAGCAGCAACTCATGACGCCTACTCAGGCGACCCAAGAAGGAGACCAGCGGCCGAAGAAGAAGGAGTACGAGGAGATCGAGATCGAGATCCAGGGCCGCGGCACCTATGACAACGTCAAGGCTTTCTTGGACTCCCTCAAGACGTTCCCCAAGATCGTCGCCGTCAAGACGGTGACGATGGAACCGCAGCGCGACTCGGGTGCGTTCGCGACGGGCCAGATCCAGTGCAAGGTCAACGTCGTTGCGTTCGTCTTCCCGTTCGAGTTCATTCCAGCCACGCGGAACTCCGGCGCGGCCACGACGAACACGACAGCCACTCCCAACAATGGAGCCGCAGGCAACCAGGGCGCAGCTGTGCGACCCAACGGTTCCTCGCGTGCGACGGCGAACAATGTGACCGAGACAATGAAGGTCGCGCGAAAGGGAGGCAAGTAACATGACGAAACAGAAGAAACAGATGATCGTGATCGGCGTGCTCCTGCTCGCCGTGCTTGGCATAGGTGCGTTCCAGTTCATGGGGCCAAAGCCGAAGCCGGTCGCAGCAGACGATGCCGACAAGCCTAAGGAAGACCAGACGCTCGTCGCCGCCAACACGGTGGACCCGGTCGCCAGCGCGATCGGATTGCTCCTGGACCAGCCCGGTTCGCCGCGCGACCCATTCGTGCCGCAGGCCGTGCTGATTGACCCGGAGCCTGACAGAGAGCCTACACGGGTCATCGTGCGTCCGCCGGACGAGATCTCTGGTGGAACTGGGCCAGTGAACCCGGGAGGGTTTGGCGGACCTATCACGGGCCCGATCGACACACAAATCATCCCCGACAGCGCACCGTTCACACTGCGCGGCGTGATGATCGGCAAGAAGAACCTCGCCGTCATCGAGCTCGCCGGTGGCCGCCAGATCCTCGTCGCAGAGGGCGAGAAGTTCGGCACGGATTCATCTGTCCTCGCAGTCAGCGAGAACGAAGTCGTTATCAAAGTCAACGGAAAGGTCCAAACCCTGCCCCTAGGAGGCAACTAGAAAACATGAAATCACTCACAGCGGGACTCGCAATCGCCCTGACCGCAATCGCGGTCGGCGCGCCGCCGAAGTCCACCATCACGAAGGTCACGAAGGCCAGCGTCGGAGGCGGGATCGAGATCGCCGTTATGGGCGAGAACCTTTCCGAGCCAAAGGCGTTCTTCCTGAGCGACCGCACTCTCTTCGTCGTCCAGTTCGACGCCGCGCTCTTGCCCGCATCGGGCAAGCTCACGGTGAACGCAGCTGGCTTGGACTACGTTCGCTACGCGCGCTACAGCGCCAACCCGCCGATCGCGCGGCTCGTCCTCCAGGTTGACAAGGGCGTCACGCCCGTCGTCTCCCAGGAGAACGGCACGTGGTTTGTGCGCGTCGGCGTCACCACGCCGAAGCCCGCCGCCAAGCCGAAGGACATTGACGACGACTCGGCCGCGATGAACAGGGCCATTGGTCAGCTCGGCAGCTCTGCCGGCTCCAATGGGACCAAGATCGCGCTCGGCAAGGACCAGGGTGCGAACCTGCTCACGCCTGGCACCATCATCGGCTTTGACAAGACCGCGGCCTTCAAGGAGGCTGTGTTCGCGAACCGCGGCGTGACCGTCCCGGTGGCCCCGGCCCCGATCGGTTCACCGTTCGCCGACACGAACATTTCGCTCGTCACCGACCTGGTGGACGTGCTCTTCGTCTTCAAGGCGTTCTCTCAGCAGACGGGCGTGAACATCGTCACCTCGCCTGACGTGAGCCCGAAAGAAAAGCCGCTCCTCCTCACGCTGTCCATGCGCAATGTGGACCTCGACTTCGCCATGACGACAGTCGCGTCGCTCGCGAACCTCCGGTTCACGAGGCTGGGCAACACGTTCATCGTGACCCACGCGTCCGACTTCTACGAGAAGGTCGGCCACATCATCCGCAACAGCGGCGTGGACTACGAGTCCCGCGTCGTCGAGATCCAGTCTGGCGAGGCGTCCCAAATCCGCGAAGCCACAAAGCAGACGATCCCGCAGGACGGGCCGGACGGCTACTACGACATCCTTGACCCGACGAAGGCAACCGCGGCGGCCGGCACCGGTCCCGCGAACCTGAACACGGGCGCAGCCACCGGTACAGCCGGTACGGCTAACCCCGGCACGCCAGCAGTGGGCGGCGCGTCTTCGCCCCGCGCGAAGTACGTGATGCTCATCGGCGAGCCGCGTCGGCTCAACGACGTTGAGACGTACGTCCGAGACCTCGACAAGCGCATCACCGAGAGCTTCTCGCTCGCCGGTGCTGCCAACTACGGCTCGGTCGTCGTTCCGATCATCAGCGGCCAGACCGAGAAGATCAAACAGATGCTCGGCAGCCTGCTCGCGCAGAACCCGCGCAAAGACGACTATACGATCGAGGAGACTTCGGTCAAGGAGCTTGCAGAGGGCGACGATTCGCTCAAGATGCTCCTGATCGCCGGTCCCAAGGACGAGCTTGAGACGCTCCGCATCTTCGCCGACCACCTCGACGCAAGCATGTGCGAGCTCAAGGGCATCGTGCGCGACACGGACCCCGAGTCGTTCAAGCAGATGTACGAGGTCGTTGACCTCAAGTACATCGAGCCGACCCACGCCGAGTTCGACCTCAAGAGCCGAATCCGCGGACTGTACGTGACGGTCCTTCCGGACCCGGTCACGCCTGGCCTCTCGGGCGAGGCAACTGACGAGAAGGTTGACGGTGGCAACGCCAACGCTGGCGCGGCCTCGGGTGGAACAGCAGCAACTCCCAAGACCGCCGAGATGAAGCGACAGGTCGGCCATGAGCAGATGAGGCTCGTCCTGCGCGGAACCAAGGCGCAGATCCTCGATGCCAAGGCCTACCTCGCACAGGTGGACATGCCTGCGCGACAGGTCTCGATCGAGCTCCGCGTCATGGAGATCAACAAGGCCGACGCCCTCAAGATCGGCCTCGACTGGAGCGTACTGACCGGCGGACGACTCACCTCGTTCCGCATGAACCAGGGCCTTGGCGGCAACATCAGCCAAGGCGGCGTGTTCAGCGGCCACTACCAGGACAACGCGACGTCGAGCCTCGACGTGCTCGGCCAGCTCGACCAGATCACGACGAGGGACAACCTCATCGCACGGCCCAACGCGCTGATCACGGACGGCCGCAGCAGCCACCTCTTCGTGGGTGACACTGTGCGCTACATCAAGCTGATCAACGCGAGCCAGAACGGTACCACCGTCGAAATCGGCGAAGTCGAAGTCGGCGTCAAGGTGGACGTCGAGGCCCGCGTCGGTGCGGACGGCAACATCGCCCTCGACCTGAGGAACAACTTCAGCATCCTGCGAAGCTTCACTCCGGTCCCGGGTGGCGGCGCAATCCCGCAGACCAGCGACCGCACGACGGAGATGTTCGTCAACATGAAGCACGGTGAGACGATCGCGCTCGGCGGACTGATCCTCGAGCAGGACAGGCGGCAGGTTTCGGGAATCCCGATCCTGAAGGACATCCCGATCATCGGCTACCTGTTCAAGCGAACGGAGAACAACAAGATGAAGAGCGAGATCGTGTTCTTCCTGACCGCGACGGTCATTGACAACGGCAACAAGGCCACGGCCGCAGACCCGCGCAGGAACGACGGGCAAGCTCCGACCACGGCCAACAACTCGAAGGGCAACTGAGCCCCCGAATCGGAAAGGGGGGCGGTAGGCAAAAGGGGGTCCGGCCTCCTTCCTTTAAGGAGCGCAGGGCGAAGTCGGGCGCGCGTGGATCGGCGTCAGTTTTCTAACGGCACTGGGCGGGAGGCCCGGGCCGCTGTTCATTAAGGCACTCAGGGGCATCCTTGGGGCGTCTAGTAACGTACAGTACCGAGTCGCCATGCTCTCCCTCGCACTTTCCATCGTCGCGTCCAGCAGCCAAGAGCCGACCGTCGGCCAGGTCTTACACAGCGTCAGGCAGGTCGTCGGCTACGCCGCCGTCGCGCGGGCGGCCAACGGAATCGAACTCACCGGCAAAGGCACGGTCTCCGGGACAGACGGCACGTTCCGCATCGTCTTCACACCGGACGGGCGGTACTACTATTCACAACAGGCGCGCCTGGGCTCCACCCGCGCGTGGGACGGAAAGAACGGCTGGGAATCGGACCCGAGCGGCGCCACGATCGCTATGCACCTCTCCGAGCTGCAGTACCAGCATTCGATCCTATGGGTCCTGACCCACGAGTGGCTCGATCCCGAGGGCCCGTTCGTGATCGCGCTGGCGGACACCGAGCAAGGCGGCGACACGTACACGCTCAACCTTAAACCCAAGGCCGGCCACCTCAAACAGAAGGTCACCATTGACCGCGAAACTTGGCTGCCGACGAAGAACACCTTCTCGATCGGCGACCTCGACTATACGATGGAGTTCTTGGACTGGCAGATCCACGGCGGGTACAAGATGCCGGGCAAGATCGTTACGCGCGAGGGCGAGCTCGAAGACGAGATGATCGTCGGCAGCGTCACCAAAATGCGCAGTCTGGACCCCGCCCTCTTCAAGCGCCCGGCATGGTCGGTCACGCGCGACACTGTCTATGACCGCAGCAAACAAGGCACCGTCGAGTCCAAACTGCTCTTCACCGGGCACATCGCGGTCCACCCGACGATCGGCGGCAAGGACGTAGGCTGGTTCCTGCTCGACAGTGGCGCGGGCGGCATGGTGATAGATTCTGCGGCGGCAAAGGAACTCGGCGCCGAGCGCTACGGGGAGCTCAACGTCGGCGGCGTCGGCGGCGTGCTCGAGAGCGGCTACTACGACCTCAGCGACTTCACGCTCGGCCCGGCCACCGTCAAGAAGATGCGCTTCATTGACCTCGACCTCGGACAGATCGGCACCGTCTTTGGAGTCAAGATCGCAGGCATCGTCGGCTTCGACTTCTTCCGCCGCGCGGTCGTCGAGGTGGACGTCGAGGACGGGCGCGTCGCCGTCTTCAGCCCGCACATGTACGGCAATAGCCGGGCAGGCTGGGAGCGGCTCATCCTCGACGGCAAGCACCCGACCGCCACTGCGGAGTTCGAGAACGGCTACACCGGCATCTTCCGCCTCGACACGGGCGCGAACGGCACCGTCACGTTCAACATCCCGACCGTCGAGAAGCACAAGCTCCTCGACGGTCGGGTAGTGACCGAGACCGCGCTCGGCGGCGTCGGCGGAATGGTGCCGGTCAAGCAGGGGAAGATCAAGTACTTCACCCTCGGCGGCAAGCGGTTCGAGAACGTCACCTCCATCTTCGCGTACCAGAAGCAGGGGCTCTTCGACGACGGGTTCCTCGATGGCAACATCGGCCAGGATCTCCTTAAGCCGTTCCGCGCCGTCTTCGACTATCCGAACGAACGGCTCGCTTTGGTCTTGCGGGAGGCAGAGACCAGTTCCTTAGCTCCCGCCTTAGCAGCGCGATGAACGCGCGCTCCGTCGCCTCGACTGCACGGGCCGCGGAGTACAAGAACGTTCGAGTGCTGAAGCACCCGAACACGTGGGTGACTTCGCCCGTCTTCACGAACGCTTTCGCCGGTTCGTCCGCCGCGTCAATCCCAGCGACGACCGGCCGCTTGGGCATGAAACGTCCCGTCGTCGGGTACTTGAACAGCAGGTAGTGGCGCATCCAGCTCGGTGCGCCGCTCTTGCGAAACGTCCGCTCCACGGTCTCCATCGCTGAGAGGATCCGGTAGTCCGGCCGTTCGTCCGGTCGGCTCCGGTACTTGTAGGGCGTCGCGTCGTAAAGGTACTCGCTGCTCTCCGCCGGGGCGTCGCTCGGCGTCGGAGGCATCGGCTCGTCGAATATCTCGTCGTAGAGAGGGTGGCGCTCCGCGCCCTCCTCTCGGTGGTGGATCACGCTCGCCCAGATGTTGAGCGCGCGCTCTGTCGCATAGTCTATGAGGTTGCTCTTGAACATGACTTTCCTTCCTCCCCTTGGCCCGGCGCAACGAAGCTCCGCCGGTATACTTTTGCTTCCCGTGGGGGCTTAGCTCAGCGGCGAGAGCACCTGCTTTGCAAGCAGGGGGTCACGGGTTCGAATCCCGTAGCCTCCACCAAGCGACCGAGGGCTCAAGTCCGAGGGCCGAGGACAGTCCTCGCACCCTCTGGCCCTTGGCCCTCAGCCCTTGGCCTTCCTCTCCCCCAACTGGCCTTGCCTCTCCTTGGGTCCTGATCCGTGCCGCAGCGGGCGTCCGCCACGGCACGTTCCTACTATACGACGTTCCTAGACGCAATGTCAATACAAATTGCAAAAAAGTCCTAGGACAGGTGCTTTGAACGTAGCCCCGTGTCCAAGTACCACGACTTTCTCAGGCCGTCCGTGTTGCGGATCACGGCCACGCAGCGCGCGATCACGCCCCAGCCCTCCCCGTCCTCCGGGGCGCCGGCCGAGGGGTTTATCGCGTGCAACCGCGGCCGCCCCAGCTTCTCGTCGTACTCGAGCGACTTCACCGTGCAGCCGTGGTCGCCCTTGCGCTGGGCCAGCACGATCAGCCCGTACGTCGGGTTCATGTCCTTGTGCCAGATCGTGATGTCGCCCGGGAGCAGGGCCGGATAGCACGAGTCCCCGACCACCCTGGCGGCGAACCGCTGGGGGTGCTCGAACTGCGCCTCGACCTCAATAAACTCCTCAGAGGCCAGCGGGTCGCCCCAATCGCTGCCGCACGGCACGTCGCCGGCGAACCTCATCTTGCCCAGCGGGAACCCCACCGGGATCATTGGGCGCCCAAGTTCGTACCCGCCCATCGAGCCCAGCACGATCTGGCGCATCTTCTCGAACACCTTCGGATCCCGCGGCTTGCGGCCCTCCACCAGCCACTGGTGGACCGACTGACGGTTGATACCCATCTGCTTTGCCAGCCAGTTCATCGAGCGCTGTTGGGTCTTCAGGAGCTCGGTGACCTTGTCTCGTTCAGTCTGAATTGACATCTCAGTAGGTACTTTACCCTATTTTTGCAAAATACATTTGACAAACGGTCATCCCTATGGGGTATAACTAAGATATGAGGGGCAGAGAAGGGAAGGAAACAGATGAGATCCAAGCTGACAAAAAGGAGAAGGCGACGCGTCGCCAAGAAGTACCGACCGTTCCTGGCCGAGCTCGCGATCTGCGTGATCTGCGGAGGCCGGGCGTGATCCCAGAGGTCCTCGTCGGCAGCGGACTAAAGTCCGCGCGCCGCCTCGCCCGGGCTTGTGCCGCGCAGGTGCAAGAGCAGACCGGGTGCCACATCGTCGCCGTCGTCGCCGAGATCGGTGACGACGGCCGCGCGTGCACGTCGATGGCCGTGGACCCCGCGATGGAAGACTCGCCGGAGACCGAGGTCGCGCTGATGAAGTGCGCGCTCGCGCGCGTCATGTCGCTGCTCGTGCTGCACTGCGGCTATGAGGCCGCGATCGTCGCCGCCTCCGCCGCCGCCCACCAAGGCGCCCGCCTCGCGAGGCTTGCGGAGCAAGCGGAGGAGGAGAGGGCGAGGGAGTGACGCGTGACGGGAGACGGGAGACGGGCAACGGGTGACGGGTGACGGGACTCGGGACTTCTGCACCCACCCGAACTCCCGAACTCCCGAACTCCCGAACCCCCGAACCACCCCGAACCAACCCGAACCAACCCGAACCAACCCAATGACCGACCACACCCTCCAACTCACCGAAACGAACAACTTCCGCAACAAGGTCCGCGCGGTCCTCGACATCGCGAACGCGCGCGGATACCGACTGATCGTCCACAACGCTCTACGCACGGTCGAGCAGCAAAGGGAGCTGGTCGCAAAGGGCCGCTCCAAAACGATGAACAGCAAACACCTGCCGGGCAAGGACGGCCTCGCCCGCGCCGCCGACGTGGTGGACGCGCGCTACCTCTGGGGCGCGCCGCGCCACGTCTGGGTGATGATCGGCCGCCTCGCGCTCACGCAGGGCTGCGAGTGGGGCGGGCTCTGGGGACTGCCGCGCAAGATGCGGCTCGAGTTCCAGAGGTTCCTGCTCGACCGCAGCAGACCGTTCGACCCCAAGGAGTGGCGCGGCAAGATCGGCTGGGACCCCGCACACATTGAAACCAAGTGACGGGTGACGAGGGCAGAATCCCGTCACCCGTCACCCGTCTCCCGTCACACGTAACCCGCCATGACTGACAACCTCGCAATCCCCGCAATCAGCGTCGCCTCGGGCGCGCTCATCGCCGCACAGGACCTGCCGACCACCGAGCTCGCAGACCGCATCGGCGTCGCCGCCATCGCCGTCATGGTCGTCTGGTGGATGCTCGGCAGCTTCAGCAAGCGCCTCGACAAACTCACCGACGCGATCACCACGCTCACGGAGCACGTCCGCAGAAAGGACTAGGACCGATCTTTGCTTTGCAGGAACTGCCCGATGGGTTCCGCAAGGAACAGCGCCGCCACGGCGAAGGCAAAGACCGCAATGATCGGATACACGCGCCAAGGCACCGTTTGTAAGAACAGCAGGAAGTTGGAATCATCCGGCTCGACGAGCCAAAACGCTATCGCTGTCTCAACAGTCGTGGGCGCCAAGGCGAAGACGAATATCAAGAGGCCCACTCGTAGACCGTCAGCGATGACGCCACGTGAGCGCAGCGACCAGGTGGAGAGCTCGCCCGCGTACACCCATTGGACACCAGCAAGAATCGCCACTACTCCGACAGAGGACAGCTGGTACTTCGCGCTTGCGCCACTGAACGGCTCCGTGGAGACAGCTATCCGCACTATTGTTGCCATGGCCGAAGTCAGCGAGAGCAGAGCAATGCACCGGTACACGCACGCAAGGATGACGATGACGTTCACCGCAGCATCCACCTGACCAGACGACGACTGTATACGATCGCCAGAAAGAACCCGACGCCGAGCAAGACTTGCCACGCAAGTTCGCCGACCCTGACCCAGTTGATTCTTGGCTGAGTAAGGTTGGGATCGAAGGCTAGGAGGACAGCCTGCAACAGGTGCTGATAAAAGTAGTAGGCTGCCACGGAGCAAACTACGAGGACGCCGAACTCGGTATGGTCGGCGTCTCCTGACGGCTCGGTTGAAGGGGCGAACCTGTCGGCGAAGAACCAGAGCATCGCTGATACGATGAGACAGCTGAGTCCTGTGATCAAGGCCAACCACACCGTAGTCTCGGACTGCTGACTCCCATCCTGCAGGAGGAGCACGGACGTGAAGATCGTGGCCGCCGTTATCAAGAAGATCACAGCGATGAGTCGCGCAAAGAGCTTGCCCCAGTCAGACGGTTTCAACAGCCTCCTCCGTCCCCTCGAAACTAGAGACGGAACGCAGAGCAGGCACGACGCGACAATGGGAGGCTCGGGGGTTCGGAAGTCCGGTAGTTCGGACTACTCGATCTCTTTCCGCAATTCGCTGATTCGCTCGGCTCTCGCAACGAGGCGGCCGACGACTCTGGCAGACGCCATGAGAACGACCGCCAAGCCAAGCATAGCAAGTCCAGCGATCGTGTACTCGTAGCTTAACTCGCGGAATCCAATGTCGAACATTGAAGTGCCGCGGACTTTGGCAACGATGAGCTCCGCCGCGTTGTTCGCAAGCAGTGTTGTGAAGCTCAGAACGTAGATGAGCGACGCCAGCTTGAGGCCCGTCTCGACGACTGAACGCCGGCCTGCGATCGCCCAACTGGCAATTTCGGCAGCATAGATCCAAGAGATCCCAAAAAGCAGTCCGGAAGCGGCTGCCCCTATGACGGATGGGATATGGACTGGCATGTCTGACACGAAAACGATGTTGGACAGTTCCCAGACAAACGAGATGAGTAGAAACGCAGAGTACAGACGGATCACTGCTGCGCAGATCGCGTGGAGATTCATCGCGCGATCCATGTCGTGACCTTGCGCGCGTTGCACAAGACCGCGATGCAGGCCGTACAAGCGACAATGTAGTAGACCAACACCGCGTCAGAGGGTGCATAGGTCAGCTCTTCGGGCTTCGCTCGCAGGGCGAGCTCTTCGATGAGGCTGTGCCCATAGATCAAGAGAGTGTGCACCGCGACGGTCGCCACGACGACTGCGCCCACGAACGGGACACCGACGTCCTCCTGCCGCTCAGTCGGTGGTGCGAAACGGTCGGCGAAGGCCCAAGCCAGCACTGCTATCACAAGCATGACTGCGGTCGGTAGCACGGTCGCCAGCCAGCCAATCTCGAACGCGTTCTCGCCAAAGAGCGAGTCCCACGTTGCCGGCAATCTCTGGACGACGTCGAGTGCGAGCATTATCGCCAATATGCGGGCGATCAGCTTGCCCCAGTCAGACGGTTTCAACAGCCTCCTCCGTCCCCTCGAAACTAGAGACGGAACGCAGAGCAGGCACGACGCAACGATAGCAGAGTGTTCGGATCTGTTCGGCTTTGCCGAACATCCGAACATACCCGCACAAACCCGAACAACAAACAAATGAGACTACAAATAGGCTTCACAGGCCGCTACCAAGGACGTGGGATCTGGCGCCGAGTCTTCGGCTCCGGCCCCGTCCGCATGACACCGATTGACGTCGCGATCAGCGACAACGACAAGCAAGAGGTTGAGGCCGCGGCCACCGCGCTGCGACAGATCCTCGCCACTCAAGAGCCCACCAAGCACCGCGCAGGTTCGTTCTTCGACATCGTGGACGTACGCATTTTCGTCCAGACCAAAACGACGTGACACACGAAGTCAGCATCTCAAAGAAGCTCAAGACCAAGCTCAAGGAGAAAGAGGAAGCGAGGCTCGACGAGTTCGCCGAAGCGCTCCTCGATCTCGCGATCGAAAAGAACACGACAGCGATGAAGCTCGTCGTGGATCTCGTCGAGCCGCCCAAACAACCGGCGCAGGAGGAGCCGAGGCAATTGACAGATGAAGAGCTACTGGACAGACTACATCACTTCGTTGAGCGAGTCGCAGCGCGACGAGACCAACCGAAAGCTCGTTCATGAGCCCGTGTGCCTCGAAAGCGCGCAGGAGTGGTTCCACGCCGGCCAGCGCGCCGCGTGGGACTGCGCCAAGCGCTTTGTGATCGTCCTCGCGGGGACGCAGAGCGGGAAGACCGTCATCGGCGCGTGGATGCTGCTGCGAGAGATCCAGCGCACCGCGCGCCCCGGCGACGCGAACGACTATCTCATCGTCGGCCCGAACACCGAGCTGCTCAAGAAGAAGGCGCTCAACGTCTTTGCAAAGTGCACCAAGGGAATGGCCGAATACCGCACGTCCGACAAGTGCTTCGTGTTCTCGCCAGAGGGCGCGAAGAAGCTGACGGGCAGCGAGTGCGAGATCAAGGTGTTCATCGGCTACGGCCACGACCCCGACTCGCTCGAGGCCGCGACCTACAAAGCGATCTGGGCCGACGAGTGCGGACAGGCGGGGTTCCTGCGCGAATCGTGGGAGGCGCTGCTGCGCCGCGCCGCGATCTACCTCGCACGGATTTTCATGACCACGACGCCGTACAAGGCGACGGGGTGGCTGCGCGACCTCCACGACGACGCAATGGCCGGAAGGCGCGACGACGTGGAGGTCGTGGGCTTCAAGAGCATAGACAACCCGATCTTCGCCAGCGGAGAGTACGAGCGCGCAAAGCGCGACCTGCCGGAATGGAAGTTCCGCACGTTCTACGAGGGCGAGTTCACGCGCCCGGCGGGCGCCGTGTTCGACTGCTTCGACCGGCAGCGCAACGTCGTGCCGCCGTTTGAGATCCCGGCCCACTGGCCGCGCTACATCGGCGTGGACTTCGGCGAGAACAACACGGCGGCGGTGATGCTCACCGCCGACCCGACGAACCTCGACCTCTACGCCTTCACCACGTACCACGCGGGAGGCCGCACGGTCGAAGAGCACGTCCGTGCGATGCAGCGAAAGCTCGGCGCAGAGCCGAGCCTCGCGGTCGGCGGTTCGTGGGGCGAGGACGAGTGGCGCAACGACTACATCGCCGCGGGCCTCGCGCTCGCGCGGCCGCCGATCAAGGAGGTCGAGGTCGGAATCCAGCGCGTGTACCGACAGATCAAGCACGGGACGCTGAAAGTGTTCGCGTCGTGCGAGAAGCTCGTCGCCGAGATTGAGGCGTACTCGCGCGAAGTGGACGACCGGGGCGAGCCGCTCGACCAGATCCGCGACAAGGCGAAGTTCCACCGCCTCGACGCGCTGCGCTATATCGTCTCCGCGCTCCGCGCGTCCGCCGAGCCCGAGGTGACCCAGTACTCGCGCCTCGGGCTCTCGCAAAAGAGGCTCGTCTAGCACGCTACGCAATGAGTGCCCATGCTCTACAATGTCGCCATGAGAACGACAATCGCGGCCCTGGCCCTGCTGGCCCTCGGCTGTGGCCAGAAGTCCGACCCTGCCATCGTCGGCCGATGGGACCAGCGCATGGTCGTGGAGCAGAAGTGGTACGGCGAGGAGGCCGGCATGGCGGAGGCGGGGAAGAGGATCGAGGAACGGCAACAGGTCCACTACGAGTTCCGCGCCGACGGCACTTACGTGTACCGCCTCGGAACCGCCGAGTTCCCAGGCGAGTGGTCGTCGAACGACAACACCGTGAAGCTAAAGAACGGCACGGAACTGACGCTCTCCGAGGACAAGTCTGCCCTCAGCGGCCTCGACTCCGGCGGCAACGCGGTCAACTTGACGAAGGCGGAGTAACACGGGCTGACCAGACAGATGCACAATGTGACCCAGGAGCCGGAATGGCAAAGGCCGTCATCGCAATCATAACTCTCGTCATGCTCGGCGTGTGGGGCTGGATGGCGTGGGGGGAGTACGACGCCGGCCCAAGGGACGCCGCAATTCACACGACGCCCTACAGGGACGCGCAGGGGTTTGTAGGTTTCTTGGCAGGCTTGGACCCGATCATTGTAACTGATCTTCCAGATGGTGGATTCTTTGTTTCAACGATAGACTTCGCATGGGAAGAGGGTAGAGCGAACCTATATATCGCGCTCGGCGTGATCGTCGCGCTGTCCGCAACGCTGTTCTTCGCGGTCACCGGCGGCAGCGGGACGATCTTCAGCGTGATGATCACGTCCCGCGTTTCGTTCTTCGCAGCCGCAACGAACATGGTGTTCGGGCTTGTCTCTGTCGGCTTCGCGGCGTGGACTGCGATCGTTTTGAGTGGACTCGACCTCTCGATAGGGGTTTACGCAATGCTGCTGCACTCGGCAATCCTGATCGTCGCGTCGTCTAGCGCGATGAGACAGATGCCCGGTCTCGTCCGTGGCCGGCGCGACCCGATGATCGGAGTCCTGAAGAGCCTGCTTGTGCTTGCGATCGTGAACGGCGGCCTCGCGCCCGTCGGAGTCATGCCGCAGTTTGCGATCGCCGGGTTCAGTGGCTTCTACTGGCTCACAGGACTCTGCCTGCTCAGCCTGCTGTTCATCGGCCTGACGCGCAGCAACTACGAATACGACTGAGGGGCGCGCAGTCCGGTCGCCACTGGACAGCCACGGTTCAGCCACAGTTCAGCTTCCCCATATTGAGCACATCGCACAACGACGTCCTATGGCTGCGGCCGTACGGCGAGATCGAGACACACGTCCCTGAATGCGGCGTCAACGTCCTGCCCGGACGCATCGCCGCCCTGACACATCCGCTCAACAAAGGCAGGACCATACACCTGCCCGACAGAGAGCTCTACGACCCAGACCTGTGCACCGTCGCCAGCAGCGGCGTGCGCGGGTTCGACGAAGGAGAAGTCATCGTCCTCGCGCCCGACCACGGCGCTTATTACCCGCACATCTCGCCCGACAAGCGCGAGCTCCGCATCGTCGGAGTCGCGTGCCCGTGGTGGGAGAGCGTGCTCGCAAAGTACGACGAGCACGGCGTCCACCCCGCACCGGGATGGATGCTCGTTGCGTGTTCGGAGGTTTGGAAGTCCGGAAGCCCGGAAGGAGTCCTTTCGACTTTGGACTTTCGACTTACGACTGCGACTGTCGTCAGCAGTTGCGGCGACGACTGGACGCAACCCTACAAAGGAGAGCGCGTGTGCATCCAAGGCATGCGCACTTACACGATCCGTAACGAGTCCGACAACCGGACGACAACTGGAAGACAATCGGGCGACTACCGGTTAGCGCCCCCACAACTCGCGCTCGTCCGAGCGCCGATAGCAAGCAAACAATGGCTGCAAAGTTTACGAAAACAGATCTGACAAAGGGAACAAAGCAGCTCGCCGACCACCTGTGCGGCGAGCTCCAAGACGCAATAGACGCAAGGCACGGGCTCAAACAGCGGTGGGAACAGAACGAACAGGTCTACCGCAACGAGCCCGGAATCGCCGCCGTCCGACTCTACGACAACTTCGAGCCGCGCACCGTCCCGATCCTCTCGCCGCGCGTCAACCGCATCGTCAACGTCACGATGACCGCGGTCTCCTCGCCCAGCGTGTGGGTGCAGGCCGTCCCCGACGACGCAGACCTGCAACAGGCGAACGAGCTGGAACACGGGATGCAGACGATCATGGAGCGCGCGGGGTTCCTGCGGCTCCTGCGGCGCGCGCTCACGACGACCGCGCTCTGCGGCGTGGGGATCGTGCGGGCGAGGATGACGGGCGAGGGCATCAAGCTCGACCACGTCCACCCGAACGACTTTGTCGTCGCGCCGACGTACGGGCTCGACCTCAAGGACGCGAGCCTCGTCGGGCACCGTTTCTACATCCCGGTGTGGAAGCTCGAAGAGCGCATCAAGTCCGGCGCGTACCCGCTCGTCGCGAAGACCGAGACGGTCGCGAAGTTCGCAGGGACCGACCCCGACGGCGACCCGAGCGGCCGCGACCCGTCCTACGACCTCACGCAGAACACGCAAGACATGGTCGAGCTTTTCGAAGTGCTCGTGCGACTGACGGTAGAAGGAAGGACGAAGTGGCACCGCGCCGTCGTCTCACCGACCGCGAGCCGCGTGCTGCTCATCGAGAGGTATCCGTACGACCAGCCCTGGTACGCCGACCTGCGCTTCCACGACGAAGAAGGGAAGTTCTGGCCCAGCAGCAGCGTCGCACAGAACATCGTCGGGCTCTGTCTGCTGCAGAACGACATGTTCAACCTCATGGTCGCCGGAAGCATGGCGACGTGCGCGAACCCCGTCGTCATCAGCGGCGGCTCGCTCGGCAAGAAGATCAAGACGATCAACCTCGGGCACCTCTATGAGACCGCGTACGACGTGAAAGTGCAGGAGATACCGATCCGCTTCGAGCCCGGCGCGATGCCGAGCGTCATGGACGCGATAGACAACCAGATAGACGCGCAGACTGGCGTCAGCCAGCTCTCGATCGGACAGGAGTTCCTGCAGAACCAGACCGCGACCGCCGCCAACGCGCTCATCGCCGCGACCAAGGAGAACGAGAGCGCGTACGCCGCTTTCGCCGCCGACTTCATCGAAGGAGTGTGGGCGTTCGTCCACTCGCTCTGCCGCACGCACGCGGGCCTGGTCAGACAGACCTACAAGCTCGCGCTCAGCGACGCGTTCTTCGAATCGCTCGGCGCAGAAGTGCGCTGGCAGAGCGCCGCGCGCACGCCCGGCAGCGCCCCCGCGACGATGCTGCAAAAGCTGCAGATGCTCCTCGAGCTTGCAGGGGAGGAAGGGAGCGGCTACGACTACCGCCGCGTCGAGGACGCTGTAGTGGACGCCATGCGACTGCCGCTCAACACGCAGCGGCTGAAGAAAGATGCATGAGGTCACGCGGGCCTCGCTGTGCGAGTGGCTCGCGCGGCCCGAGTGGCAGCGCCTGACCGAGCTCCTGAAGGGCTTGGAGGACGACGCGCTGCAATCGCTCATGGCCACCGACCCGCGCGACACAGCCGCCGTCGCACGCGCCCAGGCCGAAGTCCGCGTGCTGCGCTTCTTCACCAGCGGCGAGGCCGCGGACGCACTGATCAACGAAACCAAACCATGAACAAAGAGACCGACCACGCACCGGACGCACCGGAACAGAACGACGACATGATCGAAAAGATCCGCGACATGGTCGCGAAGACGACCGAGGAGGCGATCGCGCCACTGCGCGAGCTCCTCAAGACCAAGGAAGAGGAACCTCCCAAGGGCGAGGACGTCGGCGGAGGTGCTGACGCGGACACCGCGCACCTGCGCGAACAGCGCGCAGCATACGAGCGCGCCGGCCTGCACGAACTGATGGACTTCGACGAGTTCATCAAAGGCGTGGAGGCGTGACGAAAGACGAGCCCTCCGCGTCACCCGTCACAGCGAAGCAGGAAACAGCGAAGCAGGAAACCAACATGAACAACATGCGAAAAGAACAAAAGCCCGACCCGATCGCCGGCGCAAAGCAGATCGGAAAGTCGGAAATCCCGATGGACGACCCCAACTACCACTACCGCATCGTGAGCAAAGAGCCCGAAACGCGCGACCGCGTCGGCTATCACAAGGAGATGGGGTACGGTAAGGCCAAGGAGACCGACCGACAGATCGTCATGGCGTGCCGAAAAGACGAGCACGAACAGCGGCAGAAGAACGCTATCGCCCGCGCCGACCGAATGCGCGAGTCCGTCGTCACACCCAACCGCGAAGTCGTCATGGACGAGACCACGATCGAAGTCACCCGCGGCCTTTCGTCGCAGGACGACTAGAGACGACGACTTGACAAGTGTCACGGCCGCGTGGAGTGCGGAGGCTTGCCTCCGCCCCTACCGGGCCAAGGCTTGCCTTGGCCGATCTCTTGCCGCAGAGTCTTGCCAAATGCATAGACGTGCGACAAGCGACCGCTCGGGGCAAGCCCCGAGCCGATCAGGGCGGCGGCGAGCCGCCGCACTCCACGCCTACAGCCCGCGCCGCTCCTCGATCGGCCGCACGTAACCGCCAGGCAGCGGCGGCACGCCTGCGATCTCGATCCCGTGCGCGTCCGCCCAGCGCTGCAGCGCGTCAAGCGACTCCTGCGAACTGAACAGGCCGCGGTGGAGCAGCACCCTTCCCACGGGTGAGAACCAACGGTTCATCACGAGAAGGCAACCGTCGCTGACCCACTGCGCCGACTTCAAATGCTTGGATTTGAGTAGGCACAGGCTGCGATCGCGGAACAGCGGCGCGCTCCCATACCGCTCTTGCAGCATGAACCGCCGATTAAGCAGCGTGAGCGTCAGCCCCGTCAGTTTGTGCCTCTTATAGACAAAGCAGCTGAACATCTGATGCGTGGTCAGCGCGAGTAGCAGTATGGTCGGAATCCCGATTGATCGCCGCGCAATGCTGAGGAACAACAGGAACGCGGAGAGAGGCACGATCCACGCCAAGAGCCAGGGGCTGTACGGCTCGCTCTTGCGCGTCGCCAAGTACGACTCGCGCTCGTCCTCGTCCGCAAACTCCCAGGAGATCGTGTCGCCGAGGTAGGGCGTCCTCACGGCTCCACGATACCAACAACGACTTACCAAGTGTCACGGCCATGTGGAGTGCGGAGCTTCAGCTCCGCTTTTCACCGCCGAGCCGCCGCCTACGGCCCTCCCCGAGAGTTCCGGAGACGGTCGCTGATCGCGGCAGCCACGTCGCGTTGAGTCGACTTCAGGGGCAGCGTACTTGGTTGGCTCGCCAACATTTCCTTGAGCAGTTCGAGCGACATCTCCTGTGCCAGGTCGTCGGAGAGCAGCGCGAGGCACACGCGCAGTTCGACGATCGCGCGGTCGGTCAGAGGCTTGTTGAGCTTGAACGACTCCAGAAGTGGTGCAAAGTTCGAGATCCAGAACGGGTGGTCCGGGACGATCTCTCGAAAGCCCCGCAGTCCCTCTTCGATCACGTCACGGCCGTCAACGTCTCGCAAATCCGACTTTGATCCGTGGATCAAGTCGTCCCATTCGTAGAGCAGCTCGAGCAGCCAAGTCGCACGGATCTCGTGAGGGAACGCAAACCGCTTGGCGGTCGCACGTTCGCCAAGGGCGAAGTAGCACCGGAACACGTCGTCGTACTCCCGCTCGTTCTGGTAGGGGCTCGAACAGACAGCATCGAGGATCGAACGGAGCTCGCTCTTGAGGCCAAGCGACAGCAAGGTCTCACCGATCTCAGTCCAACTGTCGAACACAGCAAACGTGAGCATCTCGGAAGCAATGCGGCGTGCGATCCTGCGCTTATCACTCTCATTGACACTGTGCCTGATCGCCTCGCGGCAAGCCCTGACGAGCGCGTCCATGCGATAGCGTCCCTCGGGAATCAAGACGACGAACGCCTCCTCGTACTTGCCCTGCAAGGCCAGACGCTGAGACTCGAGCTCTGCGAGGGTTGTGCTGGGAGCAGACTTCGGTGCCCGCTGCATCAGTTCTAGAGCCTCTCTGGCGCGGGCCGTGTCCCCGCCCAGGGCGAAAAGGATCGCTACGGTCTCGATCTGCCTCGAGTTCACAGCTTCGGGTGTCTTTGCGACCTGATCTTCGTATGCCGGCCTAGCAAGGGTCCAAACCGATTGCGCAGCAGCAACAAGCGGTGCCGGTCGGCCAATCGTCACGAGCAGGGGAGCCCAGTGGTAACGCGCATAGAGCGGATCGGCAACGATCCAATCGTCAATAACATCAATGTAGCGGTCCACGACTTTCAGGACGTCGCGTCGTTGGCCCGTCTCATCGAGCCGCTGCAAAACAGGATATAGGTGCGTCCCGCCCATGTTTCCACGGTGGTACCCCGCGCCCCAACGCGCGCCGCTGAGGAGGGCAGACAGCACCGCGTCATCATACAGGCCGCTGTCTCTCCGTGAGGCAAACATGACGAGGTCGTCAGTCGAGAGCACGCCGACCCCGCTCGGAAAGTAGGCCGAGAGATCCGAGCTGTCGGTCGCGACGAATCCTAGGTACTTCGCGACTTCCGTGTCGCCGCCATACACTGGAGCGAGATACCGCTTGAAGATTGTCGCCGCAAGCTCTTTGTGTTCTGAATTGGAGAGCAGATAGCAAAGGTCGACGAGCTGTGTGTCCGTCGGCAGCAGCTTGAGCGAGTCCCGCGCGTACTGGCCACCGAGGTTGAGCTGTTCGCGCCGTTCGTCTGCGGCCCTGACAAATGCAACGGCCTTCTTGATGTGCACGTCGTCCTGATGGAACATCAGCTCCAAGATCGGCCGGGACACTGGCCGGTACGGATAGCTGATGGCCCCGATCATTCCTCGTGCGTTGCGCGCCGCCTTGTGCCACTCATAGAGCTCCGGGTTGCGCGGCGGAGTCCACCGATCGAGCAGGGCGAGCGCGGCAGCGTCGTCCCCGTACTCGACGAACGCCCGCGCAAAGGTCGGGTAGCTGTCCGACCACTCCTTATGGGCGACGAGCAGGTCTACGACCGCAGGGTCAATGAGACCCGGCGCAAGTGCGGCGGCCAGCGCGAGCGCGAACATACACAGATTCTAACGCACAGGCATTCAAAGTGTCACGGCGGATTTGAGCTTGCCTCGACCCATCCCTACAGACTCCCAGTCTGCAGGGTCACAGGGACCGACGACACATCCTTCCAGACCTCGGGTCTGGCGGGATGAGGCTCCAAACGCCGGACAAAAGGAGAAAAAACAGACAAACACATGGCAACGACACCATTCAAGGTCGGATCAGTCACCAACGTCTACCGCTGGCGCTTCAAGGACGGAGCAGGCTCGCAGGACGTGAGGTACATGCCCATGACCGCCAGCAAGACCGTCCGCAAGGGCGACGTCGTGATGTACACGACCGGCTCCACCGGAGCCGTCGAAAGGTACATCACCCCCAGCGCGACGAACGGGAACGTCAAGTTCGGCGCGGCGAGCAAGACCCTCGCCGGAATCGCGCTCGCACCCAAGACGACCGGCGCGGTCGTCACAGCGCGCGACAACCTCGCCGTCGTACCGAAAGACAAGGTGCAGATCCTCTGCCGCCTTGTCAGTAACGACACGGTCGCGGGGGGCCCCGCCC
>JBBDXG010000032.1:64962-135181 GCA_040902435.1 Fimbriimonadaceae bacterium
ACGTCCCGACAGAGCGGACGAACGCTCGACGACAGGTACGAGATCGGCCTCTTCTCGATCGGCACCGGGCAGAACAACTACTTCCCGGTGATCGGCGACAAGACCGACGGTCGCGACGACGTCAAAATCGTCGAGTTCGCAAACGAGGGCGATCCTGCAGACGACTACGGAATCGTCTGGGCGGAGCTGGTCTAATGGGCGACATCATTGCGACCCATGCAGAGCTGGCAAGGGCGGGAGTAGACAAGTTCTATCCCCTCTTCAGCCAGAACCAGCGCCGCATCTACCGAAAGGTCGGGTGGCACAACGAGAAGACTTCGCAGGAGTTCCTGCGAATGTTCCAAGAAGGAGGGTTCGGCTACGCGCCCGCAGTCAGCGAGGCGACGCCGATCCCGACCGACTCGTTCAACACCGTCAACAACAAGGACTACTACTGGGTCAAGCGCGGCCTCGGTTGGAAGGCGAGCTTTGAAAAGCTCGAGACCGACCAGTACGGCGTGACAAAGCGAGTCGCGAAGAAGATGGCGAAGGCGATGGAGATGACGAAAGAGTCAACCGCCGCCAACGTCTTCAACAACGCGACCTCGACGGGCGCAGAGTACGTCGGCGCGGACGGCGTCGCACTTATCAGTGCGAGCCACCCGTACGACGGCGGAACGTGGTCCAACCGCGGCGTCGGCGCAGGGAACACAGACGTGGACCTCAGCGTGCTGACGCTCGAGCAGGCGGTGGAGAAGAACATGGACGTTCTCAACTATCGCGGCGTGCCGGAGCCGGTCACCGGGCCGTTCAAGCTCTTCGTCCCGACGGCGCTCGCAGGTCTCGCCAATCGCTTGGCGAAGGCGCAGCTGCTGCCGGAAGGGAACGACAACGACAAGAACTGGGCGGGCGGGCTCATCACCGAGGTGATTCCCAACCCGTGGCTCACCGACCCGGACGCGTGGTTCCTCGTCAGCGCGAACCAGGACGAGCACGGGCTCGTCATGCTGACCCACGGCCGCCCTCGCGTGAGCAAGAAGCTCTACGAGGAGACCGAGGAGGTCGCGTTCTTCCTGACCGAGAAGTGGCTCTTCCACCACTTCGACGCCCGCGGCGTCTGGGGCACCGCCGGAGCGTAGCCCAAGCTCCCTCCCCTCTTGCCCGGATTTTCGTGCCGGGGAGGAGGGGAGGGTCGGGGTGGGGAGGTTCGGAGTCGTATACTCCAAATAGAGTCGAGGTTCCGATGACGAGTCGCTTGGTCTGTATCCTCTTTGTCGCGTGCTTCATCACATACGGATGCGGCAACGAGAAAGCGGCAGCGCCAGTCGCGACAGAGTCGAAGTTCGTCGGCGATTGGTTGGAACAGCAGTACTACTCGAAGGAGTTTGTCGCTGGTCTGGCAAAGGAGACCCCCGCGGCCGAACGCGCCTCGCAAGAAGAGGAGTTGGCCAGATGGCTGCGTAGACCGCACCGGACATTCCGGCTCTTCGCAGACGGGACGTGTGAGATTCTGGGGACCGCGACCGATCCCGCTAAAGAGAAGGGTGAATCCTGGGCACTTTCGGATGATGGGAAAACCGTCTCCATAACATTTGAACACCTTGTTTGGGCCTTTGCGAAGGGCCCTGACGGGAGGACACTTCCCGAGATCGTCGAGGAGATGAAGACGACAACATTGAAGCTCGCGCTCTCCGATGACGGTCAGACTCTAAGCGATCCAGACGCGAGCGAGCACTACGGAAAGAGATACCTCAGGGCCGGGTCTGATGCTGCCAAGAGGGCATTCGACGGCGAAGCCAAGTTGTAGACATAATCGAGTACGTACTGGTGCGACGCCCGCGGCGTCTGGGGCACGGCCGGAGCGCAAGCGCCACCCCTCCAGGCTCGCAGTCTGGAGGGGTGAAACCTGCGCCTTCCTGGCCACATCTTGGCAACGCCACGTATACTCAGAGCATTAACACGACTATGAAACGCGCACTCATCGGCCTGGCCCTCGTCTCCGCGCTTCTCGCGGGCTGCAAGTCGGAGCCTGGCGACGAGCTCGTCGGCAAGTGGACCGGTGTCGTCAACGTCACGGACGAGGACGTGGACACCGCGGTCAAGGACGGCAGGGCCACGCCAGAGGTCGCGGCCACGGCGAAGAAGCTCTACGAGTCGCTCAGGCCCACGCTCGAGCTCCGCGACGACCGCACCTACTCGATGCGCATGGGCGCCGAGGCCAGCAACGGAATCTGGGAGATCAACGACGGCCGGATCACGCTCCGGCTGGAAGGCGTGGACCCCGAGGTCGGGTACGTGATGTCGGGCGTCCCCGCCAAGGACGGCAAGACCATCACCATGAACGACCGAAACGGCCAGCTAACGAGCACGACCGTGTTCGAGCGCGACGAAGACTGACGTCTGCAACGTATTAACTGATTACACATGAAACGGTTTTGGGCCATCCCCCTGGGCCTTGCCCTCCTCGCCGCGGCGTGCGGCAGGCCGGAAGACAGGTACGTCGGTACCTGGGCCGGCACGCTGCAGTACGATACCGAGGCCGCCGAGGCGCTCATCGCGATGCTCGTTCCGGAGATGAGGGCTGAGACCATCAAGCAGGTGAACTCGCTCGACCTTGGCCTCGAGCTCCTGGCCGACGGGACCTACGTCCTTGAGTACAAGAACAGCGCCTCGTCCGGCACCGCCAGCGGCACCTGGACGCTCGCCAATGACGAGTCCCAGGTCTCGCTCTCCGAGCCCAAGATGGGCGACGGGGACCTCGACAACTTGGTCCACGACATCTTGGGAGCCGAGGGCGAGCCGGTGCCCTTCGTCCTGGACAAGGGCAAGAAGGGCATGGCCCGAGACCACGAGTTCATGGGGGTCTCGCTCACGCTGACCTTCACGAAGGACGCAAAATAGGCCCGGACGGGCATTTTGCCGAGCTTGGCTCGATAGGCCCGTCCAATACTGTTAGCAGAGAGAAGACATGAAGAACGCACTAGTCGCCCTGGCCGCACTGGCCCTGCTCGCCGGTTGCTCGGTCAATGCCAAAGAAGAGCTCACGTCGTCCGGCACCAAGGACGCGGGCAACACGCAGGCCGTGGACGATGGCGGCTCGGACGTCCTCACGAAGACCGACGAACCGGCGACGACGACGACCGACAACCCGCTCGGCACCGCCAAGACCGATGAGACCAAGCCCACCGAAGTCGCGGTGACCGAGCCCGGCAAGTTCGAGACGAAGGACTTCATCGGAATGTACGACGGCAAACTCGACGTGCCGCCCGACTTCTTCGAACGAATGAAGGCAATGATCCCGCCCGAGCAGCACGCCACAGCCGAAGCACAGTTCAAGAGCGTCGTCTTCACGCTCGAGCTCAAAGCAGGCGACCGGTACGTGCAGACCACGTCTGGCGGCGGCGCGTCGCAGACCGAGAACGGCAAGTGGACCTACGACAAGGCCAAGAACGTCGTCGTGCTCTTTACGCCCGATATCACCGCCGAGCAACGCGCGCAGCTAAAGCAGGGCGGCCGCACCGACGCCGAGATTGACGCCAGGTTGAAGGAGTCCCAGAGCGCGACCGTCAGCAATGACGGCCGCAGTCTTGTGTTGCAAAGGAACGTGATGGCAATGGACTTCAAAATGACGTTCACGAGGCGCTAAGCAAGCGCTGAGCGACAACAAGGCCCCGCCCCAAGATTGGAGCGGGGCCTTGCTGTTCAGCCACTAAGGGACAGCCACAAGAGCGATCACGCCGACGGCGGTGTTGTTACCGCGCGTGACGACGACGTTCTCGATGGAAGCGGCGTACTCGACGTCCGCCGCGTCGGTGAACGACGCCTCGATCGTATAGGTCCCTTCAAGCAGGGCCCAGACCTTGAACGTCCCGTCTTCCGCCGTCGCCGAAGTGTTGACCTCGGTCCCGGGCGCGTAGTTCGGGCCGGCGGTGTAGATCGCGCGCACGAGCGCGCCGTGGACCGGCTCGCCGTTGAGCGTGACCGAACCAGTGACCGTGCCCGCGAGGTCCATCAGGACGGCGGGGATGACGGGCTGCAGCAGGTACTGGCCGTTGCCCTGGAGGATCAGCGACTTCTCGACGTTGAAGTCGAGCAGCACAGCAGTAAACGTGTTCGGCTCGACCGTGCCGTTGATGTTCACCTTGAGCCCGGTCTGCGCCGCGCTCGGAACGGTCACGTTGTGCGTGCCCGTGTCGTCGGTGACGACGGCCGATGAGATGAACAGCCGCACCTGGTTGAACTGCCCGGCAGGCAGCCCGGCGTCGGCGACGACCATCGCTTGCTGGGTCAGGTTCAAGAGGTCAATCGTCTGCGACTCGGCCTCGATCTCGACCCACTGTCCGTCGTGGTGCGCCTCGATCCGGTCAATCGTGATCACGAGTGAGGTCACGTTTGGGAGGGGTGCGTCGGCCATCCAGAGGCGCATGCCTCCTGATCCTGCGGTGGATCCGCCACAGCCAACGATAGCGGCCAATGCCGCAACGATAATGACAATCAAGAAGAACGCGCGTCTCATAGTTGTTTCCTTCCCGGCCTGGCCGCTAGTCCCCAACTCAACCAGGCAACGCAACGGGCGCATGCGCCCTACTTCTGCCTGACGCCGCCCTCGCCGTCGCCGTTGCGCCCCGACCTCGCCTTTTCCTTGGACCCGAACAAACCAGTAAAAACCGAAACCCGAACTCGAAACGCAGATCCCGCCGAACGTCCTCGCAGCCCGCTCTCGCCAACCAGGGAAACCTGATTCAGTCGAGGGGCCGCCGGCCAAAACGAAAAGCGAACACAAGAAACGCAGGCCACCACACCAGGTCGTTGAAAACGATCGTTGCGCCAAAGGACCAAGGAATCTCTCCGCGCAGCGCGTAGAACAAGAACCCGAGCGGCCCGAGCACTTTGCCGACAAGACCGATCCAGATGAAACCGCAGTAGCGCACAGGATCGCGCGCCATCAACCAATAACCGTAGGCGTACACGCCGACCACCATCCCGAGCACTTGCAAAAAGGGCGCGGAGACCATCTCGCCGATACCGAGGACTTCGATGCACACCGACGGAAAAAGGCAAACGACAAGCCCCCACAAAAAATTGTACGCCGCCGCCGCATAGAACCAGTATCGGAACGACTGCGGGACGCTGTTCATGGCTTTGCCCTCATCCGCACGGAGTATGCGCACAACAACCCGAGGAGAGGCGCCGAAACTTCGACCTGCGTCTGCCAGCCGTCTTCGGCGGGAGAAACCCTGCCCGTCACGCGTGGCGTCATCGACCGGGGTAGTGCGACCCCGAAGACGGAGGCGCACACCGACTCGTACACGACCGCGCCATCAGTGACAGAGACGGAGAACCAGAGCCGGCCCGGGCCGCGGTGCTCGACCATATAGCCGCCGATGGCGCGCTGGACCGTGCGGACGCGATCGCCGCCGAACCGCCGCTCCCACACAGTGCCGGTCGGCGTCTCGCGCACGACGAGCTCGACGGGCACGCCGCTCCCCGGCCTGGGAAACGTCATCACCCGCGCGATCAACGCGCCGAGGTAGTTGCCCGCACCGCGCACCTCTGCAGTGCCAACGGCCGAAAGCGGCGCAGAGTGCGCCACCCGCAAATGCGGGTGCAACGCATCGTACGACTCACCGAGCAGATCGCGGTACAGACCGATACCGCAATCCTACTCACAAACCGAACGAACCCGAACAAAACACATGCCAACAGTACAAGACTGCATAGACGGCCTGCACGTCAGCTACCCACAGGTAGACGACACCCAGGCACTCATCTACTTCCGACAGGTCCACCGCGACCTGCTCGCGAACGCCCAGATCGAGACCGGCGAAGAGCGGCTAGACATCACCGCCGGACAGCGCGAATACCCGCTCGACCAGACCGATAAGATCGTCGTCGTCCGCGCCGCCTACTTCATCAAGAGCGCACAAGACGTCGCAAAGCTCACGCCCGTCTCCACCGACTGGCTCGACACGTACGACCCGACCTGGCGCACGAGCACGCAGCAGGGCCGGCCGCAGCGCTTCTACATCGAAGACGGCAAGGTCGGCCTCGACCCGGTCCCCGACACCACCACCGCCGCAAGCTTCCCGCAGGTCGCGCTCTACGGCACGACCTACCAGGCGCTGGTCACGACCGACGAGGTCCCCGAGATCGTCCCGACGGTCCGCGTCTACGTCGAGGGGATGAAGCGCCTCTACGCCAGCGACCGCGACCCCGCGCTCTTCGCGCAGTGGGACGCGGTCTACCAAAGCGAGCTCCACAAAGCGCTCGCACACATCAACGGACAGGTCGAGGACCTGCAGAGCCCACGCCTCGTGCCGGTGTGGATGAGGAACAGGAGGGTCCTCTAACCCGTGGCCAGGCAGAATTGCCAGTTATCCAGCAAAGGGTTGCAGACAGATTTGCCGGGGGGATAGGCTTGCCGCGGAGAAAAGACTGCTATGCGTAAATTTGCTCTTCTAGCTACACTCGCCTGTGTCGGTGGGTCTGCATTCGCGCAGGTGTTCCCGACTGGGCCACACGCTGCAAACAACTTCATTCCCTTCGGTGCCGGAGTCGCGGGCGGCAACCCGACCATGCACCAGGTCTTTGCATCAAGCTTGTTCGCCGGGCTCTTCGGCGGCCAGCCTGTGCGAATCACCCAGATCGCTTTCGCGCCAGGCGTTGACGGGGCGTTTGACCTCGGACAAGTAGACATCAACCTCGGCTACACGAACGCGATCCCTGGCGTAGCGTCCGGCGCGGGCGGTCTCGTGATCCCGACGGTGGGCGGCGGCGGGAACAACGTCGGCGCGATGTCCTCGTTCTTCTCGGGCGGCGCCGCGTTCAACTTCACCGCCCAGAGCCCGAGCAACTTCCAGATGACGTTCAACGGCCTCTTCGACTATGATCCCTCGCAGGGCAACCTGCTCGCCGAGATCATCGTCCCGAGCGAGACCAACTTGACTCTGACCGTCTCGCGCGCAGCGGGCAGCGCCGAGGCGTCGCGCTCCTTCTCGGGCATGAGGTTCGCGGCAGCAGAGTCGCCCACCACGGCGACGCGAATGCAGTTCAGGACTTCGCCCGTGCCGGAGCCGGCGACCTTCGCCGCGCTCGGGCTCGGCGCACTCGCGCTCATGCGAAGACGAAGGAACAAAGCCGCCTAAAGGCGGAACGACAACACCACTCGACGGGAGCCGCAACGCGGCTCCCGTCTCTGCTTAAGCACCACCGGCAAGCAGTAATGCCCCGGAGCGGGCGGCTCTCCTTCGCCCGTCCGGGGCCGCAGCGCGGCTCAGGGGACTGTGACCACGCTGACAACGGTAGAAAGGTCGCCGACGCGCGCGTTCTGCACCATCCCTTGCGCGCGGTATTCGCGCTGCTCGGGCTGGCCGGCAGAAAGCGCCGCCGTCGTGTCGGTAAACGTCGCGGTCTGCGACACGCCGATCTGCGTCCAGTCGCCGCCGCTGCGCCGCATGTCAATCGCGATCACGCTGTATCCGCCCTTCGCGATCCTCAGCGTGACGTGCGACGTGCCGGGAACGGCCGCGGCCTTCAGCCCCGGCGTTACGAGCGTGACGCCCGATCCGATGATGCCGTACGCCTCGCCGATAGCGGTCGTGTAGCTGCCGGCGCCCTTGATCGTCGCGACGAGGCCGCGCGTGCGCTCCTCGATCCCCGGCAGTGCGGCGATCCCGGGAACGAGCGTCGCCGGAGCGACTGGTGCGGTGGGCATCGGCTGAAGCGGGTCGCCGGCGAGCACGGCGTCCTTGAACGCTGTGACCTCTTGGCGGAACGCCTCCACCGCATCAACGTAGTTGACGACCATCTGCACGGTCGTCGCGTCTTCGCCGATCTGTGTCACCTGCCCTGCAGTCAGGTTGAGGGTCGTGCCCGTCGCCGTCGCTTCGGTGTCAAAGTTCGCATGCCACGGGGGCAGGTCGGACATGCGTGTGGGATAAAAATCTGCCATAGTTTCTCTCTCTCCTTGGTTTGGAAACGGCGACTTGCGTCGCCCCTTCCGACCGCATCTTACGACGTCCGTCGCCGTTTGTCAAGTGTTCTTCGAAAAAAGTTTTCGCGCGGTCGTCGCTGTGGTGTGACCGGCGCGCGCCGAGTTTCGCGCGTCAGCCGCTCGAGCGGAAACGTCAGCCGCTTGAGCGGGAGCCGTAGTCGCTTGAGCGGGAGCCGCAGTCGCTTGAGCGGGAACGGCTGCCGCTTGAGCGGGATCCGCAGTCGCTTGAGCGGGAGCCGCAGTCGCTTGAGCGGGAGTCGCAGTCGCTTGAGCGGGAGCCGCAGCCGCTTGAGCGGGAACGGCAGTCGCCTCGGCGACCGTCATCGCCGGAAGCCCGTTTTGAACCTGTTTGAACCTGGGCAGGGTGAGGAAACGTGCTAGGATGGGCCTGGCCGTAGTAGCCCAGCCTTTCGTTCCCCCTTTGGGCTGGTGCCGCTCGCGGCCAATTTCTTTTCGGGCCGCCGGGTGCAGTTTCCGGGGCGTCCAAACGCGCCGCGCGCGGGCCTAGACGCTGCGGATGCGGGGCGCGGTGGGCGGCGCGTCGCGTGGCCCCGGCGCCGTCGCTTCGGCTACACTCCTTCTCGCCCTCGCCGTGCTGGCCTGGTTCGTTCTCCGATCCTGGCAGCCCGCTAACCGGTGGGGGCGCTCTTCTTCCTGGGGGCGTGGCGGTACGCTTAAGGCGTGTACCGGTGGCTGATCGAGCAATTTGGCTGGAAGGCGGGGCTGTTCTTCACTGGCTGCTTCGTGGCCGGGTGGCAGACCGGCCTGCTCCTGCGCTAACCCCGCCCTCCGCCCCAACTCGCTTAGGGGTTCACGCTCCCCTCACCCCGCCCCAGCCCGCGGACATTCTCGCTAGTAAGCCGTTTGAAAAAACTTGTCGCGTATTTCTCGCCAAAGCGAAGTCTCGCTCTGACTTGCGGGGAACACTTCGCTCATCGGTGCCGACCACGTTGCACGTATCCGCTCGTCAACGCCCAGACAGTCCGCGCGGCGCGAAATGCAATATAGCAAATCCATCCCCCGGGTGTCCCATAAGTAAACTTGTAAGTCCGAAGTACGACAAGCATCGCTCAGTTTGCGATTGATGTGCTCGTCCTGAAACGAGTAGCCGTGAATCAATATACGTGCCCCTCGCGTAAGAAGGACCTGCTGAAAAATCTGGTGGTACTGCTCTAGGATCGGAAACCGCGCGATCTGTTCAGGCTTTCCAGTTCCGATAACCAAGGCGTTAGCTCCGTCGCCCGCTTTCCAGTTGATTGAGCCGTGGAGCTTGATATAATTTGTATAAGGAGCAAGTTCTAGGCTGGGATTTGCTGGAATTACTGAGACCATTTCCGCTCGGTAGTCGCCGATAGACGTTTGGAACCAGCGGTTGTGCTTGGCTGGTGGTATCCCCGGATGGTGTTTTGGTCTCACGCCGTGATTGTCGCTGTACCACACTCGTTCCAGCAAGAGATCCTGATTGAGCGTAAAGACAAAACTAGCGGCCTTCTTACCATCACTCGCAGGGGCTTGAAAACGCTGGAGGAACTTGCGATACTGATTTGCATCCACGGGCGCTCCCCGCCAGTGGTGGTGATCCGCAATATCGCGGTCCATCTCGGCAAAGACCTCCGTGATCGCCGATTCGATGGCAGCATTGTCTTCGGCATCGTAGCCTGGTTTTGTGCGCGCGATTCCAAGTGCTTCCTCGAATAGCGGTTCCGCGATCAACAAGTCCCTGATGCGTGACCGTGCTTGCACTTGTACTCGATTGAAGAGGCGCTCCCGGAACTCAGCACCAAGCAATCCTCCAAAGGACCATGATGCGCCAGCGCCGGTTAGCAAGATGCATTTGTGGACGGTGCAGCCGACTACTGACATGCCCCGAGTTTAGCCCGTGCTCACGCTCGAGCAGGCCGTGGTGCAGCAGATAGACTTACTCTACTACCGTGTCGTGCCGAGGCTTGCGATGCGCAGGCGGAGAAGTGCAGCCTCGGCACCAGCGATACCAAGGCATGAAAGCCGCGTGGAGGTCGCGCGGCCGTAGGTTGCGAACAGGGGGGGCGCTCCTCGCCCCCCCCTGCATTGCGCCGCTGCTTACTCGAAGTCTGCCTTTTCCGCGAGTAGATCCTGCGGGGAAGGCAGTTCGCTGTAATCAACCAGCTTGCTGGGCATTACGAGAAAGTTCCCATCCTCGTCTTCTGCCACGGCCAGGCCCTTACTGTTCAGCCACTCCTGCAACTCGACGTACTTCTTGATCGCGTCAACCTGCTTCACTTTCGCATCCGCATCCTTTGCCGCAGCATCTGCTTCTTCGCTCTTCACTCTTGCCTTCATCGAGCGGCGAAGCAACTCAGACTCTAACCGCGTTTTCTCAGTCTCCTCAAAGTATTTCAGCGCTTCCGCTTGCTTGCAAGTATTCTCATGTCCCTGGCGAAGCGCAGAGTCGATGACCGCGGCTTTGCCCGCGGCGGCTAGCTCCTCCGCGTCAATGTGCTTCTTGCCAATGGCGACTATGGAAAGAAAAAGACTCTTGAAAGTCTTCCCACTACTTCCGATCCAATCTTGTGCGGTCTGCGGCAACAACCGAACTAACCCTCGCTTCTTGACTTCAGACATGCGCCGGTACCCTCCAACGAATCTCCTCTTCGTCTGCATCGACTGCGAATCCGGCCCCACCGCAAGCGCGGTAAAAATCGGCCAACTTCTCGAGGAACTCATAAACCAATGCTGGCGGGATATCGGGATGAAACCGCATTGTTGCCCCACGCGGTAAAAGTTCTTGGTCATCCCTTAGAACCGCAGGCTGGTTCGACTGCTGTCTTTCTGGCTCAACGTTCTTTTCCTGAACCTCTCGCAGCATTTTCCGAGCCTCTTGCAAAGTCAGGCCGTGAGCGGTGAGGTGACCTCTGAGATGTTCATCTTGCAGACGTACTATTCCGAGCAGCAAATGCTCCGAACCTATGTAGTTATTTTCCAGGTTGCGCGCTTCGTCATAGGCCAGATCAATGACCCGTTTGGCGTTAAGGGTCAGGTACATGTCGCTATCGCTTGGTCGTTTGCTCGCTTTCTGCAGTCTATCGGCGCCGATCTCCTTCAATAGGCTCTGTCGATTAACTCCTACAAGGAGAAGAAGCGCGGACGCAACGCTGTCCGGCTCGGACAGAACGCCATGCAGAAGATCGCTTGGCGTCACCGCGGTCCGGCCCCTTTCCTGCGCAAAGCCTCGGGCTCGGAACACCATCTTTCTTGCCGACTCCGTGAATCTTTGCCACATGTAAGTGATTCTACTGCTTCATGGCCGGTGAGCGGAGTGTTTCCGGGTGCCACGGTAGTTAGGCAGGAACTGCAGTGGGCGGAAGCAGTAGGCCGACATTGTGACGGGGGAGATTGACCTCGACACGGGCGGCGCGCTGGTCTGGAGGTACGACGGGCTCCCCGGAGGCGGCGTCCCGGAGGCGAGGGGCAGGCGGTGCGCGTCCGCGTGAGCGGGGAGTTCGAAGACCCGTTCGCGCTCACGGCCCGAAGAGGGTCTGGTCGTCCCAGTCGGGCTCTTCGATCGGCAGGAGGTCGGCCTGGAGCTGCTTCAGGTCCTCATCGCCCCACTGGTCGCCCGGCACGTGGCACATCATCGCGAAGATGACCCACCATTGCCTTTGCTCGGGCGTCAGCGCGCGGGGGAAGAGCGACTCATCCATCCACCCCTTGCCGACGACCGCGTAGATCCTGCGGAACGCCAGCTTCCTCTTCGCGGCGGGTTCGCTGTCGCCCTTGAAGAAACACTCCCAGTCCTCCGTCATTTCTGTGCGCAAGAGGTTGGTGAGCACGTTGAGCAGGGCCTGGTCCTTGAGCGTCAGCCCTGGCCGGCCCGTGTCCGGGTCTGGCGGCGTCGGCACGAGCGCCTCGGCTTGGATAAAGACGTCTGCCTGCACGTTGTCCGCCGTTCCGTACTTGGCCAAGAGGAGTTGCAGGGCCACGACGAGGCGCCTCGACCGGTCGAGCTGCGCTTCCGTCAGTGCGGGGAGGTTCGCCATGGCGCTCGACGGCGGCGTGGTCAGCACGTGGTCCGGGGAGAGCCGCTTCTTGCGCAGCCCCTCGCGGATCGCCTCGTACAGCTCGTCGAACGCCTCCCACCGCGCCTTGATGTCGGCCCCGAAGTCTGTGGCAAGTTCGAAGGTCTTAGGGCGCAAGTTGCGCACGGACTCCACCTCCGCTATCAGTGCGTCCATTCGCGCCTGGTCTTCCGGTTTCATGCCGATGAGGTTACACGAGTCCGCTGTTGTTTTGGAGCGGTCTTAGAGGGGGCTCGACCTGGACACCGGCGGAGCGCTCGTGTGGCGATACGACCGCCTCACCGGCGGCGAGGGCCAGTCCGTGCGTTTCCGCGTGAGCGGGGAGTTCGAAGACCCGTTCGCGCTCATCGCCCGGCACGGGCCGGGCGCCGCGAAGCAGCTAACAGGGCGGCCGGGTTTCTGTGCGCAGAGTGCTGTCACCCCCTATCTACTTCGCTGTTCCGCCTGTTATAGTCGGCTGTGGCTGGGAGGGACGGAGACCAGGCCGGAGGGCGTGGACAAAAGGTTGGCCGTGGGAGGGAGCGCTCAAGCGTGCCGGGCGCTGCTCCGTTCTTTCTGCTCGTGCGCGTCCGCGGCGACAACGGCCCCGCCGCGCCGCAGGAGTGGCTGCTCCCGCTCGCCGAGCGCTGCAACGCCGCGCACGAGCGCTCCGACGCCGACCACGTCTTCAAGACCGACAGCGCGCGCGACGCGCTGGAGCTCGCGCTGCTCGTGCAGACGCAAAGGCTCCGTCGCCCGCTCTTCCAAAGCTCCGTCGTCGCGTTCGGCGGCGACGACGGCCTCGGCGCGTCGGCGCGCCTGCGGCGGCTCGAATCGCTCGCGGACCAGGCGCGCCCCGGCGCGGTGCTCGGCGTGGGCAACGTCGTCGGCACACTGTCGCCGCTGACGAAGGGCATGCGCTCGCGCCCGCTCGGCCGCCATCGCTTCGACGATCTGTTGCCGGCCGAAGAGATCGTCTCGTACGCGGCGGGGGAGGCGCACGACCCTCCGTCGTTCAGCCTCGAAGGGCTGGACTTCTATGACCACAACCTGCCGGTGTTCTTCGATTCCTTTGTTGGCCGCCTAGCGGAGATTGACGACGTGATCGGCGCGTCTTCGACCACGCGGCTCGTGACCTTGTGCGGCTGCGGCGGTTCGGGGAAGACCCGCCTTGCGCTGCACAGCGCGGCGCGGCTCGCGCACGACGGCTTCGACTTGCTGCGGCTGGTGCGGCTCGCTTCTCTTGACCGCTCGGCGGACGTCGGCGCGGCGATCGCGTCGCAGTCGGGGATCCGTTCGTCGCGGATGGACGATCTGGTCGCGGCCTATCGCTCGCGCCGGTGCCTGTTCGTCTTGGACAACTGCGAACACGTCCTCTCGAGCGCGGTGGAGGCGGTGCGACGCCTGATCCACGAAGTTCCGGGCGCACAGGTGCTCGCGACGTCCCGTGAGATCATGGACATCGGCGGCGAAGTTGCGATCGAAGTGCCGCCGCTGGATGTGCCGGCCGCTGATGCCACGCACAGCGACCGACAGTACATCGGCGCGGTGGAGCTTTTCTGCGATCGCATGACTGAGCGAGCCCCGGGCTTTTCGCTGAGCGCCGCGAACTTTAGCGCGGTTGCGGCGATCTGTCGGAAAGTAGACGGGCTACCTTTGGCCTTGGAGCACGCGGCAGGGCAGGCCGCTTTCCTGGGGCTAGAAGAGTGCGAGCTCGGGCTGGCTCGGCGCTTCGATCTGTTGCGCTCCTCCCGGCGGGACTACGACGAGCGGCACCGCACAGTGTGGGCGACGATCGACTGGAGCCATGAACTCTTGAGCGACAAGGAAAGGCACTGCCTTGGCTCGCTGTCCGTTTTTGCGGGTTCGTTCTCAATGCTCGATGCGACTGCGATTGTCTCCGACGAGACTGTCACTGGGGCGAGCGCACCATCCGTACTGACGTCTTTGATTAGAAAGAGCCTTGTCGTTCGAGAGTTCGATTCACGCGGCAACTCCGTCTACCACTTGTTAGAGACAGTGCGGGAATTCGCCCGGGAGAAGGCAGTCAGTCGATTGGAAGCCGTGCGTGAACGGCACTTTGCCTTCGTGCGCGAGCTGATCGATGGTGCCTACGCGACTTCGGAGGGACGGCCGTCTCCGATCAAGTTTGAGGACCTGCAGCCGAGGTACGCAGACGTCAAAGCGGCGCTGGACTGGGCTGTGGACCATTGCCACAAGCTGGTTGACGAAGCACTGCGCCGCATGACGCGCTATTGGATCGAGTACGGACCGGTCTCTGACGGCGTGGACTTGCTGAGTCGGGCAGTTCAGCCTGCGATCGATTCCGGGGAGTTTTCCTGCGACATTGCTAACGCTCTTGGAGCGATGCTCTGGATGGACGGAAAGCTAGACGAGGCCCTGTTCACATTTGAACGCGTCCTTGAGAAGGCGCAAGCCGACGGTCAGCACTTGGCCGTCGCGAACGCGCACAACAACCTTGCAGGCGTTGCGATGACCCTCGGCAAGCACGACTCCGTTGAGGGCCACTTGCGGGCCGCATACAAGACCTACCTTGTCAGTGGCGAGGCGACGAGGGCCGCCATTTGCGCCGGAAACCTCGGCTACAACCTTGCTCGCACAGGGAGGAGTGCCGAGGCGATTGGCGTCATGAACTCAGCGTTACTAGATGCCGACGGGCGGCTCCCAATTGAGAGCGAAGCCGGACTGATGCTCAATTTAGGCGACGCTTTGAGGTTGGGTGGCCGCCCCGAGGAGTCCCTTCACGTCCTTCGCGAGATTCTGGCCAAATGCGCTGGTTCGGATCACCCGTCGACTGTACCGAAGGCTATTCTTCGCTCATGCCTGGTCATCAAGGAAACTCACGCAGCGGGGGACATCGCTCGACTCTATGGCATGGCGGCTCAAGGCTATGCAGAGTTTGCAGCCAAGGAGTTTGCTGAGCGCGCAGAGTTGCGCGTTGAAGTTGAGGAATTTCTCGACGGCGAGCTTGAGTCGGCCGAGCGTGACCGACTCATCGCAAGTGGTGCAGTGATCGCGGCTGCTGACCGTGCAACCATGGCCTTAAAGATTTTATCAAAAGCCCTTGACAGGTTGACGAATTAGTTGGATAATGGGCCGTCGTCTTGTGAAAGCTCGGCGACAAAGGAGAGAGTCATGGTAAGTCAAATCATTAGCGTCAACGGCATTACGCCAATCACAAGCGCGCCCCCAGCGGACGTTGCGCCGACCATCGAAGGGTATGGCATGACCATTGGAGTGACGGAGCTCACGGAATCGGGCCAGCCGATTCCGGCCGTGCTCTTGGAAGCGGGGCTCATCGAATACCCGGTCACGTACGAGTTCGAGGAGTATGCCCTTGTGCTCCAAGCGGAGGAGGTCACAAAGCTGCCCCTGTCCGGCATGACCATCGACTGGTCTGCATCGGAACTGTCTGAGTCGGGTTCGCTCAACGCTCAGTTCGGAGTAACGACCCACTACGACTTAGCTGGAAAGGAGTTCAGCACCTTCCAATTCACGTACTTGCAGTTCGCCTGCGTCCTGGTGGAAAACGGCCACGAGAAGTCTGCCTCGTGGACGGTCAGGATGAAGCACTTCTAACTGAGCAAATCCGGCGGGCCTTCCGGCCCGCCGGAAGTATCCTTAGATTGGAGTGTGATGGATACGTTAGACCCAGAAGTTGATGGTCTTGAGGGGCATTCCCTTGAGCTGAAGAGCGCGTTTACCTGGAATGCACGCGTTGGGCACGAGGATGGCGCCCTCCGTGAAGGGGTGGCGAAGACGATCGCGGCGTTTTCCAACAGTCATGGTGGGCGCTTGATCATCGGTGCGGACGAAGGTGGTCACATTCATGGGATCGACTCCGAACTCCACGCGCTTTTTGAGGACAACCATATGGATCAGTTCGAGAGTCTAATCCACGAGTACCTCAAGAACTTGCTGCACCCCTATCCGTTTAGGTCGTACTCGATCTCCTTCGAAAAGCGGAACGGGCTCTATCTCTGCGACATAATTGTTGCACCCAGTCCAGGTGTCACATATCTACGGCGGAAGACTCCTGGCGGTGCGATTGAGCATGAACTGTTCGTTCGCACAGGCAATAGGTCAATTCGGCTTGTGGATGTCGAGAGAGACCGATTTTTGGTGGAGAGATTTGGTGGGAACTGGCCTCTGTAGGAAGTCATGGTCAAGGCACAGGCGCCCCGGCTCCGACGTGCCGAAGATGACCTTTATGCTCCCTGCGGGAGGCGGGAAGGTGAACGAGAAGAACATGGCGCTCGAGCTCTCGAGCGGCTTCGGCTACGCGATCACCGCGGGCGCGGGAGCGACCGACGACACGGAAGTGACGAACGCAGACGAGGTCGTCGTCAACTTCGAGTACTTCGACAAGCTCTGATGCCGAGCGTTACGACGACGTTTACGACGTTTGCCGAGGAGGACCGCGCCGGCTCGATCGGCGGAGTGGACACTGAGGACTGGAACGACCCTGGCAACGCGCAAAGCAACGACGCCGCGCGCGCTGCATGGAGCACGTCGGTCTTTCCACCCTGGAACGGCTACACGGTCTACCTGACCGCCAAGCAGCTCACTGACCTGGTGCCGGGAGGCGCTGTGATCGAGGGCGTTCGCGCGACGATCGTCAAGCGAAAGTCGGCGTCCGGGTCCGGCACGTGGCAGGACTCTGCCGTGTTCCTCATCGTTGGCGGCACGGTGCAGACCGGCACGAACAAGGCAACCACGACGGCGTACACCACGAGCGACGCGGGCGAGACCTATGGCGACCCCACCGACAAGTGGGGCCTCGCGCTCTCGGCCGCTGACGTGAACGGCGCGGGGTTCGGCGTCGCGCTCTCGTGCGGCATCGCTGGCGCCGGGTTCGGCGACACCGACGTCCCGCAGATCAACGCGGTCACCGTCGAGGTGTTCTACTCGCTGCCAACCGGCGCGAAGGGAGACCTGATGCTGACGGGCAGCGGCGACTGAGGGTCGAGGGCAAAGGGCAAAGGGGGAGGGACCAAGATTGAGCCGGGAACGGGTCGGTCCTCCTTCCCCCTTCCTTCCTCGCCGACTTTCACAACCACGCCGGAGCCGCAGGGCATCCCACCACCCCCTCGCGGCTCCGGTTCCTACCCAGACGCCGTTTCATCGAAAGCCGGCCCAATAGCGTAGCCGCCCGATTGGGGTCGCCGGCCTAATGACCTGGATGGACACCGGCCCCTTCCATTCCAGAGGCGGCACCGCCGAGTTCCAGGGTTGCCCGAACGACACCACCGTTTTCTCAAGGGCGTTCTCAACGATTGTGAAAAAGCCGGGGCCTCTAAACAGCTGGGGTTCATCGGGCCAACGCCATCCCTTGTCTGATGTCAGCTCCTTTCGGGCCCTCTCATTGAACTCAGTAATCGTGCAATCGAGTTGATACTCGGTTATGCCCCAGACTCCTTCAGGACCGTGAGAGTTGGTCGAGACGTCGACGGAATCGACCGTCGCGCCGCGCAAGAACTCGAACTGCCTGGACCGCGTCACCAAGGCGAGCGTGCAGGCCACCACCACGGCCAGCGCCGCGCACGCGATCCAGAGCTTCTTGCGCCGTTTCACCACTTACATTATAGTCAGTGCGTGAGGGCAGTATGCTCGGGCCGTGAAGAAGCGGGGCAAGAGTTGGGTGGTAGTCGCGATCGTTGCGCTGACTGTCGCGCTGCTCGCCTGTGCGCTTGTGTTCCGCGAGCAACCGCCATACGAGTTCCTCCGCGGCGAGCAGCGCGCATGGACGATCGTCACGCAATCTCCGCCGTACAAGGACCTATGCGAGACGCAGTACGAGAGCGAACGGAGCGTCGAAGAGATCGCCGAAAAGGCGAGGCAGGAGCTGGCCGCACAAGGGTGGGAGCGCATCGGCAACGCGTTCTACACTCCCGGAGACAATGCCGAGCGAATCATGGTCTACGCGGCGATAGCGCCAGGCCATGGGCTCGGCAAGACCGTCATCAGGATAGAGCGCATCGCCAATCCAGCGGATCGCTTCATAGCCTGGATAGACGACCGGTTGGGCAGACCGCCAGAATCCGCTGTACAATGAACACACCCAGGCGTCCAGCCTAGGGAGCGCCGGGCGCGGGGTAGGAGGCAAAACGATGCCCAGGATGTACCCGTTCCACGCGGTCAAGGACCCCGTCTACCACGACAACGACCAGTGCCAGGCGGGCCAGGCGGTGCCGGAAGAGAGGCGCCTCAGAGGCAACTCCGGCAAGCCGCTCTGCAAAGAGTGCGCCGCGCTCAACTCGCAAGGAAAGTAGCGATAGCCCCCTGCACGAGGGCCGTCTCCCACCACGGACCTGGAATGTCCAGGTGCGACCCAGGCGGCAGTGCCGCAACTCCCATGCACTACAGGGCCGCAGGGCATCCCACCAACCCCTCGCGGCTCCGGATTCGGCAAACTGAATGGAACCGTGAAACTCGCCACGCTAACCGCCGGAGTGGCGCTGTGCTTCGCAGCCCAAGCGCAGGTCTCCGAGCGCGTCGTTCGAGAGCTGATCGCGCTCGAAGGCGCGAGGGAGCAGTGGCGCAACCTCGTCAACGACCTTGAGACGCAGAACGAGACGGCACTCGCGATGCTTGTCCTCGACTCGCGACCGATGAGCGAAGCCGGGCGGCTCTATGAATGGCACAGGGGCAGAAACGACGTCCGAGGGATGCTTCACGAGTTCGACGCGCGCGCAACGACGACCGAGCCATTGCCGGCCGTCTTCGAGGACGCGATCATGCTCGGTGGAACGCAACGTGCCATGGCAGCGCTCGAACACGTCCGCGCGAACGGCCTCAAGCTTGAACGGAACTACTTGCGACAACTAGACAGGAGTGGTGGCGCAAGTCCGGAGTTCCTGACGTACTTCGTGCTTGCGAACGAGGGGCGCATCGAAGAAGCGAACGCGCTTCTGCCGCTCATCACGCGCGAGGAACTTGCGGAACAGTCGGAGGCGGTCAACACAATCGCATTCCGGAAGGATCCGCGGTTAGTAGGGGCCATAGTCCGCGCGCACCCGGGCCTGTTGCGGCCATCGGTGATGCTCGCCATTGCAGCATTGCTCAGCGACGCAGAGATGGAAGAAGCCGCGATCAAGCGAATCCTCTATGACGAGGAGGCGCCTTTTGTCGAGAGCCGCGCGGCGCAGTTCCTCATCGTTAGCCTTGTCTCACGCGACCGAGTCCACACGGCGAGGCGGATCGCCAGCCGCACTTGGCGCAGCCTCGCACAAGAGAGGGAGGGCTCGCACGATGCTCGGCTAGGCCAAGCGACCATCCAGTGCCTCATCAAACTCGGCTTCGCTCCAGAACTAGAGCAGCTTGCAAGCGACCTCGCCGCCTCAGCACGGAGCCGGTTCGCTAAGGGCGAGGCGCTCGTCCAAGACATTGGCAGCTCGCCTTCTGAAGTTTTCGCTGAGGCGATCACAATTCTCGTGTCCCTCGGCAAGGACTCAGAGTCTGAGGCGCTACTCGACGAGTTCGGAGCGCTGTACAAGTCCAGGTGGAACCCAATGAGCCTCGGTGCAGGAGGGCTATGGCCGGTCAAGACTGGTGCCTTGTTCGACATGGGACACTACGAAGATGCGTTTGCGTATGCGCTGAAGCACGACCACGACTCGTACCCCTCGCCGATGCTGGTCTCAGTGATCAAAGCGCTCATGGCCGACGGGCGCGAAGGACAGGCAAGGGACTTCGTCACGAAGCTCTTGCCTGTCCAGCGACCTTCCGAGTCTCGCGAACTCATCAACCCCGATTACTTCATTATCGGCGACTTGGCCGGCCCAATGGTCGAGCTCGGGATGCAGGACGAACTGCGCGCTTGGATCGTAGTGCTCCATAGCAGTGGGATGAAGTCGTTCGAAGCAGCGAGAGCTTTCGCCGCCCTCGGCGACTTCGAGTCTGCCCGTGCGCACGCTGACGTCGCCATTGTGAGCCCGTTTCGCGGAAGCGGTTTCCCAGGCGTCGACATCGTGCTCTGGAAGAACGTGACCGGTAGGACCTGGAGCGAGCTGGCCCCTGTCGCGGCGCCCGTCTACGAAGCCCTGCTTGACAAGTCCATAAGGGACGGCGTGTTTGTCGAGGGTTGGCCGCCCGGGTGGGCACGGAACTATGTGACTGCGCTCAAGCATGTGAAGGGCGACCGAAAAATGACCGAGGTCCTCCTCGACATCCTCGAGCGGTTCTTCGCGTCCCTCCCGCAGGACAAGCGGGCGAACGCCGAGTTCGACGCGCTTCGCGAGGCGGTCAGGGGGCCCTATCCTACGCCCGATGGGGTCACGGTCTTGGGATTGCCCAAGTACCTGCAAGAGCGGGTCCTCGACATCATTGTCAAGACGCGAAGCCGGCTGACGCCCTCCGCACACTAGCCCGGTACCTGACACCCGCCAAAACCAGTGATACAATCCCACTAGATGGTTCGGCTCGCGATCTACCCCGGCTCGTTCGACCCCCCGACGCTCGGGCACATGGACATCATCGAGCGTGCATCGAAGATGTTCGAGGAGCTGATCGTCGCTGTCGGGGCCAACAACGAAAAGGACCCCTTCCTCGACCCCGTCGCGCGCGTCGCAACCCTGCGCGAGTGCACACAGCACATCAAGAACGTCAAGATCGAGCCGTTCTCGGGGCTGCTCGTCGAGTTCGCAAAGCGACACGACTGCCGGGTCCTGGTGCGCGGGATGCGCGCCGTCAGCGACTTCGAGTACGAGTTCCGCGTCGCGAGCGCCAACCGGCGCCTAGCGCCCGAGGTCGAGACCATATTCCTCACGACCCGGGACGAATACTCCTTTCTCGCGAGCTCAGTCGTCAGAGAGATAGCGAGCCTCGGCGGCGACTACGCACAGTTCGTCCCTGGCCCGGTCGCGGAAAAGATCAGGGCCAAGATGGCGAAGCTGACGTAGACCCCTCGCGCCGCGCAACGACGTGATATGCTAACACAGGAGACGGCACCGGTCAAGATGAAAAAGGACTACAACATAGACGTCCTCAGGCTGCTCGACAACCTGAACAGCCTGGTCGAGAAGCCGCGCAGCTTCCTCGGCGTGACCCTGGGATTCAACCGCCAGGAGTTCCAGATCCAGATTGACCGCATCAAGGGCTCGCTCCCCCGCGACGTCAAAGACGCCAGCAACCTCCTGCGCGAGACCGAGCGGGTCATGGAGACCGCCGAAGACGAGGCCAACCGGGTCATTGACCAAGGCAGGCGCGAGGCCGCTCAGGCGATCGAAGAAGCGACCCAGGAGTCCGCGCGAATTCTCGAGCAGGCACGCCTTACACAGGCTCAGATGCTGGGCGAGTCCGAGGTCCTCAAGCTCGCCAAGGCGCAGGCCGAAGAGCTCCGCCGCACGGCCGAGAACGACGCAGCACAGCTCCGCCGGGAGGCCGACCAGTTCGCCTACCAGACCCTCGACAACCTCGAGGCCGTCGTCAGCAAGGTCATGAGCACCGTGGAGCGCGGCCGCGCCGAGCTCGACCGCCCCCGGCAGCCCGCCAACCCGGTCGTCAAAGCAATGACCGAGCGCGAAGAGACGAAGGTCTAGCGTAGGTGTCGTCGCCGTGGCTGTAGGCGGGTTTGCGACCCTTTCGGCCTTCACTTTGGAGGTTCTGTACCTGATTCAGGCGGGGCCGGCTCGGCTCCGTGCCCGCTTAGGGCGGGTTCGCGCTGGCCGAGAGAATTGCTGGCTCCTAGGCATTCGTGTCCAGTTTGTGGAACAATGCAGTACTGACGACGTCATGACGACGTCCTAACCTAGGAGTCTGAACATGATCAAGAAGCTCAATGCAGGAGGAAACTCCAAAGTGCTGACGATGACCAAGGAGATGCTCCAGCACCTCAAGGTGACCGACGAAGTGGACGTCCAGTTCACCGACCAGGGAATACTTCTCAAGAAGCCCGACTCAGAAGCGAAGAAGTTCGCCCGCGAGTTCTCGCGCAAGCACGATCGAGCCATGAGAAAGCTCGCTGAGTAGGTTGAACTACCTGACGCTGGAGGAGGTCATTGACATCCATGAACTTACTATCGAAGTTCATGGCGGCTCGTCGGCGATACTAAGTGTTGGTCTCGTTGAGTCAGCTGTAGAACAAGCTCGGCAGACTTTCGGAGGAGAGCCGCTTTACAAGTCGATCAGCGAGGTCGCGGCAGCCTATTGGCACTCGATTTCCAGTAACCACGGGTTTGCCGACGGAAACAAGAGGACCGCAGCACTCGCTACAGCATTCTTCCTTAGGAAAAACGGATACGTACTGGCGATGGACGACGACGAGATCATTGCGACCGGGCTGGCCATGGCCGGGCAGGGAATGACTCGGGTCGAGGTGTTCGAGCTTGTAGCCAAGTCGGTCAAAAGGCTGTAACGGATACCGTCCCTGGCCCGACCCGCGCAATGCGTCAAAATAGCCCACTAATGGCCAGGGCCCTGATCGTCTATTCCGGAGGACTGGACACGTCCGTCTGCATCCCGCTCATGCGCGAGCAGGGGTTCGACCAGCTCGTGACGGTCACCATTGACGTCGGCCAGCCTGCAGAGGACATCGAGCAGGCCTGTGAGCGCGCCAAGGCGCTCGGCACCGAGCACTACACGCTCGACTGCAAGGCTGAGTTCGCAAGCGAGTACTGCATGCCGGCGGTGCACGCGAACGCCGACTACTTCGGCTATCCGCTTTCGACCGCCATCGCGCGCCCGTTGATCGCGAAGCGCGCCGCGCTGAAGGGGCTGGAGGTCGGCTGCGACGCGTTCGTGCACGGCTGCACGGGCAAGGGCAACGACCAGTTCCGAATCGAGCACGGGCTCAAGATGTTCGCAGGCGACCATCCGATCATCGCGCCCGTGCGCGAGCGCAACCTCACGCGAACTTGGGAGATCGAGTACGCAGAGAAGAACAAAGTTCCCATCGGTCAGAGCAAGGACAAGATCTGGTCCATTGACGAAAACCTGTGGGGCCGCTCGATCGAGGGCGGACGGCTCGAAGACCCCTCTTACCAACCGCCGGAAGAAATATTCGAGTGGACCTCGTCGGTAGAAGGCGCGCCAGACGTGCCGGAGATCGTCGAGATCGGATTCACGGACGGCAATCCGTCCTCGGTGAATGGGGAAGCCATGACCCCGCTCGCCGCGATCCTGCGGTGCAACGACCTCGCTGGCAAGCACGGCGTCGGCCGCATTGACATCATGGAGGACCGCCTCATCGGCCTGAAGGTGCGCGAGAACTACGAGTGCCCCGGCTCGACCCTGCTCATCGCTGCGCACAAGGCCCTGGAGTCGCTCGTGACGACGCACGGCGAGCGCGCGTTCAAACAGCACGTGGACCAGCAGTGGGCCGAGCTCGCCTACCGCGGGCTCTGGTGGGAGCCGCTGATGGAGGACCTCAACGCGTTCATCGGCTCGGTCCAGACGCGCGTGACGGGATGGGTCAAGGTGCGGCTGTACAAGGGCGCGCTGCAGGTCGTCGGCCGCGGCTCCGACTGGGCGCTTTACAGCGAGGCGGCAGCCAGCTTCGACGACGTGCAGGAGCTCGATCAGAGCAAGATGACGGGAATGGTGCAGACCCACGGCATGGAGAGCCTGCTGTACGCCAAACTGAAGAAGCGATGATGGCGACCGCTTCGCTCGCGCTCGATGCGCTTATGGCAGGAAACGAGCGGTTCCGCACCGGCAACGGCACACCGTACCGTTACACGGCCAAGGAGCTTTCGCACATCGCCGAAACGCAGTCCACCATCGCGGCGATCCTCACGTGCAGCGACAGCCGTGTCGCGCCGGAGGTCGTGTTCGACCAGCCGCTCGGGACGATGTTCGCCGCGCGCACGCCGGGCAACGTCAGCGCCGACTCGGTCAAGTGGATGATTGACATCGCCGTCGAGGCCCTCGGGGTGCCGCTGTTCCTCGTCGTCGGCCATACGGGCTGCCTTGCCGTCGGACAGGTCGTGCACGGCGAACTGACCGGCCCTGGCGGCCGCTGCGCGCACAGATCAACTCCGCGCTGACGAAGGCGAAAAGCGCGAACACGGACGACATTATGCTCGCGACGATCGAGGAGAACGTGTACCAGACGATAGACCGACTTTCCAACGAGTCGAACGAACTGCGAGCGGCCGTGCAGACCGGCGCGACGACGGTGGTCGGCGCGGTGTACGACATGCGCACGGGCGAAGTGCGGGTGCTTCCCCAGCGATGAAAAAGCTCTGGGGCGGAGCGTTTGAAGAAGGCTCGACGAACTATGCCGAGTGGTTCGGCCAGTCCATTGACAGCGACCTCGCGTTCTGGCGCGAGGACGTGATCGGTTCCATCGCCCACGCGCGCATGCTCGGCAAAACTGGGATCATCTCGAAGAAGGACTCTGCAAAAATCGTCAAGGGACTCAAGCAGATTCTGGAGGAGGGCGTTGACAAGCTCCCGCTGGACGTCGAGGACGTCCACACCGCGGTCGAAGTGCGCCTGAGAAAGATCGTCGGCGATGTGGCGGGGAGGCTGCACACGGCGCGCAGCCGCAACGACCAGGTCGCCACCGACACAAGGCTCTACCTCGCGCTGCAGCTCGACCTGATGCAGAAGGAGATCAAGCAGCTGCAGAGCGCGCTGCTCCTTCGCGCGATCGAGCACAAGGGGACCCTCATGCCGGGCGTGACCCACCAGCAGCACGCGCAACCCGTGACGCTCGGGTTCCACCTGCTCGCGTACTTTTGGGCGTTCCAACGGCACGGCTTTCGCCTGCAGAACCTGTTGGAGATCGTTGACCGCTCGCCGCTCGGATCGGCCGCTCTGGCAGGCACGTCGTTCCCGATTGACCGGCAGAGCACCGCCACCGAGCTCGAGTTCAAGGGCGTGATCCCGAACGCGCTCGACGCGACGAGCGACAGGTCGCACGTCATGGATGCGCTGCACTTGAACGTTCAGGTCATGACCGACCTCAGCCGAATGGCGCAAGAGTTCGTCCTCTGGTCAACGCCGGAGTTTGGGTGGGTGTCCCTGCCAGACTCGCTCTCGACCGGCTCCTCGATCATGCCGCAGAAGCGGAACCCGGACGCGGCAGAGCTTGTCCGCGGCCACGCGGGTCGCGTGCTCGGCCACTACGTCTCCGCCGCGACGATGATGAAAGGTCTCGTCCTCGGCTACAACCGCGACACGCAGGACGACAAACCGCCGCTCTTCGACTCAGACTGGCTGACGTTCCAATCGCTGTTCATGGCGTGTCAGATGGTGTGCGGCGCGCGATGGAACGTAGAGAAGATGGCCGCCGCCACGCGCGGCGACTTCTCGACCGCCACCGACCTCGCCGACTTCCTCGCCAAACAAGGCGTCCCGTTCAGAACAGCCCACGAGCAAGTCGGAAAGATCGTCCGCGCGTGCATGGACCGCAAGATCGGCCTAGAAGACCTCACGCCAGATCTGCTCAAAAAGATCGCACCAAAAGTTCCGAAAGAAGCGCTCAAGGTCCTCGACCCCCGCGCAAGCGTCAACAGCCGAGAAAGCGAAGGCGGCACCGGCCCCAAGGCCGTAGCCAAACAGATCAGGCAGGCGAAAGCGCTGCTACAAGCGGAGGGGTTCAAGAAGCCCTACTGACCATGTATGTCACGAGCCTGCACGTCTACCCGGTCAAGGGATGCAAGGGCATTGACCTCCAAGAAGCGGAGTTCGGCCCGCGAAGCCTCAAGTACGACCGTCATTGGATCATCGTTGACGCCGAAGGCGAAAAGATCACACAGAGAGAAGAACCAAGGCTCGCGCTCATCAGGACGCAGGTCAAAGACGACACGCTTACGCTCAGCGCGGACGGCCACGGACGGACGCACATTGACATCAACACGGTCCCGGAAAGACCAAGGAACGTGGACGTCTGGGGCGACGACAGCCCTGGCCTCGTCGAGCGGCACGAAGCGAGCCAGTGGCTTTCCGAGTTCCTAAAACAGCCCGTCACGCTCTTGCGGTTCGATGAGAGCAAGACGAGGGAAGTCGTTCCCGAGTGGGGCGGCGGACAGAGCGGGGCCCACATCGCGTTCAACGACTGCCTGCCGGTCCTTGTCACGAACACAAAGAGCCTCGACGCGCTCAACGATTGGCGCGCGGAAGAAGGGCTGACCCCCTGCGACATGGACCGCTTTCGGCCCAACATCGTCGTCACCGGATCGGAGCCGTGGGAGGAAGACAGATGGCCCGCGCTCAGCGGCCAGAACGGAATCCAGCTCGACATCACGCGCCCATGCTCGCGGTGCGCCGTCCCGAACGTCGAGCAGAAGACAGGGGTCCCAGAGGAGCGCGGCAACCTCCAAGTCCTGAGCAAAAGGAGGCTGTTCAAGAACTACCTCGGTCGCCCCGGCGCGTACTTTGGCGTACAGGCCCTGGTCAGCGGCTGCGCAGGGAGGCAGATCCGCGTCGGAGACGTCCTTGAGCCTGCCTTGCAGTCCGCCGACCTCCCTTCTGTCCCGCGGTTCCTCCCGTAATATTGCGGGTTTCCAGACGAGGGGCCGACCACAGGCCAGCCTGAACCTGCTTCAAGCCGAAGATTCTAGATAGGGATGGCTAGGTCAAAGCCGTTTTTTTGGATCACTTCGCTCTCCCCGATGGCGATGGCAGTCGCCGTCGGGCTCGCGATGTTCGTGCCCGCGGCCATCGCCAGCGACGTCCTGTTTGACCGGAGCCAAGAGACGATCCGAGAGGAGATCAGGGGCAACCTAAGGAGGATCGCGAAAGCCGCAACGCCCCTCGTGGACCCAGAGCTGCACAAGACGTTCGTTGACCCCGTGCAAGAGTCGTCGCCAGAGTACGAACAGGCGATCGCACCGCTTCGCAAGTTCTTGAGCCTCGACCCGAGCATCATCTACGTTTACACTTGCGTGCTGTGGAACGGCGAGGTCAGGTTCGTGCTCGACCCGACGGTGACTGGCGACCGCGACAACGACGGCGTAGACGACAAGTCGCACATCATGCAGGTCTATAGTTCGCCGTCACCTGAAATGCTGAATGCCCTCAAGTTTCAGACGTCCGCTGCAGACTCCGAGCCGTACGCTGACGAGTGGGGCACGTTCATCAGCGGCTACGCCCCAATCTTTGACGAGAAAGGCGAGTTCGTAGCAATCATAGGCGTTGACCTAGCGGCAGACCGGTACAGTGAGAGGCTCGCAGGCGTGAGGTCGGCGCTCTACATCGCGCTTCTCGTGGCGGCCGCGATCTCTGTGACCGGGGCGTCTGCGGCGTTCTACTTTCAGCGTCGCCGGATACAGTGGGCACTGGCGCAGAGCGAGAACACCCGGGCACTGCGAGAGATCGCGGACTCCCTCGACTCTGCGAACACGCAGCTCCGCTTTGCCAGCAGGAGGTTCGAGCAGCTCTTCAATCGGATCCCAGTCGCGTGCTTCACGATAGACTGCGACGGCAAGATCTTCGAGTTCAACCACGAGGCGCACCGATTGACATCGCGCCCGCCGGAATCGGTCGTCCAGAAGTCGGTGCTCGAAACGATCGTCAGCGAGCGCAACCACCCGATGTTTCGAGAGCTCATGTCTGCGATCAACCGCGGCCTACCGACCCTCGATCTGGAGTGGAACGACGAGGACTCGCTCGGCGGGAAGTTCACGGTCGTCGTCAGTGCGTTCCCGATCCACGCCCCGAGCGGCGAAGTGACCGGCGGTATCGTCGCCTGCGCTGACATCACGGTGCGAAAGGTCTTGCAGGGCCAGATCGAGCAGCAGATCGCGGAACTTCAGAGCGCGTACACCGGACTCGACGAGAGCCAGACGCACCTGAAGCAAGCGAACGAACGGCTCGCACTGTTGGCCGCGACAGACGGCCTCACAGGTGTCAACAACCGTAGGACGATCGTCGAGGCGTTGGAAAGGGCGGTCTCGACGAGCGACCGTAGCGGTCGCCCTGCCTCGATCCTGATGATAGACATTGACAGTTTCAAAGAGCTCAACGACACACACGGCCACATTGCTGGCGATTCGATGCTCAAGTGGGTGGCGAGCCAACTCAAGTCCGCGCTTCGGCTGGGCGACGAAGTCGGCCGGTTCGGAGGGGAAGAGTTCCTAGCCGTGTTGCCCGAGACCGACCCGGACGCTGCGCTGCTCGTCGCCGAGCGGATCAGGAGCCGGATCGCGGACTCGAACAGTGACGGAATCTCGACGACCGTGAGCATCGGCGTGAGCACGCTCGGCAAAAAGCACGAGTCGGCCGAGCAGCTCATCGAGGACGCAGACCGCGCGCTCTACGAGGCAAAGCGCTGCGGTCGCAACCGCGTCGTCCACAGCCGCAACCTCAAAGGCGAGGGCGCAGCCTGAACCCGTCTCCCTCTCGCGCCTTGCGGACGGCTTCCTTGATTGCCTGTCTAAAGCTCGGTTCCAGCTTGTCCAGCGGTTTGTACTCGTACTTAAATGGTGTGTAGACGAACGCATCGCCCATCTCGTGAGTGCCGACCCCTGGTATTCGGAGCTCGACTCTAATCTCGTCGCGCTGGCTGGGGGCAAACGCATCGATTCGACTGTTGGTCTGTGGGTCTTGCTCGAAGGCCAGGATGTGCCAACCGACGCTTTCGAGCCCAGACTCATACTCGCCTTCACCCTTCTGAATAAAAACAGTCGGCTCGCTCCTTGCCACGATGTGGACAGTGGTACCTCTGGGAAGACCGCGCTTGATCAACTGCACGACCGTGGGAGAGTTGTCGTACGCCTCTTGGAGCTGCTCGTCCGGCACGGTATCGGGAAAAACGGTCGAGCTGCCCCAATCGTTCTCCAGAAGGACCTGTCTGAGCCTGCTCGGCCACAATTCGATCGGTAGTTCCAGTCCCTCTCCCCACACAGCGCTGCGCTGTGCCTCAGAGACCGTTGCATAGATCCGGGAAGCGATGCTGATTTGCGTCGAATCATAGTAGCCGCGGGTCGCCTCGCTCGCGGCGATCGAGAGAAACTCGTTGAAGCCGGCCTCGACCTCTGTCGCTCCGGTCGCAGCCGTGTAGCCCGCGATCTCGTTCAGCCCGAGCCAACCTCGCGCCAACACAGCGCGCAACAACCGCCCGAACGGGGCGCGGTCTACGCGAGACTTGCGGACGGCGGGCCGATCGCCAGGGACAAGGTACCAGCACTTGAGCTCGGTGTCGTGCTTGGCGTTCAGAGGGAGCCACCAGCCTTCGAACATCTCTTGGAGGCTAGTCTCGCCCGTTATTGTTGTCGAAAACGGCCAATTGACGAGGGAGTCGGGCATGAGCACCACGAAGTTTTCACGCTTGGCCTCAGCGAGCTGAATGAAGGGCCATGACACGAGCGCCGACAGCGGCTCGATGTGCTCGAGATCGCGGACGATCCTATTGAGCAATGCGGGCACGTCCTCTGGAGCGCGTTTTTCAGTCACGGAGCGCCAGCCGTAGTCAAAAAAAGTGGATCGATCTTCTGGCTGCTTCCAGACGCTCAATGTATCCGCGTCGGCCTGCACCTTCGCCTCGACACCTTTGAGCATCTCGTCGAAGCCAGTCCCGGACTCCTCGGAATAGCCGATGCCACCCATGCCAATAGATGACCCACCTCCATCCCACTCGAAGCTCATGTTGATGTTGATGTCACGCCCCTTCTTTTGGACCTCAAACGTTGCGGTCTCATCGAGGCGTCCGCCGTACTCAGAGAACCAACTGCGCCGTTCGTCTTCCTCTCCAAACACGGAGTCAATCACGTCGCCCCAGACTGCACTGTCGTCAATGAACTTCGCATAAGCGTCGCGCCACGCTTTGGGCAATGGTCGCTCGTCCCCGGTCGGCCGAGATGAGAAACTGATCGTGCCATCGGGCATCTGGAACAGGTCCTTCGGGTCGAGCGACGAGATCAGTCGGCTATAGAGCCGTTCCGACGGCGACTCCGGAAAGTCGAAGTCCCAGTACTCGTCCTTTGGCATCAGCATGAGCTGGTCAACGAGGGCGCGCTGGTCATACGGCTTGCGCTTGCCCTCACGTTCCTTCTCGTCCTTTATCGCCTCTTCGGTCGACTTCTTGAAGGCCTCATACAGCTCTTGCTCCTCGGCCAGCTCCTGCGCCTTTGTGCGAGTCAGGTAGAGCACGCCCCCGCTCTCCACCCACGTCGCGTTCAGTCCCTTTGCAATCGCGGCCTTTGCGTCTGCGACCGGCATCTTGTCGAACAGGACGAGAAAGTAGTCGCGCAACACGCTGCCGGTCGGCTTGATCGTTTCACCGATCTGTCTTCCAAACGCACCGAGTACGACTGAGGAGTGCGCGCCCGGGTGTGTGAAGGTCACCGTCGCAGCCCGGGGCGCTGCGACCAAGAGAATTAGGGCCGCTATCATATTGGACTCTCCTGCTCTATTATGGAGGATTTACTTCCGCGGCAAGACCTTGAACGTCCCCTCGGCCTTGTGCTCGCCCATCGCGAGCTTGACCCTGTACGTACCGGGCCGGGCGTGGAAGGGCACGAACAACGTGTCCTCGCCCTGGTCCGCCGCCTGCAGCCACTCCTCGGGCACCAAGTCCCATACGACGCGGTTGTAGCCCGGCGCGTTGTTGCCGACCAGCGACTTGACGATGACGCCCTTCGCGTCCTCGACAGTCACGCGCACTGGCTCGCCCGTGTACTCGCGGATCCAATAGTCAATGCGCACTCCCATCGGTGGGTTCGGCGCACGGAAGACTTTGTGCGTCCACAGTCCGCTGTACTCGATGAACCACTTGGGCCGCACGTCCGCAATAGTGAAGACGTGGAGCGGAGAGTCGAGCACCTTCTGCGAGAGCTCGCTGATCCAGCGCGCACCGTCGAGCACCCAGATCGAGAGCCCGTGGGTCCCCAGCACGACGTCGCTCTCGCGCGGGTGCTGCTTGATGTCGTAGACCGGCACAGTCGGCAGAGCGTCGCCGTGTAACTTCGTCCATGACTTCCCGCGGTCGAGCGAAAGATGGCACGCGTTTTCAGTGCCGCAGTAGAGAACGTCCTCGTTGAACAGGTCCTCGCGAACGACCACCACCGACCTGCGCTTCGGTAGCGCGCCGCTGACGTCCCGCCACGACCTGCCAAAGTCGTCGGTCGCCAGCACGCACGGTCGCATGTCGTCGCCCCGGTGGCCGTCGAGCGTAATGTAGCACCTACCCTCGGCGTGCGCGCTCGCGTGGACCCGCGCGACGTACCGCCCTTTCGTCACTACAGGCGTAACGTCCCGCCACGTCGCCCCGTCGTTGCGAGTCACGTGCACGAGGCCGTCGTCCGAACCCGCCCACAGCAGGCCCTTCCGCAGAGGCGACTCGTCCAAAGACACGACTGTGCAGTGCGTCTCGGCATTGCTGCCGACGGTCTCCATCTTGTCCGGGTCGCGCGTCGTCAGGTCGGTCGAGATGCACTTCCACTTGTCGCCGCGCTGCGTGAGCTTGAAGACGTAGTTGCCCCCGATGTACAGCGTCTTTCCATCGTGCTTGCTGACGAAGAACGGCGAGTTCCAGTTGAACCGGTACCTCGGCTCGCCCTCGCGCGCCTCCGGCGCGATGTAGCGCCGGTCGGAGTCGGAAAGGTCAATCCGCACGAGGTTGCCGCCCTGCCACTCGCCGTACATCACGTTCGGGTCCGTCGGGTCGAAGTCGGCGTGGAACCCGTCGCCCCAGTTCACGAGCTGCCAGTCGCTGTTCGTGATCCCGGTCGGCGGCACCTTGGCGGCCTTGTCCTCGGCAGCGTTCTTGTTCGTCGCGCTCGGCCCCAGCCACGTGCCGTTGTCCTGCAGCCCACCGATCGCGCGGTACGGGTCGGAGTCGTCGAGCGAGATGTTGTAGAACTGACCTGTCGCGATCGTGTTCAGGAAGTCCCACGTCTTCCCGCCGTCGAACGTCTGCGACGCGCCACCGTCGGTTCCGATGACGATGTGGTCCGGGTCATCCGGCGAAACGAGGATCGCGTGGTGGTCTGCGTGCAAAAGGTTTGCGAACCCCTCGCGGAACGTCTTGCCTCCGTCGTCGCTCACCTCGGTCGTCCAACCGAGCATGTAGACCCGCTTGGAGTTCTTCGGGTCGAACTTGACTTTACTGAAGTAGAACGCGCGAGGCGAACGGACGCTCCCGCGCTCCCACTTCTCGCCCCCGTTGTTGGAGACGAACACCCCGCCGGCGCGCATCCGGTCGTCGCGGATGCTGTTCGCGCCGTCCTCGGTGGACTCGACGACCGCGATGACCTTCTTCGTGTCGCCAGGGAAGATGTCGAGCCCGATGCGGCCGGTCTGCGCGGGCAGCCCGCCCGCCAGCTTCTTCCACGTGCGCCCACCGTTCGTGCTCTTGTAGATCCCGCCCTTCGGCCCGCCGGAAGTGAAACTGTATGCCGTCCGTAGGCGCATGTACATCGCCGCGTACACGGTGTCCGGCCGCTTAGGGTCCACGGCGACGTCGCAACAACCGGTCTTGTCGTCAATGTACAGGACCTTGCTCCACGTCTTGCCGCCGTCGCTCGTCTTGTAGAGCCCGCGCTCGGAGTTGTGCCCCCACAAGTGTCCAAGAGCCGCGACGTAGCACACGTCCGGGTTCCGCGGGTCAACCGCGATCCGCGGAACGTCGTGGGTCTCGTCCAGCCCGAGGTGTACGAACTTCGCGCCGCCGTCGGTCGAGCGGTACACGCCGTTGCCCCAGCTCGAACTGTTGCGCCCGTTGCCTTCGCCCGTGCCGACCCACACGATTCGGCCCTTCCCCTTCTTCTTGCGGTCTTTGGCGGGCGTGTCCTTGGTCCAGCCCTTCCACTTCAGCGGCGCGTCGCACACGGCGACCGCACCGATGCTCGAGGTCTCTTCCTTCTTAAAGAGCTGCTCGAACGTCGTACCGCGGTTGGTCGTGCGCCACAGCCCGCCGCTGGCATAGCCGACGTAGAACGTCTTGGTGTCACCGGGGGCAAACGCCATGTCGGCGATCCGCCCGCCCATCACCGCCGGCCCGATGCTCCGCCACGGAACGCGCTTGAGGTCCGCCTCAACAAGCGCGCGCTTGGCCTTCGGCTTCTTCGCCTTCGCGTTTTTGGTCGGCTTGTGGCCGGCCCCGCCCGGGCTTGTCGCCCTCTTGGGCTTGATCGTCCTAGCCGGCCTCTTGGCTGGCGCCTCGCCAGCCTGCTTGGGTTTCCTTGCCATGTGTGCGCAGGATTATACGCACATCGCGAATCGTAACATCTCAGTCGTCGTCGCCCCGCTTCAGTCGGCGGGTCTTGCGGCGACGGAAGTCCTCGAACTCCTCTTGGAACGTCTCGCTCCCCGTGTTCAATGAGCCCCACGCGTGGAACGCCAGCCCGACCCCCCACCCAAGGATCGGCCAGATCGCCCAGTCCACCGTGCCCGCGGTCATCAGGTTGATCGCGACGAGCAGCGTGTTGATGATGATGTATGCGAAGAAGTGCTCGCGGAACTCGCGCACCTGGCGCTGCCGAAACTCGAGGAACTCGAAGCGGTCCTTCTTCGCGAACGCGTACTCCTCCTCGGCCTCGGTCAGCTCTTGCTCTGAGATGCCCAGCTCCTGCGCCGCGCTCTCGAGCCGGGCCCGCAGCCCAAAGTCGTCGCGCCCCTGCTTGCGAAGTGCGAGCTTTAGGATCTCGTCTACGTCTTCGTCGGTCGAGAGGGCGTCCTGGATCTCCGCCATCGGCGTCATTCTACAGGGACCGTGAGGCACGCCGCAGTAGAATGCCCGAATGCGCGTCGGAGTCGTGGGAGCGGGTGTGGCCGGCCTTGCCGCAGCCCGCGCGCTCGTACAGGGCGGGTGCGAGGCCGTCGTCTTCGAGAGCGAGGCACACGCCGGCGGGCGGTGCCGCACCGTATCTCTCGGCCCCTACACGTTCGACCCTGGAGCGACGAGCATCGTCCCGCGCGGGCGTCCTGTCGAACGCGCCATGGCCCAAGAGCTCGATGCGACGGACCTTGTCAAGATCGCCTTGCCTGTCTACACCCACGACGGTCGGCGCGTCTACAAGGGCGCAGGCGTGCCTGCGACCTCGCGCTACTGTTACACGCCGGGCATCCAGCGGTTCGCAGAACTGCTCGCAGACGGAACTGACGTCCGACTCGGCACGACAGTCAGCTCGATAGAAAAGGCCGACCACCAGTACACCGTGCTCGGGGAGCGCTTCGACGCGCTCGTCGTCGCCACACCGACGCCGACCTCAGAAAACCTCATCGCCACAATTGGAGACCAGCGCAAGGCGTACAACACGCGCTACCGCTCCTGCCTGAGCGTCTTGCTCGGTTACGAAAGCGACTTTCAGGCGCCCTATCATGCGGTCGTCGCCGAAGAGTCCGCGCACCCGCTCCATTGGCTCAGCATCGAGAACCTCAAGGTCCCCGGTCGCGCGCCTGAGGGCTGCACTGCCCTGGTCGTGCAGATGGGCCCCAAGTACAGCAAGTGGAACTTCGATGCGCCCGAGCCCGACGTCGTCGCAGACGCGCTCGTGGACGTCGAGCGCGTCATCGGCCGCGGCTTCGAAAGCCCAAAAGTGCAGGCAATCGTACGGTGGTCGCACAGCCAGCCGGACTCAGTGAGCGGGTTCGAGACCCTAAACCCGCCGGGCACCCGGCTCGTCATTACTGGCGACGGGCTCGAGGGCGGAAGGATCGAACATGCGTACGACGCTGGCATAAAAGCCGCTAAACTGTTGCTGGAACCATGAAACGCCTCGCAGTCCTTTCATTCGCGCTCGTATCGGCGCTCTGCCTCGCAGGCGAGGTCGAGCTAAAGATCAGCGGAAGCTCCGGGCTCCGAGGCACGGCGAAACTCGTCAACAAGCTCCAAGAAGACGGATCGAAGTACGTCCGCATGGAGATGGAGATGCGCAGCACCAACGGCCAGATCGTCAATGTGCTGCAAGAGTCCGTCTACGACAAGCGCGGAATGCCGGTGCGGATGATCCAGAACACGAGCACCGTCGGTGGAACGACGCAGAAGATCGTGGCGACGTTCGACCTCCTCTCTGTGAAGGTCAAGGCGACGGAAGGTTCGCGCACGAACGACGAGTCCTTGACGATGCCTGCCGGCACGAACCCGCACGCGAAGTACGAGTTCTGGTTCATCCGCGACAAGATCGCCCCGGGCGGCACGACCTCCTACTCCCGGTTCGACCTCCAGACGCTCCAGTGGGAGCGCGTCGAGGCCGTGTACCGCGGCACGAAGCAGATCACGGTCGGCGGTAAGTCGGTCAACGCGCACTTGGTCGAGATCGGCGGCGCGAAGGCCTATGTGGACGATGCCGGCGACCCCTGGCGCGTCGAAATGGAAGGCGTCGTTCTGGAGAGGACCTCGAAGTAGGGCCCGCGCGACATCATCGCCTGTACCCCGGTAACCTTGACCCGTGGACGTCAGAGAAACCCTGAACCTCCTCAACGTCGCGCCACCTGCGGGCGACATGCCCGTGCGCACGCCGATTGACGGCAGCGAAATCGGCCGCGTCGCATACGACACCAAGGACTCGCTCGACAAGAAGATCGCCGCGGCGACAGACGCGTACCGCGAATGGCGCGAGGTCCCCGCACCAAAGCGCGGCGACTTGGTCCGCATCTTTGGCAACGTCCTGCGCGACCACAAAGAACCGCTCGCGCACCTCGTCAGCATCGAGTGCGGCAAGATCCTCGAAGAGGGCCGTGGCGAAGTCCAAGAGATGATTGACGTCTGCGACTTCGCCGTCGGGCTCTCAAGACAGCTCTACGGCCTGACGATCCAGAGCGAACGCCCGGACCACACGATGCAGGAGAACTGGCTCCCGCTAGGGCCTGTCGGCGTGATCAGCGCGTTCAACTTTCCCGTTGCGGTCTGGGCGTGGAACGCCGCCCTCGCGCTCGTGTGCGGCGACCCGGTCGTCTGGAAGCCCAGCGAAAAGACGCCGATGACCGCGCTCGCCTGCCACGCGCTCTTCCACCAAGCGGTCCTGCGCTACGGCGGCGCGCACCCTGGGCTCTGCAGCCTCGTCCATGGCGCGCGCGACGTCGGCGAGTGGCTTGTAGACGACTCGCGCCTGCCGCTGATCAGCGCGACCGGTAGCGTGCCGATGGGCCGTGCCGTCGGCCCGCGGGTCGCTGCGAGGTTCGGCAGAACACTGTTGGAGCTCGGAGGCAACAACGCCGTCGTCGTCACGCCGAGCGCGGACCTCGGTGTCGCCATGCCTTCGATCCTGTTCGGGTCCGTCGGCACGGCGGGACAGCGCTGCACCAGCACGCGCCGCGTGATTGTCCACGAATCGCTGTACGACCAGGTCTTCTCAACGCTGACAAAGGCGATCAACGGACTCAAAGACAGGATTGGCGACCCGCTCGAAGAGGGCACGCTCATCGGGCCGCTCATTGACAAGCAGGCGTTCGACGCGATGCAGGCATCTATCGCCGCATCCAAGAAGGACGCGACAGAAGTCTTCGGAGGCGAGCGCGTCCTCGCGGACAAGTACCCAGATGCCTACTACGTCGTCCCCGCAGTCGCAAAGATGCCGAAGCAGACGGAGAACGTCCATGCCGAGACCTTCGCGCCGCTCACCTACGTCATCCCGTACGCGACGATCGAAGAGGCGATGCACATCCACAACGCCGTGCCGCAGGGCCTCAGCAGCGCGATCATGACGACCGACGTCCGCGAGGCCGAGTACTTCAAGCGACACAGCGACTGCGGCATTGCGAACGTGAACATCGGCACCAGCGGCGCGGAGATCGGCGGCGCCTTCGGCGGCGAAAAGGAGACCGGAGGCGGGCGCGAGTCCGGCTCCGACTCCTGGAAGGCCTACATGCGACGACAGACCAGCACGACCTACTTCGGCACCGAAAAGCCGGCGCTGGCGCAAGGGATCAAGTTCGAGATCTGAGGCCTATCGGGACTCTGTAACGCCGTGTCCCTCGGCCGACCGAACAACATCGCTCGCTCAATCGTCCCTACATCCATGACCGCCGCGCTCGTCCTTGTCGCCGCACTTTCAGCCCAGCTTGCGCCCACGCACGCCCTCAGCTACGGCGAGAACCGGATGCAGAAGATAGACCTCTGGCTCGCGCAGACAGACGAGCCAGCGCCGCTCGTCCTCTTCATCCACGGCGGCGGCTTCCGTGGCGGAAGCTACAAGCAGGTCAGCGCGCAACAGGTCCAGTTCTTCCTCAACAAAGGCATCTCCTTCGCCAGTATCGAGTACCGCCTCACGGACCAGGGCCCCTACCCGATGCAGATGAACGACTGCGCGCGCGCAGTCCAATACCTGCGGGCCAACGCGGGCAAGTACAACATTGACAAGAAGCGCGTCGCGTCCTACGGCGGCTCCGCCGGCGCATGCATCTCCATGTGGCTCGCGTTCCACGACGACATGGCAGACCCCAAATCCACCGACCCCGTCGCGAGAGAGTCCACGCGGCTCATCGCCGCCGGCTCGCAGAACGGCCAACCGACCCTCGACCCGCACACGTTCAAAGAGTGGTTCGGCGTCAAGTCCCTCGTCATGCACCCAGCAATCCCGTTACTCTTCAACGTCGCAAACGCCGATGGGCTCGAAAAGCCAGAAGCGAGAAAGCTGATCACCGACGCCTCGCCGATCACCCACCTCACGAAGGACGACGCGCCCGTCTACCTGCAGTACGGCGGCGCCGACACGCCCGTCACCGAAACGACCGACGCCAACACCTGGGTCCACCACGCAAGGCTCGGCATCAAGCTCAAAGAGCAGATGGACAAGATCGGAATCGAGTGCCACGTCCAGTACCGCGGCGGGCCAGCCGTCACCAAGTACGCCGGCGTCCCCGAGTTCCTGGCCGCAAAACTCAAAGGCTAGTCAACCCGAACGAGCCGCACGACCTTGTCCGGTCCGTTCAGCGCCAAATACATCGTGCCGTCCTTGTGCACCGCGATGTCGCGGATGCGCCCGTGCCCGTGCAACAGCTCCTCGTGCTCGACCATCTTGCCGTCCTTCATCCGGAAACGGTCGAGGTTCTGCCCCACCAGCCCGGCCGCCAAGAGGTCGCCGCGCCACTGCGGGAACGCGTCGCCGCGAACCACGTCCATGCCCGACGCACCGATCGAGGGCAGCCAACGGAACACCGGCAGCACAAAGCTCTCGCCCGGCTTGTTCCACGGTGTGCGGAACGGCGCGCCGCTGTAGTTGATGCTGAACGCGCGCACCGGCCAACCGTAGTTCGCGCCCTTCTTGATCAAGTTGACCTCGTCGCCGCCGCGCGGCCCGTGCTCCGTGTCCCAAAGGTTGCCCTCGAGGTCGAACGTCAAACCCTGCTGGTTGCGGTGCCCCGTGCTCCACATCGGGTTGCCGCTGATCGGATTGTCCGAAGGCACCTTTCCGTCCAGCGTCATGCGCATGATCTTCCCGTAGGGGCTCTCGTTCTCCTGCTGCACGCGCATGTTCGTCCCGCGCTCGCCGACGGAGAAGTAAACGTGCTCGCCCTTGAACACGATCTTGCTGCCAAAGTGCACGCCCGCGCCGCTGTAATACTTCTGGTCCGCCTCAAAGATCGTCTGCTCCTCGGTCCAGCGCGCGCTGCTGCCGCTCACCACGACCTTGCCGCGCACGATCTTCGTCAGCGCGCCGCGCCCGCTCTTCGCCGGGTCGGCGAGCGAAAGGTACACCCACCCGTTCGTCGGGTGCACAGCGACCTCCATCAACCCGCCCTGTCCGAGCTCCGTCGAAGCCGGCATCCCCTCGACCTCTGCGACCTTCCGGCCACCGTCGTACACGTACATCCCGCCGGGCCGGTTGGTCACGAGCATCTTGCCGTCAGAAAGCCAATCAACGGACCAAGGAGTGCGCAGTCCGCTCGCGATAACGTCTTCCATCCGGAACTTGTGCCGTTGCGACGTGTACACGCCCGCCGTCGCGCGCGGAGAACCGAACTCGCTGCGCAGTGCCTTCGCTTGCAGCTCGCGGATGTGCACGACGAGCCCCCAGATCATCTCGTCCGTCATCGTCGAGGCGAACGCCTCCATCCCCATGTCCGGCAAGCCGCCCTTGATCGCGTCGAAGAACGGCCTGTCCCACTGCTGTTCAAACTTCTCGCGAGTGTTCAGCGACTTCGTCCCGCCGCCTCCGCCTTCGCCCTGCTGGCCGTGACAGTTGGCGCAGTTCGCGTTGTACGCGGCGCTCACGCTCTGCCCGCTCTGCATCGGCTCCACGCTCGGGTCCGCCCCTGGCTCCTTCTCAGCCGTTCCGCTGCCGGAGTAGGTGCACGCCACCAGCATCACGCAGCACGACGAAAGGAGGAGAGAAAGCTTGGCCACAGTCATAAACGTTACCCCGTCGGCTACAGAATGATCACCGACCGGATCACGTTCCCAGTTTCCATCTCGTGGAACGCGGCCTCAAGTTCGCCCCTGAGTTCGGCCCCTTGCAGATCCGTCTGGGCGCGAAGGACCTCGACCTGGTGCATCGCCGCACAGGGTCGCCATTAGGGAACGTTGCCTTGATTTAGGCAAATTCCGCGGCAGTCGCAGAACCCTGGGGCTGTCCCAATTGTCATATAGACTGAGGAGTCTGGTTTGACATGTAACCGCTGGTTCTGTTTCGCGCTCTTGGCGCTCGGAGGCTGCGCTCCTGTCTCCCCAGTCCGCATCCTGGTTCCGACATCCCCTCGCGCCCAGTCACTGATGAGTGTCAGTCCTCTGGCGGAGTCCGTCTCACCGTCCAAGGAGTACTCGGTCAAGGTCATTCCGTCGACCCCTGGGCATGGCGGGCCAGGAACTTACCGCGTGAGCGCGTCGGGTTCGGTGCTGTGGGAGAAAGAGTTCCCCTACAGTTTCGAAGAAGTCTGGATCAACGACGATGGCGCCTTTGCCGGATACGGCTACACAGCCGGATACGAAGGATTCGGGGGCGAGCGCGACTCTTATGGCGACCTCGTCCTCGCGATCATCGACCGGAACGTGCACAATTGGGAAACCCTATAGGCAGGAAATCTGTCCCATCTATTGGAGTCGTTATGCGGCAAATCTGGATCGTTGCGTCAATTGCGATCGTCGGTTTCTCCTGCCAACAGCAGCCCGCAGAACAGGTTCAATGGCAGCCAATCGTCTTCGTTCCCCATTTCGACCGGCAATTCGCGCTCGAACAGCCCGCAGAGTCGACGTCCCCCTCGGGCCGCTACTCGATCCAGATCGTTTCAGAAACCAAAGGTGACGGCGGCAAGGGAACGTGCTACCTCAGCCTCGACGGCAAGCCCGTGCTCGAGAAGGGATTGCCTTACTCGTTTAGTGAGGTGTGGATCAACGACGAAGGCACGTTCGGAGGCTACGCGTACACGCAAGGCTACGACGGCTACGGAAGGCGTTCACAGTCAGAGCCAGGAGGAAAGCTGATCCTCGCAATCTACGACAAAGAGGGCGTCGACGTCGCTTCGAAGGAGATAGCTCGATACCTTCCCGAGTACCACCATGCGAGCGTCTCTCCAAGAGTCGATACGTCTCGCGTGTTTGCAGGTAACCATGACGTATTGCTGCTTTTAAGTGGGGATGGCAGGACAGAGGACGTGAGTGGGATGTGGAGGCTAGACCTTAAGGGTCGAAGGGTTGAGAAGTTTGTGATCGGCCCAGAAGGTCTCAGCCGTTCAGCAGAGGAGATGCCCGTTGCGTTCGAGCCGATTTCCGGAACGCCGTACGTGCTCGGACATTGGTGCAATCCGTACAAGTCCAGCCATGCAGAGTTCGTGATGTTCGATCGAAACGGAATGGTCCTTTGGAGCGAGATCTGGGAGGACGACTACGCCAATCCAAAGGACGTCGACAAGCTCTTCGACGCTGTGAGCGAGATGGGCTACCGCGGTGCGATCGTCGCGGTCGCGCAATCTCGCTTCATGCTGCGCAGCATTGCAAAGGACGCGCTCGTCGAATACAAGGTTGCGGGCAACAAAGTCTCCGAAGTGCGACGCCAGAAGTACAGCGAAGAGGCCGTGCCGAAACCGAAACGGACCTTCACTGACTGGAGCAGCGTCCCGGTCCGAAATCTGAATGTCGCTGCGACTCTCGCGGCAAAGACGCCGCAGACCCTGTTCGAAGGCGGGAGAGTGTTGATGCAAGGGCCCGCCGACACTCTGGTTGTGCTGAAAAGCAAGGACAAGACCTTGGCGCTCGTTCAAATCGACAGGTCCGGCTCACTGATCAAGACCATCGAGATTAAACCTGAACAAGGAGACCGCTACAGTTCAGTCGCGTGCGCGATGGACAAAGGGAGGTATGCCGTCGTCGTAAGGCCGCCGGAATCGAAGGACTCGCAGATCTGGGTGATCGATCTCGAATCCGAGAAGCAATTGCTCTTCGCCGAGATCAAGGACAGGGCCGTCGACAAGCTCGGCTGGAGCGAAGGTCGAATGGTTCTATTGGGGAGCATCTTCCTGCGCTACACGATCGAAGAATTCCTGACCGTCCTCGACCATAACGGAACGAAAGTGTGGGACAAGGTCCAAAGCGGCAGCAGTGGCGATCCAAGTGAGCTGTTCTCCCCAGAGGACATCGTCGTGCGTGGTGAAGAGATCTTCGTCCTCAACAACATCGCGGACTATGTCTCGGTCTATCGACTCGACAATGGTCGATTCTTGCGAACCTACGATCTTGAATCACTGTGGGGGAAGGAGCCCTCGTACGTGACTGACCTGAAGGCGACGAAGGACGGGTACGTCGTCGGCGACAGCGACGTGTACTTTGAGGTCGGGCCTGACTTCAAGGTTCGATCTAAGCATTCGGTCCGATTCGCCAGCGGCCAGGGAATGTTCGTCTATGATGGACCGCTCGCCTGCGCCGACGGCACAAAGTGGGTGCTGGCAGAAGACTCCGTGCACTTGCTCGACGAGTCTTACAAGGTGACGAGGTCCATCGGCGGCGAAGTCCCAGAATCCGGGCTCTCTCAGGTTTATCAGGTCACAACGGACGGACGAGACCGCGTCTACGTGTCGGACTTCTACACGGGTTCAGTCTTTGTCTGCGATCCGGCACTCGGTGTGACGGTCGAGTGTCGGCCGTTGCCAGAAGACTTCCACGAGTACCCCGCCGACGCGGACTTTCAGGTGAGCAGCTCTGGCCACGTCTTTGTCACATCCATCTATAAGGACAGGTTCGTCGAGTTCGCGCAAGACGGTAAGCGAGTGGCAGCTCGACCTGAGGGCCTTGCGTGGGAGTACAAAGGCCAATACGACCTGTTCCCGGATTCCCGTGCACCCAATTCCCGCTGGTTTCGCCGTCTGCTCCTCGACGTCTCGGGAAACGTGCTTGCTAGTGTCGATCGGCGTATCGACAAGCACTGGTTGAGTGGTGGCTTCGTCGAGGCTCCCGACGGCTCGCTGATGAACTGGGACGTCTATGGCGACGCCTACTCCTGCTCGTTCCACTCGCCGACAGGCGTTCCTCTTGCGATGGCAAAGTTCCAGGTTTCTGTCGACGACGTCCGTGCTCTCGGTTACGATGGACGCTACGTGTATGTCGTTATGAAGAACCAACTCGTGGCGATTGGCCAAGACGGCAAGCCCAGGTGGCGGGCGAACTGGCCCGAAGGAGTGGCGCCGATCGGTTTCGGTGGAGTCCTGAGCGACGGTTCAGTGGTCGTATGGCAGGCAGAAGGCGTGTTCGTTCTCAAAGGATGATCACCGACCGGATCACGTTCCCAGTTTCCATCTCATGGAACGCGGCCTCGACGTCGTTCAGCCCGATCTTTCGCGTCACCATCGAGTCGAGGTCCAGTCTTCCTTCCAGATACAGTTGCGCCATCAGCGGGAAGTCGTGCGAGGGCAGCGCGTCGCCACAGTGGCACACGTTCAGCCCCGCCTTGTTCCAGTACACGCCCGTCGCGAAATCGCCGAGGTTCAGGTGGACCGTGTCTGTCTCGGCGGGGAACCCGATCGTCGTCGCGCGCCCGCCATAAGAAAGCATCTTGACCGCCTGCTCCGTGCACGCCGGAACACCGGTCGCCTCAAAAGCGAACTCCACGCCGCCGTCCCACCCGTCGTCGGTCAGCTTTCGCACCTCCACGACCGCGTCGCCCTTGCTCGCGTCCACCGTGTGCGTCGCACCAAAGTTGCGCGCCCACTCGAGCTTCACCGGGTTCGTGTCAACCCCGATGATCATCTTCGCATGCGCAAGCCGCGCGCCCTGGATCACACTCAGCCCCACGCCGCCACAACCGATCACCGCCACCCGCGACCCCGCGAACACCGGCGTCGTGTTCATCGTCGCGCCGACGCCCGTGATCACGCCGCACGCGATCAGGCACGCCTTGTCGAGCGGCATCTCCGCAGGCATCTTGATCGCCGCCTTACTGTGCACTACGGTGTGCGTCGCGAACGTCCCACAGCGCAGCACCTGCGAGCACACAGCACCGTCGCTCTTGCGATGGATGCGAGGCCCCGGCCGCAAGGCCATGTAACAGTGCCGCGGGTCGCCGCGTCTGCACGCCGGGCACTGTTCGCACGGCGCGCGGTACGCGATCACGACCGGGTCGCCGACCTCCAGGCCCTTCACGCCCTCGCCCAGCGCCTCGATATGCCCGGCCCCCTCGTGCCCCAGCACGATCGGAAAGCTCATCCCGCTCCCGTTCAGGTTCTTCACGGTCAGGTCCGTGTGGCACACCCCGCTCGCCACGACGCGGACCAAGACCTCGCCCGGCCCCGGCGGGTCCACCACCACGTCCCTCACCACCGCCGCCTCCCCCGGCGCTTCCAACATGCACGCGCGTCCCTCTGTCGCCATGCCCTCGATTGTAGCCAAACGGCACTGCCCCCAGAACAAGCGTGAAACCAACCCGTCTATCCCACGAGTAAACTGAGTGTCGCGATGGTCAGTGTGGGAACGATGAAAGCTCTTTTGGCGCTCTCTGCGGGCGCAGTCTGTCTTGCCGCAGTGGCGGTCCAGGAGGGCCAGATCAAGGTCGCCCCGGAACCGACACGGGCCGACGGCGTCGGGCGTCTGGTCACGGGGGTCCAAGGCACCACCATCGCCGGCAAGGACTTCCAGCTCGGCGCCCCGGAAGGCGCCAAGGCCACCGTCGTCGCCCTCACCGACACCACCTGCCCCCTCACCAAGCGCTACGCCCCGACCCTCGCCGCGCTCGAGGACAAGTACCGCGCGCAAGGCGTCGAGTTCGTCTACGTCAACACGAGCAGGGCCGACGAGAGGGCCGCGATCGAGCAGGACGTCCGCGACCACGGCTTCGACGGCCCGTACATCTGGGACACCGAAGGCAACATCGCCTCGGCGCTCGGCGCGAAGACCACCACAGAAGTCTTCCTCCTCGACTCCCGCCACACCCTCGTCTACCGCGGCGCGGTGGACGACCAGTACGGCCTCGGCTACCAGAACGACGCGCCGAAGAGCACGTTCCTGATTGACGCGATCGAGAGCACTCTCAAAGGCGACAAGCCGAGCGTCGAGGCCACGACCGCACCCGGTTGCGCGCTCGCGTTCGGCACAAAGCCGATGGAGACCGCAGTCACCTACCACGACCAAGTCTCGCGCATCCTCCAGCGCAACTGCGTCACGTGCCACCGCGACGGCGGCGTCGCACCCTTCGCGCTCGACTCGTACAAGAACGCAGAAAGCTTCAAGGGCATGATCAAGCAGGTCGTCGAGAACGGCACCATGCCGCCCTGGTACGCCGCCGAGGGCCACGGCCCGTGGCAGAACGACCGCAGCCTCAGCAAGCAGGACAAGGCAGACCTCGTCGCGTGGATCGCCGCCGGCTGCCCCGAGGGCGACCCGAAGCTCACCCCCGCGCCGCTCAAGTTCCACAGCAAGTGGGCGATCGGAGAGCCCGACGTAGTCTTCGAGATCCCGCGCGACATCCCAGTCAAGGCCACCGGCCAAATGGGATACATCCACCTCCGAGTGGACACCGACTTCACCGAGGACAAGTGGATCGAGTCAATGGAGATCCAGCCGACGGACCGCGCGGTCGTCCACCACGTGCTCGTGTTCGTCATCGAGAACAACCGCATCAACGGCAGGACCCTCTTCGAGCTCGACGAGAGCACCGGCTTCTTCATGGGCTACGTCCCCGGCACCGACAGCGTCAAGTTCGCCGACGGACAGGCCAAGCGACTGCCCAAGGGCGCCGCGCTCATGTTCCAGCTCCACTACACGCCCAACGGCAAGGCCACGAGCGACAGGACGAAGCTCGCGCTGAAGTTCGCGAAGCAGACGCCGAAGCACGAGCTGCAGGTCTACGGCATCGTCAACCGCACCTTCGCGATCCCGCCGGGCGACCCCGCGTTCACCGACTCGAACACCATCACCGTCCCGCGCGACGTCCTCGTGACCGCGCTCATGCCGCACATGCACGTCCGCGGCAAGGCGTTCAAGTTCGAGGCGACCTACCCCGACGGCAAGAAGGAGGTCCTGCTCGACGTCCCGCGCTACGACTTCAACTGGCAGATCACATACCGCTACGCGACCCCCAAGCTCCTGCCGGCCGGAACGAAGGTGACCGCGTACGGCACCTTCGACAACAGCACCGGCAACCCCGCCAACCCCGACCCGACCAAGACCGTCCGCTGGGGGCTCCAGACCACCGAGGAGATGCTCCTGGGGTACATCGAGTTCTACGAGCCCGGCGCCAAACCCGGCTCCCTCACCAAGATCGGCGGGTGACCGCCGCCCGAGTTCCCCCTCTCCGCGAATGTCTGTGTGGCGGGCTGGGGCATAGCGAAATCGAATCCCGCTCTAAGTTCCCTTCCAATCGACATGCCCGTCGAGATACACGATCGCACGCCCGCCAGGGCCCTGAATGTAGCCGAATACTTCCATTGAGAGATCCCTTGCCGTGGCGATGTTAGAGTGCTGAGTAGTGACGACAAAGCCATTGAACACACCCGGGCCCTCGACAAACTCCAACAGTTCCATTTGGAGACTGTGTGTCGTTGGCACTTCGCCGCCGTTCTCGCGCGTATAGATAGCGAGCGCATTTCCGATCTGGCCAGCCCGCTGAGTAGCATCTTCTTTCGCGTCTACGTCGCGCCAAGCGCCGTAGTCTCTCAGGGTCGCATGCCGTAGTCTCCGGGCGAAGAGCACGCCATCGACGATGTATGCCACGAACGTCTCTTGCGCCGCTAGGTGAGCCTGACTTGCACCAACAGAGACGCTTGCTGTCCTACGCTCAGTAACGGCCTTTGCCTGCAAACTCCATCGGGCCGGTTGCTCGGCGGCTGTCCCGGCTCCCTCGTCTAGCGGTGACTTGACCAACGCTACATCTCGACTAGGCAACACGGGTTCGTACGTAGAGAATGAGCCGACCACGATCTCAACCTCACCAGTGTCAGGATCGTAACGTAAGACGCGATGGGAGAACCTCTGTCCTCCCTCGGGAATAAACCTTACGGCGACCTGAAGGGCCTTGCCGTCGTCGGACCAAGCGGACTCACGCGGAAACTGGACGTTCCCGGCGAGCTTCCGGAGCGGGCCCCAAGTGCCATCCGCGCGCAGCGTCTGGATCGTGATTCCTGTTTCGGCATTCGGCGCGTTGGCAACGTGGAGGAGCTTCACGGCGATCGGCAAAACCGGACAAGTGACTATCCGGCATGCGATTCCGCCTTCCTGCTCTTGGGAGTAGATCCGTTGAGACGATCCACGTAGTGCGTCCACAAAATACGACTCTCGAACAACTTGCTCCTCGTTACCGGTTCGTTGAGGGTCAGGCTTGGCTTTGATTAGATTGAAACTCACTACCGCCTTGTCGACTCCGGCGAACCAATCAATGCGTGCTCTGTCAATGTAGCGCTCGCCAACCGCGGTGGGGGAGTAACCCTCTACGAGGCTAATTGCGCCGACCTTTTGAAACGTGAGTAGCTCTCGCATAGTCTCCGTCTGCGAGTCCCAAAGCACGAGGCTCAGAGGCTTCCGCTCCCACGGATTGGGAACGGTAAGCGGGATGCTGTCCGCATTAGGATTCTCACGAACGGCGAGAAGGTAACGACCGCTTGGCGACGATGAGACCTGCACAACGTTTTGGCCAACGATTGCACGGGGCTCCCCGACAACCAATGCGCGCCTCTCAGTTAGTACGGTATTCGGTGGAACCTGCGCCTGCACGAGTGGTGACGCAATGACTAAAGCGGATATCAGAACAGATCGCATTTCCTGGGCCTCATTCTAATGGACGCTCCAGACAGACTGCAGTTCTTGTCGTGGCTCCAGGGCAAGGGGAGAGCAAATCCCTGGGCGGTCGCGGCCTGGGCCGAAGGTTTGCACGAAACCGGGCTGCGGCGGCTCAACACCGGCTCGCCAGGCTCAAACAGGCTCAAATGAACCCAGCCCGGCGCGTCCGTACGCCTGCCCGGTTCGTTTGAGCCTAAGCACGGAAGGTCCGGAGGGTTGCACGGACGGACCGTGCAACCCTGCGGGAGCGCCGCGCAACCCCACGGGAGCCCCGCAGAGCCGCACGGAGCGGCCGCGCAAGGGACAAAGAGAACCGGGCAAGCGTACAAGAACTACGTGCTTGGGCGCGGTACCGCCGTGCGCAAGCAGGAAACCACCGGAGCGACAAGAAAATGGCCGAACAGATACCGAGAAGCGACGACGCTTTCAACGCCTTCATCACCAACGCATACAACGTCATCAACGCCGACTTGGCGGGCTTCGGGCTCGTCGCGGGCGACATGACCGCCGCGACCGCCGCGAAGACGGACTGGGACACCAACTATCCCGCCGCCACAACGGCCAAGGCCGCCGCGTCGGCCGCCGTCGCGCTCAAGGACACGAGCCGCTTTACTTTCGAAGACGCGATGCGGACCGTCTTCGCGAAGATCTACGCCGCCGGTGTGGCGATCGGCGACAATCTCGAAGCCGCCGGACTTTCCCCGCGCGACACGACGCCGACCGACGTGCCCGTGCCGAGCACGCGTCCCGTGATGATCATTGACACGTCCGAGCGGTTCCGCCACAAGAACAACTTCGCCGACGAAGGCACGCCGACCAAGAGGGCGAAGCCGTTCGGCGTCGCGGGGTGCGAGCTGCGCCTGTTCATCGGCGCGACCCCGCCGGTGGACCCGCAGGACTTTGATTTTGTTGCGATTGACACGCGGACGCCGCAGATATGGGAGTTCGACCCCGCCGACGCGGGGCAGATGGCGCACTGGGTCGCGCGGTGGGTCAACACGCGGGGCGAGGCCGGGCCGTGGAGCGACGTCGTGAGCGCGACTGTGCCGGGGTAGTTCTTTCGAGGGCGGGGGGGGCCCCCCCCCCCCCGCCCCTGTCTGTTATACTGAGCGCCATGGCCGCACAGCTGACCGGGCGTGAGAGGCGCAAACTCAAGAAGGTGTTCATCGCCTTGTTGCCGAAGGATGGCAGTTCAAAGGGCAACATGAGCCTTCAGCCTGAATGGCTCGCGCTTGCCAAGACCAAAGTGGAGACCGCACTCGAAGGCAGCCACTACTGGGAGATTCGCGATCTCCTCATCGGCGAAGGAGTGATCTCGACTGGCAAAGGGCGAGGAGGATCGGTAATGCTCACGGGTCAGAATGGCGAAGAAGAGGAGGAACCTGTGGCGCAGACAGAGTCCGCAGCGTATCGCTCAGAGCAGGATTTGTACGACCCGCTCTACAAGACGATCAAGGGACCATGGCTAAAACAGCAAAACATAGAGGACCACGTCATAGAGATCACAGCCAATCAGGGCCGACGTGACACTGGCGGGAAGTGGACACGTCCGGACTTGACGCTTGCAGCAGTCCGAGTATTCCCGTTCATGCCCGGGAAAACGTTGGAGGTCATCACGTTCGAAGTTAAACCGTTGGAAGCGTTCGGCATCGAAGGCGTGTTTGAAACCGCCTCGCACTCAATATTCGCGAACAGAAGCTATCTGCTGGTGCATGTCAATCCCGGTACTGTTCCATCCGCCGATCTAAAGCGGTTGAGCCGGGTTGCGGCGCGGTTTGGCGTCGGCCTTGCAACATTTGTTGATCCGCTGGACTTCGACTCCTTCACGTTTTACGTCGATGCAGCCCATCAATCGCCTGATCCCATGGAGCTGAACGAATTCATCAACCTGCAGTTGTCTGGTGACAGCAAAGAGAAGATTCGTCGCATGATCCGCTAGTGAGGCGGGGCGAGCAGTCGCCTCGTCGAGCAGTCGCAACGAGCGAGGGTCGTCCAGGAGGACGACCCTCCATCAGCCGAACATCAGGGCGTCGAGGCCCACCACAAACCCATCCAGCGACCGCACCCCGCGCACGGCCAGCAACACGCCTGACATGAACGACCCGCGGTTCATCGAGTCGTGCCGCACGGTCAGGACCTCGCCCTCGCCGCCGAACATCACGCTCTGGTGCGCGACCAGCCCAGGCAGGCGCACCGAGTGCACCCGCACCCCTTCGACCGAAGCCCCGCGCGCGCCCTCATACTTGACCGCCTTCGTCGGGTCGGGGTTCGCCCCCGACCGCGCAGCGGAGATCAGCTCCGCGGTCCGTATCCCGGTGCCCGAGGGCGCGTCGGCCTTCTTGTCGTGGTGCATCTCGATCACCTCGGCGTTCGGCAGCCACTTCGCGGCCTCAGCCGCAAAGCGCATCATCAGCACCGCGCCGATCGCAAAGTTAGGAACGAGGATCCCGCCGATCGTCGCGGCCTTGCACGCGTCGGCGACGCGCTTTTGCTGCGCCGCGTCCAGCCCGCTCGCGCCGATCACCGGCGACACGCCCGACTCGGCGGCCAGGACCGCGTGCTCGGTCGCGCTGTCTGCGTGTGTCAGCTCGACCATCACGTCGCAGCCGTGCAACGGACGGGGGAACAAAGTCGCGATCTGCACGCCTGACGCCTCGCCCCCTGCGGTGTCCACCGCGAGCGCAAGCTCTATGTCGTCCGCCGCGAGCACGGTGCGGACAGCCTCGGTGCCCATGCGCCCGGCCGCGCCGACGATGCAGACGCGGATCAATCCACGCCCTCGCGTCGCACGAGCGTAAGCGTGCCCGCGCCAGTCTCCTGCGAAGACTTGTACGGCATGCCGTTGTCGTCAACGTAAAAGTTGGTGTCCTTGCTGATGTTGATGCGGTGCGCGCGCACCGTCTTCTCGCCGAGCTTCAGCTCCGCGATCCCCGTGTACGTGACGGTCTTCTCGACCCAGCTGTTCTTGTCGAGCGAGTACTCCCAGAACACGACCTTGGTGTTCTTCGGCGGGACAGTGCCGAAGAACCAGAACTGGCTCGGGTCGCTCAGCTTCGCGCCCTCGGCCTCGAGCGGAAACTCCTCCGTCTCCGGCTCATCGTCGCCGGTCTGGTGCGTGACGATCGCCTTTAGGCCCGAATAGGTGAGCGTGACAGTGATTTGCTCGAGCGCGTCGTAGTGTGTCCGGACGACCGATGTCGGCGCCCCGCCAGCCGCATAGGTGCGCTTCTCAATGGTGATGTATCTGCCCGATTCGTCGTCCACTTCCATCGTCACCGTGCGCTCCATCCCCCTGCCGGGGACGAGCCCTCGGACATAAGTCACCTTGCCGTACGGCTTGTCCTTGAACGTGGCGTCCAAGATCACGGCGCGGGCAGGGACGCCCTGCGCGGCGAGGATCAGAAAGGCGGTGGTTAGCGGCATGGCTGGTCTTAAGTGTACACGCTAGAACAGCTTCGAGCCGTTCGGCACGCCCTTGTCAGGCGTGCACAGCACGACAGCGCCGTCGGCGTCGGCGAAGCCGGAGACGAGGCACTCGCTGCGGAACGGGCCGATCATCTTGGGCGGGAAGTTGAGCACGCCGACGACCTGCCGGCCGACGAGGTCCTTTGGCGTGTAATGGATCGTGACCTGCGCGCTCGACTGCTTGACGCCGAGCTCGCCAAAGTCAACCCAGAGCTTGTAAGCGGGCTTGCGCGCTTCCGGGAACTCCTCGGCGCGCACGACCGTGCCGACGCGGATCTCGACTTTCTCGAAGTCCGACCAAGCGATCTCGGGCATCACTGCTTGCCGGAGAGCTTGAGGTACGTGTTCACCACGCGGGTGATGTACGTCTTGGTCTCGTTGTACGGTGGCACGCCGCCATACTTCTTGACCGCGCCCGGCCCCGCGTTGTACGCCGCGAGGGCGCGAACGAGCTGGTCGTACGTGTCCTTGGCGAGCGCGCCTTGGCGGTCGAGGTGGCCGCGCAGAGTGCGGACCGTTCCGTAGATGTTCTGCTCGACGTCGTAGGGGTTCGTGATCCCGAGGCCCTTGGCCGTGTCGGGCATCAGCTGCCCGAGGCCCATCGCGCCGGCGTGGCTGGTGGTCTGCGGGTTGAAGTTGCTCTCGTGCTGGATCAGCGCCATCACGAGCCGTGCGTCCACGCCGTAGTGGGTGGAGTAGGCGAGCACGCACTCGGCGATGAACTGCGCCTGTGCCGCGGGAAGGCTCTTGTTGCGGTCCATGACGACGGCCATGTAATCCGGCACCAGCGAGACCAGCTCGCGGTTCGAGCTCGGGCCGGCCGAGCCAATCGGCCCGTTCAGCGCGTTAGGCGGCGCGGTGTCGGCGAACCGGTCGAGCCCGTGCCTGGACTGCGTCTTCATTTCGTTCTGCAGCGCGGCGGCCTTCTTTCGGGCCTCTTCGGCGGTCTTGGCCTCGAGGACCCGTACGCGCTCGTCCAGCGCGACCGCGTCGAGCTCGGGGATCGAGGCGACGTGCTCGAGGGTGGGGAGAGCGGAAAGCTCGGAAGCGGTCGCGCGCACGATCATGCGGACCTCGGTCACGCCCGTCAGGAGCCAGTCCGGGGCGGTCTTGGCCTCGACGATCTGGGCTGCGTCCCCGAAGCGGACGAGCAGCGTGACGACCCCGTCCTCGCCCTTGATGCTGCCGGTGACCTTGCCTTGGAACTCAAGGTAAGCCTCGCCCTGAAGCTCTTTGAAGACCTGGGGCATGGCGACGGAAGTGATGCCGTACTTGTTCCGGGCCGCCTGGAACTCACCAGGGGTCGAAGCGAGCAGGACAGCGGGCACGAGGGCAAACAGCAGGGTCAATGCACGGGCCATAAATCGAAACCTCAACTTCACTATACGCTCAAGAACTGGCGGACAGACAGGGATTCGAACCCTGGAGGAGACTATCGCCTCCAACCCACTTAGCAGGCGGGCGCTTTAGACCACTCAGCCATCTGTCCGCTGAGCGGCATTATAGCACCCTCCAGGTTCCGGGCCAGGTTCGCCGTACAGGTAACAACACGGGCCCAAATCCCCTAAAGATGCTGTGCCCCAGCGCCGATGTTCTAGGTAGATCAACGCGCACGTTAGAAGGCGCGCAAAAAGGGTCAGGATTCAACCAAGGACAAACGCAACCGCAAGAAAGCAAGTCGGCACAAGCCGAAAACGGGTATCAGGCGCCTCCAGAGAGGCGCCTTTTTTTGACTAGGCACTTGAGAACGCCCCCGGCCTGGGGACGGTCAAACAGGCATGGCCACTTTGATCGCAAAAAGAGTCCTGGACATCCACTCCGCGCAAGAGCCGAAGTGGGTCGGCGACGGCTTTCCTGTGAGGAACGTCGTCAGCTACAACAGGATCGCGCACGAGATCAGCCCGTTCCTTCAGGTTGACCTCATCGGCCCTCACGACTTTGAGCGCACGGGCGAACGCCTCGGCGTGGAAGAGATGCCGTACAAGGGCATGGAGCTCGTCACGCTGATGTACGACGGCGAGATCGAGCACATTGACTCGCGCGGAATCTTCGGCACGGTCGGCCAGGGAGACGTGCAGTGGGCCACCGCGGGATCGGGCATCGTTTACGAAGAGAAGCACTCCGAGGCCTTCTGCGACAGCGCTGGCCGGCTCTCTATGGTCCGCATCTGGGTCAACCTCCCGAAGGTCCACAAGATGCTCCCGCCGCGCTACCAGCTCTTCAAGTTTGGCGGCCTGCCGCGCATTGACCTGCCCGGAGACGCCGGGTACATGTTTGTGGTGGCTGGAGAGGTCGGCGGATTGGAAGCGCCGGCCGAGACCTGCTCGCCGATCGTCATCCTGGACATGCGCCTCAAAGAGGGCGGCCAGATCGAACTGCCGTTCCCGCCCGAGTGGTCGGTGATGGTGCTCGTGAATGAAGGCAAGCTCGGAGTGGAGAACGGCCAGTCGGTCGGCTCAGGCCAGCTCGTCCGCTTCGACCAACTTGGTGCGGCAGTTGAGTTCCAGGCGTACGAGAACACTAGCGCCGTGCTGATGGCGGGGCTGCCGATCATCGAGCCAGTCACGGCCGAGGGCGGGATCGTCATGAACACTCCGGACGAGGTCATCAACGCTGTCACGGACTATAAGACGGGCCTGATGGGCAGGGTCTCGCAGGAAGAGCAGACTGGGCTAGAAGACTAGGATTTGGCCATAATGCGGCCAGGATGCTTCTGGCAGGCAAAAAGGGCCTCGTGCTGAACGTGGTGAACAAGAACAGCATCGGCTGGGCTTGTGCAGAGGCTGCGGCCGCGCACGGCGCGGAGGTCATCGTCGGGGCGCAAAACGAGCGGATGCTTGAGCGCGTCTCTGCGCTGGTCGACGGCCAGAAGGGGATGTCCAGCGTCGTCGTGGACTTCGGCGACGACGCGCAGCTCGACCGCCTGGCCTCGGCCGTGGGCGAGAGGTTCGGCAAGTGCGACTTCCTCGTCCACTCCGCCGCGTACGCGAAGAAGGAGGACCTCGAGGGGCGTTTCGTGGACACGTCCAGGGACGGGTTCGCGCTCGCCCTCGACGTCTCCTGCTACTCGCTGGTCGCCCTGTGCCGCGTGCTGGAGCCGTACTTCAACGACGACGCGAGCGTGATGTGCATGTCCTACCTCGGCTCGTCCCGCGCCGTGGGGAACTACAACGTGATGGGCGTGGCGAAGGCCGCGCTCGAGTCGTCAGTGCGGTACCTGGCGCAAGACCTCGGGGCGAAGGGCGTCCGCGTGAACACGATCAGCCCCGGGCCGATCAACACGGTCGCCGCGCGCGGCGTGAAGGGGCTTCTAGGAATGATTGACTACGTCCAGGAGCGCGCGCCGCTGAAGAAGCCGTTCGGGCAGCACGAAGTGGCTGGAGCGGCGGTCTATCTGATGTCGGACTTGAGCCGTGGGGTGACGGGGCAGGTCATCTTTGTAGACAGCGGCTACAACACGGTCGGGTTGTAGCCCTTGCGCATCCTCGCCGTCCCCAACTGGTCCTTCGGTCGAGACGGCGCGCTGTTGCGGCGGTTCCGCGACGTGCTGGAGGGCCACGGGCTCGACGTCCACTATCTCAAGTCCGACGTCGACCACAACCGTTCGGTGAGCGCGTACTCTGGAGAGCACGAGAGCGTGGCCGCGGCGACCATAGACCTCTGCGGCGTCGCGTTCCCGAGCATTGACCTGAACCGGCACGTCGGCGTGCACCCTCGGATCGGGGCTCTGGACGTGTGCCCGTTCGTCGCGCCGTGGGGTTGCGAGGCCCAAGAGATGCACGCCTGGGTGGACGGCGTGGCCGAAGAAGTTTCTGCAAGGTTTGACGTCCCTGTGTTCTTGTACGAGAAGTCGGAGAAGGGGCGGCACGAGGCGGACCTGCCGACACTGCGCAAGGGAGGGTTCGGCGCGCTCCTCGGTCGCGACCTCGTGCCAGACTTTGGGCCTGTGCGCGCCCACCCGCTGCTCGGGGCGACCGTCCTCGGTTGGCGCGACTTCTTGATCGCGATGAACGTGGACTTTGAGGAGCCGGACGTATTGTTCGCCAAGCGGCTGGCGAAGTCCGTGAGGACTTTGCGGTCTGAGGGCGACCCGAGGTTCCTCGGCGTGCGCGCGCTCGGGTTCCCCCTCCCGTCGCGCGGCCACAGCCAACTGAGCCTGAACCTGACCTTGCCGGACCTGACGCCCGTTGACCCGGTCCTGGAGTGGGTGTACGAACAGGCGGTGAACAAGGGCGTGCGCGTGATCGGGCCAGAGCTGGTCGGCGTCGTCCGCGGCTCCGATATGGAGCACGCGACGCGGCTGCCTGTCGCAAAGGAGCAAGTGGTGAAGACGCGGTGAAGTACGACATCGGTTTCCTCGGCGGCGGACAGTTGGCGCGGATGTCCATCCAGGCTGCGCAAAGGATGGGGCTGACGTGCCTTTCGCTCGACACGAGCGCGAACACGCCCGCCTCGCAGGTCGCGGACGCGGTCGTCGGGCCGCTGAACGACCCCGACGCTGTCGCCGGCGTGCTCCGACAGTGCGGGCGCGTGACGCTGGAGAACGAGTTCATCCCTGCCTTGTCGGTAGAAGCTGCGTTGGCGATCTCCGGGCGTGGCCGGGAGTGCATGTTGCCCGGGACCGAGTGCCTCGCGACGGTGCAGGACAAGTTGCTGCAGCGGAAGGCGTATGAGCGCGCAGGTGTGCCGAGCCCCCTCGCAGTGGCAATCTCGGGCGAAGGGGCCGTCGCAGAGGTCGGGTTTCCGATGGTGCTCAAGGCACGGTTCGGGGGCTACGACGGTAAGGGGACGCGCTTTACAACGGACCAGGAAGAGTTCGACCGACACAAGCAAGACTGGAGCGGAGGGAACTGGATGGCGGAGCGGTTCGTGCAGTTCCGGCGCGAGCTGGCGGTGATGGTGTGCCGGTCCGGGTCACAGACGGTGTGCTTTCCGACGATGGAGACGGAGCAAGTGGGCCGTGTCTGCGACCTAGTCTTCCCCTCGGGGACCGACGCGTCGCAGGTCGCGGTCGCAGCAGTCGAGGCGGTCGGCGGGTTTGGGCTTTTCGGTGTCGAGCTGTTCGAGGCTTCTGACGGCGCGTTCTTGGTCAACGAGATCGCGCCGCGGCCGCACAACTCCGGCCACTACACCCTCGATTGGGGCGGTGTCAGCCAGTTCGAGGCGCACGTGAGGCTCGTGCTCGGCCTGCCGGTCCCCACGCCCGTCGGCGGCGAGGCGTGCATGGCGAACCTGCTCGGGCAGGCGGGGGCGGGCGACTATCGCGACGGACTGCGTGCGGCGATCGAGGCGGACCCTGCCGTGTTCGTCCACTGGTACGGCAAGGAGGAGGCGAGGCCAGGCCGGAAGATGGGCCACATAAATTCCGTCGGCCCCGACTGCCGGGCCCGCGCCGTTGCCGCCCGCGAGCGGTTCTACGCGGCCTGGGCTCGGGGCTGAGGCCCTGTCTCGGAGCCCGTTTCCGGTATAATCCGACGACCTGTGGGCTGGGTGGGCCCGCTTTCTCCGAGGTTGTTGGACATGGCTACGTTGAATGTTGCGAGTCGAGAGCGTGCGAACAGCGCCGAGGTGCGGCGCTTGCGAGCCAGGGGGATCCTCCCCATGGCGCTGATCGTGAAAGGAAAGGGCACGCGGCTCGTACAGGCCTTGCAGAAGGACGTGCGCAACACGCTCCGCTTGTCCTCCGGCGCCGCCGTTTTCAAGCTCTCCGTTGACTCAGAGTCGCGCGAGATGCAGGTCGTCGTGAAGGACGTCCAGCGCGACTCGATCTCCCGCGGGATCATCCACCTGACGCTGCAAGAGGTCAAGGACGACGACATCATCCGCATCATGGTGCCGGTGGAGTTCCACGGCGAGCCGGACTGCGTGAACAAGAAGCGCTCGAGCCTGATGACTCCGATGATGAACCTGGAGGTCTACGCCAAGCCGGCAGACATCCCAGACCACATCCACGTGGACATCAGCCAAATGACGGACAACGACAAGATCGTCGTGGGCGACCTTCAGTTGCCCGAGGGCGTGAGCACCCACCTGCCGGCAGACGCGCTCATCGCGACGACGTTCCACATGCGGGCCGTCTCGATAGACGTCCCGACCACCGCCGAGGCGGCAGCCGTGCCAGAAGCCGGCGCCGAGGGCGAGGTGAAGGAAGGCGAGCCTGCCGCCGCTGGCGCGGCCGTTGCGGCTCCGGAGAAAGCGAAGGTGCCCGAGAAGGGCAAAGACAAGAAGTAGACGAAGTTTCCTCGTTGGGAAAAGAACGCGGCCTCCCGTTTCGGGAAGGCCGCTTCTTGTTTACAGACTTTGGTGGAGGCGCGGGGAATTGAACCCCGTTCCAAAACCGCCGTCCCTTCAGTATCCACGAGCGTCCCACTCAGATTTTGTTTCGGTGCCTGGCATGGCCTGAGTGCTCGCCGCACAGTCACCTAGCCCGGTTGTTTTAGTCCGCCGCGGCTACGGGCCGAAGACGCTTCGGACGATCTAGCTTTTGCTAACCCTCAATCGGACCCCGCTAGAACGGTTCCGAAGGGAGCCGCAGGTTTTAGGCTGCGTAGGCGAAGTTGTCGTTCGCTGTTACTTTTTTGCCGCTTTTTACGAGGCCAACGGCGCCTCGGCTCGCAACTGGAGGTCGGTTCAGCTCTGTCGAACCCTGACGCCCCCATGCTCTTATTATAGAACGTCGGACGATTTTGGGTGGTTCCTGTCGCCCTAGGTACAAGCCCGGCTCGATTGCGGGTGCCAGAATAGGCCGGATGTCGCCTCGCCTCGCCTTCGCGCTCGAAACGGCCCGCTCCGCGGCGCAGGGGACCCTCAGGCACTTCCAGCGCGGCGTCCAGTTCGAGATCAAGGCAGACGAGTCGCCCGTGACCGTCGCCGACCGCGAGGCGGAGCGGACGATCCGGATGGCGATCGAAGCCACGTTCCCGGGCGAGGCGATCCTGGGTGAAGAGCAGGGCGGGAGCGACGCGCCTGACCGGTGGGTGATTGACCCGATAGACGGAACCAAGTCGTTCATCGCCGGAGTCCCCCTCTATGCGACGCTGCTCAGCTATGAGCAGGACGGCGAGCCGGTGCTGGGCGTCTGCGCCATTCCTGCGCTGGGAGAGGTCGTGTACGCAGAGAAAGGCGGCGGATGCTACTTGAACGGCGGCGTGTGCCGAGTCTCCGACCAGACCGACCTCTCGCGCGCGATCGTCGCCTGCGGAGGGCACGCGAGCATGAACCGTGCGGGCCGGATGGGCTCGTTCCTCTCACTCGCCGAGACCGTGTTGGCGACGCGGTCTTGGACCGACGCGTACGGGCACATGCTCGTCGCGACCGGACGGATCGAGGCGATGCTGGACCCGGTCGTGAACCACTGGGACATCAGCGCCATCGCCGTCATCGTGCGCGAAGCGGGCGGTTCGTTCTCCGATTTTGCCGGCCGCGACGTCTTAAGCAATGAGGCCGTCAGTTGCTCGCCCGGGGTGCGCGACGCGGTCTTGGGGGCGTTCGCGTGACGAGGGCGCTGTCGGTGGACTTCGGCGGCAAGCGGATCGGCGTCGCGGTCGGCGAGACCGGCGCGAGGGTCGCGACGGCGAGGCCGAACATCGAGGCGTCCGGTACTCTCGCCAAGGACGCTCAGGCGATCGTCGCGCTGGCAGCGAAGGAGGGCGCGGACGTGATCGTGGTCGGGCTGCCGACGGACGCGGACGGCGAGACGAAGATGTCTCGGGTGTGCCGCAAGCTCGGCGAGAGCATCGCCGCGCTGGGCGCCCGTGTCGCGTACATTGACGAGGCCTTCACGAGCGCAGAGGCGGAACGGGACATGGTGGAGGCCGGTTTGAAGGGTAGCGAGCGCAGGAAGCGCTCCGACGGAGAGGCTGCGTGCAGGATCCTGGAGCGGTACTTTGATCAAGAAGCGTAAGAGGCGGCTGTGGTTCTTGACCGGGGCGCTCATCGGCGTCGTCGCGGGGGCCATCGTCGTCGGCACTTGGTACCGAGGTGAGCTCGCCCCGATGCCGGAAGGAGAGCCGGTGCTGGTCCGCTATGAGGAGGGCGCCACGTTCGACGGCGTGATGCTGGACCTGGAGAAGCGCGGCGTGGTGCGCAACCCGGCGGCGGTCAAAGTCTACTGCTACCTCCAGCGCGCCGACAGAACGATCTATGTCGGAACGTTCGAGTTCCGACCGGGGATGAACGTCGAACAGGTCCTTCGCACGCTCAAGCGGCCCATCGAACAGCAGGTGCGGATCCCCGAGGGCTGGTGGATCGCGCGCGCTGCGAAGATCCTTGAGAAGAACCGCGTGTGTACGGCGCAGGAGTACGTTGACGCGGCGCACGACCCGGCGCGGTTCGCAGGCGACGTCTCGTTCCCACTGCCACAGGGATCGCTCGAGGGGTTCCTGTACCCCGACACGTACGACCTGCCTCCGCTCATCGGCGCGGACGCCGTCGTGCGGCGGCAGCTCCAGGCGTTCGAAGAGAAGGTCTGGAAGCCGGCGCAAGTCATGGGCGTCACGCCAGAAGCGCTCAACCGCGCGCTGGTCGTCGCCTCGATGGTCGAGCTCGAGGCCGCAGTGGACCCGGAGCGGCCGATGATCGCGGGCGTGATCGAGAACCGCATCAAGATCAACCAGAACCTGGAGATTGACGCCACGGTGCTCTACGCGATCCAGGACTGGCGCGTGTTGCAGCGCGGGGAGGTCAGGACGATCGTGTCCCCCTACAACACGTACTTGAACCCCGGTCTGCCGCCGGGCCCGATCGGCTCGCCGGCGTGGCGGAGCGTATCTGCCGCGCTCGCGCCCGAACAGCACGAGTTCCTGTACTACGTCGCGCGCCCGGACCGGACGCACTTCTTCAGTTCGACCTACAGCGAGCACAGGCAGAACATCAACAAGTCCCGCAAGGAGTTCGCAGAGGGAGGAGATGCGTGAGGCGGTTCCGCGCCGGGACGTTCGAGCGCGAACAGATGCCCCGCGCGCTGCGAAAGTTCAGCCCGGCCGCATCGCTCGAGCGCGTCGAGCAGGTGGACCTCGACGCTCTCAAGGCCGCAGGCAAGCGCGTGGTCCTGCTCGACGTTGACAACACGCTTCTGCCGTGGCGGGAGCACGAGTTCCCCCAGCCCGTGCTCGATTGGATCGCGCACGGCAAGTCGCTGGGCCTGGAGTTCTGCATCCTGAGCAACACGCGCCACCCGAGGCGGCTGAATCGCCTCAGCAGCGAGCTCGGCGTGCCGTTCATCCGCGCCAAGTACAAGCCGAGCCGCCAGATGTACGACATAGCGATGGAGAAGTACGGGGTCAAGCCCGAGCAGGCGGTGATGATCGGCGACCAGCTCCTCACGGACGTTCTCGGCGCGAACCGCGCGGGGATTGACGCGTTCTGGATCAGGCCCGTCGGCAAGCGGGAGTTCATCGGCACGCGGCTCTTCAGCCGAAACGCCGAACGCGTGATCGGTCGGTTCCTCTTCGACTACGTCGAGGCGCCCGCAGGATCTCCGACCGGGTTCTTCCGAAGCGACCTCTTCAAGCAGATCTTCAAGTTCTGCCTGGTCGGGGGCTCGTCGTTCGTGATTGACTACTGCGTGAAGATGACGCTCCGGTACGCGATACCCTATGGGGACGTCCGTATGAGCGAGGCGCTCGGAGATTGGCTGGTCGAGACGTCGCCCACACTGTTCGCGTTCGCCGCGAACGACCCGGAGATTGCGGCGGTCGTGCCGATCTCGATCGTCGCCGCTAGCGCGGCAATCGTCAACAGCTTCGTGTGGAACCGCCGGTGGACGTTCCGCATCGTCGGGCGCGAAGAGCGCTCGCGGCAGTTCGCCAAGTTCCTCACCGTCTCGCTCGTCGGCCTCGCCCTGAACACGATGCTGACGACGTTCTTCACCGTCGTGCTCCCTGGCGGAGACAAGATGGCGTTCCGCGCGGCGATCGTGCTCGCCGCCGCGATCACGGCTTTCTGGAACTTCACTGGACAACGGCTATATGCCTTCAAGAAGAAATGAACAGCAGCTTTGAGTGGCGCGCCGCACCAAAGGCGCAGTACGGCGTCATCGGGGACCCGGTCGCGCACTCGCTCTCGCCAGCGATGCACAATGCGGCGTTCCTCGCGCTCGGTATGGTCGAGAGGTACGAGGCAATACGCGTGCCGGAGCAGGAGTTCTCAGAGGCGCTCGCGCACCTGGCTTCGCTCGGATATCGCGGGCTCAATGTCACCGTTCCACTCAAGAAGGCCGCGTACAAGTGGTCCGAGGCCATGCCGAAGGCGGAGCGGCGCATGGGCGTCGTCAACACGCTCCGGCTGGACACCAAGGAGGCTATCAACACCGACGCGCCGGGGTTCCTCGACACGCTGGCCGAGATCGGACGGAGCGAGCCGTGCGACGTGCTGTTGCTCGGTGCGGGAGCGACGACGAGGGCGCTGGCCGTCGCGCTCGACGAAGCAGGTTTCCGGCTCCACTGCTGGAACCGCACGCGCGCGAACCTCGAGCGGCTGATGTACGAGCTGGGGATCGAGCCCATGGTCCACGACGAGCCGGACCCGAAGGACTGCCCCCTGATCCTCAACACGACGTCTGCGAGCATGCAGGGCGAGCACTTGCCCGTGAAGTGGCACAACGCGATGCGGACCGCCGTCGCATACGACGTGTACTACACGAACGGACTGACCACGTTCCTCACCGACGCCTTCGCGCACGGGCTGGAGACGGTGGACGGGCGTAGGCTTCTCGTAGCGCAAGGAGCGAGGTCGTTCGAATGGTGGACGGGCAAGTCCCCGCCGCTACAGGCTATGATGAAGGCCGTCACATGAGGCTCGAGCCGGCTAGCCCTGCGGCGGTGCAAGAAGCCGCGGACGCCATTCGAAGGGGGGACCTCGTCGTCATCCCGACCGAGACCGTGTACGGGCTTGCGTGCAACGCGCTCGACTCCGAAGCGGTCCGAAAGGTGTTCGAGGCGAAGGGCAGGCCGAGCGACAACCCGCTTATCGTCCACGTCGCGGACTTCTTACAGGTAGCGGACGTGGCTGAAGACCTGCCAGAGCTTGCGAAAAAGCTTGCCGAGAGGTTCTGGCCCGGCCCTCTGACGCTCGTCCTCAGGCGCAAGCCCATCGTCCCCGACGTGACGACGGCCGGGCTCGACACCGTCGCGGTGCGAGTGCCGAACCACCCGGTCGCGCTCGACGTGATCCGAAAGGCAGGGCTGCCGATCGCCGCGCCGAGCGCGAACGTGTTCGCCGGCCTTTCGCCGACTTCCGCAGAGGACGTGGACCCGCGCATCGCAGAAAGGGCGGTGATGGTCCTGGACGGCGGCCGGTGCGAGGTCGGGCTGGAGAGCACGGTCGTGGACCTCTCCGGCGAGCACCCGCGCATCCTGCGGCCGGGCGGCGTCACGCGCGCGCAGGTCCAGTCGGTCGTCGGCGGGCCGCTCGGCCACATGCCGCCGCCGGGAGTCAGGCGCGGGCCGGGGATGTACCATCGCCACTACGCGCCGAACGCAAAGGTGGTGCTGGTCGAGCGGATGAACGGCGCGCAGCCGGGGCTGACGTTCCACGAGCCGCAGACCGGCGACCAGATCAAGATGCCCGAAGACCCCGTGGCGTACGGCGCGACGCTTTACCGCGCCCTGCGGCGCCTCGACCTGCAAGGGCACCCGGAGATCTACGTCGAACTTCCGCCCAACGAGCCGGACTGGGAGGCCGTGTACGACCGGCTCAAGAAAGCGAGCTCGGACTAGGCCTTGGTGGAGCCGCGCACGATGACGATCGGCCGCGTCACCTTGTGCATGATTGAGCCGACGAGCCTCAGGCCCTCTTCCATCTTCTCCGGGCTCCTGCGCGAGAACGCGAACATCACGCGCACCGCGTTCACTTCTTCCGTGATCGCGTGAATGAGCGAGGGATAGTCGCGACCGTGCTCGACGCGGGCTTCGTGCGCGGTCTTGTACTCGAGCATCTTGGACTTTGCGCTCTCGATGCTCTTGACCGCGCGCTGTTCGAGCTCAGGCATCGGCGCTTGCAAGGGCAGGTTGCGCGGCACGATGATGGGATAGAGGAGCACGACCTTGGCGGGGAGTGTGCTGACGAACTCTCGGACGACGTGCAACAGGTCCTCGTCGCTCTCGTCCCCAGACAAGACCGCCACGATCGTTCGGTCGTACTGCCGGACGTCTTGGTCCTTTCGCCGCTTCTTCTTGGGGTCGTCGTCGCTTTCGACGAGCAGGTCGAGCGAGAGGCGGGCGTCCTTGACCGTGGCCGCGATCGGGAGCTGTGAGCGCACCTCTGGCACGCTGCGCAGGACCTCGAGGACGTGGGGCGGCACGGCCGCTACGACGATCCGCGCGCGGTCGTGCTCGTTCACGTAGTCAATCGCGTCGTGGAACGTCTCCGCGCCGTCCTCCGTGATCTCAGTGATGCCGCTGCAGTCAATGATCACGCCGGTCGGGTGGCGCTTGAGCGTGAGCGAGATCGCCGTGTGGATCGTCTCCCAAAAGTTTGAGCGCAGCGCGCCCGTCAGGACGATCACGTCTTCATAGGACTCGACGATCAATCTAAGAAGTACCTCACGTTGCTGATGACGACGTTCCGCCGCCGCCCTAGTGCCAGCTTCAAGAACAGTGCCAGGTTACTGTGCAGCACGCTCTGAAAGCGGTTCTTTGGGACCGCTTCGGCCACGATCACGGTCACAACATGGTTGGGGTCGCCTGCCTCGTCTATCGTCTGGTCCACGTACTCCATGACCGGCTGGACCAGGGACCGATAGGGGGAGTCAAGAATGACGAGCGGGATGTCCACACCGAAGCTGACCCACTGCTCCTTGACCGCGCGGGCGGACTCTGGCGAGACCGTGACGTGGATCGCGCGGACGTCCTTCGAGAGCGCCTGCGAGTAGGAGATTGCCTTGAGCAGGCCCCGGTGCAGCCGAGGCACGAGCAGCAGCACGGTCGTCGTGTACTTTTGAACCGTGTCGGTGGACCGGATGTTGAGCCGCTCGGCCAGATAGTCGTAGTGACGCCTAATGCGGGAGAACATGAACAGCAGCCCGCCCATCGCGATCACGATCATCCAAGCGCCGTCGAGGAACTTCGTCGTAAGGATCACGACCCACACGATGCCGGTCGAGAGCGCGCCGATGCCGCTTACGACGGCGCCGCCGACCTTCTTCATCTTCCACTGGTGAACGACCATTCCCGCCTGCCCGAGCGTGAACGCGGTAAAGACACCGAGCGCGTAGAGCGGGATCAGCGTGTGCACGTTCCCGCGCGCGAACACCACGAGCAGACCCGCGACGACCGCGAGGATGATGATCCCGTTCTGGAACACTAGGCGGTCGCCGACGTTTGCGAACTGCCGGGGCAGGTAGCCGTCGCGGGCCATGAAGCTCGCGAGCCGAGGGAAGTCCGCGTAAGCCGTGTTCGCCGCCAAGATCAGAATCGCCATCGTCGCGATCTGGATCGCATAGAACATGAACCCCTTGCCGAACACGCCCTGCGCGATCTGCGCGAGCACCGTCTGGTAGCCCGGATCGTCCGCGCTCATCAGGCGCACAGGGAAGTGCGACGCGAGCCACGTCACGCCCAGGAAGAGCACGACCATGATCGCGCCGAGCCAGACCAGCGCCTTCACCGCGTTCTTCACCTCCGGCGCCTTGAACACCATCGTGCCGTTGGCGATCGCCTCGATCCCTGTCAGGGCGGCGCACCCGGCGGCAAAGGCCCGCAGGATCAGCCACAAGGTGAGCGCCTCTGGTGCGCCCTCATGCTCCACGACGGCCGCCGTGCCTTCGAACGTCCCGATCTTTGGGATCCCGAAGACGATCAGCAGCACCATGAAGAACACGAACGCGTACGTCGGGACGGCGAACACGATGCCGCTCTCGCGCGTGCCGCGCAGGTTGACGAGCGCCAGCACGATGAGCGCGAACAGGCCCAGGTGGACGATGTAGGGCTGGAGCGCAGGAACGGCGGAGACGATCGCCAGCACCCCCGCGCTCACCGAGACGGCGACCGTCAGCGTGTAGTCAATGAGCAGCGCCGCGCCTGCGATCTTTCCCGCTAGAGGGCTCAGGTTGTCCGACGCGACGCGGTAGTCGCCGCCGCCCTGCGGGTAGTTCGTGATCGTGCGGCTGTAGCTGAACAGGACGATGATGACGAGCGTGAGCGTGGCGAGGGCGATCGGAAGCACGACGCCCAGCGCGTCCGGGCCCGCCCTGCCCAGCATGTGCATGATCTCCTCGGTCGCATAGGCGATGACGGAGATGTTGTCGCTGGCCAGCAGCGCCAGGCCGAAGAAGACGATCAGCCGCTCGTGGTGAGCAAAACGTGTGGCGATGGGCGCGCCGATCAACCGGCGCTTGAACCGACCGAGCGGAGATTCGTCTTGCGGCCTTGAACCCGGACTCAAGTGGCCCTAGGTTACCAGCGGCCCGAGTGAAGGCTCATCCCTGCCAATACGGCTCCAGGCCAGTGTCACTTCCGGAGAGATGGCGTAAAGTAGGTAAGAGGCTGGAATTCCGGCCTCTGCAGGAGCAAAGTGAACCCAACCAAGCTCAAGCATCGCAGGCAGGCCTACATCCTCGGCCTTGCCGCCCTCCTTCTCGTAGGCCCTGCGCCCGTCAAATCTGGGTCGGCGACGCTCTACGTCATCGGGATCCACGAGCGCGACTACCAGGCGAACGTGCGCGCCACCGACAGCGAGTGGTTCTACTTGGAGACCGACGGAACTGAGCAGGATCCAGCGGTCGGGGGGGTGTTACAACGACATCGAGTTCAAGGGCGGCAGGTCGTTTCAGATATACGATGTCGTGTTTGTGAAAGGCGCCGACATCGAAATTGATGTGACGTTCGCGAACTCGAGCTTCCAGACGATGGACGTGACGGTGACAGTGAACGACGCGCGCCTCGCGATCCCGCCCTATCCGGGCAATGAAAATTGGACTTATGTCGCACTTTCGGATGACGGCCCGTACGAACTGAGCATCCCGGGCGCGGGCGGCACGGACCAGACCACGATGACGTTCAGCTCCCTCCCGGAGTACGTCTGCCGCGGAACCCTCCAAGTGGACATGGTGGCGACGAAGGACGAGAACACCGTTTGGTCAACAGGCGGTTGGGAAGACTGGGGGTTTGTCTACGGCTGGCCCTCTCCACCTACCGTTGCAGAGGTTACGCTGCTAGCCGTAACGAAAGACATTGACCCCATCGAATAGCTGACGCTCTAGAAGCAGGAAACAACGAATGAACGCACTATTGATTTTTGTGGCTGCCTCCATTATGCAGGACCTTCCAACCTGGGTTCCTCTACGACTACACTCCGAATCTGAGTTCGAGGTCACGTTCGTTGACGCAAAGAAGACCAGAGCTTCGCTCCTTGAACGCTCGACCAGTAGGAGCGTGCTGCTTCAGGTTCGCACGAGCAGTCCGACGTTCGCGTCAAAGCCCATCGTCATGAGCGCCGTTTCACCGGACGTAAGAGAGACGGCGTCGTCCGGGCTGCCCTTTGGGCATCAAGTCCGCATCTTGGTGAGACCTGGGTGGGTGAGCTACGTGGTCGTTGGCAACTTTGAGCAGGTTACGGCTGAAGTCTTTGGCGCACACGTCTACTCTGACGGACGGCGCCAACCACCGAGCGGAGACTTGTCGCATCTGGAGCCGCTTGTTGAGGCACTTGCCCGTGAGGCGATGGGCAAGTACGCAGCGAGGCGCGCGGGCAGCATAACCACTCGCCAGATCGCGGGTGCGGCAGTGCAGTCCTTCGTCGCCGCAGACACCAGCGCGGTCATGGTTGACCTCGCGGGATGGGCGCAGGCCAACAACGTCAGCCTCAACGTGAACTCCGAGGCGCACAGGGCGAGCTTCAGTTGGCAGGGCAAGACTTACATCGCCGCTCTAGCGACCGACCAGATCAAGGTCGGAGGGGAGTGGAGGCCGATGCCCGACATCGTAATCATGCACCAGGGGAAGATGTGGGTGCCGCTCAGCGCGCTGGACTAGTGGCTAGCGTCTGGCGGTCTACGATCTCGTACTGAGGGTCGAAGAGCACGTATGCCGTCGGCGGCGCCATGCGCCGGAGCGCGGCGCGCGGGTTGAGCGAGCAGGCCCGGATCGCGACCTCCGCCCCAAAGTCCGCCGCCAGGTTCCGGAACGCGTCCAGCAGCGTGATCGCGCTCCCCGCCAGTGCCCCGCTAGAGGCCAGCCGCACCTCGCCGGGCCCAGTCACGCACTCGTGACCCCACATCGTCAGCTTCTCTCCTGCCGCCAGCCCGGTCGCCTTTGAAGAGTCGCTCACCGCGATCAGCCCGCCGGCCGGCTTGCTGCGCACGAGCAGCTCTGCGGCAGGCTTCGAGACGTGGATGCGGTCGTAGATCAGTTCGCACCGGATAGCGTCGTTAACGAGCGCGTACCCGACCGCGCCGGCCTCGCGGTGGTGCAGGCCGCGCATCGCGTTGAACGTGTGCGTCGTGTGCTGCGCCCCGGCCTCGTACCCAGCGCGCGCCTGATCGAACGTCGCGTCGGTGTGGCCCATGCTCACGACCACGCCGTGCTGGGTGAGGAACTTGACCAGGTCGAGGGCGCCCGGGACCTCGGGCGCGAGCGTCACGACCTTCAGCCGTTCGTCCTCGAGCACGTCGCGCCACTCTTCTTGCGCCGTGTTCGGATCCACGATGAACGCGGGCTGCTGCGCGCCGGGGTGCTGCGGGCTGATGAAAGGGCCCTCCAAGTGGAACCCGGCGATCATCGGGTTGTCCGGCAGGTTCTTCAGCGCCTTCTTGACGTCGGCGAGGGAAGCGGTCACGGTCGTCGGCAGAAAGCTCTCGTACCCCTGCTCGGCGAGCTTGTGGCACAGCAGGTCCATATCCTGCGGCGTCGCCTCCATGAAGTCAATCCCGAACGCGCCGTGGATGTGGATGTCAACGAACCCGGGCACGAGCGTGTGGTCTGCGGCGACGTCGGTCCGCGTGAGGCGCGGGGGAGTGAACGAAAAGTCCACCTCGTAGCTGCCGAACCCCTCAGGCCCAAGAGTCAGAAAAACGTCGCTCACGGCTTGATCGCGTATCCTCCTCCGCTGCGCACGACGAGCCCTTCCATCTCCATCTCGGTCAGCTCTGCCATCAGCTCTGGCACGGCGATCCCGAGCGCGTTGACGAGCTTCTCCGGCGCCTGTGGGTCTACGGTCAGTGCTTGCAATATGCTCCTCTGTGGCTCGCTGAGCGACTCGGCCCGCTGTGCGGGCGTCGCAGCCTCTATCCCAAGAGACTCTAGAACCTGCCCAGGATCGTCAACCAATGTCGCCCCATCGCGAACCAGCCTGTGCGAACCGCGGAACCCAGGGCGGTCAATCGTGCCCGGGACGACGAAGACCTCGCGCCCGAGGTCGCCCGCGGCCGAGCTCGTGACGAGCGATCCGGAGACCTCCGGCGCCTCGACGACCAGCACTGCGCGGCTCATCGCCGCAAGAAGCTCGTTGCGCGGCCGGAAGCGGTAGTCCATCGCTGGAGTGCCGATGGCATAGGGACTGACCAGGCAGCCCGACGCGCGCACACGCTCGAAGAGCGGCCCGTTCTTCGGCGGCTGCACGACGTCCACACCGTTCGCGAGCACGACGACCGTCTGTCCGCCCGCGTCCAGCGCGCCGGAGTGCGCGTTCTCGTCTATCCCCATCGCGCCGCCGCTCGCGACGACGAGCCCGGCCCTCACGAACGCCTCCGCGAACTTCTGCGCGACCGCCTTGCCATACGCCGAGGCCCCGCGCGTGCCGACGATCGCCACCATCGGTCGTGTCAGGCAAGAGGTCTCGCCCCACGCGAAGAGCGCGGCGGGCGGCGACGGCGACTGCAGGAGGTCTTGTCCGAACCCCTCTGGCTCGACGACGCACGCGCCGTTCGCGAGCGCCCGCTCCAGCCTCGCTGTGTCAACGTGCTCGAACCGGCGCCGCTCTGCGTCGGTCAGTAGCTTGCAGGTGAGCAGGAACGAGACAGGGTCGGAAGAAGAAGCCCCGAGGGCCTCAACGACCTCTCGGGACTTCTCGGCAGACAGTTCCGCTGCAAGCAGGTACTGCCAGAAGAGTGGGCTGGTCGGGCTAGAGCGCACCACCGCCGCCGGTGCGTCCGCCTCCACGACCGCCACCGCCCGGCGGGCCGAGCCCGGCACCGCCGCCGCCGCCACCGCCCGTGTTGCCCGTACCCGTGCCCGGGGCCTTGGGCGACCCGAGCGCCGGGAGCGTGTTGTCAATGCTCAGCGTGAAGTTCGCGACCGTGGTGTTCCCCATCCAGTCGGCAGCGGTGACGCTTATTCGCGCTCGACCGTTGTTGAGCGGGAAGTTCGGCCCCGCAGATGAGATGATCCGCACGCGCACACGGTTCTCGTTGTCAATCTCCGCCACGTAGCGATTGCCATTGATCGTGACGTTGATTCCGTTGTATTCGCTCGGCAACGAACTCCCGGTGCCGTTGAAGTTGACGCCGGACCCGGCGTCGCTCACGATGAACACAAGCTCCATCGGTGCGCGCCCGGAAACCTGGTCGCCTGCGTTCGGCCACGCCATCTGAATGTCCGGAGGCGTCAGGTCTACGCCGAGGTTCTTGTCGAACGCTACGATGCTGCCGTCGGTCGCGAGCAGGACGAGCATGTCGCCCTCCGTGGCCACCGGCCCTGCCGCGGTCACGTACTTGACTTCCATCATGTCGCCGCCGCCAGCCTGGCCGCCGCCACCGAGGGCCGCGCCACCGCCTCCGCCACCAAGGACCCCGCCTCCGCCACCAAGGGCACCGCCTCCCCTGCCGCCACCTGCGCCAGTGCCGCCCTTGACACCACCGCCTGCGCCGCCTCCGCCTCCACCACCTCCGGTGCTAGGCATCGAGACCTTCATTCCCTTCACCATCGGCGGGACCGTAAAGTTCCACACGACGTCGCCCGAGACCGGGTCGAGAAGGTTGAGCGAGCCGTTGCTCGTCGAGATCGCGACCAGCGAGCCGGTGAACGCGGGCGCGGCGACCGCGTTAGAGTTCAAGTCAATCCCGCTCCGGAACGCGGGCCGGCCCATGTTGTTGAACGCGTGCATCCGTCCGTCGTCCGTGACGACGACCACGCCCTCCGGCCCGACCGCTGCGGAATAGCGCAGCACGCCCGGGACGATCGCTTCCCAGCGGACCCTGCCGCTGCCGGCATTCAAAGAGGTGACGTACGCGCCCGAAGTGACATAGCAGGCGTCGCCATACACCGTCAGTCCCGAGAGCGGACCGACGTTCGAGAACGAGCGAGGTCTGAAAGTCGGAGACTTCGTCGTGGCATCCAGAGAGTTCAGGTTTCCGTCGCTTGTTAGGAACAAAACGCTGTTCTGCCAGCCAGCGACCGAGGAGTAGATGCCCGCACCGTTCGGTGGCGAGTAAGGCGCGTCCCACACCGGCTGTCCCGTGCGCAGGTCAACCGACACGAGCTGGTTGCTCGCAAGCGCGAGCACGACAGAGCCGCCGGCCACGACCGGGCCCGAAATGAGGTTGCTCGGCGCGATGTACTGCCAAAGCATCTCGCCTGTCTTCGTGTTGACCGCGTACACAGCCTTGTCGTCGGCGCCTGCGACCATGATGTCGCCCGAGACCACTGCGCCCGTCGTGAAGCTCGCCTGCAGCGGTTCGCCCGCAGGGAAGCGCCACACTTCGTTCCCGCTCTCGCGGTTCAGGCAGTACATGCGCGACCCCACCGCTGCGAACACGTGGTCGCCGACGATCGT
>JBBDXG010000032.1:135191-206449 GCA_040902435.1 Fimbriimonadaceae bacterium
CGCGCCCATGGGCCTTTGAGTAATGCGGTCCGCCCAACGCCATGCGATCGGCGCAGGGCCGTCGAAGTCCGCGAACACGGAGCCAAAGGCCGAAAGTGCGGCCAGTCCAACTAACGAACGCTTCAAGAAAACCATAACGGTGCCGTCCTCTGGTCTGTCGTAAGACGCACGAGTACCGCTCTGAGTATAGCGATGCGCGCGGGCCTTTGTCTATCCAGCTTACTAATCCGACGTTTTGAACCTGCCCTAGGTCACGCCGAACTCGCCCTCGCTGCCTATCGCCTGGGTCTCGATGTGCCGATCTCTCGGGTAAGATCGTTGCCCTCGGGCCCGTAGCTCAGCTGGTTAGAGCGCACCCCTGATAAGGGTGAGGTCACGTGTTCGAATCACGTCGGGCCCACCATTTCCACTTTTTTGTCAAGTTTCAGGCCTACCCGCGCTTGAGCCGGTCCCCAAGCCAGATACAATGCCCCTGCGGCAGCGTAGAAAGACCCGACCCCATGGAACCTGGAACCTTGGACGTCTCCTCGACCCGATCAGAGTTCCCCGCCCTGCACCAGAGCGTGGCCGGCTCCCCGCTCACCTACCTCGACAACTCCGCCACCACACAGCGGCCCCAGAGCGTCCTCGACGCCGTCAACGCGTTCTACAGCCACGACAACGCCAACGTCCACCGAGGCGACCACCAGCTCAGCCAACGGGCCACAGAAGCCTATGAGAACGCCCGGAAGACCCTCGCCGCGTGGCTCAACGCCACACCCCAGGAGGTCGTCTTCACGAAGGGCTGCACAGAGGCGCTCAACCTCGTCGCCGCGTCCTGGGGCGGCGCAAACCTCCGACCTGGCGACACGGTCCTTGTCTCGACCATGGAGCACCACTCCAACATCGTGCCCTGGCAGCAGATCGCCGGTCACACGGGCGCGACCGTCGAGCCCATCCCGGTCTCCGATTCCATCGAGCTCGACCTCGAAGCGCTGAAGGCAAGGCTCGCCAAAGGCGACGTGCGGGCCGTCGCCGTCAAGGCCGTCTGCAACGTCGGCGGCACGATCAACCCGGTCGCCGAGGTCGCGCGCCTAGCCCACGCGCACGGTGCCGTCGTCGTCGTTGACGCGGCGCAGGCCCTCGCCCACGAACAAGTGGACGTGCAGGCGTGGGACGCGGACTTTGTCGCGCTCACGGCGCACAAGGCCTACGGACCGATGGGCATCGGCGCCCTGTACGGAAAGTCGAGCCTCCTCGCGGCGATGCCGCCCTACCAGACCGGCGGCGGAATGGTCCGTGGCGTCAGCTTCGAAAAGACGAACTTCGCCGACCCGCCCGAACGGTTCGAGGCCGGCACCCCGAACGTCGCGGGCGCGATCGGCTTCGGCGAGGCGGTCCGGTTCCTGCAGAAGGTCGGCGTCGAAAACGCCGCGCGACACGAGACCTGCCTCGCCCGCCGCGCGGAAGAGCTTCTCGAAGAGGTCCCCGGCCTCAAGGTCTACGGCAAGGCCAAGCACAAGGCAGGCATCGTCTCGTTCACCCTCGACGCCGCGCACCCCCACGACGTCGGCACCGTCCTCAACGAGTACGGCGTCGCCGTCCGTACGGGGCACCACTGCTGCATGCCGCTCATGAAGCGCCTCGGCATCGCCGCCACGACCCGCGCGTCCTTCGCCTGCTACAACAACGACGAAGACGTCGAGCGCCTCGTCCGGGCCGTCCACAAGGCGAAGGAGCTCTTCTCATGAGCCTCCACGAGCTCTATCAAGAGATCATCCTCGACCACGGCAAGAACCCGCGCAACTTCGGAGAGCTCGAACCGTACACGCACGAGGCCGAAGGCTTCAACCCGCTCTGCGGCGACCAGATCAGGCTCCTCGTCCGCGTCAACCAGGGCAAGATCGAGGACCTCAAGTTCTCCGGCCGGGGCTGCGCGATCAGCACCGCGAGCGCCTCGATGATGACCCAGCTCGTCAAAGGCAAGACCGTCGAGGACGCCGTCGCGCTCGTCGAGAAGTTCCGCCGCTCGATGACCGAAGAAGGCACGGAGGCGGACATGGGCGAGCTCGGCTGCCTCAGCGGAGTCAAGCAGTACCCCAACCGCGTCAAGTGCGCCACACTCGCCTGGCACGCGCTCAAGAGCGCCGTCACGACCGGCGAGAAAGTCACCACGGAGTAGACCAATGCCAGAAAGGATCGAAGAAGTCAAACCGGCGCCGAGAAAGCTCAACACCATCGAGCGCAGCATCATGGAGAGCGAAGTCATCGAGGCGATCCGCCAGGTCTACGACCCCGAGATCCCCGTCAACGTCTACGACCTGGGCCTCATCTATGGGATCGAAGTGGACGAGGACGCGAACGTCCAGATCAAGATGACCCTCACCTCCCCCGCCTGCCCCGTCGCCGAGTCCCTCCCGCTGGAGGTCCAGAACCGCGCGGACGAGGTCTCCGGCGTGAACAAGGTCGGGCTCGAGCTCGTCTGGGACCCGCCATTCTCGATTGACCGAATCCCTGAGCACATCAGGCTCGAACTGGGGCTGATGTGACCTACCGACCGACAAGTACAATGGGACTAAGACTTTGAAGTTCAGCGCGCAAGAAGAGTTCGGCCTTAGGTGCATGATGGCCCTCGCCAAAGAGGGCGAGGACGGCTTCCTCACGATCCCCGCGATCGCGAAGGCCGAAGGGCTCACGCAGTCGCACGTCGCCAAGCTCCTCGCGGTGCTTCGAAAGGCGGGCTTCGTCAACAGCCACCGCGGCCAACAGGGCGGCTACACGCTCGGCAGGCCCGCACGCGAAGTGAAGGTCTCTGCGCTCCTCGCTGCGCTCGGCGGACGCCTCTGCTCCGACCACTTCTGCGACCGCTTTACAGGACAGAACGACGAGTGCGTCCACACCACCGACTGCTCCCTCCTTCCGCTCTGGGTCCGGATCCAGAACGCCGTGGACGACGCGCTAGACCGCACGACCCTCGCCGACCTCGTTGACCCGCGGGCCGGCGTCAACGTGCGGCTCTACGACGACCCGAGCATGCGCGTCCCAGCGGAGGTGTGAATGGAGTTTCCCGTGACCGTCTCGCCGGACGCGCTCGCGCGGCTCCGTGCGTGGCACGAACGCAAGGGCGAGCCGGGCAGCTTCGTCAGGATGGGCGTAAAGGGCGGCGGGTGCAGCGGACTCGAGTACGTCCTGCGGCTCGACACCGAGCCGACCCCCTTCGACGTCGAAACCGTCGTTGACGGCTTGCGGCTCGTGAGCGACACCAAGTCTGCCAAGTTCCTCCAGGGCGCCACGCTCGTCTGGACCGGCAACCTCGCCGGTGCGTTCCAGTTCGACAACCCAAACGCCGAGCGCCAGTGCGGCTGCGGCACCAGCTTTACGCCGAAGCGGGCGTGACGAGCGACCGGAGACGGGTGACGGGAGACGGGTGACGGGTAGCGGCGGGGTTAGGTTGCAAGTGTGGGAGTAGGGGTAGGAGTGGTAGTTGGAGTAGGAGTGGGAGTGGGAGTAGTGCCTTTAGACCCGTCTCCCGTCTCCCGTCCCCCGTCACCCCGAGCCATACTTCCCCCATGGGCATCTTCAGGGAGTTCCGCGAGTTCGCCGTCAAAGGCAATGTCATTGACATGGCGGTCGGCATCATCATCGGCGGAGCTTTCGGCACCATCGCCGCGTCGCTCGTCAAAGACGTGATCATGCCGCCCGTCGGCTTCCTGATGGGCAACGTGGACTTCGCCAACATGTTCGTCGTCCTCAAGCAGGGCGCGACGAGCGGCGCGTACACCAGCCTCGACGCTGCAACCAAGGACGGCGCCGTCACCCTCAACTACGGCATGTTCATCAACAACGTCCTGAGCTTCCTCGTCGTCGCGCTCGCCGTGTTCTTCATGGTCCGCACCATCAACCGACTCAAGCGAGAAGAGGCCGCCGCACCCTCTGCCCCGACCTCGAAGAAGTGCCCCATGTGCGACACCGAGATCCCTATCGCCGCCCGGCGGTGCCCGCACTGCACCTCAGAGATCGCAACGGCCTCTTGACATCCTCTGAATAGTAGTGTATATTCGTCTACCATTGCCACAGGAGAACACGATGACACAGACCCAACAGAACCTGCAGGGCTTCCTCGCCCGCGCGACCGCCAAGGCCGCCGAAGACCTCATCGCCGCCGTCGAGCGAGTGCCCGACGACAAGCGCGCCTGGAGCCCCATGGGCGACGCACGGACCGTGCTCGACGTCGCCGCCGAGTGCGCCATCCTCAACGGCTCGACAGTCAACATGCTCCAGACCCGCGCGTGGCCAGCCGAGTACGACTTCGCCGACTACGAGCGCGAGAAGGCCGAGCTCGCTGGCAAGGGATGGGACGCAGTCAAGAACCTGCTGAACGAGAACACGCCCAAGGCGATCGCGGCGATCAAGGAGCTCAAGGACGAGGACCTCGACCTCGAGATCGCGATGCCGTGGGGCAACTTCACCGTCGCCCAGATCGCCTCCTACCCCTACTGGAACATGTGCTACCACGAGGGCCAGGCCAACTACGTCGCCGCAATGCTCGGCAAGCTGGAATAGCCGCCCATCCGATCCCCCGAACTCCCGAACAATCCCGTACAATAGAGCCAGAGGAAAGAGATGAAGCTCATGATCCCGACCCTCGCAGCCGTCGCCATCGCGACCGGCGGCTACGCCGTCTACGACAACACGACCCCGGACGTCCAAAAGAAGCAACAGGTCGAGCAGAAGCAGAAGGCCGACCCGACGCAAAAGAAGCAGCTCACCGAAGAACAGCAGCGCGCCCACGAACAAAAGAAGGCCGCAAAGCTCGCGAAAATGACCGACGAGCAGCGCAAGGCCTACGAACAGAACATGGCCGCCAAGAAGGCGCAGATGACCGACGAGCAGAAGCGCGCGCTAAAGCAAAAGCAAGGGCTCTACGATCCGCAGAAGAAGCAGATGACCGATGAGCAGCGCAAGGCCTACGAGCAGAAGCTGGCCGGCAAGAGAGCGCAGATGACAGACGAGCAGCGCGCCGCCTACGAAAAGAAGAAGGCCGCGAACCCCACAGTCGGCAAGCAGAAGATCTTCCGCCTCGTCACCCAGCAGGACGTCGAAAGGGCGTGGCAGTCCGCGCCAGTGAACGCTGAGATGCAGATCTCGTACCGCGAGATCGCGGGCGCAGCCGGGCAGTACCAGTGGCACATCGGCGACACCGCCTGGTGGGTCCGACTCCACGGCGCGACCGGACAGGAAATGGCTCAGCTCGACAAGAGCAAGACCTACCGCGTCACCGGCGTCGTGCTCGACCAGAACTTCGGCGTCATCGAGGTCTGGCTCAAGTCCCTCGCTTCAAACTGACTGCCGGTCTGCGCGAAGGAAAACTAGCCAAAGGTAACCTGCACCCATGGCGACCGTCCTCATCCTCGGCGGCGGCTTCGGCGGGGCGGTCGCCGCGACAAGGCTCAAGGAGCGGCTCGGCGACCAAGTCCACATCACCCTGATAGACAAGGAGCCCAGCTACCATATCTGTGCGACCAACCCGTGGGTGATGATCGGACACGCCAAGCCAAAGGACGTCACCGTCTGGCGCGAAGGCCTGGCTAAGCACACCGTCCTCGTCCAGGCCGAGGTGACCGCGATAGACCCGAGGCAGCGCAAGGTCACGACGAGCCGGGGCGAGTTCCAGGCCGACTACCTCATCGTCGCCCTCGGCGCGGATCTCAACATGTCCGCTGTCCCCGGGCTCGCCGAGCACGCCGAAAGTTTCTTCACGACGAAGGACGCCGAAAAGCTCCACAAGCGATTACAAGAGTTCCAGAAAGGAAACATCGTCGTGCTCGTGCCGCGCTCGCCGTTCAAGTGCCCACCGTCGCCCTATGAGGCCGCGATGCTGCTCGACGACTTCTTCGCGCAAAAAGGGATACACGAGGGAGTCCGAGTGTCCGTCTGGTCCCTCGAGGGCGCGCCGATGGCGACCGCCGGGCCAGAGATCGGCGCCACGGTCGTCGGGCTCCTCAAAGACCGCGGCATCGAGTTCCACCCGCGCAAGCGCACCGTCTCCGTCGAGGCAGGAAAGGTGAACTTCGAAGACGGCTCGTCCACGGCCTTCGAGCTGCTCATCGCCGTCCCGCCGCACGAACCGCCAGGGTGCATCAAGGACTCCGGCCTCACCGGGCCATCCGGCTGGATCCACGCAGACCCGAAGACCCTGAAAGTCGCCGGGTTCGAGCGCGTGTTCGCCGTCGGCGACGTGACCACCGTGCCCCTTCCGGGCCGGTTCGCGCCTGACGCCCCGCTCGTCATGCCCAAGGCGGGCGTGATGGCGGAGACCGAGGCGATCGTCGTCGCTGACAACATCGCCGATGAAGTGCAGGGCGTCGCACCCTCGGCCGTTTTCGACGGCGCGGGATACTGCTACATCGAGACCGGAGGTGGCGAAGCGATGAGAGGCAACGGGCAGTTCTTCGCCTCGCCCAACCCCACCATGACCTCCCGCGCACCCGACCGCGAACAGGCGGAAGAAAAGAAGCGGTGGGTCAAGGACTGGCTCGCGAAGTACATGTAGCAAGGGCCGCAGTACTTGCGAAGTGCGCGCGCCAGCGAGCCCACCGCGGCCTCGCGCCTTCCGCCTTCCGACCCCCAACCCGTTTCCCGACACCCAGCTTCTCAAACAACCTTGCCTCAAGCCGGTCCCGCACCGCTGGAGTGCCTCCCCCGCCTCATCCCAACGCCCGGACTCCCGAACCCGTTTTCCGCACCAACTAGTCCAAACGTCTCATTTTTGCAATTATAGCTTGACAAAACGTCTCGATATGTCGGTATACTGAAGGAATAAGGGGCGCCATGCGTCACTGCACCCGCGCCCTCTGGCATGGCCCGAGGAGGGCCGCGCCCATGACACCCAATGACCCCATGCCCTTCCAGGGCGGCCGCCATCACGCTTGCCTGCCCCGACAGAACATTTGAAGACGAACGACAGCTCCGCAACTACGTCGCGACCAACCTCCACCTCATCGAGCCCGGCCTCCGGCCCCTCCGCACCGACCGGCGCTCAATCGAGATCCCTTGCAAAATGCCGCACTGCCGCCGAGTCGGAAGCATGGACGTCGTCGCGCTGGACTCCCTCGAAAGGCTTGTCGTGATCGAGGTGAAGCACGGCATGGCGACGCCCCTCGCGCTCGGTCAGCTCTTCGCTTACATCGCCTGGGCCTGCCGATACTCCGAGTTCAAGGGCCGCGCGATCCGCGGAATGATCGTCGCCAATCGCGCCAACGCGCTCCTGCGCCTCGCGCTTGAGTATTTCGACTCGTTCCCCGTCACGCTCGTGCTTGTGCCAGAGTAGGGGCCCGCTTGACTTCAGTCTCTCGGCCGCGTCTGATTCCTAACATATCGGACTCTCCGAGCACGCTCGGACTGCTAAACTCAAGTTGTGAAGGGATGGCAACTCGCGCTTATCATCGTCGGCGTGCTCGCCGCGTTCGTCGTCGGTGCGTTCGTCATCTATGGCAGAAAGCAGGATCTAACGGCGCAGCGTCTTGAACAGGCCAGGGATGCTGCGCGCAAAGAGGGTCTACCGACCAACGCCAATGAGTTCCGCAACATCTTAGGCGAACCCAAGGGCACCAACGCTTTCGACGTCATCAAAGAGATCGAAGCCCTTAGTAAGTCTCGTAAGGAGTTGAGGAAGAAGGGGCCAATGGACTTCGAGCGACATGAATACTCAAGTCCTCAAGTCCAGCGAGAGCTCGCCGACTACCTTGCGCTCTTCGATAAGGCCGCCACAGCCGACTGCTACGTTGCAACACGAGTGTGGGAGGACGGCCTCATAGTCTCCTTTTCCGACTTTGCAGAGGTCAAGTACTTGGCGCGACTCGCCATAGGGAGGGCGGACTTACATGTTCGCATGGGCCGTATCGCGGCAGCGATAGATGACGCCGAGCGCGTAAGTCGCATTGCCGGGTTCCTTCGATCGGAGAGACACCAGATTGCAGCTCTTGTCGCATGCGCAATCGAGTCGGAGGTCGCAAGCTTCATTCTTGAGCACGCGCGAGACATCAGGGTTGCTCAAGACGTTGAAAGAGCCCAGGCTCTCCTCGACACACTGCTCGCCCCATCCGGTGTGCGGGAGTGGCTCATCGGCGACATGGTCATGCTACTAGAGACCATACGCTTCATCTGTGAGGGCGGAGAGCAAGCCGCAGACTTCTATACCGCGGCGCAGACTGTCGACGGAGTGAGGGAGGCAAAACCATTCAGCAAGTCCCAGTCCTATAAGTTTCAGGCCGAAGCGATCATGGCCTACACGACATTCTTCAAGAAGGCATCCGACGACGTGACGGATGTAGATGACAACGCGCTAGCACGCATGGAGATCGCCAAACTGCTCGTCGAATGGACGCTGGTTCACGGCTTCCCGAGAGAGGTCGTTCTGATCATTGAGGCTCTCGGGGGTTTTGAAGACGTGTTTGAAGCGAGATTCGCACTTGCCCTAAAAGGAGACATGTACCGCAAGGCATTCGGCATTGCACGTGGCGTCCCGAAAGCATGGCCCCAAGACAAGAGCTACGTTGCCGGCTCCTACGGGGCCAAGGCCTCGTATCGGTTCAATCGTACGCCCCTTGGCTTCTCGCTCACGTGCACCGGAATCTCCGAGGGCCCCATAGAGGTTCACTACCCAAGAAAGCCTTGAGCTTCTGGCGGTGCGTGGCCGCGACAACCTGCATGGACTGCCCAGTGCGTCGTGACTCGCAATCACCTCGCGCCGAGGGAGCTAGGGAGGGGGCATGAACCAACCCCGGTGGCATGGGCAATCCGATGAATCGTGCGGATTGCCCGTGCTTCACCTCGAAAACACTCAGACCCCGAGAGGGGTCGCAGAGTCTCCAACGTCTGCCTGTCCCGGACCGGGGTGATCCGGTACCTCACCACGACCACCGGCCGGAAGGCGAGATGGTGATCAACCCGCTATTTCACGACGAAGGAATAACTGGTCTCCCCGGACTCGCCGCCAGCGGAGACTTTAACGACGATCTTCCACTCTCCTGCCATCAAGTTCAGCCCGCCTGTGTACGCCGATCCTGACAGAGTAAGGGCAACGTCCCCCCCAGACATATTCATCTCCGGCATCGAAGTCGCGGCAGTGACGGTTGCGTCCGTGACTGCTTTGCCGTCCTTGCTCACATTGACCACAAACTCCACCCGCCCAGCTACAGGCGGACTGGGACGAGTGTCAAGTGAGACCTGAAATGGCCCTGCCGACTGGCCGATGCCAGGCGCCCCGCCTTCGCTACAGCCAATGAGAAGGACGCAAGCGATGCCGAGTGCAAGAAACTGTCTCATGATCTATTCGTTGCGTCATTGCTACTCCAGCCAGGGCACCCGTGTCTAGTCGTCATTTTCACGGACTCAATTACCCAGTCGTGTCACGGCAACGCATGGCTCAGACAGCACTTCGGTAGCTCACTTCGAACCGTCTCCAGCGCCACCCTCGCCTTAGCAAAAAAGTCCTCGACACACTCGATGGTCACAACGCGGGGGTGCTTCGCCCAGGCTTGGGCTATACGTTCGTCAATGGCCGAAGCCTCCGCAGCCGACTCGATTCGTAGCTTGTTCTCGCGGTTGTAGCCGTGCTCGGCCGAAGGCGACCTCAGGTGGATGACTGCCGCATACCGCTCGTACTCCGTTGCCTGCGACGTGCCAGTCTGCTCGAAGTAAGACTCCTCAGTGCCCGGCCAGTAAGCAAGTCCGTCGAGTGTGCCCCGGTCGCACAGGGCGATGCCCACTTGCCTTTCACCGATGACGACCAATTCGATCGACCGTTGCACGTGGTAGATCGCGAGTTGAGCACCCCTTCGTCCTGGCTCTGAATCGTGTCGGGGGAAGCCGCCACCGAACACGATGCCCGCCGCTTCAGGCAGGATCGCGACGTGCTCACAAAAACTCCTGCGTGCGAGTTCGAGGATCGCAGTCTTTCCCGCGCCAGGCCCGCCAGTGACTGCAATGAGGCGCGAAGAGTGGAGCTTCTCATCGCACCCGCATGCGTTTGACCCGACTGAATAACTTTGCATGTTGCCTCAATGTGCGTGCGCGGCCGCAGTTTGCGGTAATACAAACTCCGACTCGGCCCTTCGCAGCAGTACGGCGTTGGTCGCGACGATCACGGAAGACAGCGACATCAGCAGAGCACTGATCTCCGGCCGCAGGTACCAGCCAAGGCTCGTGTAGAAGACCCCGGCGGCAACGGGAATCGCGGCCAGGTTGTAAACGCTCGCCCAGACCAAGTTCTGCTTCATCTTCCTGACCGTGGCCTTGCTGAGGATGATCGCATTGACCGCATCGAGCGGGTCCGAGCGCATGAGCACGATGTCGGCGGCCTCGATCGCTACGTCGGTCCCTGCACCGATCGCGATGCCGATGTCGGCCTGCGCGAGCGCAGGTGCGTCGTTGATTCCGTCCCCGACCATAGCGACGAACCTCCCTTCTCGCTGGAGCTCTTGCACGTGCCCGGCCTTTTGTGCCGGCAGCACTTCGGACAGCACGCGACCGATCCCTAGCTCTTCGCCGACGGCCTCGCCCGTGGCCTTGTTGTCGCCGGTCATCAAGACGACCTCGATCCCTCGTGCCTCCATCGCCTTGACAAAGGTTGCCGACGAGGGCTTGATCGGGTCTGCGGCTGCTAAGATTCCTACGGCCTTCCCACCAATCGCAACGTACATCAGCGTGCGTGCCTTTCCAACGAGACCGGCTTCCGCAGCATCGAGCCCATCGAGCAAGACCCCATCGTCTTCGAGGAGCTTCTTGCGTCCGATCAACACCTTTCGCCCTTCGACTTCCGCGCGGATTCCGAGTCCCGCTACGTTCTCAAAGCCCTTTGCCTTTGGCAGGTCGTTCCCCACCGCCTCCCGTGCCGCATCCACGACAGAGAGACTCAGCGGATGGCTCGATGCCTGCTCAGCGCCGCCAGCGATTCTGAGAAGCTCTTCGCGTGGGAACTCCATGACTAGGGCGACGTCCGTCACGCGTGGTCTTCCTTCGGTAAGCGTGCCCGTCTTGTCTACGACGATCGTGTTGATCTTCGCCGTCTGTTCGAGCGTGACCGCGTCCTTGATCAGGACACTGTGCTTCGCACCAAGCCCGATGCCGACCGCTACCGCCGTCGGCGTGGCAAGCCCCAGCGCGTCCGGGCAGGCGATCACGACGGCAGAAATGGCGAACGTCAGCGCCGTCACAAACGGTACGTCCGCGCCGAACGTCCAAGCGAGGAACGTGACGAGGCCCGAGCCGACCGCCACCACGACCAGGTATGCCGCCGCCCTGTCGGCAATCCGCTGTCCGGGCGCCTTGGAGTTCTGCGCGGTCTCGACCAGCTTCGTGATCTGGGCGAGCACGGTGTCCTGCCCTACTTTCGTAGCCTCGAACGTGATCGCACCTGTGGTGTTGACCGAGCCGCCGATGACCTCTTGGCCCGGCGACTTCGACACCGGCAGGCTTTCACCGGTGACGAGCGCCTCATCAATCGCCGTGCTTCCCTCCGTCACGACCCCGTCAACAGGAACCTTCTCGCCTGGCCTCACGACGACGAGGTCGCCGAGCACCACGCTACTGGTTGCGACCTCGGTCTCCTGTCCGTCGCGGACCACGCGCGCCATCGGGGGCACCAAGTCGAACAGCGCGCGCAGCGCGTCAGAAGTTCCTCGCCTGGACTTCACCTCCATCCAGTGCCCGAAGAGCACGAACGTCACAAGCATCGCAGCCGCTTCATAGAACACAGGTGCTGCGGGTGTGAAGCTGAGGTAGACGCTCGCAAGATAGGCGGCGAGTACGCCCGTCGCAATGAGCACGGACATGTCCAGCGTCCGCGACTTCAGGGCGCGGAACGCGCCTGTGACAAACATCGAGCCGCTGTAGAAGACGACCGGAGTCGTGAGGACGAACAGCACGATGTGCATCGTGTGGCCGCCCATCGGAAGAGGGCTTGGCACTCCGGGCACGTGACCAGACAGCCAGACAATCGGCACCGAAAGGGTGAGCGCGACCCAAAACCTGCGGCGCAGATCCATCTCCATGGCCGCTGCCATAGAGGGATCCGCAACGGAACCGTGGTGTGCGTGCGCGCCGTGGCCGTCGTGACCGGCCTTCACGCCACTAGCCGCAGGCGGTTTGTGCGCTCCCCCATCGTGCCCTTCGTGGCCCATGTGCCCGTGATCGTCCATTGCCGCCAACATTTTGCCTTGAATCCTTTTGGTTCGCCGGGGACACGGTACGAATCACCTCGGGCCGTCAGGATCAAGTAACTCAGACCAACCCGAACCAACCCGAACAACCCCGAACAACCCCGAACTACACACCCAACTTCTCAAACAGCCTTGCCTCCAACCGGTCCCGCACTGCCTCGATCGAAATCAGCTCCAGCACCTCGGCCGCGAACGCGTACACCAATATCCCCTCCGCCTGCGACTTCGGGATCCCCCGCGAGCGCAGATAGAACATCGGCGTGTCCTCCAACCGCCCCACGGTCGCACCGTGCGTGCACTTCACGTCGTCCGCAAAGATCTCCAATTGCGGCTTCGAGTCAATCGTCGCCCGAGGGGACAAAAGCAAAGCAGCGTTGTTCTGCACGGCGTCCGTCTTCTGCGCGTCCTGGTGGACGAAGATCTTGCCGTTGAACACCACCGTCGCCTCGTCGTCCACGATCTGCTTGTACACCTCGAAAGAGTTGCAGTCCGGCATCGCGTGGTCGAGCCGAGTGTGGTTGTCCAAAAGCTGCTTGCCGTGAGCGACCACAACGCCGTCCAACCGCGTCACGATGTGACGGCCGCCCAGCCAGAACTCCTGGTCCAACCGCGCGATCGCACCGCCGAACGAAACACTGTACGAACGGTACTCGCTGTCGCTCTCCTGCCGGATCGCCCACAGCGCAAAGGAATATGTCGCCTCGCTCTCGTCCTGCACGCGAACGTGCTCGATGCGGGAACGGTCCATCGCGACGACCTCCGTCACGGGCAAAACCATGTTCACGCCGTCCCCGTCCGTCACATAAGTCTCGACGATCTTCGCCGAAGACCCCGGATCAGCAACGATCAGCACGCGCGGCGCTACACAGGAACCGTCGCCGCTCGTCACGTGAACGACCTCGATCGGCGACTCGACCGCAACGCCAGCAGCCAAGTGTATGAAAAGCCCGTCGCCGAACAGCGCGGTGTTCAACGATGCAAAAGTGTGCCCCTCGATCTTCGCGACCTGACCCAAGTGCCTCTGCACCAAGTCCGCGTCTTCGGTCAGCGCGTCGCGCAACGACTTCACCGTCAGCCCGGAGACCTTCGGCACGACGAGCTGGTTGCGGTCCACCCGACCGTTCACCATCACCACCCGCGAGCCGTCGCAGCACCATGGCAATTCAAATCCGAACACCGCCGGACCCGGCTCGGCGACAGCAAAGGGCTTGTTCGCCATCGGGCGCAGCGGCGTGTACTTCCACTCCTCGTTCTTCGGCGTAGGGATCCCGTGCTCGCGGTGCACGGCAAGGCCTTTTGCACGCAGTGCCTGCAGCCACGGCGGCCCGTCGCCCGAGTGCGCCTCTGCGGACGCGAGCAGGGAAGACAGCTCCGAGTCGTAACGCTGCATCAGCTCAGTCGCCATTACGCCTTTGCAAGCTCCTCTTCGAGCGGCCCGTACCCCTTCTCCTCGAGCTCGAACGCGAGCTCCTTGCCGCCGCTCTTCACCAGCCGCCCGCCCATCATGATGTGGACATGGTCCGGAACGATGTAGTTGAGCAGACGCTGGTAGTGCGTCACGACCACGAACGAGCGCTCGGGCGAGCGCAGCGCGTTCACCCCGTCGGCGACCGTCTTCAGTGCGTCAATGTCCAGACCGCTGTCCGTCTCGTCGAGCACGCACAGCCGCGGTTCCAGCACCGCCATCTGGAAGATCTCGTTGCGCTTCTTCTCCCCGCCGCTGAAACCCTCGTTCACAGACCGCGAAAGCATGTCCGGGCTCAGGCCCAGCGACTTGACCTTCTCCTTGATGTGCGTCAAGAACGCCATCGCGTCAATCTCCTCTTCGCCGCGCGCCTTGCGCACCGCGTTCAGCGCCGCGCGCAAAAAGTAAGTGCTGCTCACGCCCGGGATCTCGACCGGGTACTGGAACGCCATGAACACCCCCGCGTGCGCGCGCTCCTCCGGCTCCATCGCCAAGAGGTCCGCGCCGTCCAGCGTCACCGAGCCCTCGCTCACCTCGTACAGTTCACGGCCGGCGATCACGTTCGCCAGCGTGCTCTTGCCGCTGCCGTTCGGGCCCATGATCGCGTGGACCTCACCGGCCTTGACGGTCAGCTCGACCCCCTTCAGGATCGCCTTCCCCTCGACCCCCGCGTGCAGGTTCTTGATCTCTAACATTCGATTTGTGTGCAGTTTACGGCTTTGTGTCCACTCGGCGGCGGGACGAGCTTCGAGACCCCCAAAACCACCGAGCCCCAGGCATCCCTGCCCAGGACTCGGCCCTCAGCCCTCGGCCCTCAGCCCTCCCCGCGTCATCCTCAAGTCCACCGACCCGCTCCCTGCCCCCGAGAAGACGAGCGCCAACGCCGCGAACACGGCCAGCATCGGGAACTCCAGCCCGCCCTTGTCCGCAAAGAACCCGTTGGGAAGGTGCACCATCAGGGCCGCCCCGGCCATGATCACAGCTACGCTCGCCGCCGCGAAGCGGGTCAAGAACCCAGCGACCAGCAAGATTGGGGCGAAGAACTCGCCGACGATGACCAGGAACGCCACGGGCGCTGGGATACCGCTCTGGGTCATAAGAGCCATCGTCCCCTCAAACCCATACCCTCCGAACCAGCCCAGCAGCTTCTGCGCCCCGTGGGGCCACAGCATGACGGCCAGACCCAGGCGCAGGACCAGCCCGCCCCAACCAGGCTTCGTAGCGACCAGGCCCTGAATGAAACTGCGGCCCGATTCGGACCGCGCGACAGATGAGGAAATGCTCATATAGCCTCCAATCCCGAATAGATGCTTGTGCGAGCAACAAATGGACCTTAGACCTAGGCATCGGCTTGCCGCGGGGTTACGTCTTTGTTGCAGGAGCAAGAGAGATGGAGGTTAAGACGAACGCCAGGGGGGCACCAGTGGACTCGATGGCCGGGGATGGCTGTGGGCCGGGCCAGGACCGGGTCGTCCAGGCGTTCGCCCTGTTCATGGTGGCGCACAGCCGGTTGACGAAGGCGATCGAAGCGGCGATGGAGGAGTCAGGCGGCCTGACGCTGGACCTCTACGACGTGCTCGTGACGCTGGAGGACGCCCCGGGGCAGAGGCTCAGGTTCAGCGAGCTCGCGGACCGGATCGTCCTCAGCCCCAGCGGACTGACTCGCAGGATTGACCGGTTGGTCCGGCTGGGATTCGTCAAGCGCGAGGCGTGCGCGACCGACCGTCGCTCCGGTTACGCCGTGCTGACGGACGAGGGCCGACAGGCGAGGGAGAAGGCCTGGCCGACCCTGCGGGCCGCGATTGACCGCACCTTCCGCAGCAGGATGAGCGAAGGCGAGGTCCGCCAGCTCGGCGCTGTGATGAAGCGGATCGTCGAGGGGCTCGAAAAGGACCCTGCTACTCGATCCGAAGAAACTCCTTGACGGTCTCCGCTTGTCGTCGTGTGAGGGTGGGCACGGCCGCGATCTCGTCCACAGAGGCGCGGCGGATGCCTTCCAGAGACCCGAAGGTGCGCAGCAGCATCCGTCTGCGCTTCGGCCCGATGCCCGGGACCTCGTCGAGCAGGCTCCCGTGCGCGCGCTTGTCGCGCAGCTTTCGGTGGTAGGTGATCGCGAAGCGGTGCGCCTCGTCGCGGAGGCGTCGGAGGAGCATGAGCCCCGGCGACGTGAGGGGGAGCACGACTTCGCGGTAGGAGTAGCGATCGGGTGACGGGAGACTGGTGACGGGAGACGGGTGTTCGGCGGAAACGGCGGGGCGGGGAGTGAGTTCGGGCACGTAGACGACCTCGTGCTTCTTCGCCAGGCCGACGGTCGCGACGCTCATGCCGAGCGCGTCGCGCGCCTTGAGCGCGGCGGAGAGCTGTCCCTTTCCGCCGTCCACGACGATCAGGTCGGGCAGCCGCGCGAACTTCTCGTCGCCGTCCAGGTACGCGCGGAGCCGCCGCGTGAGGACCTCGTGCATCATCGCAAAGTCGTCCGGGTCTTCGGGGTGGTAGCGGACCTTGAAGCGCCGGTACTCCGACTTCGCCTCGACGCCGTTCTCGAACACGACCATCGAGCCGACGGGCGCCTTGCCCTGGATGTTGCTGATGTCGAAGCACTCGACGCGCTGTGGGGGCGCGGGGAGCGCCAGCTCCTCGGCGAGCTGGCCGGACGCGAGCTCCGCCCACTGCTCCTTCTGATCCATCTCCAGGCTGAAGACCTTGAGCGCCTGCTCGGCGTTCGCGGCCGCCATGTCCACGAGCCGCAGGCCCTCGCCGCCCTGCGGGACCTCGATCGTCACAGCTGCGCCGCGCCGCTGGCGCAGCCACGTCTGCACGATCTGCTTCTCCGCGATCTCCACGGGGAGCAGGATCTCGCGCGGGACTTCGGGCACGTCGCTGTAGTACTGCTTGACGAACTCCTGCACGGCCTCGCTCGGTGCGCTCTCCTTGCTGCCGTCGAGCATGAAGTTGCGCTGTCCGATCAGTCGCCCGCCGCGGATGTACATCATCTGGATCGCCGCGCCGCGGTCGTCCTTCACAACTGCGAGGACGTCGCGGTCTCCCTCGTCGTCGCTCAGGACCTTCTGCTTCTCCAGCACGCTCTCCAGCGAGGCGATGCGGTCGCGCAGCGCGGCCGCCTTTTCGAAGTCCGTCGCTTCGGACGCCGCCTCCATTTCTTTTTGTAGCCCCTCGATCACGCCGGCCTCTCGGCCTTCGAGGAAGTCGGTCACTTGTTTGACGACTCCGGAGTACTCCTCGCGCGAGGCGAGCCCGGCGCACGGCGCGAGGCACTGCCCCAGGTGGAAGTAGAGGCACGGCTTCTGCTCGGGATTTCCGCTCCAGCTCTTGCCGCACGGGATGAGGGGGAAGACCTTGTGCAGCAGTTGCAGGGTCTCGCGGACCGAGTACGCGCTCGTGTACGGGCCGAAGGTCTTGCCGCTGCCCTTTCGCGGGTTGCGCGTGAAGAGAACCCGAGGGAACGGCTCTTTGGTGACGACGATGAACGGGTAGCTCTTGTCGTCGCGCAGGAGCACGTTGTACGGCGGCCGGTGCTCCTTGATGAGGTTGCACTCGAGCACGAGCGCCTCGAGCTCGCTGTCCACGACGATCGTCTCGATGTCGCGGACCTTGTTCACCATGCGCTCGATCCGCGTGCCGTGGACGGCGCTCTTTCGGAAGTAGCTGCGTACGCGGGACCGCAGGTCCACGGCCTTGCCGACGTACAGCACGCCGCCGTCCTCGTCCCGGTAGATGTAGCAACCGGGCTGCTTGGGGACGGACTTGAGCCGTTCTGCGACCTTGTCTGGCAGCTTGAGTGGGGGCATCTGCGGGTGTATTCTGCCTCAGGGCGTCTGCTTTCCTTCTACGTCCAACGGACCGTGGCGGAAAAGCGAAGCGTGAGCTTCGCCCGGTGCCCTGTCCCGGTCAGGTTCCCGTCGTAGCCGAAGCTGAAGGTTGAACAAAAGCGGGCGGCAGAGGACACCGCGGCCACCAGCCTACTTCACTTCTGCGACCTTTCAATCGCACGGTCACGCGCAACTTTCGCACCCACGTGGTTCTTAGCGAAGGTAACGAGGTAGAGCATGACGATCAGACCGGCGATGCCAAGAGCGAGAGAAAGGGATGCGAGCGGCTTCAGGCTCTGCTTCTTCCTGAGAGACAGGTACCCAAATGAGCCCAGAATCGTACAAGCCGGAAAGACGTATGTCCAAGGCCAAAAGTGAAAGAACAGTTGAAGATCGTCATGTCGCATTTGTCTTACTCCTGTCTGAATTGCGTGTCGCCACAACGAACGAGGCTGGCCCGGAGCGACCGATCAAGGCTGCTTCGGGCTCGTGTCCTACCTGCCCTTGTAGGTGAACCAGACGCTCGTGTCGTGGCTAATGGAGTTCTTCATCGTCTCGTTGTCAAGGTCATGATACATTTGCTCGTCTTTCATGAGTTTCCACGTCGAGTTAGCGTTGTCCCAGTTGTAGACGCGGTGCGCGACCCATGTCTTGCCGCCCTTCTTCGGATGGCTGGCCCACTCCTCTTCCGGCATAGCCTTTTCGGAGAACAACTCGATTTCAACCAGCTCACCGTTCTTCGTCTTCCACTTGATAGACGCGTCGTCCTGCGTGTTGTAGTGAAACGTACGATTGATAGTTGCGCCGATGCTCCATCGGTCGTCCACCGTGTAGACTTCGTAGACCGACGAGTTGCCAGGTCCATACATGACCAACACCTGCGGACCTAGGCAGCCTGCAACGCGGATGGGATCAGCTCTCCAAAAGATTCCTGTGTTCTGGTCATAGTCCCAAGTCCTGGTCAACTTGGCTACAGGAGCCCAGCCATTAGGGTAGTCCTGTTCAACTGCCATAGTCAGTTCCGACCGATTGCCGCGCGTCTCAACCCCGATGGTCAGCCGCGTGTCGCTGGCGTCTCGGTACGCGGAAGAGGACCACTCAATCCTCTGAGCAGACGGGATCGCTGGCTGAGCAGATCCTGCCAGCATGAGAGCCAATATGCATGTCATCACTTTCTTCCTCTCCATAGCCTATCCCGGATGGGGGGCGGTCTTGCTCATTCCCAGCTGTCTACCTAGCGGGCGGGTGGCAGCGGAGTGATGGTGGGGCGAGTGTGCCATCCCGATGTGAGTCGGGATTCCGGCGCGGATGCGTGTGCGTGGCGGGCGTGGCACAAAGGTGACACGACCGCGCGCTCCCGCCGGTACAGCCGTGCGGCGTCCCGTCGGACCTGGGCGAGACTTCGCTTCCACCCCCTAAGTCTATCGCAAGCGCACTGCTGTTCGGCAAGTCTCTCCGCCTTCCGGGCCAGGGTTCGTCGTGCCGAATCCCGATGCAAATCGGGATGGCACACTCGCTTCTCACTCAGTCCTTGCACCAGTCCGATACGTGATGAGAACTTTTACAACAAACTCCGTTGAGTCAGTCGACTTTACGTTCTCAATCGACTCTTCATCGGGTGTCGCCTTCACTACCTGTAAAGTGACTCGGCTGTTCCCTATCGAACCACTCATCATGACATGATTGGGGCGCGTTGTTACGACGAAGCCTTGCAGTTCCTTGCTGAGTTTACCAACTGTGCTGTCAAACGTCTCGCCTGACCTTAGTAGAACCGCAAACGCTCCTTTAGACTCCGAGGTTTTCCCATCTATGGCGAGCACGTCTTCTACTCGCAGAGTCGAAAAACCTACGAAGAGATGCTTGCTGATCGCATCGCCCTCACCGGACTGGCTAGGATTATCCTGTCCTGATGTGGCAATCGCAGCAACCATAATCGCGATTATTGCTACGATGGTCAATAATGCTAAGCGTCGGGATAATTTACTGTCTTTCATAGTCACCGAACCTCACATCCCGGCGGGGGCAGGGGAGTGTTGGTGGGGCGAGTGTGCCATCCCGATGTGAGTCGGGATTCCGGCGCGCTTGCGTGTGCGTGGCGGGCATGGCCCAAAGGCGAGACGACCGCGCGCTTCCGCCGGAACGGCTGTACGGCGTGCCGCCAGACCTGGGCCAGACTTCGCTTCCACCCCCTAAGTCTATCGCAATCGCACCGCCGTCCGGCATGTCAGCGCGCTCTTGCCTCGAATTCATCGTGCCGAACAACAGTGGCACACTCCGTCGTCACACCAAGGCCACCCGCCGCTCTCGTCCTTAGGATGAGGCTGACCGGCCAGCCATTGGCGCTGTACGTCCACTCGACGTCCTAGCCTGCGCCCGATGCGCGGACTTGATCCAGAACTTAAGGAAAGCGGGTGGCAGGTACTAGACCTGCCACCCGCTTGAAGTGCCCCGGTCTTCCGCCGATCTCGCATTCGAGATATCCTTATTCCCAAGTTACTGAAAAAGAGATTACGAGATCGGAATCATCAAGCCCAAACGCAAATAGACATGTATGCCCACAATTGAAAACGCAACCGTGTTTATCCACATCCACAGTATACACCAGGACACGAGAGCATTTTTCGTCGATTCTGTTCCATCTGCGACGTTCTATATTGAAATGCCCAATCCAGTTTCCCCAGGCATCAGACTGAGGATCCACTATGTCCTCTGGATCGCCCAGAGCAGCCACAAGTTGGCTCCTGCGTAACACTCCTTCTTGGACTTTGTCACATACCGCATTGAACCGCCTGTACTCACGGCGATTCAAGTTGTCCAGATGCTTCAAGTGGTCTAGGTACAAGAGACCTACAATAAAAAGCGAAACGACTGTTAACGCAATCCATACAGATCGTGTAGTTGTTCTTATGGGTAAGCACATTGCTGTCAACTCCTGCGAGAATCAAGTTGAGGCGTTGTGCGCGGAGGGGCACTCATTGTATCCCCATAATCTCATGAATGCCACGAAGACGGCGGGTGGCAGGGGATGAAGGTGCAAGAGCGTGTGCCACTGTTGTTCCGGCGCGGTTGTGTGCGACCTGCGCGTGTGGCGTAAAGGTGAGACGACCGCGCGCTTCCGCCGGAACAGCAGTGCGGCGTGCCGTCAGACCTGGGACAAACTTTGCTTCCACTCCCTTAAGTGTATCGCAGGCGCACTGCTGTTCGGCGAGTCTCTGCTCCTTCCTAGCCTGAGTTCGTCGTGCCGAACAACAGTGGCACACAGCGTCGTCACTTATCCGCTCCTCGCCAACCGCCCTAGAAGCCCGGGCCGAGGTAGATTGTGCGACCCCTGCCGGGGTCGGTCCATTCTTGTGTGCGCCCTACCGGGGGTGTCGTCCACGACTTCGTCGGGACTCGACCCCCGGCTAGCTTCTTTGACCCCTATCGGGGTCGGATGCGGGCAGGGCTCGTGAGGGGGTCTGCGGCAGTCGGGCGGTCTGCCGCGGTGTGCGGGCGTCGGGAGGGGCGTACAATCGGGCGAGCGTGAAGAAATGGGGCCCTGCCGTGTTCATCGCCGCCGCGCTGGGGGCGCTGCTGTTCTGGTCCGCGTGCGCCGAGCCCGACATCGCGCGGTACGGCGAGGTGACGGCGGCGGAGCTTGCTTTGAGGGCGGAAGGCGCGCTCGGGCCACGCCCGGAGGCGGTCGAGTGGTCTGCGAAAGGCCTCGTCGTGCCTGCGCTCGAGCCGTTGGGCCCGGGCGTCGCGGACATCGAAGCCTCCAGTCCGGGTTCGCACGACATCTACCAGGACAAGGCATGGGACCGCTCGGACGTCGAGGCGCTGGAGCGCGCGCTTGCGGGCACGAACGGCGAAACTTCGGACGCGCTGCTCGAGCGCGCAAGGCTGCACGCGCTCGCGATCCAGTGCTGGATCGCGCTGAACGTACCGGAGAACGCGCTTGCGCGGTTCGTCGTGGCGGACGAGGAGACGAAGAGCGCGATCGCGACCGCTCAGACGTTCGAACAACTTCAGCAGGCCGAGGCCGCGCGGCTCTACTTCCTTGAGGAAGTGAGGTCCATTGTGCGCATCGAGGGCTGGGGCCGCCGCTTCAAGGAGACGCTTGCCGCCGTCGCGGAGCGGCTTGGCGGGTCCGTCCACCGCGGCGCGCTCGTGCGCGTGCTGCACGCGCGGTTCCTCGACGAGGTCGTCCCCGAGGTCGCGACCGCGAGCGCGACCGAGGACCCGGCGGACGTCGTGTGCGCGGCCCTCTTCGAAGAGCAGACCGATGAACAGACGCAGCTCGTCGCGCGGCTCCTGCACCGCCACCGGCGCGCGTTCAGCCCGGAGCTTACCGCCGACGCCGGCGCGGGGGCGCTCAAGAGCCTGCGCGACGCGATGGACAAGGACTGGCCGAGCGCGCAGGCGACGCTGGACGGCGTCGCGGTCGCGCACGCGCCGTGGACCGCTCTGCTCGAGCTGCTTTTGAGCGATGACGCGTCGCAGGTCTCGAAGATCGCGGACGTGAAGGCGCTGCTTGACACGACGGAGAACCCGGTCGGGCTCGCGCTGTTGCACGAAGAGCGCACAAGTTGGTCCAGCCACGTGCAGGGCGCGTTCGTCGCGGACGCGAAGGAGGCGCTGCTGAAGATCGAGCTACTGATCGCGGCGGGGAAGAGGGACGGTGCGCTCTTGGTCCTCGACCCCTTCACCGGACGACCGTTCACGATCAAGGACGAGAGTGCGACGAGCGGGCTCGGGACCGTCCCCGAGGTCTACCCGTTCGTGAAGTCGTTCGCGGAGACAGAGCACTCGATCGGTGTCTGAGAGAGACCCGGTCTGCCACTTGTCTCAGAGCGGCGAGGCGCTACCTCTTTAGTCGTGGCCAGACCGGGGCACGCTTTCGGCCAGTGCTCCGGCCCGGGGCTAATTGCCACCGAAGTACTTCTCGACCAGTTCTTTCGCAGTTAGGCTGGTTGGTTGCGCCCGTTCGAGCGGGACCGAGAGCTTCAATTGGGCGCTCGATCCGTCCGGCGCGACGAACGTCAGTGTCATGGTCTGGACGCGCGTCGCGTAGAGCCGCTTCGCGAGGCTCAGTGTGTACAGTGCCGGATGGTACTCACTCACGTCAGGCTGCTTCAACGCGTCTGCGACTGCCCGCAGGCTCTTGTCATGCGACAGGCTGCGGATCCCGTCAAAAAACTTCACGTCAATCACAGTCGTGATCATGACGTCCGACCCTTTCTCGCCCACGATCTTGGTCTCGAGGGGGACGCCGAACGGAAAGTGCTCGGTTGGCTCCATCGCCAGTTGCTGCTCTGGCACCGACACCGACGACCAAGCCCACTCGCCGACGACCTTGTCCATGGCCTTGCGCGCGGCAGAAGTGAGGTCGCGCGTCGCGACCGTTGCGCCGTCGAGCAAGGCAGCGCGCACTGCAGGTGCCAGTTCGTGCCACAGGGTAAGGAAATAGAGGCCCTGCTGGTGCCAGTCCTGAGGGATCACTCCGGCGCTGTGCCACTTCATAAGCTCCCACTGGGCGTGGCCAGGTTCGCCAGTCGCCTTAAAGGTTTCGGCCAGGTACTGCGCCGTGGCGTCGAGCCGGTCTTCGAACTTCGCGAGTCCGCGGTTCAGCCGTCCGAGACGCTCGGCGTACCCGTCGTTGAGATAGCTCAGAGCTTCGGTGACAGGGCGCACGAGCATGACGCCGTCGCGCTCTTCGACTGAGATTGAACGCATCCGATCGAGTTCGGTCAAGAGGCGCGCGAGGTCGGGCTCCGTTTCCCGAAACGCCACGAACCTCTCGAAGAGCTGCGGCAGGTGGGCGACCAGATCGAGGTCGAGCGCGTCCGCCCACGCGAAGAACATGTCCGTGACGAGGAAGCTCAGCGGGTCGCGCAGTTCCGGCTCTCTCAGAAGGCTGAGCAGGCGGGCTTCTTCGCTGTCCTCCGCAAAGTCGCCGTCGAGGACGAGCGTTCCGGAGTTGAACTTCTGCACCAGCGCCGACTCAGGCGAGAGAGCGAACTTAGTCCGCTCGATCGCGGTCAGCCGCGCGGGCAACTTCCTCGGAGGAAGGACGCTCTCTCCAAGGACGAACCCGTCGGTGAACCTCTCGCCGTTAGCGGTATAGACGCGTACCGAGGTCGAGATCGTGTTGTTCCAGCGACGGACGCTCACGAGCGTCTTCCCCTTGCCGCTCGAGGGCATTTCGAGCTGGACAACATTCCGGTCTATACCGGAGCCGCGGCGGTCTCCGATCAGCGCGGACTTGTGGTCTACGAAAACGCGGACGTTCTTCCAGAACTGGTCGAACGCGGAGACTGTCGCAGCGTTCGCTTTGGTCTGCCGACGGTTCGGACTCGCGGACACGACCATTTCTTGCCCAGGACGCATACGCAGGAGGTCGTCGGTTCCAATCGTCAGCAGGAGGTGCTTGGCAAGTGAGCTCGCGGGACTCGCGAGGCGCGGCCCATCGAGGCTCAGCCCGCCGCCGTCAGTGGGCGGCTTGCTGACCGCTTCCAGCGCGGCGACGAATTTCTCGACGTCTTGGACGGTGAAGGCGCCGTCGCCGATTTCAGCACCCAATCGCTTCTTGAACGCCTCGATCCCCTGTCGCTCGAGCGCGCGCTGTTGAGCTTCTCTGACTGCCGCGTCCTCGGGCCGTCGGACAAGTAGAAGCGAGCCGTCTTCCTTTTCCACCCACGATGCGTTCACTTGCTCCGCGACAAGCCGAAGCACGGACATTGCAGGGCGGGAGCGGACCTTGACGAGGACGACCAGGTCCTTGATCCCGGCGTCCACTTTCAGGTCGAGCCCTGTCTGTTCAGCAAGCGCCGGCACGGCCCTTTCGAGACGCGTGGCGCGGAGCGCGAGCGTAAGCGGCGCCTCTTGCGGCGCGGCGGCGGTCCAGAGAAGTAGGGTGAGCAGCACGGCAGCCCCCTGCGGCTTCACTCAGTATGACCGAGGCGCCTCGGAGGCTACGAGTTGTTGAGGCGGTCTTCGAGCTTTTCCAGCTCCGCTTCGATGTCGTCCACCTTTGCGGCGGGCTCTTTTGCGGCGACCTCGCCCGGCGAGGACAGCCCGAGCTTCTCTTCGAGCTTGCGCAGCTCGGACTCGGCGGCGTAGTCCATCGCCTGGTCCTCCATCTGCATCATCTTGCCTTGGAGCGAGCCGGCCATCATCTCGGACCGCGCAGCGGCCTCGGCCTGCTTGTCGTGGATCTTCTCTCGCGCGGCGGCGAAGGAGGACTCGTACTCGCTCTCGAACGTGAGCCCCTCGAGGGCCTTGCTGATCGAAGTCTGGATCTGCGCCTGCTTCCACTGCGCCTTGAGCATGAGCGCGTCGGCGGTCTTCTTTCGGACCTCGGTCTCCTGGCGCTTGATCGCGGCCTTGACGGCCTCGACCGTCTCGACGGCCTGAGCCAGGGTGGAGCGCAGGGTCGTGACGGTGGCGTCCACGTTGGCCTTCTCGCGCAGGAACTGCCGGGCGAGGTCGCGGTTGCCCTGTTGCAGCGCCATCGAGGCCTGCGACTCGAGCTGGACGGCCTTCTTGTCCTGCTCGTCGAGCATCTGCTGCAGGCGGTTCTTCTGGGTGATCGCCTGGACCGCCTTCTCGCGGTTCTGGACGAGCGCCTCCTGCATGTCCCGGCGGGCCTGGTCGAGCATCAGGTCCGGGTCTTCAAGGTTGTCCATCGTCCTGTTGAACAGGGCCTTGATCCAGTTGAAGAAGCGTTTAAACATCGGCGTCGCCCACGCCCCCGACGCTGGGGGCGTTTGAACCAAGACATTATACAGGAGCCCCCCTGGTTCGGTTGTGGAGCGGGCGGGTAATGGGCCGGACCGCCCCTGCAACACGGTCTGCGAAGCGTCCCAGCGTCGAACTTGCCCAAAGGTAGAATCGGCCCCGGCTCGGGCGGTTTGTCCGGGCTGCTTGGAGGAACCGTTTCAGATATGCCGAACGTTGGCACAGTCGTGCAGGTCATGGGGCCGGTCGTGGACGTCAGGTTCAACACCGACGCCCTTCCCGAAATCAACAACGCGATCAAGATCCAGGTCGCCGACCGGGGCATTGACCTCACGTGCGAGGTCGCGCAGCACCTGGGCGACGACATGGTCCGCACCGTCGCGCTCGCCACCACGGACGGGCTCGTGCGCGGGATGCCGGCCGAGGACACGGGCGGGCCGATCACGGTCCCCGTCGGCGAGGCCACCCTCGGGCGCGTGTTCAACCTACTCGGCGACCCGATAGACGAGCGCGGCCCGGTCAACGCGACCAAGCGGTCGAGCATCCACCGCCAGCCGCCACCGTTCACCGACCAGAGCGTGAAGGTCGAGCTCCTCCAGACCGGCCTGAAGGTCGTAGACCTGCTCGTGCCGTTCAACAAGGGCGGCAAGATCGGGCTCTTCGGCGGTGCGGGCCTGGGCAAGACGGTCCTCATCCAAGAGCTGATCCGCAACATCGCGGTCGAGGCATCGGGCGTGTCGGTGTTCGCCGGCGTCGGCGAGCGCACCCGCGAGGGGAACGACCTGTGGCTCGAAATGCAGCACGCGAAGTTCAAGGACGTGGACGGCGTGGAGAAGGCGGTGCTCGACAAGACCGCGATGGTGTTCGGGCAGATGAACGAGCCGCCGGGCGCGCGCCTGCGCGTGGCTTTGACGGCGCTGACGATGGCCGAGTACTTCCGCGACGAGGTGGGCACGGACGTGCTCGTGTTCGTGGACAACATCTTTAGGTTCGTGCAGGCGGGTTCCGAGGTCTCCGCGCTGCTGGGGCGCATGCCGTCTGCGGTCGGCTACCAGCCGACGCTGGCGACGGAGATGGGCTTCCTGCAGGAGCGAATCACCTCGACCAACAAGGGCTCGGTCACGTCGGTGCAGGCGATCTACGTGCCTGCCGACGACCCGACGGACCCCGCGCCTGCGACGACGTTCAGCCACTTGGACGCTTACGTCTATCTTGAGCGAGCGATCGCTTCAAAGGGCCTGTACCCGGCCGTGGACCCGCTCGCCTCGACGTCAAAGAACCTCGCTCCGCGCATCGTCGGTCAGGACCACTACCAGGTCGCGAGCCAGGTGCAGCAGATTTTGCAGCGGTACAAGGAGCTGCAGGACATCATCGCGATCCTCGGAATTGACGAGCTCTCGGACGACGACAAGACGGTCGTCGGGCGCGCCAGAAAGATCGAGCGGTTCCTATCGCAGCCGAACTTCGTCGCCGAACAGTTCACCGGCAACCCCGGCCGCTTCGTCACGGTTGACGAGACGGTGTCGGCGTTCAAGGAGCTGGTCGCCGGCAACCTCGACCACATTCCGGAGCAGGCGTTCCTCTATTGCGGCGGCCTGGACGACGTTCAGGAGAAGGCGAAGAAGCTCCAGGCGGTCTGATGTCGAAGCCGTTCAAGCTCTCGGTGGTCGCCCCGGACCGCACCGTGTTCGAAGACATGGTGCAGTCCGCGATCGTGCCAGGCGTGAACGGGTACCTCGGCGTGCTGTCGGACCACGAGCCATCGATCGTCGCCCTGAAGACGGGGGTCGTGGAGTTCATTGACGCCGACGGGCAGCGGCACTTCGTCTCGATCAGCGGCGGGTTCCTCGAGGTCGGCGGCGGATCGGCGATCATCCTGGCCGACACCGCGGAGCGGGCCTCGGACATTGACATCGCCCGCGCGGAGCGCGCGCTCGAAGAGGCCCGCCGCTCCCTGCGCGGCGAAGAGACGGGGGTCACCTCGCATGAGGCCGCCGCCGAGCTCGAGCGCGCGATGAACCGGATCAAGTTCGCGATGCGCGGGTAGGGCGGGACGGCGGGATCGGCGGGATCGGCGGGGTCAGCGGGATCGGCGGGGTCGGCGGGAATTGGGCCTCGGAACTCTCCACTTTCGACTCTCGGCTTTCGACTCTTGATTCCGGACTCGTGACTCGGGACTTCCCGAACTCCCGAACTTCCGAACCAACCCGAACTCCCGAACCAACTCGAACCCCCGTCAAAGTAAACTAACCGCAGACGCATGGATCTGTCTCGCACCTGCGGACTCGCGGTCCTCGCCTTCGTCGCTCAAGCCCCGGCGACGCAGGCGCCGCTGTTTTCGTCGGAAGAGCGTGCGGCGATCCTCGAGTACTGGGCCCAGCCGGGGAGGTACGAGGCCGTGCCCGCGGGCGACAAGAAGGGCACCGGGCGCTGGGTGGCGCGGTACACGTCCGCCGGCTCGACCTGGATCAGAGAGCTCTACCGCCTGCGGTCCGACGGCAAGGTCGTCCCGACACGTCAGCCGGAGGCGCTCACCGAACAGCAGAAGCTGTGGGACGCTTGGGTCGAGGCTCGCGTGCAGCTCGACAAGTGGCTCGCCGAGCAAGAGTCAGCCAAGCGCAACGCGCAGGAGTCGAACGCTGTGGCCCCAGAGCCCAAGACGCCGATGCCGCCGGACCCCGGGCCGGTGCCCGAGGACCTCGCCGCCGCGCTGCCTTTGCCGCCCGTCTTTTACGAGCCTGCGGTTCCGTTTTCGCACAGGGTCACTTTTCCAGACGCTGAGCTGAGCTACGAGGACCACGTCACGGTGCCTCACAAGTACGCCTACTTCCGGTTCGAGAAGGGCGTGCGCAGCGGCGGGACGAAGGTCGCCGACCGCGGGAGCGAGTACGTCCGGCAGCTCTTCGAACAGGCCGCGATCACCGAGGACCAGCAGCGCGTGTTCGCTTCTGTCTCGCTGCTCGAGGGCGGGTTCGACTCCGTCAACACCTACGACACGGGCTTTGTCTCGGTCGGTTTCATCCAGTTCGCCTCGCTCACCCCGGGCGGCGGTTCGCTCGGTCAGGTGCTGCTGCGGATGAAGCGCGACCACGGGTTCCGGTTCTACGCCGACTTCCGGCGCTTTGGCGTGGACGTGACCGAGCAGGGCCAGCTGGTCGTCGTGGACCCGGTGACGGGCATGGAGCTCGTCGGGCCGGACGCGAACCAGCGGATCATCTTCGACAAGCGGCTGATCGCGGTGTTCCAGCGCGCGGGGCAGGTGAGCGACGCGTTCAACGTCTGCCAGCTCCAGGTCGCGCGCGACCTCTACTATCCGGCCGAGGACGACGTGACGGTCGAGTTCGGCGGGAAGAAGCTGACGTGCAAGGTCAAGGACATCTTCCGCAGTGAGGCGGGGATGGCGACGCTGATGGACCGCAAGGTCAACACCGGCAAGCTCGAGCCGCTCGAGGAGTACTTGTACGACCTGGTTTCGCAGACCGGGATCACCGACCTGAAGGAGGCGGCGAAGTACGAGTGGGCGCTGGCCAAGGTGCTGGCGTACCGCGTGGACTATCTGGCGTCGGTCTCGCTGTCGCAGCCCGTCCGCTTGGACATGACGCTCAGCCGAGGGAGCAACCCCCGGGATCGCCGTGGCGGAGGCTAGGGGCGACAGGTCTTGGGTTGTTCGAAGAACGGCGTCGGCGGGTGCCGGCGGGGAGGGCGGGACGCGCGAATAGAGCGAGGCTAGCCGGTCATTTCGGACTTGGCGAGGAGGGCTGAGTGGACCATGCCGACGTACCAGGTCCCAAAGGCCTCGATTGGGGACTCGTGCCAGTCATAGAGGTAGCCGTCCACCAGTGCGCCTTTGGTGACGTTCTGGACGACCTGGTACGTAGGGAGCCAGACCTCCTTGAGTACGGGGTAGCACTCCGAAGGCATGGGCGGCTGCATGAGGCGGTAGTCGTCTGAGACGTCAATGACGACGACTCGGGCCAGGTTGTACTCCCACAGGTTGCCGCAGATGTCCGCCATTTTTCCGACCTCCATGTCGCCTAGCTGAAGGGACGGGGCGGGGGGTGGGAAGGGAGCGAGGAAGGGGGAAACGGGTGACGGGAGTCGGGAGACGGGTGACGGGAGACGGGTGACGGGTGACGGGAGACGGGAGACGGGGAGGTGGAAGGGACCTCCCGTCACCCGCTCAGCGCACCTGGTCGGCGATGGCCCTTCGGACCATAGCGTCGGCGATCTCCTCGCCGGTGGGGTTGTAGTCGCCGGCCTCGACGCGGGCCTTGAGTTCGGCGACGAGGTCGTCCCGGTCGGGCATGTCTGCCACTTTGTGGGTGATCTCCTCGATGAGGGCCTTGTCGGTGAGCTTGATGACGGCGGCGTCAACGAGCGCAGAGTCTGGAGTGATCGAGCCGCCGGAGTCGGCGACCTTTTGCAGTTGTTCGTTAGAGATTCTCACGATAGACCTTCTTGCGAACGGCCTTGCTCAGGCAACCCGGCTGTCTTCGTGAGACCCGTGGCTTTGCGAGATCGGAGTCGCCTCCGTCGTGCCCTGTATCTGGCCAGACCTATCGTCTCTGATGTGTATAACGGCAGGTTTCCCCAGGATCTTTAGGGTGCCTGGGCTGTTTTCGTGCGGCCTACGGCATACCAAGGCGTTCCCGGGCGCCCTTTCGGGCGGCTTTCTGCGCCTCGGACTCCTGCTCCGGCCCACCGTAGGCCGAGTAGGTGCGCGGAGTGTAGGCGACGGCGGACTGGATCGTGCCCTCGGCTGTGGCGGCGGCGGTCCTGACGTCGGAGTTCGAGTCGGACTTGAGCTTTTGGACCTCGGCGAGCGCGTCATGGCGCTCGAGCTTGCCGAGGGCGGTGACGGCGGTCTCCCGGACTTGGGCGTCCTTGTGCGCGAGCAGGTCCACGAGCGGTTGGGCCGATGTGGGCTCGTACAGGCCGATCGCGAAGGCGAGGTCGCTGGCGAACTGCCCGTCGGCGCCCGGTACGGCCTGGACCAGGGTGCCGAAGACCTCGTCCCTGAGAGTTTGGTTTAGCGACATCGCGCTGTACGGGAGCTTGAGGAAGAGCAGCGCACCGTCCTTCTCGGTGTCGGGGCCCTCCAGCACGGTCTTCGCGGCGTGTTTGTAGACAGGGCCGGTGAAGGAGCCGGTTCGGAATGAGTTCTTGACGTGCGCGCTGACACTGGGGAGCTTCTCGTACAGGAGCCCGAACGCCTCCTCAGACCCGGAGTCGGCGAGGGAGTGCGAGGCGAACATGGCGACCTCGTCCTCGGTCGAGGCCATCAATGCCTGCATGTCGGCGTAGCCGGCCACGCCCTTAGCCTGGGCATCGCGGTACTTGTCCCACTCGGGGCCGGTGCCAGTGGCGCCCGGGTAAGAGCCGCCCGGGTAATAGGTCGAGGCGTACGGGTCGTACGGGTCGTAGGCGCGGCTTTGGACCTGGAGCGCGACATAGAACGCCCCGGCGATCCCGAGCAGCACGACGACGACGACGGCCAGGACGATCCACTTCATCTCGACACCTTTCGGCTTCATTATAGGCGTGGATTCGAGCAGGTCCACCCCGACGTTAGCCAATTGGTTCGCCGGTGTGGAGACCGGAGGCTTGGGGACAGGCAAGTAGAATAGGGCCAGATGTTCAGGTACGTACGGCTCGGCAAGCTCCCGCGGAAGAAGCACATCCAGTTCCGGCAGCCCGACGGCTCGCTCTACGCCGAGCAGCTGTTCAGCACGATCGGGTTCGACGGCCCGATGTCCACGATGTACCACATCAACCTGCCGACCGAGTGCAAGTCGTGGGAGGACATGGGCGAGAGCAAGCCGACGTACCTCACCGCCGAGCCGCTGCGCCACCGCCACCTGCGCACACAGGACATGGAGCCCAAGGGCGACGCCGTCACCGGCCGCGTCCCGCTGATGGGCAACAACGACGCGATCTGGAACCAGGTCGTCGCCGCCGAGCAGATGGAGCGGTACTACAAGAACGCCGAGGCCGACGAGGTGCTGTTCGTGCACGACGGCACGGGCACGCTGGAAACGATGTGGGGCGACGTCGAGGTCCGCGAGGGCGACTACCTCGTGATCCCGCGCGGCACGATCTGGCGCATCAGGTTCGACAAGCTGCCGGTGCGGATGCTGGCGATCGAGAGCCACGGGCCGGTCACCATCCCGCGCCGCTACCGCAACGAGTACGGGCAGATGCTCGAACACGCGCCCTACACCGAGCGCGACTTCCGGCCGCCGCACGAGCTGAAGACCCACGAGGAGAAGGGGGACTTCGAGGTGGTGGTCAAGGCGCGCCAGCGCAAGACGCTGTACACCTACCCGTACCACCCGTTCGACATCGTCGGTTGGGACGGCTTCATCTATCCGATGGCGTTCAACATCATGGACTTCCAGCCGATCACCGGCCGCAGCCACATGCCGCCGCCCGCGCACCAGACTTTCGCGGGCCACAACTTCGTGCTGTGCTCGTTCTGCCCGCGGATGCTCGATTGGGACCCGGAGGCGATCGTCGTGCCTTACAACCACTCCAACGTGGACAGCGACGAGATCATGTACTACGTGAACAGCAAGTACAAGGCGCGCAAGGGGATCGACGAGGGCTCGATCACCGTGCACCCGCTGGGGATCCCGCACGGTCCGCAGCCGGGCGTGCCGGAGGCGACGCTCGGGCAGAAGTCCACCGAGGAGGTGGTGGTGATGATGGACACGTTCCACCCGCTGTGGCTGACCGCCGAGGCGGTCGCGATCGAGGACCCTGCCTATTGGAAGAGCTGGAGCACGCACGGGCCGGTCTCGCCTGCGGCCATCGCGCAGGAGTAGGGGGGTTGCCCGCTGCGCAGTTGCCCGCTGCGCTGTGACGGGAGACCCGCTTCGCTGTTGCCCGCTTCGCTGTGACGGGGGCGGGGTTGCCCGCTGCGCTGTTGCCCGCTTCGCTGAGACGGGCTGACGCTGTAACGGGATACGAGAAACTTGAGACCCGTCACCCGTCACAGCGAAGCAGGCAACAGGCCGCAAGGCCGGGTAACGTTCGCTCCATGGACGCAGCCGACTTTCGTGCGAGGGCGCTGGCCGCCTTTCCTGCCGCGGACCCACCGAGCCAGGTGCTGGGTGACCTGGCCCGGGAGGTTCACGCGGACGCGGGGCTGATGGAGCACGTGCTGCTCGGGCGCGACTGGCCGTCGCTGCCGCAGAGCGTGCTGGAGGAGCGCGCCAAGGACATCGTCGCTCTCTCCGTGCCGGCGTTCGTGTACTACGTTCCGGCCTTCATCTGCGCGGCGGCGGCGGAGCCAGAGGGCGAGTCGGCGACGTACGCGATGTACGCGCTGTGCCCGCTTGGGAACTTCGACACGTTCGACAAGACGACGTGCGCGCTCTTCAGCCCACAGCAGGCGGGGTACATCGCGGAGTTCCTGGTGGCGATGAGGGCGGAGCCGAGCTTCAAGCTGTTCGACGAAGAGATGAAGCCTGGGATCGAGCTGTGGCGGCGACGGAGCGCGGGGTAGAGGGCCGAGGGCTGAGGGTCAGTCTCTGAACGGGTCGCGGAAGACGCCTTGGATGGTGTCGTTGAGGCGGCTGTTGGGTAGCTCTTCGATGCGACGGGGCATTTCGAACCCGAACGGGAGCAGGATTGTCACGCGCCGGTTGCTGAAGTGCATCGGGTCGTCTGGGACGCGCGGCATCTGAGCGGCGTACCCCTTGATCGCTTGGATCTGCGACTCGGCGACGCCGCCCATCTGTAGCAGCCTGCGGACGGCGTGCGCGCGGTCGCAGGAGAGGTTGTAGTTGTCGTAGAAGCCGCGGTTGAGCGGTCGTGCGTCGGTGTGGCCCTCGACGACGATCGGCCTGGCGGCCTTGGCGAGGACGGGTGCGATGTGCGCCATGACCTCTCGCGCCCTGGGTTGGACTTCGGCGGACCCGACCTTGAAGAAGACCTCACCGTTCATGTCGCTCTCGATCAGTTCGATCTGCAGCCCTTCGGGCGTGATCTTGGTCTCGATCGCGTTCTGCTCGAGCAATTCTTTCAGCGCGGCGTCATGCTGGATCGTTTGTTCGATCTGCTCCATGACGGCTTGGGCCTCTGCCTGCGCCCTCTGGGCCTCTTCGATCTCCGCGTTGCCGGAGTCGGTCTGTCCCGGGTCGTTGCTTGGCGGGGCGGGCGGTCGGATGCTGGGGTCGCTCTTGGGCGGGTTCTTGCTGAACCCGACGGGGTCCTGGAAGTAGGCCTGCACGAGCTGCCTGTCCTTGTCGCTGAGCGACATGATCCACATGACCATGAAGAACGCCATCATCGCGGTGACGAAGTCAGCGTAGGCGACCTTCCACGCGCCGCCGTGGTGCGCGTGCTTGTGGCGCTTCCTGCGCTTGATGATGATCGGGGTGCCGTCTTGCATCTGTTGGCGCCCCTAGGCTGCTGCGGGCTTGTCCTTCACGGCCCGTTCGAGCTCGACGAACCCAGGCCGGACGCTGGGGTCAATGTTGCGCCGCGCGAACTCGACGCAGGTGATCGGCGACTCGCCTCGCGCGAAGCTGAACAGCGCGTTGCGGATGCAGTGGAGGTACTGGGCGTCTATTCGGACTCGGTTGATCAGCGCGCGGCTGATCGGACCGAAGACGACGTACGCGACGAAGACGCCGAGGAACGTGCCGACGAGCGCAACGGCGACGGACATGCCGATGGCGCTCGCCTCGCCGCCGATCTTGGCCATCGTCTGGATGACGCCGAGCACGGCGGCGACGATTCCCATCGCGGGCATGGCGTCGGCGACGTTCTGCATTGACTCTCCGGGCAGGCTCTCTTCCTCGTGCGCAGTCTCGAGGTCCACCTCCATCATTTCGCTGAGGTCGTGCGGCCCGACCGCACCGGTGAGAACGACCTTCATCGTGTCGGCGAAAAAGCTCTTGGCGTGGTGGTTCGCAAGGAACGATGGGTACTTGCTGACGATGCTGCTCTTTTCGGGGTTCTCGATGTGCGACTCTAGCCCGAGCAGCCCTTCCTTTCGTGCGACGGAGAAGAGCTGGTAGAGCATCTTGAGCAGGTCAATGTACTGCTGTTTCGTGGGCTCCGGCTTGAGGAGCCCCATGGTCTGCTTCATGGTCTGCTTGAGGACCTTGATGCCGTTGGAGCCGAGGAAGATGCCGAACGCGCCGCCAAAGATGATGATAAACTCTGAGGGCTGGTACAGCACCATCGCGTCTCCCCCGTGCAGAATGAATCCGAGGAGGACGCAGATGACTCCGGCGATGATTCCGATGAAGGCGAGCATCGTAGCGACGAGCGGTGCCGCCACGGCCAAGCCAAGGGCCCGTGACGTCCGTACCTAGAGAGGATTGTCGGCTTTGCCGGCTCGAATACTTACCAATGCAGACCGCCTTGCGGCAGATACGCCTACTCGACCCGAACACGGTCAACCAGATCGCGGCCGGCGAGGTCGTCGAGCGGCCCTCCTCGGCGGTCAAGGAGCTGGTCGAGAACGCCCTTGACGCCGGGGCGACCAAGGTCCAGGTCCACTTGGAGGACTGTGGCCGGAAGGCGATCCAGGTGGCCGACGACGGCCTGGGGATGGATCCTGTGTCGGCCCGGCTTGCTCTGCAGCGGCACGCGACGAGCAAGATCGGGTCGGTTGACGACCTGCAGTCGGTCGAGACGTTCGGGTTCCGCGGCGAGGCCCTGCCCTCCATAGCATCGGTGTCCCGGATGACGCTCTCCACGGGCGAGAAGGACGGGCTGCGGTACTCGCTGTCGGTAGAAGGCGGGGCTGTCGGAGAGGCGGTCGGGGAGTCCGGGCCGCGCGGCACGACGGTGACGGTCGAGGACCTGTTCTACAACACGCCCGCCCGGCTAAAGTTCTTGAAGACGGACCAGACGGAGGTGGCGGCGGTGGTCGAGGTGGTCTCGAAATACGCGCTCGCTCGGCCGGACGTCGTGTTCGGACTGACGCACGGGCCGTCGGTGCTGCTCGAGACGAGCGGTTCCGGCGACGCGCTGACCGCGGTGTCGGAGGTGTGGGGCCGTGAGGCGGCGAAGGCGCTCGCCCCGGTAGACGCGTACAACGGCACGGCGCGCGTGGTGGGGTTCGTCAGCCCGCCGCACTACACGAAGCCGAACCGAAACTGGTACTGGTTGTATGTGAACGGGCGGCCGGTGCGGTCGAAGACGCTGACGGCGGCGCTGGACCAGGCTTATCGCTCGCTGACGCCCGAGAAGCGGTTTCCGCTCGCGTACTTGGACGTGCGCATTGACCCGTCGAAGGTTGACGTGAACGTCTCTCCGACGAAGAGCGAGGTGAAGTTCCACCAGGACGGCGCAGTGTTCGACGCGGTCCGGCGCGCCGTGACGTCTTCGCTGCTGGCGCACGGAATGGTCCCGGACGCGGAGTCGGTCTCTCGCGCGAACGAGGCGCTGCGCCTGGCGGGCGGCGACTTCGGCCAGGCGGCGGTGCAGCTCGCGATGATGGTGCAGTCGCCCTTGGGCGGCGAGCTGCGCGGGACGCTCGACGTCGAGAGCCGTGCGATGCCGGACCTGCTGAAGGGGCTGCGCGTGCTCGGACAGATCGCGGACACGTTCATCGTCGCGGAGAACGACACCGCGCTGCTGATCGTTGACCAGCACGTCGCGCACGAGCGGGTGATCTACGAGCGGCTGCGCGACCAGCGCGGGTCCGTCGCGGTGGAGGTCCAGCCGCTGCTCGAGCCGGAGACCCTGCACTTGGACCGGCGGACGGCGGAGCTGCTCGCGGACAAACTGGACGAGCTGAAGGAGGTCGGTTTCGGGCTGGAGCGCTTCGGCGGCGACAGCTTCTTGGTGCGCTCGGTGCCGGCGGCGGTGCGCGGTCGCACCGCGCTGCAGCTCTTGCGCGACATGGCGGAGGAGCTGGCCGACGGCACGGCGACGGGCTGCCTGGTGCCCGCGCGCGACGAGGTGTTCATCCTGTGCGCGTGCAAGATGGCGGTGAAGGCGGGCGACCGGCTCGGGCACGCCGAGATGGAGCGTCTGTTGCAGGACCTGGCACTGACGGAGAACCCATACCTCTGCCCGCACGGCCGCCCGATCACGGTCGTGATGCCGAAGTCGGAGCTTATGCGGAGGTTCAAGCGGTGAGCGCCACTGTGACGCTCTTTCGGCCAGTCGGGCCGGACGAACTGAAGTTGATCGAAGACGGCGGGTTCAAGGCGTTCCCCCCTCGATTGCCAGGGCAGCCGATCTTCTACCCGGTGCTCAACCTGGACTATGCCGCCAAGATCGCGGAGGACTGGAACGTGCGCGAGTCGGGCGCTGGGTTTGTCACGCGGTTTGAAGTCTTGGCTAGCTTTCTTGAAGAGTTCGATGTGCAAACCGTAGGATCGAGCGAGTGTCAGGAGTATTGGATACCGGCAGAGCGGTTGAGCGAGCTCAATTCAGCCATCGTCGGTCTGATCAGTGTAGTCGCTGAGTTTCACGGGGTGAAGAGTTGAGGGTGCTAGGGATTGACCCGGGGCTCGAGCGGATCGGCTACGGCGTCGTGGAGCGGCGCGGATCGCAGTTGGTCGCGATCGAGCACGGGCTGGTGACGACGCCGCGGATAGAGTTCGGCGAGCGGCTGCGGGCGCTGTACGACGAGGTCGTCACGCTGCTCGATCGCGCGAAGCCCGACTGCGTCGCGACGGAGCGGCTGTTCTTCGCCAAGAACCAGACGACGGCGATGGACGTCGCGAAGGCGCTGGGGGTCGTGCAGCTCGCCGTCGCGCAGCGGGGGCTGGCTTGCACGGAGTACTCGCCCCCCGAGGTCAAGCTGAGCGTGGTCGGAAACGGCGCGGCGGAGAAGCGGCAGGTGGAATTCATGGTCGTCAAGCTGCTCGGCCTCGACGCGCCGCCGAAGCCCGACGACGTCGCGGACGCCCTCGCCGTCGCGGTCACGCACGCCCTGCGCGCGCCGAGCGCGCTCGTACGTTAGCCGTAGGAGGCGGCAGGCGCGCGCACCACCGACGAGCCGAACAACGCGGGCTGCGCCGGTGAGACCGGGACGTCCAGCAGGGGCATCAGCGAGGCGAGGGACGTGACGGGCACCGCCCCCAGCGCGACCAGTGCGCGAGAGGCCGGGTCGGACGAAAGGGAGCGGACAAGGACCGAGCCCAAGCGGCGGCGAAGGGCGTCGGCCGCGCCGTGCCATGTGCCGCCCTCGCGCAGGCGCGCGCGCACGACCACTGCGCGACGGCCGAAGGAGTAGATAAGGGCGTTGCGCTCCATCGCCTGGCCGGTGGTGAAGGCAGCCCAGGGCTCGCAGACCGAGAGCTGGCAGACGCCCGGGCGCTCGGGCGCGGCGTCGAGGCCGCAGGGGAGGACCTCCACGCACCGCCCCGCACCGCCGAGCTCGAGCGCGGCGGACAGCGCGACGGAGTCGGCGCCCGCCGCACCGCCAGAGACGAGCGCGCGGCCGGAGGACATGACCAGGCCGGCCGTGCCGACGGCGAACGCGCGGTCGGAGGGGGTCAGGACCCGCGAGCCGACGACGCCGACCGCCGGCGCAGAAGGCAAGGCGCCGCGGACCCAGACGCACGGCGGCGCACCAGACCCGAGCGACGCGAGCCAGCCCTGCGGGTAGAGCGGGTCGAGACAGGTGGTCGCGCGCGAGGAAGCGCAGACGTCGAGCGCCCACTCCATGAGGTGCGCGTCCGCGAGGACGCAGGACTCCTCGTAGAGTCCGCGCCCGCGAAGGACGTCGGGCAGACACGGCAGAGAGGGACACGCGGAGCACAGCGCATCAACGACGAGCGGCCACCTGCGGCGCGACGGGCGCCCAGCGACCGGCGCGCCGCGCAGATAGAGCGCGCAGAGCGCGGCCTCGCTCGCGAGTCGTTCTCCCTTGGTCACGACGCCGTGATGTTACCTTGGTAAACTCCCCGCCCGCCCCCTGCCATGCTCAAACACCCCAAGACGACGTTCGACCGCGCGCGACAGTTTGTTGAAAGAGAGCTCCTCGAAAAGCTCGTGAGCGACAGTGCGGCGCTGGTGACGCAGTTCTGCCTCGGCGAGTTTCCCAACGAGGTCACAGCGAGAAAGGAGGGCGCGTGGAAAGAGGCCCACCCTGGTTTCAAGTGGGGCCCCGCGTACCGCGAGGGGTGGTACCGCGTGACGGGAAAGGTCCCCACGGCATGGAAGGGCCGAGAGATCGCGATCGCGTACGGCGAACCGACGGTCCGACAAGAGAAGCGCGACATGGTCGAAGGGACCGTGTGGTCCGGCGGAAGGCAAGTCGGCGGGCTCGACCATGGCCACTGCGCCTTCCGGCTCCCGACCGCCGAAGGCGGCGAAAAGCTCGACCTGCTCGTGCAGACCTACGCACACAACGCCGAGACGCGCGTCCACGGGACCGAGCCGCCGCGCAGCAAAAAGCCCGAGGCGTTCCGCGGCTTCTTCCTCGTCGCGCTCGACGCGGACCTCTGGCCGCTCTACTTCGACTGCGAGTTCGCGGTCAGCCTTTGCGAGTCGCAGGAAGAGGACAGCCAGCCGTACCACGCATTACTGCGCGGCCTGAACGACGTGTGCAACACGTACGACCGCGAACGGCCTGCGACGATCTCGGCGTGCCGCAAGGCACTGCGCGACGCGATGGCCGAGGTCCCTGGCTCGATCGGTCACACGATCACCCCGGTCGGGCACGCGCACCTCGACACCGCGTGGCTGTGGCCGCTTTCCGTCACCCGCCTCAAGATGGCGCACACGACCGCGGTGCAGCTCGACCTGATCGAGCGCTTTCCCGAGCACGTGTTCGCACACTCCCAGGCGTCGCAGTACGAGTGGCTGGAGCAGCAGCACCCGGATCTGCTCGAGCGAGTGAAGCGAGCGGTCAAGTCGGGGCAGTGGGAGGTCGTCGGGAGCATGTGGGTCGAGGCGGACTGCAACCTCACGGGCGGGGAGTCGCTCGTGCGGCAGTTCCTGTACGGCCGTCGCTACTTTCGCGAACAGTTCGGCGTGACGACGGAGGACATGTGGCTGCCGGACGTGTTCGGCTACTCCGCCGCGATCCCGCAGATACTCGCGGGGTTCGGGATCACGTCGTTCATGACGCAGAAGCTGAGCTGGAACCAGTACAACAAGATCCCGCACGACACTTTTTGGTGGAAAGGGATTGACAGCACGAGCGTGTGGACGCACTTTCTGCCTGCGCACACCTACTGTTCGACGTGCACCCCGAGCCACCTTCTGGAGAGCGTCAAGAACTACAAGGACCACGGGCGGTGCGACCGCTCGCTGTACGTGTTCGGTTTCGGCGACGGCGGCGGTGGGCCGACGGAGTTCCACATCGAGCGCCTGCGACGCGCGCGGACCGCGTCCGGCATGCCGACGATCGAGCGCAAGAAGACGGCCTTGGACTTCTTCCGAACGGCGCAACAGGAGAGCCGCGACCTGATGACCTGGAGCGGCGAGCTTTACTTCGAGCTGCACCGCGGGACGTACACGAGCCAGGCGGCGAACAAGCGCGGCAACCGCGAGTGCGAGTTCCTGCTGCGCGACGCGGAGTGGCTGGCGTGCTTTTCGGACGGGTTTCCGAAGGCGTACCCTGCCCGCGAACTTGAGGCGCTCTGGAAGACCGTGCTGCTCAACCAGTTCCACGACATCATTCCTGGGTCATCGGTGCGCGAAGTCTACGAAGAGAGCGCGCGCGACTACGCGCGCGTGCGCAAGGACGTCGGCGCGATCATTGATGCACAGCTCGAACGCTTCGCCTCCCAGTTCGACACTTCCGAAATGGAGCGGCCCGTCGCGCTGTTCCACAACAGCTCGGTGCCGTCGCAGGCGGAGCTCCCGTGGGAGGGCCGCGCGCCGAAGAGCATCGAGGTCGAGGGCGAGCGCTACCCGGTGCAGGCCGTCGAGGCGTTCGGCGAGCGGAAGATCGTGTTCAAGACCCCGGAAGGCGCCCTCGGCGCCGTCGTGGTCGGGGACCTCAGTCGAAACGCGCCGACGGTGCAGCCGCGGGTGAAGGCCGGGCCGCGCAAGATCGAGAACGGCGAGTTCGCCGTCCGGTTCGACGCGAACGGGAACATCACGAGCGTGCGCTCGCTCGACGACGACCCGGTGGAGTTCGTCGCCCACGGCGCCCTCGCGAACGTGCTGCAGGTCTTCGACGACCACCCGCTCTTCTGGGACGCGTGGGACGTCGAGGCGTACAACCTGGAGACCGTACAAGAATTGACGAAGTGCGAGAGCTTCGAGCTGGTCGAAGAAGGGCCGGTGCGCGCGGCGGTCGAGGTCGTGCGTAAGTTCGGGTCTTCGACGTTCCGACAGCGCATCTCGGTCGGCCCGACGCCGGGGATCCGGTTCGACACTGAAGTGGACTGGCGCGAGGAGAACAGGATGCTGAAGGTCGCGTTCCCGGTCGCGGTCAGCTCGCAGCGCGCGACCTACGAGATCCAGTTCGGCCACGTCGAGCGCCCGACGCACAGCAACACGTCGTGGGACATGGCGCAGTTCGAGGTGTGCGCGCAAAAGTGGGCGGACCTGAGCGAGGGCGGGCACGGCGTCGCGCTCATCAACGACGGCAAGTACGGCCATGACATCAAGGGCAACGTCATGCGTCTGACGCTGCTGCGCTCGCCGAAGTCCCCCGACCCGACGTGCGACATCGGCGTGCACCGATTCTCTTATGTGCTGCTGCCGCACTACGACCAGGTGCAGCACAGCGACGTCGTGGCGGCTTCGTACGCGTTCAACGCGCCTGTGCGCGCTGCGCTCGTGTCAAAGAGCAAGGGGCGCGGCGCACGCAACGGAGCGTGCGTGGGCACCGACACGCGCAGCGTCGTGGTCGAGGCCGTCAAGAAGGCCGAGGACTCGGACCGCATCGTCGTGCGCGCCTACGAGTGCCACAACTCGCGCGGCCGCGCCGAGCTGTTGTGCGCCATGCCCGTGAAGAGGGCGTGGCTCGCCGACATGGAGGAGAACCCGGTGCAGGAGCTCGAGGTCAACGGGGCGGTCAAGTTCGAGTACCGCCCGTTCGAGATCCTGACCGTGGTTCTAGAGGTGTGACGGGTTCCCCGCTTCGCTGAAACGAGTGACGCGTCTCCCGTTTCGGCGAAGAGGGGAACAGCGGGGCAGGCAACCGGCCGGAATGCAATGTGCGCAGCGGGTAACCTCGTCTGAGCGCATCGGCGCTGAGAGGACTTGCATGGGCGAAAACATGGAGAAGTTCCGTCACATAGACGGCAGCGAAGCGCAGATCAACACCAAGCACATCAACATCACGTTCCAGCACGGCCACCCCGGCGAGGTCGGCGTGAACGGGTGCCGGGTGGAGGACGTGATTGACGTGCTCGTGGACAAGATCCTGAACTTTCAGGGGCGCGACCTTGGGTGCGAGGAGAACGCGACCGCGCTCTACCACTTGGACCTCGCGCGAGAGGCGCTGCTGCTGCGCCGCCGCCGACGCGAGTCGCAAGGTGTCCTTGGCGGCCCGGACAAGCACAAGAGCGAGTAGCGCGTTCGGAGGGCGAGCGACACGCGGAACGCGTCCGTTTGCGGAACTTCCACGTTCCTTGTGCAGTATCAACCGGCATGTTGCTCCTGGCTTCGACCATCGCTCTGCTGTACCTCAACCCGGGCCAAGAATCGGACGCCAAGGCGTACCACCAACGCATGCTCGAGTTTGGGAAAAAGGCCAAGTCGGTCGTGTCCGAGCTTGAAGTCACGATCAACGGGAACAGGACGACGTTTCGCCTGTCCGTGTTGCGGCCGAACTTCCTCAAAATGGAGTCCGAAGGTGTGAACTACTACTCAGATGGCAAGGTCGCTCGGACGGAGTTCGAGGGAATGAACTGCCTGGATTTCGACGCTCCGAGGGATCACATCCAGGCGCCGTATCTCTTCGGTCTCGACGGCGTAACCAACGCGCCGACGATCCTCAAGCTTGTGCCGACTGCGACCAAGAAGACAATGGACGACCAGCCCGCCGTTGTGCTCAAGTACAGGCTGCCGGACGTCAGCGGCGAGCATGGTTCAGTGACGGGCCGCGTCCTCGAAATCACGATCGTAGAATCAACCGGCAGGCCGCTCTCATGGAGCACGACCTCAGACTACGGATCGTTGACCGGTGTCTACCGAAAGTTGGAGACGGACAAGGATCTGAAGGCTGAGGACTTCAAGCTAAAGAGCATCGTCCGACTGAACGGTCCGGTCCCGACAAGGATCAGCGGCTCAGGCGGATAGTCGCTATGTGATCTCGACTCTTGAACACCGAGGCGTTTGGCGGAAGAACAAGAGCGAGTAGCTCTTACGCCACAAACTTGTAACCGACGCCGCGCACGGTCAGTAACCGCACCGGCTGCGACGGCACCTTCTCGATATGCTCGCGCAACCAGCGCACGTGCACGTCCACCGTGCGAACAGAGACGTAGGCGTCCTGACCCCACACCCGGTCGAGCAGCGTGTCGCGACTGAACACCTGTCCAGGGTGCGACGCCATGAAGTGCAGCAGCGCGAACTCCTTCGGCGAGAGCGTCACGTCGCGGCCGTCGAGCGTCGTCATGTGCGTGCGCGGGTCAATGCGCAAGTCGCCCGACTCCACGACGTCCGCAGGCGCCTCGCCAGAGCGGGAGCGACGCAGCACGCTCTTCACGCGAGCGGCGAGCTCGGCCAGGGAGAACGGCTTGATGACGTAGTCGTCGCCGCCGAGCTCTAACCCCTCGACGCGGTCCTTCTCCGCCGTGCGCGCGGTGAGGAAGATGATCGGCACTTGGCTGTCCCGCCGCACGGCCTGCGCGAACTCGAACCCAGAGCGCCCGGGCAGCATGACGTCGAGCAGCATGAGGTCGGGCTTGACCAGGCGGTACACGCGCATCCCCTCTTCCGCGCTCTCGGCGGTAAAGACGGTGTGCCCCTCTTTGCGCAGCTTGTGCTCCACGGTCTCGAGGATCGTGCTTTCGTCGTCTACGACCAAGATCTTCATCATCCGGCGATGATCTCAACGTTCGCCCTGGGCACGGTGACCTCTTGGCCGTCGTCGAGCTTCGCCTGCAGAACGCGCACCCTTGCGCCGCTGTCCACGGTCTGTGGCTGCGACGGGAGCCCGGTCACCTTGCCGAGCCGACCGAAGTACGGCTCGCGGATGACGCGGATCGGTGTGCCAGGCGCGAGCGCCAAGATCGGCTCTTGGGCCTGCCCGGCGTCGGCCGACTGCGTGAACGGGACGATGATCTCGGGGCGGATGACGCCCGCGCGGATCTGTGTCGCGCCGTTCACGCTCGCCTGCCTTCCATCGAGGGACTTGAGCAGGTCTAACGTGCGTTGTGCAATGCGGAGCTTTCCAAAGCCCTCAGTCGCCACAAGGGTCAGTGAGATGTCCTCCTGTCCTGTGATCGCGACTCCGATGTCGTAGCCGAGGAACTCAGTGAGGTCCACGTCGCGCACCGCGCCCACGACGATCCCGACCGCGCCCACTTGGACGGCGCGGCGGACCGCCTCGAGCGTGACGCCCGAGCCGCCGACAAGGACCTTGCCCTTGTCGTCTTCGAGCACGTTCTTGGCCTCGAGGAGATCGTCCGGAGTGCCGACCGCGAGCCGGACCGGGCCGTTGCGCTCGCCCCCGACGCCGAAGATGCCCTGCACCATCGCGCAGCGCGCCTCGATCACGGCGCCCTCTGAGGGGATCGCCTCGGCGACGGTCCCGCGGATGTAGGCAGGGATCTCGACGGGGATGGACGGCTCGCGCACGAGCACGTGGCCCGTGATCTCCGAGATGGACTCGATCGTCCCACCGTGCTTGCTGTGGACCTCTTTCTTGAACCAGCCGCCGAACATCCCCTTCGTCTCTGCGACGAGTTGCCCGGCCTCTACCGAGTCCCCGATGTTGAGCTTGAAGAACCCCTTGACCTCGCCGGCCTCCACGCCGAGCTCTTCTGCGAGCTTGATCGCCTGCTGCGGGCCGGGGAGCATCGCCCTAGCGACGATGTCGTCAGGGCCGACGATGTCGCCGACCTTCACGAGGACCTCGCCCTTGATGGGGAGGCGCCGCGTGCGCCGCACGACCGTATCGCCGCTGACCGTCAGACCTGGGGTGTATGCGCTGCCCAATTTTTGTGAACCTCGGGCCGGAGTTTAGCATGGGCGTTAACATTGCCCCAGCGACCTCCGGGCCACGACTGTAGGAGTCTCTGCGAGGCTACGTTTGAACGGTTAAGGGAAGGTAAAGGTGCCCGTCCTGGAGGCTGGAAGGCCCACAGGTACCATCCCCGCCGTGAAAGCCATCGCCAAGGTCCGACCTGAGCCCGGCGTCGAAGTGATAGACGTCGAAGAGCCCCAGGTCCGGCCGGGGGCGGTGAAGATCAAGGTCGAGCGGGCTTCCATCTGCGGGACCGACCTGCACATCTATAACTGGGACGCGTGGAGCGCCGGACGGATCAAGCCGCCGCGGATCATCGGGCACGAGTTCTGTGGCACGGTGATCGAGGTCGGCGAGGGCGTGACGGACCGCAAGCTCGGCGACTTCGTCGCGACCGAGTCCCACATCGTCTGTGGCACGTGCCGCCTGTGCCGCCTCGGGCTGAAGCACCTGTGCGAGAACACGCAGATCCTCGGCGTGGACGTTGACGGCGGGTTTTCGCCGTTCGCCGTCGTTCCCGCGGCGAACGCGCGGCCGACGTCGGACGTCGTGCCGAAGACGGTCGCGAGCATGCAGGACGCGATCGGCAACGCCGTCCACACGGTCCTGGCCGGCCCGGTGGAAGGGCAGACGGTCCTCATCACGGGCCTCGGGCCGATCGGGCTCTTTGCCGTCGCGATATGCAAAGTGCTCGGCGCACGAAACGTGTACGCGACGGAGGTCAGCCCCTACCGCATCGGGCTCGCGCACAAGCTGGGTGTGGACGCGGTCTTCAATCCCCTGACGGACGACGTCTACAAGGCGCTGAGCGCGTGCGAGCCCGGCGGGGTGGACGCGACGCTCGAAATGTCGGGCCATCCTGGGTCGCTGGAGCTGGCGATCGAGCACACGCGCCCCGGAGGGCGCATCTCGCTGCTTGGGCTCTACGCCGACCGCCTGCGCTTCATGGACATGAACAAGGTGATCTTCAAGGGGCTCGACCTGCAGGGAATCGTCGGCCGCAGGCTGTGGGAGACCTGGGACCAGATGGACGAGCTGTTCACGAAGAAGGGCCTTGACCTCACGCCGGTCGTCACCCACGAGATGCACTTTACAGAAGTCGAGAGCGCGATGCAGATTCTGAAGGAGGGGAAGGCCGGCAAGATCGTGATGTCGTTCGAGTGACGGGTGTCGAGAGACGCCTTTCTCGCGACTCGTCTCAGCGAAGCGGGCTACCCGTAGCCCAAAGGAGCCCATAGGTACACTCCCCTCGACCCATGAAGATCGCCGTACTGCCTTTCAACGCCGGGCCCGAGACCGAGCCGGCCTTCGCGCGGCAGGCCTCGGGGTTCGTCGGAGAGGTCGCAAGGCAGATCAGCGAGCACGAGATCAACCCGGTCAGCTACATGGGCCGCGTCGAAGGGGAAGGGATCCCGCGCTTTGCGCACGTCAACCCGTCTGAGGCCCTCAACGACGAAAAGATGATTGCCGAGTTCTTCGAACAGTCGGACGCGGACAAGGTCGTGGACGGGCTCTTGACGGAGAACGAGTCTGGTGGGGGCACGCTCACGGTCCGTTGGCACGAGCGAAGCAAGCCGGACGCGGTGAAGAAGGAGTATTCGTACCTCCCTGGCGGGATGCTCAACGCGCTGCGCAGCCTCGTTGACGACTTCATGTCGAACATCGGCGCGGAGCTGCCGCAGGACCTCAGGACGGACCAAGGGCTCTTCGGCACCGAGGACTCCGGCGCCTTCCGCAATTTCCTGCTCGGGTACGACGCGACGCAATACGTCGAGCGGGCGCAAGGGATGGTGATCCCCAGCTTCGATCCTGGCCCCGCGATGGAGGCGCTCGTCGGCGCCGTCGAGGCGGACCACGATTGGGAGGGCCCGTACCTCACGCTGGTCGAGCTCTCGCGGCTGTGCACGCACTTCCGCCTCGGCAACGCGACGATCATCGAAAGGCACTTGCGAAAGCTCACGGAGCTCCAGCCAGAGGACGCGCGCGCATGGTTCGCCTTGGGCAGCCTTTGCTCTGCCGCGGACCGGCACGACAAGGCGGCGGAGGCGTTCGAAAAGGCGCACGCCGCAGACCCCAAGGAGCCCGCGATCCTCTCAAGGCTCGGTCAAGAGCAGCTGGCCCTGAAGATGCCGGTCAACGCCGAGCGCACGTTCCGAAAGGCGATCGAGATCGAGGGCGACGACAAGCCGACGATGGACATGCTCGCCAACGTGCTTGCGCTCACCGGCCGCGGCCACGAGGTCCCGGACCTGTGGCGCGGCGTCATTGAGAAGTCGCCGCAGAACGCGCACGCCCACGCCAAGCTCGGGCTCACCCTCGCGGGGATCGGCAGAAAGGAAGACGCCCGCAAGGCGTTCGACAACGCCATCGAGACGATCGAGGACAATGCCGTCGTAAAGCGCTATTACGCGCCGTTCCTGGCTGGTGAAGAGGAGTTCGACCGTGCAATGGACCTGTACGAGGACGTGCTCGACGTCGCTCCGACCGACATCTCGGTCCTGGTCGAGTACGCACAGACGCTCGGCGCGGCCGGGCGCGACTTCGAGGTCCCCAAGGTCCTGCGCGACATCCTCGCGGCAAACCCGGACCTGAACACGCGCGCCCGCACGACCGCGTGGCTGCTCGAGCTCGAACAGCCCAAGCGCGTGGAAGTCGTCGAATCGGCGACCAAGCGTGCGGAGACCGGCGACTTCGAGGGCGCGCTAAGCGAGCTTTCGCCGCTCAAGACCTGGCTCGCAGACTACTGGAAGCTGTGGGCCGTGCTCTCTTCGATCCACAACAACCTCGGCCAGTTCGCCGAGGCGGAGAAGGACTCACGGCGCGTGCTCGAGATGTTCCCGGCGTGCGAGCCGGTCTATGGCGAGTTGTGCACTGCGCTCGCGGGGCTGGGACGGGAGAGCGAGGCGTACGACCTGATGAAGGTCGCCCTCGGAAACATGCCGAGCTCGCTCCTGGTCGCCATCAACTACGGCCTGGCCGCCAAGCGGGCCGGCGACCATGAAGAGGCGCTCAAGATCGCCCGACAGATCAGAGAGGTCACCCGCAACGCGGAGAACCTCCAGGCCGTGCTCGCCGAGATCGAGGCTTGAACCTAGCCTAGGCTACTTTCTGGGCACCCTCCACTTGGCCTACAGAACGGCCCTCCAGCCTGCCGACAATTTCACTATGTGGAGCTGTGCCGGGTTTGTGGCATCAGCCTCGCGGAGAAGGGCCCAATGCCGTATTACGCATACACAGCCGTAGATGCAGGAGGACGCACGGTCAAGTCGGTCATGGAGGCCGACAACGAGGCCCTCGTCCTGAACAAGCTGCGCGAGCAGTCCATGCAGATCGTCGAGATCAAGGAGACCAAGAAGAAGAAGTCGGGCCCGCGACGCGGCAAGATGAAGCTGAAGGCGCTCGTCGTCTTCTCGCGACAGTTCGCCACGATGATTGACGCGGGCATCCCCATCCTGAGGTGCCTGGAGATCCTCACCAACCAGACGAAAGACCCGATCCTCAAGCCCGTCCTGGAAGCCGTGACCCTCGACGTCAAGAGCGGCCTGACCCTGCACGACTCGATGGCGAAGCACTCGCACGTCTTCAACAAGCTCTATGTGAACATGATCCGGGCCGCCGAGCTCGGCGGCATCCTAGACGTCATCCTCGACCGCCTCTCAGGCTTCCTTGAGTACGAGAACGAGACGCGGTCTAAGATCAAGAGCGCGATGATGTACCCCGTGCTCGTCCTGATCTTCTCGCAGATCATGCTGTTCGTGCTCTTCAGCTTCGTGCTGCCGAAGTTCAAGGAGATTTTCGACGGCATGAACGCAGAGATGCCGCCGGTCACCAAGTTCCTGTTCGGGATTGGCGACTTCATGCAGTCGAGCTGGTGGGTGATCATCGTGCTGGTCGTCGGCATCGTATTCGGTCTCAAGGCCTACGGGAAGACCCCTCGCGGCCGGTACCAGATGGACTTCTTCAAGCTCAAGTCGCCGGTCATCGGCGAGCTGACGCTTAAGATGAGCATCGCGCGGTTCTGCCGGACGTTCGGAACACTGATCAACAGCGGCGTCCCGATGATGCGCAGCCTCGAGATCACGGGCGAGACGATGAACAACATGGTTCTGATCGAGGCGATTGACATGACGCGAGCCAGCATCCGCGAGGGCCAAAAGCTCAGCGAACCGCTCGCCGCCTCGGGGCTCTTTCCCACGATGGTGACTCACATGATTGACGTCGGCGAAGAGTCGGGCCGCCTTTCAGAGATGCTCGTCAAGGTCGGCGACTTCTACGACAGCGAGGTCGAGTCCACGATCAAGGGAATCACCTCGATGATCGAGCCGGCGCTCATCATCTTCCTCGGCGTGGTCGTTGGCTTCATCGCCATCTCGGTCATGACGCCGATCTTCAAACTGGTCAACAGCGTCCAGTAGGACGCGATCCCCTCGCGCCGCCGCAGGACAACGGGCTTGCGGCGGCGCGCCGCCGGCCCAGGACGGGCGGGCTGGAGGCGGGCCGATGCCTCGAACGTGATTCGCAACGGACTGGAGTATGTCGGAAGGTTTGGCAAAGAGCACCGTGGACGGCGAGCTGCTGGTCTTGCAATATTTGAAAGACCCGCGGCCCGACCTCAAGGATATGATCATCGTCCACTATGGGCCGATGGTCGAAAGGATCGCGCGCCGGTTCCGAGGGATCGAGCACCAGGACGACCTCACGCAGGTCGGCTACATCGGCCTCCTCAACGCGCTCAGCAAGTTCGACCCCGACGCCGGCGTGCGCTTCAACACCTACGCGACGCACCTCGTCGCTGGCGAGATCAAGCACTTCCTCCGCGACCGGTCCCAGACGATCCGACAGCCCGCGTGGCTGCAGGAGCTACGCCACAAGGTGCTGAAGGCCGCGACGATCCTCCAGGCCAAGACGGGCGAACTCCCGTCGGAGCGCGAGATCGCCGAGCAGCTCGGCGTGAACGAGTCCTCGGTCCGAGAGGTCTACGCGACGCAGGAGCTGCTCAAGGTCGGCTCGCTCGACGTCTCCCCGATGGACGACACCGATTCGGACACCGACGTAGACCGCCTGGACGCGGCCGACTTCTGCCCTGGGCAGATGTCGGTCGAGGACCGCGTCGTGCTCGAGACCGCGATGCAGCAGCTCAGGGACCTCGAGCGCGAAGTGCTCGTGCTGTTCCACTTCGACGCGCTCAACCAGACGGAGATCGCCCACAAGCTCGGCATCTCGTGCAACTACGTCTCCCACATCCTTCGCCAGTCGCTCGCCAAGCTGCGTCGCATCCTGACAGAGGAGGACGCGATGGACGCGATCCTGCGGCGCGACGAGCCCAAGCTCAAGTCCGACGTCCTCGACCCTGTCACCGGCGTCTACAACGAGACCTACTTCCACTCGCGGCTGACAGAAGAGGTGCACCGCATCTCCGGGACGGGCGGCGTCGTGTCGGTGCTGCTCGTCGAGTTTGCCGGGCTCAAGTCGCTCGCCGGGTTCTACGGCGACGCGAGCGTCAGCGACTTCCTGACGGACGCTGCGGAGTTCTTCAAGGACTGCGTCCGCTCGCTCGACGTCGTGTGCCGCAACGGCAACGCCGGATTCGGGATCGTGCTGCCCGCAACCGGCCCTAACGCCGTGGTTCTGCGGGACAGGATCGAGGCGCGCTGCCGCGCTTGGCTGGTCACGCGGATCGCCCCGAACGGGCCGGTGACGGTCCAGATCGGCTACGCCGTCGCGCCCGACGACGCGAACACGGTCGCCGACCTGCTTAAGATCGCCGACCCGCGGTTCAAGCGCTCCGACGCGGCGTAGGGGAGACGGGTAACGGGTAGCGGGACTCAGCACTCGAGCCTCGTCACTCTCAGTACAATCCCCTCATGAGCCAACCCGAGGGCGTGTACCCGCGCCTCGAGCTCGGCCCCGAGCCGCATGGCCGCCCTTTCGTCTGTATCAACATGGTCGCGACGATAGACGGCAAGACGGTCACCGGCGGCCGGAACGAGCACGTCCAGGACCTGGGCTCCGACACCGACCACGCGACGATGCGGCAGATCGAGGCCGCCTGCGACGCCGTGCTGGTCGGGGCGGGCTCCATGCGCGCGACCAAGGGCATGTGGTTCCCTGAGGGCGTCCTCCGCGTCGTCGCCACCGCCTCCGGCGACGTCCCGCCTGACCGCCGCTTCTTCACCGACGACCCAGGTGCGGCCTTCGTCGCGACCACTTCGCGCGGCGCCGCCAGCGTCCCGCCCGGGCTCAAGACCATCGTCTGTGGCGAAGACTCGATAGACTGGCAGGCGCTCTTGAAAGAACTGAAGGAAACGCACGGCGTGCAACGGCTCCTCCTCGAAGGCGGGAGCGAGATCAACGCGTCGCTCCTCGCCCACGACCTCGTGGACGAGCTCTTCCTCACCGTCGCGCCCAAGGTCAAGCTCGGCCGCGGCGTCCCGACCTACGCCGGCGGCGACCCGCTCCCCCGCGAGGGCATGCTAGGTTTCCACATCGTCTCCTCTCAAACGGTCGGTGACGAAATCTTCGTGAGGTATCGCCGCGATCGGTAGGTCCGCGCTCAGACCGCTTTCGCCGCTGACCTACCTCTGGCGGAACCCGGGAAAGACGCTCCCGCTCTTGCTCGTGATCACGTTGGCGGTCATGCTCATCGCCGGGATCGTCGCTTTGATGAACTCGATCCCGCTCTCGGTCACGACGATCTACAGCTACTCCCGCTATTCGCTCGGTGTCAGCCCTCGCGGCGACCAGTCGCAGCTCGACGAGATCCGCCAGCGGCTCGTCGCAGGCACGCCCGCGCCCATCGAGCGCATCGTCGTTTGCCGCGCGAACACCGCGATGGTGGACAGCATCGTCGGCAAGTGGCCGTTCGTCGTGTTCGGCTTCGAGCAGCCGGACATGCGCTACTACGTGCAAAAGCTGGGCGCAGAGCTGTCGCAGGGCCGATACCCGGTCGAAGGCGAGCCGGAGGCCGTCGTCAGCCAGCCCGTGGCGACCAACCTCGGCCTCCGCGTCGGCGACGTCCTCCTCGGCCCGGACAAGCCCGACTCCTACTCGCCGAAGGAGGTCCGCGTCGTCGGGATCTTGGACACGCACGAGTGGATCATGTTCATGCCGATCGAGTACCACCGGGTGAACCACTACCCGCCGGTGGACGTGCTGCTCGTGTTCGCACACAACCTGCCGGACCAGACGCGCCTCGACGAGTGGGCGCTCGCGGAGTTCAAGGGCGACCGCGCGAGGCTCTATGCGTTCACGGACCTCAAGGAACAGACCGACTTGGCGTTCAAGACGCTTTACACGATCCTCAACGTCGTGGTCGCCAGCCTCGTCGTCGTGCTCACTGTGATGATGGGAATGCTGATGAACATCTACCAGTCGCAGCGCACGAACGAGTTCGGGCTTTTGCAGGCGCTCGGCTACGGCAAGCGCACGATCCTCAGTCGGGTGCTCGCCGAGATCCTCGTCGTGCTCGCGGGAAGCTGGCTTCTCGGGGTCATTGTCGCGTTCGCGCTCTTGATGCTCGTCAAGACGCAGCTCTTCGACCCGCGCGCCTACGCGCTCGACCCGACCGACCCGAGCACGTACCTGTACTCCACCCCCGTGCCCGTGATGATCTTCCTCGTCGCCGCGCTCGACTTCATGGTCCGTCTCAAACGGTTCGACCCCGTCGGCGTCGTCGAGCGGAGGCTCCTGTGATCGAGCTGCGCGGGACCTCGCTCGTCTACAGCGACCACGGCCGCACGGTGTACGCCTGTCGCGAGGTGGACCTGCGGGTCGCGACCGGCGAGTTCCTCGGCATCCTCGGACCGTCCGGCTCGGGCAAGTCGTCGCTGCTTTATCTCATGTGCGGGCTCAAGGTGCCGACGGCCGGGGTGGTCGAGTACCAGGGCCGCGCGCTGGCCGACATGACCGAGAGCGAGCGCGACGGACTGCGCCTCAAGGAGTTCGGGTTCGTGTTCCAATACCCCTACCTCGTCGGGTACCTCTCGGCGATCGAGAACGTGCTGGTCGCGCAGCCAGACCCCGGGCTCAGGGACGAGGCGAGGGACCTGCTCGAAAGGCTCGACGTCGCGGACAAGGCCGGGCGCCTGCCGCACGAACTGAGCGGCGGCGAGAGGCAGCGCGTGTGCGTCGCCCGCGCGCTCCTCGGCGGCAGCCACGTGATCTTCGCAGACGAACCGACCGCGAACCTCGACCACACGTCCGGGCGGCACGTCATGGAGCTGATGGCCGAGCACCGCGGCGGCGGCGCGCTGGTCGTCGTGACGCACGACCCCGCGATGCTCGACAAGGCGGACCGGGTCGTCACGATCCGCGACGGCACGATCCAGTGACCTCGCCTCAACGCTCTCGGCACGCAGATTTGTAGTGGGTGCGGCACACCTATGTACCTATGCCCAAGGGTCTGCTTTGCTTGAATCGTAGAAGAGGAACTCGATTTGCGGCTTGTTCGTCGCCCACCTGTGCTCTTGGATCTCAAGGATCGAATGTCGAAGGGCGACATCGTCGGGTGAGCCCTCGCCACCAAGCAGTCCGACGCATAAGCGGGTCACGCTCGAGCGGGCGATCGCACGCCTGATGTGATCATCATTGTCCGCCAGCCTGTTGCCGAAGACGACCATCGTTCCGCGACAAGAGTGGAGGTTGGTGTAGCACTCTTCAAGATAGTGGCTCTGTCGTATGTGCCGCCTCTTCTTGTCCGCAGTGCTCTCAGACACGAACAGCGGATACTCGCCGTTCATCATTCCTGTCTCCACCTGAGACAAGAGTGACCCATTCATAGGTGCATAAGTGCGCTTGAACTCGAACCCACCACGAACGAACAGATGGAGTGCGCCGCGCAAGTATCGAATACCGTCGAACGGCTCTAACGCAGCGAACGAACCTGCTGGGTCCTTGCTGAAGAAGCCATCGTGCAAGAGTCCGGTGCCGCGAGACTGCTCCTTCGCAAAGAGCAATACCCAGTACAAGAGAAAGTCATAGTTCGTCGTGAACACCCTCCGGTAAGGCTTCAGGAATTCGGCGCACTTGAGCTTTTGTACTTCGGAGAGCGCGGCCGCGTCCGCAATGTGGCTGGATCTCACAGCGTTGATCAGCGCGAGCCGGATGGAGTCCCGATCGCCGAAGATCTGCGTCGTGTTCTTCGCTTTATAGCACTCTAGTGTGGCGAGCGTCGTGTCGAGCGAACGCAGGACCTGCTCGAAGTTGAAGTCACCGACGTTCTGGAACAGTGCGAGTTGGGGCTCCGTCAGCTCGGACCGGACAGCCTCATAGAGGTTGCCGTAACCAAAGTTCGGGTTTGCGCCAATGCTGAAGCCGTTGCCCAGCAACAAAGAGTCCGGTCTCCAGTCCTTCGACCCGAACAGCTCTTCGTACTCAATATAGCGAGGTTCCGAAACGCTCCTCTTCATGCGATCCAGTCCGTTTAGCCAGATATGATGGCGCAAGCGCGGGCGTGGGCGTATGCCCCGAAGCGGTGCTCTCCTCGGATAAATGATGCGAAGCCCGCGCCCTTTCTAGGGCCCGGGCTCCACGATCTGCCAGACGCTACCTGCCCAGCTTCTCTAAGAGCAGCTCGATCGCCTTGTCGAGCTGCGGGTCCTTGCCGGCGAGGTAGTCCTCGCGCGTGACGTCCACGAGGACGTCCGGCGCCTGGCCCAAGTTCTCCATCGGCGTGCCGTCGAGCCGGAACGAGGCCGAGTTCGGCATCCGCGCGCCCGTGCCGTCCACGAGCCTTAGCCCGCTCGTCCAGATCACGTAGCCGGGAGTCGGGACGCCGACGAGAGTCGCGAGGCCGCGCGCCTTCATCGCAGAGGGGAACATCTCCGCGTTCGAGTAGCTCGTCTCGCTGTGCATGACGACGATCTCCATCGTCACGTCGCGCCCCGGCGCAGTGGCCGCGACGCCGTCGCGCGACTGGTAGTACGCGTGCGGCTTTCGTTCGAGCATGTCCACGAGCGAGTCCGCAATGTTTCCGCCGCCGTTGTCGCGCACGTCAATGATGGCGCCGTCCTTGCCCAGCGCGAACTCCCAGAACTCTCGGTTGAACGTGGAGAGGTTCCCGCCGCCCATCCCGGAGATGTGGACGTAGGTCAGCCGACCGCCGGACTTCTCCTCGACGTACTTTCGCCGTGCGAGGATGTCGTTCTCGTAGTACAGGCCCCGGAACGCGCCGCTGCTCATCGCTCGGTACTTCACTTCGCGGGAGTTCGTGCGCGTACCGTCCGTGCTCACCGTGAGGGTCAGGTCGCGCCCGTTTTGGCCGTTCAGCGCGCTGTAGAGCGACATGTCCGGCCCCACGTCCGCGCCGTTGACCTTCAGTACGACATCGCCGGGACTGAGCTTCGTCTTGTCGAAGCTCCCTGGCGCGTTGTACGGCACGTCGAGCACCTTCACTCCCGGGCCGTTGTGGGACCAGTCAACGGTGAAGCCAGGGTGCGCGGCCGACTCGGCGCTCGGCCCCGGGGTCGCGCTGCCGCTGACCTCCGAGTGCGAAGACTCCAGCTCGCCGGCCATCATGTTCAGCAGCGTGGCGAACTCCTGGTGGTGGCCGACGGAAGAGAGCAGCGGCTCGTACCGCTGCCGTAGCGCGACCCAGTCGCGGCCGTGCATGTTCGGATCGTAGAAGCCCGAGTTGAACGCGCGCCAGAACTGCGCGAACGCCGCCTTCCGCTCGCCTTCGACGTCTCGCAGCCAGTTCGCGCGGAAGTCAATCGGCGTGACGGGGAAGTTGTTCGCCTTCAGGTTCATCGTCGCGGGCTTTCCCGTGGCGATGAGGAAGAGCTGGCTCCAGTCGGCGTTCGGCTCGAACGAGACGATGCCGCCGGACGTCGTGATCGCCCGTGCGCCCTCGCCGTCGTAGCCGACGCGCCAGAGGTTTCCACCGACGCCGAAGTAGATCACGCCGTCGTTCGGGTTGATCGCGATCTGCCGCTGTGGACTCTGCGCGAGGAACTGTCGGACGCGCGAGTCCGTGTCGCGGAAATCAATCTCCACCGTCACCGCGCCCGCCGGCTTTTCGTACTTCAGCCCGAGCTCCGTCGTCCTGGCGGACTCGCGCTTGAGCGGGAGCACGTGGATCGAACTCCCACCGCCTCCGCCACCACCGCCTCCGCCGAAGCCGCCTCCACCGCCACCGCTGCGGTTGCTCGTGAAGAACAGGTACTTGCCGTCCGGCGACCACACAGGGTCGGAGTGCGACGCGTTGAGACGCGTGATCTGGTGCTTGGTCTTCGTCGTCGTGTCGTAGACGAACAGGTTAACGTTTCCCGCCTGGTTGATGATCGTTCCGGCGTTCGCGTACGAGTATGCGATGAAGCGCCCGTCGGGCGAGATGTCGTACCCCTGGCCGAACTCGTAGGGAAGGTTGAGCACGAGCTCGGAGACCACACCTTCGGACGGCACTCGGAACAGCCCGCCGAGGACGTTGTCCTTCATCCAGTAGTACACGTGCTTTTTGTCGGGCGAGAGCCGCAGTCCGCTCACGTCCTTGTTGGGCATGCTGATCGCCTGGGTCGCGCGCGTGCCGACGTTCATCCGGTACAGGCGCTCCGCGCCGTCGCGGTCGCTCGTGAAGTAGAGGTGCTCTCCGTCCGGTGCCCACGTTGGCGAGCGGTCGAGCCCCGGCCAGTCGCTGAGCTGCAGTGCGTCGTCCTTGTTCGGGCCTTCGCCCTTCTTCGTCGGCACGAGCCACAGCTCGCTGCGCACCGTGAACGCCACGCGCGATCCGTCCGGACTGAGCGAGCCGTCCTCCGCGCCGTCAACGAGGATCAGTCGCTCGGAATACGCGGTCTTGTCGTCGCCGCCGGCCATGATCGCGACCTCGCGCTGGTTCCGCCCGCCCTGCATCGTAAACACCTTGCCGTCTTGCGAGTACGCGACGAGGCCGCCGCGGCGAGCGGACGTCAGGTACCGCACCGGGGCGCCGACGAACGAGGTCACCTGACGCAGCCCGCCGTTCGCCGTGAGCTCGTACACGTTTGGCGTGCGCTTCGCGTTGTCGGTGTTCCTGCCGACCGTCTTGCCCATCGGGCTCGAGCTGGGTGTCACTTCGCTGACCGTCACCGCCATCGCCGGGCCGTCGCCGTCGCCGAGCTGTGGCCAGAGCTGCTGGAAGTCGGAGACGGCCCACCGCTTCGTCTTCCCGGTCGCGCGCTCGACGCTCCACGTCTCGGCCGCGGCCGAACCATGGTAGCGGGGCCGGAACCACGGGAACCCCATGCGCTCGTAGACGATGTGCCGACCGTCCGCAGAGTAGCGCGGGCGGTTCACGGGGCGCATGTCCAGAAGGACCTCGTGGATTCTGCCGCCCACGACCTCGATCTCGTACAGGCCGTTGTAGCGCTTGTCCATCGTCGTGTCCGTGACGATCCGCTTCCCGTCCGGCGACCAGTCGCCAGGGCGCAGGCCGCCCAGCCAGGTCAGGCGCTGTGGGCGGCCACCCTCTGCGGGCACCACGTAGATGTCCAGCCCGCCGTTGCGGTCGGACGAGAACGCCAGCCACTTGCCGTCCGGTGACCACACCGGGTCGTCGTCCATGGCGACGTGGGTGGTGACAGGGATCGCCCGGCCGCCCTGCGAGGGCACGACCCAGAGGTCGCCGCGATAGGCGAACGCCAGGCGCGTGCCGTCGGCGCTCAACGCGAGCGACCGGGCGCCTACGATCGGGTCGATCTTCGGCTCGGGCAGCTGCGCGTGGGCAGAGCAGACGACGGCGAAGAGGGAGAGAAAGCCAACGGCGCGGGCAGACCTTAACACGCTCATGCCGCAAATCATACGCGGACCGGGCTCTCCGAAACGAAGCCAAAGAGGGCGTTTTTTCTAACGAAAGGGGCCCAACACCTGCCTAATCCCGACCCATTGGCACGAAATCCGCCATAATATAGGTTGCGACCTGACAGCGAACCCTCAAGGTGGACTGTCGTTTGGTTGGGTTTCTCACGCCCACAACGGGCGGAAAAAACGCAGAGAGGGAAACTTGATTGACGATCTACCTAGCAGTATTGGTCTCGCTGTTCGGGGCGGCTGTCCTGCCGTTCTCCGAAGGGCGAATCTCATCGTTGTTTAAGCGCCTGTTCAGGCGCCGACGCCCTTTGGTCACAGCCGCCGCCGTGCCTCTCATCGAGAACGACGCCGGCTGGCAACTCATCCACTCCGACAACGCGGACTCGTTCCGCAAGTGGCTGGGCAGGGACTCCGAGGGCCTGCCGTTCCACCCTGGCGAAGAGCACTCGCTCGGGTCCCACTTGTTGATCGAGCTGTTCGACTGCGACGAGGCCACGATCCGGCAGGAGTCCACCGTGGGCGACGCCATGGTTTGCGCGGCCGTGGCGAGCGAGGCTTCGATCGTCACGTCCTCGTTCCACGAGTTCAAGCCGTACGGCGTCTCGGGGGCCGTGATCATCCAGGAGTCGCACTACACGATCCACACGTGGCCGGAGCACCGCTACGCGGCGGTGGACCTGTTCTACTGTGGGGGCACGATCCACGTGGACAAGGCGATTGACGTGCTGCGCCAGCGCTTCAAGCCCGGCCGCATCAAGTTCCTCGTCGTGCGGCGAGGGATCCAGAGCGAAGTCGTCAGCGACTGAGCCTTCACTCCCCTCTCCCCCGGGAGGGAGAGGGGCAGGAGTGAGGGTGATGTGACCGGCGCGCTGCTGTACACTCGCAGCATGAAGCAACGGCACGATCGTAAGCGCGACATCTTATTCGTCACTTACAGCGAGAATGCCGTCGTCGACAAGCGCGAGCACGACGTGGGCGCATCAAAGCACATCTCATTCCTTGACGCAGAGGGCATGCTCGTTCGCGCGGAGATTCACGGGTTCTCAAAGGTTGTTGAACACGAGCAAAACCGTGCCGCTCAGACAGTGCGGAGCGAATTCAAGGCAAAACCCGGCGCTACTGAGACTCTAGGGGAGCTCGATTGGGAACTCAGCGACTGCAAAACAGGTGAAGTCTTGGGGAAGGGCAGCAAAACTGCTCGTATGTCCGAGGTGACGCTTGAACTGCTCGACGCACCCGATGGGCGGCATGTGTCGACTCTGTTCCCGTTGGGCGAGCACTTTAGATTTGGGCTAGCATCGCAGATATCAACAACGCCCAACATTGCCGGGTTTGCGCTGCAAGCCCTGCGTGACGACGAAAAGACTTTCTGCTGGGATTGGTTCAATGTTGATTCGCCGACGCACGCAACGAAGATTCAAGAATCGGGAGAGCTGGCAATCGTGATAGCCGGCGAGGCTTCCGATTGGCAAATCGTGCGAACAGAGTTCCTTACAGAAGTTTCTCTACGGGTCGCACGATTTGGCATGGGGCTCGATCCGACGAACCCCACTTGGCGAATCCGGATTGGGCAGGGCTCGGTAGTCAACTGGCCCAGATTAGTTGATGGACAACTGATCCTGCCCTAATGCGAGCGGCTGACGGAGGTGAGATATACCATCACCCCGGCGCGAGGCGCAACCGAGATTACGGCACCGTGACAACGGAGACGGTCGCAGACAAGTCCCCGGTGCGAGAGTTCTTGAGGAGCCCCTGCGCGCGGTACTCGCGCTGCTCGGGCTGCCCGGGGACGAGCGGCGGGCGGGTGTCCACGTACACCGCGCGCTGGGAAACGCCGATCTGCTCCCACTCGCCGCCTCCGCGACGGCAGTCCACGGCGAGCACCACGAACCCCGCCTTCGCGATCCGCAGCCGCACGGACCCTCCTGGCAGAGCAAAAGCCAAAAGCGAAGGCACGCCGAAGCCGCCGCGCTCGGGCGGGACGATCCCGTACGATTCGCCGACCGCCTGCGTGTACCCCTGCGACGACTTGATCACCGCGACGAACCGCCGCGTGCGCTCCATGATCCCTTGCAGCGACCCGGGCGCGAACGCGATCCCGGCGGGGGCGGTCGGCGGCGTCGGCACGGGCAGGCGGCGCTCGCCGCTCAGGACCCCGTCGCGGAACGCGGTGACCGCCTGGCGGTGCGCGTCCACCGCCTCGGACCACTCGACGACCAGCCGGACGTTGGCCGCGTCGAGCTGGATCTGCGCGACGTCCGCCGCGCTCAGTCCGTAGGCCGTGCCGTTTGCGAGGGCCTGTGCCGCGAAGCTGGCGTGCCACGCGATCCGGGCCGGGAGCCGCCGGGGGTAGTAGTGGGGGGCTGGCATGGGTCTCTCCGTGTTGTGGTGCGGGCGTCCTGCGTTTTGGACTGGGCGCCCCGTGTTGTGGTGCAGGCGTCCCGCCTGCGCCGGGTGTGATTCTACTTTTTCTCGGACCGGAACGCAAGGCGCCGCCTGTGACGGCGCCCTTTCCGAGTGATCCGCCGCCCTCCGTGGACGACAGCGGAGAGGCGCCGTCTCATCCGTCGCCCACCGCAGACGGTCTGCGGCCTACCGGGAACGACAGAGGGAAGGCGCCGCACCATCCGGCGCCCACGCTGGACCGTCCGCCGCCCTCTGCGAACGGCTCCCGCAAGGCGCCGCCTCACCCGCCGCCCTCCGCGCACCATCCGCGAACGCTCATCGAGGGCTCATTTGAACCTGAGCAGCCCGTTTTCGCTCCGCATGGGGTGATCCGACCGGTTCCCTGGTCGCGCTCACCTAGAACTCCTCGTTTTGTACGCGCTGCCATAAGGGATCTTCGCCGATTTGATCAAGGAAGTGCCGCAGTCGCGGCTTCCAAAAAACCATCCCAGGAGGAATAGGGCTGGACACAGAAAGACCAAATGCGGTGCGGCACCTAGTCAAGGCAACGTATCCTTGTCCGCTCGCGAAAAACCACTGAGTTGTGTCGATGTGCAACTTGTCGAAGGTTAGGCCCTGAGATTTGTGCACGGTCATCGCCCAGGCAAGGCGCATCGGGATCTGTGAAAACGTACCGACGGTCTGGAGCCTGATGCCCTCTGTTTCTGGATCTTGCACGTACCGCTTTCGCTCCCAAAGATGGGGCCCAATTGTCACAATTTCGCCGTCATCTTTCTGCACCGTTACTGAGTCGCGATTCATTTCGCTAACCACGCCAAGTGTGCCGTTCACGTAAAGATAGGGTGGGCCGCCAGAGGCATTGGCCGTAATGAGGACTCGGGCCCCTTTCTTTAGGATGAGATTGTCAGGTGCACGTCGCTCACTCGAAGGGAATTGCCCGGTCTTGCTGTGTTTGTAACGCCTAGAAGGACCCTGCAACACTCTCAACCGCTCAGTGTTTATCCCCTCCGCACTTGCTTTCGCTGTCACGAGAATCGGGCGGTCGGCCGGTTCTGGCGTCACTCTGATGAGGTCATTGAGCCGTGATCTCATTTCTGCGCTGTCGCCGTCACGAAGCTCACGAAGGCATTGGGCGAACTCCTGATCCGCGCTTTGTCGATGCTCGGTGGCTAACTGGAAAGCGCGAAGCCGAGCCTCTTTCCATACATGGGCATCGAAGAAGAACTGGCCATCCGGCCAATCAGGGAGAAGCTCGTGCAGTGCCTCGTCGTCGGCAACCGGTTCGAGCTGTAGAAGATCGCCGACCATGACAATCCGCTTGCCGCCGAAGGCAACGTCCGGATTACCGAGGCTGATCCGCAAAGACCAATCAATGGCGTCTAACAAGTCCACTCGCACCATGGAAATCTCGTCGATAATGATTAGCTTCGCGCGGAGCAAGGCCTCTCTGAGATCTCCTCCAAGTGGATGGATCACATCATTGTCCCGATATCGCAGCAGGGCTCCAGGAAACTTGAACTGGGAGTGGATCGTGACGCCATCGACGTTGTGCGCAGCGATTCCGGTAGGAGCAACAATGATTGTCTTGCCACGAAACTTTCGTGCAATCCTCTTAACGACTTCCGATTTGCCTGTTCCTGCACCGCCATAGATCAGGATTACCTGAGTGTCCCAATGTTCCGCGATGGCCGCGCGTATTGCCTCCCGTTGCGTCGGATCTAGTACGACCCTTCGTCTTGTCCTTGCCTCGACGGGTATCGCGTCGGGTCCGATTTCACTGATTGGTGCGGCGTGAGTATCCGCCCATAGCGGAACTGTGGGCTCTCTATCGGGCCAACGATTCTTGCGCACTAGCCCGAGTTTGTCGAGCACCCAGTCGATCATGCCCATGCATCCTGAGTATGCCCAACGATGCGATTGATGGTGATTACATTTCGAGTCATTAGAATCTGCTGATGGTACACGACAGGTGGCCAGGTGACTAACCGGATCACCCTGCTCCCTTCACTGACCGGTATCATCACCCCCGTCCAATGAGCGGAAAGCTGAAATCGTCGCAGGCTGAGGGCGTGCAGATCGTCGAGACCTTTACCGAGGCCGTCACCTGGCACTTCTCGGTCGAGCGCATCCTGGCGGCAGGAAGATCGCAGTTCCAGGACTACCAGATCGTCGACCTGCCCGTGTTCGGCAAGACGCTGTTCCTCGACTACCGCATCCAGAGCTCCCTGCTCGACGAGTACGTGTACCACGAGGGCATGGTCCAGCCCGCGATGACCGTCCACCCCGACCCAAAGAAAGTGCTGGTCTGCGGCGGAGGCGAGGGCGCGACGCTCTGGCAGGCGCTCCAGCACAACACCGTCAAAGAAGCGCACATGGTCGACCTCGACGAGGAACTGATCGGGTTCGTCAAGGAGCACATGCCCGAGTGGCACCAGGGCGCGTTCGAAGACCCCCGCACCACCCTCGTCCACCAGGACGCGCGCAAGTGGGTCGAGGACCACAAGGGCCACGGATACGACGTGATCCTCAGCGACCTGCCCGGCCCGGTCGAAGGCGGCCCCGCGCTCTACCTCTACACCAAGGAGTACTTCGAGCACGTGTCCAACGCCCTCTCAGACGACGGCGTCTTCGTTCTCCAGAGCGGCGCGGTCAGCGAGACCTATCCGCAGTGCTTCGCGTGCGTCCACAAGACCCTGGAGAGCCTCAAGGAGCAGTTCCCGGTCGTGCGGGGCTACTGGGCGGGGGTCACGACCTTCATGACCAACTGGGGCTTCATCATCGCCAGCAAGAAGCACGACCCGCTCGACCTGACGCCAGGGGAAATCGCAAGCCGGCTCAAGACGAGGGGAGTGGATAACCGCTACTACACCCCGCGTTTTCACCAGGCCATGTTCACCCTTCCGGACCACATGCTCCGGGACATCGAGAAGTACGGCCGGGTGCTGACGGACAAGGAGCCGTTCGTCTGGAAGGCTTGAGACTGGGCCCCGCCGCCAGCCTCTCCCCTCCGATCCATTCGAGGGGAGGGCAGGCGGAGGCCCAATCATCCGCATTGCCGGGGTACCCTTGATCCTGCCTCCGGCCCTTCGGGGGCAGAGTGGAAACAATGAAGTTTCGGAAGCTGTACTGGGTCACCGAACAGATTGACGAGTCCGGCACGTCGCAGGTGGCCGGTGTGTTCACCTCCATACCCGACCTCGTAGACCGCGGCCTTCACTGGTGCGAAGGGGTCGAAGGGAGGCACAATTTCCGGATCACGCTGGTCAAGCTCGACTCCCGCAGCCGCCCGCTCGGCACGTGGGTCGGCCCGGAGTACGGCGACATCGCCGACGACTTGGCCGAGTACGTCCGCTCAGAGGAGTTCAGCGGGCCCCAAGTGGACTCGCTGGTCGAAGCGCTTCAGGGGTTCAAGGCGAGCGTCTAGCCGCCGGCCGGAGTCTCAGCGCCCGCCGCCGTCTCGGTGTCCGCGCCGGTCGAGCCCGGAGGCGTGCCCATCGTCTTCTCGAGCCTGTCCTCGAACTTGTCCCACATGTCCTTGAGCACGCCCTCGTCGTCGGAGACGACGACCTTGGACGACCGAAGCCTGTCAACGATCTTCTTGGTCAGGTCGTTGGCTTGGCGGCCGTAGCTCAGGGCGAGCTGGCGTCGCAAGTACTCCTTGCGCTCCTTCGTCATGTTCATTGCCTTGGCCTCGGTCCGCCCTTCGATGTAGAACTTCTTCACTCCGTTGCCGACGTTGATCCAGTCTGTGTTCGCGCCGACGGCCGTTGCTGTGATCAGGCTCTTGAGCGGCTCTGCAAGCGCGGCGGACTGCAGCTGCAGCCTTTCGCCGGCTGCGTCCTGGTTGAACTTCTGTGCGACCGACTTGAACGGCTCTCCTGAGGCGAGCGCCTTGTCCACCTGGTCCTTGCGGTCGGTCGTGAGCGCGAGGATCTGGTACAGGTCCACGGTCGCGGGCTCCATGAACTGGTCGGGGTTCTCAGCGATCAGCTTGTCAACCTCGTCCATCTTGACGTCAATGCCGCGGGTCAGCAGCCGCTCTTCGCAGAGCTGGTACTTCACGTCGTTGCGGATCTGCCCCATCGTGAACCCCATGCCCTTCAGGCCGGTCAGGTAGTTCGGGCTCAGCGCTGTCTTGAACTTGATCTCCGCTTCGACCTCGGCTTCAGAAGGCTGCAGCCCTTCGTCCGCGGCCATGTGCATGACGATCTTCTGGGTCGCCATTTCTTGCAGGGCCTGGAACCCGAGGGTCTCCGAGACGTTGGCGTCGCCGACTTGACCGTTGCTCGCGACGATGCGGACCGACCGCTTGGTCGCGATGTACTGGTTGAACTCCTCCATCGTGATCGCCTCGCCGTCAACGGTGACGACCTCTTTGTTACCGCCACAGCCTGCGACGGTCAAGAGCGCGAGGGCGGCGAGGGTCAGGGTGAAGGGCAGGTGTCGCATATCGGTTGGAACGTCCTATCGGGTCGGGGTGTTCCCGGCACCCGGTCTGGTTCAAGAATCATGCCAGAGGTTCAGGCCGAGATGTCAAGCCCGCGGCCGTTTGGCCCGGTCTTTTTACGGGGCTTGGGCTTAGGTCTTGGGGGGCCTGGGGCGGGCTCTTCGTGGAGCTCGACCGAGTCCGTGGGCTCTTCTTCCGGCTTGCCGCCATGCTGGTCGCCCTTGCGGTCGGGGTCTGCAGGGTCGGTTCGCGGATGCCGCTCAGAGTGGGGGTTCAGTTCGGTCCTTGCGACCCTGCGGACTCCGTCGAATTCACCCATTGAACGGACCTCATGCGATCTGTGCCTGGCCCTGCTCGATCATGAACGAGCGCAGTCGGCCCATGGCTTGTGTGTGGAGCTGATAGACGCGGCTCTCGCTGACGCTCAGGACCTTGCCGATCTCCTTGAACGTCAGGCCTTCGAAGTAGTAGAGACCGATCACAAGGCGCTCGCGCTCGGGGAGCTTGTCCACCCCAGAGGCGAGGAGCCTGCGGAGCTCGCGGCCCTCGAGCTCGCCGTCGGTGCTCGCGTCCTCGTCCACGATCATGTCCACAAAGTGGATGCTGTCGTCGCCCTCGCCACCCGTGCCGCCGACGATGTCGTCGAGGCTGTAGACGTTGGTGCGGCCCATGCGGAAGAGCATGTCGTTGACGTCCTGCTCCGCCATGCCCGCCTCTTCGGCGATCTCGTGGGGAGTCGCGGTCCGTCCGAGCCCTGGCTCGATCCTGTGCTGTGCGCGCTCGACCGCCTTCATCTTGTCGCGGATCGAGCGGGGAACCCAGTCCTCGTCGCGGAGCATCTCGAGGATCGCGCCGCGGATGAGGGCGATGGCGTAGGTCTCAAACTTGACGTCTCGGGTGGGGTCGTACTGGTCCACGCTCTTGATGAGACCGATGACGCCGGCAGAGATGAGGTCGTCGCGGTCCACGCCACCGGGGAAAGTCGTCACAAGGCGGCCGGACGTTATCTTGACCAGATAGGAGTAGTGGTCAATCAGGTTGACGCGGGCCTCGGGGTCCTTATAGACCTTGAACTGCACCCATGTGCGTTGTAGCTGGTCGGCCGTCAAAGGCATCTTCGCGTCTGGCCGGTCAGGCGGCCTCCTCCTGATCGTCTTTCGACGATCCCACTTCTTCTGACTCTACCTCGGCTGGCTTGGACTTGACCGGCTTCTCCTTCTTGGCCGGCTTTTCCGCGCTCTTCTTCTTCTTGGCCTCAGCGGGAGGCCCGACCACCATCGTCCAGAGGCTTGCTATGGCGATCCCGGCGATGAAGGCGATCCCTCCTCTCGTCACGACGGTCACGGGGTCAACGTCGGCCAGGATGCTTGCACCCATGGCCGTCAGTGCCATCAGCCCCGCTATGATCGTCTGCATCGAGAGTTAGCCTGTCCTTGGCGACCGCCATGAGTTCCATTCCACATTCTGGTAGTTGTCGCAGTTATCTAAAGGGTGAAGCTGCGGCTTTTTGTCAGATTCTTGAGCCTGGGAACCTAGAGCAGAATCTTAAGGCCGTCGTAGGCAAGACCGATCCCGACCGGGAGTTCCGCCTCAGTCCGGTCGTGGTCGTAGTCGTCGCTGAGGTGGGTGAAGAAGGTCTGGCGGGCACCGATCTGCTGCGCGACCTCGATCGCCCGCTCGAGGTGGAAGTGGTGCGGGTGCGGGCGAATGCGCACGGCGTCGAGGATCAGGCTGTCGAGGCCGCCGAGCTTCGCCATCGCTCCCGCCGGGATGTCGCTGACGTCGGTGATGTAGGCAAACCCGTTGACGCGCAGCCCGAGCACGGGGACCGGCCCGTGGTCCACCCAGAACGTGTGGATTGAAAGGCCGCAGAGCTCGAGGACCTCGGGGACGTCGAGCAGTTCGAACCTCGGCACCCACACCTCCGGCTGGGGATCTTCGAAGGCGTACGCGAACAGCCGGCGGATGTCCGCCTGATAGCGCGGCGCGGTGTAGACGGGCAGCGGGCGGCCCAGGCGCTTGCTGAACGTCCGCAGGTCGTCCATCCCCATGACGTGGTCCGCGTGCGTGTGGGTGACGATGCACGCGTCCACCATTCCGATCCCTTCTCGCAAGAGCTGCAGCCGCAGTTCCGGCCCGCAGTCCACCAGCACGTTGCCGCCCGGGCCGCACAGCACGATCGAGGGGCGGGTCCTGTGGTTCTTGGGGTTGGCGAGGAACTCTGCCGGGTACGCCTTGCCTGGGGTCGGCACGCCGTTGCTGGTGCCGGAGCCGAGCACGACGGCGTGCGGCGTCACCGTTCGAACGCCTTCTCCAACACGCGGGTCGCGACGAGGGTGCTGGGCACCTCGCTGTACTGCGCGATCCGCTCGATGCAGCGCGCGAAGTTGCGCTCCGCCATGTCGTCGTCCACAGGCGTCTCGCGCAGCGCGTTCGAGACGATGTCCACCGCCTCGATAAAGAACCGCGCCTTGCTCTGCGGCAGCGAGCGGTTGGTCATCTCGGCGAACTTCCGGCTGAGCTGTTCGTAGAGGCCCTCCCAGCTCGTACGTCCGGCGAGCTCGGCTCGCGCCCTCTCCAGCGCCTGCTCCTGCATCCGGCGCTTGACTTGGTCGCTCTGCTTTGCGGCCACCCAGTCCTCCGGACCGACGCCCGCGATGATCCGAAGCCGCACGGGCTCGTTCAGTTCCTTCCCGACCGCGTCCTCGATCGCCTTGCGCGACGCGGGCAGTCCCAAGTGGCTCGCCAGTTCGTTGTCCTTGTGTGGCAGCCCGAGCACGAGCACCCCGTCCTCATAGGCGACTGCGGTCGCGGCGTTGAGCGCGCTCCAGGCCGCCCTGCCCGAGACGTTCTCACGGATCTCGGGAAGAGCCGTCTTCCAGACTTCGGCGATCATGGGCATCCCCGACATTATGGATTCTGCGCGCTAGAGCTTGCCCGCACGGAACGGGTCTTCGCCGACGTCCTGCGCCCCGGGCTTGGGCCTGAACGTGAACTGGTTCAGCCACCGGCCCTGATAGACGATGTCGCCGTACATGCCCTCACCGACGCTGTCGAACACCGGCGCCGCGGCCTCAAGTTCCATCTTGCCCTTCCCGGGCACCTGGAACTGCACGAGGTATCGAAGGTCCTCGGGGTCATGGAAGCCGGGGTCAATCACCGGGTTCGCCTTCTTGTCGGCGATCACCTTCGCGATCACATAGACCTGGTTTGCGCGCTGGACCGGCTTCTTCGAAGGGTCGCCCATCGCCTCCCCCCACCCAGCGGCGAGCCCGACGACGACGAGGACGATGCCGAGCGGCAGGAGTATGAACGCAAGCATCTTGCCGACGCCAATGAACAGCAAGGCGGACATGATGAACAACCCGACGGAGACAACGACGCAGGCGATCCCGGCGAACAGGATCTGGCTGATCCGCTTCTGTTTCGACTCACCGCTGTCCACGGCCTACCCTCAAGGGGGATTCTAGCACCTAGCTGGGACGGACGGCGCCCTGCACGATCACGTCGCCCACGCCAAAGGCGCGGCGGATGTCCTGAAGGACGACCTTCACGCGGTGGCCGACGAACTCGTTGCCGCTGAGCAGTTCGACGTAGTACCCCTGGTCGGTCCAGCCGATCGCCTTTTCGGTCGAATCGTCTGACGAGCTTCGCACGTTGCACTCGATCACCTGTGCCCGGCGGAAGCCCATGTGCTCGCGGTCCATGTTCTCGATCGTGCCGGACTCGATTTCGAACTCCTCGAACACGAAGTCGAAGTTCGCGCGGATGTAGAGCCCTCGCTTGAGGTCGTGCTCCAGCTCTTCGATGCTCTCGCCGTCCGCGCCGATCAGGCTCTCGACGACCGCAGGGTGGCAGTCTATGTAGAACGCGTTGCCCTGTTCGTGCAGGCGGCGTCGCATCTCTCGCTCGATCCAGAGCCCGACTGTGTCGGCGCTGGCGATGCGCCCCCGCCCCTCGCACATCGGGCAGATCGCGGTGATAGCCTCGGTCACGCTCTCGCCCGTGCGCTTGCGCGTGATCTCGATCAGCCCGAGCGACGACACGCGCCCGACGCGCGTGCGCGCGCGGTCGCGCGCAAGGATGGAGGAGAAGTGATCCAGCAGCTTCTTCCTGCTGGCCGCCTCCTCCATGTCAATGAAGTCAATGACGATGATGCCGCCCATGTCGCGCAGGCGGAGCTGGCGGCAGACCTCTTCGGCGGCCTCCAGGTTGGTCTTGAGGATCGTGTCGCTGAGCGAGCGCGTGCCGACCTGCTTTCCGGTGTTGATGTCAATCGCCGTCAGCGCCTCGGTCTCGTCAATCACCAAGTACCCGCCGGCCTTGAGCCACACCTTGTGCTCGAGCAGCCGGTCGAGGTCCTTTTCGATGTTGTAGCGGTCGTAGATCGGCTCCTCGCCGTCGTAGAGGTAGATCTTCTCTTTCAGCTTCGGCGCCACCATGCCGGCGACGAGGCTGACCTTCTCGAACTCCTCCGGGTCGTCAATCACGAGCTTGTCAATCTCGTCGCCAAAGACGTCGCGGATCGTGCGGTAGAGCAGCGTCTGGTCGCGGTGCACGACGGCCGGGGCCCGCTGGCGCTTGGCCGCCTCGATCACTTGCGCCCAAAGCTGCTGCAGGAACTGGATGTCCGCCTTGAGCTCTGTCTGCGTGCGCGACTCGCACTCCGTCCTCAGCACGAGCCCGAACCCGTCCGGTATCAGCTTTTCGCCGATCAGGCGCAGGCGGTCGCGCTCTTTGCGGTCCTCGATCTTGCGGCTCACGCCGAGGTGGTTGCCCTCGGGCATCAGCACGACATAGCGGCCGGGGAGCGAGATCCGCGTGGTGACGCGCGCGCCCTTCGTGCCGCGCGGTCCCTTCGTGACCTGCACCATCAGCTCTTGGCCGGGGCGTATCAGTTCCTTGATCTTACGGCGCCGAAGCTCGCTGCGTCGGATGCTCGCAGGGCTGCCGTCGCTTGTGTCCTCGGGCAGGATGTCCGCGACGTACAGGAACGCGTTGCGCTCGAGACCGATGTCCACGAAGGCTGCGTCCATCCCGGGGAGCACGTTCTGTACGATCCCCTTGAAGATGCTGCCGACGACGCGCTCTTCCCGCTCGACGCGGTACTCCATGAGCTTCTGGTTTTCGAGCACGGCGATGCGGGTCTCACGGCTCGCACAGTTGACGACGATCTCGATCTGGTTGGGTGCGGAGGCGGGCCGCTTTCTGGGGGCCGCCGCGCGGGGTGCGCTTTTCCTTCTCAAGTTTTAAACCTTCTGTCAGGCCGACAAGGTGGCGGAGAGCGTGAAGTCAGGCCCTCGCTTACGCCGGGGTTCGGCCTAGAACTCCTGGATTGTACCGAGGTTCGAGCCCTAAGGTCGCTTGATAGGCCCTTCTTGTACAGGGAAGGCGGGGCGATCGCAACCGGACACCCGGCAGGGGGGCAGTGCCGTCCTCCGTTTCTAGGACGCGGAAGTGACGACTTGCAGCACGACTTGAGCAGCGCGATACTGCTCGAAGGGTGATGTCGGAACTCGTGGATTCCAGCCGCATGCCGGTCACCGTGATCGGAGAGCATCGTTGCTCGGATCGTCAGAGCGTCACCTACGACCATGCCACGCGCGCGCGGTTGCGCCATGGCAGGAGAATGCACATGGCAAACACATTGACTTCAATTCGACTGGCAGTATTCGCCCTAACGGCCGCTTTCGTGCTTCTGCTTGCCGCAGGTTGTGGCGGCGGGGGCGGAGGGGGCTCGATCGGCGGGCTCAATGTCTTCATTTCAGACGACCTGGGAGCGGGCTATGACCAGATCTGGGTCACGGTCCACGAGGTAGAGGTCCAGGACACGGTCGGCGGCTTCAAGAGCGTGTTCTCGAGCACCGATGGCGTGCAGGTCAACCTCACGAGCCTCACGGACGGGGCACCCAGGTTTCTCTACCTAGGAAACGCCAAGGTGCCGGCCGGCGACTACGAAGGCATGCGAATCACGATGGCTCGCGGCTTAACGCTCGTCCCGACCGCATCGAGCACCGGCGAGAGCTGCACGTTCGACCCGGCCTTCGACTTCGAAGTCAACAGGACGCGCGTGGTGTTCGGGTTTGGCGCGAACGTGCCGATCGCGGCCAACGACAGCGTCGTTGTGGACTTCGACCTTCCCAACTGGAACCGTGCCGGCAACGTCGTCACACCCGCGCTGAAGCTCGGCGACGACACGACGCTCGGCAACATCACCCGCCACCAGTCCGAAGACTATCACGGAACGGTTAGCTCGTTGAGCGGCACCGCGCCAGTTCAGACGTTTGTTCTCTCCCGCACGGGCGGTTCGTTCAGGGTCACGACGGACACGACCACGATCGTCTTCAACGAAAGCGGAGTCGGCAACGCGCGATTGGCAAACGGCCAGCGCGTGGAGGTCCATGGCCGGTTCGAAACTGCCAACAACAGCCTGGTCGCGACAGTAATCAAGATCGAGGACTCGTCCAACGACGAGGACAAGGTCACGGGCACGACGTCGAACCTCGACACGAAGGCCCTGACCGTTGATGTCGCAGTCCGCGAGGTCGAGGGCTTCCTCCCTCCCGGGCCGACGGTCGTCGTCCAGTTCAGCACCGGCACGCACTTCTTCACGAAGGCTGGCGCGCCCCTGACGCTCAGCGAGATGCTCGTCTTTCTAGCGACGGGCATCGAGATCGAGGCGGAAGGAAGCTATGACTCTGGCTCGAACGTCCTGACGGCGGCGAAGCTCAAGCTGCACCCTGAGGATGGCGAGCACCACGAGGCTGAGGCCAAGGGTTCGGCGAGCAACGTCAACGCCGGAGCGGGCACGTTCGACCTCACGCTCATGAGCTGGTACGGCTTCTCAGCCTCGTCCGGGCAAGTCGTGCAGGTCACGACGAGCGGCAGTACGACCTACCGCAACGACAACGGCGACCCGATCTCCGCTGCGGAGTTCTTTGCCGCGATCCAAGCGGGGATGTTCGCTGAGGTCGAGGGCCGCTTCAACAACGGGACCCTGATCGCAGACAAAGCGAAGCTCGAAGACGAGGGCGGGCCTGGCGGCGGCGGGCAGCCAGAAGCGAAAGGGTACGTAGCGACGTCCAACCTCGGCGCTGGCACGATCACGATCAACCTCGTCGAGTGGTTCGGGTTCAACGGCAGCTTCGGCGCGCCACAGGTCATCCAGACCTCGGGCTCGACGGAGTTCCTGGACGACGACAACAACACCCTGACCCAGGCGCAGTTCTTTGCCGGCCTCACGGCCGGGAGGGTGATTGACGCCAAGGGGTCGTATTCCTCCGGTGTGCTGACGGCCACGCGCTGTCGGTACGATGACTGAAGCCATCGAGTGCGGGGG
>JBBDXG010000032.1:206459-214255 GCA_040902435.1 Fimbriimonadaceae bacterium
CCCCCCCGCCTCACAATCTCCTCGGTAGACTCTGCACCGTACTGATGAAAAGGCTCGGCTCCATCACGGTCGTCTGCGGCAGCATGTACGCTGGCAAGTCCGAAGAGCTGATCCGCCTCGCCCGCCGCGCCCTCTACGCCAAGAAGAAGGTCCAGGTCTTCAAGCACTCGATAGACAGCCGGTTCCACGAGGAGATGGTGGTCACCCACATGGGCGCGCAGCACCGCGCTGTGCCCGTGCGCTCGGTCGAGGCGCTGCGCGAGGCCATAGACGAGGACACCGAAGTCGTGTGCGTCGAGGAGGCGCAGTTTTTCGAGGACGCGATCGTCCCGCTCGTCGTCTCGCTCGCAGACAGTGGCATGGAGGTCGTGCTCGCGGGGCTCGACCAAGACTTTCGCCGCGAGCCGTTTGGGCCGATGCCGAGGCTGCTCGCCGTCGCCGACGAGGTCGTCAAGCTCCGCGCGATCTGTCTCAAGTGCGGCCGCCCGGCCAGCCACACCTATCGCACGATCGAGGGCAAGCCCGCGCACAAGGGCGACCCGGTGATCGTGATCGGTGCGACCGAGAAGTACGAGGCGCGCTGCCGGAACTGCTACGAGCTCGGCGGCGCACCAAAGAAACGCTTCGCGAAGAAGAAGCCTACTGCTTAACGATCGAGACCTTGCCGGAGAAGTATCCGCCGTCGTCGGTCGGCATGTTGCGGATCGCGGCCTCGTACTTCAGCATCTCGCCGTTTGCGGCGTCAATCCAGAACTTGCCCTTTGCCATCGCCGGGTGCGAGCCAGAGCCCTCGACCGCAGAGACCTCGACGACTGCGACGCTCTTTTCACCCTGCTTCTCGATCGCCAAGAGCTTGTAGACGTGCGTCACGTCCACGGTCTTGAGGTCCTTGTCCGCCTTGATCGCGACGGTCCACTCGTCGCCGATCTTGACTTCGGACTTCGGAGCGATGAACGACGTGAGGTTTGCGACCCGGAAAGAAGCGGGGGTGGCGTTGTCGCCGCCGTTGGCGAGCGGCCTGCCGAACTTGTCGTACGTCGTGACAGCCGTGATCACTTGGCCGTTTTGCTGCGAGACCTTGCCGCCGATGATCGCCTTGTGCTCGGCCTGGCTCATCGCGCTCAGGTACGTGCCGTCCTCGCGGACGTCCACGACCTCGTTCGTCAGCTTGGCCTGGTAGATCGTCGGCTGTGGCTGCCCGTCAATGTCGAAGGACAAGGTGTAGACGGCCTTCATCCCCTTCGTGGGCTTGAAAAGGAGGTCGAACGACTGCGCGCTGGCGTGCGCGGCGATCGTGGCTGCGATCGCGGCCGTGAGCATGAACCTGGTCTTCATCTTCCTGTCCCTGAGGTCAGACGCACAGTATGCCCGCTGAGTTCGAGCAACGCGGCCCCTGCGTGGGGCCTTTTTCGAGGCGCGCCTCCAATGACCTTATACTGCGTCTGGACATGGCAGAGTTCGGCAAGATGCTCGTCGTCTTCGGCCTCGGGGCTGCAGTGCTCGGCGCCCTGCTCTGGAGCCTCTCCATCGCCGCCCCTGGGCTCCGCCTGGGCCGCCTGCCAGGCGACATCGTCTACGAACAGGGCGGCACCAAGGTCTTCATCCCGATCACGACCATGCTCCTTGCTAGCATCGTCGTCTCCCTAGTCTTCTGGCTCATTTCGGTGGTGCGGCGGTGAGGCCCGAGTTCATCACCTTCGACTGCGCCCAGACGCTCGTGAGCGTGGACTGGCAGCCCGCGATCATCGCTGTGAAAAGCGCGTCCCGCGCGGGGCTGGAGTTCGACATGCAAGTCGCGGCGGAGATCTACGACCGCAAGCTGCGCGGCAGCTGGAAGGAGTTCCAACAGCTCAACCTCAAGCGCGACGAGGGCGTGCTCGCCACCTTTTGGCTGGACCTCACGCGCGGCTGGATGGATGAGGCCGGCATGCCCCCCGAGCGTGCGCCGGACGTGGTCTCGGAGGCGAACGAAATGCTGTTCGGGCCCGAGTCGCGCGTCTTCACGATCTATGAGGACGTCGTGCCGTGCCTCGATCGGCTGGCGGCCGCCGGCTACCGCATGGGAATCGTCAGCAACTGGGACAACTCGCTCCATCGGACCCTGCGCATGTTCGGCCTGACCGGATACTTCGAGCACGTGCTGGCCTCTCTGGAAGAGGGCGTCGAAAAGCCGGACCCGAGGCTCTTCCAGATCGCGCTCGACCGCGCTGGCGTCGCCGCAGAGGACGCGCTGCACATCGGCGACAACGTCGTGGACGATTGGCAGGGCGCCAGGAGCGCGGGGATGAAGGCGCTGGTCATTGACCGGCAAGCGGAGGCGCGCACGGACGTGAGGATCACCGACCTTCGCCAGCTCGCCGAGGTGCTCGACGCTTGAGGCTCGACGAGTTCCTCTACGACCTGCCAGAGGAACTGATCGCCCAACGACCGTTGCCGGACCGCGCGGCGTCCCGCCTGCTCGTACTCGACCGAAAGTCCCGCGCCGTCCAGCACCGCGCCTTCCGCGACGTCCCCGACCTCCTCGCACCGGGCGACTTGCTCGTGCTCAACGACACCCGCGTCTCCGCGCTGCGGGTCCACGGCGAACGGGAGACCGGCGGAAGGGTCGAAGCGCTCCTGCTGACCGACGAAGGTGGCGGGAGGTTCGTCGCCCTGACCCGGCCCGCAAAGAAGCTCAAGGAAGGGGAGCGGATCGGGTTCAAGGGCGGCCTGTCCGCTGTCGTTGAGGCCGACCTGGGCGAGGGCCGCAAGCGCATTGCGTTCGACCAAACGGACTTTCAGAGCCGACTCAAGGACGTGGGACAGATCCCCCTGCCGCCGTACGTCCACGAGCGGCTCGACGACCCTGAGCGCTACCAGACCGTATACGCCGAGCACACCGGCAGCGCCGCCGCGCCAACTGCAGGGCTCCACTTCACAAGAGAGGTCCTGCAAAGGCTCGAGGACAAGGGTGTGGAGACTGCGAGAGTCACGCTCGACGTCAGCCTCGACACGTTCCGGCCGATCTCAGCACAGGAGATTGAAAACCACACGATGCACGGTGAGCGGTGCGTGCTGCCGAAGGCGGCCGCCGACAAAGTGAACGCCTGCAAGGGCCGCGTCGTCGCCGTTGGCACGACGTGCGTGCGTACGCTGGAGTCGTTCGCGAAGGGCGAAGGGGAGGTCGGACACGGCGAGATGGTCTCTAAGCTCTTCATCTCGCCGGGCTACTCGTTCAGGGTCGTGGACGCGATGTTCACGAACTTCCACATGCCCGGGACCACGATGATCGTCCTGCTCTCCGCCTTCGCGGGGAGTGAGAACGTCCTGGGCGCCTACCGCGCGGCGGTCGAGGAGCGGTATCGCTTCCTGAGCTTCGGCGATTCGATGCTTGTCGTCTAAAATTGCGGGCCCGGTGGACGCGGGCCCCAAGAGCGTGTTATAGTAGATTCCCCTGAGGACATTCATGGCCGCGACAAAACAGCTCGACCCCCTCGCCTACATTGAAAACGCGTTCCTCGACCGGCGCATCGAGCGCGAGAGGAGGGAGGACGCTAGTCGCAAGAAGCCCGAGATCAAGGGCAAGTTCCGAAAGACCGCCCTCAGCGCCCCCCGCCCGCGCATGAAAGGAGCGAAGTCCCGCGCGGAGGTCATCAATCCGGAACTCATGGAGCTGATCGAGAACCTTCCGCGAAACCTGGAGTTCCTCGCGCAGTTCTACGACGACGACGTCACGAGCAAGTACTACAACCACAGCTTCAAGGAGACGCGCTCAGAACTGATGCGGCGCCTGCTCGATCCAGAGCTCACGCTCGAAGAGGTCAGCCGCCTGCTTGGCGTGTGCCCCGCGACGATCCGCCGATACACCAACCGCGGCTGGTTGGAGCACCACCGCACGAAGGGCGGACAGCGGCGCTTCCGGCTGAGTTCGCTCGCCAAGCACGTCGAGGAGCACGGCAGACTCCCGGAGAAGTAGCCCTTGACCGGGCGCTCGCTCTGCATCGCGCTCTTCTCCGACAGCGCCCTGCCGGTCCTCAACGGAGTGAGCGTCAGCATCGAGACCCTAGTGCGCGAGCTCCGCTCCAGAGGGCACCGCGTGCACGTCTTCACGACGCGCTACCCCGGGCACGTTGACGACGACCCCAACACGCACCGGTTCCGAAGCGTCCAAACGCCCCTCTGGCGCGGGTTTCCGCTCGCCGTCCCACCCTTTTATCCCATGCTCCGCGAGTTTCGCAGGCAGCAGTTCGACATCGTCCACACCCACACGCCGTTCACGGTCGGGTTCGTCGGGCTCAGGTGGGCCGAGTCCCACGAGATCCCCATCGTCTCGACCTACCACACCCACTACGACAAGTACTCCTACTACCTGCACTTGGCGCCGAAGCGGTACCTGCGGTACAAGATCGCCAAGCACCTTAACTTCTATTACAACTGCGTCGGGCAGGTGATCACGCCGAGCGAGGCGTCAAAGCGATGGTTGCTGCGCCACTCGGTCCATACTCCGATCACCGTCGTGCCGACCGGAGTGCCGGCGCCAAAAATGATCGGCCGCTCTGAGGCGCGCGACGCCCTCGGGTTCTCACCGCACAAGCGCGTGCTCCTCTTTGCCGGGCGCATCGCGCGGGAAAAGAACGTCGGCCTGCTTGTTAGTGCCGTCGCGATCGCCCTGAAAGAACAGCCGCAGATCGAGTTCGTGCTCGTCGGCGACGGGCCCGCCCGCGCCCAGTACAGGGCCCTGGCGCGCGACCTTGGAATCGGCGACCACGTCCGGTTCGTTGGAGCCGTCAAGCGAAACGAGATGGATCGCTACTACGCGGCGTCCGACCTGTTCGTCTTCTCTTCTATGACCGAGACGCAGGGCCTGGTCGTCGCAGAGGCGATGAGCTACGGGCTGCCCGCGCTCGTCGTGCAGGGCGGCGGGGCGGGTGAGGCCGTCAATGACGGCGTCAACGGTTTCGTCCTGCGCAACGAGCCCGCCGCGTTCGCCCGGTGCGTCCTGCGAGTGCTCGAAGACGACGCCCTGCACGCGCGACTGGCCGAGGGCGCAAGGGCCACCGGTCGTGAGATCAGCGTCACAAAGATGACCGACAGCGTCCTCGAGGTCTATTCGCGCGCGCTCGAGCTCGGCCACCGGCCGCAAAGGGAGCACGCGAATGTCTGAGCCCAACGGCCGCGGCATTCGCGTTTTCGCGGCCATCGTGGTTGCGCTGTTCTTGCTGCGCCTCGCGCTCGGGACCGCGACGTTCCCGGTTCCGGTCGCGAACGCGCTCTCGCTCCTCAACACCGTCCTGTTCATTGGTCTGCCCGTCTACGCGCTGCTGTGCGCCGCGTCGCACGGTTGGAAGCTCAGGCCGGCGATCCTTCTCCTTGTCGTCGGCGCTGTCCTGCACGCCTCCACGGCGGTGATGCTCGGTGGCCCGATGGCGAACGCAGGGTTCCTCACGGTCCTGCTCGCCGCGGTCGGCCAGACCGGGATCGTCCTCTGGACCCTTGCCCTCGGAGTGATCATCGCGCTCAAGCTCCCAGACAAGAACCTGATGATCCCGATTGCGATCTTCCTCATCGGGTTCGACATGTTCCTCGTCTTCAACCCGGCCGCGCCGACGGCGCGGCTGATGCGTGAGGCGCCGCGGCTCGCGCATTCTGCGCTCGCGACAGTCCCGCGCGCGCGAGCGGAGGGCGCACCCCGGGCCAGCGTGCAGGACTTTGCGTACATCGGCCCGGCCGACCTGCTCTTCTCCGCCGCGTTCTTCGCGCTCATGTTTCGTTTCGGCATGAACGCGCGAAGGACCGCGATGTGGCTGATCCCCGTGCTCGTGCTGTACCTGCTCGTCATCCTGCTGTTCGGCGACAGGCACATCGGGCCGCTCAGCCTCGCGATGCTCCCAGCGATGGTGCCGATCGGCCTCACTGTCCTCCTCGTCAACCGCAAGGAGTTCAAGCTACAGGGGCAGGAGGTCGCGGGGGTCTTCCTCGTCGCCGCGCTCTCCATCGCGCTCGCGCTTTACGGCGTGTACCGCGCTAACCTTGCGAGGCGGCAAGCGCCGCTGCCTGAGCCTTCGCTGCAGGGCGGCGTCCAAGAAGCTCCAATACTCCAAGGCTCGCCTTCGCAAGCCCCGTGAGGTCAATCCCGGTCCTCACGCCGGATCGCTCCAAGAAGTAGACCAGGTCTTCCGTTGCGAGGTTGCCGCCCGCCCCCGGCGCGAAAGGGCACCCGCCGAGCCCGCCAGCGCTCGCGTCGAACGCCTCATAGCCCCGGCCGAGCGCAGCGGCCACGTTCGCGATCGCTGTGCCGCGCGTGTCGTGGAAGTGCCATGCGACCTTGGATCGCTCAAACCCCTCGAGCGCGTCGCACAGCGACTCGACGTCGCGCGGCACCGCCACGCCGATCGTGTCGCCAAGGCTGACTTCGTCAACGTCGATCGCGAACAGCCGCGAAGTGATCCGTGTCACGTCCGCCGGCGAGATCGGGCCCGAGTAGGGGCACTCGACGACAGTGCTCACGTACCCGCGCACGAACCCGTCTGGTACGGACGACCGGAACGCGGAGACGACTTCCGCGAAGACGACGAGCGACTCCTCGACCGTCATCGCGATGTTCTTCTGTGTGAACGCGTCGCTCGCCGAAGTAAAGAGCGCGATCCGCCCGACGCCTGCAGCGAGCGCCCGCTCCAGCCCCTTCATGTTCGGTACGAGCGCGCTGTACCGCGGCCCCGGCGGCAGTAGGGGCCACAGTTCTGCCGCGTCCGCGAGCTGCGGCACCCACTTGGGCGATACGAAGCTCGTCGCTTCGATCTCCTTCAGACCGCAGGCAGCCAGGGCTGATATGAACGCCGCCTTAGCCGCAGTCGGCACAGGCACAGGCTCGTTCTGCAGCCCGTCCCTCGGCCCGACCTCGATGATCCGCACCACGCTGGGATTCTGACAGCACCAACGAAAGGGCCCCAGCAGGTCGTTCCTGCCGAGGCCCTTATCGAGATGAGAGTGACGCCCTTAAGCCTTCTTTCGCCGTCGCAAGAGCGCAAGTGCGCCCAGGCCGAGGGCAGCGAACGTCGCCGGCTCCGGCACGGTCGTGACCTTCGCAGAGTCCTCGTTCGGCGGGATCGAGATGAGGTGGATCATCGCCTGTCGCGGGATGTCGCCGGCGGACATCGGCGTAAAGCTGTCCTCGGTCAGGCCGGTCCCCGTCGCGGTCATCAGCGCGGAGCCGCCGGGCAAGAACCGATCGACAGGCGGTGCGATGTCAAAGTTGATTTGCAGGTCGAACATCGAGCCCGAATCGTTCTGGCCGTCTTCCGTGAGGTTGAAATCCTCGAACTTCGGGTCTGCCGAGGTCAAATCAAAGTCCGAAACGAACGGATCCACGTTCAGGTGAAGGCGGTGGATGGACTGCCCATCGGCGTCAGGCATGGTCGCCGTGTTCTCGAGCAGGAGCGTGACAGTGTCGAGGGCCGCGTTGGTGATCGTCAGTCGGGCGTACGTCGGCCCTCCCTGGGGCGCCCCCGCCACGATCACTTCGAATTCAAAGACAATGGCCGCTTGAGCGGTCGAACTTCCAAACATGGCGCCCGCGAAAAAGAGCGAGGGCAATAAAATCTTCTTCATATAAATCCAACCCCTGTGGTCACACACGACCCAGTATTAATAAGCCAGCGATTACCGGTTGTTTTGCCAGAAGCCGAAGGCAGAAATGAGTTTATCATGACCGCACTTCGCCCGCGTGCCAATCAGACTTCCGGATTGAAAAGCCCGCACTTTTACGCGGTAACAGTGTAATACGAGCTATAGTGCGCCGGGGCAAGGAACAAAAGTGG
>JBBDXG010000032.1:214265-235039 GCA_040902435.1 Fimbriimonadaceae bacterium
CCGGGCCACTTTTGCCTGAACTGAGAAGTCCGGAGACCTACTTCTTCCTGCGCCGACCGAGCAGGGCGGCGATGCCGAGAGCGATCGCGCCCAGACTAGCCGGTTCGGGGACCGGCTCGCCCGTCACGACCTTCGCCGAGTCGCCATTGGGCGGGATCGAGATGAAGTGGATCATGCCCTCGTACTGTGCGTTGCCCGTCGAGAGGGCGGCAAAGCTGTTCTCGGTCAGGCCGATGCCCGTGGCTTCCATGACGATCGAGTCGCCGGCGACGAAGCGATCTGACGGAGGAGCGATGTCGAACTCCATTTGAAGGTCGAAGCTGGCACCTGAGTCGTTCTGCCCGTCCTGAGAGGAGCTGAAACTCGTGAGCTTTGAGCTTGTGGAAGTGACCGTCACCGGAACGTACGCGTCAACGTTCAGGAGGAGGGTCTTGATCGCCTGCCCACCCGCCAAGTTCGGATCGGCCGTGTGAGAGAACGTCATGGAGACAGAGTCAGTCCCGTTGTTCTCGATCAGAAGCGTTGCGAAGGCCGGTCCGCCCTGCGGGTCGCCTGCGATGACAGTGTTGAATTCAAAATAGACCGCGGACTCGGCGGTCGCGCTGACGAAAGCGACGCCGGCAAGAGCGGTTGCGATATACAAGTTCCTTTTCATTGGCATTCCTCTCGGGCCTCAGTCCAGCCCTATCGCGTATCCAGCCCTGCTGGCCGCGTCCGTAGAGTCGGATTGCATGAAGGCAGCCAAGGCACGACTAGGCCCAAGAAGCTGGTAAAGATCTCTGGGCCTAGGCTCGTTCCGACGAGATCTGCATCACGCCACTGATCACATAGGCGTTGCCTGGCCGCACGGCGAACAGCATGTCGAACCCCTTCTCCGTCGGCGAGAACGCGTGCATCGCAGGATCCTCCCGTGCCACGAAGCCCCACACGGTCTGCAGGTCTAGCTTGACCAGGTCTTCGTGTCGCTTCACGACCTTGAACGACGCAAGGATCTCCAACATCGGGTGCCGCTGGATCGTCACCTTTCCCTGGTGCACTTCCAAATACCGCATCACGGCCATCTCCGCTTTGAACCGGTGGTAGAACGACGCGCGCTGGTCCTTCTCTGCCGCCTGGAACGCCTCGATCCAACTGTACACGTCGCGGTCGAAGTCTACGAACCCGACCCGCGTGCTCATTCCGCGCCAACCAGGGCGAGCACCTGGCCCTCCTCGACCTGGTCGCCTTGCGAGACGCCGACGGACCGGACGCGGCCCGAGAGCGGGGCCAGCACCGGCTGCTGCATCTTCATCGCCTCCAGCACCAAGAGCCGGTCGCCCGCCTCGACCTTGTCGCCCTCCTTGCAGGAGACCTCGACGATCATCCCCGGCATCGGCGCCCGCAGTTCACCGTCGGACGTGCCTTCCGCGCGAGAGCTGCGCCCCGCCCTTTCGACCTTGTAGTTTCGCCCACGATAGGACACGTACGTCGTGCCACCGGACCGGACAGTGAGCGCCGTGAAAGACCCGTCACGTGTCCGGACCACGAGGCGGTCGCCGAGGCGCGACACGGTGGCGTCGGTCCCCGCACCCGGCTCCCATTCGCGACCGTTGACGAGGTGCTTCATTTGCCCTTTAGTCGGCGGTGTTCTGAGGCGGCTTCAACGAACGCCTTAAACAACCTGACGGTGCCGGGGTCGTCGGGGGTGCGTTCGGGGTGCCACTGGACACCGATCACCCATCGCCCTGCAGCGTCCTCGATCGCCTCGATGATCCCGTCGGCGGTGCGTCCCACGACCTTCAGCCCAGTGCCGACGCCGTCGTTCGCCTGGTGATGGTAGCTCCTGCCGAGAGCAGTCTTCGAACCGACGATCCCAGCGAGCCTGCTCGAAGCGTCGAGCGCGTACTCCTGGACAGTTCCCCCGGCGTGCTCCGATCCCGGCACGAGGTCAGGGATGTGCTGGACCACGCTGCCGCCGCGGTAGACGTTGATCGCTTGGCACCCGTAGCAGATCCCCAGCACGGGCGCTGCCTCGGGCAGCGAGTCCAGCAGCGACTTCTCGTACGGATAGCGCTCGGGGTCCTCGAGCTTCACCGCCGGGTGGTTCTCCTCGCCGAAGTGCGACGCGTCAATGTCGTCGCCGCCAGGGATCAGGAGCCCGTCCACGAGCTCCAGCACAGTCTCGGGCGGGGTCTGCTTGGTCAGGAGGATCGGCACAGCCCCCGCGGCGAGCAAGCAGTCCGCGTACAGCCGGTTGACGTAGATTCGCTCGGTGCCTGGCCGGTCGTTCGGGTCCGGGCCACACGAGGTCGTGATCCCGATGACCGGACGGCTCATGCCGTCACCAAGTCTCCGATCGCTTCGACTCTCGCTCGCACCGCGTTGAGGAAGTTCGCGGCCCCGACGCCGTTGATCAGGCGGTGGTCGAACGTGACCCCCATGTTCGCGCACCGCTGCAGCTTCAGTTCGCTCACCCTCTGGTCGAGGCCGTTGTACGGCTCGCCGAGGAACAGCGTCGCGACGCCCGGCGGCACGACCACGGCCACCGCGTCGCGCAGACCGAACCCCTGCATGTTCGTCAGACTGATCGTCACCGACTCGTCCGCTTGGTCCTTGCCCTGTCGCGCGGTCTCGATCCGCTCACGCATCACGTCGGCGAACGCGCGCCAATCGTACGTGTCGGCCTTCTCGACCTTTGCGATCACGAGCTCGTCGCCAGGGAGCGCGACGGCGATGCCAAGGTTGACGTGGTCATAAGTCCTCACGACCGAGTCGCCGACGATCGTGGACCGGAAGCCGGGGAAGTCCGCCAGCGTCTTCGCCACGGCGAAAGAGAACATCGTGAACGTCGAGGGCTGGAACGCTCCTCCTGCGTCTTTGATCTTCGCGCGCAGCGCCTCGATCGGGCCCCAGTCGAGCACCACGGTCTCGGTCCCCGGGACCGCGAGCTGCGAACCGCGCTGGAGGCGCGAGGCCAGCACGCGCTGCTTCGACGGCATCTCGACCTCGCTGTACCCCTCGCCGCTCTTGGGCTTTCCGGCGCCTCCGGCCAGGAACGCGTCAACGTCCTCCGGCATGAGCCTCGCGCCCTTGGCCTTCACCTTCTCCAAGTCGTCGTCGCTCAGGCCCTTCTCCTTGGCGTACGCGCGGGTCCTCGGGGGTACGTCCCGACGCCTGTCGGCGGTGGCCGCTCCCGACCTCGCCGAGGCACCGGCGGCCACGGCGGCAACGGGCGCACCGTGCGCCACGGCCTCTTGGACGGCGTCGGAGGTCTCCATCACGGCGACCTCCGCGCCGATCGGCAGCACGGAGTCAACGTTCGCGGCCCAGCGCACCAGCTTGCCCTCGTAGGGCGATTCGACGTCCATGACGGCCTTGTCCGTCTCCATCTGGTAGATCGGTTCGTCGCGCTTGACGTGCTCGCCGGGCTGCTTGAGCACGGCGACCAATCGGGCCTCTTGGAGGCCCTCACCGATCTGGGGGATGTGGAGCGAGACTTCCGGCATGGCTGTGCGGAAAGTTTGGCACACCTGCGCAGGCTCGAAACCCTGCCTGGGGCCCTCCCCTGCCGACCGCGGACCGTAGGTATAATTCGCCTTCGCGGCTGCCTCCGGGGTTACCGGGCGCGCCGAGTTGGACGACGCACATGGCGAAGAAGGTCGCAAGCAATATCAAGTTGAACATCCCGGCCGGCAAGGGAACGCCCGCGCCGCCCGTCGGGCCTGCGCTCGGACAGGCCGGCATCAACATGATGGAGTTCCTCAAGAAGTTCAACGAGATGACCGCCAAGCAGATGGGGTACACGGTCCCCGTCCGCATCACGGTCTTCGAGGACCGCTCCTACACCTTCGTCGTCAAGCAGCCCCTGACCAGCGACCTGATCAAGAACGCGCTCAAGCTCCCCAAGGGCAGCGGCAAGGCTGGCACGGAATCTGCGGGTGTGCTGACCATGGCCCAGGCTAAGGAAATCGCAAAGATGAAGATGGCCGACCTCAACGCCAACGACGAAGAGGCCGCCCTGAAGATCGTCGCTGGAACCGCCCGCTCCATGGGCATCCAGACCGACTTCTGAACCTGCGAAGGTCCTATTGAACCTGTGCCTGGGCTGCCAGTCGTCTTATGTTTAAGTAACGGGCTGTTGAGTTGCGAGTCTGAATGGTTGGAAACGTACAGGTCATGAAACGAGCTACCGTCGCCTTGGTCTTCGCGCTTGGCCTTTTGGTCACAGCGGTGGCGCAAGAGGGCCCCGACCGCGACGCCTTCGGCCCTGCTCAGTCCGCTGCCGACATCGTCCGCTCGACCGCCAACGCCGACATCGCCCTGCTCCCCGCCGGGATGATGAACCGCGACTTCGAGGGCACCGACCTGACCAAGCTCGTCCGCTACCCCGGCGACTCCATCGTCGTCGCCAAGCTCACGGGCGCACAGCTCCTGGCGGCGCTCAACCGCTCGATCTCGCTCTACCCCTCGCCCAACAGCGGTTTCCTTCAGCTCTCTGGCATCGAGGTCACATTCGACCCCGACAAGGCTCCCAACGAGCGGGTCGTCTCCGTCACGGTCGGGGGTTCGAGGCTGGGAGAAGCCACAGAGTACGAGGTCGCGATGCCCATTAGCCTCGCGCGCGGCGGCTACGGCTACTCTTCGATCTGGGACAAGAAGGTGATCGTCCGAAACCTGGAGCCGGTCACGCTCGAGAGCGCGCTCAAGGACAAGAAGACCGACGAACAGTCCCCGCGCTGGAAGAAGTCCGGCTAGCGGCAGCGGGTATCACTTAGCCCACATGATCACGCCCTACGACTGGCAAGAGGGCATCGGCCACCGCGCACAGTACGTCGAGTCGCGCCTCTCCTCGGGCGTCCCCGTCATCGCCGCCTCGCTCGACGAAGGCGTCCTGGCCGTCACCTATCGCCGCCAGTCCCGCAAGGTGTTCGAGATCTACGACCGCCTCATGTTCGCTGGCCTTGGGCTGCAGTCCGACGTCGAGTCGCTGCGGGTCTCGGCGATTGACTACTGCCACCAGGAGGGGTACCAGCGCAGCGAACAGGACGTCACCATCCAGCGCGTCGTCGCCGCGATCAGCGACCCGGTCAAGCGGGCGTTCGCCGACTTCGGCAGCCCGCCCGTCGTCGCCAAGTCGCTCTTCATGCAGGTCGGCGAAGCGCCGGAGCTCGACAGGTACTACGAGATTGACTACCACGGCGACTTTAGCAGCGACCGCGGCGCGTCCTTTCTTTGCGGCAAGGAGGACGCCGCAAAAGTGATCCGTGCCGGGCTCGCGGAGATGTCGCTCGAAAAGGTCACGGTCGAAGAGGCCGTCGGCCAGCTCGAAGCGCTCGTCGTCAAGTCCCTGGACCCCGAAGGGACGCTCACGCGCGAGCAGATCTGCGCAGACCTCACTTTGGAGGCCGGAATCCTCGGTCGCGACCCCACCGCCGTCCGCGCCTTTACGCTCCTGCACGGCGATTGGGACTGAGCCCTGTCAGCGCTCTCCCCTCAGCCACGCCGCGCTCTCTTCCGCAAGCGTGTCGTTGATGAACGCGCCCGCTCCGGCCTCGCTCCCGGCGAGGTACTTCAGCTTGTCCTCGGTCCGGTAAGGCGGATAGAACTCGACGTGGAACCACGCGAACTCGTAGCCCGGCGCGGCAGGCTCCTGGTGCATCGCCATCACGTACGGCATTGAGAACCCGAAGAGCGTGTCCAGCTTCCTCGCCACCGCGTGCAGCGCCTCCGCCAGGTCGTCGAGCAGCGCGTCGTCCATGTCCGCCAGGCTCCGGACGTGCCACCGGGCCGCGACGTAGACCTCGTATGGGTATCTCGCAAAGTACGGCACGAAGCACACGAACCCGTTGTTCTCCCACACGATCCGGCGGCCGTCCTCGAACTCGTCGCCCAGCACGTCCTCCATCAGCGGCCGCTCGTGCTCCTCGAAGTGCTCCCGCTCCGCCGCGAGCTCCTCGCGCACGACCGGCGGCACGAACGGGTACGCGTAGATCTGCCCGTGCGGGTGCGTGAGCGTCACGCCAGTCTCCTTCCCCTTGTTCTCGAATATGAAGACGTAGTCCACGTCCGCGCGCTCGCAGAGCTCGACGTACCGGTGCTTCCAGACGCGCACGAGCTTCTTGATCTGCGAGAGCGGAAGCGTCGCGAACGTCGCACCGTGGTCGCTCGAATAGCAGACGACCTCGCACACGCCGGCGCTGGGACGAGCGGGCGTCAGCCACGTTCCGGCGATGCTCGGCTCCGGCGGCGAGGGTAGCAGCGACGGAAACTTGTTCTCGAAAACCGCGATGTCGTAGTCGTCGTAGGGCACCTCGGTCGGGAACCCGCCGGGCCTCGTAGGGCACAGCGGGCAATAGCCGTCCGGCGGAAGGAACGTGCGATCCTGCCGGTGCGTCGCAGTGATCACCCACTGCCGCAGGAAAGGGTGCCAACGAAGTTCAGACAACGACTATGCCCTCGACCCGTGTCGCAAGTGCCCGATCAGCAGCGCGATGTCGCTCGGTCGTACGCCCGGGACGCGGCTCGCCTGTCCGACCGTCGTCGGGCGCACGCGTGAAAGCTTTTCGACGCTCTCGTAACTGAGTCCGCTCAGCGAGGAGTATTCGAACTCCTTCGGGACCGGCATCTCTTCCAAGTCCCGCGCCCTCGCGGCCTCGGTCTCCTGTCGCTGCAAGTACCCGTCGTACACCGCAACGATCTCGATCTGCTCTCGCGCCGTCTTCTCGACCGAGCCATAGTCATGCGTTTCGCTTGCCTTGGCTTGCCGCAGGGTCACCCCTCTCCCTTGGGAGAGGCTAGGGAGAGGGTGTTCGCTTGCCGCAAACTCTGGATCCCTAGGCTGTGGCAGATCCACAGTCAGTCCGCACCGCTCGGCCACTCGCTCGGTCTGTGCAAGCCCCACACCTGGCCGCTTCAACAGATCGAACAGCGAAGCTCGACCCCGCACCGCCGAGATCCCCTCGCCTTCTAGCACTTCGTAGTGCGCCTCCACGACGTATGAAGAGCGGAGGGAAGAGAGGCCGCGGGCGATCAGTGCCGACTTCCGCTCGAACCTCTCCCGCCTACCGTCGCACGCGATGCCAAGTGAGATCGCCAAGGGCGTCAGCCGCGCGTCCGCGTTGTCGTGCCGCAGCAGTAGCCGGTGCTCCGCCCGCGCGGTCAGCATCCGGTAGGGGTCTTCGACGCCCTTCGTCACCAGGTCGTCAATCATCACGCCGATAAAGCTCTGCGATCGCGGAAACTCGACGTGCGCTTCGCCGCGCGCGTACCGCGCGGCGTTGATCCCCGCGACGATGCCCTGTCCAGCTGCTTCCTCGTATCCGCTCGTGCCGTTGATCTGCCCGGCGAGGAACAGGCCGTCCATCAGCTTCGACATCAGGCACGGCGTCAGTTGCAACGGGTCCGCCATGTCGTACTCCACGGCGTACCCCGGTCGGATCATCTCGACGGAACGCAGGCCAGGGATCGTCTTCAGTGCGGCGAGTTGCACGTCCGCGGGCATCGAAGACGAAAACCCCTGCACGTAAACGCTCTCGCTGTCCCACTCCTCTTGTTCCAGGAAGATCGGGTGCGAGTCCTTCTCCGCGAACTTCACGACCTTGTCCTCGATGCTCGGACAATAGCGCGGACCGATCCCCTCGATCTCGCCGGCGTACATCGCGCTCTCGCGCAGGTTGTCCCGCAGGATCGCGTGCGTGAGTGAGTCCGTGTGCGTCTGCCACGTCGGCAGGAGCCCGTGCGCGGGGAACGGCGCGTCGTGCAAAAAGCTCATCGGCCCCGCTTCCGGCTCGCTCGGCATTACGATCGTTCGTCCGAGGTCGAGCGACGACATGCGCACGCGCGGCGTGGTGCCGGTCTTGAACCGCCGCATGCGCACGCCGATCGCGACAAGAAAGTCGCTCAGCGACGTCACCGCCTGCTCGCCGTGCCGCCCTGCGACCGTCTTCTTCCTCCCCTCGTGGCACAGCCCGTTCATGAAAGTGCCGGTCGTGATGATGACGGCGGAGCAGCGGATCGTTCGGGAGTTCGGAAGTTCGGAAGTTTGGACGGTGATTCCCGTGACGCGCCCTCCATCGCTGAGCACTGTTTCAACCTGCCCTTCCAGCAAATCCAGGTTCTCCTGCGCCTCCAACACCCCACGCATAAACTGAGGATAAGCAGACTTGCACACCTGCGCGCGGGTCGTCTGGACCGCCGGCCCCTTGCCCGTCCCCACCTTCCGCAGGTGGGTAAGCGTGTGGTCGGTCGTCACCCCCATCTGGCCTCCCAGCGCGTCCACTTCGCGGGCTATGTGGCCCTTGGCGGGTCCGCCGATCGAGCAGTTGCACGGCAGGTGCCCGATCTTGTCGAAGCGCAGCGTCACGACCAGGGTCCGCCGGCCCATGCGCGCCGAGGCCAGCGCGGCCTCGATCCCCGCGTGCCCCGCACCCACCACCACCACTTCGTAACGTTCCAACTTGAGGGAGATTGTACTTGCGCGACCGGCAAAGCCTGGGGTGGCAAGGGTAGCCGGATGTTTGGGCCGGATACCCGTGTTCTATGCCTCAGGACGCTCCCACCACCGATTCCCGCCGTCCACCAGTCGAGTCCTGAGGCTTCACCCCGAACCTCCGGACAAACCCGAACCAACCCGAACTCCCCGCGCTAAACTCCCAACAACCAATGGACCGCGTAGACGTCACCATCGTGGGCGGGGGCCCGGTCGGGCTCTTTGGCGCGTTCTACGCCGGGATGCGCGGCATGACCGCGCGGATCATTGACTCCCTCCCCGAGCTCGGCGGCCAGCTCGTCGCGCTGTACCCGGAAAAGTACGTCTACGACATGCCCGGCTTTCCCAAGGTCCTCGCCAAGGACCTCGCGCGGGAGATGGCACAGCAGGCGCTGCAGTTCCACGCCGAAGTCGTTCTCAACGAGACCGCGGACCGGCTGACGAAGGACGACGAGGGCTGGACGATCCATGGCTCCTCGGGCCGCGCGTTCCCGACCCGGACGGTCATCGTCTCGGCCGGCGCCGGCGCCTTCGAACCGGCGAAGCTCGGCGTCGAGAAGGAAGACGAGTTCGTCGGCAAAGGCATTACGTACGGCGTGCAGAACCTCGTCTCGCTCGCGGGCAAGGACGTCATCGTCGTCGGCGGCGGCGACAGCGCGTTCGACTGGGCGCTCGCGATCGAACCGATCGCGAAGTCCACAAAGCTCCTCCACCGCCGCGACGTCTTCCGCGCGCACGAGGAGACGGTCCGCGCCGTGCACAGCTCAAACGTGGAGATCTGCCTGTGGGAGCAGGTCAAAGAGCTGCACGGGTCGCCGCGCCTGGAGAGCGTCGTCGTCCACAACTCCCAGCACAAGGACACGAAGAGCTACGCGTGCGACGCGCTCGTCGTCAACGTCGGTTACAAGTCGTCGCTCGGCCCGCTCGAATGCTGGGGGATGCAGATCGAGAAGCGCCAGATCAAGGTGGACCGCATGTACCGCACCTCGCTCCCCGGCGTGTTCGCCGTCGGCGACGTGTGCGACTTCGAAGGCAAGATCAAGCTCATCGCCACCGGAGTCGGCGAAGTCACCACCGCCGTCTGTGAGATCAAGCAGATGCTCGACCCCACTGCCAAGCTCTTCCCCGGCCACTCGAGCGACATGAAGCTGTTTACTTGAGTGCTGAGCGGTGAGTGGGGAATTCAGAGTGATCTACTCCTACTCCCTCCCCCACTTGTTCACCAACCACCAGCAAGCCTGGTCGTGGGGCACGAACGTCGGGTGCGTCAGCACCTCCCACGCCGGCAGGTAGCCGAGCTCGCCCCGGCCGAAGTCGCGCAAGCGCACGATCACATCGTCCACGTGCCGAGCGGCGCGCTTGCAGCGCTCGATGTCGGCGAGCGAGCCGCCGGTCCGCTCGTGGGTCCGCTTTGCCGCGCGGGCCAGCAGGTCGAACACGGTCCGCGTCGCGGTCAGCTTCGCGATCGCCTCCTCCGGGCGGCCATCGGCATAGGCCGCTGCAGCGTCCGAGGCCAGCCGCACGAACTCGACCATCCCTCGCACTGCGGTGCAGACGCCCTTCTCCGCCTCGCCCGGCGCGACGAACTCCGCGCGCTCGACGATCGAGAGCGCAGCGTCTCCGCCACCGCCGCTCAGCTCCTCGCCGTGGTGCATCCACGCGAGGAACGGGTTTGCATAAAGCAAGACCCGCGACTTGAGCTTGTTGCGGTGTCCCGAAAAGCTGAACACGCCACCGACTTCGTTCAGGTCCACGCCCATTAGGTGCGCCCACTCTCCGTGCCGGTCCGAGACGGCAGAGTAAGCCTCCAAGAAACCCGGCCCGTCTGGATCGCGCGAGAGCGCGCCTGCGCAGCGCAGGGCGGGGAAGAGCGTGTCGTACGCGCCCATCAGTCCGCACTCCCAGGTCGTGAGGCAGCACCCGTGCAGCATCTGGGAGTCGCGGAACACTTGTCGCACGTTCTCTTCGCTCTGCGGCAGGTGGCACCATGCCGCGTTGTAGACGTGCAGCGTCGGGCATCCGACGACGCGGAACCCGGCGAACCCCGCGGCGGTCTCTGCCACGCCCTTGAAGTACTGCCAGTCGAAGATCACCGTCTCCTTTGGCAAGTGGTCGAGCGCGGTCGGGTGCTCGAGGAACATGTCCCCCCACACGGCTGGCGTGCGACCTGCCGCGACGACCCGCGCGGCCAGCGGCCCGAAGTGACGGCCATAGAGCTCGGCTTTGTCGAACGCCGCGCACTTTTCGCACTTCCCAAGCTGCCACGTCTCGTCGCCGCCGATGTGCACGAGGTCCGAGGTGAAAGCCTCAAGGGTGTCGTCGAGCAGCCTCTCCGCCAGCGCGACGAACTCCGGGTTGCACGGGCACGCCTGCATCCCCGCCAGCGGCTCCTCCCGGAACCGCTTGCCCTCTTCGGTGTAGATGAACCCCTCCATGTGTCCGAGCAGGTTGATGAACGGGACCACCTTCAGGGACGGGTACTCCGACTGGAGCGAGCGGACCATCGCCGGCGTGACGCAGCCCTTGCCGTGCGCCCACGGGGCGGAGGGGTACGCGTATCGGTGCTCCAGGTAGAGCCCGAGCGCGTCGAAGCCTGCCTCCTGGGTCAGGGCGGCGTACTGGTAGAGGTGGTCTAGGGTCGGGGACTGCTCCCTCGCCACGTCCAGCATCCAGATACGCAGTTCCATCCGCCGAGTCTACGCCTCAGGATAAAAATGGCCCCACCGAAGTGGGGCCTCGCAAGAATGGATGCACTGGTAGCAGCCAGTACTTTTCTCCAGAACGTATGTTACACAGAAAAAGACCCATTTGAGAACTTTTTTCGAATTATTCTCCCCTTTGCCTACGTCGCGATTCGCGCTGTCACCTCTGAGCAGAAGTGGCGCCCAGCCTGGGTCAGCTTCAGAACCTCCCCTGCGACCTCGGCCCAGCCAAGGATTTGAACCTGTTCCAAGGAGGCTCGGTCTACGGGCACCGAGGCCAGGTCCACCCCGTCGTTGAGCCTGATTCCCAGCATGAGCCGCTCGAAGGCGAGGGTCTCCTGGTCGAGGTCCTCGGTCTCGCACCAGAGCCCCGTGCCGGACTCGACGGCCTCGCAGTACCGGACTGGGTGCTTCGAGACGGTGTAGCGGCGGCGGCCGGCTCCGGTGCCGAAGCAGCCGACGCCCCCTGGGCCGTAGGCCAGGTACTCCTCGCCCCGCCAGTAGCAGAGGTTGTGCCGGGACTCCGCCCCCGGCTTGGCGAAGTTGCTGATCTCGTACTGCCGGTATCCGGCCTCCCCTGCGAGGGTGCAGGCGAGGTCGTACATTCGGACCTGTGCCTCGTCGTCGGGCAGGTCGAGCATCCCGCGGTGGGCGTACTTGTAGAAGCGCGTGTTGGGCTCGATCGTGAGGCAGTAGAGGCTCAGGTGCTCGGGCCGGAGCGAGACGGCGGTCTCGATGTTATCTCGCCAGGCCCGCTCGCCCTGGCCGGGGAGCGCGAACATGAGGTCGAGGTTGAGGTTCTCGAACCCGGCCCTGCGCGCGGTGCCGACGGCGTTCGCGATGTCGCTCGCCTCGTGGACCCGGCCTAGTTGGATCAGGTCCTGTGCGCGGAAGCTCTGCGCCCCGAGGCTGAGTCGGTTGAAGCCGGCCTCGCGCATCGCGGTGAACTTCTCTGCGTCGGTCGTGCCGGGGTTGGCTTCGCTCGTGACCTCTGCGCCTTCGATGGCCGGGTGTGCTTCTAAGACCGCTTTCAGCAGTCGCGTGATCTGGTCGGTGCTGAGGAATGTCGGGGTGCCGCCGCCGAAGAAGACCGTCTTGGCCGGCCTGCCCCGCCACTGGCTCTGTGCGATCTCTCTCTCCGTCGCGGCGACGGTCCGCTCGACGATCTCGCCGTCCATCGCGTAGGAGTTAAAGTCGCAGTAGCCGCACTTGCTCGGGCAGAACGGGACGTGGACGTAGACGGCGACGGGGTGCATTCTCGTGTTACATTGTTGCGCAGATAGAGCGTGCTGCTGGTTTGGGTTGGTTTGGGTTGGTTCGGGTTTGTTCGGATTGGTTCGGGTTGGTTCGGGAGTTCGGAGCGCAGGCCTGTGGCCTGCACCATAAGCGGGACTGCGTCCCGCGGGACTCCCACGAACGCAACCCCGGATCGCACCCTCGGAGCGCAGCGGGGATCCCTGGCGTACGAAGCAAAGACGGGCCGCTTAGGTTCAAATGAGCCTGCACGGGGGTGGGTTTAGGTTCAGTCAGGCTCAAACGGGGCTCCGTCAGGCTCGGATTGGCCCCTGTCAGGCTCAAACGGGGCCCCGTTCCTGAGGAATAGGGCCCCGTTCGAGTCGGTTGGAGCTCCGTTCGAGTCGGTTGGGGCTCCGTTCGGGTCGGATGGGGCTCCGTTCGAATCGATTGAGGCCCCGTTCGGGTCGGGCGGCGGGTGAAGCGGCGCCTCGCGGGAGCCGTTCGCTGAGGGCGGCGGGCGGTCTAGCGCGGGGGCCGGATGATGCGGCGCCTTCCCGCTGTCGTTCCCAGGAAACCGCTGGCCATCTGCGGAGGGCGCTTGGCCGCCCGCCGCCAGCGGGGGGACTGCCTGCAGCCGAGGGGCGTCATGTGGTGCGCGTCGAGGGGGTGGGAAGAGCCGTCGGCTGAACTCGGTGTTGCGGGTGGCGTCCTCGCCTATACTGAGGCTCGTCCTTAGTGACGGAGTTTGGCAAGATGATTAAAGACTGGAAAGCACCAATGCTGGCCTTTTTCGGGCTGGCGTCCCTCGCGATCGCGGTACCTGTAGGTGTCGCGTACGCACAACAGAGCGACCAACGCACGGGCCAGGTGCAGAGTTTGCCGCCGCAGCGCGCGGGCCAGGAGACGCGGCCCGACGTGCTCCGGCGCGACCAGGCGCCGACGACGATGCGCATGGGTGGGGGCCCCGCGACGATGGTCGTGGACAACGCGTTCCTGTACGTCCTTCAGGGCAACCATCTCTACAGGGTCAACAAGAACACGCTCGAGGTCGTCGGACAGGGAATGCTGCCGATGCAGATGGGCTACGATCCCTTGGCGCCCAGCACCGCCGGGCCGCGCCGCGGCGGAGGGGAACCACCGACGGCGGGCGTGAGGGGCGGCGGGGACCTGCCACCGGAGGGCGAAGGCGTCCGCTAAGAGCTAAGGCGTCTTGGAGACCAGACCAAAGCGACGCGCCGTCGTGATCGTTCTCGACGGCTGCGGGGCCGGGGCATTACCGGACGCAGCCGAATTCGGCGACCACGACGGTCCTTCGACCATCCTTCACGTTTGGGAGGCGGTCGGCGGGTTTGTTGCGCCAGAGCTTGAGCGCTGCGGGTTCCTTGCCGCCTGCGGCGTCGGTTCCGCCCCCGCCGCGCGCTACGCGCGCCTGCGCGAACTGAGCATGGGGAAGGACTCGGTGACGGGCCACTGGGAGATGATGGGCGTCGTGACCGAGCGCGCGTTCCCGACTTATCCGAGCGGGTTTCCGATCCCGCTGATCAAAGAGTTCGAGCAGCGGATCGGCAGGCAGACGATCGGAAACGAGGCGGCGAGCGGTACGGAGGTCATCAAAGAGCTGGGGCCGCTGCACGAGGACACGGGGATGCCGATCGTCTACACGAGCGCGGACAGCGTGTTCCAGATCGCGTGCCACGAGGGCGTGGTCCCGCTGGAGGAGCTGTACTCGATGTGCCGCGCCGCGCGCGGGCTGCTCGTCGAGCCGGACAACGTGCAGCGCGTGATCGCGAGGCCGTTCGTCGGCGACAGGGCCGGTGGCTACACGCGCACCGGAAATCGAAGGGACTTCGCGCTCACGCCGCCGCTCAACCTCTTGGACGAGGTCGGTGGCGTGTTCGGCGTCGGAGTCGTGCCGGAGCTGTTCGACGGACGCGGGTTCCTGAACGTGCGGCGCACGCAGAGCAACGCGGAGCACGCGGAGATGATGTGCGAGGCGCTGCGTTCCGACGCGCGGTTCATCTTCGCCAACTTTGAAGACTTCGACATGAAGTACGGGCACCGCAACGACCCGATCGGGTTCGCAAGGTGCCTGGAAGAGTTCGACAAGACCCTCAATGCGATCAGACAAGAGCTGAGCGCTGGGGACCTCCTCATCCTGACGGCGGACCACGGCAACGATCCGACGGACGCCAGCACCGACCACTCCCGCGAGTACGTGCCCGCCGCGCTCATCGGCGAAGGCACTCGACCAGCGGACCTGGGTGACGTAGACGGGCTCGCCAGCATTGGCGCGACCGTCGCCGCGCACCTCGGTCTCGCATGGAAGACCTCGGCCGGGAGGGACCTCAACGCACCATGAGCAGCGACAACACAGAGCATTACGGCAACGTGGCCGTCCACCTCGACCACTACAGCGGACGCGACGCATACTCCGACGGGGACGTCGAGGAAAAGATCCTCGAGTTCTGCCGCCGGGGCCTGACGTTTGAGCAGGCGCTGGCGGAAGACGACTCCTGGCCCGTCGTCTACCACCTATCGCCGATCCGCGAGAACCTGCTCTCGTGGTACCCGTTCGACCCGGACTGCCGACTGCTGGAGATCGGCGCAGGGTGCGGCGCGGTGACGGGCGTGCTGTGCGACCGCGCAGGCGAGGTCGTTGCGAACGAGCTTTCCAAGAGGCGCGCGGAGATCCTTGCGACGCGGCACCAGGACCGCGAGAACCTGAGGGTCGTCGTCGGCAACTTGAACGAGGTGGAGTTCTGCGAGCCGTTCGACGTCGTGACGCTGGTCGGTGTCTTGGAGTACGCGGAGCGGTTCACGCCGGGCCCGCGGCCGCACATTGACTTCCTGCGGAAGATCAAGGAGATCGTAAAGCCCGGCGGTCGCGTGCTCATCGCGATCGAGAACCGGTTTGGGCTCAAGTACTGGTCGGGCGCGAGGGAGGACCACACGAGCCGGTTCTTCGACGGGATCGAGGGGTACCAGCACGACGACGACGCGCGGACGTTCAGTCGGTCCGAGCTGGCCGAGAAGATCGCTTTCGCGGGCCTTACGGTCGAGCAGTTCTACTATCCGATGCCGGACTACAAGTTTCCGATCCAGATCTTCAGCGACCGCGCACTGCCGTCGCGCGGCGATCTGGAGGTGCACGTCCCGAACTATCAGAAGGGCGAATTCCGGCTGTTCGACGAAGACGCGGCGTTCGAGGGCCTGATTGACCTCGGGCTGTTCGCGTTCTTCGCAAACTCGTTTTTCGTGGACTGCCGAGTGGAGGGCGAGTGATGGACGTCGTTCGCGCGAAGTTCAACAACTACCGCCGTCCGCACTTTCAAACGGCGACGATGGTGCTGGAGCGCGACAACCGGAGGCGAGTGGTCAAGCGCGGGGTGCTGCCGGAGTCATCGGAGCACATCACGAGCCTAGGTGCGAAGTACAAAGCGCTCGACATCACGTACCGCAGGTTCTCGGTGATACCGCCGATCTTTGTGAGGGGGGAGGCGCACTTCGAATTCGACCGCAACGTTTCTCTGCTCGCGCACTTGTGCTCGCTCGTGCGGGCCGGCGACCAAGAGGGGTTCGAGCTCGAGCTGATGAAGTTCGCCGGTGCCGTCGGTGACGCGGCGGAGGCGCGGAGCAACTGGTGGAAGAGTGAGGCGTTCGTGCGCATCTTTGGCCAGGTGGACGCGAAGTCGGCGCGACCGATGCTATGCCTCGATCCTGCGAACGTGGATCTCGTGTTCTCGAACGTCCACCTGCGCCACGACGAGCACGTGCCGTACACGATGTTCGACTATGAATGGACGTTCGACTTCCCGGTCCCGCTCGAGTACGTGATCTGGCGAGCCCTCAACAGGTTTACAGCGACTCTTCGCGCGACGACCCACCAGCGGTGGACGATCGAGCGGCTGTGCCGCACCGTCGGCGTGGACATCGCCAACCAGCCGATGTTCGAAGCGATGGAGAAGTGCTTCCAGGCGTACGTGTACGGCGAGGGCTTCTTCCACGGTACGCCCGAGAGCGTGCACGGCCCCGCGCCGATCGTGGACTTTGAACAGCTCGCGTCCTGGGTGGCGTCGTCGAAGGGGGCCCCGATGCGCGGCAAGCCGCGCGTGCGGTATCCGCTGTTGCGCCGGCTGCTCGGCCCCGCGCTGCCCCTCGTGCTGAAGGTCAAGCGCAGGCTGAGGGGTTCACGTTAGGTCGCAGGGGCCGTCTACGTCCGCGAGGAGGCCGGGCACGTCGAGGGTGACGACGCTCTCTCGGTGCGTTTCGATGATCGGTCTTGCGCCGTTGTCTCCTTTGAGTTGCAGGAGCGCGGCGCGGAACGACTGGCCGAACAGGACGGGGTGGCCGGGCTTTTCGGGCGTCTCTTGGTAGCGCGGGACGACGATCGCGTCGCGCGACGCACGGCCCAGCAGCGACTCGACGACGTCCTTGCGGAGCGACGGCATGTCGCCGAGGGCGATCAGGACCGCGCTCTCCTCTGGCACTTGCGCCACGCCGACGGCGATCGAGGACCCGAGCCCGCTCGCGAACGACGGGTTGAACACGGTGCGCGCGGGAGCGACGCTGCGGGCGACTTCCAATGCGTCGCGCCCGGTGACGACGACGACGTCGAGGCCGCAGGAGAGCAGGGTCTGCACGACGGCGCCGACGACGGTCGTACCGCCGTAGGGAAGGAGCAGCTTGTTGGGGCCGCCCATTCGTCGCGAGAGCCCGGCGGCGGGGACGACCGCGCTAACCGCGCGCACGGCGCACCTTGACGATCTCTGCGATGACGCTGAGCGCGATCTCCTCGGGGTTCTCCGCGCCGATCTCTAGCCCGACGGGGCCGTGGATCCTTTCGAGCTGCTCGTCCGTGAGGCCGCGCTCGCGCAGGGCCGCCTTTCGCTTTTCCTGAGTGGTCTTGCTACCGAGCGCGCCGACGTAGGCGACCCCGGCCTTCAGGAAGAGCTCGATGGCGACGTCGTCAATCTTGCTGTCGTGGCTGAGGGCGACCGCGTAGGTGTCCTCGTCGAGCCTGACGTCCTTGAGCGCGTCCTGCGGCCAGAGCTCGATGATGGCGTCCGGCGGGGCGTCGAACTGTGAGTACGCGGTCCGCGGGTCTATGACGATGGTCTCGAACCCGAGCTGCTTCGCAAACGAGACGAGTGCGCGGGCGATGTGGACTGCGCCGACGATGACTAGGCGCGGACGCGGCGCGAGCACGTGGAGGAACCACTCTTCACCCGCAACGTCGGTGAGCCGGCTGCGCCTCGACCTGTGCGCCTCGACCACTGCGGCGTCGAGCGGCGAACAGCCCGCGGCGTCGCCTGGTCGTTGCAGCGCCTGCGCGAACGGTTCCATCCTTGTCGCGAGCACGCACGCAGAGTCTTGTGCGACGAACGAGCAGAGGTCTTTCCAGAGGTGCGGGTCGCGCCCGACCGGTGTCGGGTCAATCCAGACGTCCACTTCGCCGCCGCACATAAGGCCGACCTCCCAGGCTTCGCCGGAGCTCTGTGGAAACGAAAGGCGTCGCGGCTCGCCGGACTTCAGGCTCTCTTGGCAGGCCGCGACGGTCGCGGACTCGATGCACCCGCCGCTGACCGATCCGCAGAGGAGGCCGTCATCGCGCACGCCCATGACGGAGCCGGCCTCGCGCGGGGCCGAGCCCTTTGTGCGGACGACGGTCGCCAGTGCGAACTGGCGACCGTCGTCGTTCCACTCTCGCAGCGTCGGGAGGACGTCGCGCATCTATTCGAGCTCGGCGAGCCTGATCGGGAACTTGCGCACTCGCTTGCCGGTCGCTGCGAACACCGCGTTCGCGATGGCCGCTGGCACGCCGGGGTAGCCGGTCTCGCCCATGCCTGCGGGCTGCGGGTCGCCTTCCACGACGTGGACCTCGATCTTGGGCGCCTGGTGCATGCGCGCCCACCCATAATCGAGCGGGTTGCTCTGCATGACGGCGCCGCCCTTGATCGTGATCTCGGCGTAGAGCGCGGTCGAGATCCCGTCCACGCACGCGCCCTGCATCTGCGCTTCCACAGACTTGGGGTTGATGCAGTAGCCGGGGTCGAGGCAGCACACGATCCGGTGGAGCTTGACGACGCCTCCGTCCGTGCTCAGTTCGACGACGTGGACGGTCCTTCCGCCGTAGCCGTCGAAGCACGCGACTCCGCGGCTGATGTCGGGCGGGAGCGGGTTCTTCCAGCCGGACTTCTCTTCCGCAAGGTCGAGCATCCTGAGCATTCGGGGGTTCGCCGTGTTCTCGCGGCGGAACTGGAGCGGGTCCTTGCCGGCCGCGTGGGCGAGCTCGTCAATGAAGCACTCGATGGCGACGTTGACCTGGCTGTGGTCCACGGACCGCCACGCGCCAGTGGGGATCGGCGAGGCCGCCGCGCCGTTCATCTGCGTGGCGTTCGGGATCTGGTAGAGCAGCCTCGCTTCCGCGGGGTTGCCGGCCGACCGTGTCGAACCGCCTTGCGCCTTGATGAACTGGTGGTTGAACATGACGGGCTTGCCGCTGGAGTCCACTGCGCCGCGCATGGCGTGCAGCGACATCGGCCGGTAGCCGTCGTTGCGCATGTCGTCATCGCGCGTCCAGAGCAGCTTGACTGGCCGCTTGGCCTGTCGCGACGCCTCGACGGCGTCGGCGACGAAGTCGCCCGCGCCGCGGCGGCCAAAGCCGCCGCCGAGCAGCGGCACGTGGACGGTGACGACGCTGGCGTCGAGTCCGAGCATGCGCGCGACCTGTGTCTGCACTCCGTCCGGGCTCTGCGACGGGGCCCAGACGGTGCACCTGTCTGGCTTGACGTCGGCGACCGCGTTCATCGGCTCCATCGTGTAGTGGGCCAGGAAAGGGAAGTCGAAGACGGCCTCGACGACCTTGCTGCCCGATGGCGCAGCGGGGTGTTCGCCGAGGCACTCGCTCAAGCGTTTGCGCAGTTCCGCCGTGTCAATGTTGGCGTTCGGGCCGATGTCCCATTGGACCTTGAGCGCCTCGCGGCCCTTGAGCGCGGCCCAGGTGTTCGTGGCGATGACGGCGACGCCGCTGGAGACGCGGAAAACGTCAATGACGCCAGGGACCTTGCGGGCCTCGGTGTCGTCTACGCTGCGGAAGGTCGCGCCGAAGGCGGGACGTCTCGAGATGACGCCGTATGCGGCGCCCTCGACCTGCACGTCCTGTGCAAAGAGCGCCTTGCCGGTGACGACTTCGAGGTTGTCCACGCGGTGCGTCGGCTTTCCAACGATGCGGAACTCGCTGCGAGGCTTGAGCGGTACGTTGCCCGCTGGCACTGCCAGCTCGCTCGCAGCGGAGGCGAGGTCGCCGTAGGAGATGGACTTCTTCGTCGCGTCGTGGTGGACGAAGCCGTTCTCGGTCCGGCAGGTTGCCTTGTCCACGCCCCACTTGGCCGCGGCGGCTTCGACCAGCATGGAACGCGCGGAGGCGCCCATCTGGCTGAGCTGTTGCATCATCGAGCGCGTGCTTCCGCTTCCGCCGGTGCCTTGCCGGCCATACTTTGCGCCGTTTCCGTCGGCCTGCAGCGCGACGACCTTGGTCCAGTCGCAGTCCATCTGCTCGGCGAGGATCATCGCGAGGCCGGTCTTGATGCCTTGCCCCATCTCGGACTTGGAGGCCCAGATCGTGACGGTGCCGTCGGGGTCGAGTCGGACGAACGCGTTGGGCTCGAGCGACGCGCCCTTCTTCTCCGGGGCTAGTCCGTCAAAGTTTCCGAGCGCGAAGCTCGCGCCGCCGACGCCGATAACGGCGAGGAACGAGCGGCGGCTGAGTTGCGGGGCGGCGCTCATTTCGCCCTCCCTGGGGCCTTGATGGCCTCCCTCATGCGGGTGTAGGTGCCGCAGCGGCAGACGTGGGAGCCGAGCGCGGCGTCAATGTCCGCGTCTGTCGGGTTGGGGCTGTCTGCGAGCAGTCCTGCGGCGGCCATGATCTTGCCTGTCTGGCAGTAGCCGCACTGCGGGACGTCGTGCTCGATCCAAGCCTTTTGGAGCGGGTGCGAGCCGTCCGGGGAGAGCCCTTCGATGGTCGTGACTTTGGCCGTTCCGACTTCGGAGATCGGGATCTGGCAGCTCTTGAGCTCCATACCGTCGAAGAGGACGGAGCAGGAGCCGCAGGCCCCGATGCCGCAGCCGTACTTGGCGCCGGTGAGGCCGAGGAGGTCTCGCAGGACCCAGAGCAGGGGCATGTCTGGCACCGCTTCGACCTTCCTCTGTTGGCCGTTGACTGTGATTGTGTATTCCGGCATGATCGTGTTCCTACCGCTATTGTATGAGACGATACCGGGAAAAGTGGGGTTTGGGTGCCGGGTAGCGGGAGACGGGAGACGGGAGACGGGAGACGGGAGACGGGTAACGGGTGACGGGTAACGGGAGAC
>JBBDXG010000033.1:0-58692 GCA_040902435.1 Fimbriimonadaceae bacterium
CTGCGCGCCAGCGGTTCGCCGGCGCGCCGACGGAGGCCAAGAACGTCTCCGCCCTCATCCACGCCCTCCACCACTGGCGCGAGCGGACTGTAAGTAAGTAGTTTGCAAAGCGACGGGAGCAGGAATGCTCCCTGCTCCCGTCGCCTACTCCTTTCCCCTCACCACCGCGTCTCGACCGTGTACGTCACCGTGCGGACTTCGTCCGCCCTTAGGTTCAGCACAAAGTCCACGGTGTGCGAGTCGAGCTGTGTGTACTCGGCCGTGTTCGCCGTGATCCGCCACTCGCCGCCGAAGCGCTCGTAGACGTGGACAGTCTCGGCCGTCTGCTTGCGGTTGCGGACCTCGATCTCGAACGTCTCGACCGCGCCCGTGCGCGCGGTGCCCAGCCACCGGAACTCTGTTCGCTTGCGGGAGGCCACGACGTCGAACGCGCGACCGATCGGGAGCGAAAGCTGCTCGTTCCGCGGCGTGTGGTTGATCGAAGCCTCGCCCAGCATCTGCAGCGAGTCCGTGCTGTCGCGCTGAAAGACCTTGACCGTCCCCATCGGGAGCGGCATCCCCAGGTTGCTGGCCTCGTCGTTCTTGAACTCGATGAACACGAGCGGCTTGATGTCGCCGATGCCGATCTGTCCTTCGTTCGGGCGGTAGAAGCCATACATCCGCATGGCGTCTATCACGAGCTTCTTCGTCACTGGCACGCGCACCGCCTCGAGCAGCGAGACCTGCTTGATCTCCTTGTTCGCGACGGTGGTAGGCCGCTGCAGCGTGTAGAGGTGGTACTCGGAGAACTGCTCCTCGCTGAATTGGTCCTTTGCTACAGCGCGCATCGCCACTTCAGGCGCACCGCCCCGTCCGCCACCAAGCCCGACTTGCTGCCGGAACACTTCGCCCGCGAGCAGCTTCAGCTTTGCGTTGGCGTAGGTCGCGCCGGAGTTGTTGGTGAGTGTGACCCAGCCCTTGAGGTCACCGAGCTTGCCCTCCTTGTCGAGGTTGAGCACGTAGTCGGTCTTCCACGAGACGCCCTGCGTCAGGTAGCTCAGCTCGATGTCGTTGTTCCCTGCGCGGCGCGAGTCGAGCAGCCAGAGCAGGCTCGGGACGCTGATCATGCCGGTGGGGATGCTGTCCACCTCGATCTCGCCGGTGGGGTTGAGGATGATGCGGCCGTCTGTGGTCTCGATGACCATGCCGTTCCAGGTCTGGCTGGCGCCACCTTGCGCGTTGCCGACGACGGCGTACGGCGCGCTGAGGAGCTTGCCTTCCAGCCGCTCGCCACGGCCGTCCGGGTGGACGCGGTTGAACACGATGCGCTTGCCGACGGCCTTGTTCAGGATCGCGACGGGGCTGATGAGGTCGAACTGGTAGTTCTGCTCCAGGACCGTGAAGCTGCCGTTCTGGGTGAGGCTGCGTATGCCGACGCTGTTGACCTCGATCAGTTGGGCGACGTCCTCGATCCGCACCTCCTGCATGCCGGTCCTGAGGCTGATGGTGCGCTGCTCCTTGACCAGCGCGAACCCTTGGTTGTAGATGGTGATCTCTGTATCGCCGGGGGCGCCAGCGGCGACCAGGGCGAGTGCTGCAATAAAGCTCATGGGTTGAAGTTTCTCCGAAATCCGGACTATGGACGACCGGGCAGGTCACTTGTTACTGTCAATGGGGGCCGTTGCCGCCCAGTCTTGGGTTCAAACAGCGCGGTTCTTGCCGTCATTTAATGGAAAGTGGCCACGGAGCACTCAGCCCCCCGGGTAGCGCGAGTCCACTCCCTTTGCCCCATAAGCGGCGGGGAGGGGCTTGGCGGACTTCTTAATCTTGAGAGCCATGGTCTTCTTAGCGACCTGCCACTCGACCTCGGTCAGAATCTTTGCGTGTCCGTCTGTGTACGCAACGAGCCGACGGCCGTCCGGCCAGACGGCGCTCTCGTAGAACAGCACTGTGTCCGCAGGCCTTTGGATGTCCGAGAAGTTGACGCCTGCAACGGCCATGTTGTAGAGGAACCTGCTTCCGTTCGGGTTGTGGGTCTTCCACACGTCCCTGCTCTTGACGTACGGGTTGGTGACGAACTCTACGGTCTTGGTTGACTGGGCGTATGGGGTGATGTCGTCGTAGTCGCTCGTGTACATCATCATGCCGAGCGAGATCTGCTTGATATTGCTGAGGCCGCGCGTCTGGGCGTCCTGCGCCTGCTCAGGTGCGGCTGGTGCGAAGAGGGCCTTGAGGTCGTCAACTTTGTAGTCCATGTACGGCGAGATGGAAGTCACACTCTCCATTTTGACGAGGTGTGCCCGTAGAGCGGGCTCAACCGGTGCGGCCCGTTCACCGCGGGACGTGTATTCGCCCATGGTCCGCATGGCGTCGGTCACGTCAAGTCGGTATGTGACGAGGTAGCGGTGCCCGTCGAGGGTCGCGACGTCGCCCTTAGTCCACAGCATATCGAACATGCGTGCGACCATTCCCTCCCTTGGGTCGTCCGAGCTCCCACCAAACATCGAGTACGCCGCGTACGTCCATGCTGAGTTCAGGTCGTAAGTTCCAGCGGCGACTTTGATCGCCTTGTACTCGTCGGTCAGGTCCGCGATCTTTATTGCCTGAGGAACGGCACCGAGCTTGCTGAGGTCGAACTGCTGCGCCAGCGCGGTCGCGTAGGGGAGCAAGAGAGCCGCTGAGACAGCCATCGCCTTTATCCGCTTAGTCGTCATGGTCTACACCTGTGGCTATGTTGGCACAGGGGCGTAGGGGGAGGAGGTTGTGTGGGTTGGTCCGGTTGGTTCGGGGGTTCGGGAGCTGAGGGAAGGACTTTCATCGTTTGCTCCTCGCCCTTAGCCCCTCTCCCCAGGATACGGGGAGCGGGGCCTCTGGCACGGACCTGCCTCAGCCAGGACGAAGTTATGCGTGCGCGAAGGGTTTGAAGGCCGCCTGGATCGCCGCCTTCTGCGCGTCGTCGAGCTTGACGAGCGGGAGGCGGACGTCCTCGCAGTCGAACCCGTTGAGCGAGAGCATGTACTTGATCGGCGTCGGCGACGGGGCTGAGAAGACTGCCTTGATCAGGTCCACGAGCCGGGCGTTGGCAACCTGCGACTTGGCCAGGTCGGTGGCGGCGTTCTCGATCACCGCCTTCAGGTCGCGCCCAGCGACGTGCGCGGCGACCGAGACGAGTCCGTGGCCGCCGACGGCCATCACCGGCAGCGTCAGCGCGTCGTCGCCGGAATAAACGCGAAAACCGGACGGGGTCTTGGCGCAGACCTCGGCTATCTGGCCGAGGTTGCCGCTCGCCTCTTTCACCGCGACGATGTTCGGCACGTCGGCGATCAGCTTGAGCAGGGTCGGGGTCTCGAGGTTGATCGCGCTGCGTGGCATGATATTGTAGAGCATCACGGGCAGGCCGGTCTCGCTGGCGACGGCCTTGAAGTGCGCGTACAGCCCTGCCTGGCCCGGCTTGCTGTAGTACGGGTTGACGAGCATGATGCCGTGCGCCCCGCGGCGCTCGGCCTCCTTTGCCAGGTGGATCGAGTGCTTGGTGTCGTAGGTGCCTGCGCCGAAGACGACGGCCTTGCTCGGCACCGCTTCGAGGGTCGCGCTCAGGAGCGAGAGCTTCTCTTCGTCGCTCAGTGTGGGCGACTCACCGGTCGTGCCGCTGACGACCAGGCCGTCGTTTTGCTGCTCGGTCGTGAGGTGCTGTGCGACCCGTGCCGCCTCCTCGTAGTTGACCGTGCCGTCCTTGTGGAACGGCGTGAGCATCGCCGTGATGAGCCTCCCCCAGTCGCGCGGCCCTTGGAACTCTGCCATGTTGGGCTTTAGGTTACCGGAAGGAACGAATCGAAGGGCGAATTGGAGGCTCTCCTCATTTCCCTGCTAGCGCGACGATCTTGTCCGCGACCTGCTCCGGCGTGAGCGCGAAGGTCTCGATGATGACGGCGTCCTCGGCGAGGGTCAGGGGCGAGTCTTCGCGGGTGTAGTCGCGGTAGTCGCGCTCGACGACGTCCTTGACGACCTCTTGGAGCGTCCTGTCCTTGATCTCGAGCCACCGCCGACGGGCGCGCTCCTCGATGCTCGCGGTGAGGAAGACCTTGACCTTTGCGTCCGGGGCGACGACCGTGGTGACGTCGCGGCCCTCAAGGACGCAGCCGCCCTGTTCGATCAGCTCCCGCTGACGCTTGACCATCGCCCGACGCACGGCCGGTACCACGGCGACCTCGCTGGCCCTCTGCCCCACCTCCAGAGTGCGGATCGCGGCGGTGACGTCTTCGCCGTCGAGGAGGACAGTCTGCGGGTCGCCAGGCCGGAACTCGATCGTGACCGCCTCGGCGATCCGCGCGACGACGGCGCCGTCCGTGGCGGCATCGCGGACGGCCCTGAGGGCGACGCAGCGGTACATCGCGCCAGTGTCGAGGATCTTGATGCCGAGCCTTGCGGCCACGAGCCGCGCGACCGTGGACTTCCCCGCCCCTGCGGGGCCGTCAATGGCGATGACTGTCTTTCTCGGCACGCTGGGAGGGGTTGTACCTGGGGGGACAGCGGCGGGGGACGGCGGGCCCTGTCAAGAATGGAATCTCAATGAACTGCCCAAAACAGTGGCGAAGGGCACATTAATTCAGGTTCAATTGATTTCGAAGCAGATTCTCCTAAAGGGGGGAGAAAATGTCTAATGACAGAGTAATCGAACTATTCGGGCGCGTGTCCGTGCGCGCCGGTGATCGGACCGTAGACCAGTTCGCGACGATCCACTGCAAGAACCTCTTGCTGTACTTCGCGATGCACCCCGACTTTGACCATCCGCGCGACCGCCTGGTGCAGGCGCTCTGGCCTGGTGCCAGCGACGGCTCGGCGCGGAACCGACTGAGCGTGACGCTCTACCACTTGCGGCACTCGCTGGAGGACTTGGATCCGAGCTTCGGGCAGGCGTTCGTCTCTCGGCGCGCGACAATGCGGCTGGAATCGAAGCACGTCAGGATTGACCTCCACGAGTTCCGTCGGACCGTCGTCGCAGCTCGCGCGGCCCGCGAAGCGGCGGCAAAGCGCAAGAGCTACCAACACGCGCTGACGCTCTACACTGGCCCGCTCGCGCCTGAAAGCGGCGCCGCCTGGGCGATCGCTCGGCAGTTCGAGGCCTCGGACATGTTCCAGGAGGCGGCCGTGTGGCTGGCCCAAGACCACGAGCTTCGGGGCGAGCGGGACGAAGCACAGACGGTGCTGAGCAGCGCGCTGGACGTCGAGCCTTTTTCGGAGCGCGCGACGGAGCTCTTGACGAGCTGGTACTCGCAGACTGGGCGTGTTGAGATGGCGATCGCGTGCGCGAAGCGGATGCAGCGCTCGATGACTTCCAACGGCAGGGCACCGAGCAAGGCGATGCTGCAGCGGATCGAAGAGCTGAACGTGATGGTGGCCGGCCAGTCCACGGCGGCGGCGTTCGTTGACGACTGCGTGATCACGGTGCTGGCGTGCACGGACTTCTCGTTCGAGGAGTTTGAGAGGTGCGTGAAGAGCCACGGCGGGCGCATCTATGGGGGAGGGCTCTTCGGGCTCTTCACCAACCCGCTTTCAGCGCTCATCGCTGGGCAGGAGGTGTTGGCCTTCGCGCCCGACGCGTGCGCCCTGCTGTGCCCGGTGATCATGGCCATGAACGACCCGCTGCCGGCGGAGGTGCGGACGCTTCTTGGCTCGCTCAAGGGGCGCGGGCTCTTTGGGACGGAGTGCTTCTCTTCGCTCGTGAGATCGAAGGGGGTGGAGACGCGCGCGACAGCGATGCGCGGAGAGAGCTTCTATAGGGTGACTTGAGGGCTGGCCCGGGCGGAGGGATTCGAACCCCCGACACCCAGTTCCGAAGACTGGTGCTCTATCCACTGAGCTACGCCCGGGTGGGTGCGAGGGTACCTTTTGCCGGCGGCTGTGCGCCCCGCCCTTAGTCCGGATCGGCGAGGGCTCTTCGCTATTGACTTCCTCTCATGCAACCGCCATACTTCAGCTATGGATCCTCAGGCTGTGACTTCTCGAACCTTCCTGCTCTGTGGGCTCGCGCTAGTTGCTGGCTTTGCCTCAGCTCAGACCTACCACTGGCATGAAGAGTCCGACGAGGACGGGTGGTACATGCGGTCGGACATTAGGGCGCAGGTCATCATTCTTGGCAACTCTGTTTGGCACCCACGCGCCGCAGACCTCCATGAGTACATAGATCTGGCCGGTGGCGACGGCAGTTCGGACCCACCGTGGTCCGCTAACTATCTCTTTTATACGGCAAACCAAGAAGAGTTCAATCACGGTGACCACGTCGGGCTCTTGACCTGGGAAGAAATGCAATTCCCGTATTTGTACTTCTGTGAAGCAGAACAAGTGTGGAACGGCGAGGAGTACGCATGGGGAATATGGATCGGAGCTGACGAAAAGTACACCGCTACGCTGAAGCATGAATTCCTTACCGAGACTCCCTGGAGCGGAATCCAACTTCCACAAGGGAACGCTCAGGAGCTTTGGCGATACAGGGCAGACTCAGACAACTCGATTGTTGATGAGGTCTCCAGAATCGCAGACAAACAGCGCAACCACGAGATCGTGCAGGTGATCGAGCACTACGATTCGCCACCGATCGGAGTTGGATAAATGATCGCTTCGTTACTGTTCTTTGCCGCCGGCCAACAGGCCGTGCCGGTTCCCGACCGTATCCATCTTTGCGCCGTCGTCCCGACGAGCAGGGCGTCCACGGCGCAAGAGGAGCTCATCGAGCTGCCAGACCTCAACGACAAGGCGTTCCAGTCGCGTTGGATCGTGGAGTTCGACGACGACTCCACCTACGTCTTCCCAAAGGACGACCACGCGATCTCGTTCTACTCCGAGCGGCTGGCGGTGTATGAGAAGCTGAGATCGTGCATCGCTACAGGAGGGCCCGTGACTCTTGCCGATTTGCCGCCTGCCATCCGAACTGTGGCCCGCAACAATCTTTCGCGGTTTGCCTCACTTCCCGTAGAAGATGAGCGAGTGCCCGTCCAAATCGGTGTGACCGAGCACTACGTGTTCACAAACAGTGGGCGCTCGATCGAAGCAAACCTCGAGTTTCCATTGGGCAAGCGCGTCGCTGTACCCACCCTTCAGGAAGGTGAGATACGGCCGAAGTCCGGCACACCTGGTGTGCACGTTCAGGATGGTGCCACCGAAGGGCTCGCATTCCTGAACATCGGTCCAAAGATCACACACCGGGCCAACGCCAACCTCAGCGAACGAGCGTTCAAGCGATATGCCGATACCGTGCGGAGGCTCGAAGAGTCGGCGGAACTAACTGCGCTCGAAGTCTTCGGACTTGCCGCCAACAAGAGCAACTATCGGCTCGAACCGTTGAGCTACAAGCCGACTCTGGGATCGCAATTGGACGACCGGCGGCTTGGCGCGGTCATGGTCTCTGGAATCCCTGTAAACCATGCCGAAGGCATAGACGTGGGTTGGCTCAAGGGCGCTGAGATCATAGATCAGTACTTCTACGTTTCGTTCACGGTTCATCAAGCAAACGACAAGGGCGTTATCGATCGGGGGTCGGGATACCGCATCGCGATCCGCAGGAAGAGCTAGTCAGACGGTCTGCCGGCCCACCGGCCTGATGACGCCGCTAAAGAGTGGCCTCATGCGGGACCAAAGGCGACACGTCAGTCCGGATCGGCGGTCGCTGAGGCGAGTTGCTGCAGTTCGCGCGAGAGCTTGGCCGCCCTGTCGGCGCTGACCGAGGAGAGGAGCTCGGCGACCTTCGTTCGCTGCATGAAGAAGAGGACCTGCGCCAGGTCCTTTTCGCCGTACGCCTCTGTGATCGGGATGAGCCTTTGGACCGAGATCTCGTCCCAGTACTTTGCGAGGGCCTTCGCGCCTTGGGCTGCGTTTGGTTCGGAGTGGTTCGGGTCGGTTCGGACTTGTTCGGGTTGGTTCGGTTCTGAGGGTGCCGGTGATTGGAAGTTTTCGGTCGTCTCTGAAGTGGACTGTTCTTGGGTCGCTTCTTCTTCTGTCGGCTGGGCTTCTTCTGTGTTGGCAGCATCGGTCTTCGTTGGCGTGACGCCTGGGACGTTGATAACGCCCATGTATGCGGCTCCTACGGTGCCGCCGATGAGGAGTATGGGGAGGATGATGAGTAAGGGTTTCATGGGAGGGTCTAGGGTTGGGTCGGGTCGGCGATTTCAGAGGCGCGTTTGAGGACGTCGCGGACGTAGCCGGCGGACTCAGGCGGCACGCCGTTCACCTGACGGACGGTGCCGGGACCGGCGTTGTAGGCGGCAAGGGCGAGCTCCTTGTTGCCGTCGAACTGTCGCATCATCTGCGCCAGGTACCGCGCCCCGGCGTTGAGGTTCTGCTCGGGGTCGAAGATGCTGGTGACGCCGAGGGACTCTGCAGTCCTCGGCATGAGCTGCGCCAGTCCCTTGGCTCCGGCGATGCTGACGGCGTTCGGGTCGAAGCTGCTCTCGCGCCCGACGAGCGCCTCGAAGAGAGCAGGGTCAATCCCGGCCTTGTTTGCCGCGCTCTGGATGAGCGAGAGGATGTGGCCCGGTGCGCGCTCGATGTTGCGGCTGAAGGCCGAACCCATCGGGTTCATCGGGAAGAACCCGTCCTTGAGCATCGCGCTAAAGTCGCCCTCGGGCCTCGGTCCGGGCGCGACCTCTTTCGGCTGCGTCCGGATCGTGAGCATGTCTACGCGCGCCTGCAACTGCTGCATGCGTTGGATGCACCCGTTGAGTCCTCTTGGTTTCATGATCATGACGCCCTCTTGCGCAGCGCCCACTCGTCGAGCTCCTTCTGTGCCTTTCGCCGCTCTTCGAGCGACCAGGCGTCCAAGTCCTTCTGTTCGAGCTTTTCGAGCGCCTCTGCGTCTCGCTTTGCCTTCAGCCAGTGCTGCTTGGCGACTTCCTCTTCTCCCGCGAGGACGGCGACGGCGGCCTCGACCGCTCGGCGATCGTCGTCGAGCCGCGAGGTGAACGCTTCTTGCGCCTTCTTGTCTTGGATCGTCTCGTAGTTCTTGCTCATCGCCGTCGCGCGCTTGTGCTTGATCCCCTCGATCTGGTTTTCGCCCTCGATCCTCTTGGCGCGGCAGAGGAGGTACTCGTCCTTTGCCCACTTTTCTTGCAGGCTCCGATATTCGAGGAGCTTGGCCAGGCGGAAGGTGAACTTAGGCATCTGCGAGCCTCGTGAGCACGGTCATCGTGTCCGTGATGTCTGTCGCGTCCGACTTGTCCTGTCGGAGGAAGGCGTTGATCTGGTCCCACCTGTCAATCGCTCTGTCGGACCGCGGCTGGGACCCAGGCTTGTATGCGCCGACGCTGACGAGGTCTTCGACGTCGTAGTAGGCTGCGACCATTCCTCGGAGGTCGTTTGCCTTCTTTACGTGGTCTTGGTCGGTCACCATCGGCATGACGCGGCTGATGCTCTGGAGGACGTCTATCGGCGGGTAGTGGCCGCGCTCGGTGAGCTTCCGGCTGAGGACGATGTGGCCGTCGAGGATGGAGCGGCACGCGTCGGCGATCGGTTCGTTCGTGTCGTCGCCGTCCACAAGGATCGAATAGACGGCGGTGATCGCGCCCTTCGGTCCGCACCCTGCGCGCTCCATGAGCTTGGGCAAGAGCGCGAAGACGCTAGGGGTGTAGCCGCGAGAGCTCGGCGGCTCGCCGACCGCGAGGCCGACCTCCCTCTGCGCCATCGCGAAGCGCGTGACGCTGTCCATCATGAGCATGACGTTGAGTCCCTGGTCGCGGAACGACTCTGCGATCGCCGTGGCGGTGAGCGCGGCCTTGATCCGGACGAGCGCGGGCTCGTCGGAGGTCGCGCAGACGACGACGCTCTTCTTGAGTCCTTGTTCTCCGAGGTCGTTTTCGAGGAACTCTCGGACCTCTCGGCCGCGCTCGCCGACGAGCGCGATGACGTTGACGTCCGCGCAACCGTTGCGCGCGATCATTCCGAGGAGCGTGGACTTGCCGACTCCCGAGCCGGCGAATACGCCGATACGTTGGCCGACTCCCATCGTGAGGACGCCGTCAATGGCGCGGACTCCGGTGACGAACGGGTCTTGGATCATGGTCCTTCGCAGCGCGTTCGGCGGCGGTGCGAGGACCGGGTACGTGGACTCGTTGAGGAGCGCGCCGTTGTCGTCAATCGGTTCACCTAGGCCATTGAGGGTGCGTCCGAGGAGGCTCTTGCCCGTTGGGACGCGCAGGCACTCGCCCGTGGCCTCGACAAGGCTGCCGCTCTTGACGCCTGTCATGTCGCCGAGCGGCATGAGCATGACGCTGCTCCCTTTGAAGCCGACCACCTCCGCACGGACCTTTTTGGCGCCTTGGTCCGTCTCGATCAGGCAGACGTCGCCGAGGCGCGACTGTGGCCCGTTGGACTCGAGGACGATGCCGACGATCTGTCGAACCCTGCCGAGGACGTTGTGCCGCGAAGTGTCCTCGATCGCCTGTGCAACGCGCTGGAACATCAGCGTCCCTCCCTGGCCTCTTCGACGATGCGCGCGAGGTAGTCCTCGACGCGCGCGTCAATCATTCCGAGGTCGGTCTCCAGCTTGCAGCCGAATCCGATGGAGCGGTCTTCGACGATCTCCAAGCTCTCGATGTGCGAAAAGGCGCTCTTGAGCTCGGTGCGCCTGGCTTCCATGATGCTGCCGTCCATCGGGCTGACGCGCAGCCGCACGCGCGTGGCCTGAGTGCACTCCTCGAGGACTTGGTGTGCGATTGCGGAGACGCTTTCGCGGGAGAGCTCGAGCTCTCTTGCTATGGCACGGCGGGCGATCTCGGTAGCGAGGTCGGAGAGCGCCTCCTCAGCCTGTTTGAAAAAGTCGTGTCTCTGCGCCTCGAACTGTTCGAGCGTCTCCTTGACGGACGCGGCAAAGCGCTCAATCTGTGCGGCGTTCGCTTGATCGAGCTCTCGCTTGGCGTCAGCGTAGGCGTTGCGCTTGCCCTCCTCAAAGCCAGCAAGATAGCCGTCCTGGTGGCCGATCTGCATGCCCTCCTCCCTGGCGACGTCGCGGCGCTGGTCTCGCTTCGTGGGCGTCTTTGAAGTCGTCCGCAGCAGGACGTCGCGGACGCTGCCGGCCGCCTTAAGCGAATCGGCGAACGCCCCGACGGTCTTGTCGCGGACGATCTTAGACAAGGATCTCTTCCTCGCCTCTTCCAATGCTGATCTCCCCGGCCTCTTCGAGACGCCGGATGACGGCGACGACCTTCTGCTGCGCCTCTTCGACGACGCGGAGCTTGACGGGGCCCATGTACTCCATGTCCTCCTTGAGCATTTCCGTCGCGCGCTCGGACATGTTGCTGAAAATCTTCTCTTGGACGGCCTTGTCGGTGCCCTTGATCGCCGTTGCGAGCTCCTTGAGCTCGATCTCCTTCAAGATCGTCTGGATCGCTCGGTCATCGAGCTGAACGATGTCCTCGAAGATGAACATCATGTTCTTGACTTCGTCCGCGAGCTCGGGGTTGCTCTCAGAGAGCGCTTCGAGGATGAGTCGCTCGGTCGAGCGGTCAACGCGGTTGAGGAGGTCAACGAGCGCCTTCGGACCGCCGGCCTGGGTGAGGTCGTGGTTGATCAGGTTTGCGACTTTCTCCTCGAGCACGGCCTCGATGTTGCGGATGACCTCTGGCGGACACTGGTCCATCATCGCGATCCGCTCGGCGACTTCGACGCGGAGGTCCTGTGGGAGCTTGCCGAGGATGAGTGAGGACTGAGAGATCGGCATGTAGGCGAGCACGAGTGCGATCGTCTGGGGGTGCTCGTCCTGAATGAACCCGAGGAGCTGCTGCGGGTCGGTGCGCTTGAGGAACTCGAAGGGCACGACCTGCATGGCGTTCTGGATCTTTCGGACCATGATGTCGGCGCGGTCGCTTCCGAATGCCTTTTCGAGGACTCGCTTCGCGCTGTCCACGCCGCCTTCAGCGATGAAGTCCTGTGCCGTCGCAAGCTCGTGGAACTCCCGAATGATCGCTTCGCGCAGCTCGGAGTCCACCTTCTCCATTCGCGCCATCTCGAGTGAGAGCGTTTCAACCTGCTCTTCGTTGAAGTGCTTGATGACCTCGGCCGCGACCTCGTGCCCGAGGATGGCGAGGATCATGGCCGACTTGCGCCGCCCAGGGATCGTCGTCGCGACCTTTTTCAACGCATGTCCTCCATCATCCAGCCTTTCAGGAGCATGGCGACGCTCTGGGGCTTGGTCTTGGCCATGTGCTTGATCTGCTCGAGCGGTACGTTGATGCGTGCCTGGATCGCCTTGATCTCAGGGTCCTCCGGCATCTCCTCGATGATTCGCAGCGCGGCGTCAATCTGGCCGCTGCCGAGGGCCTTTTCGAGCCTCGATCCGGCGTTGGCGGCGGTCATGGGCTCTTCCATCGCCGATGGGTCGTATTGGATGAACGATGGCGACGCGGTCGCGCCGGCCTGTCGCTGTGGCTGCTGGCCCTGCGTGAGCTGCGCTTGCATTGGGAGGGCCATGCCCGTGGCCGTGAGCGCGCTCATCGTCGGCGCGCGGTTGGCCGCGACCTTTGTGATCGCCTTGATGACGAGGAACCCGACGACGACGAGCGCGAGGACCGGCAGGAGCGAGATGAGCTGCTGCATCTTTGCGCCAGAGGCAGCGCCCTTCGCGAGCTCTTGGGCGGCCTTGGCGGCCTTCTCGTCGAACTCTACTGCGGTGACCTTCGCGGAGAAGCCGGTCAGGCCGAACTTCGCCCCGAGGTATGCATTGGTGATCTCCTCGACCGCTTTGACGTTCTTGACGTTCTTCGTGTTGGCGAGGACCTGGACGGTCATGCCGATGACTTCGCCCTGCGCCTTGTTTGTGTGCGTGACCCTCGTGTCTGTGGGGCGTCGCTCGCTCGATTGGCTGCTTGAATACGAGCCTGCCCTTTCTTCGCTCGTGTTGTTAGTCGTCGGTTGGGCACCGGGATTGTTGCTCGGGTCGAAACCGGCTGCGCCACCGACCGAGGGAACTGACCCACCATTGAGGTCCTCGCTTACCGTCACCTTCTCCGTTGGTACGTCGCTCGGTGTCAGCTTGGTCTCTTGCCAAGTCTCGGTGTCCATGTCGAGCTCGACCTGGACCATGGCGATCGTGTTGCCTGGGCCGAAGGCCGCGTCGAGGCTGCGGGTGAGGTCCGCTTCGCGGCGGCGCGCTTCTTGAATCTCTGCGGCGAGCTTCTGGCCTTCGCCCATACCGTTCTGGTTGAGCACCGAGCCGTCGTAGAGGATGCGGCCGAAGTTGTTCGTGACGGTGATGTGCTCGGGTTCGACGTCGGTCGCGTTCTGCACGAGCCGTGCGATCGCCTTTCCTGCGGAGCCGCTGAGCCCCGCGCCCGACTCGACGATGTTGATCGACGCCGATCCTGGAGTGGTCTCGTTCGCGAACGGCGAGTCGTCGCCGACGTTCCAGTGGACCTTTGCCGCGGAGACTCCCTGCCACGTCATGATCGTCTTTGCGAGCTCGCCCTCTTTCGCTGCGATGATCGTCTCGCGCTCTTGGGCGGAGGTCTGTCCGAACGACGACTTGCTGAGCAGTTCGAAGCCCTGGGGGCCGCTGCTCGGAGCCACGCCGCTACGTGCGACTGCGGCTTCTGCCTCTACCGCGCGGTTCGACGGGACCATGACGGCGCCCCTCTCACCGAGCTCGACTGGGATGCCCTCGGCCCGGAGCGCGGCGACGATGTCGCCCTGCTGCGTCGGCGTCAGACCGCTGTAGATCGCGGTCATCTTCGGCCGCGACATGACGAACGCGGTGAGGACGAGCAAAAGGACGAGTGCCGAAAGGCCGAAGATGGTCACATACCGCTGCGTGCGGTCTGCGACCTCCCACCAGTCTCTAACTTTCTGTGCGGCTGTCTCCATGGCAGATCACTGCTCATGGAGCGACAGAACTGCGATTACACTTGCATGCGGGCGAGCTCCTGGTATGCCTCCAGCAGCTTGTTCCGGACCTGGAGCGTCAGCTCCATGGCGAGTCCCGCACGCTCCATCGAAATCATCAGTTCGTGAAGCTCCACGTTTTGACCCGTCATAAAGGCGTTCTGCATCTCCACAGCGTTCTGCTGCGAAGAGTTGACCTCCTTGATGACGTCCATCAAAAGCTTTCCAAAGTCTTCGCCCTTCTGGTCTGCGACTTGGAGGTTCGTGGCACCCTGGGAGAGGGCCTTGATTGCGGGGTTGACGGCTTCGATCCTCATCTCTTGCGCTCCTATGCGTCACCGATGGTGAGGGCGGACCGAAGCATGCCCTTGGCGGAGTTGAACGCGGCGACGTTGGCCTCGTAGGCCCGCGTCGCGCCGATCATGTCCACCATCTCGGCGATCGGTTGGACGTTCGCGTAGTACACCTTGCCTTCGCCGTCCGCCTCGGGGTTGCCCGGTTCGAACTTCGTGATGAGGTCGCTCATGTCCTGGGCGATTCGTTCGATACGGACGCCGTTGTCGTCGCCGGTGAGGACGACGACCTGCCTGCGGTACGCGGCCCGGTCCTTGGTCTGGATCGAGTTGGCGTTGGCGATGTTCGTCGAGATGACGTCCATGCGGAAGCGCTCGGCGGTGAGGCCGGTCGAGGACGCGCGCATGGCCTGGGAGAGCGTCATTATCTACCCTCTCTGATCACGTTCTTGAGCCCGCGAAAGTAGCCGCGGGCCATTTGCGTGGTGGTCTGGTAGCGGATCTCGTTCTCTCCGAGCTCAAAGACCTCGCGCTCGAGGTCCACGCTGTTCTGGTCAATGCGGACGTCGCCGCTCTGGGTGGTGACGACGCCGCCCTCGTCGGAGAGGCCCTCGAACGGGCCGCCCTGGGCCTGTTTGAGCTCGATGGCGAAGTCCACTTCGCGCCGCTTGTAGCCTGGCGTGTTGATGTTCGCGAGGTTGCCGGAGAGGACGGACTGCCTCAGGGAGAGCCTGTCGAGCGATCTCCCGTAGTTGTCCGCCGCCGGTCCAAAGAGCTTGCTGAGTATCTGCACGGTCGGGTTTGGGTCCTTTCCGCGCCTCCGTTCGCTGGATGCCGCCCGATCCGTGGGCAGGCAGGTCGCACTGATGGTGCGGCCCATGTGTGTACTCGGTAGATTTACGGGGAACTGGAGGGACGCGGAGTCCCGAGTCCCGAGTCCCGAGCCCTTGGACTTGCCCCATACTTCTGGCCATGGAAGCCGACCGGCTGCACGCTGAAGTCGTCCGCAAGTACACGGAGCACATCAACCCTTACTTGGCGAAGCTGATGAATTTCGCCGGGTTCGGCGTCGAAGTGAAGGGAGAGGGCTGCTACCTCTTCGACCAGGACGGCCGGCGGTACCTGGACTGCCTTGGTGGGTACGGGGTGTTCTCGCTCGGGCACCGCCATCCGCGCGTCGTGCAGGCGGTGCGCGACCAGCTCGATTCGCTGCCGTTGAGCGGCAAGACGTTCTTCAGCCAGAGGCAGGCCGAATTGGCCGAGAGGCTTTCGATGGTCACTCCGAAGGGGGTCGAGTTCTCGTTCTTTTCCAACAGCGGCGCAGAGGCGGTCGAGGCGGCGCTGAAGTTTGCAAAGGCGACGACGGGGCGGGCGAGGATCGTCGCGACCGAGGGCGGCTATCACGGAAAGACGATCGGCGCGCTCTCCACGACGGGCCGAGCGAAGTACCGCAAGCGGTTCGAGCCGCTGATGCCTGGCGTTTCCTTCGTGCCGTATGGCGACACGGAGGCAGCGGTCGCGGCGATTGACGGCGAAACTGCGTGCATGATCGTCGAGCCGGTGCAGGGGGAGGGCGGCATCCATATACCTCCCGACGGATATCTGCGGGCGATCAGGGCGAAGTGCGACGCCGTCGGCGCGCTGCTCGTGATGGACGAAGTGCAGTCGGGCCTCGCGCGGACCGGCAAGATGTTCGGGTGCGACCACGAGGGGGTCTCGCCCGACGTCATGACGATGGCGAAGTGCCTCGGAGGCGGCGTTATGCCGATCGGGGCGACGTGCTTTACGCGGGACATCTGCGACTCGATGTTCTCTGAGAACCCGTTGCTGCACACCTCCACGTTCGGCGGAAACCCGTTGGCCTGCGCCGCGGGCCTTGCAGCGCTGGACGTCATCGAGGAGGAGGGCCTCGTCGAACGTTCAGCGAAGATTGGCGGGTACTTGAAGTCCAGACTGTCCGACCTGGCGGGCAAGTTCGAGCTTGTGAGTGAAGTGCGCGGACGCGGCATGATGATCGGCGTCGAGTTCGCGATGGACGAGGTGGGAGAACTCACGATCGCTCAGCTCGTCAAGCGCGGGATGATCGCCGCTTACACTCTGAACAACCCGCGAGTCATCCGCATCGAGCCGCCGCTCATCATGACCGAGGACCAGGCCGACTTTGCGGTCGAGACGATGGGTGAGGCGATCGGCGAGACGCAAGAGATCCTCGCCGCGCTGGCCTGACTATTCGAGCGACTGTCCGCTGGCGTCCTTGAGGTCGCCGGTGAGGATCAAGATGAAGTCCACGATCGCCCAGATCGCGGCCGCGATCACGCCAAGCCCGCACGTGATGAAGCCGCCGACGACGCAGATGACCAGCATGGCGATTCCCGTCCCGTTGTGGCCCAGATAGAACCTGTGGATGCCGAGGAAGCCGACGAAGAACGCGAGCAGCGCGGCGACGACCTTGCTCTTCGGCGGGCCGACAGCGGCCGGCGTGCCGTACGGGGCGTAGGGCGTTCCACTCGGCGCGGGCGGGCTCTGCCATGTTTGTGATGGGGCGGAGCCGTACGGGGACGCAGCAGGCGGAGCGGGGCTGTAAGGCCGCTGCGTGTGGGAGAAGTGGTGCTGCAAGCCGGGCAGGTCTCGCGCAAACGTCTGCCCCATGGTGGACTGGTCCACGAGGACGGTATCAGCGACGATGCGACCCTCGGCTGCCCACTGGTTGAGCGCTGCCAGATCCGCGGGGCCATACAGGTTTCCGTCTGCGCCCTTGACCAGGTAGCTTGCGATCCTTGCCTCCTCCAGGCTTGGTGATACCTAATCTGCGACGGTCTGGAGACCGGGTGATCGGTTACACTCGGGTGGCGTTGAAGGCCTTTTCGAACGAGGAGTACGCGAAACCAGATGGGATCGGGCTGTACTTCGACCTCTTGCACCCCGGCGGCGGAACGGCGCCCCTTGTCGTGTTCTTGCACGGCGGAGGCTGGATCAGCGGCGACCGGACGATGTACGCCGAGGAGGCCGAGTGGTTCGCGTCGCAGGGCTTTGCGGCGGCGGTGATTGACTATCGCCTCGCGCCCTTGTACCCCTTCCCTTCGGCGGTCGTGGACGCGCAGTCGTTCGTGCGGCACGTGCGCGAGAACGCCGGACGGTTCGGGGTGGACGCCGGCCGGATAGCGGCGATGGGCAACAGCGCTGGCGGCCACCTCGCGTGCATGTTGGGAGTCTGCAGCGACGGGTTTGGCCTTGGCGACTGCACGCCAGTGAACGCCGTGGTGGACGTGTGCGGGCTGACGGACGTCCGCGACCCGAGCGAGTCGCAGTATCCGATTTCAATGTCGTTCGTCGAACAGTTCCTCGGCGGGCCCCACCTCGGCCGCGAGGCGCTGTATGCGAGCGCGAGCCCGCTGACGCACGTGGGAGCCGGTGCACCACCGTTCTTGATCGTGCACGGATCCGCCGACGACGTCGTTCCGCCTTCTCAGTCGCAGTCGCTGCATGATGCCCTGACCGCGGTCGGGGCGAGCTCCCGTCTTGTGATGCTGGAAGACGAGGGGCACTCGTTCACGTTGGAAGCGTGGGAGCGAATCCGCACAGAGTCCGTGTCGTTCTTGAAGGGAGCTCTATCGTGATCGCCGACCTGCGGTCCGACACGGTCACGAAGCCGACGCCAGAAATGTACGCGGCGATGGCGAGCGCGGAGCTCGGCGACGACGTGCTCGGCGACGAGCCGACCGTGAGGGCGCTCGAGGAGCTCGCTGCGACGAAGACCGGAAAGGAGGCAGGGCTGTTCGTCCCCAGCGGGACGATGGGCAACCAGGTCGCGCTGGCCACGCACACCAACCCTGGTGAGAGCGTCCTCTTCGAGGACGACGCGCACATGGTCTACTACGAGGCTGCCGCCCCTGCCGTGATCTCCGGCGTGATCGTTCGCTCGATCAAGGCCGTTGACGGAGTGGTCGAGCCGGCGGAGATCGAACGGCGCTTGCTCAAGCGCGACGAGCACACGCCGGGCACGACGCTGCTCTGCATCGAGAACACGCACAACCGTTGCGGCGGCGCAGTGACGCCCGTGGCGCACCATAGGGAGTACCGAACGGTCGCGGACCGGAACGGGCTCCGCATCCACCTGGACGGTGCGCGCGTGTTCAACGCCTCGGTCGCACTGGGAGTTGACGTGCGCGAGATCACGTCGCACGTTGACACCGTCAGCTTTTGTCTCAGCAAGGGCCTGTCCGCCCCCGTCGGTTCGGTGCTCTGCGGCCCTGCGGACTTTATCAAAGAGGCGCGGTTCTGGCGCAAGCGCCTAGGAGGAGGGATGAGGCAGGCAGGGATCCTGGCGGCGTGCGGGATCGTCGCGCTCAACACGATGGTGGAGCGGCTAGCCGAGGACCATGCTCGCGCAGCCCGCCTCGCAGAAGCCTGTGCTGGAGTTCCCGGGCTCCGGCCACTGCCGACCAAGACGAACATCGTGATCGTGCAGACGGAAAAGCCCGCGCGCGAGTGGCACCAAAGGCTCGAAGCGAAAGGGGTCAGGTGCTTCCCCTTTGGGCCAGACCGACTTCGGTTCGTGACGCACAAGGACGTCGGGGACGCCGAAGTCGAACATGCGATCGGTGTGATCGCAGAGCTCGCCTAGCTCAGGATCTTCGCGAGGCCCGCTTCGGCGAGCGTGCTGGCGCGCAACCTGTCGAAGGCGATCTCCGCCAAGGTCTCAAGGTTGACGACGTCCTCGCGGTTGTACTCGACAAGGGTCTCCAACGAAGCGTCCCGGCCCGAGCAGTACTCGTTCCACAGCCGGATCGCGTCGAAGCCGGAGAGCCCGTCCGTTCCCTCGCCCCGGGCGATCCCTAGCTGCTTCTCGATCTTCTTGAGCCCGCCGCGATAGCCGACCCGTTTGAGCGTGTGGCAAAGATCGAGGTGCAAGTGGTCGAACCGGACGTGCGGGAACGCCCGACGCAGCATCGGAATGTCGAAGCCTGTGCCGAAGAAGGTGACGACCATCGAGTACTTGGAGATGACGTCGGGGAACGCTTCGAGGTCAATCCCCTTGACGAGGCACGTAAAGTCCGCGCCGTCGTAGAGCCCGACCATCGTCACCGAGTCTCCGGACTGTCCTCCGTCGGTCTCGATGTCCAGATAGGCTGTCTTTCCACGGAACTCCGGCCACGCGCGCCACGACTCGCGCGTTCCTAGCGCTTCGGCGAAAAACCGGTAGTCGCGCTTCTTGAGTTGCTCGACGGACTTCCGGACGAAACTGTTGACGTAGTTCCGGTCGGCGCTGCCGATCGAAAAGCCCTCAGGATTGCGGAGGTAGGTGTGCCAGGTCAAGCACCCCTGCTGCCACAACGACTTCTCCGTATGGGCGCCGACGCCCGGTATGTGGCAAAAGGTGCTCTCGAGCACGGCGGCTAGTTTCCGCCCTGTCCCCTTCTCGTCGGTTCTGCAGTGTCCGCGCCCGCGCGCACTTCGGGCAGCGTGTACGTCTGCATCGAAGTTGGCCACGCGCCACGAACGTCGGGGTTTTCGTACCAATACTGGCCGGTGGAGAACGTGTTGTCGAACTCGCCTTGCAGGCGGATCGAGCCCCGGCCGTACCAGACACCCGTCATGTCGGAGCCGAACCAATGGAACGCCCGCCACTTGCCGTCGGTCACGATCCGGCCGGTGCCGTGGTAGACCTGGCGACCCATCCCGTCGAACTCGACTTTGAGCCCAGGGGAGACCTCGATGTCGCCATCGAGCCCACTGATCAAGACTGTGCCCGTAAAGGAGACCTCGCACCTTCCCTCTCCTGGGAAGATTTTAAAGCTGCCCAGGCCGGATTGAAGGTGCATGCTCCCATATCCTTGCTTGCCGGCGTGCGCGCTCATCTGCTCAGGCGTCGCCTGCTGGGCGAGGGCTGGCACAAGGAGCGCCGTCGCGAGTACGAGGGATAGGGCAGCGGGTCTGAGCATGTGTCCGTCCTTGATTCTATCCGAGTCCAGGGCCGAATCCTCCCATTTCAGGCCCAACAATTCTCGGGCCAACCAGGTTCCCCACCCCTATTGGCGGAACGTCCCAAGCGTCGGAGAGCGTTGTTCTCAATAGGGCGTACAATAGCCATGGAGCCGAAGGAATGAAGCTAGGCGCGCTTGCGACGATCGTCATGACAGTTGTAGGGCTGTGTGCCATCGTCTTCGTCTTCGTCAAGAACTCGAGCCCGTATGTGACGGTCGCCCAAGCCCGCGAGTCGAGCAGCCCGAGCGTGCACCTGGCCGGCGACATTGACAAGTCTTCGCTCTCCGTCACCGCCGCCGCAGCGACCTTCAAGATCACAGACGAGAAGGGCGAGACGACAACCGTGGTTTTCGACGGCCCGCCCCCTGCGAACATGGGGGACGCGACGAAGGTCGTGGCGATCGGAAGGATGGAAGGCGACCACTTCGCCGCCAAGAAGCTGCTTCTGAAGTGCCCCTCCAAGTATGAGTCCGAGGACGAGCCATCGAAGTAGCCGAGCCAAAAGCACTGTCTCCTGAACCCTGGTCCCTCGCAGTCGGGTACGCGGGCAAGGGGTTCGTCTGGCTTGCTATCGCGCTCTGCCTCCTCGCAGCGGTGCTCTACATCCGGTCCGACGACAAGTGGCACGCGCTGGCGAGGCGGTTGTTCACATTTGGGTCGCTCGGCTTTGTCGGCGCGTTCGTCTGCCTGGGCGCGCTCTTCGTCACGCACCAGTTCCAGTACTTCTACGTCTTCTCGCACTCTGCGCTCGACCACGAGCTGCAGTATTTGATCGCAGGAGTTTGGTCGGGGCAGGAGGGCTCGTTCCTGCTGTGGGGCCTGATGTCGGCGCTCGCTGGCGTGATCGCCGTGCGGCGAACGGGCCCGTACCGGCGCTGGTTCACCGTCGTCTACTGTCTCTTCCTGGCGGGCGTCGCCGCAATCCTCGCCTTCGAGTCGCCCTTTCACTTGATCCCTGAGTTTCAGGGCATGCTGTTGATACCGCCAGACGGCCGCGGCATGTCGCCGTCTCTCCTCAACTACTGGGTCGTCATTCATCCGCCGACGATCTTCGTCGGGTTCGGAGCACTCACCGTCCTCTTCGCCTACGCGTTCGCTGCAGTCTTGCAACGCAACGTCGTAGGCTGGATTCCGTTCGTGCGGCCTTGGGCGGTCTTCTGTCTGGCCGTGCTCGGCCTCGGTCTGTGCATGGGCGGGCTATGGGCCTATGAGACTCTCGGTTGGGGCGGGTTCTGGATGTGGGACCCCGTGGAGAACACGAGCTTTGTGCCGTGGTGCGCGGTCCTCGCCTTCGTCCACGGGATGTTCGTGCAGCAGGCGCGAAAGAAGTGGTTCCTCGCCAACGTCGTGTTCGGCGCGCTGCCGTTCGTGCTCTTCTGCTACGGGACGTTCCTCACCCGCTCGGGCTTCCTTGGCGACACGAGCGTGCACAGCTTTGCGGAGATGAACCCCGTCGCGCGCTGGTTCTTGACCGGGCTTGGAGCTGCGAGCCTCGTGGCGTTCGTCACGGCACTGGTCCTAAACTGGAAGCACATCAAGCCCACGCTCCCCGCTTCCCCGCCGCCCAGCGGACGGTTGCTCAACCGTGAGTCGTTCTATGGCGTCGGCGTCTGGCTGTTCTTTGGAACGGCGTTCGTGACTGGGCTCGGCATGAGCTTCCCGATCATCCAGCGCGCTGTCACCGGCACGCCAAAAGTGGTGGAGGAGCACCTGTACCACGAAGTGCTTGCGTGGATCTTCCCGCCGCTGATGCTCGCGATGGCGATCGCTCCGTTCCTCTCGTGGAACGGGCTGACCCTCCGCGAGTTGCTCGGACGAATTACGAACTGCATCGCGGTGACGGTCGGAATGATCGGCGTCATCCTGCTCTGGATGAAGTCGCCCGGCTTTCACGCGCCGGGGCCGGACGACACCATAAGCCTTGGCCTGTTCGGAAAGTCGCCGTTCGTCGTGACATGGGTCCTCTTTTTGACGGGCCTTTGCCTCTTCGTCGCCGTCGCTTCCTTCTGGCGGATGATGGAGTCGCTCAAGAGGTCAAAGCAGACGTTCGCTGCGATGCTCGCGCACTTCGGGCTCGCGGTCACGCTGCTCGGGCTCGTGTTCTCGCGCGGGTTCGAGGCGAAGACCCCGCTCATCATCGTCCATCCGTCCGAGTCGCCGACCGCCTTCGGGTTTGCGCTCGAACAGGGAGAACAGACTAGCGTCTTCAGCGACCGCAAGAACAAGATCCCCATTACGGCGACGGGCCCCAACGGCAAGTTCGTCGCGCAGCCGGGCCTTTACTACACTGTGGGCCAGGACGGTGAGCCTTCGCCCATGGTTTGGCCATCGGTCGTGAACCGCGGGCTGCTCGACTATTACTTCACGATCGGCGAGCCGATCTTCGAAGCGACCGAGCCTACCGAGTTCGTGCTGAGCGCGGACCCCAGCAATCCCGACACGCGCGCCCACCGCGACGTCGTGCTCATGTACAACGGCTACGAGGTGATCGGAAGCATCGCAGAAGACGGAGTCTCCATGCTCATCGCCAAGATGACCGCCACGACGGCGACAGAGACCTACGAGATCAAGCCCGCGCTCATCGTCAGCATCGAGGAGGGCCAGACCCCTATCGAGGCGAGGATCGGTGACGAGTACAGGGTCTTCCTCGACCGGATGGATCCAACGACCCACACGATCTGGGTCAGGCTGGAGTACATCCAACCGGCCTATCCGCTCGAAGTCATGTTCAAACCTTTGACCCTGTTCGTCTGGCTCGGCATCGGTATTATGACCCTGGGCGGGCTCCTCGCGGCCGCGCTCAGACGTAAGGAAAATCTAGATGCTTCTTAGGCAGGCTCTGAAGTCGAAGATCCACCAGGCGCGCGTCACCTATTCGAACGCCGAGTACGTCGGCAGCATCGAGGTGGACGGCGACCTCTTGCGCCGCGTCGGCATCGCCGACGGCGAGCTCGTTCACGTCTGGGCCGTAGACCACACTTCGCGCATCCAGACCTACGCCTTTTCTGGCCCGAGGGGCGTGATCGGGATGAACGGCGGGGCCGCGCAGTTCTTCAAGCCCGGCGACCGCATCGTGATCGCCGCCTTCGCGCTCACCGACGAGGAGATCGTGCCCAAGATGGTCATGCTGGACGAGGAGAATCGCGTTGTCCGAGAGCTCGAACCCTTCACCGTCCTCGGTTGACCTGGGCCGCCTGCTCGAGGAGAGCGGCGCGGTACTGCGCGGGCATTTTCTGCTCACGTCCGGACGCCACTCCGACGTCTACTTTGAAAAGTTCCGGGTGCTGACCCAGCCGCGCGTGCTGTCGGCGCTTTGCGCCGAGGTCGCTGCACACTTCCGTGGTGTGCAGTACGTCGCCGGTCCGACTACAGGCGGGATCATCATCGCGTTCGAAGTCGCCCGACAGATGGGAGTCAGCGCGGTGTACGTCGAAGACGAAGGCGGCACGAGGGCGCTGCGACGCGGACAGACGGTCCCCGACGGGAGCCGCGTGCTGATCGTGGACGACGTACTGACTACGGGGCTGTCCGTGCAGGAGACGATCGGTGCAGTAAAGAACGCAGGCGGCGAGGTCGCCGGTGTCGGCGTGCTGATTGACCGCTCGGGCGGCACTCTCGACTTTGGGTGCGATTTGTTCGCCTCGTACACGGTCGAGGCGCAGTCCTGGGCGCCGGAAGACGTCCCCGACTGGCTTGCCGCGATCCCTGTGCACAAGCCCGGGACGCGCAAAGCTTAAGGCACCACGATCCGCAGTGCGTTCTCGCGCACTCGCACCGTGATCGGCAGCAGTCCGCGAACGTCCCCGTCAATGTGGAAAGGCGTCGGGGAGTCCGACTCCAACGTCACGCTCCGACATCGCGCGGTGCGGACCCTCGGGTGCGAAGTGTGCGTGCCCTTGAACACACGGCGCATGATCCCGGGAAGCTCGAACACCGAGATCCCGCTGCCCCACACTACGTCCAAGAGGCCGTCGGCGATCTCTGCGTCCGGCAGCACCATCATCCCGCTGCCGTAATACTTCGCGACACCGACTGCGACAAGCAGGGTCTCTGGCACTTCCTCGATCGGGCCGTCGTCCAAACGCACACGGACTGTCGAGCGCTCGTATCCGAAGAACGTGCCGAACACCGCGGCGACGTAGCGCGGAGTCGGCCCGAGCCCGGCGAGCGGGCCGCGCGCGGCCGCGATCCGACGTGCGACCTCCGCGTCGAACCCCGCGCCTAGCACGTTCATGCAGAAACCGTGGCCCTCGACCTCTGCAAGGTCGGTTACCTCGATCTGGCCCGTAAGAGCCAGCTTCCAGGCTTGTGTCGGGTCGCGCGGAACTCCGACAGTGCGGACCCAGTCGTTGCCGGTCCCGGCAGGCACGGCGGCCAGCGCGGTCTGCGTGCCGGCCAGTCCGTTCGCGACTTCGTTCAGCGTCCCGTCGCCGCCGACCGCAACGACCCTTTCGAACCCCTCGGCTGAGAGCCGCGCCGCGATCTCCGTCGCGTGCCCGCGGTGCTCGGTGCTGAACACGGGGACCCTGTGCTTCTCGGCCAGCTCGACGACGACACGTCGGACGGCGTCCGACTTTCCGGAGCGGCTGGCCGGGTTCACGATAACTGCGATCCGAGAAGTCGACGTCACCCCAGTCTCAAGATGGCCCCAAGCCCGCCGCCGAGCAGGGCGAGGATGACGATAAGCCACTTGTTGTCGTGCTCGAACTCGAACAGCGCATAGTACAGCAAGTACAGCCCACACAGCAGGGCAACGATCCCCTTCCAGACCGCTTCCTGGAACGCATCAATGAGGATGATGATGCAGCAGACGAGAGAGGCGAGCCCCAAAACGACCGACAGGACGAGTTTGATCAGTTCCATGTCAACACCCAGCCGTCCGGGCCTGCCCCGGACCGTCGCAACACGTTACCCAAGCGCGGGTAACCTTGCTCCGATGCCGCAGAAGATCGTTGGCGACCGTTTCTACGTCACCTACGCTGAGCTGGGGAGCCCGTTGCGAAAGGGCGACTTTCGCATCCCCGGTCTCGGCACGGTCGTGCTCGACGACGCCGACATCCACTACGCGACAAGCGTCGCAGAGCCTGCGTTCTTCGTCCGCCGCTCGCGCTCGCTCGGGCCGGACGCCTACGTCGTCATCAGCCGCGAACGGTCGGCTTAAACGCACGCGGCCCCCCCCACATGGGAAGGGCCGCGGCACCCTCCGTCCCTACGCAACGTTCTTTGCCAGCCGCGCGAACGAGTCCTTGTCCACCGATCGCATGAGGCACTCTTCGTAGCTGACGTAGGCGCCCCGCACGAGCTCCGCCAGCGACCGGTCCATCGTTTGCATGCCGACGTTCGAGGACGTCTCGATGACCGAGTACATCTGGTGCGTTTTGCCCTCTCGGATGAGGTTCTTGATCGCGGGGATGGCGACCATGATCTCCAGCGCGGCGATGCGGCCGCCGCCGAGCTTTGGGAGCAGCTGTTGAGAGACGACGCCCTCTAGCGTGTTCGCGAGCAGCACTCGGATCTGTTCCTGCTGTCCCGGGGGGAACACGTCAACGATGCGGTCAATGGTCGAAGGCGCGTTGCGAGTATGCAGCGTCCCGAACACCAAGTGGCCGGTCTCAGCGAGCGTCAGCGCCGCCTCGATCGTTTCGAGGTCGCGGAGCTCGCCGACCAGGATGATGTCCGGGTCTTCGCGGAGCACCGCTCGCAGGGAGTTGTGGAACGAGTACGTGTCGCTGTGCATCTCACGCTGGTTCACCATGCAGCTCTTGTGCCTGTGCAGGTACTCGATCGGGTCCTCGATCGTGATGATGTGCGAGTGACGGCTGTCGTTGATCTCGTCAATCATCGAGGCGATCGTCGTGGACTTGCCCGAGCCGGTCGGGCCAGTGACCAGGAGCAGGCCCGAGGAGCGCTTGGACAGGTCGCGGATGATCGGGGGCAGCTTGAGCTCGTCGAAGCTCGGTATCCGGTTCGGGATCATTCGCATCGCGGCTGCGACCGAGTCGCGCTGGACGTAGACGTTGACGCGGAACCGCGCCAGTCCCTTGACGCCATAGCCGAAGTCGAGCTCGTGCGTCTGCTCGAACTTTTTCAGGTCGTCGTCGTTCAAGATGTCGTAGATGAGCCGCTTCGTGTCCTCTTCGGTGAGCTTCTGAAACGGCAGCGGCGCGATCTCGCCGTCCAAGCGGAGCATCGGCGGCAGCCCCGTCGTCAGGTGAATGTCGGACGCGTTCCTCTCGACGGCGATCCTCAGCAGCTCGTCAACGTGGATGTTCCCGATGGGGGCGGCGTCATCCTTGACCTGGACATAGTCTGGCTCCTGAAGCGAGTCTTCCGGCTGGTACTTGCCCGTCGCCTTCTTGACATCCGCGATCTCTCGCGGCACGTACTCCGGCACGTACTGCTCTCCGTCCGGCTCGGGGCCCTCCTTGTAGCCTTCCGGCTCACGGAACTGGCCGAGGATCTCGCCCATCTCGTCGGTTGACGAGTTTGTTTTCGGCGGAGCCTTACCGAAGTTCTTGAGGTCCTCTTCGGCCTGCTCCGCGATCTTGTCCCAAGAAAAGTCTTCTGCCATTCTTCATTACTCCTTTTAGAACGCGATGGTCGCTGCGGCGGCGATCGCTTCCTTCGAATCTTCAATCAGCTTGTTGAGCTGCTCCTGGTCTGTCCCGAGGATCTCCATCGTCCAGTCGTGAGGGATGCTCGACTCGCCCTCTCCCGACTTCGAGCCGCCGACCGCGATCCTCGCGATCCGGTCGGAGAGGCCCACGAGCGCGCGGATCTTTGCATACTCGTCGGACGCCTCAGGCTGGCTCAGGTAGTCCATTCCTTGCACGAGAACGTCTGGGAAGCCCCAGTTCCTTGCCGCTGCCATGCCGACTTCGATGTGATCGCAACCGAACACCGCGCGCTCGGCTTGGATGTCAGTAGCGCCCTTTTCGATCAGCAACATCACCTTCTCATACTCGGCAGAGTCGGACCGATCCATCAATGTCTTTCCGATGTAGTGCAACAGTCCGACGGTGTAGGCCTCGTCCGCGTTCCTCAGTCCCAGTTTTGTACACGCGAGCCGGCAGCAGACCGCCGTGTCCAGGGAATGGCGCCACCAGCCCCGTCGTCGCATTGACTCGCGGTCCGTCTTCCCGACGAAGAGGTCGAACACGCCGACCGCCATCGCGAGCTGGCGCACGGACCGGAACCCAAGGAACGCCACCGCCTCCTTGATAGAAGTGACCTTTCGTGGCAGGGCGTAGTACGCCGAGTTCGCTTGGGTCAGGATCTTTGCGGAAAAGCCGGGGTCAATCACGATGGACTTCTCCAGCAGTGAGGCGGAGGAGTCCGTGGACGCCGTCATCTCCATGATCTTGTAAACGACCTGTGGAAGGACCGCGATCTCCTTCGTGCGCGAGATCACTTTCTCGATCGCGGGGTTAGTGTGGCCTGTCGGTAGTGCTGACATGTGTCGTCTCCTCCCTAAGCGTAGATCACCCTCAAGACTTCGTCAACGGACGTGACGCCCATCAGGATCTTCTGAACGGCGTCCATCTGGAGCGTCTTCATCCCGTTCGCGATCGCCAAGTTCCGAAGTTCGTGGCTCGGCGCCCGGTGCAGGATCTTGTCGCGAATCTCGTCAGACAGCACGAGCAGCTCGTGAACGCCCGTTCGACCCCGGTAGCCCGTGCCCTTGCACTGCTCACATCCGTTGCCCTTAAAGAGCTTGAGTTCGCCGCGGGTCTCTGCGCCGACCTCGTCCGGGACTGGGAAGCCGTAGCGCAGCAGCGTCTCTCGGCTCGCGATGTAGGACTCCTTGCAGTTGGGACAGATCTGCCGCACCAGTCGCTGGGCGAGGATCCCGATCAAGGACGACGCGATGAGGAAGGGCTCGACGTCCATGTCAACCATCCGCGCAGGAGCGGCCGACGCGTCGTTCGTGTGCAACGTGCTGAAGACCAAGTGGCCGGTCAGGGCTGCTTCCATCGCGATCGTCGTAGTCTCGCGGTCGCGCATTTCACCGATCATGATCACGTCCGGGTCCTGACGGAGCATCGAGCGAAGCCCTGCAGAGAACGTCATGCCTGCCTTCACATTCACGTTGCACTGGTTGATCGAACCGAGCTCGTACTCGACCGGGTCTTCGATCGTGATGATGTTCTTCAGTCCGTCGTTGCTCTGGTTGATCAGCGAGTAGAGAGTCGTTGACTTTCCCGAGCCCGTCGGACCAGTAACGAGCACGATCCCATACGTCCGCTGCGCCATCTCCTCGAGGATTTTCAGGTTGTGGCTGAGGAAGCCGAGCTTGGACAGACCCACGTTGATGCCTCCCTTGTCCAGGACGCGCATGACGATCTTTTCACCGTAAACGACCGGCAGGGTCGAGACGCGGAAGTCGAACTCCTTTCCGCCGATGGTCGCACTGATTCGGTTGTCCTGTGGCGTCCGCTTCTCGGCGATATCCATGTTCGCGACGATCTTGAAGCGCGAGCAGAGCGGCGCCGAGACCTTGCGCGGCAGCTTCATCGCGTCCATCATGATGCCGTCAATCCGCAGCCGGACCATGACACAGTCCTTGCGCGGCTCGATGTGAATGTCGCTCGCCTTGTCTGAGATCGCTTGGTTGATGATGAGGTTCGCTAGCCGTACGACCGGCGCGTCTTCGCCCAGAGCCTTCAGCTCCTCGGCGCTCATCTCGTCGTCCTCCTCCTTCGGCAACGACTTCACGTCCAGGTCGCCGTCGAAGTCCTTCATCACGCCTTCGATGGCGTCACCGATGTTGACGTCGAGCTTGTACTTTTCAGCTAGCGCGGAGAGGATGTCCTCCTCGACTGCGATCATGGGCTCGATCTCGTAGCCCGTGTTCATCCGCAATTCGTCAATCACGAACACGTCGAGCGGGTTCGCCATTGCGACGATGAGCTTGCCGTCATTGATCTTGATCGGCAGTGATTTGAAGCGCTTGGCGAACTGCGGCGAAAGGAGGGCGACCGCTTCGTCCGTGACCATTGCGCTGCTCAGGTCAATGTAGGACACGCCCCAGACCTTGCCCATGCACCGGACCCGGTCTCGCTCCGAGATCAGGCCCATCTCGACCATGACGCGCGCGATCGGGTCATCACCGCCCATCTCCAACTGCTTCTCTGTAGCCAGCTGGAGCTGTTCGGGCGTGATCAGCCCTTCCTCGACGAAGACGTCCCCGGTCAGCATGCCCAGGCTCCTTGTTCCATGCCTGGGGGAGTTACGGGGCTCGTACTCTTACCAGGGTCAGACCAGCGTTGAACCGTGGGCTCGACGTTGCCTCCTTATGAACCTGCGGAAAGCGTGAAAACCGGGCCCAAACATGGTAGGTACCACAAGAGGGCACGGCCAACGAAGGCGGTGGCTCGGGTTGGAGGTCAGTGGCCGATCGCGAGATCAGGATGGAGATCGAGCTCCCCGGCCCGGTTGATCGGGCTTGGCGGTGCTTCGGCGAAGCCGAAGGACTGGCCAACTGGTATGCGCCAGAAGCGGAGGTCGTTCCCGGTGAAGGGGGCCTGATCAGGACCCGTTGGGGCGAGGGCTTCGAATTCGACGAGAGGATCTTGCACTGGGAGCCGCCCTACCTGATGCGCACAGAAGGGCGCCGCGGCTCGGCCAAGCCCACGACGCTCGAGATCCAGCTCTCAGAAACGGTGCTCGGCACGCGCCTCCAGCTCGTCCATGGCGGCATCGGCCGCGGGGAGGAGTGGGACGCGTACCTTGACAACGCAACCCGCGGCTGGGCCTACGAGCTTCGGGCCCTGCGCCACTATCTCGCAAACCACTACGGCGTGAAGAGAGACTTCGTCTTCGCCAGTCGGCCCGCGTCGCTCGGCGCCGAGAAGGCTTGGGAAGTCCTGGGCTCTAGTCGCGGGCTTGGGTTCTTGTTCCTCGAAGACGACCTTGCGTCCGGCGGCAAGTTCGACCTGAGGACGCCCTACGGCGAGCGCATAACCGGCATAGTGAGCATCCTGGCCCCGCCAAAGGACTTCATCGGCACTTGGATCGCGCTGGACAATGCGTTCTTTCGTTGGCACGTTGACGAGTCCCCGGACGGCGTCAGGGTCTTCTGCAAGGCCAACGCGTATGGAGTCGGAGAAGAGAGGCGCGTACAGATCGAACGCGAGTGGGGCGCCTTGCTCGATCGCGCCTTTGGCGGCGCCCCTCGCCTAGAAGCCGCAGTCGCGCAGCCACCTCCGGTAGTCGCACGGCCGCAAGCACTCGATCTCGACGAGATCCTCGGGTCCTTGCCGCCGGACAGTCCCGAAACCGACTTCTGAGCCGCGGTTCGGCTTGCGGTACAATCGCCCCGCCTGCCCAGGTGGCGGAATTGGTAGACGCGCTAGTTTCAGGTACTAGTTCTCGCAAGGGAGTGAAGGTTCGAGTCCTTTCCTGGGCACCACTTATAGTGCAATCCCGCCGTTGCCCGGCGGATGTGCGCACAGTCGCAACCACATCCCCGCGCCAAGCGCAGATTCGGGCGTGCGATAATCCAGCCGGAGCCGCCAATGATCCTCGCACTCGTCGTCGCCCTGCTCGATACCTCCCAGCCCGACCCGCTCGCCACTGGCTTTCTAAACCCGCCCGCTAGCGCACGGCCGCACACGTGGTGGCACTGGATGGACGGCAACGTCACCAAGGAAGGCATCACCGCCGACCTCGAGGCGATGAGGGAGGTCGGCATCGGCGGCGCACAGATGTTCACCGTCGCGCAGGGCATCCCGAAAGGGCCAGTTGATTACATGAGCTCGCTCTGGCGCGAGATGACGACGCACGCGATCAAAGAGGCGGGCCGTCTCGGCATCGAGCTGTGCATCCACAACTGTGCGGGGTGGTCCAGCAGCGGCGGACCGTGGGTCGAGCCGGAGAACGCGATGCAGACGCTGGCGTGGTCGTCGGTCGCGGTGCGCGGGCCCGGGAGGGTGCAGCAAGAGCTGCCGCCGATCAAGGCTCCGCAGGTGTTCGCGAACGTGAACTATCGGCGCGACATCGTCGTTTTCGCTTACCCCTCGCCTCCGCAAGGGACCTTTCCTGCCGGAAGCGGTGTGCCGTCCGGGCAGTTCCGCGACGTGACGGCGAACGTGAAGGACGGCGTGCTCACGTGGGACGCCCCAGACGGCGAATGGATCGTGCTCCGCATCGGACACGTGCCGACCGGGAAGGACAACCACCCAGCGCCGGAAGAGGGCCGCGGACTGGAAGTGGACAAGATGAGCCGCGCCGCGCTCGACGACTTCTGGCAAGGGACGATGGCGACCGTGATCCGAGACGCCGGACCTCTGGCCGGCAAGGTGCTCAACAACGCGCTCGTTGACAGCTACGAGGTCGGCGACCAGAACTGGACACCGCTCATGCGCGAAGAGTTCATCCAGCGCCGAGGCTACGACCCGCTGCCGTGGTTGCCGGTCGTCGCAGGAGTGACGATCGAGAGCAAAGAGAAGAGCGACCGCTTTATGTGGGACTGGCGTCGCACGATCGCCGACCTCTTCGCCGACAACTACTTCGGATACTTCGGCGAGCTGTGCCGAAAGAACGGACTGCTGTTCTCTACCGAGCCCTATGGTGGGCCCTTCGATGGGATCCAATCGGGCGGGACGGCGGACATCCCGATGGGAGAGTTCTGGATCGGCGGCGGCCCGAACACGCTCGATACCACGAAGATCGCTTCCAGCGTCGGCCACGTCTACGGACGCAAGATCATAGGCGCCGAGGCGTTCACCGCCGACAGCGTGCGCGGCAGATGGCTCGAAGAGCCGTACTCGGCGAAGACGCTCGGCGATCTCGTGTTCACGAACGGTGTGAACCGCTACATCTTCCACCGCTACGCCCACCAGCCGTGGATGGACAAGTTCCCCGGCATGACGATGGGCCCGTGGGGGACTCACCTCGAACGCACGCAGACGTGGTGGACCGAGGCGCGAGAATGGATGAAGTACGTCGCGCGGTGCCAGTACATGCTGCAACAAGGCACGTTTGTTGCCGACGTGCTTTACTTCACAGGCGAAGGCGCGCCGAACAACCTTCCCTATCGGCCAAACCTCCGTCCGCGCATCCCCAACGGCTACGATTACGACGGATGCGACACATTTACGTTGATGCGGCTTTCTGTTGGGACTGACGGTTGGCTCGCGCTGCCTTCTGGAATGTCGTATCGCGTGCTTGTGCTGCCAGAGACGGACCGCATAACTCCTGCGGTTGCACGGAAGATCCGGGACCTGGTCGAGGCCGGCGCTATTGTGGTCGGGCCGAAGCCGGTTGCATCGCCTTCGCTGGTCGGTTATCCGGAAGCTGACGAGGAAGTGCGCCGGATCGCGGGAGAAGCCTGGGACGGCGGAGTCCACGCAACTTCAAGCCTCGAGGTCGTCTTTGAGCGGATTGGGGTTGAGCCCGACTTCTCGTACTCCAGTTTCTCTGGCGGATCGAAGCTCGCGTACATCCATCGTAGGATTGGCGACGACGACGTGTACTTCGTCAGCAACCAGCAGTACAGGCCGACGGAGGCTGCTGTCAGATTCCGCGTTTCTGGGCGTCAGCCGGAGATTTGGCACCCAGACACTGGTGTGATCGAGCCTGCCGCGATCTTTGCCGATAGCGGGGGCGACACGACAGTAACCATCCACTTGGATCCGGCTGAGTCGGTGTTCGTTGTGTTCCGCAAAGACGCAAGGACCGAAGGCGTGACGCGCTTCGTAACCTCCTACCACACCGTTGCTTCCCAAGCTCCGAAGATCGACATTGAGATTGCTCGCTACGAGGCGCTCGACGGCCGAGGAGCTGATGTCACCGAGACCGTCCGGCAGATGGTCAAGGAGGGCACCTACGAGATCCCCGCATCGAACGCCGTTTTCGGCGATCCTGTGGTCAACGTCGTGAAACGTTTACGCATCGATTACACGCGAGATGGTGTTCCGATGACGCAGATCGTGCCGGAAAACGAGACGATCTACCTCATCGAGATTCCAATGTCCACGAACGAGATCGCGCCATATCGGGTGCAACGGCGTGGCGACAAGACGTTCCTCGCCGCGTTCAAGCCCTTCAGCTACGACTATTGGACGAGTGGTCTCAGTAGGCGAGGGACGGCTTCCGCTCCACTGGAGACGACGATCACAGGCCAATGGCAAGTCTCCTTCGCCAAAGACTGGGGCGCGCCGCCAAGAGCCGCGTTCCCCGAACTCTCAAGCTGGAGCGACAACTCGGACGATGGCATCAAGTACTTCTCCGGCAGCGCGGTCTACACAAAGCAGTTCGACGTCCCGCCCTCGATGCTCTCCGGCGACCGACTCGTCGTGCTCGACCTGGGCCGCGTCAAGAACTTCGCCACTGTCACGCTCAACGGCAAAGACCTCGGCGTCCTCTGGAAGGAGCCGTTCACATTAGACGTCACCAAAGCGGTCAAAGCAGGGCGAAACGAGCTGAAGGTCAAGGTCACGAACCTCTGGGTCAACCGCATCATCGGCGACGAGCAGCTCCCGCCAGACGTGGAGTGGAACGGCGCCCAGCTCAAACAGTGGCCAGACTGGTTGCTCAACAATGGTCCGCGCCCGGACACGGGCCGCTACACCTTCACCACCTGGCGGTTCTGGAACAAGGACTCAAAGCTCCTCGAGTCCGGCCTCCTCGGGCCGGTAACACTGAGATCTGCCAGGTGGATCGAGCTCGGACCCTAGTAAACTCTGAGTAATGAAGTTGACCTTCAGGCACGCCGCGCTGGGGGCGTCGGGCCTTTGGCTCGCCGCCGCGCTGATCGCGCCTGCGCGCGCGGGCCACCAACAGCCGCAAAAGCTCGACTTCAACCGCGACGTCCGCCCGATCATCAGCAAGTGCATGACCTGTCACGGGCCGGACTCCGGAGAGGGCCTCGCCGGGCTGAGGCTCGACATGTTCGACGGCGCGACGAAGGCGCTGCCAAGCGGAAACCGCGCGATCGTCCCTGGAAAGCCAGAGGAGAGCGAGCTCGTCAAGCGCATCAATGCCACGGACGGGTCGGTCATGCCGCCAGCGAGCAGCAACAAGGTGCTCTCTGCCGAAGAGAAGCAGATCCTCACAGAATGGATCAGGCAGGGTGCAGAGTACAAGCAGCACTGGGCGTTCATCAAGCCGCTGCGACCCGAGCCACCGCGCGTAAAAGACAACAAGTGGCCCGCCAACGCAATTGACAACTTCATCCTTGCAAAGCTCGAAGAGCACGGCCTCGCACCAGAAAAGGACGCGGACAGGCGCACCCTCATCCGCCGCGTGACGCTCGACATCACCGGCCTCCCACCGACGCCCGAAGAAGTCGAAGACTTCCTCAACGACAAGTCCACCAAGGCCTACGAGAGGGTCGTAGACCGGCTCCTCGCCTCTCCCCGCTACGGCGAGCGCATGGCGATGGACTGGATGGACTACGCGCGCTACGCCGACAGCAACGGCTATCAGGCTGACTACGAGCGATATCAATGGCGGTGGCGCGACTGGGTCATCGAGGCGTTCAACGAAAACATGCCGTACGACCAGTTCACGGTCGAGCAGCTCGCAGGCGACATGCTGCCGAACGCGACGATGGACCAAAAGCTCGCGACAGGGTTCAACCGCAACCACCGCATCAACACCGAGGGCGGTGTGATCGCCGAAGAGTGGCGCGTCGAGACCGTGATTGACCGCATGGAGACGACGTCCGCCGTCTGGCTCGGCCTCACTGCGGGTTGCGCCCGCTGCCACGACCACAAGTACGACCCGCTCAGCCAGCGCGACTTCTATCGGATGTACGCGTACTTCAACAACGTTCCCGAGTCCGGCTCGGGCGAAGAGCGTCCGATCAACCACCCGCCGACGATGGAGGCACCCATGCCCGCGCAGTCGCAACGCATGGCGGAGCTGAACGCATCGATCGCAAGCCTCGACGCGCGAATGGACGCAAAGCTCAAAGCGAACGCGCAAAGGTCAGAAGGCTGGGCGCCGAACGCGAAGCTCCCAGTCGTTTCAGACGGGCTCGTCGCGCGCTTCCAGTTCGGTAAGGACCAGACAAGCTTCAAGCAAGAGGGCAAACCGACTTTCACCGCAGGGCGCGCGACCGGCGCCGTCGCCACCGACAACGATTCATACCTCGACCTCGGCAACGTCGGCGACTTCGAAAAGCAACAGCCCTTCTCCTACGGCGCGTGGGTCAACCCCACAAAGGTCGAGGGCTCGCCTTTCTCGCGCATGGACAGCGGCAACGCATACCGCGGGTGGGAGTGCTCGTTCTTCGGCGGGCGCGTCCAGGCCCACATTATCAGCAAGTGGCCGGAGAACGCGATCAAGATCTCCTCGAAGGCGATGATCGCCGCCAACAAATGGACCCACGTCTTCTTCACTTACGACGGGAGCATGAAGGCCGCAGGGTTCAAGATGTACGTTGACGGCAAGCTGGTCGAGACCAACGTTGACAACGACAAGCTCTCGGAGACGATCAAGACGACGGTCACGACCAAGGTCGGAAGGCGCACGAACTCCGAGTTCTACACCGGCCAAGTGGACGACCTCGCAATCTTCGACCGCGAGCTCAAGCCCGAAGAAGTCGCTTCGCTCGCCTCGACCCATCCTGCGATCGCGCTGATCAAGGTCCCGCCGACAGAGCGGACCCCGGAACAGCTCCGCGAGATCACAAGGCTCTGGTCGCTCGAAAACGACAAGGAGTTCGCGAGCTCAGACGCAGAGCTAAACAAAGCCGCGGCCGAGACGACCACGCTCAAGGCGGCCATCCCCAGCGTCATGGTGATGCAAGAGATGCCCCAGCCGCGCGACTGCTTCGTGCTCGAGCGCGGCCAGTACGACAAGCCGGGCGAAAAGGTCACTGCGGGCCTGCCGGCCTTCTTACCGCCCATGCCCGCGGACGCTCCGAACAACCGGCTCGGCTTCGCACGATGGATCGTCTCTCCCGAGAACCCGCTGACGGCGAGAGTCACCGTGAACCGCCTGTGGGAGCGCTTCTTTGGCAACGGCATCGTATCAACGCTCGAAGACTTCGGCACGCGAGCGGAGTTCCCCTCGCACCCCGAGCTCCTCGACTGGCTCGCAACGGAGTTCGTCCGACTCGACTGGGACCTCAAGGCGATGATCAAGACGATCGTCATGAGCCGTTCCTACCGACAGTCGAGCGTCCTCACCGACGAAAAGCGAGAGGTGGACCCGATGAACAGGCTCGTCTCGCGCGGGCCGCGGTTCAGGCTCCCTGGCGAGGTCATCCGCGACCAGGCGCTGTTCGTCAGCGGACTGCTCGTCGAAAAGAGCGGCGGGCCGTCCGTCTATCCGTACATGCCCGAGGGCGTCTGGGACGAGACCAACTTCTACGGCAACCTGCGCAACTACAAGCACGCGACGAACGACGGCCTCTACCGCCGGAGCCTCTACACGATCTGGAAGCGCACCGCCGCCCCACCGAGCATGCTCATCTTCGACGTCACGGCGCGAGAGACGTGCCGCGTCCAGCGCGCGCGCACCGACACGCCGCTGCAGGCGCTCGTACTGATGAACGACACGACGTTCATCGAGGCGGCGAGGGTCCTTGCCCAAAGGATCATTCGCGAGGGAGGGGACACGCCCGAACAGCGCCTCACGTTCGCGTTCGAGACCGTCCTAGCCAGAAAGCCCACGACTCAAGAGCTCGAACTCATGACCGCCGCGCTCGCCAAGCGGATTGAGCGGTATCGCAACGACCCCGAAGCTGCGCGCGCCCTCGTCTTCGTCGGCGAGTCGCGCAAGCCGTGGTCGCTCGACTGGGCCGAAGTCGCCGCCTACACCGTCTCGGCGAGCACTCTCCTCAGCCTCGATGAGGTCGTCAACAAGGAATAACAGTGGACTTCAAGCTTCAAGACCAGTTCAACCGACGCACGTTCCTCAAGAGGACCGGCGGAGTCGGAATGGCCGCTCTCCTCGGCATCCTCTCTGAGGACTCTTTAGCCTCCGTCCTTGCGCCGGACGAACAGCAGTGCGTCCCGGGCCTGCCGCACTTCGCGCCCAAGGCCAAGCGGGTCATCTACCTCTTCCAGAGCGGCGCTCCGAGTCAGATGGAGCTCTACGACCCCAAACCGAAGCTCGCAGAGCTGCGCGGTCAGGACCTCCCGGACAGCGTCCGCATGGGCCAGCGGCTCACGGGCATGACGAGCGGGCAGAAGACCTTCCCCGTCGCCAACAGCCTCTTCAAGTCGCAGGTCTACGGCGAGAGCGGACAAGAGTTTAGCGAGCTTCTGCCGAACATCGGCGGCATCGCCGACGAGATCTGCCTCGTGCGCTCGATGTTCACCGACGCGATCAACCACGACCCCGCAGTCACGTTCTTGCAGAGCGGGTTCCAGATCGCCGGCAGACCGAGCATCGGCGCGTGGCTCAGCTACGGACTCGGCACGATGAACAACGACCTGCCGACCTACGTCGTGCTCACGAGCATCGGCAGCGGCCGCTCGGACGACCAGCCGCTCTACGACCGCCTGTGGGGCTCCGGGTTCCTGCCGACGGAGTACCAGGGAGTGAAGTTCCGCAACACGGGCGACCCCGTGCTGTTCCTCTCCGACCCGCACGGCATTGACCGCCAGACGCGCCGAGAAATGCTCGACGAGCTGCTCGGCCTCAACAAGATCAAGAAGGCCGTCACCAACGACCCGGAGACCGACACGCGCATCGCGCAGTACGAGCTCGCGTTCCGCATGCAGACCTCCGTCCCAGAGCTCCTCGACATCAGCAAGGAGCCCGCTGCGGTCCTAGAGATGTACGGCCCCGACGTCCACCGCAAGGGCTCGTACGCCTACAACTGCCTTCTCGCGCGGCGGATGGCCGAGCGCGGCGTGCGGTTCGTTCAGCTGTTCCACATGGGATGGGACCACCACTTCGACCTCCCGCGTATGGTGCAGGCGCAGGCCAAGGACGTGGACCAGCCCTCGGCCGCGCTCATCAAGGACCTCAAACAGCGCGGCATGCTCGACGACACGCTCGTCGTGTGGGGCGGGGAGTTCGGGCGCACCGTCTACTCCCAGGGTGAGATGACCGCGACCAACTACGGCCGCGACCACCACCCGCGCTGCTTCAGCGTCTGGATGGCCGGGGGAGGAGTGAAGCCAGGCATCGCCTATGGCAAGACCGACGACTTCTCCTACAACATCGCCGAGGACCCGGTCAGCGTCCACGACCTGCACGCCACCATGCTCCACCTCCTCGGGATAGACCACGAGCGGCTCACCTACCGGTTCCAGGGCCGAGACTTCCGCTTGACGGACGTCTTTGGAAACGTGGTGAAGGACCTCGTGAAGTGAAGCGCTAGTAGTAGTGCTGGACGACGCCGTTCACTTCTCGCGCGACGAGGTGGAACTCCAGTGCGCGCCGAGGCGTGCCGTACCGGTTCTCGATGTAACGCACTGCGGCGATCGTCTGCAAAAGCGGGTCCGTCGTCTTTGAAACGCCCGTGCCACGCCACGTCGAGTCCAGGAACTGGTACATGCCGAACGCCGTCGAGCGCGGGTTCTGCAGCATCGGGTTGTAGCGCGACTCGCGCCAGCAAAGCCGCAGCATCGCGTCCGCCTGCTTCTGGTCCCAGTCAACGCCCTCGATCTCGAACGCCTTTTCGATCAGCGCGGCGGCCTCGAGCTTCCCTGTCGTGGGGTCAACCGAGTCTGCAGCGTACAGCTGGTGCGCGAGCGCAGCGTTGTGCGCCCGAAGGCGAGCGGCCTCGCTCGCAAGGTCGCTCTCGCTCCGGCGAGCAGCGTCGCTCCACGACCAAACGCCGCAGATCGCAAGTATGTAAAAAAGGATGGGCCTCATGTTTTGCCTCTAGCGTCCCGGCTCAATCGAGCCTGGGTTCGTGTCAGCCCCGTCCTAGTGTGCGCAAGCCCCGGGCCAACAAAGCCTCGGCCCTTACCTTTTCCAGCATTCGTGCCAGCCAGTAGCCGTGCGGGGTAGTATCGCGCCAACCGATGGAGGCTGCGCGTCGTCGCGTGGCTCAAAACGGGGGAAGTCCGGTGAGAATCCGGCACTGTGCCGCAACGGTGATGGCGATCGCAGCCTAAGTCCGAACGCCCGCTCCAACGATTGCCGAAGGTCACCTACGAGCATAGGTGGAGCGCAGCGGGCTCCCCCGCTAAACTCCTGCTACTCGTCGTTGGCCTCACTGTGAGGAAACGATGCATAAGAACACAAGAGCATTCACGCTCATCGAGCTTCTCGTCGTCATCGCGATCGTGGCCGTCCTAGCCGCGATCCTCTTCCCCGTATTCGCCCGCGCCAGGGCCGCCGCGAAGAAGGCGCAGAGCATCAGCAACCTGCGCCAGATCGGGCTCGCCTGGACCATGTACGGCACCGACTATGACGGCGCGCTCATGCGCGTCTATACGACCGGCCCAGACCGTGTCTACTACTGGTGGGGCTCCTTCGACGGAACGACCCTGCGCGAGGACGAAGGTCTGCTCTACGCCTACATGAAAGACCGGCGGATCCAGGCCGACCCGGCCTTTCCCGACACCCTCCGCACCGTGCTCGGTCTCACCGGCTACGGCTACAACTACGCGTATCTGAGTCCCAGCAACTTCGCCCCCCCGACCTGGGAGGAGACCCCGGTCACCGTCAACGAAGGCCAAGTCGGCGACGTCTCTGCGACCGTCGCCTTCGCCAGCGCCGCAAGGATCAACAACTGGGAGTTCCCCTCACCGACCCTCGAGGGCAACGCGTTCCTCGACCCGCCGTCGGCGGACTTCCCCGGCTTTCACGCCAGGCACAACGGTGTCGGAACGGTCCTCTGGTGCGACACCCACGCAAAGGCCCGCAATGCTGCCATGCGCACCGGCACCTTTGGCTTCGGCTTCAATGCCGAGGACTTCATCCGCAACAACCTCGGCGACCTCGATGAAGACGGCGACCTGGAGACGGATGAGCTCTTCGACTTGAACTAGCCGAGGGGCGAGAGCAAGAGGATGAAGGTCGGGCCACTGCCACCCTTCATCCTTCCCCCTTAATCCTCGCATCCACTTCGTCCTCGCTCAACCCATCAATCCTCAGGACCTTGTCCCGCGACGACTCGCCGCGCAAAACGGAGACGCGGGACTTCGCGACCCCCAGCCTCTTCGCCACCAGCGCGACGACAGCCTTGTTCGCCTCGCCGTCAACGGGAGGGGCGGTCGTGTAGACGCGCAGGACGCCGTCGCGAAACTCGAGCCGGTCGCGGCTCGCTCGGGGGCTGACGCGGACGCGAAGCTCGCTACACGACGGCAGCGCTGTTCTCCTCGACCCGGACCTGTTGCATGTCCTTCAGGGTTGCGAGGTAGTCCTCGAGCATGGAACGGAACCGCATCTCGAAGTTCCGTTTGTCCTGCTTGAGCTGGTCAATCTGCCGCTCCAGCTCCGCGGACTCGTCCTGCACCGTCCGCCTGGCGTCCTCCGCCTGGCGCTTGGCGTGGGCGATGATCAGCTCCGCCTCCTTGTGGGCCGAGGAACGGGTCTCCTCCGCCGACTTTTGGGCCAGAATCAGGGCCTCGGCCAGGGCCGACTCCTTCTTCCGGAACAGCTCCAGCTCCTTCAGTTCGTTCTCGTGCTGCTTTCGGACGAACTGGACCTCTTGACGGACCGAGTCGAGCTCGGCGGCGGCAGTCTTAAGAATCGCATGCACGGCGCCGGCGTCATAGCCTTTCTTTACGATCGGGAAGCGCGCCGATTCTAGGTCGAGCGGTGTGATCCGTTCCATCGCGTTAATCTGGGCCTCATCTTACTTACGCTCCAGGCCGCTGTTCAGACTCCCTTCAGCCCGTTTTTCCACCACGAATCCGCAATTCCGCCGCCTCCCGGTTCCTCATCATGGCCGGATCGCCCGGAAAGTGCTTCAGCGCGACGTCAATCACACGGATCACGTCAAGGTCGTATCCCATGCGCCGGTAGGCGGCCGTCAGGAGGGTGAAGACGGTCCTGTGCGGCGGTGGGTCCTTGTGGATGTCTGGCTCCAGCACTCCCGGGATGCGGGCGAACACCTGCCGCTGCCAGAACACTTGTGCCGCGGGCAGCCCTCGGTCCACGATCTCGGGACTGTCGTCTATGAACTTCAGCGCCCGAGCCACCCGCTCCCCCTCGTACTCGATGTTGCCCAGCATCCAGACCAGTTCCGAGGCCACCTTCTCGTCCCAGGGCCGGATCTCGTACCGGATCCGCATCTGCTGGATGATCTTTGGATAGTCCCCTTCGTCGAACATCACGTCGGCCTCGCCCGCGGCGCGGACTTCGGTGTGGTACAGAATCTCCGCGACCCGATCAGGGTCGGGCTCTTGCTCTTGTGCGACGACCGGGCTGGCTGCTGTCGCGGTCAGCCCGACCGCCGCGAGCACGGCCATTACGGACTTCGTCGTTCCTCTACCCATCGAGCCGCCTCTTCATCTCCTGTTGTACCATCTGCGGGTTCGCGCGACCGCCAGAGGCTTGGATCGCCTTGCCGACCAAGAACCCGATCACGCCGGTCTTGCCGGCACGGTACTTCTCGACGGCGTCCGGGTTTTGCGCCATCGCCTCTTCAACGACGCGCGCGATCTCGTTTTCGTCGCTGATCTGCGTCAAACCGCCCTCCTCGACGATCGTCTTCGGGTCCTTGCCGGACCTGAATGACTCATCGAGAAGTGCCTTGCCAACGCTTCCCGACACTGAACCAGACAGAGTTGAGAAGCCAATCCATGCTGTGTGGTCTGGTGGCAAATACGTTGGCACAAGCGCTGGACTGCGACCATCATCCTTAGAAACTATGATCGGAATACCCTTGAAGTCGAACTTACCAGGCTCCATTTTCAAAACAAAACTCGGAACTTGCTGGCCTGATTGAGGCACAATGAGCCTAATTTCCCTTCCAAACTCGTTCAAGTTCTTCTTGAGACTTTCAGCTATCCACCGGTATGCGGACTGAGCTGCTGCCGCATAGTCGAATGGCAACTGGTTCTGCGCTGCCAAAGTGACAATGCCTTCAACTGTCACCTCAAAGTACGCCGCTAGGCCTTGGGTTTCTTCGAGAACTTCAGCTTGATCCTCTCGAAGATTGTACTTGCTCATAAACCGCTTCCGCTTTGCTATCGGCAGCTCTGGCAGAGACGCCCGCAGCGACGCGATGTACGGCTCGTCGAACTGCATCGGCACGAGGTCCGGGTCCGGGAAGTAGCGGTAGTCCTGCTCCGACTCCTTCGTCCGCATCAGGAAGCTCGACTCGGTCTGCTCGTCCCATCCGCGCGTCTCCTGCACGATCTGCCCGCCCTCCTCGATCACCTTCGCCTGCCGTTCGGTCTCGAACTTCACGCCGAGCTGCACCGACCGGAAGGAGTTGAGGTTCTTCAGCTCGGTCTTTGTCCCGTACTCGCTGCTCCCTTCTGGGCGCACCGAGATGTTCGGCTCGCACCGCAGGCTTCCCTGCTCCATCTTCCCGTCGCAGACTCCGAGGTACAGCAGGACCTGCCGCAGCTGCACCAGATAGTCGCGCGCGTCGTCGGAGCTCTCGATGTCCGGCGGAAAGTCGGTGACGATCTCCATCAGCGGCACCCCCGCTCGGTTGAAGTCCACGCCGGCGCCGCCGCCGGGGATGTGCATCAGTTTTCCCGTGTCTTCCTCCAGGTGCACTCGCCTGATCCGCACGCGCTTCGTGCCGATGTCCAGCCATCCGCCATAGCCGAGCGGGTTCGTCTCGCCGTACTGGCTCACCTGGTACCCCTTCGGGAGGTCGGGATAGAAGTAGTTCTTGCGGTGGAACACGCTGTCCATCGCGATCGTGCAGTTGAGCGCGAGCGCGGTCCGCAGGACCATTTCGATCGCCGCCTGGTTCGGCACCGGCAGAGTCCCTGGCATGCCGAGGCAGACCGGGCAGACGCGCGTGTTCGGTTCGCCGCCGAACGCGACCGGGCAGCGGCAGAACATCTTGCTGCGCGTCAGGAGCTCGGCATGGACCTCCATTCCGACGCTGGTCACGTACTGCGGCATTGCGCAGAGTCTACCGGGCAGAAAACTGGAGGGGCGGGGCGAGAACCACCGCCACCTCCTAGTCGAGATGTGCCTCAATAGGCGCTTAGCTGTTCAGTCGCCCCTCGCTGATTGCACTTGCCGAGGCGACACGAGGACGCTACCTGCGCCTTGTCGCATGGCGGGTTATGGCAGCGTTAAGCCGTCCCTACGCCGCAGGGACGGGCAGACCGCCCTTCGCGCCGACCGCGAACACGTGGTCGTCCTTGTTGATCTCGACGACCGTGTGCGCGTTCGTCGCGCCGACTTCGATCGCGCCCTGCCACGCCGGGCTGGCCGTGTCGCGCCAGTAGACGACGTACTCGACGCCCTCCGCCGCCTCCCAGTTCAGGGTCGTGTCAATCCCTTGCCTGCGGTTTAGCCGCACGCGGGTCGGCGCGGGCTTCGCGTCGGCGAGCGCGGACATCGCCGCGAAGTTCGCCTGCGCGACCCGCCGGACGTACTCGGGGTCCACGTACTCGGGAAGGTCGTCGCCGTTGTGCTGGCGGGTGAAGTCCTCCCAGACCTCGCAGAACCTCACGGCGTTGAACCCTTGCCGGTGGAACGGCGTGTGGTCGCCGCCCCGGCCGAAGCGGTCGCCGCGGTACACGAGCTTGACCCGGAAGTCCTTCATCTGCTGTCGCACCTGCCACTCGGTGAACCTCGCCAGTTCGCGGCTCTGGGTGTCCGCTCCCTCGTCGCTGAAGAGCCGCACCTGCTTCTTGTCTGAGAAGCCCGCGACGTTCGCGCTGTTGCCGACGATGTCGTTGTTGAAGACGGCCTCGAGCTTCCAGCCCTCGTCCTTCGCCCTTTGCGCGAGCGCGGTCGAGCCGAGCAGCCCTTGTTCCTCGCCGCTGAAGCAGACGAACACGAGCGTGTTCTCCCACTCGCGCTTGGACATGACCCTGGCGAGCTCCATCGCGACGGCTGTGCCGCTGGCGTCGTCGTTCGCGCCGGGGGCGCGGCCGGTGACGGCGTCCTCGCGCAGGTTGAGCGAGTCAATGTGCCCGCCGACGAGGATGCGGCGGTCGGTGCGGCCTGGCAGGACCGCGACGACCTGCACGACGTCCTTGGCCTCCGGGACCCGGTTGCCGCTCGCGCGGTAGGTCATCAGCTCGACCTGGAGCCGCGGGTGTGAGTGCAGTTGCTCCGCCACCCACTCGCACGCCTCGGTGAGGCCGGGCGAGTTGGTGTTGCGCGTGTGGAACATGGCGAGCGAGCGCACGGTCCGCATCAGCCGGTCTGCGGAGACCTCTTCGATCAGGCTGTCTTGCGAACCGAGCGCGAGCAGGAGGGCGGTGGTGAGGACCATGTGTGGATTCTACTCCGACTGGTTTTGGGTTCAAAGAGCGCATTTTTTCCCGTTTTAAACGGGAATTTGAGCTTGTGGGGACGGGGGAAATGATGGGAGGAGGGTTCGGGTTTGTTCGGATTGGTTCGGGGGCTCGGCGAGGAGGGTCGTGAAGTTTGCGTTTCTTCCCCCTCTATCTTCGATTGTACCCCAGTGGTTGGCCAGTTTGTCAAGTGTATTTTGCAAAATAGGTTCGAAAGCCCTAGGCGGAGTTGGACAGATTTAGGATGGTTCAAGCTCGACCACCGCCCAGACGGGCCAGTGGTCGCTGGGGCAGCGAGCGTCGAAGGTGGTGCGGTCATTACCGGCGTCGAGGACTTTCCAGTCGGGCGTGACGAAGACGTAGTCAATCTTCTCGCCCTTGGTCGCTTTGGGGTCGAAGCCGTTGAAGGTGCCGACGTCCTTCTCGTCCGGCTTGAGGGCGCGGAAGGTGTCCGCGAGCCCGCCGCCCTTCAACGAGGCGACCGCTGCGTTCGTCTCGCCCGCGTTCAGGTCTCCCATGAGCACGGATGGCGCGCCCGCAGCGAGGACGCGCGACAGGACCAGCGCAGAGCTGCGCTCGCGCGAGGGCTGGGACTCGTGGTCGAAGTGCGCGTTGAAGACCGTGAAGGCGGGTCCGTCGCTCCTTTTGAGCCTCGCCCACGTGCAGACGCGCACGACTGTGTTCCCCCACGACTTGGAGCCGGGCAGTTCGGGGGTGTCAGAGAGCCAGAAGGTGCCCGAGTCCTCGACCTCGAACTTCGCGCGCTTGTAGAAGACGGCGGCGAACTCGCCCGCGCGCTTGCCGTCGTCGCGGCCGACGCCGACGTAGGCGTAGCCGGGCAGGTGGACGAGCAGGTCGTCAATCTGTGAGGCGAGGGCCTCTTGGACGCCGAGGACGCCTGGCGCACGGCGGGCGATGGCGTCGTAGACGAGGCCCTGGCGCAGCGCCCAAGCGTTCGCGCCGTCGTCCGCGGTCGCATAGCGGACGTTGAACGACATGAACGTGATCGGGCCGGGCATGGTCGCGGCCAGCAGCACGGCTACTAGCATAGGGAGACGATACCGGAAGGGGGGAGGAGTAGGAGTAGGAGCAGGAGTAGGAGCAGGAGCAGGAGTAGGGCGGAGAGGACTCCTATTGTTTGCCCCTCACCCCTCCTTCTCCCCAGGATACGGGGAGAAGGGGGCGCAGACGAGCCACTGCGACAAAACCTCACAGGTCCGGGATACGGGGAGAGGGGGCGCAGACGAGCCGCTGCGTCAGAACCTCACAGGTCCGGGATACGGGGAGAGGGGGCTGGGGTGCGGCTCGCGCTCCGGGGCTAAAATGGCGGGAGCGTGGAGCAATTGGGCGGGAAGACCATCGTGGGGTGGCGCGAATACGTGGACCTGCCCGAGTGGGGGGTCGAGCGGGTGCTGGCGAAGATTGACACGGGCGCGCGGACGAGCGCGATGCACGTCGAGAACCTGGTCCACACCACAGAGGACACGGTCTCGTTCGAGGTCGTGAAGAGCCGCAAGAAGAGCGCGGTCCACCAGACGATCGAGGCGACCATCGTGCGGACCACGCGCATACGCACCAGTACCGGCCAGGACCACGAACGGTACGTCGTCGAGACGCTGATGCGGCTGGGGCAGCACGAAAAGCGGATCCAGCTGACTTTGGTCTCGCGCAAGCACATGGTTTGTCGTATGCTTTTAGGGCGGACCGCGCTCGAGGACGACTTCCTTGTTGACGTGGCGCTCCGCCACACGAGTGCCCGCCCATGAAGCTCGCGATCCTTTCGACCGCGCCGAAGTGCTACAGCACGACCCGCCTTCGCGAGTCCGCGCTCGACCGTGGGCACGACGTGCGCGTGCTCAACACGCTGAAGTTCGCGATCGGTCTGGAGAGCGAGGACCCGGACCTGTACTACCGGAACCGGCGGGTGCCGATCTACGACGCCGTCATCCCGCGCATCGGCAACTCCGTGACGTTCTTCGGGACCGCGGTCGTGCGGCAGTTCCAGCAGATGAACACGTTCTGCCTGAACACGGCGAACGGGATCGTGAACTCGCGCGACAAGCTCCGTTCGCTGCAGATCCTGAGCCGGTACGACATCGGGATCGCCTCGACCTCTTACGTGCGCGACCGGAACGACATCCTGCCGGCGATCGAGCGCGTCGGGGGCGCGCCCGTGATCATCAAGCTGATCGAAGGGACGCAGGGCAAGGGCGTGATCCTGGCCGAGACGCAGAAGGTCGCCGAGGCGATCATCGAGGCGATGCAGGGCGCGAAGCAGAACGTGCTCGTGCAGAAGTTCGTCGCCGAGAGCAAGGGCAAGGACGTGCGCGCGTTCGTCGTGGGCGACCAGGTCGTCGCGGCGATGCGGCGCGTCGCGCACGGGCAGGAGTTCCGGTCGAACCTCCACCGCGGCGGGTTCGCGGAGCGGATCGAGCTGGACGAGCGCTACACGCAGACGGCCGTGCGCGCCTCGCAGATCCTTGGCCTGCGCGTCGCTGGCGTGGACATGCTCGAGGGCGTGGACGGGCCGCAGGTGATCGAGGTCAACTCTTCGCCAGGGCTCGAAGGGATCGAGACCTGCACGGGCGTGGACGTCGCGGGCGAGATCGTCAGCTATCTCGAACGGATGGTGCAGTTCCCCGAGCTCGACGTGCGCGAGCGGCTGACGGTGACGCAGGGCTATGGGGTCGCGGAGCTTTTCATCGCCGAGGGCTCTCCGATGGTCGGCAAGACGATCCAGGACTGCGGGCTGCGCGAGGAGGACATTCTCGTCATGACGCTCGAGCGCGGGGACAAGACGATCCCCAACCCGCGCGTCGTCCGCGAGCTGCAGGCCGGGGACCGGCTGCTGTGCTTCGGCAAGCTCGAAAGGATGAAGGACTGGATCCCTGCGCGCCCCAAGCGACGCAAAAAGAAGAAGCCGTCCGTCAAGAAGTCAAAGACCACGGTTTGATCCCTTCCCCACCGATCACGATCGCCGGCGAGACCATCGGGCCGGACGAAGTCCGGAACGTCTCGATCGTCGTCGCCGAGACGTACACGGGCCAGCCCGTCATGATCCGCCTGCAGGTCTGGACCGCGCCCGAGCCGGGCCCGACGGTGCTGATCAGCGGCGCCATCCACGGCGACGAGATCAACGGCAGCGGGATCGTGCGCGAGATCATCCGCTCGCGGCCGTTCAAGCTGAGGCGCGGCACGCTGGTGCTCGTTCCGGTCGTGAACGTGCTGGGGTTCGAGCACCACACTCGGTATATGCCTGACCGGCGAGACTTGAACAGATCGTTCCCGGGCAAGCAGGACGGGAGCCTGACTTCGCGGTTCGCGCGGGCGTTCTTCGACGAGGTCGTGCGCAAGTGCGACTACGTGATTGACCTGCACTCGGCGGCGTGGACGCGCACGAACTTCCCCAACGTAAGGGCGGACCTATCGAGCCCCGAGATCGCTCGGTTCGCCTCGTCGCTCGGCTGCGAGATCGTCGTGAACGACAAGGGCCCGAAGGGGAGCCTGCGTCAGGAGGCGGTGCGGGCGGGGATTCCCACGATCCTGCTCGAAGCGGGGGAGGTGAACAAGGTGGAGCCGATGGTGGTGGAGTTCGGGCTGCTGATGATCACCGGCGCGCTGTTCGGGCTGGGGATGACGGACAAGGAGGGGCGCGAGCCGCTGTACCAGGCGGTCGTCAGGCGCAGCGTGTGGGTCCGTGCCGAGATGGGCGGGCTGCTGGACTACCACGTCGCGCCGGGCGACGTGATTGACAAGGGCCAGCCGCTGGCGACGAGCATGACGCTTCTGGGCGAGGAGCAGAACGTGCTCGTCGCGCCGTTCGGGGGCGTCGTGATGGGGATGACGACGCTGCCTGCGGTGATGCCCGGGGACCCGGTGCTGAACTTGGGGCAGATCGCCGGCGGGTACCGGCGGATCATGAAGGTGCTGAAGGCGGCGTCGCGCAAGTCGCTGCACCAGCGGCTGCGGACGGATTTGCAGACGAACCTTGTGGTGGTGGAGCGGGGGGAGTGAGGGGGACGGTGAGGGCTGAGGGCCTAGGGCCCAAACCAATTCAAAGCACACCGAGATAACGAGACAGTGCCCCCGGGAGTTTTCCGGGGGCACTGTCTCTGACGAGCACAACTTTAGTGCACGCCGACGTTTGGCCACTAACTAAAGGCTAGTTGCCGCCAGGAATTGCCTTGTTCGTTCCCAGCGATCCGAAGATCGGTTCGTCGAATCCTCGGATCTTGTTGTTCGTGATTGAATTGCCAGTCCCATCGTCAACGATTCCGTAGTCGCCGTTCGGACCGTCTTCACCGTTGTCAAACAACTTGTTATTGTCTGCGATGACTCCATCAGCAAGTACGTACAGTGCAACGTCCGAGTTGCCCTGTATGATGTTTTGCGACACAACTGTTCCTGGTGCCGAGTTGAACAAAAGGACAGCAGTGGCGGCAAAGTTAGATGAACCTAACCATTGGTTTCCATCAATGCGATTGTGAACAACGTTGCCCTTCGCACCGAAGCCGATCTGAATCGAGTTGGCGGCGAGGTTCGCTTGCGTCGCGCTCGCACCGACGCTGTTGTGCATTATTGTGACGTCCACATTGCCGTTCGCAACGATGCCTGTCTTCTGGTAGTCCACGACGGTCGTGTGAGAGATCTCCACGATCAGGGGGTTTGTGCCAGTGCCGTCAAACGGGGCGTTTCGGACTTCGACGCCGTTGCCCTCCTGACAGCCGCTCGCGCCCTGGTTGATGCCCATCACGAAGCATTGCGTGATCGTCCCGCTGCAACCTTCGAACATGATTCCGCGGAGTCGGTCATCGCCCTCATCACACGCATTTGCAAGGCTGTCCACCGTAACAAACAGGTTCGTAACGTGGGCCACAGTGCCTTCGTTGCGGACTACCGCACCCCTGAAGTGATCATCGGCCGGGTCCTTGCCTGTGATCGTGAAGCCACGGCCATCGAGTGTGTAGCCGTGCGGGATGGTGAGGGTCTCGAAAGTAATAATATCTGCGTTCAGACGCGCGATCTTATTGACGGAGTCATTGGACACCGTCGGGTTGTCCAGAATGCTAGTTGCAGCGAATGCTGCAGATGCGAGCATGCTGGCTCCAACGATTAGAGTCAGAAACTTTTTCATGAGTTGTTTTGTTGGTCCTTTCGCAAGGCCACTCCTGTAAAGAAGTTTGCATTTGTCGCCCCTTAGGTCGTCCTAGTACAAATACTCGTAAACCTTGCGAACGAACTCAAGTTAGCACTTCCGCACTCCTTTGCCATCCCATCTCGCTCAAAGGGGCCACATGGCGCGCTTATTGGCCAAACCCGTTAGTGCCGCTACCGAGGAAACCGCGGGTCGAAGCGGTAGACCCAGACCTGCCCGGTGTGGTAGGCCGGGTGCTGGGCGATGCGCGCGAAGATGCCCTGCGCGAAGTCCGTCGGCCCGAGCGGCGTCTCGATCTGCTTCTCGCGCCAGGGCTCGGGGTCGTCCATCATCGGCTGAACCATCGCGTGGCTGCGGTCCAGCGTATTGGTCAAGAGCGCGAGCGAGGCCTCCGCGTTCGAGAACGGGAACGGCTCGTCGTTGATTACCTTGTCGCGCGCGCAGCGCTCGATCCGCTTCTCTTCGTCGTTGAGCTGCTTGCCCAGAATGCGGGACGCGAAGAACACTTCCCCGCCCGCGACGTGCATCAGCATCTCGAAGACGCTGAGCGCGCTCTCGTGCGGCCGCCATCGGAGCTGCTCGTCGCTGAGCCCCTCGATCGCCTGCATCATGCGCCCGCGCGAGATCTTGTAGATTGCGGCGAAGTCGGTCATGGCTTGTTGTCCAGCGACATCCAGACGTAGGTCGCGGCGACGGTGCGGTAGGGGCGCCACGGCTCGGCGACCTTCTCGAGCTTGTCGGGGTGCAGGTGGTCCTTGGACCGCGTCAGTCGCATCACGCCGTTCTTGATCCCCAGGTCGCCGACGGGCCAGACGTCGGGGCGGTTGAGCGCGAACATCAGGAACATGTGCGCGCTCCACGTGCCGAGGCCTTTCACCGCCGTCAGTTCTGCGATCACGTCGTCGTCCGGCATCTCTGTCAGGCGGTCAATGTGGAGCTCCTTCCTGAGCGTCCTGTCGGCGAGGTCGAGGAGGTAGCCGGCCTTCGGGCGCGAAAGCCCCGCCTCGCGGAGCTGCTCGACCGAACACTTGCTGACGGCGCGCGCGTCCGGGTGCTGTTTCTTCGTGAGCTTGAGGACTCGGTTGTAGATGGTCTCGGCGGCCTTGGTCGAGAGCTGTTGAGAGACGATGGCGCGCGTGAGCGCGCCGAAGACGTCGGTCGCGGGCGTGTAGGTGGGCTTCGGATGTGCGCGGACGGTCGGGCCGAGGAGCTTGTCTTTCTCCAAGGCTCGGACGGCGGCCGTGACCCGCGCGGGCGTGAGGACGGTCGGTTTCATTTTGCGGCTCTGCGGCAGGCGCTCATCTCTTCCTTCTCACTCCATCGCCTTGTCAATCGTCGCGACGAGGTCGGCGAGGTGGGCGCGGACCTTCCAGTCCGAGGACATGCCGACGCGCGACGCGATGAGCCCGCGCAGGGTGGCGAGCTCGACGCGCGCGAGCCCGCGCACCGGGTCGGAGCCGGCGAGCTTCGCCGCCATCGTCATCACGTGCGAGACCTGCAGGCGCATCCGGTAGTGATCAATCGTCGGATTGACGTCGTCCAGCTCGTGCCATATCCCGCGGCGCAGGTCCGTGAACATTTCGCCGACGGAGTAGGCGCGCGCTCCATGCGCGGCCTCGAGCTCGAGCATCCGCGACAGGCGGTTGTCGGCGAGCAGCGTGGAGAGCACGCGCGTCTGGCTGCTGCTCACCTGCGACTCGATGGTCGAGGGCCCGAGCTTGTCCATGATCTGCGGCTTGAGCATCGCGTGCGGCGTCTCGAGGCACTTCTCGATCAGGAGCTGCACGGCGGCCTGCTGCCGCTCGCGCGGCACCATCGTGTGCATGTCGCCGCCGCGACCGGCGTGGTAGTTGACCGCGACGACACCGCCGACGTACTGCGCCGTGTGATTGAGCTCCGTGTTGCGCTGGTTCCAGACGGTGCCGTAGTACTCTTCGAGCACCGTGTAGTCCTCGCCCGGCTTGGTCGCGGCCTTGAACAGGAAGCCCATGATGCGCTCGATGTTCATCAGCCCGAGGCGCGTCGCCTCAATGCCATCGTCGCCGAGGTCCTCGCTCTGCTCGCTCGGGTCGCTGCCCGATCCCGCGCTGAAGCGCGTCTTCGGGTCGTCCACCTGCACGGCGGTCCATTCGTCGAGCGTCGGCTTCTCCTTTTCCGGCGTGTCGGCGTTACGGATCGGCGCGTAGCCCCACTTGATGGCGAAGTAATCGTACTGCGCGACCTGCGGGATCAGCCCAGCGCGGTCCTCTGGCTGCGCGACGTAGTTGAACCGCCCGTAGTCCATGATGCTGGCCTCGGTCCCCCACTTCTCCGTCCACTGGCGGTCGCGGAGGTTCGCGATCGTGAACGCGGCTGAGCCCTTGAAGTTGTGCTGCAGCCCGAGCGTGTGCCCGACCTCGTGCGCGACGACGTATTGCAGCAGGCGTCCGATCAGCTCCTCTGGGAACGGGATCTGTTGCGCGCGCGGGTCGCTCGCGCTCGCCTGCGAGAAGTACCACCGCTGCACGAGCTTGAGCGCGTCGTGCCACATGATGATGTGCGCGGAGACGATCTCGCCGCTGCGCGGGTCGTGGTAGTGCGGCCCCATCGCGTTTTGCGTCTGGTTGGGCGCCCACCGCACGACCGAGAAGCGCGCGTCCTCGGGGTCCCATGTGGGGTCGGTCGGCGGGTCCATCGCGATGATCGCGTTGCTGAAGCCTGCGGCCTCGAAGGCGGGCTTCCAGTCCTCGATCCCCTGCTTGACGTACTTGCGCCACTTCTCGGGCACCTCGCGGCTGACGTAGTACACGATCGGCTTGACCGGGTCGCTCACCGCCGCGTTCGGGTTCTTCTTTTCGAGCCGGTAGCGCGCGATGTAGCGCTTCTCCACGGCGACGTGGTCCGCCGCGCCGTACTCGACAAACGACTCCGTGAAGTAGCCGACGCGGCTGTCGAAGAGCCGTCCCATCATCGGCTGCTCGGGCATCTTGACGAGGCTGTAGTTGACGAGCGCGGTGTTGCTCGGCGATCGTCCGCGCCCTCCGCCTCCGCCGCCCGGTCCGCCTCCGCCGGCCGGTGGTGCGGCGCCCTGGCGGAAGGTCATGAGCGTGCGGACCTCGATGTTCGTCGGGAACGCCTTGAAGTTCTCGAGGAACGTCCTGTTGGCGTCGAGCTGGCCGACGCCGAGCCGGCTTGCGACGTCGAACTCCGGCGGGTTGCTCGTGTAGAGGCTCGTCACCTCGATGACCGGATCGCCCTCTGGCGACAAGGCTTCGACCCCGAACGCCATGATGATCGGTGGCACGTTGGAGAGCGCGATGGCCTGGGCGAGCGCCTCGCTGCCCACCGCTCGGTTTCGTGTTCGCCGCTGGCGCAGGAGCACGCGGTCCCCGACTCGCTCCCAGTAAACGAGCATGTCTCCTGCGGCAGTGCCGCTGTAACCGCCTTCAGGCGTTCCTGCGACCGTTGTGACCCAGAGGAAGTCCTTGCCGAGCTCTGCCGCAGGGATCTCGAAGTAGAGCTTCGTCCCGACCTTATGGGCCTTGAAGACGCCCGCCTTGGTCTCGGCCTTGTCCGTGACGACTTCGCCGTAAGGCTTGATCTCGGGCTCTTGCCCTCCTCGCTGGGCGGTCGCCGGTGCGATGGCGAGGGTCGCGAGTAGGAGTGCGGTCAAGTTCCGGAACACCATAGTGCGGCCATTCTACACAACCGCTACATTTGCCTGATGTGCGCCCGCAGTGTTGCGGGATTGGCACGCCGCAGCGCGCGCATCCTTGTGCGGCGGCCTTACAATCCCGACGTGCCTCCGCGCCGGATGCGGCTGCGGGGCCCGTTCAGAGAGGGCTTTTATGACCGTTCGGTTTCTCGCAAGTCTTTCGTGCCTGGCGCTCACCGCGCTCGCCGGCGCCCAATACACCGTCACCGAGCTCGGTGCGCTGCCGGGCGGAGGGAACAGCTTTGGTTACAAGCTGAACGACGAACGGATGGTCGTCGGCTTCTCCGAGTCCTCGCAGGGCGCGCGCGCCTTCGCCTGGACCCCCGGTGGCGGAATGGTCAACCTCGGTCAGCTGCGAAACGACCCCTCGAGCTTCGGGCTCGCGCTGAACGAGCTCGGGCGCGTCGTCGGCTACAGCGGGTCGGGCGTCATGCGCACGGGGTTCGAATGGACCGCGGCGGGCGGGATGAACGACCTCGGCACCTTCGGGTCCGACGAAGTCAGCCTCGCGCTCGACGTGAACGCGTCTGGCCAGATCGTCGGCTTGAGCGGCGACGACGGTTCGACAAAGCGCGCGTTCCTCTTCAACCCCTCGACAGGCATGATTGACCTCGGCAGCGTGCCGGGGCGCACGACGTCGTACGCGCGCGGGATCAACGACGCAGGAACCGTCGTCGGGCACTCGACCGGGACGGACGCTCTTGCGTTCGCATGGACCTCCGGTTCGGGGATGTCCGTGCTGCCGAACATGGTCGGCGGCTCGACGAGCACGGCGTACTCGATCAACTCCGGCGGCGCGATCGTCGGCTGGACGACCGACGCAAGCGGGAAGAAGCGCGCCGCACTCTGGCAACCGGGCGGCACGCTGCAGATCGCGATTGACGGCGGCCTCGCCGGGATCGGTGGCGCAGAGGCGCTCGACATCAACGACCAGGGGCAGGTCGTCGGGTTCGGGCTGTTCAACGGCCAAGAGCGTGCGTTCGTCTACGATCCGGTGCTCGGTTCGCGCAGGCTGGACCAGGTGCTCGGCGTTGCTGGAACCGGCTGGACCTTCGTGCGCGCACAGGGGATCAATTCCCACGGCGACATCGTTGGCTACGGCCTCTACAACGGCCAGACCCGCGCGTTCCTAGCGTCGCCGGTGCCAGAACCAGCCTCTGCCCTAGCCCTGCTGGCGGGTGCCGCGCTGTTAAGGCTCAAGCGCAGGCGAAACTGCTAGCAAGGGGTCCCAGGCTCGTGTGGAAATAGGAACTCCGGGGTACGCGCTCGCGTCCCTGGGTTGAGGAGCCATGAAACACGGACTTCGAACGATCGTGCTCGCAGGATTGCTGGCGATAGGAACCGTCGCGCCGGCACAGACCACACTTTTGGCCAAGGTCACGACTGACCACAAGCTCACGCCTCTGGAGGCCGCGGCCGCGATCGTCATCGGCGACGCCCTCGGGTTCAAGGTTGATGCGTTGGTGATGTCGCACAAGTCGTCGAACGACTCCTTCGCGGTCCTTGGGCCCGCGATCGTGATCAGCAAGAACACGGGCCACAGCCTCGACTACGTCCTGAAGAACAAGCCGAAGGGCGAAGGATGGGGCAACGTCGCGAAGCGGATGGGGATGCACCCTGGCACGTTCAACAAGATGCGTGCGAAAGGCGGCTCGTTCGAGAACCAGTGCTGGATGAACATGCTGTACACCAAGTATCGGTTCCCGGAGTCGGAGTACGTGCGCGTGCAGAAGCAGGGCCTCTCTGACCTCGAGATCGTGCTTGCAGTCGTCAAGTCCGAGGGCAAGCGCGAGCCGCTCGACAAGTACGTAAGGGAGATCGTCGCGGCGAAGCCCAAGTCGTCCTCCAGCTCGAATCCGCCGGCAGCGGGCAAAGGCGCCGGTGGTGGAAAGGGCAAGGGCAAAGGCGGCGGGCACTAGGGGCCGAGCGGTCCGAGCCTACTAAGGCTCGGACCTGCGCGACGTCGGGCTCAGGCCCATTAAAGACTGGGAACCCGTTCTAGCGTGCTGTCGTCCTTGGGGCTAAGGAGACATGAAAAACGCACTTAGAACACTTTTGCTCTTTGGTTCACTGGCGGTGGGTTCCATCGCACCGGCACAGTCCGACCTATTGTCGCAGGTCATTGGGACCCACAAGCTCTCTCCGCTCGAATCGGCGGCCGCGATCGTTATCGGCGACGCGCTTGGGATCAACGTTGAGTCGCTCGTCCAAACGCGGCGAACGACGAACACCTCGTTCGGAACCCTCGGCCCGGCAATGGTGATCAGCCGGGACACTGGCCAGAGCCTCGACTACGTCCTGCAGAACAAGCCCAAGGGCGAAGGCTGGGGCAACGTCGCCAAAAGGCTCGGCATGCACCCCGGCGCGTTCAACAAGATGCGCGCCAAGGGCGGCACCTTTGAGAACCAGGTGTGGATGAACATGCTTCACTCGAAGTACCAGTTCCCCGAGTCGGAGTATTCACGGGTCAAGAGGCAGGGCCTCACAGACCTCGAGACCGTGCTCGCGGTAGTGAAGTCGGAAGGAAGGCGCGACGCACTGAACCGGGCGGTCAAGGACATTGTTGACGGCAAGCCGAGGGCCAGCGCGCAAAAGCGCGACACGAGGAGCGCCGGCACCAAAGCAGGAGTCGGTAGGGGCAGGGGCGGCGGGCACTAACGGAAGTGCTGCTCGAGAGCAGGTCAGGGCCGGTCGGCTCTGACCTGCTCTTCTTTCCAAAGTAAGACTGTGAAGCAATTCATTGCCGAGTTCTGTAGAATAGGCCCGTGAGTAGTCTTGTAATGTGGTCGGCTCCTGTCGCGTTGTGCGTGGCGGGGGCGAGTTTCTTCGTGGCACCAAAAGAGGTGGACCTACAGCGCCAGCGACCGACGCGAGGGATCGCGATAGTATCGCCTGCGTCCGGTAGCAGCGTCACTGGCACCTTGAGGTTCGAACTGGTCGAGGACGGGGTGCGAGTGACGGGCGAGGTCACCGGCTTGCCCCCGAGCTCAAAGCACGGGTTCCACATCCATGAGTTCGGCGACATGTCTATGGCCGACGGGCTCTCGATGGGCGGGCACTTCAACCCCGAGGACATGGCGCACGGCCTGCCAGACAGCGCGGCCCGCCACGCCGGAGACATGGGCAATCTCGAGTCCGACGCGCGCGGAGTCGCGAAAGTGGACCGGACGATCGCAGGGATGGGCATGAGCGGCCGGTCCTCGATCTTCGGGCGCGGCATCGTCGTGCACGAGAAGCCCGACGACGGTGGACAACCGACCGGGAACGCGGGTGGAAGGATCGGCTATGGCGTCATCGGGGTCGCGAAAATGGACTAGGTGCGCCCTTCAGCCGATCTTCTGCGCCTTCAGCCAAGTCTCGATCGTCGTGCGCTCGGCGCTCGTCATATTCGGCGCGCCCTTTTTGAGCATCTCCATGAACCACGCGATTTCTTCCGGTGCAACGGGGTGGCCCACGTTCGAGCCCTCCTTGTTCTCCTCGGTCGTGCGGCGCGAGTTCACGATCATCTTTCCCTTCGCGTCCAGGAACGCGAAGAACGGGATGCCCTGCTTGTCGCCCTTCAGATCAACCAGGAGCTGGTCGCCGCCCGGGTTCTCGAGCATCTTCTTGCCCTCCGACTCGAGCACCGTCACGTGAACCACGACGAAGTACTTGTCGAGGATCTTCTTGTTCTCGGGCACTGCCCGGAACGCGTCCATCTTCTTGCACCAGCCGCACCAAGAAGCGGTGAATGTCACCCAGACGTTCTTCTTCTCCTTCGCCGCCAGTGCCGTCGCGTCGGACAACAGCTTGGACGACGTGGGGACGTTCTGGCCCAGTGCCAAGGAGCCTAAGGCGAGGAGCGCGAGCGCCGCTGCAAATCGGGGTTTCAACATAGCCCTATTATCGCGAATCTTGTGCAACAAGGTGGGCTAAACGGTAAAACAGGGCATGCGATTCAGATCATTGGCATTGGTCGCTCTGGCCTGCCTCAGTGTCGGCCTCAGGGCGCAAGGCGACCCAGAAACGGTCGCCAAGATCATTGACGAGGGCAAGTCCCGCAACCAGACCCGGGCCCACCTCGAGTACTTGACAGGCCAGATCGGCCCGCGGTTGACCACTTCCCTCGCGCTGCAGCGGGCCTGCGAGTGGACCGCCAAGAAGTTTAGGGAGTTCGGCTGCGAAAACGTCCACCTGGAAGAGTGGGGCGAGTGGCCGACAGGCTTTGACCGGGGCCGCCACCACATCGGCCGCATGGTCACTCCGTTCGCGCGCAACTTCGAGTTCACGACGCGCTCGTGGACTTACGGCACAAACGGCCTGACGCGAGGGCCCGTGATGGCCCTGCCAGCGAACGCCGCAGACGCCAAGGCCAACGCCGCGAAGTTCAAGGGCTCATGGGTGCTCATGCCGCGCCTTGCTGGGCGCGTGACGCCCGAGCAACGCGCCGAACAGGACGCGATCTGGGCCGAGATCAAGGCCGCGGGCCCGCACGGGCAGGTCACTAGCAGCCGAAACGAGCTCGTAATCACCAGCGGGAACTACAACGTCAAGATCGAGGACATCCCGAAGGAAGTCGTCGTCATGGTCCGCGCCAGCGACTACGACGCGATCGTCGCGGGGATGGCCGCTGGGTACACGGCGATCGAGTTCGACCTCGTCCAGTCTTTCCGGCCCGGGCCGGTGAAGAACTACAACGTCATCGCTGAAATCCCAGGGACCGAGTTCCCCGACGAGGTCGTGATCGTAAGCGGGCACCTCGACAGTTGGGACGGCCCTGGCTCGACCGGCACATGCGACAACGGCACGGGCACGATGGTCGCGCTCGAGGCCGCGCGACTTCTCAACGTTGCGGGCGCAAAGCCCAAGCGCACGATCCGATTCATTATGTGGACCGGCGAAGAGCAGGGCCTCCACGGTTCCCGTCGGTACGTCGAGATGCACCGCGCAGAGCTGGACAAGATCACTGCCGTGCTCGTTGACGACGGAGGGACCAACTACAGCGGCGGGCTCGTGGGCATCGAGAGCATGAAGCCGATGCTGGAGCAGGCCGTTGCCCCGCTCAACGAGGCGTTTCCGACCCTCCCGGTCACGATCCGCGTCCAAGCGACCATGCCGAGGGGCGGCGGGAGCGACCACGCGCCCTTCAATCAGGCCGGCGTGCCAGGCTTCTTCTGGAGCGAGACCGGCGTGGCGGACTACGGCTACATCCACCACACGCAGCACGACAACATCGCTGCCGCCATCAACGCCTACCTCATCCAGTCGAGCGTCGCGGCCGCCGTGACCTCGTACAACCTCGCGTGCGCCGACACAATGCTCCCCCGCGCACCTGTCCCCGCAGCCGGCGGCGGAGGAGGAGGAGGCAGGGCCACGGGCGGTGGCGGCGGCAGCCTCTTCGCCTACCTCGGCAACCGACGATAGGGCAGTTGGGGGGGGGGG
>JBBDXG010000034.1:0-10237 GCA_040902435.1 Fimbriimonadaceae bacterium
GGAGCTCTCGCTCTGCCCGGACCTCTCGGTGCTCGAGAACATCATGCTCGGCCGCGAGCAGACGGTCGCGGGCTTTGTGAGCCTGCGGCAGCAGGCGGAGACGGCTCGTCGCGCGCTCGCGCGCCTCGGGCACGCGGACCTCGACCTGTCGGCGACGGTCGGTCGGTTGCCGATCGGGCTGCGGCAGACCGTTGAGATCGCTCGCGCGCTCGCGTTCGGCTGCCGGGTGCTCGTGCTCGACGAGCCGACCAGCAGCCTCGGTCAAGGCGACGCCGAGCGGCTGTTCGAGGTGATCGCGCAACTGAGGGCGGAGGGGCAGGCGATCGTGTACATCTCGCACTTCTTCGACGAAGTGCGCAGGGTGGCGGACCGGTTTACGGTGCTGCGCGACGGGCTTGTCGCGGGCGGCGGGAGCGTCGCGGAGTTCGAAGACGAGCGCGTGCTACGGATGATGGTCGGGCGCGACATTTCGGAGCTGTACCCGCGCTCGGCCCGCACGCCGGGCGAAGTGGTGTTGGAGGTCGGTGCCCTTTCGGGCGTCGTTCGGCCCGTGGACGCCTCGCTCACCGTTCGGAGGGGCGAGGTCGTCGGCATCGCCGGGCTGGGCGGCTCCGGTCGGACGGAGCTCGTGCGCGCGGTCTTCGGGCTCGACCGTGTCAGGTCAAGCAAACTGCGGATCGGCGCGTATGTTGGCCCCGCCAGCCCCGCCGCGCGATGGCGGCAAGGCACCGGGATGCTGAGCGAGGACCGGAAGGAGGAAGGGCTCGCGCTGACGATGCCGATCGCGGACAACGCCTCGCTGACAAGGCTTCCATTCTGGATCAGCGACAAGACGCAAACGCAGGCGACGCGCCCGTTCCTCGACCGGCTCGGGGTGAAGATGCGCAGCCCGTTGCAGGCGGTCGGCGAGCTGAGCGGAGGAAACCAGCAGAAGGTCGCGCTCGCGCGCCTACTGCACCACGACGTTGACCTCTACCTGCTCGATGAGCCGACGCGGGGCATTGACGTCGCGAGCAAGGAGCAGGTCTACATGCTGATTGACTCGCTCGCGTGCGCGGGAAAGTCAGTGCTGCTCGTTTCGAGCTATCTTCCTGAGCTGTTGGGCGTGTGCGACCGCATCGCGGTGATGTCGCGCGGCCGCATGGCCGACGCGCGCGCCCGCCGGGAGTGGGACGGGGAGTCGCTGATGAGGGAGGCGGTCGGGCTGTGATCGCTCGGCTGCGCCCGTTCGGGAACGTGATCGGCCTGGCGATCGCATGGGCGCTGCTGTTCTTTGGGTTTGGGTTCGCGCAGGGCGGGAGCTTTCTCAGCTTCGACTCTTTCGAGCTGATCCTGCGGCAGAGCACGATCGTTGGTCTCGCGGCCGTGGGGATGACGTTCGTCATCATGGCGGCGGGGATTGACCTCTCCGTCGGTTCGATGGTCGCGCTCGTCTCTGTCGTGATCGCCTACGTCGTGAAGGCCGGGCACGATCCGTTGGTCGCGCTCGGTGCCGGATTGGCCGCCGGCGTGCTTTGCGGCGCGCTGAACGGTTTGCTCGTCACAAAGTTGAAAGTCACGCCGTTCATCGTCACGCTCGGGACTTTTCTTGCGCTGCGCGGCGCAGCGAAGGGGCTCGCCAACGAGCAGAAGATTGATCCGCCGTCAGTGACGTGGATCAGCGACATGCTGCGCAAGGTGCCGGACGAGCGCGCGTGGATGCTCCTGCCCCCGGGGGTGTGGGTGCTCGTTCTGCTCGCCGTCGCGGCGATGGTGTGGCTGCGCTACACGCGGCACGGTCGGCACATCCAGGCCGTCGGTTCGAACGAGATGGCCGCGCGACTGTGCGGGATCCCCGTGGACCGCACGAAGGTCGCCGTGTACGCCTTCATGGGGCTGTGCGCGGGGCTCTCTGGCGCTGCGACGTTCGGGCGGCTGGCCGTCGGCGACCCTTCAACTGCACAAGGGCTCGAGCTGCAAGTGATCGCGGCGGTCGTGATCGGTGGCGCGTCACTGATGGGCGGCACCGGCTCCATCGCCGGTACTCTGATCGGCGCGCTCATGATGTCCACGATCGCCTCTGGGTCCGTCGCGCTCGGTTGGCCGAACTGGGTGCAGGAGATCGTGACCGGCGCGATCATCGTCGCCGCCGTCGCCCTGGACCGCGTGCGGCACAGGAGGGCGGGTTGAGCACCGTCGAGCACAACAATCGCTGCGTGCTGTGCGGAAAGCCAAAGGAGGACGGCCGCAAGATCATCGTCGGGCTGCACGGTGCCGTGTGCTCGGAGTGCGTAATCCTCTGCAGCGAGATAATGCGGACTGGGGGAGAGGATGTCTCGTCTTCGTCACCGCGCGGACGGAACATTATTGAACGCATGCTCGGTATCGCTAGCGAGATAAGTCCGCCCAGTCCTAGTGGCCCGGTGCTCGACCGGCTCGTCGCGATGGCCCGCGAGCTGGGGCGGCCCGAGCTGGGGCAAGTGATCCTCGCCGAGGGAAACGTGAGCGGGCGCGACGGCGAAACGCTGTGGATCAAGGCTTCGGGGCACCAGATGGCCAGCATTGGACCCGAGGGTTTTGTACAAGTTGACTTGGATAGGGTTGTATCTAGCCTGGGTGCAGACGACTGGTCGGACCAGGACTGCCGCCGGTTTCTCAACGAGTCGAGGACCGATCCGACCGGCGGGTTCCCCTCGACAGAGACCTTCATGCACGCCTGGCTGCTGGCTCTCCCGGACGTCGGGTTCGTCGCGCACACCCACCCGACGGCGACCCTCGGGGTCATGTGCGGCCCGCTGGCGGCCGAGTTCGCAGAGTGCCGCTACTTCCCTGACCAGGTCGTGCTCTGCGGCCCGCGCTCCGTCCTCGTGCCCTACGTCGCCCCGGGGCTCGCCTTAGCGAAAGCGATTCGCGACGCGTGTACGCGCTTCACGGGCGAGACGGGATGGAGGCCAAAGACGGTCTTGCTCGAGAACCACGGCCTGATCGCGCTCGGCAAGACGCCGAATGAGGCGATCGCGGCGTGCCTGATGACCGAGAAGGCCGCCAAGGTGTTCGTAGCGGCAGGGGAGCCACGTCCGCTGACGGACGACGAGGTCGCGCACATCCACAACTGGACCGACGAGCACTTCCGGCAAGGCAAAATCTGGTCGGACTGGACCGGCGACCATTTTTGACCACTTTCAGGTTCAAAAAAGTGAGTATCTCGTGACCGGCTCAGAAAGAGAACTCGTGCGTGCCTGCTCCTACGGTGATGTCGTCTTCCACCATCCGTACATCGGCCTCGACGTTCGGCGGGACCGTGACGACCAAGGTTCTCCCTTTCCATGACGTCGCGATTCTGCCACGAGGAGAGTCGAACCAGCAGTTCGCCCACTCCAGCGGTCCGCGCTCTACGTGGATCATCACGCGCTTGTATCCCGGCTCCAACGGGCGGATGCCGCCGATCGTCTCCATCATGAACTGGCCCACAGCCCCGAACGCGTAGTGCGCGAACGAGTTCATGCCAGGGTCGGCGAAGCCGCTCTCCGGAGTCCAGCCGTTCCACCTCTCCCAGATCGAGGTCGCGCCGTGCTTGATCGAAAAGAGCCAGCCTGGATACTCGTCGCTCAGCAGGAGCTTGTACGCGAGGTCCGTGCGGTGCCCGTCCCGCAGCACAAGCATCAGGTCCTTCGTTCCGACGAACCCTGTCGTGAGGTGCCCGCGACTCTCGATGTCTTCGACGAGCCGCGCGAAGACCTTGGACCGCGACGGGTCATCCACGACGTCGAACGCGAGCGCCATCGCCTGCCCTGTCTGCGACTTCCCTTCGATCCACCCGTCGTCGCCCATGAACCGCGCGCGGAAGCGCATGCAGTGCCGCTTGAAGTCCGACGCGTACCGGTCGGCTTCGTCGTTCTTGCCGAGGACCGCGGCGGTCTGCGAAACGATCCACGTCGAACGGCACAGGAACAGCATATACAGCACGGGCGTTGGAGTTTCGACCCCGACGTTGAGCCAGTCGCCGAAGCAATGGAACTCCTTCGGCGGCAGGCCGTCCACGAGCCGCCCAGAACAGAACGCGACGAACTTCTTCATCGAGGCGTACTGCCGCTCGAGCACGCGGCGGTCCCCATAGGCCTCCCACATCGCCCACGGCACGATCGTCCCTGCGTCCGCCCAAGCCGGACCACCGTCGCTGAAGCCGTACACGACCGGCGCGATCATCGGGAACTGGCCGTCGTCGCGCTGCGCGTCGGCGAGGTCCACCAGCCACTTGTCAAGGAAAGACTGCACGTCGGCGAGGATCATCGCCGCGCGTGCGAACACTTGGATGTCGCCCGTCCATCCGAGGCGCTCGTCGCGCTGCGGACAGTCGGTCGGGATCTCGATGAAGTTCGAGCGGAAGGTCCAGTCAATGTTGGACCAGAGCTGGTTGAGGCGCGCGTCGCTGCACTCGAACCCGCTCGCCGGTTTCGCGACGTTGCTGAGCGCGAGCCCGCTGACTGCGCCCCTCGGCAGCTCGACCGAGGACTCGACATAGCGGAACCCGTGGAACGTCCCGCGCGGCGACCACTCCTGGTCCCCCTCGCGAGTCGTGTACGCGTCCCGCGCGCGGGCAGAGCGGAGGTTGGTCGTGTACGCGCTCCCGTCCGTGTTCAAGACCTCCGCGTGCCGCAGCACGATCTCCGTCCCTGCCTTCTGGCCGCTCAGGTCCAGCCTCGGCACGCCCGCGAAGTTCTGTCCCAGGTCGTAGACGTGGGTTCCGTTCGGCGCGCGCGTGGCCGTCTTCGCCTGGACCTCTTCGAACGCGACGAGGGGCTCCATCGGATACGGTTCGAGAACCGGGCTGACCTCCTTGCCCATCACGACCGGGTGCCAGTCGCCCGGGCTGCGCCGAGCGTCGTGCTCTTCTCCCATCAGAAAGTCGGACTGCGTAGTGGCCCCGGTCGCTGCGCGCCAGTTCTCGTCGGTCGCGACGAGCTGGCTCGGCGAGTCCTCGTAGTCGAGCCAGAGCATCGCGCTGAAGCGCGTCTCTTCGCCATAGTGGTGCCGCCTGCCGAAGCCGACGTACCCCGCGAACCACCCGTCGCAGAGCAGCGTCTCGATCGTGTTGCTGCCCGACTTGACAAGCGAGGTCACGTCGTAGGCGCGGTAGTGCACGCGCTTCTTGTAATCGGTCCATCCCGGCGCGAACCAGTCCTCACCCACGCGCTGGCCGTTGACCGACGCCTCATAGATCCCCAGCGCAGTCGCATAGAGGACAGCGCGCCGCACGGGCGAGCGGGCGTCAAACGGCCGCGTCAGCACTCGAGGCGGCGGAAGGAAGAGCCCCGGCGCTGACACGCTGCCCCAGGGCGGTGCGCCGAACCCGCCGACTACGCGGACCGGCTTCCAATCCGAAGACTCCTCCCAGCGCGCTTCCCATGTCGCATCCGTCACCAACGACGTGCGCGAACCGCCCTGCACCGTCTCCAGCTTTGCGATCAGGGCTGAGGCCGAAACACCGATGGATCCGACGACGATCTCGATCGTGTTCTCGCCCCTCTTGAGCGCGCTCTTGACGTCCAGCAGTCCCGGCCTGCGCCACGAGTCGCGGTTTCCGTCGCTCTTGCCGACGTCGGTCCCATTGACGTACGCATGGAACGAGTCGTCGCCTGTGACGAGCATCGTCGCCTCGCCCGGCAATTCGGCCAAAGTGAACGACTTGCGGAACCGGGCAGTGCTGACGGGCACTGGGTCGAGCGGTCCGTCGGCGTGCCACACCCACGACGCACCGATGAAGTCCGGCGGGCGCGAAGCGTCCAGAGGTTCGTCGAAACCGATCCACTCCGCCTCCCACGCCCCTGGCGCGGCGGTCCAGTGCGCCCATTCGCTCCAATCTCCCTGCGCCCCTTTCTCGTCCCATGCGCGCACGCGCCAGCGCACGCGCTGCCTGGGCGCGGGCGCCTTGCCTTCGTAAACCACGTCGCAAGTGGCGTCGGAGCCGATTCTGCCGCTGTCCCAGAGCCCGTCTCCCGCCTCAGTCTCGGCCACGATCTGGTACGCGCTCTGCGACCTGCTATCGCCCTGTAGGACCCAAGAGAGGCGGGGCCGGCCCTCTGCCACCGCGAGGGGCTCGACGAGCAGGTTGCAACGAAGTCGGGTCGGGACGAGCGCCATGGGTCAAAGTATGGATCATGGGCGTACCGCTTGAACCTGATTGTCCGAGGTTCCTAAGGCCCTAGTCGCCAAGGCGCGGGCGGCCCTGAGTCGTCGGAGAACTGGAGCGCGATGAAACTCCTCAGCAAGCTTCCCATTATCCTGCTCGCAGCCGCCGTGTGCGTCGGCGTGGCCGCCGCACCGCGGCCCACCCGCGTCACAGCGGACGCGTACACGTCCGTCACGCTGCCCAATGGAGGCAGCTACACCATCGAGGTCGTCGCGCCAAGATACGCGACGCCCAGCGGGTGGCAGCGGACCACGGAAGGACGACTGCCGCGCATGGACAAGGACGAGTGGGTGCAGATCATGGTGGACGGCAACGAGGGATGGCGCCACACGTTCCTGAAGATCGGCGGCGACGGTAGACCGCTGCCCACTCGGCACAACGACAGGAACTTCCGCCTCGACTCTCCTTGGCGACAGAACAACGGCACCTACCGCAGCGGCTGGTACCGCGTGTGGCCACCACAGCCGCCGGGCTGGCTGGCCCCTGTGTACAACGAGCTCGACGTCAAGCCGCTCCTGACGGTCCGCACGAACCGCTCTACGATCGTTTTCAAGGGCCGCAACTCTCCCGCCGAGGGGCTCGAGCTCCACGGCAACGGCAACCACGTCACCGTTGACCTCGTCGGCGGGCCGAAGGCCGGGCTGCAGACGGACCGCGCAGAACTGCGCGTGTTTGGCAACGACAACCGACTCACCGGCACGGTGAAGACGGAGATGGTCGCCGTGCGTGTGAACGGCAACGGCAACGAGCTCTATGACATGGTGCTCGAAGGGCTCGAGATCGGCAACGACGTCGGCGTCGTCGTGTTCCCTGGCCGCGGCTTCGACGGCAACAAGGCGACGAACGTGCTAGCGATCTGCCGCGTCCGGCGCTACCCGGTCACGTGGGTCCACACGGGCTTTTATCTCGACGACCGCGCGAGCAGGAACACGATCACCGCCTCGCGGGCGAAGGGGTTCCAGTCCGGGGCGTTCGTGCACGGCGGGTCCGACAACGCGATTGACCTGACCGCCGAGTACTGCGAGGTGCCGGTGATCATGGGGCCGCACTTTACGACCCCGAACGACGTGCCGCGCAACCCGCGCCCGACCGTGCGGTCCTTCGGGACCGTGTCCGCCGACCGCCGCGTCCCCCGCCTCGCGCGTGCGGGAGGGTAGGGCCAGCCGACGCCGTGCCGAATCCCGATTCAGATCGAGATGGCACACGTTCCCTTATCGTCACACTCCGGCCACGCGCCCGTCAATTGTCTGGAGCCGTGTTCGTATAGCTTGTCTCTTCATTGTGATTCTCAGGAAAGATCCGACTTGCTACGCTTCTGTGAACGATGTTCCTGCCCACTATTGTGATTGTGCATACATACGGGCTACCGTCGTCACCGCCTGATATTGTGACGATCAAGCCGTCCTCCGTCGACTTTTGCTCAAGCTTTCTGACATTTGCGAGGTCGCAGAAGGCACTTCGCCAAACTGGCAGAGGTTCGCCTTCGAGAACGATCTTCAAGTCTTGCACAATCGTCCCTTGACCGCCTTCGGCACCCCAGTACATCCCACGCGAGCGACCTGAGTCAAGCACCTCCGTTGTGTAGGTAACGCTGTACTCTTGGGGAGTCTGTCCTGCGATGCCTTGTTGAGGCGGACTGTCACCGGAATCTGCCTGAGCTGTTGTGGTCGTCGCGGGTTTGCCTACCATAGACTCTTTGATGGCGTCGCCATCTCTTGAGCACCCGCACGCCAACAGTACAAGTATTGCCACAAGCAATTTGACTCTCTTCATCGGTTTCCTCCTATCCCCATCCCGACGGGATGCTACCCGTCCCCATAGGTCCGTTCCACGGCGGGCCGACAGAAGGGCGAGGGCCCCACCGCTTGGGAAGGCGAATCACGTTGGGAAGGCGAAGCACGGGGATGAGCTGGATGGGGTTCAGGTTGACGCCCCATTCCGCCCAAGTATCGGAACCGCTGTCATACACGATCAGTACAGTATCGTCGCTGTCTTCAATCTCGTCGCGGAGCCCCTTGCTCAAGACTATGCATCCTGTCGAAGCATCGCCACGGGAGTTGTCGCCGTGAATGAGCATGCCTGTCCTACCGTACATTTCTGTACCGGCAACTGGATCTATCCAGAAGCAATCGAGTGGTCTTCCTTCGCGCTTAGTCGTTTTCCTCTTTGAGATCTTATACTCACCCTTGGGCAGCGGCCCTTGCTCTTCAAGATCTTCCGAGTCTGGGTTGTTGCGATGGTCCCCAGCCGTACCAGCGTAGCCGGTGCCTTTGAGTACCGGGTCGAATTCCGCAGTAGCAGGGTCGTCCCACCAAAGCTGTCCAGTACGTTGATCGTAATACCAGGTCAGGCCGGTCGGGTCAATTTGCGTGATCGGGTTGTTCCCACAGTACTCGTACCAGTTGCGTCCATTCTGGATGGGATCACTCGTCAAGAATCGGCCAGTCGTCGAGTCGTAGTACCGGTGGCCGAGGAGTCTAAGGCCGTTTCCGTCCTCCTGGTACCCGAACTCTCCGGCGTAGCCGAAGGGGCCGGACCAGGAGCCGGAGGAGGAGACGACGTTGCCGAAGGCGTCGTACACGCGCGAGGCGGCGACGGTCTCGTTCTCGGCGGACTGCGCGCTCGTGTTCTTCTGCCCCGCGTGCGCGAAGGTCGTGCTGGACGACGCGCGCCGCGACACGCCCGGCGTGTACTCGGCGACACCGTCCTCCAGCACCGGCGACGTCACCCCGAGCCCGTTGCGCAGGAACGACCGCGAGCCGTTGGTCCCCGAGGTCGAGGCCCGCGCACCGAGGCCGTTGTAGCCGAACGAGTCCGACGACGTCGAAGGATAAGTGATCTGCGTCACACGCCCCTCGTAGTCGTACGCGAACGACGTCGTACCGGCACTCGTTTCAATCGCCGTCGTGCGCCCGGCGTCGTCGTAGGTGAACTCCTTGACGACGTTGCTGTTCACCGTCACCGTCTCGAGCTTGTCCGCCTCGTCGTAGGCGTACGTCTCCGTGACCGAGTTCACCGTCCGCGTCGCGCGGTTGCCGTTGGCGTCGTAGGTGTAGGTGGCGAGGTAGCTCAGCGCCGGCTTTTCCTCTTCGATGAGCTGGTCAATGGCGTCGTACTCGTAGTAGCTCCAGTAGCCGCCCTCCTTGGCGCTGGTCACGCGGGACGCGTCGTCCCAGACGTACTCCTTCCGGTCTATCTCGGTGTTCGAAGAGTTCTTGACGAGGACAAGCGTCGGCCGCGAGCGGTCGTCGTAGGTGAACGCCTCGTAGACGCCACTGTCGAAGTCCTTGCGCGAGACTCGCCCGGCCGAGTCGTACGTCACCGACGTCACCTCTGAGAACTGGTTGGTCAGCGACGAGAAGCGCCCGTAGGCGTCGTACCCGTACTCCGTCGTCGCCGTCCCGTCCACCGTCATCTCGGTGACCGCGCCAGAGAGGTCGTACACGTACTCCAGGTCCCCCTGCGGCGTCTCCAGCGCGGTCACCTCTCCCGCCGCATTAAAGGTCCACGACGAGGTCCCCGTCGCGTCGGCCATCGAGACCGTCCGCCCCGCGCCGTCGTAGGAAAAAGTCGTGTCCGTCCCCGTCGGGTAGTCAACGGCCGTCAGGTCCCCCGCGTCGTTGTACGCGTAACCTATCGTCTGCGAGAGCGCGTTCGTATAGGAAGAAGTCTGCCCGTTCGCGTCGTACGCCCAGCTCTCCACCGACTCGTCCGCCAAAGTCAGCGTGTACACCTCGCCGCGCACGGTGTACGCGTAGGTCCGCGCATAGCTCCGCCCGTTCGTCACGGACGTCAGCCACCCCGCGTCGTTGTACGCGAACGCGTGGTCGTCCCCCCGCGCGTTCTCCGTCCCCGTCAGGTCGTAGCGGTCGTTATAGACGCGATACCCGGTCCGCGAAAGCTCGTCCGTCGCGGACACGATGAGGCCCTCGAGGTTGTAAACGAGAGACACCACCGACTCGTCGGAGTGCTCGATCCCGACGACCCGCCCCCACTCGTCGTACCCGACCAGCGTCTCGTCGGCCGCAGAGTCTGTCACCGCCTCGACCCAGCCGCCGAGGTTGTAGG